>NZ_JAAN01000086.1 GCF_000559025.1 Luteimonas huabeiensis HB2 | reverse complement strand
GGTCAGGCGCGGCCGCACCAGGCGCTCCAGCCGCTGTAGCCAAGGGGCGATGCGCCGCTCGAAGCGGACCAGGGTGCCGCGCTGCGGCCCGCGCTCGGCGATCGGGCGCGGCAGCCAGGGCTTGCGCAGGCCGATCAGCAACTGCGCGCCGTCCACCGCCGTCTCGGGCAGCCGCTGCAGCAGCAGCTTGTCCACGCGCGGCCCGTCGAGATCGACGACCTCGATCCGCCAGCCGGCCCACTCGAAGGATTCCCCGGTGTTCGGGATGCGGCCGAAGCGGGCGATCGTCATGCCGGCGGCGGTGTGGATCTCCAGCAGCTTCATCGCCGGCGTCGATTCGGACACGAACAGCGGCTCGCGCAGGTACTTGAACAGGTCGAAGCTGGGTTCGTCGAGGCGGTCGATCAGCGACTTCACCTCCAGCACGCCGACCACGTCGTCGTCGC
>NZ_JAAN01000085.1 GCF_000559025.1 Luteimonas huabeiensis HB2 | reverse complement strand
TTCTGGCCGCGACGACTCAGCGCCAGCGCCTGCACCGTGTCCAGCGGCAACGCCACCGCCAGATCCGTCGACAGCGTCGTCTTGAAGCTCATCGTCTGCGACGCTCCCACCGGCTGCACCACCACGCTGTAGGTACCCGCGGTGCCTGCCGACACGTTCAAGCCACAACCGCTGGTACTCTGGTAGCAGCTCATGCTCGTCAGATGACTGCCATCCGGACGGTAGACGTACACGTTTACGTAGCTGCCCGTCGACACCACCAGATCGCTGATGCCCAGACCCAGACGCTGGCCGGCCGACGCCGGGAACGTCAGGTATACGTTCTGACCGGCGACCGTCGTGGCGTACTCGCCGCCATCGCCATCCACCGCCTCGCCACCGGTTGTTCCGCTCGCCAGCAGCACCTGCGCCTGCAGCGTCTCGCCGTAATACGGGTCTACGAATACCTGATAATCGCCCGTCTCCGGCAGGTTCGTCAGGTTCAACGTCGTGCCCGACGTGGTGGTCGTGCTCGTCAGCAACGTCCCGTT
>NZ_JAAN01000084.1 GCF_000559025.1 Luteimonas huabeiensis HB2 | reverse complement strand
CTGGACGAGGATGCGCAGGTGCGCGCCGTGCAGGCCGGCTACGTGAACTTCTATCCCGCCGACGGCGTGAACCCCTACGTCGCGCTGGCCGCGCGCGGGCCCTGGGTGGTCACCCTCAAGGGCGCGGTGCTGCACGATTCCGGCCGGCTCCGAGTCGGTCGGCCTGGCCGCGCGCATCGCCGACATCAACACCCGCCTGCAGACCGATCCGGGCGGCCGCTACCCCGCCGCGATGGTCCGGCGCATCGTGGTCAAGGGCAGCTTCCACGGCCGCACCCTGGAGCCGGTGATGGGCGAAGGCGACCCCGGCCGCGCCCTGCCCCGCGCCTTCTACGACGCCGCGCGCCGGCTGACCCGCGCGCACGGCGCGCTGCTGCTGGTGGACTCGATCCAGGCCGGGCTGCGCGCGCACGGGGTGCTGTCGATCGTCGACTACCCGGGCTTCGAGGACGCCGAGGCGCCGG
>NZ_JAAN01000083.1 GCF_000559025.1 Luteimonas huabeiensis HB2 | reverse complement strand
TGTCGGAGAAGCTGCTGGAGGAGGTGGGCATCGACCTGGGGCCGGGCCATGCGGGCCAGCAGGCGTACTACGACAGCAGCCAGTCGCCGCCGACGCAGCATCTGTTCCAGCACACCCTGGGCACGCACCAGCACGTCGATCCGATGCTGGCGTGGCTGCGGGAGGCGCGCGAGCAGGCGGTCGCGCAGCGGGAGGCCGAACAGCGGGGCACCGGCGATGCGCTGGTCGAGCGCTACCTGGCCGCGCTAGACGCCGGGGACGAGGCGGGCATGCGCGAGGCCTCGATCGCGTTCGTGGCGTCGCCGCGCGGGCAGCAGGTGTGCGCCGAGGCGGAACGGCGCGAACTCGACCGGCAGCAGGCGCTGCCGGGGCGCGACCATCCGCTGTTCGGGCAGGCGATCGCGCACCTGGAGCGGCTGGGCCCGGAGGCGGCGGGTTATGCCGGCCGGCTGCAAATGGAAGACATGGCCGGGGCGATCGCGTGCCGGGCGCAGGCATCGGGTCTGCGCGGCATCGAGACGCTGGCGCCGACCGAAGACGGCCAGGGCCTGGCGGCGCGCTGGGCGAACCCGGGCAACGCGCTGGATTCGCGCTACCTGGTGGTGGATCGGTACGAGGCCATCGCGCAGCCGCTGGAGCAGAGCCTGGAGCGGCTCATCTCGCAGAGCCGTGAGCAGGACGCGCTGGCGTTGTCGCAGGCGCAGCAGCGCGAGCAGTCGTCGCAGATGCAGCCGGGCCTGTCGTATTGAGAAAAGGAGTGCATGGGGATGGACGACAGAACGCGGCAGCTGCTGGACCGTATGGTGGCCGCGTCGGGCCGGCTGGATGGCCTGGTGGCGGGATTGCCGGCGCAACTGCGGGAAACGCAGGCCGCGCTGCGGCAGGAACGGCAGCGGGAACTGGAGGCATTCCAGCAGGCGCTGGCCGCGTCGGTGCAGGACATGCAGCGGCAATCGAACCGGATCCTGGCCCAGGCCGTGCGCGGCGCGTGGCTGGCGCTGGCGGCCCTGGCGGGTGCGGGCATCCTGCTGTTCCTGGCCGCGCTGTGGCTGCTGGGCCGCGAAGCCGACCGGCTGCAGGCGGCGCGCGAGCGCGCCGATGCGGTGGAACTGCAGGCGGA
>NZ_JAAN01000082.1 GCF_000559025.1 Luteimonas huabeiensis HB2 | reverse complement strand
GACCGTCGTCCCGATCCTGGCGGGTCTCAACATCGACGAACGCTACGCGAGAGGTTCGGGTGCGAACCGGCACTACTTCCTGACCGACGCCCTGGGCAGCACCCGAGCGCTAACCGACAGCAACGGCGGCGTCGTCCAGAGCTACGACTACGACCCCTACGGCGGCACGCATCCGGCCAATGCCACGATCCAGAATCCGTACCGCTACACCGGCCGCGAGCAGGACGCGAGCGGGCTGTACTACTACCGGGCCCGGTACTACCATCCGGGGATGGGGCGGTTTGTTTCTGAAGATTCGATCGGGCTGGCCGGTGGGGATGCCAATCTCTACGCTTACGTTATTGGTGATCCAGTTTCTTTATCGGATCCCTCTGGCAATTGTCCATGGTGCGTCGGGGCTGGCGTTGGTTTCGGTATCGAGTTGGTTTCTCAGCTAATACAAAATGGAGGCAACTGGGGCTGCTTAGATGTGGGGGCGCTACTTACAGCGACTGCCCTTGGCGCCGTTGGCGGTGGCCTTGGGGCCAATGCCCTCACGAGAGCTGCTAGGGGAATGACGAACTCAACAAAAGGTCGAGTCGGAGAGGCGCTCTCCATAGCCAATAATAAGCTCAAGGGAAGCCGGTTAATTGAAACTCAGACTAGAAGCATCCCTGGATATAGAACGGTGGTCGATAGCACATGGAGGTCGTGGAGAGGGGCTACTTATTACGTGGAATCAAAGTTCGGTAGCTCCGGATTGACTGCGGCCCAGCGCGCAGCCCAAAGGGGAGTGGGAGATGCATATCGGGTCGAGAGGTGGGGTTATGATCTCGTGGGCAGAGCCGGGGCTGTAGGTGGCGGAGCGATCGGCGGTGCAGCAGGCGGAGCGATTGCTGGAGGCGGATGTGGCTGCAACTGAGAAGCGCAAAGTGGAGGCAGTTATTCGGGATGCTGTCCTTCCCGTTTTTGCATCAATGAACTATGATTCTGTTCCGCTTAGTAAAGAAGATCTAGCCTCTGCGGAGATAAGAAAATCGTTTCCCTTTGGTCGGGTTAGGAAGTCGGTAGAGGGGCGAATATTTCAGGCTGAAGTCCAGATCCATCGACGCGATGAGCGGAAGGTAAGGGTTAATTTTGGTTCGTTCTCGTTAGGTGGTATCGATCACCCGGTTGCAGGTAAGGTCGCAGCTCAGGATGTCTGGGTGCATTATCTGGAGCGATACTACGCGCTTTATAAATTTCCACCGCTAAAAATTTGGTTTTACCTGGATATTAATTCTACCGTTGGGGGTGGCGAGCCCAAGGGAGTTAGGTCGCTCAGCAATGCATTGCAGGAGATTGACGATCTTCTTGAACAAGGAAGGAAGGGGAGGCACGTCAAGACATGCGGTTGACCGCAGGTGTGCTGAATCGAGCGGCGCCGCGCTGACCTACGACGTCAACGGCAACCTGACCTCCGA
>NZ_JAAN01000081.1 GCF_000559025.1 Luteimonas huabeiensis HB2 | reverse complement strand
GTTCGCGACCGCTGCGCGCATCTGCTCCAGGTTCACCGCGTCGGTGTCCTCGGTGCCCGCGGCGACGTTGGCGATCTGCCGCTGCGAGGCCTCGTGGGTCACGCCGTAGTCGTCGGTCCAGGACTGCGAGGCGCCGACCGAGATCGTGTTCTCGCGATCGGCCAGCGAGCCGGCGCCGAGCGCGACGCTGTTGCCCGCCTGCGCGAAGGCGTTCGCGCCCAGGGCCAGGCTGCTGCCGCCCGTGTCCAGCACGGTCGCGCGCCAGCCGATCGCCACCGCGTTGTCCGCCAGGCTCAGCGAGCCGCGGCCCAGGGCGATGGCGTTCGCGCCGTCGGCCAGGGTGGTGGCGCCGATCGCCAGGGCGTAGTCGGCGGTGCTGAGCGCGCCGCGGCCGATCGCCACCGCGCTCACGCCGTCGGCCCAGGTGTCCATGCCGAGCGCCGTGGCCCCGCCCGCGGCCGCCCACGCGCCGTAGCCGAACGCGGACGCGTTGGTTTCCGTCGCCCAGGCCGAGGTGCCGAAGGCCGTCGCGCCGTTCGCGGTGGCCCAGGCGTAGGCGCCGGTCGCGGTGGCGTCGCCGCCGCTGGCCCAGGCGTTGCTGCCGATCGCGGTGCTCCATTCGCCGGTCGCACGCGACTTGATGCCGCTGGCGACGCTGTTGCCGCCCAGGGCCTGCGCGCCGCTGCCGAACGCGGAAGCGCTTTCGCCGGTCGCCAGCGCGCCGGAGCCGACTGCGGTGGCGTTCGCCGCCGCCTGGGTCGCGACCATGTCCGGATTGCCGTCCTCGTCGAGAATCGGGAAGTTGTACTCGTCGTAGGCTTGGCCCAGGCCGCCGATGGCGACCGCGCCATCGGCCGTCGCGGTGCTGTTGAGTCCGATCGCGATCGCGCTGCTTCCTTCCGCGACAGCGCCGCTGCCGAACGCGGTCGCGCCTTCGCCGAAGGCGCTGCTGGCCGAGCCGACCGCAATGCTGTAGTCACCCTCCGCATAGGCGCCGGAGCCGGCGGCGGTGGAGTCCGCGCCGACCGCATGCGCCTCGCTTTCGCCGGTGGCCGCGAAGTACTTGTTGGCGGCGGTGGCGGCCTGCAGCTGGTCCAGGTTCACCGCGTCGGTGCCCTCGGTGCCGGCCGCGACGTTGGCGATCTGCCGCTCTTCCCCGGCCGCGCCGACCGAGACGGTGTCGGCGCGATCGGCCACCGAATTCGCGCCCAGCGCCACCGAATTGGCCGCCCTGGCGGTGCTGTAGTAGCCCACCGCGGTGCTGAGCTCGCCGCTGGCCCAGCTCTCGGCGCCCAGCGCGGAGGCGTTGACCCCGGGCGCATAGGCGAAGTAGCCGAGCGCGGTGCTGCCATCGCCCGCGGCTTCCGACAGCGTACCGACCGCGGCGCTGTTGTCGCCGGACGCGATGGCGCCCGCGCCGAACGCGGACGCGCTTTCGCCCGAGGCCTCGGTGTTGACGAAGATCCCCAGCCCCGGAATCAGATCGGCAGGGCCGCCGACCGCCACGCTGCTGGTGCCGGTGGCGAGGCTCTGGGTGCCGACCGCCGTCGCGTAGTCCCCGACCGCGTTGGCGACCGCGCCGACCGCGGTGGACTGCGCGCCCGCCGCATACGCGCCGACGCCGAAACCGGAGGACGCGAAGCCGGACGCTTCCGCGCTCGCGCCCACCGCCGTTCCGCCGACGCCCGCGCTGGTCGCGCCGGTCTCGATCGGATTGCCGCTGCCATCGACCAGCAGCGGCTCGCCGTCTTCGTCGACCGCCGCGCCGCCGACCGCCACGCTGGCCGGGCCTTGCGCGCTCGCGCCCGCGCCGAAGGCCGCGCTGTTCCGGCCCCAGGCGGTCGCGTTGAAGCCGACCGCGGTCGCCTGGTCGGACTGCGCGAACGCGCCGCTGCCGAACGCCGAGGCCCCCACCCCGAACGCGCTGCTGCTCGAGCCGACCGCGGTGGCGTAGTCGGCCTCCGCCAGCGCGTTGGAGCCCGAGGCCGTCGCGTCGAGCCCGCCCGCGTACGCCTCGCCGTCGCCACCGTGTTCGCGCGGTCGGCTTCCGAGCCCGCGCCCAGCGCCACGCTGTTCTCCGCCAGCGCAGTCGCGCTTTCGCCCACCGCCGTCGCGCTGGTGGCGTCCGCCCAGGCGTTCCAGCCCACCGCCGTCGTGTAGTCCTCCGTCGCCCATGCGCCGGCGCCGAACGCCGCCGCCCCCGTCCCGCTCGCGCGCGCCGGGATGAAGCCGAAGAACGTCGTCCCGCCCACCGCGACGCTCTCGTCGCCGGTGGCCTCGCTGTACTCGCCCACCGCGACCGCGCCCACGCCGCCCGCCGTCGCCGCCACGCCCACCGCCGTGGAGTAGTCCGTCGCCGCCGCCGCGCCGTAGCCGAGCGCGGTGGCCTGGTAGCCCGCCGCCTCGCTGAAGCCGCCGTGCGCCGTCGCGTACTCCCCCGATGCCGTGCTGCTGTAACCCGACGCGATCGACTGCGCGCCCTCCGCCGTCGCCGCCGCGCCGACCGCCGTGCTCAGGAAACCGGTCGCCTGCGCGCCCGCGCCCAGCGCCGATGCGCCCAGCGCCGACGCCGTCGTCGTCTGATCCAGCACCACGTTGCCGGCTTCGTCCTCGTAGTACAGCCAGCCGCCCACCGCCGTGCTCGAATCGCCCTCGGCCACGCTGTTGTAGCCCGAGGCGTACGAGTACGTGCCATAGGCCGTCGCGCCGCTGCCGAACGCCGAGGCCCCCACCCCGAACGCGCTGCTGGTCGAGCCCACCGCGGTCGCGTAGTCGGCCTGGGCCAGCGCGTTGGAACCCGAGGCCGTCGCGTCGAGCCCGTCCGCGTACGCCTCGCCGTCGCCGGTGGCGCGGAAGTACTTGCTGTCGGCCGTCGCGTCCTCCAGCTGCGCGAGGTTCACCGCGTCGGTGGCCTCGGTGCCGGCCGCCACGTTGGCGATCTG
>NZ_JAAN01000080.1 GCF_000559025.1 Luteimonas huabeiensis HB2 | reverse complement strand
GGGAAGCCAAGCAGAAAACGCTTGGCTTCCCGCGCCGGCAGCGCGTTCATACGGGTGTCGCAACCATCCACGCCAAGGAGCACAGCATGAAACCCACCCGCGCCATCCTCACCCACAGCAACTACGACGCCGACGACTACGCCTACCTCACCGCCAAGGGCTGGAGCGATGACGAAATCCTGGCCCGCTGGAGCGAAGAGGCTGCGCACGGCAACGGACCCTGCCACTGGGAAAGCGCGTCGGCCCGCGCCAAGCTGGCCGCCGTAACCGGTCGCCAACAGACGACGCGAGATGATTGAGATTGAGCTTGGCTTCCTGATCGAACAGCGCGTTCATACGTGTGTCGCAACGATCAACGAAGGAGACAACGATGACCACAGCCAAAACGATCCCCGCCACCCGCAACGAAGCCTGGGGCTTCTGGGGCACGATGGACGCGCACGCGCAAGCCGCCTGGCCCATCGCGATGAACGCCATCTACGACGCCACGGGACAGCCCTTCGAAGCGGTGCGGGCCTTCCTCGACAGCCGCCACGGACGCCACTTCGCGGACGAAGTCCTCAACCGCAAGCATGCGGGCCATGCCCTCCACGACGCGATCCGCGCCGCCACCCGGCAGTGGATGGAATGGACCATCGGACGCCGCACCAGTAAGGACTACGGTATCCCGCGCGGGCTTCCTTATCTGACCGGGTTCGTGATTCACTGCGAGATCGTCGAGGAGGAAGTCGCCGCCTGATCGAACGCCAGGCCATCCG
>NZ_JAAN01000079.1 GCF_000559025.1 Luteimonas huabeiensis HB2 | reverse complement strand
CGCCAGGTCCGTCGACAGCGTCGTCTTGAAGCTCGCCGTCTGGCTGCCGTTCTGAGGGCTCACCACCACGCTGTAGGTCCCGGCCACGCTGGCGTTGATGTTCAGGCCGCAGCCGCTGTTGCTCTGGTAGCAGGTCGCGCTCGTCAGCGCGCTGCCGTCCGGGCGGTAGACGTTGACGCTGACATAGGTACCCGTCGACACCACCAGGTCGCTGATGCCCAACCCCAGGCGCTGACCCTCGGAGGCCGCGAAGGTCAGGTATACGTTCTGGCCCGGCACCGTCGTGGCGTACTCCCCGCTCTCACCATCGATCGCCTCGCCACCGGTCGTTCCGCTCGCCAGCAATACCTGCGCCTGCAGCGTCTCGCCGTAGTACGGGTCCACGAAGATCTGGTACTCGCCCGTCTCCGGCAGGTTCGGCAGGTTCAGCGTTGCCGACCCGGCCGTGTTCGTGGTCGCCAGCTGCGTGCCGTTGGGACGATAGACCCGGTAGTACGATTGCCGCCCCGAAGGGGTTGTCGTCTGGCCCGCCACCTGCAGCGCCACCGTCTGGCCCGCCGTGCCCGCGAATGTCAGCCGCGCGTTCTGGCCCCGACGCGTCAGCGCCAGCGCCTGCACCGTGTCCAGCGGCAACGCCGCCGCCAGGTCCGTCGACAGCGT
>NZ_JAAN01000078.1 GCF_000559025.1 Luteimonas huabeiensis HB2 | reverse complement strand
ACCCAACCGCTGGGCGGAGTTCCCGTTTCCCGCGCGGAATCGTAGACATCGTGCGACAGCCCCGCCATCTCGCGCGCGTGGTAGTGCTCCTGGAGCTCGTTCGCGCGCTGCCGAAGCGCCGGATTCCCGCTCGCTCGCAGTTGCTCGAGCAGCGCCTGCTGCTCCTGGTGCCTGGTCGACATTCCCATCCTCCTTGTCTGCGTTCCTCAAAGCAGCGGAATCTGGTCTTCCTCAAAGGGGAAGCCCAGATTCTTGCGCATGAGCCGGTGCACCATCATGAAACCGCCACGGCCGGCATAGATGTTCGTAATCGTCCTGCTTGCGGAAACGTTGGCATTGACGTCCGCCCCGCGCTCCACCAGCAACTGCACGTTGCGCCACTGGTTCTGCTTGATGAAGGCGTGGAACAGCAGGGCCTCGTTGTTGGCGTTGCGGGTGTTCGGATCGCCGCCGTGGTCGAGCAGCAG
>NZ_JAAN01000077.1 GCF_000559025.1 Luteimonas huabeiensis HB2 | reverse complement strand
TGACGGCGAGCGTGCCGCTGATGTAGCCGGTACGGCCACTGTCCTGGGCAAAGATGGTGAACGCATCCTGCCCGGTCGGTTCGACAATGACGTCGAAGGTCTCGGCGGTGGCGATGCGGAATTCGTCGACCGTGACCGGATGCACGTACTGGCCATCGGCTGCGACCACGGTCATCTTCAGGCCCGGGATGCGCACGTCGAAGTAGGTCATCGCGGACCCGTTGATGAAGCGCAGGCGTACCTTCTCGCCGGACCGGAACAGTCCGGTCCAGTTGCCGAGCGAGGTCGTGCCGTTCAACAGGTAGGTGTAGGTGTTGCCGTTGACGTCCGACAGGTCGGTCGGTGTCATCCGCATCTGGCCCCACATCTTGCGATCTTCGACCGTGGCGGCCAGGCCGTGCTGTTTCACGTCGGCGAAGAAGTCGCCCACGGTCTGCTTGGAGAAGTTGTCGAAATCCGACCGCTTCTTGAGCCGGGCGAACAGACGCTGCGGATCCAGGTCGGTCCAGTCGCTGAGCATGACCACGTAATCGCGGTCATAGGCGAAGGGCTCGGGCTCGAGTGGCTCGATCACCAGCGGCCCGTAGAGG
>NZ_JAAN01000076.1 GCF_000559025.1 Luteimonas huabeiensis HB2 | reverse complement strand
GACGGCCGACCCCGCGTCCGGGGATGCCGTCGTCGCCGGCCAGGCCATCACCTACACGCTGAGCGTCACGGTGGAAAACTCGCCCACGCAGTCCGACGTGGTGCTGACCGACACGCTGGGTGCGGGCCTGACCTTCGGCCAGGTCGTGAACGCGGGCGACTTCGTCGCCGGCGGCAGCGACAGCGTGCGTACCTTCACCCGGTCGGCAACGCCGTGGTGCCTATCGGCGGCGGCGATCCGAACGACCCCGGCGCTCCGCCGCCGACCTGCGCGAACTGCGAGACCCAGCACCCGCTGGCGCCGACCGTTGCGGTGGCGAAGACCGCCGACCCGGCGTCCGGTGCGGCGGTACTCGCGGGCCAGACCCTCACCTACACGCTGAGCGTGACCGTCGGCAACGCGAACACGCAGTCCGACGTGGTGCTGACCGATAGCCTCGGCGCCGGCCTGACCTTCGGCCAGGTGGTGAACGCGGGCGACTTCGTCGCCGGCGGCAGCGGCAGCGTGCGTACCTTCACCCTGCCGGCCGGCGCCGCGCCGGGCAGCTACAGCGTGGTCTACACCGCGACCGTCGATGCCGACGCGCAGACCTCGGTCGGCAACGCCGTGGTGCCCACCGGCGGTGGCGATCCGAACGATCCGGGCGCTCCGCCGCCGACCTGCGCCAGCTGCGAGACCGAACACCCGCTCGCTTCGGCGATCCACGTGTCCAAGAGCGCGGACCCGGCCTCGGGCAGCGAGGTGTCGCCGAACGACACCCTCACCTACACGCTGACGGTGACGATCGCCAACGCAGCCACCACCGAGGTGCTGACCCTGACCGACACGCTGGGCGCGGGCCTGAGCTTCGGCCAGGTGACCGACGCCGGCGCGTTCGCCTGCAGCGGCGCGCTGAGCTGCACGCTGCCGGCCGGCACGCTGCCGGGCACCTAGCGGATGCGACCGGCGCGCTGGGCAACGTGGTGACCGCGAGCAATCCGCCGGGCGGCAACGACCCGGATCCGGTCTGCACCACCTGCGAGACCGAGCACGAAGTCGTGCCGACCTCGATCGTGGTGGCGAAGACGTCCGATCCGGCCTCGGGCAGCGAGGTGTCGCCGGGCGACACGCTGACCTACACGCTGACGGTGACCATCGCCAACTCGGCGACCACCGAGGTGCTGACGCTGACCGACACGCTGGGCGCGGGGCTGAGCTTCGGCGAGGTGACCGATGCCGGCGCGTTCGCCTGCAGCGGCGCGCTGAGCTGCACGCTGCCGGCCGGGACGCTGCCGGGCACCTATGCGCTGAGCTACACCGCGACGGTGAACGCGGATGCGACCGGCGCGCTGGGCAACGTGGTGACCG
>NZ_JAAN01000075.1 GCF_000559025.1 Luteimonas huabeiensis HB2 | reverse complement strand
GGAAGGGAAAACAGGGTGCTCGCCGCTTGCGGGGGAAGGGAAAAACAGCATGGAAAGGATCGCCTTTGCGCGGCGAATGCCGATACGGCTAATCCGGCGAGGCCTGCCCGCGCAGCCAGTCGGCGCGCACCGGCGCGGGCATCGACAGCAGCTTGCGGCGCAGGGCGTCGCGCTCCTCGGGCGGGGTGCGCTGGGCGACGATCGCCAGGTCGGCGCGGGCGCGTTCGTCGAGGGCGCGCAGCATCGCCAGCAGCTCGGCGCGCTGGTCGCCGGGCACCAGCGCGAACAGGCCGTGCAACTGCGGCCATTCGGCGCCGAGCACGGTGCCCAGGCCCCAGCCCTCGCGCTCGAGCGCGTCGAGCGCGGCATAGCGCTCGGCAAGTTCGCGGCGCTGGGCTTCCGGCATGCGGGCGTAGGCGGCGGCGGTGGCGCGCAGGCGGGCACGCTCGGCTTCCGGCAGGGTCTCCCAGACCGCCCAGGCCGCGCGCCGCGCTTGCCGTTCGGGCAGCGGCAACGCATCCCATTGCGCCATGCGCTGGCGCAGCGCCTCTCGCTGCGCCGGCGGCAGCGCGGCCCATTGCCGCGCCTGCGCTTCGATCCGGGTGCGCTCGGCGGCCGGCAGCGTCCGCAACGCCTGCGGCAAGGCCTGCGCCCAGGCCGGCAGCGCGAGCAGGCACAGCAGGGCGGCCAGGGCGACCTTCGGCACGGCGGCGCGAGGGGATATCGACGTTCGAGCTGCAGCGCCGGAGCCGTCCCTTCTGCCGCAAGCCGGTGGATGTCGTCCCTTCTCCCGCAAGCGGGCGCATCTCGTCCCTTCTCCCGCAAGCGGGAGAAGGTGGCGCGCAGCGCCGGATGAGAGCGGCTTTTGCACGCCTGCGG
>NZ_JAAN01000074.1 GCF_000559025.1 Luteimonas huabeiensis HB2 | reverse complement strand
GCCCGCCAGCACTCGGACGAGCAGATCGCCCAGATCGCGGCCTCCATCGCGGAGTTCGGCTTCGTCAATCCCATTCTCACCGGCGCCGACGGTGTGCTGGTCGCGGGCCATGGGCGGCTTGCCGCGGCGCGTAAGCTGGGTCTGGCCACCGTGCCGGTGGTGGTGCTCGATCACCTGACGCCGACCCAGCGCCGCGCCCTGGTGCTCGCGGACAACCGGCTCGCGGAACTCGCGACCTGGGACGATGCCCTGCTGCGCATCGAACTGGAGGCGCTGCAGGACGATGGCTTCGACCTCGATTTGACCGGTTTCGATGCCGATGCGTTGGCCGAGCTACTGGCCGGTGAGGAGCCAGAGCACGAAGGCCAGACCGAGGACGACGCCGTCCCGGAGATTCCGGAAGAGCCGGTGTCCAAGCCGGGCGACGTCTGGAGGCTGGGGCCGCACCGTCTGGTCTGCGGCGATGCGACCGCGGCAGAGGCCTACGCGCAGCTGTTCCCGGACGGCGAGCGGGCGGACATGGTCTTCACCGATCCGCCGTACAACGTGAACTACGCCAACAGCGCCAAGGACAAGCTGCGGGGCAAGCACCGTCCCATTCTCAACGACGCGCTCGGCGCAGGCTTTCACGACTTTCTCTACGACGCGCTGTCGCTGCTCGTTGCCCACACCCGCGGCGCGATCTACGTCGCCATGTCGTCGAGCGAGCTCGACACCCTGCAGGCGGCGTTCCGCTCTGCCGGCGGCCACTGGTCTACGTTCATCATCTGGGCGAAGAACACCTTCACGCTGGGCCGCGCCGACTACCAGCGCCAGTACGAGCCGATCCTCTACGGTTGGCCCGAGGGCGCGGAGCGCCACTGGTGCGGCGACCGCGACCAGGGCGACGTCTGGCAGATCAAGAAGCCGCAGAAGAACGACCTGCACCCGACCATGAAGCCGGTGGAGTTGGTCGAACGGGCGATCCGCAATTCGAGTCGTCCCGGCGACGTGGTGCTGGACCCCTTCGGCGGTTCCGGCACCACCCTGATCGCCGCCGAGAAGTCAGGGCGCGTGGCGCGCCTGATCGAACTCGACCCGAAGTATGCGGACGTGATCGTGCGGCGCTGGCAGGACTGGACGGGCAAGCAGACCACCCGCGAATCGGATGGCCTGGCGTTCGATCGCGTTTTCTGCTTGGCTTCCCATTCCGATCGAATCACGCGATCCGGTAGATGCGCTCGCCGCCCTCGGGCTTGTCCGAGGTGATGGTCAGCCCCAGCTTCTTCTTGAAGGCGTTGGCAAAGGTGCCGCGCACCGTGTGCGCCTGCCAGCCGGTGAGTTCGCAGATCTGGCGCACCGTCGCGCCCTCCGGGCGCCGGAGCATCGCGATGACTTGGGCCTGCTTGCTGTTCTCGCGGGTGCGGGGCTTGGTCTCGGCGCGCTGCGGTGCCCAGGTGGCTTCGGCGGCTGCGACCTCCGCCTCGAGATCCGTGTTTGCCTCCACCGGCGCCGGCGCGGGACGCGGGCGCCCCAGGGCCTCGTAACCGTCGGCGGCGACAAACCAGTCGGGACCAATGGTGGTGATCAGGGCCCGATTGCAGAGGCCGTCCAGCACCTTCTTGCGGGCGCCGCCTTTCACGTTGTCGGGGAACCACTCGATCTTGCCACCGGTGTGCTCGACGGCGTAGGCCAGGATCGCGTGCTGGGCGGGGGTCAGGGTGATGGTGCTCATGGTCTGCTCCTGGATAGGGATGGATCGGCGCGAGTCAGTCTTCCCAGAGGTGCTCGCCATCGAGGCTGATCCACAGGCGCGCATCGCGCGCGGTGGCCATCTCGCGCACCGCCAAGCCGGTTTTGAGGTGGGTGCCGGTCTTGCCGGTGAAGTCGTAACGCTGGCCGTCGTGCATCACGGTCGCTGGGCCTTGCTCGTCGAACTCGATTCGGATCAGGCGGGTGCCGAGGGCGTTTCCGTTGGTGTCGGTGACCTGGGGTTGGCGGATGCGCAGGGTCATGGTCTGCTCCTTGGTGCGTGGTGATTGGGTGAGGTGATGAACGCGCTGTTCGCGTGAGAAGCCAAGCGTTCTTGCTTGGCTTCGCATTGCTCGTCAGACCTTGCGCAACACCGAGATGCCGGCTTGCGCGAGATCCAGGGCAGCAGCGTGGAAGGCGGCTTCGGCCACCCAGGGTGCGGCGCGGGCGTCGTCGAGCAAGCGGTCGATGGCCGGGCGTGCCTGGGCGCGCATGGCGACGCAGGCGGCTTCGAGCTCGTCGCGGCTGGCGGCGGCCACCTCCTTGCGGCAAGTGCGCACCAGCACGGTCAGGGCGGCCTCGGCGAGCTTGGTGGCGAGAAGGTCGGGGATGTGGGGGTTCATCGGGCGTCCTTTCGATCGGGTGGTTCGGGGTGACGTGATGAACGCGCTGTTCGCCCGTGAAGCCAAGCGTTTTCTGCGGGTGTTGGCCAAGAACTGACGATGACTTGATCGAAAAGGGCCATGGGCATCTCGATTCGCGCCTACGCCCGCCACCGTGGGGTATCGGACACCGCCGTGCACAAGGCCATCCGCACCGGGCGCATCACGCCCGAGGCGGACGGCACCATCGACCCAGACCGGGCCGACCGCGACTGGACCCGGAACTCCGAGCCGCCGAAGGCGGGAACGGGCTCCCGGACCGTGAAGGTGCGGGTGGCGGAGGATCCGGCCCCCAACCTCGCCACCGGCCTGCCCGCAGGCGGCACCACGCTCGTGCAGGCGCGCACGGTCAACGAGGTGGTCAAGGCGCAGACCAACAAGGTGCGGCTGGCGCGCCTCAAGGGCGAACTGGTC
>NZ_JAAN01000073.1 GCF_000559025.1 Luteimonas huabeiensis HB2 | reverse complement strand
AAGCGCCGCCCGGCGCCGCTTTTGGTCGCGCGCGGCCGCCGCCGCGGCTCGCCCCGGGCGCCCCCCGGCGGACGACCGGGGCCGGGCCGCGGGGGCCGGCCTGGTGAGCCCGGCGCGAGGCGGTGTTAATCTACATCCTCAACGTCTCGTTCCTGGTGCCGCGGATGCGGCGCGAGTTCGGCGGCTGCGCGGGCAACATCGCCTACAACCTCAAGCTTCTGGGCGGCGACCCGATCCCGATGGGCACCGTGGGCCAGGACTTCGGCCCCTACCGCGCGTGGTTCCAGGAGCTGGGCATCAATCTCGACTACGTGCGCGAGATCCCCGAGCTGTTCACGCCGCCTGGTGGGCCCGGACGGCCGCGACGGCATGCTGCAGAACGCGCGCGAGTTCTCCGAAGGCGGCATTCCGTTCGTGTTCGATCCCGGCCAGGCGATGCCGCTGTTCAACGGCGAGGAGCTGCGCGGGTTCATCGAACTCGCCGATTACGTGATCGTCAACGACTACGAG
>NZ_JAAN01000072.1 GCF_000559025.1 Luteimonas huabeiensis HB2 | reverse complement strand
GCCGCAGGCGTGCAAAGCGGCCCTCATCCGGCGCTGCGCGCCACCTTCTCCCGCTCGCGGGAGAAGGGACAGTGTGGTCCCGCTTGCGGGAGAAGGGACAATGTGGTCCCGCTTGCGGGAGAAGGGCCAAGATGGGTCCGCACGTGGGAGAAGCCGCGGTTTCGACGTTGCAGATCGAATGTCGATTCGCCCTGGGGGGCGGTGACCGCGGGCGCGGCACCGCCTAAGCTGGCCGTCCCACGTTCCGACGGAATCCCGCCATGTCCCTGCCGCGCCTGCCCCTGCTCGTCCTGACCACCGCGCTTGCGCTGGCTGGTTGCCGCGACCGCGAAGCCGAGGCCGCGGCGCAGGCCGCCGTGCGGGCCGAAGCTGCCGAACGCCAGGCCTCCGAGGCCGAGGCCGGCTTCGACAAGGCCGTGGCCGAGGAGAACTGGGCGCTGGCCAAGGCGCAGGGCGACGTGCTGTTCATGCGCTGGCCCGATACCGAAGCCGCCGAGCGCGTGCGCGCGCGCTTCGACGAGGTGGCGGAGAAGGCCGGTGCCGAGCGCGAGGCGGCGCGTACCGCCGCGCTGTGGAGCTACCAGTCGATCGCGGTGACCGGCGGCGAGCAGCGCTCGGCCGCCATCGACGCGCGCGAGCCGCTGGACACCGACGGCAGCGGCCGCAAGCGTGTGCAGCTGATCTTCCGCGACCATCCGGAATGGGGCCGCAGCAGCTACCTGGTGCTGCAGGCCGGCGACTTCGACTGCTACGGCGGCTGCCGGGTGAACGTGGCCGTGGACGACGGCGAGCCGCGGCGCATGGCCGCCAGCCGCCCGGAGACCGACGAGGCGATCGCGATGTTCGTCGAGGACGAGCGCGCGCTGTGGCGGCTGCTCGACGGCGCGAAGACGCTGTCGATCGAGTTCCCGGTCAAGGCGGGCGGCACCCGCACCGCGGTGTTCGAGGTCGGCGGGCTGGACCGCGCGCGGATGCCGGGCTGGGACTGAGGACGGCGCGGCCGGCATGGGCTGGGACATCGCCATCGTCGTCCTGGTGAGCGCGCTGGCGATCGCGCTGCACGTGATCCTGTTCGTCGTGTTCCGGCGCTGGATGGACCGCGACCTGGCGCTCTCCTTCGCCGGCGACGATCCCGCCCGGCGCGCGCGCATGCTCGAACGCCTGCGCGCGCTGCGGCGCGAGGGCGTGCGCCGCCGCGATCTGCCGGCGCGCCTCGAACGCGAGGCGGCCGCCCTCCAAGGGGCGGCCGGAGGCGCGGCGGACGCGGCCGGTGCCGGCGGTCAGGCGGTCGGCGGCGACGCCCTGCGCGGGCAGGGCTCGGCCACCGGCGACGGCGGCTGCGCCGGAATCTCCGCCGGCACCGCCAGGTCCTCCTCGCGCGGGAGCATCTTCGCGCGCCGCCAGCCGCCCCAGCGGTAGTAGGCCATCGCCATCAGCATCGCCGCCAGCGCGCTGGCCGGGAAGCTCCACCAGATCGCATCGGCGCCGAGCGCGGGCTGCAGCGCGTCGGCGAACGGCACCCGCACGCCCCACAGCGCCAGCCCCAGCATCAGCAGCGGCGGGATCACCGCGCCGGTGGCGCGCACCACGCCGAACAGCACGAACGTCACGCCGAAGAACAGGAACGAGCCCACGCCGATGTGGTTGATGTGCCGGGCCACTTCCAGCGACGGGCTGCCCTCGGGCAGGAACACCGCCAGCGTCCAGCGATCGAACAGGATCAGCGGCACGATCAGCGCGCCGGTCATCAGGAAGTTGAAGCCCACGCCCGCGCGCGCGGTCGCGTCCACCCGCGGCCACAGGTCCGCGCCGACGTTCTGCGCCGCCATCGACGAACACGCCGCGCCGATCGCCATCGCCGGCATCTGCACGTAGGTCCACAGCTGCATCACCGCGCCGTAGGCGGCGGTGGTCTCGGTGCCGTGGCGGTTGACCATCGCCATCATCGCGATCATGGCCAGCGAGATCAGCACCATCTGCGCGCCCATCGGCAGGCCCTTGAGCACCAGCGTGCGCACGATGGTCCAGTCGGGGCGGAACAGCGCGCGCTCGGTGCGCGAGATCCACAGCGGGTGGCGGCGATGGCGCAGCCACAGCAGCAGCGCCGCCAGGCTCGACGCATTGGCCAGCAGCGTCGCCACCGCCGCGCCGGTCATGCCCAGCGTCGGCAGCGGGCCGACGCCGAACACCAGCAGCGGCACCAGCAGCACGTCCAGCGCCACCACCAGCAGCAGGAACAGGAACGGCGTGCGGGCGTCGCCGGCGCCGCGCAGGGTGGCCGACAGGAAGGCGAACAGGTACAGGAACGGCACCGCGAGGAAGATCGTGCGCAGGTAGGCATCGGCGTAGGGCAGGGCGTCGGGCGGCGTCCCCATCCACTGCAGCACCTGCCGAGACAGCGGCAGGCCCGCGGCGGCGACCAGCACCGACAGCGCGGTGAAGAAGGTCGCGCTGGTGCCGATCGCGCGTCGCGCCTCGGCCAGGTCGTGGCGCCCCATCGCCTGCGCGACCAGGATCGTGGCCGCCATGCCGATGCCGAACACCGCGCCCAGCAGGAAGAACAGGATGCTGTTGGCGTTGGCGACCGCGGTCAGCGCCGATTCGCCGAGGAAACGCCCGATCCAGACCGCGTTGACCGAACCGTTGAGCGACTGCAGCACGTTGCCGCCGAGGATCGGCAGCGCGAACGCGAACAGGGTCGGGCCGATGGCGCCCTGGGTGAGATCGTGGCGTCGGTCGCTTGGGGGCATGGCGATATCCGTGCGGCCGAGCGCGCGGCTGCGGCTGGAAGGAGAGGGGGAGTCCCGCGGACGCGGCGCGCCATGATCCGTGGACCCCGGTGCACGACGTGTCGATGCGGGCCGGTCGCGATGGTCGCATGTTGGCGGCGCGAAAGAGGTCCCTCTGCGGGGCCACGCCGTCCTTGCCTTCCACCGCGAGCGGGGAGCGCTCTGTTTTTCCTTCCCCCGCAAGCGGGACCATGCCGTCCCTTCCCCTGCGAGCGGGCGCATCTCGTCCCTTCTCCCGCAAGCGGGACCATGCCGTCCCTTCTCCCGCAAGCGGGAGAAGGTGGCGCGCAGCGCCGGATGAGGGCGCCTTCGCACGCCTGCGGCGTGCCCCCCATCCGCCTTCGGCACTTTCGCGCGCTGAATGTCGGCCTAGGGACCGCCCCAGCTACCGCGACCGTCCGGGGGGCTGGAGGATGGCGCCAGTGCCCAGGGCGGTCGTCGCCTGCGGCATCGGTGCCCCGAACCGAGAGGTCGACGCCATGAACCTCGAAGCCGTGACCCATCGCGCTGCGTCTCCGGCCGGCACGGAGGCGGGCGCCGCCCACGGGACGGACGTCTACGTCGCCAGGCGCGGCGACACGCTGTCCACCATCGCGCGCGATCACGGGGTGGGCCTGCGGGCGCTGCTCGACGCCAACCCCGACGTGCTCAATCCCGACGTGATCTATCCGGACCAGCGCATCGCGTTGCCGGAAGGTGCGGTGGCCCGGCCGCCGGCGCTGGTCGCCGCGGACGGGCCGACCCCGACGCTCGAGCACGGCGCGCGCGGCGCGGTCGTCTCCGAACTGCAGCGCGGCCTGGTCGGGGGCGGCTTCGATCCGGGGCCGGTCGATGGTGTCTTCGGGCCGCTCACCGAGGCCGCGGTGCGTGATTTCCAGGCCAGCCGCGGCATCGAGGTGGACGGCATCGTCGGTCGCCGGACCTGGGGCGAACTGGGACGGCCCGCGTCGGCCGGTCCGGGCGAGGCCGCGCCGGTCTCCGGGGAGGTGGCCGCGACCGGCGACGCCGCGACCGACCGCCGGATCGCCGGCCTGCACCCGGAAGTGCGCGCGACCGCGGCCGCCTTCGTCAACCGCGTCGAGCAGGAGCTGGGCATCCGGTTGCGGGTGACCCAGGGCTATCGCTCGATCGCCGAGCAGGACGCGCTGTACGCGCAGGGTCGCACCGCGCCCGGCGACGTGGTCACCAACGCGCGCGGCGGCAGCAGTTACCACAACTACGGGCTGGCCTTCGACGTGGTGGAGGTGCGGCCGGACGGCAGCGTGAACTGGGAGACCGACTGGGACGCCATCGGCCGCATCGGCGAAAGCATGGGCCTGGAATGGGGCGGCCAATGGACCCGCCTGGTGGATCGTCCGCACTTCCAGATGGATTTCGGCCTCAGCACCGCCCAGTTGCGCCAGCGCCTCGACAGCGGCGATACCCGCGGCGGCTTCGTCAACGTGCGCTAGGCGCCCCGCGCGGCGGCTTGCGGCTATGCTCGACGCGCCCGCCGATTCCGGATCGATCATGCGCCCGCACGCGTCCGCCCTGCTGTCCGCCGCGGCGTTGTCGCTGGCCCTGCTGCTGGGCGGCTGCCGCGCGCCGCAGGCCCCGACGGACGCGGCGTCCCCCGCGGCCGCGCCCGGGCCGTCCGCCACGGTGTTGCCGGCGGACGCCGTGCGGATCGATCCGGTCGGTCCGTTGGCGCGCTTCCCGGCGCTGGCCGAGGCGGTCGCCGGCGCCAGCGCCCGGCACCGGGCCGCGTTCGAGGCGGAGGCCGCGGCGGCTCGCGCGCGCGGCGAGGACGTGGCCGGCTGGCGATTGCGCCTGGCCTGGCGCGGGTTGGTCGGCAACCGCTATCTGCGGGTGGCCCAGGGCGAGGGCGAGGCGGTGCGCGGGCCGGGCGTGGAGGCGCCGATCGTCGAGCGCTACACCTACGACGGCGTCAGCGGGCGCGTGCTGGCCCTGCGGGACTGGTTCGAGGACGACGCGGTGTGGCCGGCGATCGCCGCGGTCGCGCGCGAGGGGCTGCTGGCCGAGGCGGCGATGCGAGGGACCGACGACGCAGCGTGGCGGGCGCGGATCGAGGCGGCGACCATGCCGGACCCGGCGGCGTTCGCCCTGTACGAGCCGGTCTTCAGCGCCGATGGCCCGGTGATGGGCTTCGACCTGCTGTTCCCCCCGGGCCGGGTGGCGCCGGCCGGAGCCGGCGTGCGGCGGGTGCGCATTCCGCTGGCCCTGGTCGAGCCCTACCTGGCGACCGCGCACCGCGATTCGCTGTACGCGATGGCGGGTTCGGAATAGCGGAGGGCGCGAAAGGCACTCTTCTGCGCCTGGCGGGGCGCATGCCGTCTCCTGCGAGCGGGGAGCGCCCTGTTTTTTCCTTCCCCCGCCTGCGGGGGAAGGTGCCGAAGGCGGATGGGGGCACGCCGCA
>NZ_JAAN01000071.1 GCF_000559025.1 Luteimonas huabeiensis HB2 | reverse complement strand
TTCGCGCCGGCGTGGGCGCAGGAGACGGACCACGCCTCGCACCACCCGGAAGCGAAGCCCGCTGCGACACCATCGTCACCCAAACCTGTTGACCCACACGCCGGACATCAGCCGACTCCGACAGACAAAAGCTCCAATGATCACGGGACCATGGACCACGGAAACATGGACCACGGCGCCATGAAACACGGGGCTACGGACACTGCCGGCAGCGATCACTCCACGATGGATCACCGGCATGGCCTGGGAAGCGAAAGCCTGGGTCGGCTCCGACTTGAACCGGCTCTGGCTCCGCAGCGAGGGCGAGCGTGCGAGCGGATCCACCGAGTCGGCGGATGTGGAAGTCCTGTACGGTCGGGCCATCGCCCCCTGGTGGGACGCGGTCGCCGGTGTCCGCCATGACTTCGGTTTCGACGGCGGTCCATCGCGCACCTATGCCGCGCTTGGTGTCAT
>NZ_JAAN01000070.1 GCF_000559025.1 Luteimonas huabeiensis HB2 | reverse complement strand
GAACGCGGAGCCGCACGAGCCGATTCCTGCCATCACCGCGGCCGATCGGGCCACGGCGTTCCAGGACCTCGATGCGCACGTAATGCACGGCGAATCGATCAACTCCTACTGGTCGCTTGACCGGCTTGAGGCCTGGGACGCGGATGAGGACGGCATCGGCATGGCCTGGGAAGCGAACTATGCCGCGCTTGGTGTCATTGGTCTTGCCCCGTACAAGTTCGAAGTCGAAGCCACGGCCTACCTGGGCGAGTCCGGCCAGGTCGGGCTTGGGGCGGAAGCCGAATACGAAATGCTGTTCACCAACCGGCTGATCGGCCAGTGGCTGGTCGAGGGCGAAGCCTGGAGCAAGGACGATCCGGCGGTTGGAATCGGCAGTGGACTCAGCAAGGTCGAAGCCGGTTTCCGGCTGCGCTACGAGTTCCATCGACAGTTCGCGCCGTATGTCGGCGTGGTCTGGGAGCGTGCCTACGGCGGAACCGCAGACCTCCGTCGCGCGGAGTCCGGTGATGTCGACGACACCCGTATCGTGGCGGGCGTGAGGATCTGGTTCTGATCGGAGTACTCGTATGCAACCGAAGACTCGCAAGCGTCTCTGGCTGATCGGGGTTCCGCTGGTT
>NZ_JAAN01000069.1 GCF_000559025.1 Luteimonas huabeiensis HB2 | reverse complement strand
ATCCAGCCGGCCTCTGCTTCCGCCAGGCGCAGCACGCGCTCGAGCACGGCGTGGATGTTGAGCGGCTGGTGCGGGTGCGGCGGCGCCGGCGCCAGCAGGTCGTCGACCAGTTGCGTCAGGCGCGCGACCTCGGACTGGATCAGCGCCACCCGCGCCGCCCAGGAAGGCCAGCTCGATGCGCCGCAGCCGCAGCTGCTCGGCCTCGCCGCCAGCCGCGCCGGCGTCCGCCAGCGCCCGCCGCAACACGTCGCCATCCGCCTCCAGCGCCGCCAGCGGCTGGTCCAGCAGCATTGTGGGGCATGCGCCGGAGGGGTGCGAGGCGGCGCCCGGCGGGCGGGCACGCCCCGTCCCGGGCGCGGTGGAACCGGGTCGCCCGATCACTCCACCGGCGCCGACACCGGCGACGGCAGCCGGGTCAGCGCATGCAGGATCCGCAGGTCCTCCTCGTCGAGGTCGCTGGCGGCGTCGCCGCGGAAGCGCATGCGGTAGGAGCGCCGGGCGGCGGCGGCGGCGCGCCCGGATCGGGCCAGATGCCGAAGCCGGCCTCGGCCAGGCGGCGCCAGGGGAACAGCGGGCCCGGATCGATCTTGCGCCCGGGGGCGAGATCGGAGTGGCCGATGACGTGCGTGCGCGGGATGCGCTCGCGGCCGTCGTTGTCGAGTTCGATGCCGATCGAGGCGGAGTTGAGGTCGCTGATCTGGCCCCAGCGGCCGGCGCCGGCATGCCAGGCGCGGTGGGCGTCGGCGACGAGCTGGTAGATGCGGCCGTCGGCGCCGATCAGGTAGTGCGCGCTGACCCGCCCGCCGCTGTTGCGCGTGCGCAGGGTGTGCAGGCTGCGCTCGGCCGAGTCCTGCTCGGTGTAGTGGGCTCCGGGGCGCCTACTGGCGCGCGACCAGGGTCAGGCCGGTGTAGCTGCCGCTCAACAGGATGTAGTAGGTGCCCGACACCGGGGCGGTGAAGCGCACCGTTTCGGTGTTGCCGCGCCGCGCCGAGAAGCCGTCGTGGTCGCCGGCGCTCGGGATGCGGTCCACCGCCACGTACATCGACACGTCGCCGCTGCCGCC
>NZ_JAAN01000068.1 GCF_000559025.1 Luteimonas huabeiensis HB2 | reverse complement strand
AACGGGACGTTGCTGACGAGCGGTACTGCTACGTCAGGTATGACATTGAATGTGCCGAGTCTGCCTGAAGCAGGGGAGTACGTCTTCCTCGTCGATCCCTATTACGGTGAAACCCTGCAAGCCCAATTGACCTTGCAGAGCCGGTAGCAGCCTTACGGAAATGGACTGGAGCACGCAAATGATCGGTGTGCATCGAAGCGGCTGGAGAGCCGGTTTCATGGGGTTTTTGCTGGGGACCCTGGCGGCCAGTAGCGCCTCCGGGCACTTCGAGGATATGGGCGCTGGAACGTTCGACCGGACTGGAGCGCCCGCTACAGAGCACCCCGCGCAAGCCCCGGCTCTCCAACGCCGCGCCCGCCTTCCTGATGGAAGCCTGCTGGTGCTCTCCGCGGATGGTCGATCCGTGTCGCGAACCGCCTCGGCACCGGCGGAACGATCGCGGACGTGGCCGCTCGATGTTGTCCGCCGCAACGCGAGCGTAACCCTGTTGCCGAGCGGACGGGTGCTGATCTGGGGCGGCGCAGGAAAGGCTGGGGAATTGCAGAACGATGGCCTGATCTTCGACCCTGAGCTCAGCGCGCTGGAGCCGGTGGCGCTTCCGTTCGCGGGTCGCGCAAACCACACTGCGACGGTGCTGACCGATGGCCGTATTCTGCTGGCCGGTGGCCGCTCGAACGCATCGGGCTATGCCCTTTGGCACGAGGACACGGGCGAGGCGGTGGAACTCCAGGAGGCGCCGGTTCTGCGCGGAGGCCACCGTGCCGACCTCCTCGCCGACGGGCGCGTACGCCTGATGGGGTCGCGCCACTCCGGGGACGTACTGGTCTTCGATCCTGCCGATGATCGCGTGCGTCGTGTCGATGTGCGGGAGTTGCAAGAAACCGGCAAGCCCGGTCTGGCCGCTTCGCGGCCTATGCACGGTGCAGACGATGTGCCGACGACGCAGCGCTTGTCGCTTCGTTTCGCTCAGCGCATCGCAGTACGGTCGGTAGGGGACTCGAACGTCGTGTTGCTAGGCACGGGAGGTAGCACGCCAGTCGAAACGGTGGTGGTCGAGGACGGGCGCCTGGCGTTCGTGTCTCCACGCCAGGAGTTGTTTCCTGGCACCCCGTACACACTGTTGATCGATGGCCTGGAGACCGTAGCCGGAGAGCCTGTCGAGCGGATCGCGATCGATTTCAGAACGGCGCCGTCGGTCACCGAGAGGCAGGTGACTCCAGAGCCTCAGGAGTACGCCGAAACGCCCGTTACCGCGACTGACCCTTCGCCTCCGACCGGCATCCACTGCGGCGATGCGTCCATCGACGTGCTCCCCTGCGAGGAAAAGGCGACGCTGGTGGAAGGTGTCTGGACGCCTGGTCGCGCCAATACCGACGGCCGCTGGCGGCTGCCCGGCCGGCAGGCCGATCTCATGCCCACGCAACTGATGGCCCGGGTGACCGAGGCGGTCGGCCTGACCTCGCTGACCGGGCAGATCCTGCGTGTCGACGGCGAGCCAGTGGGGGGCGTAGAAGTCAGCGTCGGGACGTTGAAGGCACGCACGGACGCGCAAGGCCGGTTCTGGCTGTACCAGGTGCCCGCGGGGCGCCAGGAACTTTATGTCGACGGCACCACCGCCAATCGTCCGGGCGTCGAATACGGCCAGTTCGTGGTTGGAGCTGACGTGGCAGCGGGCACGCTCAACCAGTTGCCCTACACGATGTATCTGCCGCGCATCAGCGAGCGAGACAAGGTCAGGATCGACTCTCCGCTCGCCCGCGACGTGGTCCTCACGCACCCCGACATGCCGGGCCTGCAGGTCCACGTTCCCGCCGGTACCGTCGTCCGCGATCGCAAGGGTCGGTTGGTGCGCGAACTCGCGATCGTGCCCACGCCGGTCAACCGTGCACCGTTTCCGGTGGCCGAGAACTACCCGATGTACTTCACCATCGAGCCGGGCGGCGCGGTCGTGCAGGGCTTGAATCCAGAGTCGGCACGCGGCATCCGGGTCTTCTATCCCAATTACGATCAGCATCCGGCCGGCACCCAGGCGGACTTCTGGATCTACGACCCGGCCGAAGGCTGGCGGGTCTACGGCAAGGGGCGTGTGACGTCGGACGAAAGCCGCTTCGCGCCCGAGGCGGGCGTTGCTCTGCACCAGACCATGGGTGGCAGCTATTCGGTCAACACCAATGATCCTGCGCCCGAGGACGACCTGCCCCCGGATTGCCAGAGCTGTGGCGAAGGCAATGCCGGTACCGGTCAGAACGCCACGGCAGGAGATCCGATCGATCTCAGGACCGGGCAGTTCAGCTACCAGGAAACGGACATCGTCATCGCCGACGTGGTGCCGATCTCGCTGGCGCGTTCCTACAGCCCGCGCGACCTGAAGCGTCGTGATTTCGGCATCGGCACGGCCAGCAACTTCGGTTATCGCCTGCACGCGGTCAGCGGAACGAGCAACAACGTGATGCAACTGGTCATGCCCAACGGCGCGAAGCTGTTGTTCCAGCGCGCCAGCGGTACCGGCTTGCAGGGCTCCTGGCGTAATTACGGAACCAGTTCTCTTTCGGGATCGCTGCTGCAGCAGGTCAGCGACAACGGATACAAGTACAGGCTTACGCTGCGCGATGGCTCGATGATGCAGTTCGCCGGGTACAGTCCCAACCGGCTGCTATGGACCCAGGATCGCTACGGCAACCGCACCGAGTACGTCCACGATGCCGGACTGGTCAGTCGAATCGTCTCCCCCAACGGCCGTTACATCGTTCTCGAATACGACAGCAACAGCCGCATTTCGCGCGCCATCGACCAGCAGGGCGCGGCTTGGCAGTACGCCTACAACAGCGCCGGTCTCCTCAGCAAGGTGACCTACCCGGACGGCACCGAGCGCAACTATCACTACGAGCTGTTCAATTGGGCCTTCGCCACCCATCGCATCCGGGAAATCCACGACCGCCGCGGCAACGTCCTGCTCAAGAACGAGTGGGTCGCCGGCATCAACGATCAGAACCATGGCCGGGTCACCAAGCAGACGCTGGCCGACGGCAGCGTCTACCACATCGATTACTACCACATGGTCGGCGAGGAACGCGGTGTGCTCGTCACTCATCCGGATGGCAGCCAGCGCCGTGTGGTGTTCGATAAGGAAGGTGGCCTGTATCCGGTCTCCGATACGCTCGCCTATGGTACGCCGCTGGCGCAGACGTTCACGTTCGAGCGCGACAGCGTCGGGCGGATGACCGCCCGCATCGATCCGCTGGGGCGCCGGACCGAGTACGAGTACGACGCGATCGGCCAGGTCACCCGTGTGACATCGCTGGCCGGCACGCCACAGGCGATCAGCGCGTCCGTGACCTACAACGCGGATTCCCAGCCGGTCCAGGTGACCGACGCCCTGGGACGCAGCACCACGCTGGCCTACGACAACGGCTGCCTTATTCGGATCACGAACCCTCTCGGCTACTCGACCGCGCTGACCTGCAATACGGCGGGGCAGCCGAATAGCGTCGTCGATGCCTTGTCCAACGTCACCTCGCTCGGCTACCTCGGTCCCGACCTGGCATCGGTCACCGACCCCCTCGGCCGCAGCGTCCAGTTCCGCCACGACGCGCTGGGCCGGGTGATCGCCGCCGAGGACGCCCAGGGCAACCTCACCCGCCGCGAATACGACGCCGAAGGCCGTGTCGTGAAGACGGTCGACGCAGCCGGCGAGCCGACCGAGATCGGCTACGACCCCAACGGCAACGTGACCGCGGTGCTGATGCCCAACGGCAGCGGCATCACCTATGAGTACGACAGTCGCGACCGGCTGGTGGAGCGCACCGACAACCTGGGCCAGTCCGAGTCCTGGACCTGGGACACGATGAGCCGGGTCGCGAGCTACACGGATCGCAAGGGCCAGACGACGACGTACGCATACGACGCGCTGGGGCGCCCGACGTCGACCACCTATGCCGACGGCAGCACCGTCACGGCCACCTACGACGCCGGCGACCGACTCCTGAGCCTCACCGACTCCGTCTCGGGCACGTTGAGCTGGGTCTATGACGACCTCGACCGGGTGATCGAGGCGATCAGCCCGCAGGGCAGCATCGCCTACGAGTACGATGCGGCCGGCCGCAGGACGGCGATGACGGCCGCCAGCCAACCGAGGGTCGAGTACCAGTACGACGCCAACGACCGCCTGACCCGCATCCTGCAAGGCGCGGAGACGGTGGAATTCGCCTACGACGCGCTGGACCGGCTGACGCAACAGAGCCTGCCCAACGGCATCGAGACCGGTTACGCCTACAATGCCGCCAGCCAGGTGGGCGGCATCGCCTGGCGCAGGCCGGACGGCACGCCGTTGCACGCGTTGGGCTACGGCTACGACAGCGCAGGGCGGAGGGTCGCGCAGACCGGCAGCCTGGCCCCGCAGGCCCTGCCGCCCGCGAGCACCGGTGCGAACACGTTCGACGACAACAACCGGCAGCTGCAGTACAACGGCGCCGCGCTGACCTACGACGCCAACGGCAACCTGACCTCCGA
>NZ_JAAN01000067.1 GCF_000559025.1 Luteimonas huabeiensis HB2 | reverse complement strand
CAACCAGCGGAACCCCGATCAACCAAACACGCTTGCGTGTCTTTGGTTGCATGTGTGTTCTCCCATCAGAACCAGATTTGGACGCCGGCCACGACCCGGGTGTCGTCGACGTCCCCGGACCGTGCGCGACGCTGGTCCGCCGTTCCGCCGTAGGCACGCTCCCAGACGACGCCGACATAGGGAGCGAACTGCCGATGGAACTCGTAGCGCAGGCGGAAACCGGCTTCGACCTTGCTCAGTCCGCTGCCGATTCCAACCGCCGGATCGTCCTTGCTCCAGGCTTCGCCCTCGATCAGCCACTGGCCGATCAACCGGTTGGTGAACAGCATTTCGTATTCGGCTTCCGCCCCAAGCCCGACCTGGCCGGACTCGCCCACGTAGGCGGTCGCTTCGACTTCGAACTTGTACGGGGCGAGACCGATGACACCAAGCGCGGCATAGTTCGCTTCCCAGGCCATGCCGGTGCCGTCCTCATCCGCGTCCCAGGCCTCAAGCCGGTCAAGCGACCAGTAGGAGTTGATCGATTCGCCGTGCATTACGTGCGCATCGAGGCCCTGGAACGCCGCGGCCCGATCGGCCGCGGTGATGGCAGGAATGGGCTCGTGCGGCTCCGCGTTC
>NZ_JAAN01000066.1 GCF_000559025.1 Luteimonas huabeiensis HB2 | reverse complement strand
TTGCGGGGGAAGGGAAAAACGAAGTGCTCCCCGCTTGCGGGGGAAGGGAAAACAAAGTGCTTCCCGCTCGCGATGGAAGAAGGGGCGTTCGCAGGCCGAATGTCGGTACCGCCGCGCCCTAATCGTCGATCGGGCGCCGCTCGGCGCCGGGGCGCTTGCTCAGCTTGCGCTGCAGCGTGCGCCGGTGCATGCCCAGCAGCCGGGCGGCGGCGGAGATGTTGCCCTGGGTCTCGCCGAGCGCCTGCTGGATGTGCTCCCACTCCAGCCGGTGCAGCGGGATCATGGTGTCGGCGACCTCCGGCTCCGGCGGCGGCGCGGCCTCGGCGCGCAGCGCGCGCAGGATCGCCTCGACGCTGGCGGGCTTGGGCAGGTAGTCGTCGGCGCCGCGCTTGATCGCCTCCACCGCGGTGGCGACGCTGGCGTAGCCGGTGACCAGCAGGATGCGCATGTCGGCGCGGATCGCGCGCAGCGGCGCGATCAGCGCCAGCCCGGAGTCCTCGCCGAGCTTGAGGTCGAGCAGGGCGAAGTCCGGCGGCCGCGCGCGCGCCGCGGCGAGCGCGGCGGCCGCGCTGTCGGCGGTGTCGCACTCGATGCCGCGCCGCTGCAGCGAGCGGCGCAGCGTGGCCAGGTACAGCGCATCGTCGTCGACCAGCAGGCCGATCATGCCGCCGCTTCCGCGATCCCGGCCAGGGGCACCCGGAAGCGGACCACGGTCCCGGTGCCGGGGGCGGGGGCAACGGTCAGCTCGCCGCCCAGTCGCTCGATGGTGGCGTGCGAAAGCGCCAGACCGACGCCGAGCCCCTCCGGCTTGGTGCTGCGGAACAGTACCGGCAGGAAGGCGCGCTGCGCGTCGAAGCCGCCGCCGTAGTCGCGGATCTCGCCGACGAGGGCGTCGCCGTCGAGGTGCAGCGCGAGGTCCACGCGCTTGCGGCCGGACTGCTCGCTGGCGTCGGCGGCGTTGTTGAGCAGCACCAGCAGCAGGTGGCCGAGCGGGCGCTGCACGACCAGCCCGGGCGGCGTGGTGCCGTGGCGCTGCAGCTCGATGGCCGGTCGCACCAGCCGCCAGTGCGACAGGACCTGGTCGAGGCGGATGCCGGCGGGCCGGCCGAGATCGGCGGGGTTGGCGAGTTCGCGCACGCGGTCGCGGCAGGTGCCCACCAGACCGCGCATGGCCTCGACGTCGTCGCGCAATGCCGCCGGCAGGTCGCCATCGGCCAGGTCGTCGATCAGCAGGGTCAGCGTGGCCAGCGGCGTGTTGAGTTCGTGCGCCACCGAGGCGGCATGGGTGGCCAGCGCGAGGATGCCCTCGTTGCGGGTGAAGCGCTCGCGCATCGTCGCCAGTTCCTGCTCGTGGCGGTCGCGCGCCCGCGCCAGCCGGGTCAGGAAGTAGGCCACCACTCCGGTCGAGACCAGGAAGTTGGCGATCATGCCGAGCAGGTGCAGGTCGAAGGCGTCGGTGTGGTGGGTGACCGGCAGCGGCCGGCTCAGCGTCGCGGCCAGCGCGTAGGCCAGCAGGCTGGTGCCGGTGACCGCCAGCGTCCAGCGCAGCGGCAGGCTCTGCGCGGCGAGCGCGATCGGCAGCAGGAACAGCGAGGCGAAGGGATTGCCGATGCCGCCGGTCCAGCCGACCAGCCAGCCGAGGATGGCGATGTCCACCAGCATGTGGGCGAACACCTCGGGCGCGCTCGCCTCGCCGCCGCGGCGCACGCGGACCAGCGCGTAGGCGTTGAACAGCGCCAGCAGCGCCACCGCCGCCCACAGCGGCAGCGCCGGCAGCGGCATGTGCAGCCACTGCGCGGCGGCGAGGATGGTCAGCGACTGTCCGATCACCGCGATCCAGCGCAGCGTGCAGAGGGTCGCCAGGAACTGCGTCAGCGAGGCGTGCATCCGCGGCATCTTAGAGCGTCGCGATGCGACCGGCGCGCGCGCGGCCGGGTCGGGCGGGGCGAGCGGGCGCATCTTGTTC
>NZ_JAAN01000065.1 GCF_000559025.1 Luteimonas huabeiensis HB2 | reverse complement strand
ATCAACATGAGCCTGGGCAGCGTGAATCCGCAGGCGTGCCCGCAGTTCTACCAGGAGGCGATCGACACCGCCAACGGCCTGGGCTCGATCGTCGTCGTGGCCGCCGGCAACGACAACGCCAACGCCGGCAGCTACACCATGTCCTCCTGCGAGGGCGTGATCAGCGTCGGCGCGACCCGCATCAACGGCGGCAAGGCGAACTACTCGAGCTGGGGCCCGCGGGTGGACATCGCCGCGCCCGGCGGCGGCGGCGACGTGGACGGCGATCCGAACGGCTACGTCTTCCAGGTCGTGAACGGCGGCGGCACCACGCCGACCGAGGAGTGGTACATCGGCGGCTATGCCGGCACCTCGATGGCCTCGCCCGGTCGAGACCCCGCTGGCCTGGGACGCGATGCGCGACCTGCTGAAGCAGACCGCGCGCCCGTTCCCGGTGTCGATCCCGGGTTCCACCCCGATCGGCGTGGGCATCCTCGACGCCGGCGAACTCCTGCGCCGCGCCACCGAGCCGCCCTGCGACCCCGAGATCGAGGATTGCCTGCCGAGGACGACCCCGCTGCGGAACAAGACCGAGGTGCGCGGCCTGTCCGCCGGCGCCGGCGACGCGCTCTTCAGCTTCGAGGCCGAAGCCGGCAAGCCGGTGAGCTTCATGACCTTCGGCGGCAGCGGCGACGTGTC
>NZ_JAAN01000064.1 GCF_000559025.1 Luteimonas huabeiensis HB2 | reverse complement strand
TTGGCTCAACTGGCCGGCGCGGATCTCGGCGCAGATGGCGGCCTGAATCGCCCCGGCTTCTCCGGAGGCCATTTCGTTTGAGTCACGCCGCGATGGCGTGACCCGTGTTGCCAGCGTAGTACGCCGCCTCCGCTTCTGCCGGGGGTATGTTGCCGATCGACCCCAGCAGTCGGCGATTGTTATACCAGTCGACCCAACCGAGGGTCTCCCATTCCACCTCTTCGCGGCTGCGCCACGAGCGTCGGTGGGTCACTTCGGTCTTGAACAGCCCGATCACGGTTTCGGCCAGCGCGTTGTCGCAGCTGTCGCCCACGCTGCCCACCGATGGCTCGATGCCAGCCTCGATCAGGCGGTCCGTGTAGCGGATCGACAGGTATTGGCTGCCGCGGTCGGAATGGTGGATCAGCGCCTTCTCCGCCGGCCGGCGCGCCCACACCGCTTGCTCGAGCGCGTCGAGCACGAACTGCGTCTGCTGCGACGAACTGGCCCGCCAGCCGACGATCCGCCGGGCGAACACGTCGATCACGAAGGCCACGTACACGAAGCCCTGCCACGTCGGCACGTAGGTGAAGTCGCTCACCCACAAGGCGTTCGGCCGGTCGGCGGTGAACTGCCGTTTCACCAGATCCATCGGTTTCTCCTCGACCAGCTCCTGCCCGATCCACTTGCGCGGCTTGCCGCGCACCACGCCCTGCAGGCCGGCCCGACGCATCAGCCGTTCCACCGTGCAGCGGGCCACCGGGACGCCTTCCCGGTGCAGCTGGCGCCACACCTTGCGCGCTCCGTAAGCCTGCCGGTTCTCGTTCCAGACCCGGTCGATCTCCGCCATCAAGACCTGCTCCCGGTGCCAGCGTGGGGGCTGGCGCGCCGGGTCAGCCTGGCGGCTGGCATGTTCGTAGTACGTCGACGGGGCGATCGGCAGCACCTTGCAGATCGGCTCGACCCCGTAGGCGTCCCGGTTCTGATCGATGAAGTCCTTCAGGACTTGTACCGGCGGTCGAGCTCCGCCTGGGCAAAAACGCCGACGCCTTGCGCAGGATCTCGTTGGCCTGGCGCAGCTCGCGCACTTCGCGCTCCAAGGCCTTGATCCGCGCCTGCTCGTCGGTCGTCAGCCCCGGCCGCAGCCCACTGTCCCGCTCGGCCCGACGGACCCACGTCCGCAGCGTCTCCGCCTTGCAGCCGATCTTCCCGGCCACCGACGTGATCGCCGCCCACTGGGAGCTGTGCTCGCCCTGGTGATCCAGGACCATCCGCACCGCCCGCTCACGCACCTCGGGTGCGTACCTCGTCAATTTGTTGCTCATGGCTCCATCCTCTCAAGGTTTGGAGCCTCCGGGAAAGGCGGGGCGATTCAATCGGCCACACCCAGCGGGTGCGCATGCGGCATGGAGTTGTTGCCCGGCTCGGAGGGGGCAACGGGGTCCTCGGCCGTTTCGTCGTCATGGTGGCCTTGCGTCTCGCCGCCGCCATGCGAATGGCCTTCGCTGCTGTCGACCAGCTCCTTGTACGCAGTCGCGTCGAGCGTAGGCAGCACCTGCAGGAACG
>NZ_JAAN01000063.1 GCF_000559025.1 Luteimonas huabeiensis HB2 | reverse complement strand
TTTTTTGGGTGCGCCCGGCAGGGCGCACCTGCTTGGAGGTGAAAGTCCTCTACTGGCCCGGCAAGGGGAACAGTTAGCGGAAGGCAAGCGCGCTTCGGGCGACCGGGCGTGTGGAGGAAGCCGGAAGCAAAACGCTGGCCTGACGAACAGGAAGCGGATACGAGGCGACGTGTTGGGGTGAGGCAGCCCAAAAGGCCAAAGCCCGGTACTTGCACGGACGGCACGGCGTAGATCCGACAGGCATAAGCGGGAAGGCAGGTGCGCAATACCCGGGGAGATCTCGCCTTAGGGATGAAAGTCCGACGGTGATGAGCCGGAGCGAGAAGTCAGCAGAGGCCATAGTAGCCGGCGACGGCGAAGGGCCGAACACGAGAGACCGCGATTAGGACCATCGACCTCGATGCACGACGCAGACGCACAAGCCCGGGGGGCCGGGGCCGGGAGCCGAAAGCAGGGACAGTATCCCGAGGGCAGGCTGGACGGTGCCGAGGCGTGCACGGCGGCGACGGGGCAAACGAAAGCGGAGCAGCCACGGCTGATGGAGGCCGTGGTCGAGCGCAGCAACCTGTGGTCGGCATACCAGAAGGTCGTGCGCAACGGCGGCGCAGCGGGGGCCGATGGCCTGCCGGTGTCGGAGTTGAAGGGCTGGCTGAAGGTGCACTGGCCCAGCGTCAGGGCGGCGTTGCTGGAAGGACGGTATCTGCCATCGGCGGTGCGCGCAGTGGACATCCCCAAGCCTTCGGGCGGGGTGCGGACGCTGGGCATTCCGACGGTGCTGGACCGACTGATCCAGCAGGCGTTGCTGCAAGTCCTGCAACCGATCTTCGAACCCACCTTCTCCGAATCGAGCTACGGCTTCCGGCCGGGGCGCAGCGCCCATCAGGCGGTCCTGCAGGCACGCCAATACGTGCAGCAGGGCCGGCGCTGGGTGGTGGACATCGACTTGGAGAAGTTCTTCGATCGGGTGAACCACGACATCCTGATGTCGCGGGTGGCCCGGCAGGTGGACGATGAACGGGTGCTCAAGCTGATCCGCCGGTATCTGGAGACGGGCCTGATGCGTGAGGGGGTCGAGGAGGCGCGGGACATGGGGACGCCGCAAGGCGGCCCGCTGTCGCCGCTGCTGTCCAACATCCTGCTGACGGGCTGGGACCGCGAACTGGAGCGGCGAGGCCACGCGTTCTGCCGCTATGCGGACGACTGCAACATCTACGTGCGCAGCGAGGCGGCGGGGCGAGAGCTGTTGGCGAGCATGACGAGGTTCCTGGAAGAACGTCTGAAGCTGCGGGTCAACGCTGGCAAGAGCACATGTGCCCGAACCCGGGAGCGCAAGTTCTTGGGTTATACCCTGATCGCGGCCGGCCCCAAGGCCTGGCTGCGGTTCGCCCGCCAGAGCGAGCAGCGCTTGCGGGGCCGCATCCGAGAACTGATGCGGCAGGGGCGCGGGCGCAGCCTGGCGCACACCGTCGAGGTGTTGAACCCGGTGTTGCGAGGCTGGGCCGGATACTTCCGGCACAGCAGGAGCCAGAAGGCATGGGAGGACTTGGATGGCTGGCTGCGGCGTCGGTTGCGTTGTCTGATCTGGCGCCAAGCCAAGACGCGCCGACGGCGAGAGGAGTTGCTGCGCAGGCGCGGGTTGGCGGCCGAACGGGCCTGGCACTCGGCCCGCAACGGACAAGGTCCGTGGTGGAACGCCGGGGCCAGCCACATGAACGCCGCGTTCCCGAAAGCCTGGTTCGATGTGCGTGGACTGGTCTGCATGACCGACTACGTGCGCCTGCTCCAGCGTCACTCATGAACCGCCGTATGCGGAACCGCACGTACGGTGGTGTGGGAGGGGGCCGGGGAAACCCGGCTCCCTACCCGATC
>NZ_JAAN01000062.1 GCF_000559025.1 Luteimonas huabeiensis HB2 | reverse complement strand
CTCGTCCGAGTGCTGGCGGGCATTGCGCACGTAGGGCAGCAGCTTGTCGATCGGCCAGAGCTCGATGCGATCGGCCAGCCAGCTCATGCAGTGACCTCCGCCGTCTCGCCCAGCCGCTCGGCGGCGACTTCGGCGAAGGTCCGGCCGCTGCCCTCCAGCACCGGCACCGTGCCCGGGTGGTGCTGCAGCCAGCGGCGCAGCGCGACGTCCACGTACTCTGGAGCGAGTTCGATGGCGCGCACTTTGCGGTCGGTGTGTTGCCCGGCCAGCAGCGTGGTGCCCGAGCCCGCGAACGGCTCGAAGACGATCTCGCCCGCGTCGGTGTAGGCCTCGATGAAGAACTTCGGCAGGCCCAGCGGGAACACCGCCGGATGATCGATGCCTTCACCGATGCGGCCGCGCTGGCGCGTCACCTCGACGACCGAGTCTGGGATGCGGAACGCCTGCGTGGGCTGTCCGGCATGGTTCCAGGCGCCGACCTTGCCGTCCTTGCCGCGCATCGCAGTGGACGATCCGTCGGCGCGCAGGTGCGTCTCGTGCCCGGCCCACTTGCAGGGCACGATCTTGTTCGGCTTGCGCGAGCGTCGGTTGAAGTGGAAGACGAACTCGTGCCGGGGCGCCAGCCGCCCGGCCCAGTCGCCGGGCACGGTCACCGACTGGTCCCACACGTACCAGCCAAAGCGCCGAAAGCCCTGCGTGCGCATCCACTCGATCCAGCCGTCCCAGTACGGCTGCCACTCGTTGTCGCGATGCACGAGCCCGAGGTTGACCAGGATTTGCGCGTCCTCGCGTAGCGCCGCGCCAGCAGCGCCGAACACGCCCTGCATCAACGCGTCCCAGTCCGCGATGCCGCCGGTGGTGTAGTCGCGCTGGTTGGCATACGGTGGGCTGGTGAAGAGCAGGTGCGCCCGCTCGCCCTCGAGGAGGCGCGCGACGGCGGCCGCGTCGCGGCTGTCGGCGCACAGCAGCCGGTGTTCACCGAGCAACCACAAGTCGCCAGGCCGCGTGACCGCCACCGTGGGCGGCGTGACGTCGTCCTCGTCCGGGTCGAATTCCTGCGTGCTCGCCTCCTCGGCAGGCGGCTCCGTCTCCTCGACGTGGTCGAGCAGGCCTTCGATCTCGGAGGCCGAGAAGCCGGTCAGGTCCAGATCGAAGCCGGCGTCGGCCAGTTCGGCGAACTCCAGCGCCAACATCGCCTCGTCCCAGCCGGCATCGAGTGCGAGCCGGTTGTCGGCGATCACGTAGGCGCGCTTCTGCGCAGGCGTCAGGTGCGCAAGCTCGATCACCGGCACCTCGGCGAGCCCCAGCTTGCGTGCGGCCAGCAGCCGGCCGTGACCGGCGATCACACCGTGCTCGCCATCGACCAGGATCGGGTTGGTCCAGCCGAACTCGGCGATGCTGGCGGCGATGCGCGCGATCTGCTCGTCGCTGTGCGTGCGCGGATTGCGGGCGTAGGGAATCAGCGTCTCGACCTCGCGGTACTCGACGTTGAGCGTGTTCAGGATCGGAACCTCGAAATGGAAAGCCCGCCGACGGAGAACCGTGGGCGGGCTCGTGATGTGTATCGGGGAGTGCACAAATCCGCCTGGAGCGGATTTGGACAGCCGCAGGCTGGCCGCGAAGCGGCAGGCCCCAGGGATGGGGCCTGCAAACCGCAAACC
>NZ_JAAN01000061.1 GCF_000559025.1 Luteimonas huabeiensis HB2 | reverse complement strand
AACTCCGCCCAGCGGTTGGGTGCGCGCCAGCGAGAACCTGGACCTGCTGCGGGCCGCGATACCGGGCTTGCAGGGAAGCGACGAAGAGCTGCGCGAACTGCTCAAGCCTCGGGAGTCCGGCTTCCGCGCCGAGCTCTATTTCCCAGATCCCGAAGTACTAGGACGCGGCTACAAGCCGACCCTGGTGTTCAAGGGCTCGGCCAACGAGGTGGTCGGCCCCGACGGCAAGCTGCGCAGCACCGCCGCGGAGGATTTCCTCGGCAACAACTTCCCGCAGTCGATCGGCCTGAAGACCGATTACTACGACCGTGCGATGGATTTAGCGGTGGAGCTGAAGAAGCAGGGTTTCGACTTCGACCTCGACAGCGGCAGCGCCAGCGCGCAGGCCAGCAGCAGGCGCGCCCAAAGCGATCGGCGGCAAGCATCGTGGGGGCGGGGGAGGTGCGACATCGTCGATCCGGCATCCTTCGGAACGGGTTCTCTCATAGCATGGCCGGATTCGAAGCCGCCAGTTCGCGGCGAGGGGAATGCGACGGCGTCCCGCTGCGCGCTCCTGCTGCGGTGTACATGCCGGAACGGAATGGCGCCAGTCCCAATCACCATTTTTTAACGTTCGCCATCCGTGGCTCACTGCCTGCCCGTTCATGATTTTGCGGTGCAGCAATGTCGAGGATCGCCCCGATCGCCGCCGCCGTGCTCACGGCGCTCGGCTCCATTTCCCCCGCCTCCGCGCAGGCCCCGGCATCGGACGCCCCCTCCCCGCAGCCCGACAGCAGTCCCACCCTGGCGACCCTGGTGGTCACCGGCTCCAACATCCGCCGCGCCGAGGCCGAAGGGTCCAACCCGGTCCAGGTCATCGGCCGCGAGCAGTTGGAGACCTCCGGCAAGGTCACCGTGGCCGACGTGCTGCGCTCGATCTCGGCCAACACCGGCAACGCCACCAACGAGACCAGCAACAGCGGCTGGGCCTCGGGCTCGGCCGGCATCGGCCTGCGCGGACTGTCGCAGAAGAACACCCTGGTGCTGCTCAACGGTCGCCGCCTGGCCAACTACGGCTTCCCCTCCGGCGGCCTGTCGGACACCTTCGTCAACCTCAACGCGCTGCCGCTGGTGGCGGTGGAGCGCATCGAGGTGCTCAAGGACGGCGCCTCGGCCGTCTACGGCTCCGATGCGGTGGCCGGCGTGGTCAACATCATCACCCGGCAGAACTTCCAGGGCCTGGAGGTCGGCGGCAGCCTCGGCACCTCCGACGAGGGCGGGCTGGACACCCAGCGCGCGCGCCTGGTCGGCGGCACCGGCGACCTGGAGAACGACGGCTTCAACCTGCTCTTCAGCTTCGAGGCCTACAACCGCGAGCGGCTCGACCAGGACGAACGCGCGCTGACCCGCTCGGGCATCTACACCGGCCTGCCCGGCGGGCGCTGGAACGGCTGGACCGCCAAGGGCGCGCGCTTCCTGGTCGACGGCGCCTCGGTGCCGCTGCTCGACGCCCAGGGCCACTGCCCGGAGGGCATGGTGCTCACCGCCAGCGCGCCGATCGACGGCCTGGAAGGCGACACCTGCGCGATCAACCTCGCCCCGCACACCACGCTGATCCCCGCCACCGAGCGCTACCAGGCCTACGTCAACGGCACCCTGCGCATCAACGAGAACGTCGAGGCCTTCGGCGAGATCATCTACAGCCACATCCGCGGCACCTCGCTGTTCGGCTCCAGCCCCTACTTCACGCTGGAAGGCGGGCGCTTCGCGCTCGACGCCGACACCGGGCTCGCCGAGCCGGTGTCCAACCTGCTGCCGGCCGGCAACCCGTACAACCCCTACGGCGTGGACGTGCCGATCGAGTACACGTTCTTCGACTTCGGGCAGTCGCGCAAGACCAACCGCTCCGACGCCTGGCGCGTGCTGGCCGGGGTGCGCGGCCGTACCGAGCGCTGGGACTGGGAGGCGGCGGCGTTCGGCGCGCGCAGCAAGGAGCGCGAGCACGTCGCGGCCGGCTTCGCCAACCGCTGGACGCTGGCGCAGGCGCTGGCCGACGGCAGCCTCGACCTGCACGATCCTGGCAGCACCCCGCAGGCGGTGATCGACGCGATCGCGCTCGGCACGCTGCGCCCGGCCGACTCGCGCCTGCACGGCATCGACGCCAAGATCTCCGGCAGCCTGTTCGACCTGCCCGCCGGCAGCGTCGGCTTCGCCGCCGGCGCGGAATGGCGGCGCGAGTCGCTGGTCTCGCGCAACCCCTGGCAGATCGACGCCGGCCTGCAGGTGCGCCCGGCGATCGCCGCGGTCGACGGCAGCCGGCAGGTCAGCGCGGTGTACGCCGAGTTCAACGTGCCGCTGGCCACCGGCCTGGAGCTGCAGATCGCCGGCCGCGGCGACCACTACAGCGATTTCGGCAACGCCTTCTCGCCCAAGGCCGGGCTGCGCTGGCAGGCGCTGGACACGCTGCTGGTGCGCGCCTCGGCCTCGCGCGGGTTCCGCGCGCCGTCGCTGTCGGAGAACTCCGCCAGCACCAACATCGCCTACGGCTCGGTGGTCGATCCCTACGACCCGGACGTGCCGAACTCGCGCCAGAACCCGACCTTCTTCACCGTCGGCAACACCGACCTCGACCCCGAGCGCACTCGCAGCTACAACCTCGGCGCGGTGTTCTCGCCCTGGGCCGACACCAGCCTGAGCGTGGACTGGTACAAGGTCGAACTGGACAACCTGGTCGGCACCGGCAACACCACCGCCATCGTGCAGGCGAACGACCCGGCCAACGTGGTGCGCGATGCGCGCGGCAAGCTGGTGGCCGTCTACAACCGCTACCAGAACCTCAGCGAGCTCAAGACCTCGGGCCTGGACGCGGAGCTGCGCCAGCGCTGGCGCACCGCCGCCGGCGACTTCACCCTGTCGAGCGTGTACACCCACGTGCTGGAGTACCGCCGTCCGGCCACCGTCGGCGGGCCGCTGGTGGACTACGCCGGCAGCAACCGCGGGCCGTCCTTGCCGCGCAACAAGGCGACCACCACGCTGGGCTGGGAGATCGGCGACTTCGACACCGGGCTCACCTGGTACCGCACCGGCGGCTACGACCAGGTACCGGCGGTCGGCGGGCAGACCCGCGTCGACGCCTACGACCAGTTCGATCTCTACGCCGGCTGGTCGGGCATCGACGGCCTGACCCTGTACGCCAAGGTCGAGAACCTGCTCGACGAGGCGCCGCCGCACGACGCCTCGTTCCCGGGCGTGCGCGCGCCGTACGACTTCACCCAGTACGACCTGCGCGGGCGCTACTTCCAGGTCGGATTCGACTACCGTTTCTGACCCGCGATGCGCAGCGCGCCCCTCCGGGCGCGCCCTCCCCGAACGATTCCGGAACCGCCGATGCCCCTCCTGCTCTCCGCCGCGCGCCGCCTGCTGCTGGCCGCCGCGCTGCTGTCGCCTTTCGCCCTGTTCGCGCAGACCGCCTACTACTTCCCCGACGCCGCCAGCGCCGACCTCGACCCCGCGGTGCCCACGCCCGAGGCGTTCCTGGGCTACCCGATCGGCAGCCACTACACCCGCCACGACCGCCTGCTGGACTACTTCCGCGAGCTGGCGCGCGTCTCCGATCGGGTGAGCCTGCAGGAGATCGGACGCAGCTACGAGGAGCGGCCGCTGGCCGCGGTGGTGATCACCGCCGCCGGCAACCACGCGCGGCTGGAGGACCTGCGCCGCGCCCACGCCGCCCTGGCCGATCCTGCCGCGCCCGATGCCGATCCGGCGCGGGTCCCGGTGGTGGTGGGGCTGTACTACAGCGTGCACGGCAACGAGACCTCCAGCGGCGAGGCCGCGCTGCTGACCGCCTACTACCTGGCCGCCAGCCGCTCGGCGCAGACCCGGCGCTGGCTGGAGGAGGCGATCGTGCTGATCGACCCGGCGCAGAACCCCGACGGCCGCGACCGCGCCGCCAACTGGCACAACGCCTGGAAGTCGAACCCGCCGGTCGCCGACCCGCTGGACAAGGAGCACGTCGAGCCGTTTCCGATGGGCCGCACCAACCACTACTTCACCGACCTCAACCGCGACTGGCTCGCCGTCACCCAGCGCGAGACCCGCGCCAAGCTGGCGGTGTTCCACCAGTGGCGGCCCAACGTGCAGATCGACTTCCACGAGATGGGCTCGGGCAGCACCTACTACTTCGAGCCCTCGCCCTCGAGCATGCACAGCCCGCTGCTGCCGCAGGCCTCCTACGACTTCAACGTGACCCTGGCGCGCTACCACGCCGAGGGCCTCGACGCGCTGGGCTCGCTGTACTACACGCGCGAGAACTTCGACAACTTCTCGCCGGTGTACGGCTCCACTTATCCCGACTTCCACGGCGGCGTGGGCGTCACCGTCGAGCAGGCCAGCTCGCGCGGGCTGGTGCAGGACACCGCCTCCGGGCCGCTGGAGTTCCGCTTCACCATCCGCAACCAGGTCGCCACCGGCCTGGCCACCGTGCGCGGCGCGGTCGCCGAGAAGGCCGGGCTGCTGGCGCTGCAGCAGGACTTCTTCCGCTCCGCCGTCGAACAGGGCCGCCGCCACCGCCATGCCGCGTACGTGTTCGGCGACGCCCACGACCCCGGCCTGACCCGGCGTCTGCTCGACCTGCTGCTGCAGCACCGCATCCGCGTCCACGCGCTGCCCGCGCCGCTGGAGATCGACGGACAGCGCTTCGAGCCCGGCAGCGCCTACGTGGTGCCTTCGGCGCAGCCGCAGTTCCGGCTGGTCCACGCGATCTTCGAGGAAACGCCCGAGGTGCGCGGCAGCGTCTACGGCAGCACCTCCTACGCGATCGCCCACGCCTACGGCCTGCAGGTCGCGCGCTCGCGGCGGGCGCTGGCCACCGGCGAGGCGATCGCCGCGCTGCCGCCCGCGGCCGGCGGCGTTTCCGGCGGCCACGCCGGTTACGCCTACGCCATCGACTGGCGCGACGTCGAAGCCCCGCGCGTGCTGGCCGCGCTGCTGGCGCAGGACGTGCGCGTACGCGCCGCCTTCGAGCCCTTCACCGCCCGCACCACCGGCGGCGAGACCGCCTTCGGCCGCGGCACCCTGGTAGTGCCGGTGGCCGGCCAGCCGCTCGACCCCGAGGCCCTGCAGGCGGCGGTGGACGCGGCCGCGCGCGAGGCCGGCGTCGTCGCGCACGCGCTGTCGACCGGACAGAGCGCGGCCGGCATCGACCTGGGCAGCGACAGCGTCAAGCCGCTGCGCACGCCGAGGATCGCGCTGGTGATGGGCCAGGGCGTCAACGCCACCGAGATCGGCTCGACCTGGTTCGCGCTCAGCGAGCGCCTGCGCTGGCCGGCCACGCGGCTCGATCCCGCGCAGCTCGCGCGCGTGCCGCTGGGCGCCTACACCAGCATCGTGCTCGCCGGCGGCCAGTACGGCGACTGGAGCGAGGCCACGGTGCAGGCGCTCAAGCGCTGGATCGAGGCCGGCGGCTCCCTGGTGACCTTCGGCACCGCCTCGCGCTGGGCGATCGAGCAGGGCCTGGCTGGCGCGCGCGGCGAGGAAGCGGCCGACGCCGGCGACGCGACCGGCGACGACGCCCGCCGCGACTTCGCCGAGCGCCGCGACGCGCTGGCCGAGCAGCGCAGCACCGGCAACCTGCTCTCGGCCGACGCCGACATCACCCATCCGCTGGCCTTCGGCGTGCCGCGCCGGGCCATCTTCGTCAACAAGGAGACCGACGTGACCCTGCCGCCGGTGGCCGACGCGTTCTCCAACGTGGTGCGCATCGACGACGCGCCGCTGGTCAACGGCTACCTGCCCGAGGCGCTGCGCCGCGCCGCCGCCGGCTCGACCTGGGCGCAGGTGGCGCGCGTGGGCGCGGGCAACGTGGTGCTGTTCGCCGACGATCCCGCGCACCGCAAGTACTGGCTCGGCACCGAGCGGCTGCTGGTCAACGGGCTGTTCCTGGCCGACCACCTCGCGCCCGCATCGCGGCGGTAGAGCGCGACATGGGCAGGGAACGCCCCGGCACACAGTGTTGCCCCGCGCGGGACGGCACCCGCGCGGACTTGCCGGATGATCGGGCCGATGAACACGCCCGCGCCCTGCCGTGGCGCCCGCGCCGGGGCGCCGAGATGACGCTGACCCAGCTGCGCAGCTTCGCGACGATCGTCGACTGCGGCTGCAACATCACCCTGGCCGCGCAGCGCCTGCACGCCACCCAGTCCGGGCTGTCCAAGCAGCTCGGGCAGCTCGAAAGCGCGCTCGGCTTCCTGCTGTTCGTCCGTCGCGGCCGCGCGCTGACCGCGCTGACCGAGGAAGGCCGGCAGGTGCTGGCGCACGCGCGGCGCCTGCTGGCCGAGAGCCAGAACATCCAATCGCTGGCCGACAATCTGCGCCGCGAGCGCCAGGGCCTGCTGCGCATCGCCACCACCCACACCCAGGCCCGGCACGCGCTACCGGGCGCGCTGCGCAGCCTGACGCGGCAGTTCCCGGACGTGGCGGTGCACGTGGCGCCCGGCGGCGACGCCGAATCGCTGCGGCAGCTGGCGGCGGGGCAGGCGGAACTGGCCATCCTGAGCGGCACCGGCGCACCGCCGCCGGACTGCGTGGCGGTGCCGCTGTACCGCTGGCAGCGGCGCGTGCTGGTGCCGCACGGGCACCCGCTGGCCGCGCTCGACCGGCCGCTGCGGCTGCAGGACCTGGCCGGCATTGCGCTGGTCAGCTACGAGTCCAGCCGCGATCCCGGCTCCTCGCTGCAACGCGCCTTCGCCGCCGCCGGACTGGCGGCGCAGGTCGCGGTCACCGCGCGCGACGGCGAGCTGATCCGCACCTACGTGCGCGCCGGGCTCGGCGTCGGCCTCCTGGCCGAGATGGCCCTCGACGAGGACAGCGACCTGATCGCCCCGCCGATGGCCCCCGGCCTGCTGCCCGAGTGCACCACCTGGCTGCTGCTGCGCCGCGACCGGCTGCTGCGCGACTTCGGCTTCGCCCTGGTGCGGGCGCTGGCCCCGCACTTCGACGCGGTGGAGCTGCGGCGGCTGCTCGAACTGGGCCAACCGCTGCCGCACCCGCCGCCCGACTGGGCCGCCTGGCGCGCATCCGCCGGCCGCGCTGCCGGTGCGCAGCGCCATCATCGCAAGGCGACCTCGCCCCCGGCCTGACCCGCGCCACCGAGCATGCGCAGCAGGCGCTGCGTGCTGCCGGCAGGCAACGCCGCAGCTGCATGATGCGTGCGCACGCGACCGCGGACACACCGGCGCGCCGGCTTGCATCTGCGCCGGCGATCGGGGAAGTTGACCGCCGGCCCGCACGGGCCGCTCGGGGGAATCAAGGAGAGATCGCATGCGCGATGCGCGCGTCCCCATCGCCCTGCTGCTGACCGCGCTCGCCCTGGTCGGCGGGCTGTACCTGTCGGGCTACCTGGCGCTGCTGTTGCTCGGCCTCGACACCGGCCTGCTCGAGGCCACCACCTGGTACCAGTACATCCGCGTCGTCGACCATCCCCAGGTCGCCCGCTATGCCGCCCGCCTGAACGACCGCTTCGGCCTGCCGATCAGAAGCGAGGCGCCCGTCTACGATATCTACGAAGTCCGACCCAAGGCGCCGACCGAGGTCTTCGTCAGCGACGTCGCGCCCACTTCCGAGCTCGATGGGCAGGTCACCCGCGTCGCCAGCATCGGCAACGACCTGGCCCCGCACCAGGAATTGGTGATCGGCAGAGGGCTCGGCACGCCCATTGCCGCGATCGCCGCGGAGTCCGCCCCTCCTTCCATGCCGCGCGGTCCGGGCCTTGCCCGCAGCCTGGGCGCCGCAGGACTCGCCGCCACCGCCTACGATGCCCTGAGTACGCACGCGAAGGCCGCGGAC
>NZ_JAAN01000060.1 GCF_000559025.1 Luteimonas huabeiensis HB2 | reverse complement strand
CAGCCTGGCATCGCGCGCTTCTTCCAGCGCTGCGCCGGGCGAGCGCGCATCGATGCGGCTGTCGTACAGCTGCGTGCCTTCGCGATCGAACAGGCGGATGGGCACGTCGGTGCGCGCGTGAATGGTGTCGAGGCTGGAGGGGAGCTTGTCGTAGACGTGATCGCGCACGCTCGCAGGGACGTAACGGCCGTGGCCATCGGCGTTCAAGCCTCTGCTGAATCGTTCAGACCACTCGCCGTTACTCAATGTCGTGTCGAAGATGATGTTCTTGCGTCCGGCCACGGCCGCATTGCGCAGTTCATCGGCCCATTGCCCGGCATCGGCGTGGGTCAGGCCCGACCAGGTGTAGGGGTGGGTGCGACGGAACTCGTTGACGCGAGGGTGGTAGTCGCGGAGTGCGTCGGGATCGATTTTGACGGCGTCGAGATTCAGCTCCGCCTCTGCAATTCCGGCCAGACTGCCTTTGCCCGAGCCGGGCTGGCCGCCGAGAAGGATGGCGCGAGGCTTCTCGTGGGATGTGATTTCATCGATCCTGCTCTCAGGGACGATGGTTTCCATAAAAATTCGACTATGAGTCGCTCGATCCAATGCGGTGTTTGGAGTACTCATCAGAATTCCTTTCTGCGTGCTTTAAAGTGCTCTTCTATTTCATTCAAGGAGTAGAGGCCGCCGGACCTTGCGCGTCCCATGAGGAGTTGCTTTTGTCTCGCCTTTTCAATAGCAGCAGGATCCCCGCTGGCTTCGGCAGCTTTTAGTTCCTCGTGGGCCTCTGCTCTGAAAGTGTCTAGGCGCCCTTCAAGCGCCCATATGGCTACCTCGAAGGGAGGGGTTGCGGCCGAAGGTTTCGTCACGACGGTATTCAAAGCCTCCTCTAGCCGTTCGATGTGCTCCGGATAGTGTGGGTCCACTCGGACTGCGCGGCCAGGACGCTGCCGTGCTCGCGCAGGTCCGCGGCCTTCGCGTGCGTGCTCAGGGCATCGTAGGCGGTGGCGGCGAGTCCTGCGGCGGTACCGCCTCGGGCCAGCGCGGGCTGAAGGCGAACATCGAAGTCCATGTCGGAGGCGCGCCGACGGTAGCCGGCCACGCTTTCGGGAATACGCGCCTGGTCGCGTTCCGTCAAGAGGACCGGCGCGATCTCGGGGCGAGTGCGTTGGACGGTCTCGGGATGGGCACGTCGGTGCGCGCATGAATGGTGTCGAGGCTTGCGGGAAGCTTGTCGTAGACGTGATCACGCACGCTCGCAGGGACGTAGCGGCCGTGGCCATCGGCTTCCAGTTTGTCGGAGAAGCGCTGATCGACCCCCAGTTCGCTTTCCAGCTTCGGCGAGGCCATGACGCGGACCTCGACCTCGTAGCCCTTGGCTTGCAGGTCGCGGATCAGCTCCGAAGACCACTCGCCGTTACTCAATGTCGTGTCGAAGATGAAGTTCTTGCGTCCGGCCACGGCGTAGGGGTGGGTGCGACGGAACTCGCTGGCGCGAGGGTGGTAATCGCGGAGTGCGTCGGGGTCGATTTTGACGACATCATCAGCAAGCTCCAGCTTTGCAGTATCTGCCAGCCCTCCTTTGCCTGCCCCGGGTTGCCCACCCAGTATGATCGCCTTCGGGCGCGCTTGTTCGGATGCTTCGATGAACTGTGTTTGGGTAAGGATCTTCTCTCTGAAAATCGCGTCATGGGTCGATGGATCGAGCCGGCTACCTTCGGCGCTCATTCGAACATCTCCTTGTTCCTGATGAAGTACTCATGCAAGTCATGCAGGCTCGGTAGTGTTCGAGCATCCAGCATGCGCAGCTCCTTTTCCTTCGCCCGTTTTATCGCTTCCGGATCACCGGAGGATTCCGCTGCTTGCAGTTCGTCTCTGGCTTCGGAGATGAATGTACTCAAGCGGCTTTCAAGCAGCCAGATCGCCCGTTCAAATGGGTCCGCGCCCGGCAACCTCTTGTTGACGATGCGTTGAAGTGTCTCCTGCAGCCGCTCGATGTGCTCCGGATAGTCCTTGAGCATGTCCCGCAGCTTCTGGGGAACGGGGGGAGGCGGAAGTGCGGTCATCGGTATGGTTCCTGCGGGTTCGGTTGATGGTTTGGGTCGCGGCAGGTTCGGCCTGCGCTTCGGGGCGACCGGCAAGCCGCCCGGCGGCAGCGGCGCGACATCGGCCACTGCTCCGGCATCGCCCGGGCGCAGCCTGGCTAGGACGATTCGGATTGTGCCGCCAGTGTCGCAGGAGCGTTGGCGATGTTGGCCGCGACCTCCTGGGCCGATGGTCGTTCGAGCGTGGCTGTGCATTGCGGGTTTGCGATGCTGACCGCCGGCCGTTGAAGGTCCAGGCCACGCCGTCGCGATCGGCCCGCCGGAAGATGCGCTTCGC
>NZ_JAAN01000059.1 GCF_000559025.1 Luteimonas huabeiensis HB2 | reverse complement strand
GCGAGTAGACGATCACGTAGGCGATGTCGGGCTGCCGCTGCAGGGTGGCGATGACGGCGCCGATGCCCTCCAGGTCGAAGTAGTACAGCGGGTTGACCAGGGTCTCGGCGACCCGCTCGGCGGTCGCCCGCCCCTGCTCGGCCAGGCGCTCGTGCACCAGCGCGCGCATGGACCGGCGGCTGTGCTCGAGCAGCTGCACCACCAGCGCGATCACCGTCAGGGTGATCAGGGTGGCGGCCAGGATGACCGCCACCACCTTCGCCTGCAGGCCCATGCGCAGCTTCACTCGACCTCTCCGGCCACCCGCTGCACCGCGCGCCGGATGTAGTCGAGCCGGCCCTGGTCGGCGGCCTCGAGCGGCAGGAAGCGGGTCGCGCCGAAGAAATGCCGCAGCGCCTGTGCGGCCTGATCGGCGCGCACCATCTCCAGCGCGCGCGGATATTCCGGCGTCTCGTGGATGATGCGCAGGTCGCGGCGGAAGCTCGGCGGCATCGCGTCCGGCCGCGTCCAGTCGAGGTCGCTGAAGGCGCCGGCATCGACCAGGCGCTTGTGCACCCAGGTCGAGATGTTGCTCTCCGAGCCGCCGAAGACG
>NZ_JAAN01000058.1 GCF_000559025.1 Luteimonas huabeiensis HB2 | reverse complement strand
CCTCTACGGGCCGCTGGTGATTGAGCCGCTGGAGCCCGAGCCCTTCGCCTATGACCGCGATTACGTGGTCATGCTCAGCGACTGGACCGACCTCGATCCGAAGCGCCTGTTTGCCCGGCTCAAGAAGCGGTCGGATTTCGACAACTTCTCCAAGCGGACGGTTGGCGACTTCTTCGCCGACGTGAAACAGCACGGCCTGGCCGCCACGGTCGAAGACCGCAAGATGTGGGGCCGGATGCGGATGACGCCGACCGACCTGTCGGACGTCAACGGCAACACCTACACCTACCTCATGAACGGCATGACCTCGCTCGGCAACTGGACCGGGCTGTTCCGGTCGGGCGAGAAGGTCCGCCTCCGCTTCATCAACGGCTCCGCGATGACGTACTTCGACGTGCGGATCCCGGGCCTGAAGATGACCGTGGTCGCAGCCGATGGACAGTACGTGCATCCGGTTTCGGTCGACGAGCTCCGCATCGCCACCGCCGAGACCTTCGACGTCATCGTCGAACCCACCGGGCAGGATGCGTTCACCATTTTCGCCCAGGACAGCGGCCGTACCGGCTACGTCAGCGGCACGCTCGCCGTCA
>NZ_JAAN01000057.1 GCF_000559025.1 Luteimonas huabeiensis HB2 | reverse complement strand
GGTAAGTTCGAGCGCACCAAGCCCCACGTGAACGTGGGCACGATCGGTCACGTGGACCACGGCAAGACGACGCTGACGGCGGCGCTGACGAAGGTGGGCGCGGAGCGTTTCGGGGGCGAGTTCAAGGCCTACGACGCGATCGACGCGGCGCCGGAGGAGAAGGCGCGCGGGATCACGATCTCGACCGCGCACGTGGAGTACGAGAGCCCGACGCGCCACTACGCGCACGTGGACTGCCCGGGGCACGCGGACTACGTGAAGAACATGATCACCGGTGCGGCGCAGATGGACGGCGCGATCCTGGTGTGCTCGGCGGCGGACGGCCCGATGCCGCAGACGCGCGAGCACATTCTGCTGGCGCGGCAGGTGGGCGTGCCGTACATCGTGGTCTTCCTGAACAAGGCGGACATGGTGGACGACGAGGAGCTGCTGGAGCTGGTGGAGATGGAGGTCCGCGAGCTGCTGTCGAAGTACGACTTCCCGGGCGACGACACGCCGATCATCAAGGGTTCGGCGCTGAAGGCGCTGGAAGGCGACCAGTCGGAGATCGGCGTGCCTGCGATCATCAAGCTGGTGGACGCGCTGGACACGTACATTCCGGAGCCCGAGCGCGACATCGACAAGTCGTTCCTGATGCCGGTGGAGGACGTGTTCTCGATTTCGGGCCGCGGCACGGTGGTGACGGGTCGCATCGAGCGCGGCGTGATCAAGGTGGGCGACGAGATCGAGATCGTGGGCATCCGTCCGACGACGAAGACGACGGTGACGGGCGTGGAGATGTTCCGCAAGCTGCTGGACCAGGGGCAGGCGGGCGACAACGCGGGCCTGCTGCTGCGCGGCACGAAGCGTGACGAGGTGGAGCGCGGGCAGGTGCTGGCGAAGCCGGGCTCGATCCAGCCGCACACGCAGTTCGAGGCGGAGGTGTACGTGCTGTCGAAGGACGAGGGCGGTCGCCACACGCCGTTCTTCAAGGGCTACCGTCCGCAGTTCTACTTCCGCACGACGGACATCACCGGGGCGGTGACGCTGCCGGAGGGCACCGAGATGGTGATGCCGGGCGACAACGTGAAGATGGTGGTGGAGCTGATCAACCCGGTGGCGATGGACGAGGGCCTGCGCTTCGCGATCCGCGAGGGCGGCCGCACCGTCGGCGCCGGCGTGGTGAGCAAGATCCTCAAG
>NZ_JAAN01000056.1 GCF_000559025.1 Luteimonas huabeiensis HB2 | reverse complement strand
CTCGAGCAGCATCGCGCTGGCCGTGGTCTCGGTCACCCAGTCGACGCGGCCGCGGCGCAGGTAGCCGGCCATCTGCTGCGGGTCGCGGGCCATCAGGATGCGGCCCTCGACGATGCCGACCTCGCGCATGCGCGGCACCACGTAGTCCAGCAGCGGGCGCAGCTGCTCGTAGTGCGCGCGCGGATCGTCGCTGATCCGGCCGAGCACCAGCACCCCGCTCTCGCCGGCGCGCGCGTGCGCGGCCTGCGCGCGCCCGGCCAGGCGCGCCATCCGCTGCGCATCGGCCAGCACCCCGCGCAGCAGGCGCACCTCGCGCGCATCCGGCTGCGCGCGCAGGAACAGCCGGCGCAGCTTGTGCATCGCCGCCTCCGGCGTGCGCCCCTTGTGGAAGTCGATCGCCTCCAGCGTGTCGGCGAGCTGGCCGAAGAACCCCTCCATCTCGGCGTGGCTGGCCGGCGGCTCGGCGCGCGCCGCGGTCGCCGGCGATCGCGGCGTGGCACAGCTGCAGCTCGTGGTTCTCCAGGCCGGTGCGCTCGCGCCCGAACACCAGCGCCACCTCGCCCTCGCCGGCCTGCGCCAGCGCGCGCGGCGCGGCCTCGCGCGGCGACAGCGGCTCCAGGGCGATGCGGCGGTCGCGCGCGGTGCAGCCCGCCACCCAGCGGCAGTCGGCGACGGCCTCGGCCAGGGACGCGTGGCGGCTGGCCGCGGCCAGCACGTCGCCGGCGCCGGCGGCCATCGCCTCGGCCTCGGGATGCGGGAAGCGCTGTGGCGCGACCAGCGCCAGCCGCG
>NZ_JAAN01000055.1 GCF_000559025.1 Luteimonas huabeiensis HB2 | reverse complement strand
GGAAGCAGAGGCCGGCTGGATCGTGAAGCTCGCGCGCGACTACGACCCCAGCCTGCCCGAGTTCGAGGGCGATGCCGACCGCCTCACCCAGGCGGTCTGGAACCTGGTGCGCAACGCGATCCAGGCCGGCGCCGCCAACGTGGCGCTGCGCACGCGCATCGAGCGCGGGGTGCGCATCGGCGGCGCGATCCACGCGCGCGCACCCTGCTGCTGCCGCTGGCGGCGGAACCCGGCCGCGACGACGAGGGCGGGGAGGTCCGCTCCGATGATTGACGCCGCCGCCGTGCCGGTGTGGGTGGTCGACGACGATCGCAGCGTGCGTTTCGTGCTATCGTGATGTCGGCCTATACCGACGTCGCCAGCACCGCCGGCGCCTTCCGCGGCGGCGCGCACGAGTTCCTGTCCAAGCCGTTCGATCTCGACGACGCGGTGGCGCTGGCCGCGCGCACGCTGCAACCCGCGCGGACCGAGCCCGCGCCGCCGCCGGCGCGGATCGAGCCGGCCGACACCCTGATCGGCGAGGCGCCGGCCATGCGCGAGCTGTTCCGCGCGA
>NZ_JAAN01000054.1 GCF_000559025.1 Luteimonas huabeiensis HB2 | reverse complement strand
CGAAACCATCATCCGAACCCGCAGGAACCACACCGATGACCGCACTTCCACCGCCGCCCGTTCCGCAGAGGCTGCGGGACATACTCAAGGACTATCCGGAGCACATCGAGCGGCTGCAGGAGGCTTTGAATACCGTCGTGACGAAACCTTCGGCCGCAACCCCTCCCTTCGAGGTAGCCATATGGGCACTTGAAGGGCGCTTAAGCACTTTTGTCTCCGAATCCATTGACGAACTCAATGCCGCCGAGGGAACCGGAAATCCCGAAGCAATCGAGAAGGCCAAGGAAAAGAAATCCCTGATGCTCGACGCGGCATCCATCAACAACGGGATGAGCGATCTGGACGAGCTGTGGAACTACTTCCGTAAGTACAAGGAAGAATTCGAATGAATACTCCCGACACGGCCCTGGATCAGGCCACCCATGCTCGCGTGCTCGAGGACACCATAGTACCCAAAAGCCGCCTTTCCGAAGCGAATTCCCACGAGCGGCCACGCGCCATTCTTCTTGGCGGGCAGCCCGGCTCTGGTAAAGGCGGCCTGGTCAGATCCGCCAGATCCGAATTGGCCAACGATGTCGTCGTGATCGACCCCGACGCACTCCGCGACTACCACCCTCGCGTCAACGACTTCCGTCGCACCCACCCCTACTTGAGTAACGGCGAGTGGTCTTCGGAGCTGATCCGCGACCTGCAAGCCAAGGGCTACGAGGTCGAGGTCCGCGTAATGGCCTCGCCGAAGCTGGAAAGCGAATTGGGGGTGGATGAACGATTCAGCAGAGGCTTGGACGCCGATGGCCACGGCCGCTACGTCCCTGCGAGCGTGCGCGATCACGTCCACGACAAGCTCCCCTCCAGCCTCGACACCATTCACGCCCGCACCGACGTGCCCATCCGCCTGTTCGATCGCGAAGGCACGCAGCTGTACGACAGCCGCATCGACGCGCGCCCACCCGGCACGGCGCTGGAGGAAGCGCGCGATGCCAGGCTG
>NZ_JAAN01000053.1 GCF_000559025.1 Luteimonas huabeiensis HB2 | reverse complement strand
CCCCGGCGTGCGTCCAGGAATGGAGATTGTCCAGCGCGTCGTACTCGAAGCGGTGCCAATGCTCGTTGCCACCGAAGCTGGCCGAACCGGCACCGACCAGGCGATCGGCGGCGTCGTAGAGCAGGAGCCGGCTGTGGCTTGGCCGGGTGTAGTCGTGGATGTTGGTCGGATTGCCATTGGCGTCGTACTCGTACCGATAGGTCTGTACCGCGCCGTTTTCCTCAAGATGCGGCAAGCCGCGGGCGTTCTGCGCCGCGGACCACGTCACGCCGTTGCCGTAGACAAAGCCGGCCAAAGCGCCGTTGGGGTGGTAGGACGCGCCGAACGCGTAACCGCCTACGCGCGTCGGCTGGCCCAGCGCGTTGGGCGCGTAGTCCACCGATGAGCCGTCCGGGTAAGTCGTCGAGGCCAGCGCCCCATGCGCGTCGTAGCCATACCCCAGTCCCCAGGACGCGCCAGCAAATCCCGACGCCTCGCCCGTCAGCAGCCGGCGGTGGTTGTAGGTGTAGACGTTGGTGCTGAGGCCAGCGCTGCCGTTGTAGGTCTGGACCTGGCTGGGCAGGGAATCGCGGGTGTACTGCCACGTCTGGTTGCCGTTTCCGTCCGGGAACTCCAGGCTGGTCAGCCGATTACGGGCATCATGATGGCGATGAACGCGCCGCCCGGAGTTCCAGGCTGCATCGCGAGCGCAGTCTGCGTGCGAGTACACGACGTCGGTCAGCCCGCTCGCAGACCAAGTCACGTTGCCTGCCTCGTCGTAGGTCAGCACGGTGGCCCCGGTCTCCGGCTCGATGGTCTTGCACAGCTGCTGATGCGCGTCATAGACGTAGTGCCGGGTGAGCGTCAGCGTCGGCGGCACGCCATACAGGCCGGAGTTGTGGATCGTCAGGTTGGACCCGCCGGTCGGCGAGATGCCATGAACGTAGACCTTCTTGTTGGCGTACTGCTTGCGCACGGCCACGCTGAGCGGGTAGGCGAAGCGGTAGGCCGTGCCGCTGGTGCCGCAACGCTGCGCGACGGCAGCCTCGCTGGCGCGATTAGCGGCGATGCTGCCCAGCCCGGTCCCCGATCCGGCCGGGCCGCCGACATAGATGTGGACCTCGATCGAGGCCGCGTGTCCCACCTGGCAGGCCCAGCCCGTCACCCCGTTCTCGGCGGACACGGCGTCGATATGGCCGATCACCTGCGCCTGCAAAGGCAGCGCGGCCAGCAGCAG
>NZ_JAAN01000052.1 GCF_000559025.1 Luteimonas huabeiensis HB2 | reverse complement strand
GACCAGTTCGCCCTTGAGGCGGGCCAGCCGCACCTTGTTGGTCTGCGCCTTGACCACCTCGTTGACCGTGCGCGCCTGCACGAGCGTGGTGCCGCCTGCGGGCAGCCCGGCGGCGAGGTTCGGGGCCGGATCGTCCGACACGCGCACCTTCGCGGCTTTGGCGCTCGTTCCCTCCTTGGGCGGCTCGGAGTTCCTTGCCCAGTCGCGGTCGGCCTTGTCCGGATCGATCGTGCCGTCCGCCTCGGGCGTGATGCGCCCGGCGCGAATGGCCTTGTGTACGGCGGTGTCCGACACCCCACGGTGGCGGGCGTAGGCGCGAATCGACAGTCCCATGGTCTCCATCAAGCATTGGCGCCGTCCCGCTCGGATTCCGCTTGGCTTCGCTCGGGAACAGCGCGTTCATGTCATCACCATCAACGACACCCCGAGGAGAAGCACATGACCGAGCAAGCCGAAAAGGACATCGACCGGCAACTGCAGCAGATCGCGCTGGATCACCTGTTCATCGAACACCCTGGAAACGCGCAACAGCGACAGGCTGGACTTCCACGAGGTCAGCGTCTGGGCCGTCAAGAGCGCCTTGATGGCCGCCTACCAGGCAGGCCGGCAGGCCGCGCGACAGGGCTGAGAAAGCAGCGAAAAGCGCTTGGCTTCTCCAGAGAACAGCGCGTTCATGACAACACCATCAACCACCACGAAGGAGCATCAGATGAGCACCATCCAACTCACCCCCGCCCAGCACGCCATCCTGGCCTACGCCGTCGAGCACACCGGTGGCAAGATCGAGTGGTTCCCCGACAACGTGAAAGGCGGCGCCCGCAAGAAGGTACTGGACGGTCTCTGCAATCGGGCCCTGATCACCACCGACGGCACCGACTGGTCCGTCGCCGCCGAAGGTTACGAAGCCCTGGGGCGCCCGCGTCCCGCGCCGGCCTCGGTGGAGGCAGATGCGGATCTCGAGGCGGAGGTCGCAGCCGCCGAAGCCACCTGGGCACCGCAGCGCGCCGAGACCAAGCCCCGCACCCGCGAGAACAGCAAACAGGCCCAAGTCATCGCGATGCTCCGGCGCCCGGAGGGCGCGACGGTACGCCAGATCTGCGAACTCACCGGCTGGCAGGCGCACACGGTGCGCGGCACCTTCGCCAACGCCTTCAAGAAGAAGTTGGGCCTCACCATCACCTCGGACAAGCCCGAGGACGGCGAGCGCATCTACCGGATCGCGTGATTCGAGCGGAAAGGGAAGCCAAGCAGAAAACGCGATCGAACGCCAGGCCATCCGCCTCGCGGGTGGCTTGCTGGCCCGTCCAGTCCTGCCAGCGCCGCACGATCACGTCCGCATACTTCGGGTCGAGCTCGATCAGCCGCGCCACGCGCCCGGCCTTCTCAGCGGCGATCAAGGTCGTGCCCGAGCCGCCGAAGGGGTCGAGCACCACGTCGCCGGGGCGGCTGGAGTTGCGGATGGCCCGCTCGACCAGATCCACCGGCTTCATGGTCGGGTGCAGATCGTTCTTCGCTGGCTTCTTGATCTGCCAGACGTCGCCCTGGTCGCGGTCGCCGCACCAGTGGCGCGTCGCGCCTTCGGGCCAGCCGTAGAGGATCGGCTCGTACTGGCGCTGGTAGTCCGAGCGGCCCAGCGTGAAGGTGTTCTTGGCCCAGATGATGAAGGTCGACCAGTGCCCGCCGGCGGCGCGGAAGGCCGCTTGCAGCGTGTCCAGTTCGCTGGAGGACATGGCGACGTAGATCGCGCCTCGGGTGTGTGCCATGATCAGCGCCAGCGCGTCGTAGAGGAAATCGTAGAAGCCTTCGCCCAGCGCATCGTTGAGGATGGGGCGGTGTTTGCCGCGCAGCTTGTCCTTCGCGCTGTTGGCGTAGTTCACGTTGTAGGGCGGATCGGTGAAGACCATGTCCGCCCGCTCGCCGTCCGGAAACAGGCGCGCGTAGGCCTCGGCGGTGGTTGCGTCGCCGCAGACCAGGCGGTGCGGCCCGAGTCGCCAGACGTCGCCCGGCCGGGAGACGGGTTCCTCGGGCACGTCGGGCGCGGCGTCGTCCTCCGTCCGGCCCTCGATCTGTGGTTCCTCATCGGCCAGCAGTTCTGCCAGTGCATCGGCGTCGAATCCGGTGAGATCGAGATCGAAGCCATCGTCCTGCAGCGCCTCCAGTTCGATGCGCAGCAGTGCATCGTCCCAGGTCGCGAGTTCCGCGATCCGGTTGTCGGCGAGCACCAGGGCGCGGCGCTGGGTCGGCGTGAGGTGATCGAGCACGACCACCGGCACTGTGGGCAGGCCCAGCTTGCGCGCGGCGGCAAGCCGCCCATGGCCCGGGGCCTGCAAACCGCAAACCCTGCAAACCTCGGTTTGCACCCTGACGCTATCGAAGCGCCGCGCTCGCGCCCCCCGCATGGCTCGGTGCCCAGGAAGGACCCGTGGATGGCTGGGCGGCTTCCTCGACCGTCACCGCTGTCCAGAAGATAGCTGCAATCCTACCCCCGGACCGGCGGATCTGTTGCAGGGGCCAAAGCCTCATTTCGCCGCAGACGCACGCGGATGCACGATCCCACGCGCCAAATCACGCCAAAACACGCAGGCGCGGCGGCATGCGCCCGTGCCAGCGACTTCAGAGCACGGCCTCCAGCCCCTTGCGTTCGATGAGGTCGAGCAGCTTCTGCGAGGGACCGCTGGGCTTCTTGTCGCCCACTTCCCACTTGCGCACGGTCGAGACGCTGGTGTTGAGGACCGATGCCAGCACGGCCTGACTCAAGTGCAGGCGTTCGCGCAAGGCGCGCACTTTGTCGGCATCGAATTCGGGCACCGGCTCCAGGCACAGCGCGTCGTACTTGCGCATCTTGCGCTTGTCGATGAAGCCCAGGCGATGCAGGTCGCGCGCCGTCTCATGAACGGCTTCGAGGATCCGGTCGTCGCGCTTCTTCGTGGCCATCCAAGACGCCCACTTGGCCGGTGCTAGCCACCGAACTGGGCGCCGATATCCCGTGCGCCATGCAGGACGCGCACGATGCTCACTTCATCGTCGGAGGCGCAGAAGAAGATCACGTAGTTGCCGTGGGCGCAGGATCGAATGCCGTCGCCGAGCTCGGGGCGAAGCCGATACGCCTGGGGTGCCGCGGCGATCTTCCTGCATTGCATGCGAAGTTCTGCCATGAAGCTGACGGCCCGGCTCGGATTGTCCTGGGCGATGTAGTCGCCGATTTCCTCGATGTCGCTTGCGGCCAGCGGGGTGATGACGAGCCGGTTCATGTCGTCCGGCGCTTCGCCTGACCCCGATACTTCGCCTCCAGACGATCAAAGACCTCTTCGGCCGGCTGCCCCGGACCACTGGATCGACCGGCTGTGATGGCCGCGCGCAGCTCTTCCAGCTGCAGGGCGTGACGCTGGGCTTGCTCTTCCAGCAAACGCAGGCCTGCGCGAACGACCTCGCTGGCGTTGTTGTAGCGACCGGAGGCGACTTGCTCCTTGATGAACGCCTCGAAATGGGGGCTGAGGGCGACACTCGTCGGCATGGGCTTGTATCCTAACAGTTAATAACTGTTATTGGATTCCTGCAACCCCGTCTTGTCAAGCGAACGGCTGGGCAGGCGGTCCGCTTCTCGGTTGCCGTTGAGCGCGTCCGCCACGATCGAGAGCGCCCGCTGCCACCGCCGCCACGCCGTGGTCCGGTCGCAGCCGAAGCGGGCGCAGATGTCGCGCCAGCGGTGGCGCTCGGCGCGCATCCACACGAGATGCCGTTCCTCTTCCTCCAGCCACAAGACCCAGCGCATGGTCTCGAGCATCCGCTCGACCGTCTCGGGTGCGGGCGGGAAGCGCCGGATCGTGGGTTCGGCCCCCAGCGTCTCCCAGGGCATGCGCCGGATCGCGGGCCAGGTGTTGAAGTAGCCCTGCACGCGCACGGACGGCAAGCGGTGGGCGGTGATGGCCGCCTCCCGGAAGCGTTCGGCCACACGCTCGACGGTCCACTCAGCCATGGCGCGCCTCCCGTGCACCGTAGAGCCGCTCGCCGATTCGGCGGATCAGCTCGCGCTCCACCCAGTCGAGCCGGTCGTCGTCGAGGCAGACGACGAGCAGGCGTTGCTCGCGCCAGCCGCGGCGCTTGACGGCCTCCACGTCCATCGGCTCGGGCTGCAGGCGCCCCAGCGGGCAGCGGTAGCGAGGAGTCGGGATGTCCATCTCACGCCTCCTGCGCCGCGTCGTGGAGCGGGAGGGCCCAGAGCAACAGCGCCAAGGCGTCGGCTTCGTTGTCGTCGGCGGGCTGATAGCCGCGCGCACGCATGGCCACCATCATCTCGTCCTTGCTCGCATTGCCCTTGCCGGTGACGTGCTTCTTGATCGTGCCCACCGGCACGCCCTGGTAGGGGACGCCGTGGTGCTCGCACCAGGCGGTGAGCTGCGCCATGAAACCGCCGTAGGCGTGGGCGGCATCCACTCCGGCGTGGCGGCGGACCTCCTCGAAGTACACCGCATCCAACCCGTCCGCCGATTGCTTGATCTCGGCAAGCCAGCGCTTGAAGCGCAGGTAGCGCATGCCGCCGCCCTCGAAGCGCTGGGGCTTGAAGGACTCCGAGCCGCTGGTGATGGAGCCGTCACGGCCGAGCACCGCCCAGCCGGTCCGGGTGCCGAGGTCGAGGCTCAGGATGGCCGTGCCCGGTTCACGATCCCGACCGTCGATGCCGGGCAGACCCCTTCGGGTCGGGGGAGAGGACACGACGTGGTCCTCTCCCCCCGAAGGGGGGAGGGAGTTTTCGCCAACTGGGAAATCCCCGAAAGGTAAGTAAAAACATGGTGTTAGCTCAGTTGGCAAATTGGCAGGCGTTGCCAACTGCCAACTTGCCGACTGATCTGTAATGCATTGATTTTTTTGATTTTCCAGTTGGCAGACGTTTGCCAACTGAATCCAGTTGGCAAAATTCGGGTTCCAGTTGGCAGAATTTTTGCCAACTTGCCTGCGCGTGTTCATGCGTCCTCCTGCGGGTCGATGAAGTCGTCTTGGTAAACCCACACCTCGGGGTTCTCGACCGGCAATGCGGCCCCCGATTGCGGGCATTTGAAGTGGGTAGGTAATACCGGTAGCTCGCGCAGCGGCACTTCGCCGGTGTCGGGATCGGGCTCGCCCGCCGGTATGCGCAGCACCATGCCCTCGACGCACAGGTAGCCGTACTTGGTGCGGCCGATGCGTGGCAGGCCATAGTCCTGTGCGTTGCGGAAGTACTTGATGTAACCCTGGGTCGAAAGCGCAGAGAGGCGCTCGCGGATGGTGCGCTCGCCGCCCAGACCGGCCTTGCCTTCGAAGGATTCGGCGAACTGGTTGGCGGTGTAGCAGCGCCCCTGGGCCGCCTCGTCGAACAGGATCTGCAGGATGGCGTCGCGCTTGCGCCGGCGCTCGGCATCGAGGCGCTCGCCATAGTCCCTCATCACCAGCCGCGCGTTGGCATCCACCTCCCGCCACTCGCCCTGGATCTTGTCCACGTGCATCGACGGGATGGCGGCACCGTTGCGCAGCTCGAAGAAGAGCTGGCGCGTGGTTCGCGTTTCGTCCGGTCGAAACAGCAGCATGCCGGTGGTGTAGTAACCGCGCAGGCTGCCGGCCCCGGCCAGCGCCTGGAACGGGTCCTCCTCGAACTGCTTCTTGCCGAGTTTTTTGGTGTGGTGGGCCAGCACGATGCCGGCGTCCGGGTTCACCGCATCGCGCAGGCGTTCGACCCGCTGCGACAGGAAGTAGAGCATCGCCGCGTTGTCGTTCTCGCCGCCGGACTCCCCGCCGTCGAAGACGTTGCGGATGGGGTCGATGGCGATGATGTCCGGCAGCTCGTCGCCGAAGGCCTGCTTGATCGCGGGGATGACCTGGGCGAGGCCGGCGTCGTCCAGGATCAGCCGCAGCTGCGGCGTGGCGACGAAGTTGACGCGCGCTTCACCGATGCGACTGGGCGGTAGGCGGATCTCCTTCACACGCTCGCGCAGGTAGTGGTACTGCACCTCGGCTTGCAGATAGAACACCCGCAGCGGGCGCGGCGGCGTCATGGCGAGGAAGGTGGCGCCCGCCGCCATGTGCGTGAGCCATGCGAGCAGAAAGTCACTCTTGCCGACCTTGGGCGCACCGCCGAATACCAGCAGGCCGCCGGGTGTGAGCACGCGCGGTGCGATGAGATCGGGCGGCAACGGCGAGTCGTCGTCGAGCAGCGCACCCAGGGTGAAGGTCGGCAGTGTCGGCGCCGCCCCCTTGACGACCCTGCGCTCGCCCTCACGAATGAAGGTGGCGCAGTCGAAGCCCTCGGCCACGGCATCGGCCGCGTCCCACTTGTCCGGTTTATCCATGGGCGGCACGAGGATGGCGATCGACGCCGCGCCCGCCGTCACGCAGGCACGGGCGGCGTTCTCCGCGTAGTCCCAGCCCGGGACGTCGCGATCCGGCCAGACCAGCACGTGCTTGCCCGCGAGCGGCGTCCAGTCGGTCTTGTCGATCGGCGCCCGCGCGCCGTTCATGGCCGTGGTCGCCGTGATGCCCGTCCCGATCAGGGCGCAAGCCGCCTTCTCGCCCTCGACCAGCACCACGTCACGCGCATTGGCCACGGCCGGCAGGTTGTAGAGCGGACGCGGATCGGGGGCGCGCCACATGCGGGCGCGCACGTCCCAGGGGCGGTACTCCTTGCCGGTGGGCGGGTCGTAGCGGTAGACGCAGGCGATCAGTCTGCCATCCGCCGTGAGGTAGTCCCACTTGGCGGTATAAGGGCCGAGTTCGTCGACGGGGGCGCTGCGGGCATTCGATCGCTCCGGGGTGTGACCGATGGATGGTGCAAGCCCGAGCCATTGACGGATTTCCTCCGCGATCCGGGGGAAGTCGTGCCGGGCGGAGAGTCCACGGGAACGGGCCCACAGATCGATGACGTCGCCGCCTTCGTCGGTCGCAAAATCCTTCCACAGCCCACGCCGTTCACCATCGAGCTCGACCACCAGGCTCTTGCCGCGATTGCCGTCGATATCGCCGACATAGAATTTACCGCCGCGGATGCGGCCCTGCGGGAACAGGTAGAGCAGCACCGCCTCCAGGCGCTCGAGCAGGCCTCGGCGCAGCGAATCGGTATCGGGGAGTGCCATTCCCTGCTGTTCGGGTGCGTCGTTGTAGTCGAGCCAAATGACGTCTGCCATCAAGCCGACCCCCAACACCGGTCCTGCCAAGGGCACGACTTGCATGTGACATGGGTCGGCGTAGTGGCGTGCCGGGGCAGCAGCTCGCCCGCCTCGGTGGCGGTGATGACGCGCACGGCCCGATCCGACATGCGCTGCGCGAGCCCGCCATCGAACGGTACGAGTTCGAACCAGATCTCCTCGCTGTCCTTGTTGATGGCGGTGAACAGCGCGGGATTGCTCGCGATGCCCGGCACGGCGCCTTCCATGTAGGCCTGGTAGACGGCAATCTGCGCGGCATAGATCGGCTTGGCACGTGTCACGCCCTGCTTGACGGTCTCGCGCCAGGACTTGTCGTTCATCGTCTTGCACTCCCACAGCGCGGGATAAGCAAGCTCGATGTCGGCAGGGCCGGCGGCGAGAATCCCGTCGACGTGTCCTTGGATGCGGCCGCCGGCGACGGAAAAACCAAACTGCCCGCCGTCCGCCTTGCGTGTGTAGAGATCGAAGCCGGCGAGGCGCAGCCAGCGGATCGCCAGATCCTCCAGGGCATGGCCGACCTCGAACACCCGCAACACCCGCCCGGGCAGCTCGCGCCCCGGATCGACCGCGGCCTGGGCGTACTCGTACTGCAGGGCGCGCTCGCAGGCCACGCCGAGCCGGGAGGCACCGAGGTAGGTCCGAGATACCTGTGCTGCCCGTTCACGCGCCAGCGCTTCGTCGATGACAGCGTTGACGCGCTCGTGGAACCTGGGGCGGTGGTTGTAATCGAGCATCACCGCCTCCTCAAAACGGCACATCGTCGGGCGTGCGCTCCCGCAGGTTGTCGAAGTAGGCGGTGAGCACCACATCGACCAGTTGCAGGACCTCTTCCCGGGTGTAGCTCGCGAGCGACCGGTCCATGCCGGTGGACGCCACGTACTCGCCGAGCGAGGGCAGGACCGCCTCCATCGCGGCCTTCTCGTTATGGGTGGGATCGATCACGACACCGCCTCCCGCCTTCAGTCGTTGCAGATGAATGTCCTGGCAGCGCATGGAGCAGAAGCGCTTGAACAGGCGCTTGCCGTCCGGCGCACGCGAGCCGTTCCTCGGCGACAGCCAGCAGAAGCCGCGTCCCTCTCGTCCGCAGATCGCGCATATCACGCCGCCCTCCGGTGTTCGTCGTTGGCTGCCAGCACGAGGCGATGGATCGACGACTTGTTGAACTGGAACGCGAGCAGCGCCGAGGCCTGGTAGCGGGTGAGCCCGAAGTCGGCGCGCATGGCCTGCGGCAGGTAGCGCAGCTGCTTCTCGGTGGGCGGTTCGTTGAGCCAGCGGCGGGTCTTGTGGGCGGTGTCGAGGGACTCGTTGTCGTTGAGCCAGTCGTCCGCCTTGGCCATGCAGACGCTGCGGTCGCCGACCGCCAGCAGACGGGGCGGAAGACTCCGGCCGCCACCGACCGCGTGCCAGCGCCCGTTGAGGAAGAAGATGCCGCCCCAGGCTTGGAGGCCGGTGGCCATCAAGGCATCGTCGCAGCCGAAGAGATCGCACCAGCGGAAGTTGGAGCGCTTGAGCAGGTCGATCTCCGTCATGACGAAGTCGTCCATGGCTTCCGCCTGCTCGGCCGGATCAATGGTCCACTCGAAGCCGCACAGTGGGCATTCGCGGCAGCCGAGCGGGACCAATGCCTCGCAGGAGGGGCACTCCTTGGTGGGCGCCTGCCCCTGGTGCTGGTGGCCGTCCAGGTTGGCCTCCTGCTCCAGCGAGCCGTGCATGAGGGTCGCGGTGCCGAAGTCGAGGACGATGCAGTCGGTCTTGACCACGCCGGGATGCTCGGTCGGATCGATAGTCCGCAGCCCACGACCGATCATCTGGGTCAGCGTCGACTTGTGCGAGCTCGGGCGCAGCAGCACCACGCAGGAGGTGGGCGTGTAGTCGTAGCCTTCGGTCAGCACCGCCACGTTGACCACGACCTGGGCATCGCCGGTCTCGTACTCGGCCAGGCGGGTTGCGCGCTCGGCATCCGACAACTCGCCGTGAATCAGTACGGCGCGGATGCCTGCGGCGACGAACGCCTCGGCCACGCACTGCGCGTGCGCCACGGTCGAGCAGAACACGATGGTCTTGCGCTCACCTGCCTTCTCGCGCCAGTGGCGGATCACCGCGTCGGTGATCGGCGTCTTGTTGAGGATCGCCTCCACCTCGGTCATGTCGAAGTCGGTGGCTGTGCGACGCACCTGGGCGAGGGCCGATTGCGCGCCGACATCGATGACGAAGGTGCGCGGCGGCACCAGATGGCCAGAGGCGATGAGCTCGCCCAGGGTGATCTGGTCGGCCACGTTGCTGAAGACCTCCCGCAGCCCCTTGCCGTCGCTGCGTGCGGGCGTGGCCGTGGCGCCGAAGATCAGCGCCCTGGGGTTGCGCGACAGCACGCGATCGATCACGCGCCGATAGGACTTTGATGCGGCATGGTGCGCCTCGTCGACCACCAGCAGATCGAGCGTGGGCATCGCGTCGAGATGCGCGTCGCGTGAGAGCGTCTGCACCATCGCGAAGGTGGCGCGCCCGGCCCAGGACTTCTCCTTGGCATCGAACACCGAGGTCGCGACGCCCGGATTGACCCGGCCGAACTTCTCCCGGTTCTGGGCGGTGAGCTCATCGCGGTGCGCGAGGATGCAGGCCTTCGCGTCGGGCTCCTCCAACACGCCGCCGGCGACCGCCGACAGCATGATGGTCTTGCCGGAGCCGGTCGGGCCGATGGCCAGGGTGTTGCCGTGCAGGTAGAGCGCGGCGAGCGAGCGCTCCACCAGCAGGGCCTGACGGGGACGAAGCATCATGCCCGCAGCCCCCCTTACTGCGCCCAGCTCGGGCGGCCCGTGACCGGAGCGCGACCCGTAGCCTGGGCATAGGCGTTCGGGGTGGTGGTCGACGGCACCGGTGCACGCGCTGCCCCCATCAATGCGGCGTAGTCCTTGTGATCGGGCTGGATCGCCTGCTTGATGACTGCCTTGTCCTGGCCGTTCTGGTCCTTCTCCCAATCGACCTTGCCGAGGAACTCGATGCCGTCGAGGTCGGCGAACCCGGCGATGCGCCGGGCGTTCTGGGCCTGGGGACTGGCGTCGCCCGGATGGACGCCGCGCGCGGAGTTCAGGATCGCCTTGACGAAGGCGCGGCCCATATTGGCCCACTCGGGGCCCTTGGGGCTATGGAGGCCGATCAGCGACCACATCTTGCGGCGGGCGTACTCGCCCTCCATCACGACGAACTCGCAGTTGAGGTACACCGAACCGGTGTTGTCGTTGCGGGTGGCGTAGCCGCCGGTCCAGCCCCGGCTCGCATCGTCGAAGCCGCCGGGGCGGATGGTCATGCGCACGCGCACCAGCGTGCCCTTGGGGATCAGGTCGAACGAAGACTGCTCGTTGGCATCGTTGAAATCGAAATAACTCATGGTCGTGGCTCCTTATTGCTGTACGGGTTCGGAAGGCGCGGGGCGCGCGAAGTCGAGGCGTTCGAGGGCGGGGCGCGCGGGGCCGGCGATCTTGGCCATCAGCCGGCCAAGATGCGGCTCCTCGATCTGGTCCAGGCGGCCGGAGCGGTCCTTGGCGGGGTAGCCCCAGGGATTGAGCGTGTGGCAGACGAAGGCGCGGTAGGCGGTGCCGTCGTCGGCCTTGAGCTCGGCCAGCGTCACCACCTCGTCGACGATGCCGGGCAGCTCGAGCCCGGTCTTGGAGCCGTCGATCTGCAGCTGGAAGACGCGGCGATTGAAGTCGTCGAGACGCTCGTCGAGGATGCCGACGAACCACACGTTCTTGCCCCGGGTGTGCTGTAGGTGGGTGAGCCAGGCGATCATCTCCTGGCCCATCAGGCCGTAAGCGCCGCGTGTGTCCGGCTTGCCGGTCTTCTCCGAGTAGGCCTGCGGCTGGCCCTTGCACCACTGCAGGCACAGACGCCCGGCGACGGTGATCGAGTCGACGAACACGGTGTCGTAGCGATCGAGCACGGTCGGGTCGCCGAAGCGCGCGCAGACGGCATCGAAGTGGGCCTGGCTGAAGGGCTGGTCCTCGCGCAGCGCCGGGTTCGGACCGCCGATGAACACCGCGAAGTCGCGGCACTCCTGCCAGGTGCGCGGGCGGATGGTGTCGCCGGCCCACCCCTCGACGGCGAGGTCGCCCGCCTCGAGGTCGAAGAACAAGGTGGACTCGGGCACCAGGGTCCAGAGCTGCGAGGTCTTGCCGATGCCGCTCTTGCCGACCAGCACGCCCTTGACGCCGCGCTTCTCGGCCAGGCGCTGGTCGGCGGAGATGATGGGAAGGGTCATGAGCGGCCTCCTTTGTCGGCGAAGGCGTCTCCGATCCGGTGCGCGCCGAGTGCGCCGTTTTTGCGGGCGAGGTCGTAGAGCTCCCGCAGAGCGTTCATGCGGCGGCTGATGGGCCGGACCTCGTTTTCGAGGGCGATGACGGCGAAGGCGATCTGGTCCAGGGTGGCGCTTTCGAGCGGCATCTCGATACCATCCACGCGGACCGTGGCCGGCAACTCGTCCAGCAGGTAGGGATGCTTGTTCTTCAGCTTCTCGAGCAAAGTGCGGTTCTTGAACATGGCGGTCACTCCTTCATCAGGGCGAGGCGGAAGCCGGGCTTGCCGGTCTTGAGCGTGCGTGCGGGCGCGAAGGCGCTCTTCAGCGACTCCGGCCAGGCGTTGAACTTGGTTTCCGAGACGCGATAGCTGATCTCGACGTACTCGGCCGGGTCCTCGCCGCCGTTGGCGATGCGGCGAACGACCTCGGCAAGGCGCCGCTGATCCCACTCGACCCGCTTGGGTAGGTCGGCAGTGACGCGCACGTGGCCGTCATCGAAATGCACGATGCCGGTGTCCTTGCCGGCGGCCAGGCGCAGGGCATGGGCGCGGTCGGCGTATTTCAGTTCGAGTGCCCGGTCGATGTGCTCGACGATGGCGCGGGCCACCGAGAGCAGATCGGCGGCATCGTTCTTCAGCTGGAACAGCGCCTCGCTTTGCAGCGCGGCCAGCTCGCCGGCCGGCGTGGCGAGAACCTGGTCGGGGGTGAGGCGGCTCATGCGACACCTCCCGCGCCGACGCGCTCGGAGGTGCTCTTGCGCAGGCACTCCGCCTCGTAGGACTCGACGTCCTCGACGCGGTAGAGCACGCGGCCTTGGATCTTCAGAAAGACCGGCCCGATCCCTTCGGAGCGCCAGCGTTCCAAGGTGGCTTCGCTGACGCCCCAACGGTCGGCCAGTTGGCGTTGGTTGAGGTGTTTGATACTCACGTTTTTCTCCTTTCGGGTGATTGCGAAAACGTGAGGTCAGTGTCGGATTCGTGATGTGCGGGCGTCCGCCACCGCCATGTACGGGCGGATGTACGGGCGCGGCCGAAACGGGGAAATACGGGCCACAGAAAACAAAAAACCGCCCGAAGGCGGTCATGCGGAACAGGGACGGGAAGATGCTGGGGTCAGTCGAGCAGGAACCCGTACTTGCCCTTCTCGGGGTTGGCGATGTAGTCCTCCCACTCGGTGTTGCCGCTGAAGAGGTTCTGCATGCGCTGGCTGCGGGCGGTTTTCTTGTCCGGGTATGCGGCCCCCAAGATTTCGCCGGCTGGCAACAGCCAACGGTCGTTCATTGCCTGCTCGTACATGTAGCGGACGGCCGCCGCTTGGCGTTCGCCCTTGATCACCCAGGGCTTGTTGCTCTTGCTGCGGATGGTGAGCGTGTTGGTGTACTCGTCGAAGTGGACCGGTAGGAGCGGGCGAAGCATCCCGTCCGCAGGCGTCGCCAGGATGCGATGGAGCAGGTCCATGTCCACGGTGGGTGTTGTCACGTAGTCGACGAGTACCTGGCGCACCGCCGCGAATCGGTAGTTCCTGGGGGGACGCACGAACTCGGGCAATGGCTGTCCCGACGTCAGGATCAGGCCTTGATCCGGCAGGGTCGGGGAATGGAAGTGCCGGAAGATGTCTTCAACCGATTGCGCGAGGCCGCGCGCGAACCAGACGTCAGTGTGTGCCGGGCCGACCCGAGCTTTGCCGAGATTCCAGAGCACTCCATCAATTGAGGGCGAGTCGATCCCTTTGCGCAGCGCCTTCGGAATGTCGAGCAGGTCGGCGACCACGCCGAGAAACGCGGTGGGGCGAACGGCATAGACTGCCGCTTCCGCGGCTTCGAGGAATTTCAGCCGGAAGGTTTCCGGGCAGCGATACCGGTACCGGGATGGATCGTCGTCTTCCTCCAGTTCGACGGGAACGTGTTCGTCGCGGCATGGCGCCGGGTAGGAGCCGGAGTACCCGATGCATTCGAGCCACGCATCCCGCTCCTTGGGCGGCATCCGCGTCATACGTGCGAGGTCCCAGCCAGGGACGCCGTGTAGGCGTTGTCCCTCGACATCGACGAGCGGCTGCCGAGATCGCTCGAACAGGTCGATCAGGTCAAGCAGCGACTTCGTCGACAGGCGCTTCGACGACATCGCCGATCTCCTTGACCAGCTGCCATTTGGCGAGCAGCCGATCGCACAGCGCGCGGTCCTTCTCGCGCTTGGTCTTGATGTTGCACTTGTTGTCGTCGCGCAGGATCACGGAGATCGTTCGCGCCCGCTCCCGCCCGACCTTCTTCAAACGGATCGACAATCTGGCGTAGGTCAGGCGGTGATGGCGGAAGTCGAAGGATGGGCCGATCAGCGACTTCGCGGCCGTGTGGATGTCGTCGGGGTCCTTGGCCCAGATCTTCACCAATAGCGAGCGGTGGTTTGAGTCCGAGTAGCCGAGCTCGGCCACCTTGACCGAGGCGACGTTTTCGCCTGAGAGGTCGAAGCTGCGCGGCGCCGCGAGGCTTTGGTAGTCGTACTGCTTGAGCGGGATCCTCTCGCCCGAGAAGGGAGACTGCAGCAGACAGTCCGCAGCGATACGCGCCAGCGCCTCGCGCCCGTCGGTCTCCCTGGACAGCACCTCCAGGTGGCCGTTGGCCGGCTCGTAGGTAATGTGGGAGGATACGGCGCGAACCACTTCCTGGGCCACCAACTCGCTCGCCTGCACGCAGTCGATGATCTCGGGCGGGCGGTTGTTGTGGACGCTGATCTGGTACAGATCGACGTCCTCGCCGGTCTGCGAGTTCGGCCGCAGCCGCTTGAAGATCTGAATGGCGACGTCGTCCTTGGCGCAACCGAGCTGCCGCGCCACGTTCTCGTGGAACGCCTCCTTCGCCTTCTCATCAGTGGCCATGACGAGAGCCTTCGGCGCGACGAAGCCCGAGTAGCACGTGACGCTCTGGCGGAACACGTCGGCCTGCCGGGCATCCAGCGCTTCCTTGAAGATCTCGGCGGCGTTCGCGTACAGCCACAAGGCACGTTCGTATTGGTCGCGCAAGGCATCGAAAGCTTCACGATCCGCATCATCGAAGATGCCGTCCCGGAATCCGTCGACGACATCCTGACCTGCACCGTCAGTCAACAGGATGATCTTCTCGGCGACCTCCTCGATCCTCTGCCGCTCCAGTACGGGCAAGGCGGCCAGCACAGCCTCCATGACTTGGCGATGTTCCGTCTTGGTCTTCTTCTTTTCGAGTTCTGGCATGACGAGCCCGAACTCCTCCGCCATGAAGGCGCGAAACAGCTCGGGCTTCAGGTGCCCGAGCAGCTTGGCCAAGTTTTCAGCATCGTTCATTCGTTCTTGTTCTCCCATGTGACGAAGAATCCTTTCCGGGCGTCAGTGCCGGCCGCTCAATCTTGCTTCGCGGTGAAGAGGGCGAGCCGCTTATTGATCTCGGCATTCGGCAGCCGTGTCCGCGGGTCGTCCAGCATGCCGCGCAGCGCCTTGGCGAGCGTGGGCTTGCGCACGATGCGGTGCTCGGCAAACCGGTCGATGACCCACAAGACGCCGTGCACCTCGAGGTGCTCTTCGTCGGCGAGGGCACGCATGCGCTTGTCACCCGTCAGCAACGGCCAGTCGTTCGTCACGGCCAGGGTGACGGCAAGGCAGTCGTGGAGGGTGAGCTTGGGCCGGGCCGTCTGATAAGTGACGGCCCGGGCCATGCCTTCCGCATCCAGGGACTCGACCCGCAGGCCCAACCCCTTGAGCTGCTCCCGATCGATCTCACCGAGATCGATGAGCTCGTCCTCGTACAGGGCGTCGGGTACCGCAAACTCGAACGGCAGCTTGAAGAGCGCCTCGAGGAGGGACCATTTCGCCAGCTCAATCAGAATCGAGGCGTCGCTCACCAATACCCGCACGATAGGTCACTCCGCGGGTCCTGACATGATCCGGCTCACCTCGCCCGTGCTCGTGCGCAGCAGCTCTGCGGCTTTGGGAAGCGAGATGATGTCCTCAGCAAGGGCGCGGAGCACCAGGCGCTGGAAGCGCCGGGGTTCCTCGTTTTCCGGGAGCGGCTCGGGCTCGGCCTTGCGCCAGGTGCGGCCGATGCCGCGAAACACGGCCTGCAAGGTCCCCTCGGTGATGACGCCGAGATCGCGCAGCCGGACGATCAGGGCGGCGGCGCTGACGCCGTACATGCGCTTGATCTCGATGATCTCGGCATAGCCGAAGGCATGGCGGCGCTGCCCGACCTCGAACAGCAGGTCCTCCCGGGGCATCAAGAGGGCGCTGGCGAAGCGCTGGCACGCTTTCTCCTCGTCCAGGTCGCCGTCGATGGCCATCACCATATGGCCGAGCTCGTGAGCCAGGGTGAAGCGCCGGCGTTCCACCGATTTCGCCACCGAACCCACGATGACCGGTACCTTCTCCTGGCCCGGCCGCGCCACCCGGCAGGTCAGTCCGTCGACCGAGAGCGGGAAGTCGAGCTTGAGCACCTTGATGCCGTGCTCTTCGAGCAGCTCGGTAACGTTGGGGATCGCGTCGCCACCCAGGTTCCAGGCCTTGCGGACGCTCTCGGCGGCGGTCTCCGCATCATCGAGGTCGGAGACCTTGAAGGGAGCCCCTTCGGGCTTGTCCCACACATGGCTGCCGATCTCCAGCAGGTCTTCGACGAGCAGGTAGCGGTCGAGGCTGTCCAGGACGGCGGCTTCCACCATGGCGCGCTCCTGGGCCCGGGTCGCAGCGGTCTTGCGAAACTCCACCCCCTCGAGGCGGATCTCCGAGGGGCTGAACAGGTAGCTCAGCGGGACGCCGAGCGCCTTGGCGAGTTTCAGGGCGGTCGCCGAACCGGGCAGCATCTCGTTGCGCTCATAGCGGCCGATCGCCTGGGCACTGACCGCATGGTTGATGGCATCGGCCAGTCCCCGAAGGGACAGGCCGGAGCGCTTGCGGGCCAGTTTCAGTCTTTCGCCAAACATTGGGGAGCGTCCTCTTTTGTTTACAGTTTACGTATGAAGCTTTGTTTCGTAAACATCGCCAATTCTGTTCGCTTGGCGCAACCCGATCCCGCGAACTCCTTCGCACCAGCCCCCATCGGTCCGCACCGGCCCGAAACTCCCTGATGGCCGAGGTCACGGCCTGACCGGACAATCTCGTCATCGAGCGAGTTGGACGTTCAGGACCGATACCGATGTGCACGATCAACCACCTACCACCCGAACGGATGACGCCGGAGCAGCGCCGGCAAGAGGTCGCGTCCTTGCTGGCGCGCGGCCTCGTCCGACTGCGCGACGCCGCGGTCGCGCAGTCCGCAGGTCACCCCACGGAGAGCGAGTTTGAGCTTGGCTTCTCCGGCCGGAAGCAGCCTCATAGCCACCCCGTCAACAACACTTTGGAGGAGGCTCCATGAAGGCAAGCACCGTCCCACCCACCCCGCCGAGCGTCGCCGCCCGGATCGCCGGGCTCCCGGATCTCTCGATAGAGGAAATGAGGGCGCTTTGGCGAGAACTCTTCGGCAGCGACAACCCGACGCCCAATCGCCAGTTCATGGAGCGGCGGATCGCGTACAAGCTGCAAGAGATCGAGTTCCGCAAGGTCGATCCCAGCCTCTTGGAGCGCAACAAGCGGCGCATCAAGGCCCTGGTGGAGACCGGCAAGGCGCGCAAGCTCGATCGCGACATCCGGCTGATGCCCGGTACCGTGCTCACCCGGGAGTACCAGGGGATCGAGCACCGGGTGACGGTCGCCCAGGACGGACAGTATGAGTTCGAGGGCAGGCGCTACCCGAGCCTGTCCATGATCGCCCGCGAGATCACCGGCACCCGCTGGTCCGGGCCGCTCTTCTTCGGCGTGAAGGCACCGGCCAAGGCGAAGAATCCGAAGAAGCAGGGAGGTCGGCGATGAACGAAGCCCTGAAGCGCCGCCTGCGCTGCGCCGTCTACACTCGGAAGTCCACCGACGAGGGGCTCGACCAGGAGTACAACTCCATCGACGCCCAGCGTGACGCCGGCCACGCCTACATCGCCAGCCAGCGCGCGGAGGGCTGGATTCCGGTGGCCGACGACTACGACGATCCCGCCTTCTCCGGTGGCAACATGGACCGGCCGGCGCTCAAGCGGCTGCTGGCCGACATCGAGGCCGGCAGGATCGACATCGTGGTGGTCTACAAGATCGATCGCCTGACGCGATCGCTGACTGACTTCTCGCGAATGATCGACGTCTTCGAGCGCCACGGGGTCTCCTTCGTCTCGGTCACCCAGCAGTTCAACACCACCACCTCGATGGGGCGGTTGACGCTCAACATCCTGCTCTCCTTCGCGCAGTTCGAGCGCGAGGTTACCGGCGAGCGCATCCGCGACAAGATCGCCGCCAGCAAGCGCAAGGGCATGTGGATGGGTGGCGTGCCGCCGCTCGGCTACGACGTCGAGAACCGGCGGTTGGTGCCCAACGAGCGCGAGGCCAAGATCGTCCGCCACATCTTCCAGCGCTTCGTCGAGCTCGGGTCCTCGACCCTGCTCGTGAAGGAGCTGCGCCTCGACGGCGTGACCTCCAAGGCCTGGACTACCCAAGACGGGCGGGTGCGCGATGGCAAGCCCATCGACAAGAGCCTCGTCTACAAGATCCTCAACAACCGCGTCTACCTGGGCGAGATCCGCCATCGCGATCAGTGGTATCCGGGCGAACACCCGCCCGTCGTCGAGCGCAGGCTGTGGGATGCCGCCCAGGCGATCCTCGCGCAGAACTCGCGTGTGCGAGGCAACAACACCCGCGCCCGGGTGCCGTTCCTGCTCAAGGGGATCGTCGTGGGGATCGATGGCCGGGCGCTCACGCCCTGGTCCACGCGCAAGAAGAACGGACGTATCTACCGCTATTACCTGCCGACGCGGGAGAACAAGGAGCACGCCGGCGCCTCCGGGCTGCCGCGCCTGCCGGCCGGTGAACTGGAGGCCGCCGTGCTGGAGCAGATGCGCCGGGTGCTGCGCGCCCCGGCCATGGTCGCCGGGGTGGCCGAGCGCGCCGCCCGGCTCGATCCCTCCCTGGACGAGGCCCAGGTCACGGTGGCCATGACCCGGCTGGATGCGATCTGGGATCAGCTCTTTCCGGCCGAGCAACAACGCATCGTGCGGCTCCTCATCGACAAGGTGGTCGTCTCGCCGAACGACATCGAGGTGCGGTTCCGGCCCAACGGCATCGAGGTGCTCGCCCTGGAGCTGCGCCCCGAGACCACCCCGGAATCCCTTGAGGAGGCCGTGGCATGACAAATTCGTCGGGAACGAATTTGGACAGCCGCAAGGCTGGTCCCGTAGGGACGGGCTCCAGGGATGGAGCCCGCAGCGAAATCTTGATCGACAAGACCGGTCAGCCAGAGGTGATCACCGCGAGCGACGGCAGCCTCACCGTCACCGTGCCGATCCGGATCAAGCGCCGTGGCAGCCGCAAGGCCGTGGCCCTGCCGGACGGCAGCGCCGTCCAGCCCCGTCCCTGGGACGACACGCCGACGCCGATCCAGCTCGCGCTCGCCCGCGGCCACCGTTGGCTGGCGATGGTGGAGTCCGGCGAGGCGCGCACGCTATCCGAGGTGGCCGAGCGCGAGGGGATGGATCGGGCCTATGTGAGCCGGATGGTGAACCTCACCACCCTGGCGCCGGACATCGTCGCCGCCATCCTCGACGAGACCCTGCCGCCGGAGGTGACCCTGTTCGATCTGGCGTCGGGGACGCCACTGCTATGGGACGAGCAGCGGGCCATCATCAATCCCTGATTACCGTCGCACGTGCATCCTTCGGGTTGGATTACTTGTCGAGAGACCAGCCTGACGCCTTGATCAGCTGCAGAACCCGTCCAACTTCCGATGAGGCCGGAGTCGTGTCGATGGACGGAAAGAGTTCTTTCAGCATGTCGCCGAAGGTCAGTATCTCGATGGGGTTGCCGCCGAGATTCTCGCGGAACGTCGCGTTGTCCTGCCACGCCGCTCGGCTGCCCACGACTTTCGTGACGGCCGTGATGTAGGTGAACGAGGACGAACCCGTCAGTTCGGCGACCATCGTCCTGAACGCTGCGGCCCACTTCTCCCTGGTCAGTTCGCGAAACCCGCGCCAGGCCTCACGCCCCGAGACCACCTTGTTCTTGGCGATCGCATCGACCCAGTATTCGGGACGAAAGCCACCCTGCCAGCTCTTGCAGCTCACGACCATCACCCGACGCGCGCCGTCGAGTCGCGGATGGATGCCGATCACGTCGATGTCGCTATGCACGGCATCCTGGCGGGTGTCGTACTCCACATGATCGCCGGCAGGTCGAAACTTGATGTTGTGCCGGGTGAAGTACCCTTTGTGCTGCAGGTACTCGTCCACCATTTGTTCGAGGATGTCCTCTTTCATGCCTGTCCGCCCTCGCGATCGATCCGTTGGCTGGCAAATCCCTCGAACTCAGGCCGGAGGCGGCACTGCAGAAATGCCTCGAGGAGGTTGAGGACGTGGACACCGAGCGACGCATCGAGGATGAAGTTCACCCGATCGGTGTGCTCCCTGATCCAGCCGGGGACGTTCGTTTCGTTCAGGCCGGCGACGCCGATGCGCTCGCCGTGTTTGATCAAGGAGGCTGCCAGAGTGCTCTTCGCGCTGCCGGCGTTGTAGTGTTGAGCCGTGTAGCGAGCAGCGCTGTTGGGGCCGACCTTCCCGACCTTCAGCACATGAGGCCCAAACGAGAAGACGTACACCGCCATGGTGCCGGGCGGTAATGTCTTGGGCGGCACGTGCGGCGCAGGGCACCGCTCGATCGCGATGGCATCAAGCGCCAACGAGACGCCAGCCATGCCGGCGACACGGTGAAAATCCTCCAAGAGCAGATCGGGATTCCAGGTCATCGGCCCGATTCCTCGCCGCTCGACATCCACCCGTTTCCGGCAAGCCATGTTTGCGGAAATGCAGCACCTTGCTGGAGCGCGTCCAGCGGGAATGACAGGAAGGCACGCAGACCGGCAACGACCTCGGAAAGCTGAAGCTCGTCCAAGGCATTCTTCCTCAAGAATGCTTGCCACTGAGTCTGCTTCTGCCGATCCTGCGCGAATTCGTCGCTCAATCCGAAAGGGACGCCATCCGGCAGCGGTGTCCTGCGGCGCTCGAAGGTGGCGTGGATCGCCTTGCACAGGAGCGCGCCGTCGAAGTCGGTGTAGCGCGACAAGATCCAGAGATCGAAGTAATCCTTCATGCGGCTGTTGGCGATGCCGAGCGACACCAGTGCCTCCAGCTTCTCGGCGACAACCGTGTAGCGGGGGTAGGCGCGCAGCTTCGGGGCTGGCATGTCCGGCAGCATTACCGGGTAGTCGACGGCCTCGGGGCCGGGCGTCACGGCGTCGCCGAAACCCACGTCGACCTGCACGTGGCATCGGGCACCGTCCAACAGGCCGATCAGCGTGACCCGGACACCGGAGTAGTTGGCTTCCTTGCGGATCTCCTCCGCGTGTACCGAGTCAGGCTGGAAGCGTATGCCGTCGTCCAGTTCCACCGTACAGATGTCCCGAAACGCCGCCTCGACATGCGGGATCTCGGCCGAGCCGAAGCCCAGCAGATCGGCGTCGCGTGTCGGACGATGCGGGATGTCGAACCACAAGTCGAACAGCAGCGCACCTTTCAGCAGGAACTGGTCGGCGTGGGGGGAGATGCTGAGCCGGTAAAGCAGGCGCTCAAGCGCATAGCGGGTCAAGATCAGATTGAAGTCTTGCCGGGTCTCGCGGGCGCGGTTGAGCAGGCGGGCGCGCACCGAGGCGGCCATGTTGCGCTGGTTCATGACAGGCTTTCCATGTAGGGGCGCATCACATTGGCCACACGGCACAGCGCAGCAAAACGCCAAAGTTCATCCATGCTGACGCGCTTGGCACGCCAGGACTCCTGTAGCGCCTCCAGCGCGACATCGAGGCCGATCTTGTTGCGGAACTTGAAGCAGTCAGCCACGGTCCGGGCGACGTTGGTCACGCGCACCGGCACACCATCGATGAGGTGCTCCTCGACCCCCTCCGTCAGCGCGGCGCCAGAGAAGCGCACGATGCGCAGCGGGGGATAGTCCATCTTTGGCGCGCGTGCCTTGTTGGGAATTGCCAGCCAGACCTCGAACGGCGACTGTGTGGTGAGTTCATGTAGGCGCAGTGCCGACAGCAGGCAGACGATGGCTTGCGGGTGCTTGCGTGCCACCTCGGAGAGTGCGCCGTGTTCCGAGACGGCCCGGTCCGGAATTGCGTACAGGCCCCGTCCCACGCGCTGGAGCAGCCCTTGCCGCACCAGCCGCGTGAGGGCGATCGTGGGCAGCCCACGCTCATTGAGATCGCGTGGGCGAATAAGGCCGCGCTGGGCGGCAAGATCCAGAATGCTCTGGTGCGAACTGTCCATGTCGTCATAATGTTGCGAAACGTCGGTAGCTGTCAAGAAGTACCGACAAAACACAACGGCCATGGTTTCCTTTGCCTGCCGATGCCGCAATCCAACCGTTTGATTCGTCAGCACGTAACCCATTGATCTGTATAGGTCCACGTTGCGGCCTCTGCGGACTTCGGCCCTTAGCCGGCGAGCGAGGCTGGAGAGAAGAATGGCCAGGAGAGAGCGAAATGGGGCCGAGATGGGCGAGACGACCGGAGGAAGGAAGTCCGCAGGAATCCGCAGGAGTCCCCGCGAACACGCGGGAGCGCGCAAGAAAAAAGGCCAACAGCGAACTGTTGACCTTTGTGTATTGGTGGCGGAACACGGAACCGAACCCGCGCCCACTTCTCGCGCAGGATCGAAACGCCTTGGCCTTGAGGGTGCGAGTTCGATGCATCGCACCGCCCCCTTGGTTCTCACGGATGAGCCGGTTGATCAGGTAGAGCACCCGTCGGTGGTTGATGGGCCACCTGATCTGTGGCCGATACCGTATCGGTGGCGACCAGATAGGCTGTCAAGCCGACCTCTGTGAGTAAGTATTCGACGTGCGTCGGCAAATAGCACTTGATGGCGTAGCCGCGGGTAACGAGCGCTGTCAACACCGCCTGCCTGGCAGCTCCCCTGATGTACGAAGGCAACGGTTCGAGCGCTCGGCTCGGGCGCGACGCCGCCAGTCGGACAGCTTCGTACTGGGCCGCTGTCAACCGATGGGCATTGGTCATGGTGGGTGATCCCGAATGTAGACGAGACCTGGCCTTGCGTTGGCGATATATCGCGTGATATAAAGCCAACCATGGAGCACGCGAGCGCAACATGAATCCCGAGCAGATCCGCCATCTCCGGAGGACCCTGGACCTCACGCAACAGCAGTTCGCAGATCTGCTGGGCGTCTCGTTCGTCACCCTGAATCGGTGGGAGAACGGGCAGTCCAAGCCCTCCGCGATGGGGTTGGCCAAGTTGCGGGAGCTTGCGGGTCGGTCAGGTGGTCATTCAGCGGGGCCGGGGAAGCTCAGCAAGAGTGCGACACCTCCTGACACGGACGATGCGACGCCCCGACTCGATTTCCTGGGGGACGCGAACGCGCTGCGCGTGCTTGTTGAAGGCGAGCGGCTGTCCTACGGACATCTGTTCAACCCGGCATTCGCGACCGAGATCAGCGAAATCGACCCGCTGCCGCACCAGCGGATCGCGGTCTACCAACGCATGCTGCCCCAGCACCGTCTGCGCTTCCTGTTGGCCGATGACGCCGGCGCCGGCAAGACGATCATGACCGGGCTCTACGTCCGCGAGAGTCTGTCACGCAGGACGATCCGCCGCGTCATGGTGGTGGCGCCAGCCGGTCTGGTGGGCAACTGGTACCGCGAACTGCGTAAGCTGTTCCAGTTGCCGTTCAAGATCGTGACCGGCAACGATGCCAAAGACGGCAATCCGTTCGTCGGGGCTGGCAGCGAGCTCGTTGTGGTCAGCATTGACAGCCTCCGCGCACCGCGCCTGTTCAACGCGCTGCGCGACCCTCAAGTCGTGCCCTATGACTTGGTGGTGTTCGACGAGGCGCACAAGCTCTCGGCGAACCGCGACTTGGATGGGACGTTCAGGGCGACCGACCGGTATCGGCTGGCCGAGGCCATCGCCGGGGTACGCGAACTACCCGAGGAGTGGCGCATGCCGTGGGCGGCCCACCACCTGCTGCTGCTCACCGCCACGCCCCACATGGGCAAGGAGTACCCGTATTACTGCCTGTGGCGGCTGCTGGAGCCGGAGCTGTTCAGTACCGAGACCGCCTTCGCCAAGTTTCCGCGCGAGTCGCGCGAGCGCTACTTCATCCGTCGGGTCAAGGAGGAGATGGTCGACCTCCGTGGCAAGCCGCTCTATCCCGAGCGCCTTTGCGACACAGTGAGCTACGACCTCACCAAAGGCCAGATTAGCGAGCAGGCGCTTTACGACCGCACCACCGCGTACATCCGCCATTACTACAACCAGGCGCGGCTGTTGAACCGCCAGGCCGCGCGGTTCGCCATGACGGTGTTCCAGCGGCGCATGGCCAGCAGCACCTGGGCGCTGCTCTGCTCCTTCCGCAACCGCCTGGCAAAGCTCGACGCGCTGATCGATGACATCCAATCTGGTCGAGTGCCTGAGGAAGAGCTGCGTAGCCAGCAGGAGCGCTTGAACCGCAAGGTCCGCGAGGGGCGGCTGGTGGACGTGCTGGCCGCGAAGACCGCCGATGAGGAAACCGAATCGGCAGGCGTCGAAGAGCACGAGGAGAGCGAGGCGGAGGCGCTGGGCGCCTTCATCGCCACCAGCCTCGCGGAGCTCATCGACGAGCGCAACCAGGTGCAGGAGCTGATCGCACTCGCCGAGGCCGTTCACGTGAGCGGCCAAGAGTCGAAGTTCGAACGGATGGCGGAACTGCTGCGCTCGCCGCAGTATCGTGACCAGAAGGTCATCATCTACACCGAGCACCGCGACACACTTGAGTTTCTCGTTCGGCGCCTCGAAGGCATGGGCTACGCCGACCAGGTGGCCTACATCCACGGCGGTCTGGGTTTCGAGGAGCGCGACGCTCAGGTCGAGCGCTTCCGGCGACCTCATGACGCCGATGGCAAAGGAGCCCGCTTCTTCATCGGCACCGACGCGGCAGCCGAGGGCATCAACCTGCAGTTCTGCTGGATCCTGATCAACTACGACGTGCCCTGGAACCCGGCGCGGCTGGAACAGCGCATGGGGCGGATTCACCGCTATGGCCAGAAGCGAGACCGCGTTGCCATCATCAACCTCGTTGCGGGCAAGACGCGAGAAGGACGGGTCATCAAGACTCTGCTGGACAAGCTGGAGGAAATCCGCAAGCAGCTCGGTTCGGACAAGGTGTTCGATGTGGTCGGCCGCATCTTCGAGGGTATGGCCATCACCGAGTACATCCAGCGGGCCATCGAGTCGGATGACGAGGCGGACAAGAAGGCGCTCGAACTCGCCGGCCAGCTCACGCCGGAGCAGATCAAGGCCATCGAGGCCCGCGAGGCATCCCTCTACGGCAAGGGCGGCGACGTCCGCATCGACCTGCCCCAACTGCGCGAGGCCATGGCCATCGAGGAGATGCGCCGCCTTTTGCCGGGGTACGTCCGCCGGTATCTCGAGCACGCCGCGCCGGTCATTGGCATCGACCTTGTCGGCGATCTCGATGGTGCCTTCTTCATCCGGCCGCGCAAGCGGGGGGTGCTCGACAGCCTCCTCCCGGTGCTCGAGACCTACCCAGAGTCGGCGCGCAACCGGTTTACCGTCTACCGTCCTGACGATGGGCGCGATGCCATTTTTCTGCATCCGGGTGAGCCCGTCTTCGAGCGTCTCTCGGCCATAGCCATTGAGCGCGCCCGTCACGATGCCTTGCGTGGCGCCATCTTCACCGACGTCAGTGCCACCGCACCCTACCTGTTCCATGTCGCCCGCGTCAGCGTGGAGCGCGGCGTGGATCCCGGCTTGCCCGCGTTTCTCCAGCCTGAGGTCATCGAACAACGCCTCGTCGGCCTCAAGCAATACGCCGATGGCCGGCTGATCGAGACGCCCGTTGAGCACCTACTGCTCCTCAAACCCACCGACAAACCCAGTCCTGGCAGCGTGGTGTTTCTCGCCCAAAGCGACACGTGGCGGCTGGCCGCGCAGGAACACATCCAGCGCGAGGTCGTCGGCCAGCTGGCTGAGCTACAGCGCATGAAAGCGACCCAGCGCCTCGCGGAGACCCAGGAGTATCTGCAACGGGCGTTCGACTACCAGGAGTCGGAGCTGGCCGCCGCGCGCAAGCGCTTCACCGAGAAGGCCCGTGACGGCAACCGGGCAGCGGCAGCCGAGCTGGAGCGGATCAAGGCGCAACAGAGAAGTCTCGCGCAGCGCCGTGAGCAGGCCTTGCTTCAAGCGCGCCGCGAGGTGGACCTGATCCAGCCTGGCCGCGTGGAAATCCTGGCCTCCGCGCTGGTGCAGCCCTCTACCGATCCCGAAGACATCAAGGCGCGCGACGCCGAGGTCGAGCGGATCGCCATGGAAGTGGCGATCGCCTTTGAATCGGCGCAGGGCGCGGACGTGCGCGACGTGTCAACGCCCGACAAAGCCCGTCTGGCCGGGCTCACGGACTACCCAGGCTTTGACCTGCTGTCCAAACGGACTGGCGAGGAGCGTGGCATCGAAGTCAAAGGGCGTGTAGGCGTCGGCGAGATCGAGCTGACCGAGAACGAATGGGCACGCGCCTGCATCCTGCGTGAACGCTACTGGCTGTACGCCGTGTTCGATTGCGGTGGCGCCCAGCCCCGCCTGCTGCGAGTGCAGGACCCCTTTGCCAAGCTGATCGCCAAGGCGCGTGGCAGCGTGGTGATCGGATACAGCGACATCGTTCGCAGCGCGTCGGAGTAAGGAGCAAGCATGGCAATTCCCGAAAGCCAATTGGAAACCTGGTCGCATCAGGGTGCAGTGACGTCCGCATCCGCGATCTACCAGCGAATCCGAGATGCGTTGCAAGCTGATACCACGCTGTCGGTCCGGAACTTCGACGTGTTCCTTCAGGGCTCATACCGCAACAGTACGAACATCCGTGGCGACAGCGACGTGGATGTGGTGGTCAGGCTCAACGAGACCTACATGCCTGACTACAGCCTATTGGATGTTTACACCAAAGGCATCGTTGAAGGGCATAGCAGCCCGGCGACGTATACGCTTGCCGATTTCAGGCGCGACGTCTCCAGCGCCATCCGGCGTGCCTTCCCGAATCACAACATCACCGAAGGCGGGAAGAGCATCAAGATTCCGAGGACGACCAACAACATTCCGGCCGATGTCGTTCCCTGCTTGGAGTATCGGCTGTATTACAAGACTCAATCAGGTGCAGTTGACCACGCGTCTGGGATCTGGCTGAGGGATGTTCAACGTAATCACGAGGTCACCAGTTTTCCGACTCAGTCTTATGAGAACGGGGTGGCCAAGCACGGCAGAACGAGCAACTGGTACAAGCCGACCGTCCGCATCTTCAAGAACGCCCGCGGTTGGATGGAAGACAACGGCCTGATCCGGAGCGGGACGGCATCGTCCCATGCCATCGAGTGCCTGCTCTACAACGTGCCCGACCAACAGTTCGGCAGCAGATGCGGGAGCACCTTCGTCAACGTCGTGAACTGGCTGAGTAGCGCGGACCTCACGAACTTCGTCTGCCAGAACGGCATCCAGCGCCTGTTCAGTGACGGACGGTGGACCGAGGCAAACGCCCGCGCCTTCATTGCTGGTTTGATCCAGATGTGGAACCAGTGGAGATAGCCGATGCACGGGTACGCATCTGACAACCCTTTCCGAGGACCGAAGGTGTATTTCGCCTTCGGCGCTCTGGCCATTGGTGCGGCTAGTCTTCTGCGTGAGCTGGCCATGCTGCCACCTGTGACTGGGTATATCGATGCAGCCGCGCTCTCAGCAGGCGCGATCTACGGCGGGATGGTGTTTATGTATGAGCGCTGGGGCTGGCGCTGGCTGTCCACGTTGAAAAATCTCAACGGCACTTGGGTCGGGACCATTGCCACCTCGCACAACGGCGGAACCAGTGTGCCTTGCGTCATGCGCGTGCGCCAGACGTGGACGCGCATGGCCATCGATCTCGAGACCGAGCAATCTCGCTCCCACACGACGATGGCGGCGCTCTACGAAGAGCAGCCGGGAGATATCGGGCTGAAGTATGAGTACGTGTGCGAGCCGAGAAACCTCGCCGCACCGACGATGCAAACACATCGTGGCGTCTGCACGCTGGCGATCGCGACGGGACCGAATGAGCCGCGGCTGAGCGGTGACTACTTTACCGGCCGCGGGCGAGAAACCCGCGGCGAAATCACGTTGACGCGCGTAGCGAAGAATATGCTGGACTTCGATGCGGCGTTGAAGAAGGGAAAACAATGAACGACAAACGCCTGATTGAGGTCGCTTTCCCGCTCAAGCAGACCTCCATTGACTCGGTGCACGAGAAGAATGTGCGCCATGGCCACATCTCCACGCTGCACATCTGGCCCGCGCGCCGGCCTCTGGCCGCTTGCCGCGCGGCGCTGATCGCCACGCTGCTGCCCGACCCAGGGGACAAGGAAAAGCGCGACGAGCTGCTCAAGCGCCTGGGCGGTGTACTGAAGAAGACCACCAAGAAGAAGAAGATGCCCAATGGCCGGATCGAGGAGATCGAAGCCTGGGAAACCGAAGGCGGCGTGCTGCGCTGGGGTCGGGAAACGAGTCCGGACATGGAGTGGTTCCGGCAGGAAATCCGCAAGGCCTATGGCGACCGCGCGCCCCGGGTGCTGGACCCGTTTGCCGGCGGCGGGGCCATTCCGCTGGAGGCGATGCGGCTCGGCTGCGAGGTGACCGCCATCGACATCAACCCAGTGGCCTGGTTCATCCTCAAGTGCACCTTGGAGTATCCGCAGAAGCTCGCTGGACAGAGGCGCCGGCTGCCGGATTTTGCGCTCCAAGATGTGGCCTTTCTCACCGAGTACTTCAAGGCTCGCGGCCTCAAGGTCAAGGATGCAGAGCGGCGTGCCCGACAGATCGCGGGTCAGGTGCAAACCGCCCGCAACGAGAATAAGGACTTGTTTGGCCTGCCTGACATCGAGGCTGATGAACTGAACGCCGATCTGGCTTGGCACGTGCGTGCTTGGGGCCGTTGGGTGCTCAAGCACGCGCGCAAGGATCTAGCGCGCTTTTACCCGACCTATGCGGAGTATTGCAGCCTCAAGCCCTATCGACGGGTGGAGCTCGATACCGACGAGCCCCTGAAGCTGGTTCCGGTCAACGACGATGGCGAGCCGCAAATCGAGGTGCTCAACGCCGGTTTCGATCCCGCCTACTTGGAAAACCCCGCCAACCCGCGCTGGGTGGCCAAGCCCACGGTGGCCTACCTGTGGGCCCGGACGGTTACGTGCAAGGCATGCCGTGCTGAAGTCCCACTCCTGAAAACGCGCTGGCTGGCCAAGAAGGACAGCAAGCGCGTGCTGCTCACGATGCGGCCGCGCGAAGACAAGACCGGTGTTGTGTTCGGCATCGACCCCAACGTCCCCGCCAAAGGCGGCAACGCGGCGCAAAAGCGCGAGTACGACAAGAAGCTGGGTGCTGGCACCATGAGTCGTTCTGGGGCCACTTGCCCTTGCTGCGGAACGATCATGACCATGGAGGACTTGCGCCTTGAGGGCCGTGCTGGCCGCCTCGGAGCTGTAATGACCTCGGTCGTCACCGAGAGTCCCCAAACAAAGGAGTTTCGCCTTCCGACGCTTGAAGAGTTGACCTTGGCCAGCCAGGCGGCGTCAGAGCTTGATCGGCTGTATGCAGACGTTCCATTTGGACTACCAACAGAGCCAACCCCAGTTGGCGGGGGTGGCGCATCACGCGCCTTTTCGGTCGATGGTTACGGAATTGATCAGTGGCAGAAGCTCTTTCTGCCGCGTCAGTTGTACGGCCTTGGTCGCATATTGCTCTCGACGCGGGAGGCTTATGCCCAGGCCGCTAAGCACTACCCAGCGGAGTGGGCGGAAGCACTGATTGCGTATCTAGCGGCCGGCTTCTCGCGCCTGCTCGATTTCGCGAACATGGGCACGCTGTGGAAGCTTGACGCTTCGACAATCAACCACTCGTTTGTTCGATTTGCGCTAGCTATCTCGTGGGACTGCGCTGAGAGTCAATTGCTAGGCGATAGCGCTGGCAGTTACTTGATCTGCTGCGATCGTATCGCGACCGCGCTTGACTCATTCGCCGCCTGGGGCCGTCAATTGAACGGAACGGCCAACGCAGTGAACGGCTCGGCGACAAAGGCTCGCGACGCTGGCTTTGACGTTGTTGTCACAGACCCTCCGTATTACGACGCAATCCCCTACTCCGACCTGATGGACTTCTTCTACGTCTGGCTGCGTAGAACACTTGTCGGCATCAATGAAGAGTACCACCGCGTTTTCGCGCAGCCGCTCGCTCCGAAGTGGGACCACGATGCGAACGACGGCGAGCTGATCGATGACGCGTCGCGATTCAAGGGCGACAAGGAAGCGTCGAAGAGGAACTATGAGAAGGGCATGGCTCGGGCCTTCGAGGCGTGCCACGCCGAGCTGGTACCTAACGGACGGCTCGTCATAGTCTTCGCCCACAAACAGCCAGATGCTTGGGAGACGCTGGTCACCGCAATCATCAGGGCCGGCTTCGTTGTTGATGGCAGTTGGCCAATCCAGACCGAACAGGCGTCTCGGATGCGGGCTATCGACTCCGCAGCGCTGGCTTCGTCCGTCTGGCTGGTCTGCAAGAAGCGCGACCCGCTCGCACGCGCCGGTTGGGACACCCAGGTGCTCAAAGAGATGGAGTCGAGCATCACCACCCGGCTGCGCGACTTCTGGGATGCCGGCATTCGCGGCCCGGACTTCATCTGGGCTGCCACCGGGCCGGCGCTGGAGGCCTACAGCCGCTACCCGGCGGTGAAAAAGGCGTCCGAGCCAGGAAGCCTCATGACGGTGAGCGAGTTTCTCGGCCACGTACGCCGCATCGTGGTGGATTTCGTCGTCGGCCGTGTGCTCTCGCATGGCCAATCGGAGCCCACGCCCGGCGATCATCCGCTCGACGACGTGACCACCTATTACCTGCTGCATCGCAATGACTTCGGCCTCAAGGAAGCGCCGGCTGGCCCGTGCATCCTCTACGCCGTGTCTTGTGGCCTCTCGGAGCGTGAGTTGGTCGACCAGTACGAGCTGCTGGCAAAGAGCGGTGGTGGATCGCAAGCCGAGGACGAGGATCCATCGGAAGACGACGAAGAAGGCGATGCCGAGGAGGCCACATCGATCGGCATCGGCGGTGGTGGCAAGTACAAGCTCAAGGACTGGCGCGCCCGCAAGCACCGCTCGCTGGGTGTGGAGACCGCGAGCGGACGCGCGATTCCGCTGATCGACCAGGTGCACAAGCTGATGCAGCTGTGGGTGGCCGGCGATGTCGTCAAAGTCAACGACTACCTAGACAGCCGCGCGCTGCGCCGTAGCCAGGTCTTTGCGCAGCTGATCCAAGCCTTGATCGAGAAGAGCCGCGCTGAAGGCTGCACGGACGAGTGCTCGATCCTGGAGCGCTTGCAGAACTATCTGCGCTCTGTAGGCAGCACCGCGCAAGCGCCGCTTGGGCTTGAGTAAAGAGAATCAGGATCAGGAGAACAACGATGGCCAAAACCACCACCAAGCCCTGGCACCAGGTCGTGCAGCTGCGCGACGACATCACCAATCAGGAACTGTCGCAAAAGCAGTTTGCGGCAGACCTGTACGACGTGGTGATGGGGCGCAACCCGGGCGTCTACCACGATGCGAAGGAGTTCTTCGCGCTCACGTACCCCACGGTCAAGCTGCGAGACCTTGCGCGTGACGTCACCCACCGCCTGGCGGGCAAGTCCGAGAAGGCCGTGCGCCAGTTGCACATGACCTTCGGCGGCGGCAAGACCCACTCCTTGATCACGCTGGTGCACTTGGTGCGCGATCCTGCGAGCCTGCCTGACATTCCAGCGGTGCAGCAATTCAAGGCGCACTGCGCACTCGAAGGCGGACTGCCAAAGGCGCGCGTGGCGTCGGTGGTGTTCGACCGCCTGGACGCCGAAAAAGGCATGGAGGTTATGGCGCCCGACGGAAGCCTGGCAACGGTCAAGATGCCCTGGAGCGCGATCGCCTGGCAGCTGGCGGGTAGCGAAGGCATGAAGCTCTTGAAGGATGACGGCACGGAGCGCACCACCCCGCCGGCCACCGGCGTGATGGAGGATCTCCTCAAGCTCGCTTGCAAGCACGGCGATGGCGTGCTGATCCTGTTTGACGAGGTGCTGTGGTTCGTGCGCGTGATGGCCGATACCGATCCGAAGTGGATCGGTCGCATGCGGGAGTTCATGCACAGCCTGACGCAGGCGGTAGCCAAGGTGCCGCAATGCTGTTTGGTGGCCTCATTGCTGGCGTCCGACCCCGGCAAGATGGACGAACTCGGCAAACAGATCAGCAAGGAACTCTACGACGAGTTCAAGCGCGTGGCTGACGAGGGTATCCAGCCGGTCGAAAGCCAGGACGTGCCGGAGATTCTGCGGCGCCGTCTCTTGAAGCTCGAAAGCTACACCGATCGTTCTCTTTGGGGCGCGCAGGTGGTCGCGGCGCTGAATGGCATTCAGGCCATCGATGACTACACAGCCAAGAACCGCGCCGCGGAGGAAAAGCGCTACGCCGACGCGTACCCCTTTCACCCGGCACTGATCGAAACCCTCTACCAGAAATGGACCCAGCTGGAAGGCTTTCAGCAGACGCGCGGCATTCTCAAGACGCTCGCCTCTGCCTTGCGCGACGCGGTCAAGTGGGACCAGCAGCCGCTGATCGGCCCGCAGATCTTCCTGGTCGACCCGCACTCGGACGGCTTGAGCGTAGCCGCACGTGAGTTGGCGAGCGTTGCGCAGCTTGAGCAGTACGAAGGTCGCCGGCAGAACTGGACGGCCATCCTGGAGGCCGAGCTCGCCCATGCGCGCAAGGCGCAGGAAGGTCTGCTCGGTGTCCAGCACCGAGAGATCGAGCAAGCGGTGATGGCGACGTTCCTCCACTCTCAGCCCATTGGCCAGCGCGCAACCACGCGCGAGCTGAAGGTTTTGATTGGCGTGGGATCCCCGGACCGCATCGAGCTGGACAAGGGGCTGGGGCGTTGGTCAGACGCCTCTTGGTATCTCGATGACACGTTCACCGGCGACCGTGAAGGCGGGTTGCCCAAGGTGTGGCGCCTGGGCTCCAAGCCGAATCTGAAGCAGATGCATCACGACGCGCGCCAGAACGTAAGTTCGACGGCCGTGGAAGAAGTCCTGGAGGCCGAAATCGCCAAGGCAAAACAGCTCACTGAAGGTGCTCGCACGCTGGGCGCTAAAGTCCACGTGCTGCCAGCGCGTCCAGCCGACATCGAAGACGACGAAGACTTCCACTATGCCGTGCTCGGCCCCAAGGCCGCGTGCAATGGCAAGCCGAGCGCCGAGGCCAGGCGCTTCATTGACGAGACGACGGGGCCGGACAAGCCGCGTGCGCGCAACCGCAATGCCGTCGTTCTGGCGGTGCCGTCCAAAGATGGCATTGAGGTGGCCCGTGAAAAGGTGCGTGACCTGCTGGGCTGGGAGAAAGTGCGCGAGATGCTCAAGGAGCGCAGCGACATCGACACCGCAGCGACGACGCGCCTGGAAGGCAATATTCGCGCGGCCCGTGGGGAGATGGGGTCGCAGATCGTCATGGCCTACTGCATCGCCGTCACGGTCAACGACAGCAACGAAGTGGCTGCCTACCGCATCAATGTCGATAACGAACCCTTGTTCCCCAAGATGGTGGCGGACAAGCGGCTGCGCATCGAGAGCACGGCAGTCAATTCCGAGGCGCTGCTGCCTGGCGGACCGTTCGATTTGTGGGCGGATGGTGACAAGGCGCGCTTCGTGAAGGATCTGGTCGGCGCTTTTGCGGCTACGGCCAAGTTGCCCAAGATGCTGAACCGCCGCGCCATCCTGGAAACCCTCCTGGCGGGCTGCGAGGCGGGAGAGTTCGTACTGCGGGTGACGCGCGCCGACAAATCGACGCGCACTTTCTGGATGTCCCGCCCGGACGAGAACGCCGTCAACGACTCCAGCCTTGAGGTGGTGCTGTCAGATGCGGCCGTACTGTCCGAGCTGGATCCGCAACTGCTGGCCCCTGGGCGGCTGCCGGGCCTTTGGAACAGGGAGCCTCTCACCCTGGCGGATCTTACGGCCTACTTCTCCGGTAAGCACTTCGTCGAGGTCGACAAGGGCGGTTACACCGAAAACCTGCTGATCCCCGAGGCGACTCAGCAGGCCATCCTTGACGCCGTCACCGGGGCGGTCAAGAGCGGCCGGATCTGGTTGCTGAACGGGACGGTCAGCGTGCTGGGTGAAGACGTTCCTGCAGGGTTCATCAATGAGGCGGCTCAGCTGTTCTCGCCGCCACCGCTGCTTTCAGCCGTTGATGTGCTGCCTGCGCAGCTGCCCACGGCGTGGCAAAGCGATGCGACCAACGCCCATCTCATTCATGCAGCGCTCTCGTCGAAGGGTGGCAAGGTGCTGCCATGGACGCGCGTTGCTGCGGCACTCGATGAAGCCTTCCGGCTGGGACTGATCGAGCGGTCCCTTGACTCGGGCCCCTGGCCCTGCGATCTGGGCGGTGCGGCGGCGGTCAAGATCGTGGCGCGCAAGAGCGAGGCCAAGGAGCCGGCTCCGCCAAAGCACTACGGGTCGAAAACCGCGACTGCGGAGCTTCAGACGCACGAGGTTCAGGACCTTGCTGACCACATAGACGCATTGCGCGAAGCGACGGCCGGGCATCCGCTGCGCATCCGCGTGACCGTGGAGATCGGTGATGGCAGCCCAGTTGATCAATCCGTTGTCGACCGGGTCAACGCGGTGTTGGCCGAGGTCAAGGCGGGATGGAAGGCTGAATAAGGACAAGGCATCGCGGCATATGCGCTTCATTGCTGGCCCCCTCAACAAGCAATTGCTACAGAACTTGCTCGGCGAGGTTATCGAACCCTGCACGCGTGTTCGTGCAGCGGTTGCCTACGCCAACCGCGACAACATGCAGTTGTTCGAAGCTTGCGCGCGGCACCTGAAGCCGCTGGAGTTCTACGGACGTTACGACCATACGGTTCCTGTCGACCCCGCCGTGTTGAAGTGGTTCCTGGACAAGGCCAGCCCCAACTATCACTGCAAACTGGTGCCTGACATCCTCCACTCCAAGGTCATCTGGTGGGTGGACGCGGGGGCCTACATCGGGTCAGCCAATCTGTCGGACAGGGCTTGGATTTCAAACATCGAAGCCGGCGTCTTTCTGCCACACGACGAGCTCGCCGAAACGGGCATGGAACGCGAGCTGCTGCACTTCTTCGAGGAGGTGGACGACAGATCTGTTCCACTCAGAGAAGAGATTTACCTGGAGCAGCGGCAGCTCGCTGATCGACGACTGCAGCTTTCGAAACAGGACTATGAACTGGAACAGCAGTTCGACAAGAAGCGCTTGCTAGACAAGAATCGCGGTCTCGTGTTCGTTGAGAAGAAGCGGTCAACGGAGAAGCGCTTCCGGAAGTTCGAGCAGGAGTGGAACGATACCCTGCAGCTGATGCGTTCCATTGCAGCCCGTGTATCTGCTCCGGGCGTGAAGCCAGGCTGGATCGATGACTCTGTGCCCCCCGGGGTGCAGGCGGACCAGTTCCTTCACGCGTATTACTACAAGCAGGTCAAGGACGGAAACCGCCATCCTTACGAGGAGTTCTTCGCACGGAACTCGAGGAACCCCGAACTGGCGCTGCGGGAGGCCTTGGAATGGTGGCATGCCGCCGAATTCGATCACTCTTTCGAAGAGCGTACGATTTACGAGTGGTCGCCGCGACTTCGTGAGCTGCTCGCGCGCGAACGCATTCTGAATTTGACTGAGGAAGAGTTCGTTGACGCTATATCTCGGGTGCACGCGATCCGAGACCACGCGATCAAACAGGAGAACGAGCACTTGGGTTTGCCTGACAAACCTCAGGCGGGTGATGACAAGGTGCAGAAGTTCGGCGAGTGGCTGTGGAAGCAACGCTCGCGCGAAGGCAAGACGATGCTCGATCTGCTGAACTACGTTGTGTGGGGAAGTGGCCATGTGGCAGAGCGCATTTGGAATGCCATTCGCAGTGACGACTGGGCAATCCCTCATATCGGTCTGAGCAGTCTTGGCGAGATCGTCGGCTGGGCCAGGCCTGACGAGTATCCGCCGAGGAACATGCGTACGAGTAAGGGACTGCGAGCGCTTGGGTACAACGTCAAGATTGGGATGTGATGCCCCTGCAGCCAGCAGGCCCAAGACCGTAGATCGACCGACACCGTAAGAGCAGGTCCAGATCGAAGAACCAGAGGGGACGAGGTGATCATCAATGGGAAAGTTGATCGAAGGTGACGACGGGATGCCGGCTGAGGAGGTGGGCAGCTGGGCCAAAGAGAAGCATGACTACCTTTGCCGGTACATCGATATCTCCCGCGCTGCGCGAGCAAAGTACATCGGTGATCGAAAGGGGGGCACTAAAAACGGGGGCGCTACGTATATCGACCTCTTCTGCGGGCCAGGCAGGTGCCAGGTCAGGGAGACTGGGGAGTGGATTGACGGTGGCGTTGTTGCCGCGTGGAAGAAAAGCTGTGAAGGCGGAGCACCCTTCACGCAGATCTACATTGCCGACCTCGATGCACAACGGCGGCGGGCGGCCGCCGAACGACTGCGACGGTTGAATGCACCGGTCATTGAAATTGATGGGGCTGCCGCGCAAGCTGTGAAAGAAATCGTCACGCAGCCTAACACCACCCATGCTCTGAATCTGGCTTTCCTTGATCCGTTTGACCTGGCCAACCTGAGCTTCGACATCATCGTCGCGTTAGCCAGCCTGAAGCGAATCGACATGCTGATTCACGTCAGTCAAATGGACTTGCAGCGGAATGCGGTTTCCTACGCGATTGCCGATGAATCTGCCTTCGATTCCTTTGCGCCGGGATGGCGGGACAAGGTGGCCCGAGGCCAATCGCAGCAAGCATTGCGGCAGCAGGTCCTCCAGTATTGGCGAGGAAAGGTCGCAGACCTCGGGGTGTGGCCATCCACCGAGATGAGGCTGCTCAAGGGCGGGAAGAATCAGCCTCTATATTGGTTGTTGCTAGCAGCGAAACACGAGCTCGCACACAAGTTCTGGGCAACCGCGTCCAATGTGGAAGGCCAGGGTAAGTTCGACTTCTAAGGAAGGTCTGAACAACTCCGCCCGATTGCGCGACAATGCCTCACCGTGATCGGGGTGAGTGCGATGCAGCTGTCGTTCGGTGATGCCGAGGGTCTGGGGAGCTGCAAGCGCACGCGGCGCGAGGTGTTTTTGGCGGAGATGGAGCAGGTGGTGTGGCAGGCGCTGCTGGGTCTGATCGAGCCGCACTACCCGAAGATGGGCCGTCCCGGTCGCCAGCCCTATCCGTTGGCGACGATGCTGCGCATCCACTTCCTGCAGCAGTGGTATGCGCTCAGCGACCCGGCGATGGAAGAAGCCTTGTACGACACGCCGGTGATGCGCCGCTTCGCGCAGTTGGGCGGGCTTGCCGACATCCCGGACGAGACGACGATCCTCAACTTCCGCCGGCTGTTGGAGACGCACGGGCTGGCCGAGAAGCTCTTCGAGCAGGTCAACGCCCATCTTCAGCGCAAGGGCCTGAGCCTGCGCAGTGGCACGATCGTGGATGCCACGATCATCAGTGCGCCGAGCTCGACCAAGAACAAGGCGGGCGAGCGCGATCCGGCGATGCACCAGACCAAGAAGGGCAACCAGTGGTTCTTCGGGATGAAGGCGCACATCGGCGTGGATGACGCGTCCGGTCTGGTGCACCACGTGGAATGCACGGCGGCGAACGTGGCCGACGTGACGCAGGTGTACAAGCTGCTGCACGGCCGGGAAGACACGGTGTGCGGCGACAGCGGCTACACGGGTGCCGAGAAGCGCGAGGAGCTGCAGGACGTGGACGCCGGATTCCTGATCGCGGAGAAGCCGTCGAAGCTGCGTGCGATGAAGAACGAGCGCGAGCGGCGCTACGCCGAGCGGTGGGAGCGCTACAAGGCCAGTCTGCGGGCGAAGGTGGAGCACCCGTTCCGGGTGATCAAGCGGCAGTTCGGCTACACGAAGGTGCGCTACCGCGGCCTGGCGAAGAACGCGGCGCAGGTGCTGACGCTGTTCGCGCTGTCGAACCTGTGGATGGCGCGCCGGCGTTTGTTGCCGACGACGGGAGCAGTGCGTCCGTAAGGCGGGGAAACCCGCCAAAAACCGCCCTGCACGGGCGAAATCCGGCTCGAAAGCGACGCCAGGCCGGCGCCACGATGCCGCAATCCGGGCGGCAGAGCGGGTTGTTCAGACCTTCCCTAAGCGCAAGTCATCGCTTCCGGGTACTCGTCCCACGTGCGGCCCCGGAAGATGCGGCCGTTCGCCTTCTTGTGGCGCTTGACACCGTCGGCACCCCAGCCGCCCCATTGCTTGAAAAAGAATGCCGCACCAGCGGCCTCGGCCTGGGCCTGTAGGTTCGCCACCCATTCTTCTCGCATTGGCCGGGCTTTGTGCCCGGACTCGCCACCGACGATGACCCAGTGAATGTCGCGCAGGTCAATCCGCCCGAGGTCTTCCAGCAGCGGCTCGACGGACAAGAATCGAATATGCGCATCTACCTTGCGCAGGTGTGCGATGCGCGGAACGCCGTACTTCTTGTCTTCGACCGACACTCCAAGCCAAACATTTCTCGGGCAGGCACGGCGAGCAAAGTACTCCGGTAACCGTTCCGCGCGCTTGGTGAGGATCTGGTACGTGTGGTGAGGGGTGCGCTCGATGATCGAGAACACACGATCCAGGAAGGCGTCCGGAACGGCCTCGTGGAACAGATCGCTCATGCTGTTGACGAAGTACGTTGTCGGCTTTTTGCGCAGCAGTGGCTGTTCGAGCCGGCTCTCATGCAACGTGAGCTTGAACCCGTTCTCGTAGCCGGGCGCGCCCATGGCGTGGAGCCTGCGCGCCATCACTTCCGCGTAGCAGTTCTTGCACCCCGGTGAAACCTTGGTGCAACCGGTGGTCGGGTTCCACGTCTGCTCAGTCCACTCGATGGTCGATTGAGTCGCCACGTCAGCCTCCAGTGATCATTGAGGCGCAGCACGCGTAACGCGAGTCTGCGCGTGTTCGGACACAAAGGCATCCACCAACCGAGATAGCGCCAAGCGCGCCTGCCGCAGGTCGGGGTCCGCCAGGGCGGCGCGAATGCGTTCTGCCAGTTGGTCGGCGGTGGGGGCGTCTTCCGCCTTTGCCGCATGCACCAGCTGCATGCATTGCTCGATCACTCGGATCGGCGGGCTTGCCTTCCCGCTCTCGTAGCGGCTCACGGAGGACTGTTTCACGCCCAGGAAGGCAGCGAACTCCTTCTGGCTGCGCCCGTTGCGAGCAGCTCTGACCAGTTCTCCAACGCTGGTGATCGCCATTGCCTTAGCCGTTGATGCGTTAAGAGCATAATCTATCATGCCAATGCACGTAGTGCATACACGGCCATGCTCCCGGATCTGTTACCCGTGCACGAGAAGACGCGCCTCGGCTTCCCGTCGAGCAACAAGTCCTGGCAACACCCTCCCACCGCCGTACACCCACCGGCGAAGTTCAGCGGCGGCGGCTGACCAATCCCGCTGGTTGACCCGACGGCGTAGGGTCGACGTTTGCAGACGGCCCGCTCCCAAGTTGAAGGCGAAGTCGGTTATCGCGATCAGCCTCCCCTCCGACTCCGCGGCCAGCACAGGGCAGTAGCGCAGCGTGGCGGCGAGCGCCACCCTCAGATCCTGGGCGAGGTAGGCCTCGGCCTCGACCTCCGTGATCGGCGGGTGCTTCGGATCGCACAGATGCCCGTAGCCGATCGTCGGATAGCCGGCCGGGCAGATGTACGGATAGGCCCGGTTGGGATCGTGCTTTGGAACGCGGTGAAAGCCTTCGAAGCGCTTGGCCAGATCGATAGCCGCTTGCGGAACCGCGATCACGGCCGCACCCGGTCAAACACGCGACCAAGGAACCAGAAGTTCAGCACCCCGGCCCACAGGGCCTGGTCGGCCTCGGTCCAGGCGTGCAGGACCGCGGCGCCCCAGTCGCTGCCGCCGTTGATGGCAGCCACGAACGCCGCCGTCTTGGCCGCGCAATACAGCGCCATGAACCAGTAGGTGATCACCGGGCGCACGCTGACCGACAGCGCATCGGCCCATCGGACCCGGGACCGCTGACCTTGGGCAGCGATCGACTCCCGCAGGGCCTCGATGGCGCCGGTGTTCCACGCGGCATCGGCCCCGGCACCGATCTCGGCCATGCGCTGGGCGCCGCGCAGCTTCTCGAACTCAAGCGCCTTGTCCTGCATCGCCAGTTCGTGGCTGCGCTCGCCCTTGCGGTCCAGCCACTTCAGGATCTCCGGTGCCAGACGGAAGGCTCCGCCCAGGAGGCCGCCGAGCAGGGTCTCGATCATTGGCCACCTCCGAACACCTTGAGCTTGATGACGGCGCCCGCGACCAGCGCCAGGAGGAAGCCAGTGGTGACGAGCCGGATCACGGTCTGCCAGGCGGTGTGCTTGGCGGCGTTGAAGGCTTCGAGCAGGCCGCGCAGCTCGCGGATGTCGTGGGCGGCGTCCTCGCCGTCGAGGCCGACGTCGGCCAAGGCGCGCCTCGCGCCGCGCTCGGCCGCGCGTGCGAGCAGCTCCTCGAACTCGTCGCGCGGCATGACGACCATGCCGTCTTGCAGAGTGGGTGGGCTCATTGCTGGTCTCCAGAAACGAAGAACCCGCCGGGCGGCGGGTTCGGTGGATGCAGTAAAGAGAATGCGATCAGACGGCGATGCCGGGGCTCCAGCCGGTCGCTTTGTAGACGGAGAGCACGCCCTCGTCCTCGACGAAGCAGGTCCAGCCGATCTTGGGGGCGTGGTACTCCCATGCACCGGCGATGCGCACCGCGATCTGGTCGGTGCGACCAGCCCAGGCGCCGGTGGCGGTTGCCGGGACGATGTAGCGATCGCCGTCCACGGGTGTCGCGGGTGGGGTGGCGAGATCGCGGTCCTTGACCGACAGGCCCACCACGGCGCCGAGCCGCTTCAGGTTGGCGTCCATGCCGCCGTTCCAATTGTGTTCGCCCTGGGCCCAGCCGTAGGCGAGGCCGAGGTTCGGGTCATTCAAGGCCATCAGACACCTCCGTAGTAGTCGCCGTAACGCAGGCCGTAGCCGGTACGGTCGAATTCGATGACGTGTTTCTGCCAGGACACGTGGCCGTCGCGGCTCGCCTCGATCTCCACCTTGACGTGCGCGTTGACGCGCCCGAGGCCGGAGTCGGCGAGCTCCTGCGCCAGCGGCCAGGTGGTACCGTTACCCGTGATGCCGCTCACCGTGCGCGCGAGCTGCCCATTCTCGTTGTAGAAGCGCACGGTTGTGGTCTGGCCCGCCTCCGGCGTGATCGCCCCCTCGGTCTGCAGGACGAGGTAGGCGGTCTGGGACTGGCGGTTGCGCGTGGCCCAGCTTACGTTGATCTCGCCGGCCACGACCGTCGGATAGCGCTTGCCGTTGATCTGGGCGTTGCCGGGGCAGTACGGACGGATGAAGCGCTTGTCGAGTGGCAGGCTCATCTCCGTTGCCGCCGCCTCGGGCAGCGTGCCGCGTGCCGTGCGGGTGAGGAACTTCACGCGCACCGTCTCGCCGGCGACGTACTCGGGCGTGAGGTAGTGGCGGAAGCCGTCGACGAACCAGATGCGGCTGCCTGCGGGGTGGCTCGCCGGCACCGTATCGAGCATCCCGCGCTCCAAGGTGACGGTCTGGGTCGCGAGGTTGAGCGACACCACCTTGAGCCATTCGCCGTCGATCACCGTGAGTCCTCCGGCAGTCACCTCCTCGAGGTCGATGCCGGAGGTCAGCCCCACGCTCACCTGCGCGGCCGACTGCGGCAGCATTGCGGTGAGAACCGCCGTGGGCGTGAAGATGCCGAAGCCCTTCTCGGTGAAACTGCCGCTGACGCGGGCCAGTGCCTTGAAGCCGAAGGCGTCCGACGAGGGGCGCGAACCGCAGGCTGCCACCAGGCCGTCGAGATCGTCGATGTCGCCGAGCAGGCTCTGGGACTCGCCGGTGAAGTCCTTGACCACCGACCAGTACGGCACCTCGAACAGGGTCTGGTGGGGGCACGGCGCCGGCAGGCTGGTCGGCTCCGTCCAGCCCGAGGGGGGCGGCGCCGAATAGACCGACTGCGGCAGGCCGAAGATGTCCTGCACGCACTCCACTCGCACCGCCCCGTTCGCCAGCTCCCCATAGGCGATGCGCGCGACGCGCATCACCATCTGGTCGATGCCGTAGGGCGGCCAGGAGAGCTTCACCACGTCGCCGATGTTGAGGCCGGAGGCCTGGCGGTTGGCGACGAAGGTGCATTTGGCGAGGGGGCTTACGAGTTGCTTCAACTCGCGCATGGCCACCCGGTTGGCCAGCTCCGCTCGGCTGATGCCGGGGTAGTTGACCGTGGTCGCCACCACGCCGCCGTTGAGCTGCACGGCGGCGATGTCCTGCACCGTGACGCTGCCGTCCTTGTCCGTGGCGCCGTCGCGGTAGACGACGGTCACCTGGTTGGTGATCTCGCCCCAGGAGGGCCGCGTGAACTCCTCGATGCGCAGGATGTTGCCCGGATCGAAGGTCGGCAGGCTGGAGAGCGTGTAATCGTCGCGCGCGAGCTTGAGGGTGAAGAGCCCGGTGCGCGGATGGACGTAGAGCAGCCCGTCCACGTGCCGGAGCACCGACAGGATGAAGTCCTCGATGGTCTCTTCCTTGTTCCACAGCAGCGACAGCCCGAAGCCCTCGGCATGGAGCGCGTCGGCGGCCGCCATGAAGCTGGCATCGTCGATGTCACTCGTCGGGTAACCCATGCCCCACTCGCCGTTGGTGAGGCACTCGCGCACGATGTGGGCCGGGTTGGCGTCGCCGGAGATCTCGGCCTTGGCCGCGTACCACTGCCTCGGCACCCGCTTGGCGCGCACCGACCATGGCTTGATGTAGGGGTTCATGGCCGCCACCCACACCCGGCGCAGGATCAGCGACACCACGCCGCGGAAGGCCGGGATGTCGGCGCCGAGGCGCTCCTGCAGGTAGGCGTTCCGTCCCTGGGTCGGCCCGCCCATCAGGATGTCCACCGGCCCCTGCACGCCGCCCTCGCGCTCCTCCCCGCCGAAGAGATTGGGGTTGTCGATGGTGATCGTGGTGTTGCCGGTGACGTTGCCCGACCAGGCGACGCGCTCGCCCACCCGGATCTCGGTGATGGCGTCCAGCGGGCCGTGGCACAGGGCGAGGTGGGCGCCGAGGCCGTACCAATAGCCGACCGTGTACTCCTGACTGCCTTTGCCGCCGCCGCTCATCCTGCCTGCTCCTTCTGTGCGCTTCGCGCATCCCTCGCTGCGCTCGGGACCAGCACTTCGTGCTGTCCTGCGGCCCTTTGGGCCTTGTCGGCTTCCTCGGCGACGCGGATCGCCATCGCGTCACCCGTGGCGCGCAGCCAATCGGCCGGGACCCCTCGCTCCACGAACTCGGCCCAGGTGTGGCTGCGCCCCTCGAACCAGCGACGCATGCCGCGGGCGCAGTAGCCCAGGGCACGGGCATGTTCCAGCCGCGCCATCACGCTCACTTCTTGCCCCCGGAGGACTTGCGGATCGGCCGCACCTGCACGTCGCCGTACCAGACCACGTTGGGCCCGGAGATCACCCGCGTACCGAACAGCACCGGGATGGGGGCGTCATGGGAGGCGATGGGCACGTCCTTGTCGCCGATCTGGCCGGGCTGGGCGTCCTGCACCTTGGGGCGCGGCGCGAGCAGCGCCGACAGTACCGTGGTGACGACCCAAATGATGATCTGCTGCCACATAGGAAAGCCTCACACGATGGCGTCGCCGGTGAAGGGGTTCTTCACCGGGATGAAGGGGAAGCCGCCGAAGTTGTCCAGGTTGCCGAACCTGTCCTTGCAATGCGCCATGGTGTGGTCGCAGCCGGCATAGAGCTGGACCGCATCGCCCGCCGTGAGGCCGACCATGGGAGCGACCAGGGTGAGGTCGATCCCGGCGTGACCGACGATCATGCGCGCGCCGGCGGTGGTGGCGAGCATGCCGCCCACGAAGTAGCCGTCCGGCCGGCTGGCGGCGGCGGCGACCTGGACGGTCACGCCGCTCACCGCCGCTACGGTGCCGTCCACGCGGAAGCTGTCCTTCAGCGCGCCGCATCCGCTGGAGTACAGCACGTGGCGGCACAGCAGCTGGTAGCGGGCGCGCAAGCCCGGCCGCTTCAGGCTCGAGGCGATGGGCTCGCACTTGAGGGTGGCCTCACTGCCTGCCAGCCGCGCGCCGGTGATCCGCCCCTTCCAGTAGGTGATGAACTCGGCGTCGCCGACATGGCGCCGGTAGAGGGTAACGCTCACGACACCCTCGGGCGGGGCGGCGAGAAACAGACTCGCCACGGCCAGGTCGCGCGGCATGCGGATCTCCAGCCCCAGCCGCGCGAGCTCGTTGCTCTGCTCGAGGCCGCCGCGCGAGATCGTCGCAGGCATGTAGGTCTCGGACTGGTAGTCCACCGCCGCCTGCCCCGAGGTGTAGAGCCAGCGCTGCGCGCCCTGGGAGAAGCGGTAGAGCTCCTGCGGTTGTCCGCCGTGGGCGGACTGTTCGATGCCCAGATAGCTCATGGTCTTAGCTCATGATCTCAACGTCCGGGTGGAGAGCTGCACGCGCGCCGTGGCGTCCGTCTCCCAATGCAGCTCGACCGCGTCCTGATCGAGCCGGGCCAACTCCAGGTACGAGACCTGCAGGAACTGCTGGGGATCGAGGGTCACGCCCAGCGGCGCGTCCAGGGAGAGCAGCTCCTCGTCCTCGGAGATCTCGTTCGCCCCGGTGATACGGCGATGGAAGGTGCCGGCCGTGGTGAGGAGCCGCAGGTCGCGCCGCAAGGGATCGGCGGCGACGAAGCGGGCGTAGCCGACGTTGCGGACGACGAGGCCGGCATCCGTGGCCGCCACCGTGCGGCTGACTTCGAGGTCGGACTCGAAGGTCGGCAACCAGCAGGGATTCGCCCGTCCCGCGCGTGCGGCGAGCCAGCCCCGGAAGGCGGTCGCCTTGCTCCGGTCGGTGAGCAGCCAGGTCAGCGTGCGTCCGATGAGCGGGGAGCCCGACTCGTCGTCGAAGGTCGGCAGTCCCGTCCCGTAGTCGATGATGGAGAGGCGCCGAAGCCACCTGTCCTCGAGGTCGGTGCTCCGGTTGGGCCGCCAGTCGAACACCCGGTAGCCCTGATAGGCCGGGCCATAGTCGGCGACCGCGGGCGCCGTGATGTCCTCGATGCCGAAACGGCAGCGGCCGACGGCGATGGTGTCGGTGGGACGCGCCACGGCCACCTCGCCCTCGAGGCGGGCGAGCCGCGCCGGAAACACCCGCGTGCCGGCCGGCCAGCTCCCGGCCAGGGGGAGCTTGAGGGTCAGCGTGTTGCCGGCGATGGAGAGGATCTCCACCGCCTCGTGCCGCGTGTTGGAGCGCCACAGTACCGCCAGACCGCCCGCGTGGTAGTCGCTGTTGGCGGCATCCTGCACGGTGAGCGCGGTGCTGCCGACGGCAGCCTCGCCCGCAAGGGTGGAGACGTCGGTCCACACCGGCAGGCAGTAGATGCGTGCGCCCCAGGCGAACAGCAGATGATCCAGCACCTGGGCGTCCCGGCCCTCGATCAGGAATCCATACTCGAAACCGCGTCGCGGCAGCTGCCGCAGGCGCACCCGCTGCTCGGTGCCGTCGTAGGCCTCCAGCACCTCGGTGAGCCATTCCAGCCGCTCGGTGATCCCTTGCGACCAGTCCGGACGCATGCCGAAGACCACCACGCGGCGGCCGGTGACGACCAGCAACGCGGTGAGCCCGCCGGCAAAGACGAAGCGGTAGGCGGCGTCGATCACCGGCGCCCCGCGCGTGCCCGCTGCGAAGGTGTAGAGGCGCGACTGCAGCGGCCCGAAGGCGAGCGGCGGCGCCGGCTGGCCCGAGAGCAGCAGCCCGTCCGTTCCGGTCTCGTCGATGGCATCGAGCGTCTGCGCGTCGAACCGAGCGTTCCACACCTCCAGCACCCGCTCGACCGGGCTCACCAGGTTGCCGAGATCGATGGTCGAAGGGATGACGTGGATGCGGTGATACCAGTCGGCCCCGAAGGCGGGCAGCAGAGCGCCGTTGACGCCGAGCCGCAGCTCGTCGACGGGCTGGGTGTCGAGCCGCGTACCCGGACGCGCGATCGAGCTCGCACTCGGGTCGAACGGAAAGGCGACCGGCACGCGCTCGGAGACCTCCGGCGAGCGCGACCAGGTCGGCGGCTCCTGGCGGGCGGCACCAGGCAGGATGGAACCGGGAAAGGTCGGCATGATCCGCTCAGGGGATGAGTCTCACGGCATAGCCGTGCACGCCGCTCTTGCCGTTCTTGGAGTGGGCCGGGAAGGCCATCCACTGCTCGGCGCCCAACGCGAAGACCTCCGCCGGCGCGTAGTGGGTGATGTTGAGATAGCGCAGGTGCGGCGTGAAGCCGAAGGGCGAGAAGAAGCCGGAAGGCCGCGCCACGAACAGGTAGAACGGCAGCATCGGCGTCACGCCGTTCAAGGTGTTGGGCACGTGACCCCACCAGTAGCGCGCCAGACTGTCGCGCGGCGTGCCCGTGCCCCGTTCCCACAGCGCCTTGGCGCGCTTGCCGGTGAGCGCCCAGTCCTTGCAGACCGAGTGCCAGTCGGTGGCGCCGTCCACCTCGGCGAGGACGAAGTTCGCGCCGCCGTAGTACTTGTAATCGTTGAACGGCAGGCCGAAGTGCCGGTCGTGGTCGTAGCCGAAGACGTAGTCGGTGAAGCCGCTGTACGTATAGGTGTAGGCGTCCGGGCCGAACGCGCCCGACACGAACGCCCCGCCGCCGTAGCTGCCGAACTTCGTGAGATCCCCGAAGGCGAGATGGTGATAGACGCCGGGCGAGACCTCGGCGACGAGCATGATCAGTTCGGGCGTGGCGGCCGAGAGTAGGTGGTAGGTGTTGGCGGTGCCCACCTCGAACAGGCCGCAGGCTTCGGCGCGGTAGCTCGTGGTGTTGCTCACGTAGCTGGCGTTGACGATCGATCCGGGTTGATCCCACCAGGGCTTGCCGGCATCGAATCCCGTCGAGCCGATCAGCCAGATGCCGGTGATGGTGTTGTAGCGTGTGGAGAGGCGCTCATTCACCGCGGAGCGCAGATGGACGTAGAGCCCGCCCTTGGCGAGCGACAGGGTCTGCCCGGTGCCGTCGGGGGCCCAGCGCAGCTGGGTCCAGCCGTTGGCCACCGCGAACACGCGCAGGGCGTCGAGCAGCTGATCGGCGTTGGCGGAGGTACCAGTCTGGTAGGCCATGGTCGGTCACGAAAGGCGCAGCGCCCAGTAGTCGCGCACGCTGGTGCGATACACGTTCTGCACCACGAGGTGGTCCACGCCGCCCACCGTGATCAGGTTCTCGGCGGCGTTGTTGAACCCGGAGACGTGATAGACGCCTTCCAACTCGCCGAAGAGGTCGTGATCGGTGCCGGAGTTGTTCTGCGTGAGCACGATGGGCGAGAGCACGTAGGTGCCGTCCGGCGCCTCGCGCAGGTTGCCGAGGTAGGTGTAGTTCGTCGGCCAGACCGGGCGCGGCCCGTCGTAGCGATACTCGGACGACGAGTAGGCGACGTTCTGGAACGGCAGCCAAGCGCCCGAGGGGCCGCGCAGCATGCAGGCGGTGTTGGCGTTGTTCTGCCCATCCTCGCCCGGGTCGACGAAATGGCGGTGGTTGGGCGAGGTCACGCTGTAGTTGCGGCCCCGCTGGCCGGTCATCGAACCGCCGACGAGCAGCGGGTACGGGTACTGACCCGGCGTCGCGTAGGGCAGGACGAAGCCCAGGTGCGCCGCCTGGTAGACGGTCGAGATCTTCGCCACCACCACGGCACGCCGGCCGTTGGCCACGAACCAGTACGGGATCGCTGTGTTCCAGAGCGACATCATCGGCAGCCAGCCGCTGATCGCGCCCGGTTGCGTATAGAAGTCGTTGGCCGGGTTGAAGCCGATGAAGCCGTTCAGGTCCCACATGTAGTAGCCGGCCGTGGCGTTCTCGTAGGCCCGGATGCCGCAGTAGATCTCCTCGGCACCGGCCAGGCCGGGCGCCTTGAGGATGAGCTCTTTCGTGGCGGCGTCCGTCGTCCAGTGCAGCGCCTGCCACTGCTGGCCCGCGGCGACCAGATTCGGGTGAGTGGTGAGGAAGGCATGGAAGCGGTCCAGCAGATCGCGGTAATCGCTGGCCGTGCCGATTTCGAACGCCATTTACGCAAGCACCTGTCTGACGGCTCCCGCATTGCGTTGCAGGATGTTGAGGATGGTCTTCTCGCCCGCGGACGAGTTGAGGTAGTCGGCGGCCATCGCCGGGTCGATCACGTTGACGATGCGTACCGCCTGGCCCTGGCCCTGGGCCGGCGGGGGCGGCGTCTCGGGCACCAGCCCGCCGGCGGCGAAGGTGAGCCGGGGCCCCTGGATGCGCGGTCCGCCTTCGATGCCGTTGATCGCCTCCAGGAACGCCACGCCCACGCGCTTCACGGCGGCGGCGTTGACTACGTACTCGCCGGCGGAGAGCCGTGCCGGGATCGAGTCGCTGGTGGATGTGCCCGGGCCGGTGACGTAGCCGCCGCCGGCGAAGCCCTGGAACAACGACGAGACCAGCGATCCCAGGCTGAACCCGCCCGCACCGCCGCCCCCGAACAGACTGCCGAACAGCGCCTCGGCGAGCTTCTGCGAGGCGATGCGGTTGATGGCGGCCAGCACCGAGCGGGCGAAGTCGGCGAAGGCGTCCTTGGCCGACTTGGCGCCGCTGCCGATGGCCTCGAACATCTGCGCGAAGCCGTCCTGCACCGCCCCGTCGATGGCGACCGCCACGTCGTCCACCACGAGCTTCACCTGCGCGATCTCGTTCTTCCAGGTCTGTACCCGGGCGACGGCCTCCGGGCCGATGGCCGCGGCGGCGGCCTCCAACTGCGGCAGGAGCGCATCGAGCGATTCGCCCGTCTGGCGATGCAGCGCAAGGATTTGGCTTCGTGCCTGGGATTCGGTGAGTAGCCCCGACTGGCGCTGCAGGTTGATCGACTCCTCGGATGCACGCATCCGGGCGAGCGCGTCGTTGAACTGGCGCTCGTAGTCGGCGAGATCGGCGGCCGCCGACTTGACGTCGATGAGGCGCCCGACCGTGGCCACGCCTTCGGTGTCGCCCTCGGCACGCAGCCGCTCGATCAGCGTCTGGTACTGCCGCTCGATCGCCGCGCGTCGATCCTGGCTGGTCGCCGCCCCGGTGAGGTCGAGCAGTTCGTCGCGCACCTTGGCAAGCTCCTCGCGCAGCTCGCGCTCGGCCTGGGCGGCCTTGCGGGCATTGGCGACCTCGACGTCCGCGCGCTTGTTGTTGAGGACGGTGAGCTCCGCTTCGAGCTTGGCGACCTCGGCTTTCGCCTTGAGGCGTGCCGGTTCGTCCTTGCCGGTCTTTTGCAGGCGCTGCTGCTCCGCGAGCGAGACCTGCACGCGCCGGATCTCCGCATCGATCTCCTGCTGCTCGATCCGGGTCTTGGCCGCGTAGTAGTCCTTGAGCGAGATCAGCCGGTCTTCGAGGGATGCGTCCAGCGCCCGCGCCTGACGGTCCAACGCGTCCTTGAGGAGCTTGAATTCGGCCTCGGCCTGGGCCTGCACGAGGGCGAGCTTCGCTGCTTCGCCTGCCTTGTCGGGGGCGGACAAGGCCTGCGGCTGCGGACGGCCGAAGACGCCCGCCTGGGTTGATTCGGGGCGGATGCGCCGAGCGATGGCTTGCGCGGCCTCCCCGACGTAGTCGCGCGAGACGGCGTCGCGCACGGCTCCAGCCAGCTCCTTCCCGAAATCCCGCACCTCGCCGAGCTGGCGGCCGAGTGCTGCGCGCAGCGCCTGCATCGAAAAGTCGCCGCTGAAGGCCGCTGCCACGTCCTGGCCCAAGGCCTTCGCCAGCTCTCCGATGTCGGAGAAGGCGTTACGAAAGCGCTCGACCAGGAAGGCGGCCGCGATGCCCACGACGCTGCCGATGGCGTTGAACGCGCCGATGACGACGTTGACCATCGCGCGGACGGCCGTGCCGATGGCGTTCAGCGCGCCGACCATCGCCGCGCGCACGCGGGCCCAGGAGAGATCGTTGGTGCCGACCAGCCTTCCTAAGGCGCTGACGACTTCCCCGACCTTCTCGACGACCAGGTTCCAGGCGGCGGCGACGATCTGCTTGATCGAGGCGGTCCTGCCGCCGAACTCGACCACGGCGTCGCGCGCCGAATAGAGTGCGCCCGCGAGCAGCCCCGCGGCGGTCACGATGACGCCGATGGGCCCGCCCAGGAGCGCGAGCACCCCGCGCAACAGACCCGCGGCGCGACCGAGCAGGGACGTGGACGCGACGGCCTGAGCCACGGCACCGGAAGCAGCGGTGGCTTGCAGCCGGGCCTTGGCCGCATCCGCGACCAGCGCGCCGGTGGCAAGCCCTTGCGCACGTGCCTGAGCCAAGGCGGCATCGGCGAGCCGCACCCGGGCGAGCGCCTCGGCTTCCAGCGTGCGCAGGTTGGCCAGGCGCGCGGCCGCTTCCGCCCGGGCGGCAGCAACACTGGTCGCGAAGGCGCCGGCCATCCGCCCGAACGCGGCAACCAGCACGACACCGGCCAAGTCGATCAGCAGCTCGAGATGCCCGGCGACGAGCTGGATCGCCTGCGCCAGTCCCGCCGTCAGACCCGAGCTCGCGTCGCGTTCGCCGAAGGCTCGCTGGAAGGCGTTCTTGAGGCGGGTGAGCGCACCCGACACCGTATCGGGGAGGCTCGCGTACTCCTCGGCGAGGCGCGCCCGCTCCTTCAGCAAGGCGTCGAGCACGGCCTTCGAGGTGATCTTGCCTTCCTGGGCCAGGGCTCGCAGTGAGCCGAGCGGCACGCCCATGCCGTCGGCGATGGCCTGCGCCAGGCGCGGCGTCTGCTCGATGACGGAATTGAACTCCTCACCGCGCAGCTGGCCCGAGGCGAAGGCCTGCCCCAGCTGCAGCAGGGCACCGGCCGCCGCGTCGCTGGATGCGCCGGAGAGCGACACGGCCTGCCCGATGGCGTCGGTAGCCGCCAGCACGTCCGCCTGCGAACGCCCCAACGCCTGCACCGAGGGTGCGAGCCGCGCATAGAGGGTGATGGTCTCTGCCAGGGGCGCGCGGTTTTTCTGGGCGATCTCGAAGAGGGCCGCGTCGGCGCGGTTGAACTCCTCTTGCGAGGTGACCGCGAGCTTGAGGCGCGCCTGCAGGTTCTTGTACTGGTCGGCGACCTCGACCAGTTCGCGCACCCCCAGCCCAAGGCCGATCGCGCCGCCGATGCGGGAGAGCACCTGGCCGACTTGGGCGGCTTCGCCGCGCAGGCGGGCGAGATTTCCCTGTACGGACTGGAAGGCCCGTCGCGTCTCATCAACGGCGGTGATGAGGATCTGGGCACGGTTACCGGCCATCAGGCCTCCTGCCGGGCCGCCCCAAAGGAGGCCTGCGCCCCCTCGGGGGGCAGCGAACGGAGTGAGCGTGGGGGCTGATTCATCTCAAACCTTCGACATTGCTTTACGGATGGCCGCCGTCAGGCGGGGAAGATCGCCTCGCACCGAGCGGGCGAGGTCGAACCGTTTTCTCAAGCTCACACGTCGCACGAGCACGGCGATGGGAATCTCCTGGCCGCGCCGCACGCGCCTGGCGCCGGTGCGCTCCCGCTCGGCACGGCGAAAGCGCGCGAGCGGCCGGGCGTTCTCGGCGATGTTCTCGGCCATCAGGATCTGCTGGCCGTTCTTTTCGATGAAGAAGGCGTTGCCGGAGCGCATCAGGGCATCGATCACCCGAGCGAACGCCTTGCGCCCGATGCGCCGGTGCTGCGGCAGCAGCGGGACGAGCATCCGCCCCCGGATCGTTCCGCCCTGTTCGTGGATACCCAGCCAGGGCACCTTCGAGCCGATGTAGAGGGCCGGGAATTCCTCGGCCTTGCGGTTGAACACCTTGGCGTGCATCGAGCGGAGGAACTTCGGCTTCACGACCTTGAAACCGGCGCGCACTTCGCTCCGCGCCCGCTCGGCCATCTCCTTGCCGGTGTCGCGCATCGCGCGGGCCACGGCGGTGTGGATCGTCTTGCGGGTGTCACCTTGCCAGGCGCTGAAGCGCCGCCGATCCAGCAAGCCCTCAGCGACCAGATCGATCTTCATCACGCATGCCCCGATGGAGTTCGGCCTGGAGCTCACGGATGCCGTCGCGACTGCCCTGGGCGGCAGCGGTCATGACGGCAAGCCGGGTGGCGAGCCGTTCGTGTTCGAGGCGGCGATCGGCGGCGAGGAAGGCGTTCAGCTGGCCCAACGTGTAGCCGAGGATGTCCGGGTAGCGGTGACCGCCCCGAATCAGGCGGGCGATGGCGTCAGCCCAGCCAGACGGCCGTTCAGACGCTGCGCCAGATCGCCGACTTTCGGCGCGATCCGGCGCACGAAAAAATCCGCGTTCACCTCGAACACGGTCGCCGCCAGGGTGATGGCATCGTCGAGAGCCAGCGCGTCCACCCACTCGCGCGGTTGGCGGCTGGCGATCGCCAACCCGGTGAGCAAGGCATCGCCGTGGTCCGAGAGCAAGGCGAGCCAGTCCGGCTCGCCCGCCAGTCGTTGCGCGAAGGGCTGCACGGCCTTGAGCATCGCCGGCAGCTCGCCGAGCACCAGCGGGCTGATCGCGAGGCGTTGGCCGGCCAGATCCACAACTTGAGGCTGCGGCACGAGAACATCCAGATCGGAAGCACTCATCGTCATCCCCCTCACAGCAGCACGACGCGGCCGAACTGGCCGAGGTCGCCGGCGGCGGGCTTGAGCGTGTCGGCCAGTACCTGGCCCGAAAGCTCGAACTTCAGCAGCTCGTCGGTGATGACCGAGAGCTCCTTGGCCGGGTTGATGGCCACGCGGTAGAGATCGATCACCACCTCGCGGTTGCCGTCGGCGGTATTGAGTCCCTCGAAGCGCACCCAGCGCTCGGGCAGCGGCTGGGTGAACATGGCGGTGACCGATGCCGTGCCGTAGGCGTAGTCGACCTTGAAGGGCTCGACGTAGGGTCCGCCGGTGGTGGCGTCGAGGATCACCAGCGAGCCGTGCTTGGCGTTCACCGAGTACTGCGCGGCCGGCAGAATCTTGGGGGTGGCGCTGGAGTCCTTTACCACCACCGACGAGACGTCCTGCTTGGCGAGCAGGTAGAGGCTGCCGGGAGTGACCGGGTTCGGCAGCGCCTCGGCGGTGACCGTGCCCGGGGTCTGGGCGGTGGTGGCGCCGTAGAGGGCGAGCGCCAGGTTGGTCGTGATGAGCTCCTCCAGCGTGCAGGCGAACTCGCCCTTCTTGGTCTTGATGAGCTGCAGGTCGGTGAGGCGCTGGCCGCTCACCGACTCCTGGTGCTCCAGGGTCTCCACCGAGAGGGAGACCTTGAGTTCGGGCACGTTGCCCACGTAGGCCAACCCCTGCGGGTTGCCGAGTGCGTCGCGGGCGCCGATGTAGACGCGCCCCTGTCCGGAAAAGTACGGCATGGTCAGTCTCCTTTACGGGTCTTGATCTGGGTCTGGGGTTGGGGGTCGGCCGGCCGTGCGGCTCCGCGCTCGATCAGCCCCCGCGCGGTCCCGCGCTCGATCAACCATTCCGCCGCTGCCTCGTCGAGATCGAGGATCTCGCCGGGGGCGTGGAGTCGGCCGGCGTGGGTGTGCGGTTCGATCAGTTCGATGTGCATGGTGACTATCCTTTTTGGGTGAGGTCGGAGGCCAGGGTGCGGTAGCGGATCTCGTAGCGCGCGGGCACGGCCAGTGCTTGGCTGTCGGCGTCCTCCGTGTCCCACTCGCAGTCGATCTCGCGCACGCCCAGGGCCAGCCCGCCGAGGCTCGGCTCGGCCATGAGCGCGCCGTGCGCCGCGACGATGAGCGCGTCGGCCACGTCGAAGGCGTCGTCTTCGCGCGCGAGCGCGACCAGCCTCAGCGTCAGGGCGCGGTCGAGCCGGTTGTTCGCCTGCGTGAGGACCTGATCGCCTTCGATGAACAGCAGGAGCGCGGGGCTCGCCTCGCGCGGGAGCGGCACGGTGGGCTGGCGATGCAGCGGCGTCGGTGCGATCGCGGGACCGATACGCGCCACGACCGCCCGGACCAGACGCTCGCGGACGGAGGACGTCATAGCCGGGTCAGCTTGGCCTGCATCTCGGAGCCGTCGCGCAGCTGGCGGACCTCGCGCACCCGATACGGGCTTCCTGCGATCTCCACCGTGTCGCCAGCGGCGAGGGTGAGCCAGGCGCTCGGGTACTCGAGGTGGTAGTCGCGGTTCAGTGCGAGCCCGTCGAGCGCCAGCTCATCCGGGGCGCTGAAGACGCACTGCACCGTGAGCGAACCCACCATGACGTCGGTGAGCAGCCCGGCGCGGCCGGCGGCCTCGTAAAGATCCGTCACCTGCGTCATCACGCTGCCGTCAGCTTCACCAGCACACCGGGCCGGTGGCACATCGGCAGCGGGTTGCTCTGGGTGTGCAGATCGGTGCCGCGGTCGAACTTGCGCGGCTCCTGCTTGGCGTAGAGCGGCTGGCCCAGGGTGTTCACGGTCTCGTTGAAGTCGGCCGGGGCGAAGTAGGTGGCGAAGGTGTCCACCGTGCCCAGCGGGAAGGCGTGGGCCTCGCCCGCGGCGATGAAGCGGCGCGCGTTGCCGTGGGCGTCGGTCGCCTGGCCCCGGTACTCCTCGAAGGTGATGCCGGCGAAGACGAAGCCGGCGCGCACGTCGTTGATCAGGATCGCGCCCTGTTGCCACTGCGCGTAGGCTTCCTTGACCGACTTGTGGCCGGTGAGCTGACGGAAGAACTCGGGCGAACAGAGGACGTGCACGCCGGTCATGAACTCGCCCTTCAGGTTCTCCTCGATGTGGGCCAGCACCTCGTAGCAGTGGCCCTTGACGTCGCTGTTGGCATTGGCCAGATCGAAGGCGATGGTGGTGGGCCTGAGATCGAACTCGTCGAACAGGTCGTAGATCGTGCTGCCGTCGGCGTCCAGGATCTGGCCCTTGAGTGCGCCCATACGCAGGTGTTCGAGGGTGATCGCGTGCTTGTTGCGCATGGTCTCCAGGTGCCGCGCCAGCACGCCAGCGACGGCCTCAACTTCCGTCTCCGAGCCGAAGGCCCGGATGCCCTGGACCTCCTCGGGCAGCACCACGTCGTCGTGCGGGATGTGCGGGACGACGAAGGAACGCAGCCGGCGCTGGCCGCGTTCGCCCACCGTGCCGGGCGAGCCGGGCGGCCGGGTGGGCAGCAGGTTCAGGCGCCCGGCGTACTCCTCGATGACGACCTGGCGCGTGCGCACGGGCTTGGCCGGAAACAGGTTCAAGGCTTCCAGCCGCCCGTAGCGGTTGGGGATCAGGTTGATGGCGGCGGTCAGGCTCGCCATCGAGAAGCCGGGGGAATCGAAGGGGTTGAGCATCGGGAGACTCCAGAAACGACGAACCCGCCGAATGGCGGGTCGTCCGAGGTGTGGGGAGGGGCGGAATCAGGCGCTGTCGCGCACCACGATGCCGCGTGCTTCGAGCTGGGCGATCGCAGCGAGCTGCTGCGCGGTGGTGATCCCCGCAGGCCAGACCAGCGCGTTTCGTGCGACGATGGCGTGGCGGGCGATCAGGATCGCGTCCTCCCGGTCGATCAGCGTCGCATCGACGGCCAGCGCGAGCACGCCCACGGCGACTTCGCTGCCGTCGCCGGCGGCGGGGTCGAGGGCCTTGAGCTTGCTTGTGGCCGTCTCGCGACCGACCACGGCGCCGAGCGGCAGGTTCTGCCCGGCCGCCACGGTCGCCCGCTCGCGCGAGTACAGATTCGGCGCCTCGTACTTCAGCAGGTCGCCGAGGGTGGGGGCTTGGGTGAGCGTGGGCATGGTTCACTCCCGGGTCACGAGTTTCTTCACGGCGGCGACCACGGGCGAGGCGGCCGGATCGGCGCCGGGGGCGGCCCAGTCCTGGGGCGCGTGGGTCGAGCGCACGGCCGACTCCATGCTGTGGGCGGCGCGCGCCTCGATCAGGGCGCGGCGCACCTCGGCTTCGCTTCGGCCTGCGGCGATGAACTCGGCGGCGCGCTCGGGGCAGCCGGCGATCAGGCACAGTTCCGCGATCGCTTGCGCGGACTGCGCCACTTCGCGGCGGGCCTCGGCCACCAGGGCGGCGGCCTCATCCACGCCGAGGGTCTCGGGCGGGGTGTCGGTCATGGTGGGGGTTCCTCGGAGAACGGTCGCCTTCCCGGTCGGGGCTTGGCGCGGCGGGGAAGACGGACGCCGCGCGGCAGAAAGATGTCGGTCGAACTCGGCGAGCACCGCGGGGAGCGTGGCCACCCCGTCGGACAGCCCCGTCTCGACAGCCTGCGGGCCGAAGAAGAGCGCGGCTTCGGTCGCGCGCACCACGTTCTCGTCGAGGCCGCGCATCGCCGCCACGTGCGCGACGAAGAGCGCGTGCAGCCGGTCCACCTCGGCCTGCAGCGCCGCGCGGGCGGCGTCCGCGAGCGGCTCGTGCGGCGAGTAGTCGTTCTTGCGCTCGCCCGCAGTGATCGCGGTGTAGCGCAAGCCGTCCCGGGCGTCCTTGACCGACTGGTCGACGTGCAGCGCGATCACCCCGATCGAGCCCACGCCGCCGGTCTCGGTGACGAAGAGCCGATCGGCGGCGCAGCCGATGGCGTAGGCCGCGGAGAAGGCGGCGTCGTTGGCCACGGCCCAGACGGGCTTCACGGCGGCCGCCTCGCGCACGCGGCGGGCGAGTTCGAAGCAGCCGCCGGTCTCGCCGCCGGGCGAATCGATGTCGAGCACGATGCCGGCGACCATCGGGTCGCCAAGTGCCGCCTCCAGCCGCGCGTCGATCTCGGCGTAGCTGGTCAACCCAGAGGCCGCCTCCAGCCCCAGCGTGCGCTTGACCAGCGTGCCGTGGATCGGCAGGACCGCGATCGAAGCTTCCGGATAAGCCGGAGGGTTCGGTGCCCTCGGCAGCGGCGGCGCGAGTTCGACGTCCGGCGCGGCCAGATGCAAGCGCTCGGAGAGCACCGCGAGGATCAGGTCGAGCTTGGCGCGCTGGACGAGCAAGGGCGTGCCAAAGAGCCGGGAGGCGAGATGGGGCAGCATCGGTGTCAGTCCTGGAGTTCGGTGTCGGGCGCAGGTGTCGGCACCGGCCTCGATGCTTGGTCGTGCCGCGGATCCGAGTCGAACACCAGCCCCAGTTCATCGGCGCGCCGGTTGTCGGCGGCGATCTCGCGGTCGATGTCCTCGGCGTCGTAGCCGTAGGCCGAAATCGCCTCCGAGCGGCTCATCAGCCCTGCGCGGATCGCGAGCTTGAGCGCGTTGAACTCCTTCAAGGGATCGACCCACTGCCAGCCCTGCGGGATCCACTTGGCGGCCTGGTACGCGCGAGGGCGTTGCGCGTAGCCGGGCAGGCTCAGCGCCCCTTCGAGCACGGCCTGCTCCATCCAGGCCCGCCACACCGGGCGGCACAGCTGGTGCACGATCACCCCGTGCTGGATGGCCTCGCAGCGGCGGCGAAACTCCAGCAGCCCCGCGCGGATGCTGGAGTAGTTCACCTGGGTGAGATCACCGGTGAGCATCTCGTAGGTGATGCCCATGGCGGCGGCCACCGCCCGGAACTGTTGGCGCATGAACTCGCCGTAGCTCGAGCCCACGTCGGCCGGCGCCGAGAACTTGATGTCCTCGCCGGGCTCCAGGATCTGCAAGGTGCCGGGTTCCAGCCCGGCGAGTGCCGCGCCCTGGGCGTCCGGCAGCCCTTCGCCCATCAGGGTGTCCTCGGGGGCGAGCCGCGTGATGAAGCCGGCGAACATCGCCGCGGTCTTCTTGCGCACCAGTTCCGCGTCGTCGTACTGGTCGAGTTCGTGCAGCTTCACCAGCGCCCGCGCGAGCCACGGCTCGCCGCGGATCTGCCCCGGGCGCAGCGGGCGGAACAGGTGGATGACCTCGGAGGCACCCACGCGCACGGTGTCGAGACCTCCCGCGGAGGCGCCCGTGCCCGACATCGGCGCCAGGCTCCCGTCGCCCGGGTGCGAGCGGTGCAGGTGGTAGGCCACGCGCCGCCCGAGCCGGTCGAACTCGATGCCGGCGCGGATGACGTGGCCCGAGGGCAGGTCCCGGTTCAAAGTGGTCGGCAGGTGCTCGGGCTCCAGCACCTGCAGCTGCAGACCCACCGGCAGACCGTCCTCGGGACGGCGCCAGCGCAGCCGCACCAGCGCCTCGCCGCCTTCGAGCATCGCGCGGCAGGCGAGCGCCTGCAGGCCGTAGAAGTCGGTGAGTCCTGCGGCGTCGGCCTCCTCCACCCAGTCCCACCACAGCGCGTGGATGGCCTCGCGCACGGCCGCATCAGTCACCATGCTCTGCGGCTTGATGCCGGTGCCGATGGCGTTGGCGACGAAGGCTTCGATGCCCGCGGCCGCCCAGGCGTTGCGCCGCGCGAGATCGCGGCTCTTGGCGCGCAGTTCCTTCTGCGTGAAAGCCAGCGCCGCGACCGCCCCGGGATTGCCGACCTGCCAGGCGACGGCCCTGCGGCCGCCGCCCACGCCGTCGTAGGTGGGGCTCGCACCGAAGATGCGGCGCTTGAGACCGCTCCACCAGCTCACGCGTAGCTCCACAGGGTCGGACGCGGACGGTCCGTCGTGGCGTCCAAGTCGTCCAGATGGATGAAACGCCGCAGTCCCCGCTGCTGCACCCCGATGCCGGTAAAGCCGTGGGCCACCGCGAGCACGACGAGATCGAGGGCATCGCGACCGTGCACGGCCACGTCGCAGGCCCGCCCCAGGGTGTGGGCGCCGCTGCTCGTCTTGGCCGCCTCGGCCGGGTGGGTCGGATCGCGGTAACCGCTGGTGATCACCATCGAGCGGCCATAGGCGCTGCGCAGCCGCTGCAGCCGCTCCATAAACCCCGGATCCATGCGCAGCCGCCCAGTGTGCCGGCAGCGAAACTCCTCGGGACGAAAGTTGGGATAGCGGCGCCAGTCGAGCGCGCTTTGCGTCGTCTCACGCATGATGAACCCTCAGGTCGCTTTGCGGGTATGAATCCGGATCTGCCGCGGCGCGCTGGGCCACAGCCCCGTGGCCACGGCCTGTTCGTGCAGGTCACGCTTGACCGCCCGGATGGCGGCTTGCAACTCCTCGATCGAGCGGTACTCGACCGTCTTGTCGCCGAGGCTCACGCGCTTCTCGCCCTTGGCGAGCGCGGCTTGCAGGGCCTCGAGATGGGCTTCGGTGTAGGCCATCAGCGGTAGACCACGAGGTCGATCTCGGGGGAGTCGGCGAACGACGCCGCGGTGGTCGCACAGCCCACATCGACGTGCGTCGGCGTTTTCTCGTCGGCGGTCGAGCGCACGATCAGCAGCCGCTGTGTACCCGTGTTGGTGTTGCTGCGGGCCACGCCCACCCAGCAGTAGTTCGCGTCCGGCAGCGGCCTGGCGAAGTGCACGCGGTAACGCCCTGCGGCCAGCCGCGTGACCGAGGCGACGTTGTGCGCAGCGCGCACGACGACCTGGTTGCCGACATAGCCGAAACACACCCAGGCGCGCGCCAGACCCGGGTGGTCGGCGCCGACCTTGACCTTGACCTCCCGCCCGATGCGGCCGGCCAAGGCGCCGATGCGCGAGGCCAGACTCATCAGAGCAGCGCCCCTTCGAAGATCGCGACGAAGTCGGTGTCGGTGTCGCCCACGTCAGCCGTGGCCACGGCGCCGATGTTGCTGCGCGCCTGGGCTTGCTCGGCTGCGGTGAGGGTCTGCGCCGCGTCGAAGCGCACGCGGTGGTTCACCGCAGTGAGCAAGGCGTCCAGGCCGCTGGTGCCGTCCTGCAGCAGCTGCTGGATCTCCAGCAGCGTGTCGTAGGCGGCATCGGCCCCGCCCAGGATCTCGGCCTTGAGCACCTCCAGCAGCGTGACGATCTTGCTCGACGAGTAGGTGCTGGTGGTGGCGACCTGGGTGTCGTCGATCGCGCCCGAGGCCACCACCGCGGCCTTCAGCTCGTTGATGGCCGCCACCAGGCTCGACTTGTCGGTGGTGGTGAGGTGGGCGAGATTGCCGGCCTTCGCGCGGACGTCGTTGAACTCCTGCGCGACGCGCAGGACGAGGCTTTCGATGCGGGTGGCCAGGGACATAGCGTCTCCTCGTCAGGACAGCCAGCGGCTCTTGATCACGCGCCGGCCGGTGTTGCGGTTGCCAGAAACACCCAGGCCACCTCGATGGGTGGCCTCGGTGATCGATTCAGTAGGTGTTTCAAGGGCTGGCGGACTGGCCAGCCCCAGTTGCCGCTCCAGTTCGCGCCAGTGGCGTTCCTCGAAGCGGTCGAGCCCTGCGGCCGCAGCAGCAGCACGGGCATACACGTAGCAGTCCAGCGCTTCGTTGCGCTCGCGCACCTTCTGCCACTCCCGCACCGGAAAGCCATTCCTGTCGCGGCGGGTGATCAGTTGCTCGGCGCAGAGCTGCTGGATGAACTCGGCGTCGATCTTGGGCAGGTGGACGAAACCGGCCGGGTAGGTCACCGTCACGCCGTCGTCGGCCACCTCCGCGCTCTGGCGCAGGTGGTTGTAGAACTCGAGTTTGGCGAGCCCCACCGCGACCGCATACACCTTGATGCCCCGGCGCAGCTTCTTGCCCGCCTGCGAGACATCGACCGCCGTCGGTGTGCCGATCAGGGCTGCGCCCCCCATCGAACCCGTCCGCACGCCCTTGACCGCCATCACCCGCGCGTCGCGGCAGGCGCGCACGAAGGCGTAGGCCTCCTGTGTCGCAAAGCCGGTGTCCAGCGCCAAGCGGGCCAGCGGCATGGCCGCGCCCGAGGCATGGGTCCAGGTCTCGGCGAGCATCCCGCCCAGCGCCTTCCACACCGCATCCCGTGCGGTGTCGCCCATCAGCACCCGGTGCTCGATGAGCCAACACTCCTTGCCACGCCCGAAGGCCCACACCGAGACCTCGATGCGGTCCTTCTGCACGTCGGCGCCGGCGGTGAGCAGCAGGCCGCCTGCGGGAATGGTGCCGATGGCATAGTCCTCGCGGCGCTCCAGCAGGCGTTGCCAGTCGGGCGCTTCGCCCTCCTCGACCCAGGTCTCGCCGAGCTCGGTGTTCTTGAAAGTCTTGATGGCAGCGGCCGATCCCGACTCTTTACTGACGGCGGCTTCCCACGCAGCGGCGATCTCGCACCAGGCGCGCCAGCCCAGCGGGCTGTACAGCGACGACAGATGAAACCCCGCCGTCTTGCCCGAGCCTTCCGCCGTCGCGCGCCACTCGCCGTGCTCCAGCATCCAGGTCTTGTGGTGCTCGGCGATCGCCGTCTCGCACGATTCGCAGACGTAGGCCGCCGTCTCGGGCCGGCCCTTCTCCCAACGCAGTTGCTCGAAGCGCAGCCACTGCCGGTGCGAGCAATGCGGGCAGGGCACGAAGTAGCGGCGCTGGTCGCTGGCCTCGTACTCACGCTCGATGGCCGAGGCGCCCGCGATCGTCGGCGTCGAGACGATGAAGATCTTGCGCCGCGCAAAGGTGCGCGTGCGCGCCTCAGCGAGCGAGATCGCATCGCCCTCCCCCTCGACATCGAGCGGGTAGGCGTCCACCTCGTCGAGAAAGAGATAGCGCACCGGCATCGAGCGTAGACCCACCGCGCTGTTCGCGCCAGTCATCACCAGCACGCCGCCACGAAACTCCTTGGCGAGGATGGTGTTGCCCGAGTCGCGGCTTCTCGCCGGGGCGATGAGTTCGCAGAGCACCGGCGACTCCTCGATCAGCGGGTCGATGCGCTGCTTGGAGTTGCGCTTGGCCATCTCCACGGTGGGCCACACCGCCATCATCGGCCCGGGGGCGTGGTGGATCACGTAGCCGATCCAGTTCGAGCCGGTCTCGGTCGCGCCCACCTGCGCGCCCTTCATGAACACCACGCGCTCGACGGGCGAGGTCGGCGACAGGCAGTCCATGATCGCCTTCAGATACGGCGTGCGGCTGGTGCGCCAGCGCCCCGGCTCGCTCGAGGCCTTGCTCGACAGCACCCGGTGACGGTCGGCCCATTCGGAGACGGTGAGCAGCGGGTCGGGCGTGAGGCCCTCGCGCCAAGCGCGCTCGATGACGTCCCAGCCCTCATAGGCGAACTCGTCCATCAATCGACCCGAACCTTGAGTTCCCCGAGCTCGGCGAGGTGCTCGCGCACGGCGGCATCCAGGGCCACGTGCAGGGTGTGGGCCTCCACGCCGAGCCGGGCCGCCATCTGCGCCGAGATGCGCGCCGGCCAGTTGAGCCAA
>NZ_JAAN01000051.1 GCF_000559025.1 Luteimonas huabeiensis HB2 | reverse complement strand
TGGCGCGCAGCGCCGGATGAGCAACCGTCTTGTGCGTCAAGCGCCAGGCATGGCCGGATTCCATGTGGAGCCATGCTTGGCGATGGCGTTGAGTATCGTCAGCAGCTTGCGCATGCAGGCGACCAGGGCCACCTTCTTGCGCTTGCCGGCAGCCAGCAGGCGCTGGTAGGTGGCTTTGAGCACCGGGTTGTAACGCACCGCGGTGAGGGTGGCCATGTACAGCGTTCGCCGCACGTCGGCACGTCCTCCCCAGATGGAGCGATGGCCGCGCCTCTGTCCGGAGTCGCGGTTCAGGGGCGCCACGCCCACCAGCGCGGCGATGCGGCGCCGATCCAGCTTCCCCAGTTCGGGCAATTCGGCCAGCAGCACCGCCACGCTGGCCGATCCAATGCCCGGTACGCTGGCCAGCGCCTGGGCCAACTGGGCATGATGGCGCTGCACATGCGCAGCCGCCTCGGCTTCGCTGTCGCCTAGTTCCTGCTTCAAGCATTCGATGACCCGCTCGATGCTCGAGCGCGCCGCCGCGTGGGCCAGACGCAGGCGCTGTCGCTCGGCCGTGAGCATCTGCACCAGTTGACGCCGACGCAGCACCAGGGCCTGCAGTCGCTGGCGTTCAGCGTCGGCCAGCGGTTTGACGAAGCGCTCGCGCTCGGGATGCTGATGCAGCACGCGGGCGAAGGCCGCCAGCATGCGCGCATCCAGCGCATCCGTCTTGGCCAAGGCCCCCATCGCGCGAGCGAAGTCGCGTGCCGTGCGCGGGTTGACCACCGCCACCGCCAGGCCCTCGGCCTGAAGCGCGCAGGCCGCCTCGAACTCGTAGCCGCCCGTGGCCTCGATCACAATCAATTCGGGCGCCAAGGCCGACACCTGGCTGACCAGTTGCTCGATACCGCTGGTGTCGTTGGTGATCTGCCAGGTCTTGGCCTGGCCGCTGCTGGCGATCTCCAGCGTCTGGCTGGAAACGTCGATACCGATAAAAACAGCGTCGGACACGTCTTCTCACTCCCATCCTTGTCTATGCGAACTCAAGGCTCCTACAACCGTTCGGGCTGCAGAGAAGAACGGTCCGGCTCTGGCGCCCAGTGCTCATCCGCGGGCTTCAAACTTTCCAGGGGCGCGTCGGGCTACCGGAGCCGGGCCGAGTCCTTAA
>NZ_JAAN01000050.1 GCF_000559025.1 Luteimonas huabeiensis HB2 | reverse complement strand
GGCGCCACCGTCCAGTCCGGCGTGCAGGCCGCCGGCGAGGCGGCGGCCACGGTCCGGCAGGCGCGCGCCGGGGCGGAGGCGCTGGTCGACCACGGGCAGGGCTGGGCGCAGTACCAGGGGGCCCGGGCCGGGGCCGCGGGCCTGCGCGGGCTGGGCAGCCTGGTGGGGCTGGTCTCGGATTCGGCGCGGCAGGACCTGGAGGCGCGCGCGGAGCGGCTGGCCGCGCAGGGCGAGCAGGCGCGCGAACGCAACCGGGGCGAGGCCGCGGCGGCGCTGGCGCAGGGGCAGGCGGAGGCCGGCGCATGGCGCGCATCGGCCGCCGCGGCGGGCACGGGCGCGCGCGAGGCGCTGCAGCAGGCCGGCGCGGCGCACCGCGGCGCCCTGGTCTACGTGGGCGAGCGGCTGGACGCGGGCCTGGAGGTCGCGGGCGCGCGGATCGCAGGCGTCGCTGCGCGCGCTCCGACCGTCGGCGCGACGATGGGCGGCACCACCGGCTTCATCGGCGCCGCCGGCGTGACCTACCATCCCGGCCTGGGCGGCGGCGCGAACGTCTACAGCACGGTGCGATTGGCCGCCGAAGCGCGCGAGGGCGTGCAGGAGGCGGTGGGCCGGCACGGGATGGGCACGGCGATGATCCCGAGCCTGGAGCGCGAGATCGCGCAGCGGGAACAGGCCGCGCGCGAACTGCTGCAGCGCGAGCGCGAGGCGTCGCGGCAGGCGCCGCAGCGCGAGGCTGATGCGGCCGGGTGGCCGGAGCGCGCATCGCTGCGGGGCGAGTTCGGCGGCGTGGTGGAGCGCCTGCTGGCCGCGGCGAAGCGCGGCGATGGTGCCGCGTTCTCGCAGGTCTCC
>NZ_JAAN01000049.1 GCF_000559025.1 Luteimonas huabeiensis HB2 | reverse complement strand
CGGGGGAAGGAAAAAACAGGATGCCCCCGCTCGCGGGGGAAGGGAAAGACAGGATGCCCCGCTTGCGGCGGAAGGGTGCCCTCCGCGTCGAATGACGATCCAGCCTGGGGACGTCGTGCGTGCGTTCGGCTACGATCCCGCCAGGGCATAGGGGATGCCCGTTCGCGCGGCCGGGGGGCTGGCAGGTCGCAGGGGAAGACGATCTCGACGTTCAGGGGAGCCGGGATGATCAACAAGCTGTTGGGGCTGCTGGTGCTGTGCATCGCCGGGGCCGTGGCGTACGACCACGGCAGGTCGCTTTCGGAGGCCGATGTCCGGGCCCACTACGCCGGCCAGATGCAGGCGTACCGCGATTCGGACGCCGAAGCGCTGTGCGCGACGATGGCGGAGGATTTCAGCATGCGGGTCGTCGAGCGCGCCGACGGCGCGGCGGCGCGCTCGACGCTGGACCGGGCGGCCGCCTGCGAGCAGATCAGGGACACGATGCGGCTGACGAACCTCCTGGCCGAGCGGTCGCAGGGCTTGCTCTCGATCGACCTCGCCTACGACATCGGCTCGATCCGGATCTCGCACGATCGCCGGCGCGCCACGGTGGAGGTGACGAGTACCGCCAAGGTGGGCGAGCACCTGGTCGCGCGTTCGCGCTCCCGCGAGGTGCTGTCGCGCGCGTTCTGGCGGATCCGCAGCCACGGCGGCGAGTCGCAGATCTGGGCCTACCGCGGTTGAGGCCGCGCTCGGCGGTCAGCCGTAGCGCGCCAGAAACATGTCCACCGCGCCGTCGGCCACCGCCTTCTGCCGTGCGCGGCCCAGCGGCGGCTGGCCGAGGGCGAGTTGCGGCCAGAACGCCGCGCCCTTGAGCAGGGATTCGAGCTGCGCGGCGGCGAAGGCGGGATCGCGGGTCTTCAGCCGCCCGTCCGCGGCGGCGGCCCGGATCCAGGCCGCGAAGCCGGCCTCGCGGTGGCCCAGGCGCGCGATCATGGCGCGGGCCAGGTCGGGCGAATGCATGCCGGCCACGATCGCCACCCGCGCCAGGTCGATGAAGTCGGGATCGTGCATCAGCCGCAGCTTGCGCTGCGCCAGTTCCAGCAGCTGCGCGCGCAGCGGGGCGTCGGGGCGGTAGGGCAGGGACAGGTCGTCCTGCCCGCGCGCCAGCATCGCTTCCAGGATGTGGCCGAACAGCGCTTCCTTGCTGGGAAAGTGGTTGTAGACCGTGCGCTTGGACACGCCCGCGGCCGCGGCGATGCGGTCCATGCTGGTGGCCTCGTAGCCGGCGGCGCGGAACTCGGCCAGCGCGGCGTCCAGGATCGCCGCGCGCTTGCGGTCGGTCAGGCGGGGAGCGGGCGCGGCCTCGGTCATGGCCGAGATTCTACACCGGGCGGTTTACTTCCCGGCGGTTCGTACCTACACTGCACGGTGTAGTTTCCTGAATCGCCGCCATGCCCAGCGCCTCCGCCGCCCTGCGGCCCCGCCGCCCGCGATGGCGCCGGGCCGCCCGCCTCTCCGTCCTCGTCCTGGGAGTCTCCATCGTGTCCGCCTGCGCTCTGCCCGCCCTCTTCGGCTTCCGTACCGGCGCCGACTATTCCGCCTCGCCGCAGGCATCGGACGGCCGCTTCGCCAACCCGCTGCCGCGGCCCGCCATGGGCGTCGTCAAGACCGCGCGCCTGGCCTGGGACTTCTTCTTCCACAAGCCCGAGGGCGCCGTGCCCGCTGCGCCGCCGCCGGTGCTGCCGCTGACCCGCGCCGAGCTGGAGGCCGCGCCAGACCGCAGCCTGTACCGGCTGGGCCATTCCACCCTGCTGCTGAAGCTGCGCGGCGGCTTCTGGATCACCGACCCGGTGTTCGCCGAGCGCGCCTCGCCGTTCGCCTGGGTCGGGCCCAAGCGCTTCCACGCGCCGCCGATCGCCCTGGCCGAGCTGCCGCCGTTGCGCGGGGTGCTGATCTCGCACGATCACTACGACCATCTCGACCGCAGCGCCGTGGCGGCGCTGGCCGACAAGGCCGAGGTGTTCCTGGTGCCGCTCGGCGTCGGCGAACGGCTCGTCGCCTGGGGCGTGCCCGCGGACAAGGTGCGGCAGTTCGACTGGTGGCAGGAGGCGACGATCGACGGCCTGCGCATGGTCGCCACGCCCGCGCAGCACTTCTCCGGCCGCGGCCTGTTCGACGGCGATCGCACGCTGTGGGCCTCGTGGACGATCCTGGACCCGCCGCAAGGCGAGGGCGACCGCGGGCTGCGGCTGTTCTTCAGCGGCGACAGCGGCTACTTCGACGGCTTCGCCGAGATCGGCCGCCGCTTCGGGCCGTTCGACGTCGCCATGCTGGAGACCGGCGCCTACGACCGCCGCTGGGCCTTCGTGCACATGCAGCCGGAGCAGACCGTGCAGGCGTTCCAGGACCTGCGCGCGCGCTGGCTGCTGCCGGTGCACAACGGCACCTTCGATCTGGCCATGCACGCCTGGGACGATCCGTTCGAGCGCGTCAGCGCCCTGGCCGCCGACCGCGGCATCGCCCTGGCGACGCCGCGAATGGGCGAGCGCGTCGACCTGGCCGCGCCCGCGGAGACGTCGGCCTGGTGGCGGGAATGAGCCTGCTGCGGGAGAGGACAGCGTTCCTGCGGGTCCGCAGGCGCGCATTGGCGCCGGCTATTCCGCCGCCAGGCGGCAGTCGATGACGACGCCGTCGCGCACGGCGACGGCGAGGCGGTCCTGGAACGTGCCGCAATCGAGCAGGGCGTCGCCGCCGGCGTCGGCGGCATCCTCGGCCGCGGATACGGTGACCAGCAGGTGCGGGCGGCCCTGTTCGAGCAGGGCCAGCCGTTCGGGGTCGAACTCGGGCGAGCGGAAGCGGACGCGGCCGGCGCCGTCCAGTTCGCGCCGCTCGCGGTGCAGGCCGAGCCAGGGGTCTCCGGTCTCCACGAGGCCGCGCTGCTGCGCGGCGATGGTGGGATAGCCGAACCATTCGGCCTCCACCCGCAGGCCCAGGCGTTCGCTCGCCAGCAGCCGCGCGGCCGGCTCGGACAACACGACCGCCACGGTGACGTCGCGGCCGCTCGCCTCGGCCGCGGCTTCGGCGGCCGTCGAGGCCGGCGGCAGCGCGGGGGCGTCGCCGACCGCGCCGGGATCGCAGGCGGCCAGCAGCAGGCAGGACGCGAGCAGGACGTGGCGCAGGCGCCGCGAAGCGCGTCGGCCCGGGGCGGCCGGGCGCGCAGGCGGCGGAAGCCGCTCCGGCCGCCCGCCGCGAACGCTGGCCGCGCCCATGCGCGCAGGGTCTGCGAACGCCGACGGCCCGCCGCGCACCATCCCTGCGGACCTGCGCGGCGGCCTCATTGCTGCGGTGCGTATCGACATGCGCGCCCTCGCTACTTCATCGCCCCGCGCGCCCACGGGGGCGGCGCGAGGCGCGCATCAGCGTTCGCCTCGCACGCTCCACCGCCCAGGCGCCTAGCGCGGCTTGGCCGGCAGCGGGAACGGGGTGACCACGCGCTCGCCGGAGACGGCGTCGCGGATCGCGGACTGGCCCTTGCGCTCGACTTCCTCCACCCGCAGCACCGCCTGCATCGGCAGGTGCAGCACGCGGGTATCGCCGAACTCGGCGCGCAGGCGCTCCTCGGTGGGATCCACCACCAGACCGTCGTGGACGTCGAACACCAGCTCGGCGACCTCCACGAAGCCCCACAGGCTGCCGCTGGCCACGCGCCGCGCGTACAGCTCGTAGACCTTGCCGTGGTTGAGGAAGCTGACCTTGTAGAGCGGCTTGGACATGGCGCGATTATAGAGCCACGAATCGCCCATCCACGCCCCGCTTTTGCTCCCCGCTTTTCCCCTGACCCCCGGCCCCTGACCCCTGACCCCGGCCCCCGCCTCAATACCCCTGCCGCCGGCGCAACCGCCGCGCGATCGCCCCGCGCGAGGCCAGCGCGAACGCCATGCCGAACAGGAAGCCGCCGGCGTGCGCGGCCCAGGCCACCGCGCCGAAGGCCGGGCCCATGTAGGCGAACGCGACCTGCAGCAGCGCCCAGACGCCGATCAGCAACGAGGCGGGCGCGCGCACGAACTCCAGGAACAGGCCCAGCGGCACCACCACGCCCAGCCGCGCGCGCGGGAACAGCGCCAGGTAGGCGCCGATGATCGCCGAGACCGCGCCGCTGGCGCCGATGATCAGCCGTTCCGGCGCGCCGATGGCCAGCGCGGCGATGAAGTTGGCGAACGCGCCGCCGAGCAGGAACAGCACCAGGAAGCGCAGCGGGCCCATCGCCCGCTCGGCGGGCAGGCCGAAGATCAGCAGGAACACCAGGTTGCCGAGCAGGTGGGTCCAGTCGGCGTGCAGGAACAGCGCGCTGAGCAGGCGCAGCCAGCGCTCCGGCTCCGACCAGGTGCGCCACAGCTCCGGCGGCGCCAGTCCGCCGCTGAGCGCGCCCCAGTCCAGCAGCAGGTCGTGGCGCACCGCGTCCGGCCGCAGGCTCACCGCCACGTAGGCCAGCCACAGCAGGCAGGCCAGCAGCGGCGTGGCCCAGCGGAACGCGGGCCGGGTGCGGGTGGGAATGGCGACGAACATGCGGTGGGCCGTGCGCGGGAGCGGTGAAGATACCGCCTCGGCGATGCCGCAGTGCGTCGGGAGTCCACACCCGACGGTACGGTATAGTGCGCCCGCACCGCGATCGGGAGGGCATTCCGATGCACGGGACCGTGCCGGCACAAGGCGCGGCCGGCGGGCGGTGCGTCCCCCAACCGTCATCGGAGACCTCACCCCATGCGCAATCCATCCCGTTTCCTGTCCCGTTCGGCGCTGGCGCTCGGCGTCGCCGGCGCGCTGGCCTTCGCCGGCAGCGCCCACGCCGCGGCCTTCCAGCTCAAGGAAAACAGCGCCAAGGGCCTCGGCCGCGCGTTCGCCGGCTCGGCCAGCGCCCCGGGCGACGCCTCGATCATCGTCAACAACCCGGGCGGCATGCGCGGCCTCGACGGCCGCCAGGTGCAGGTCGACCTCAGCGTGATCAGCTTCAGCGCCGACTTCGAGGGCACCGGCGGCTACGCGGGCGGGCTGGGCGGGCCGATCAGCGGCGGCAACGGCGGCGATGCCGGCAAGGTCGCGCCGGTCCCGGCCGCGTACTTCCACACCCCCTTCGGCGAGGACGACCGCCTGCACTTCGGCATGTCGCTGACCGCGCCGTTCGGCTTCGCCACCGAGTACGACCGCGACTGGATCGGCCGCTACAACGCGGTCAAGACCGAGCTGGAGGCGATCGACCTCGGCTTCGCGCTGTCCTATGACGTCAATCCCTACCTGTCCTTCGGCGCCTCGGTGTTCGCGCAGCACCTGAGCATCGAGCTGGGCAACGCGGTGGACTTCGGCTCCATCCTGTACACCGGCGGCGGCGCGCCGCTGGGCTTCCGCCCCGGCAACGCCGACGGCTTCACCACCATCAAGGGCTCCAACACCGACATCGGCTGGACCGTCGGCGGCCTGTTCAGCATCACCGAGAACACCCACATCGGCCTGAGCTACCGCTCCAAGGTCGAGCACGACATCGACGGCGACGCCTACTTCGACGTGCCCGACGACGCCGCCTCGGTGCTGGGCCAGGTGCGCCCGGGCTGGTTCATCGACACCGACGGACAGGCCACGGTGACCCTGCCGGCGGTGTTGACCGTCAGCTTCACCCACGCCTTCAACGACCGCTGGTCGCTGATGGCCGACCTGTCGCGCACCGCGTGGAAGCCGGCGTTCGACTCGGTGACCGTGGACTACGGCTCCAACCAGGCCGACACCGTGCTCGAGTTCGGCTACGACGACTCCACCTTCGGCTCGATCGGCGTCGACTACCGCGTCAGCGACCGCCTGACCGTGCGTGGCGGCCTGGCCTACGACGAGACCCCGACCTCCTACCAGCACCGCGACGTGCGCGTGCCCGACCAGACCCGCAAGTGGCTGTCGCTGGGCCTGACCTGGACCCCGTCGGAGACGCTGGAGTACAACGTCGGCTACACCCACCTGTTCGTCAACGACGCCAACGTGGACACCACCTCGGCGACGGCCAACCGCGTGCGCGGCGCCTTCGACGTCGGCGGCGACATCCTGGCCGCGTCGGTCAACTACAAGTTCTGATCCGGCTGCCGGGCGCAGGCCCGGTGCCGAGTCGCGACGGCCCCGCGCGAGCGGGGCTTGTCGTTTGCGGCGTACGCGTTTCTAGGCTGTATCGACATTCAGCGTGCGAAAGAGGCCCTCTTCGGCGTCACGCTGCTTTTCCCCTTGCCTCGCAAGCGGGGAGCGTTCTGTTTTTTCCTTCCCCCGCGAGCGGGGGGAGGTGCCGAAGGCGGATGGGGGCACGC
>NZ_JAAN01000048.1 GCF_000559025.1 Luteimonas huabeiensis HB2 | reverse complement strand
CGCGCCGGCGGGCGCGGCCGCTCCGGCGGCGCCCGCGGAAACGGCGGTGCGTGGCGTCGCGGAACCGAGGTAGTCGATGGCGCTGGCCGTGGCGATCAGGGCGAGGCCCAGCGACGCGAGGCCCACGCCGATCCTGCGTGCGCGTGAAGACATGGACATACCGGATTTCCCCTGGACGTGTCGATGTGACGACGATGACTGCGGCTGAACGCGCAGGCGGGCGCCCGCTCGTCCCCTGTCCGCCCCCGGCGGCCGTCCCCCTGTCGTCGCAGTGGCCGGCCGGACGCGTTGCGTCGCTTATACACCTTTCGTGTCGGCGTGGCGACAGGGTTCCGTCGCCCTCGCGCGCCTGCCGGCGCGCGCTATCGCGCCCGGTCGCGGCGCCAGGGCCGGTGCCGGGCGCCGCGGTAGATCCAGAGATAGACGCCGGTCACCCACAGGCTGGACGCCATCCAGCCGGCGAGGATGTCGGACGGATAGTGCACGCCCAGGTACACCCGCGACAGCCCGACCATCGGCACGAACACCGCCATCGCCGCCAGCACCGGCCAGCGCCAGCGCGTGGGCCAGGACAGCAGCACCAGCACCAGCGCCAGCGAGGCCGAGCCCATCGCGTGGCCGCTGGGGAAGCTGTAGGTGGATTCCGGCGCGATCGATTCCCACAGCGAGGGCCGTTCGCGGGCGAAGCCGCGCTTGGCCAGCATGTTGAGCAGCCCGGAGCCGCCCAGGGCGACGCCGGCGAAGACGCCCTCGCGGAAGCGCCGCAGCACCAGCAGCGCCAGCGCCAGGCCGACGCTGGCCGGCACCACGCCCCAGGCGTAGCCGATCTTCGAGAAGAACAGGAACACCCGGTCGAAACCGTCGTGCGCCATCGCCTGGGCGAACAGCAGCACCGGCTCGTCGAACGGGATCGCCTCGGCCTCGTGCACCTCGTCGGCCAGTTCCGCGAACACCCACAGCGGCGCCAGCAGGCCCAGGAACAGCAGGGTCAGCGCCCCGCCGTGGCGTCGCAGCAGCGCGGCGCCGGCGCCGGCGGCGTCGTGCAGCAGCCGGGTCGCGCGCCGCTCAGGCCGGCCCGGCGTTTCGGCCATAGCGCCGGTCCACGTAGTCGTCGATCAGCGCGACGAACTCCTGCGCGATGCCCTCGCCGCGCAGGGTGACGGTCTTCTCGCCGTCCACGAACACCGGCGCCGACGGCGCCTCGCCGGTGCCCGGCAGCGAGATGCCGATGTTGGCGTGGCGCGATTCGCCGGGGCCGTTGACCACGCAGCCCATCACCGCCAGCGTCATCGTCTCCGCGCCCGGGTGCGTGATCTTCCACTCCGGCATCTTCGCCCGCACGTGCTCCTGCACCACCTTGGCCAGTTCCTGGAAGAACTCCGAGGTGGTCCGGCCGCAGCCCGGGCAGGCGGTGACCATCGGCGTGAACGCGCGCAGGCCCAGGGTCTGCAGCAGTTCCTGCGCGACCACCACTTCCTGCGTGCGCGGCGCGCCCGGCTCCGGGGTGAGCGAGATGCGGATGGTGTCGCCGATGCCCTCCTGCAGCAGCACGCTCAACGCGGCGCTGGAGGCGACGATGCCCTTGCTGCCGATGCCGGCCTCGGTCAGGCCCAGGTGCAGGGCGAAATCGGAGCGGCGCGCGAGATCGCGGTACACCGCGATCAACTCCTGCACGCCGCTGACCTTGGCCGACAGCACGATCTGCTCGCGCGCCAGACCCAGTTCCACCGCGCGCTCGGCGGAGTCCAGCGCCGAGCGGATCAGCGCCTCGCGCAGCACGCGGCCGGCGTCCCAGGGCTCGGCGCGGCGGGCGTTCTCGTCCATCAGCGCGGCGGCCAGCGCCTGGTCCAGCGAGCCCCAGTTGGCGCCGATGCGCACCGGCTTGCCGTAGCGGATCGCGAACTCGATCAGCTGCGCGAACTGCAGGTCCTTCTTCTTGCCGAAGCCGACGTTGCCGGGGTTGATCCGGTACTTGGCCAGCGCCTCGGCGCAGGCCGGCTCGCGCTCGAGCAACTGATGGCCGTTGTAGTGGAAATCGCCGATGATCGGCACCTCCACGCCCTGCATGGCCAGCCGCTCGACGATCCGCGGCACCGCCGCCGCCGACTCCGGGTTGTTCACGGTGATCCGCACCAGCTCCGAGCCGGCGCGCCAGAGCGCGGCGATCTGCTTGGCGGTGCCGACCACGTCGGCGGTATCGGTGTTGGTCATCGACTGCACGACCACCGGCGCATCGCCGCCCACGGCCACGCCCCCCACCCGCACCTGGCGCGTGGCGCGGCGCGGCGACGGGCCGAAGGGACCCGCGGTGTCGGCGGGCTCGGGCAGGCAGGGCGAAGGCAGCGCGGACATGCGCGCATTCTACGGCGAACCGCCGGCGCGGTCCCGGCGCCGGGCCCCGGCGTTCAGCCGCCCGCGCGCCCCCGGCACCCGGGCGGGGTGCGACGCCCTGTCGCTCCCCCGAACGCGACCGCGCATGTTCCACTCCCGCGCCATGCGTCCCCCCCCCCCCCCCCCCCCCCCCCCCCCC
>NZ_JAAN01000047.1 GCF_000559025.1 Luteimonas huabeiensis HB2 | reverse complement strand
CTGCCGGGCGCACCCAAAAAAGTTCTGGTGTCAAGTCCTTTGTGCAAATCACGCAGGACTTGAAACCGTATATGGGACAGTAGGTTAGCTCTTTTCTCGGCCACTTTGGCGCGGTGTGGCTTCGTGGGCTAGGAGCCACATAGGAGCGTTGGGAGAGAAAGCCACATCGCACTGTGTCGTGCTGGATTGCCGAGGGACGGCGGGCTTGTCTTGTCATCATAGCCCAGGCGGCTCTTGGCGGCATCCAGAATGAAGAACGCGCAGCCTTGGGCTGCGCGTTCGATGGATGTTGCTGGGCAGGCTTCGAGGGCCATCACGTCGGCTTGGACGGCACGCTCCGCGTCGTGGTGCCCTTCCTGAATCCCCGATCCCCCGCCATGAACGCCTCCAGCATGTGCGGGATCAACTTCTCGGCATCGACGGCCTCGCCATACGCCTGCGCGTGCAGCGCGGCGTAGCGGTCGAGGTCGGCTTTCAAGCTGGCCGGGCAGGCAAAGGTCAGCTTGACGCTCTCGGTCTTGGGCAGCGGCCCTAGCCGCAGTTTCTTCGTGTTCATTGGGAAGCTCCCCGGTTGAAGAACAGCGGCTGGCACGGCCGCAGCACCAGATCCCGGTTCACGATGACGCGAACCGGCAGGCCCGGCCTAATGGTCAGCGTCGGCTGGATGTCCATGTTGCGCCGGGTGATCTCCTGACCCACCTGATTGATGCTGTCCTGGGCGCTGTCGCGCCCCGCGATGACGATGCGGTTGCCGTCCTGGCGGTTCTCTGGCGCGGCCAACTCGGCGCCTACGCCCAGCAGCGTCGTCAGCACGGCGCCCGCGACGATGCGATTCCAATGCCAGTCCACGTCGTCTTCCAGGCCGGCGTAGCCGGCTGGATCGGTGCCGACAAGGTTGTCGAGCGTCAGCGAGGACGTATCGGGCAGGATGACCCGGTTCCACACCACCTGCACGCGGCTCTGCCCGTAGCTGACCTGGCTGTTGTATTTACCCAGGATGCGCGACCCCTGCGGGATCAACAGGAACTTGCCCGTGGCCGAGTCATAGACCGGCTCCGTCACCGTGGCGATCACGTCGCCTGGCAAGTCCGACTTGATGCCCGTCACCAGCGCGCCCGCAATCACCGTTCCGGCCATGACCTGATACGGCGAGGCCGGCATTTTCAGGTTTCCGGAATTGCGGGTTTCCATAGAGCCGCCTTTCAGGAACGCCTCTTTCTGGTCTTGCCGGTTTTGCACAGCTGTCGGATCGGCAGGCTGGGGCGCCGCCGAGGCCGGCCCAGCCGCGAGCGGGTCGAAGGCCGCGAGCGTGTTGGCAGCACCAGGCACACCCGGCGGCGCCACCGTGGCCGTGGCGGCGGCCTGGCCCTGGCCGCCCGAGCGGAAAAACACCGACGAAGCCGCTGCGGCTTCCGCCTCCTTGCGCAAGGCGTCGTTGGGATCGTGGCCGGGGGCCGCGTAAGCGGCCACGGCGGACTGCTGCGAGTTCACGATGGCCGGGCCAAGATCGCCCGGCAGTGGCGGCCCCAGCTCGGGCACCTTCGGCGGCAGCTTCGAGTAGTCGGACGGCAGGCCGTCCAGCCCTTCGGACTTCGAGACGCGATCGACGTTGTAAAGCTCGGTCTGCTCGCCCGCGCCGCGCCGGTGCGGTTGCAATGACCAGATCGTGGCCCCGAGCACGGCGACCGACAGGCCGCCGACGAGGACGGCCAGCGTGCGCCGGTTCAACCGGGTCACGGCACGCGGCTGGGCGCGAAGCGCCACCGCCTCGGGCGCGACCTTGCCTGCCTGCCGCGTGGCGAGGTCGGGGGTATCGTCCTGGCTCATGGTCAGTTCCTCCGTGCCACGCCATCCGTGCGCTCGATCCGCACCACGTCGCCCTTGTCACCGCCCAGGCGCAACTCTGCCGCGCCAAACAGGCGATCCACGATGTAGTACGGCGAACGGAAGCGGTAGTTCACCAGTTGCCCGTCGCCTTCCGGCCCGATCACGAACAGCGGCGGCAGTTCGCCTTGCGCGATGCCGGCGGGGAACTGGATATAGACCTTCTGCCCGTCGTCGAAAGCGCGCAGCGGCTTCCACGACGGATTGCTGCCGCCGATCGCGTAGCGAAAGCGCAGGTTCTCCAGCGACAGGCCGCTATCCACCGGCGCGGCGGCGCTGGCCGCTTGCGCCTGGCGCTGCAAGGCCAGCATCCGGTCGCGCGGGTACTCCCAGGACACCGACGCCATCCACGTCTTTTCCGTGGAAGTCAGTTCCAGCAGGTACGTCCTCCGGCTGGTGATGATGACCAGATTGGTCTTGAGGCCCGAGCGGATCGGCTTGACCAGCACGTTGACGCGCAAGTCGGCACCGCTGCCGCTGGACGTGTCGCCCACGATCCAGCGCACGGTATCGCCGGCGGCCACCGTCACCAGCTCCTCGCCCGGCTGCAAGGCAACCATCGTCACCCGGCCCACGGCCGCATAGACCTGATACAGCGCGCCATCGGTGAAGGGCCACACCTGAATCGCGTTGACGTAGCCCTCGCGCGTGGGCGCGACACGCGCCTCGGCATTGGCGCGTGAAACGCGCACCTTCTCGTCGGCCGGCTCGGGCGTGGGCTTGGCGTCCTCGGCCTCGGGTGCCGGCATCAACTGCGCCGGCATCGGCAGCACCTCGGGCACGGCCACAACCTCCACGGGCGCGGGCGGCTCCGGCATCGGCTGGGCCTGCACCGGCACCGGCTCATCGAGCGAGATGGTCGGCGGCGGCTTGCCTTGCGTGGCGCAGCCCGCCAGGGCAACAAGCATCAACGGCAAAGCGTAAAAGCGGAAAGACAGGTTCATGGTTTTGCTCCTTCGGAAGAATCCAGCTCGCGGCTCCAGGAAAGGCCGTTGACGTAGATGCCCAGCGGGTTCTTGCGCAGGCGTTCTTCGGTGCGCGGCGGCTGGAGCACGATGGACACCACGGCCGTCCACCGTTCCAGGCCCGCCGCAGCGCCGTTGACGTAGCGGCGTTCCGTCCAGCGCACGTTGAAAGACGTGTCGCTGGCACGCACGACGCTGGTGATCTGCACCGTCACCGACTCCTTTCCGATGCGCGCGAACGGGTCGTTGACCCGCGCGTAGTCGTTGAGCACGGCCGCGCCTTTGTCGGTCGTGTAGTCGTAGGCGTCCAGCCAGTTCTGGCGGACGACGATGGGGTCGATGGACAGCGAGCGCACCAGCGTCACGAAGCGCGCGATGTGGTGCGCCGTCTGCGCATCGTTGGGCCGGTACGGCGTGGCGGCTTCGCCCACGGCGCGCACCTGGCCCGCGTTGTCCACCTCCACGACGTAGGGCGTGACGATGGATTGCGCCGAGCGCCACACCAGTCCGCCGGCCATCAGCAGCGCGAGCGTGAGGCAGCCGAAGGCCATGAATCGCCAGTTCTTGGCCTGGACGCGGGCCGAGCCGATACGGTCGTCCCACACCTGGCCGGCGGTTTGGTACGGCGTGGCAGGCTGCGGCGTGTCGGCGTAGCGCACCTGCGGTTTCTTGAATCGCATGGTCAGTTCTCCTTGTGAATCGCGTCAGTCGTCGGAGCCGCGCAGGCTCGGGCCTTGCCCGGAGCCGCCGCCGTCGCCACCGCGCAGCGCGTGGGCAGCGGTGGTCGCGGCGTGGGTGAGCTGCTGGCGGCGATGCAGCCGCTTGGCCCAAGCGGGCTGCTCGGGCGCCTGTGCAGCGGCAGCGCCTGCCGGCGCTTCGCTGGTGGCGGCCTGGCCGGCTGACGCGCCAGCGTCGCCGTTCCAGCCCGCGCGGAACGGTGCGGCCATGCGCTGCCCGGCAGCGGAAGCGCGGGATGCGGCAGCGCGTCCGGCAGACTGCGCGCCGGTCTTGGCGACGTTGCCCAAGCCCGCCATCGCGCCTTTGGCACCGCCGCCGGCGGCAGCGGAACCCGCCTGGAACGCCGACTTCGCGCTGCCAGCCGCCGACGTGGCGGCACGCGCGCCGCTGCCGGCCAGCTTGGCGGCAGCCGGGGCCATGCGCGCGCCAGCGGCCACCGCGCCGCCCACGCCCGTCGCGGCAGCACCGACAGCCACTGCCGTTCCGGCCGCGCCGACGGCGGCACCGGCCATCGCGCCCGCGCCGAGCTGGGGCGCGCCGGACACAAGGCCCGTGGCGATGCCGGGGCCGAAGATCCCGAGCGCGAGCAAGGTGAGCGAGGCCAGCATGATGACCAGCGCGTGGTCGATGTTCGGCTCGGCGGGGTGGACTTGGAACTGCGCGAACAGGCCCGAGCCGATGCCGACGATCACAGCCAGCACCAGCACTTTGATGCCAGCGGCCACGACGTTGCCCAGCACCTTCTCGGCGAGAAAGCTGGTCTTGTTCCACAGCGCGAACGGCACCAGCACGAACCCGGCGAGCGTGGTCAGCTTGAACTCGATCAGCGTGATGAAAAGCTGGATCGCCAGCACGAAGAAGCACAGCACCACGACCAGCCACGCGAGGAACATCACCACGATGGGATCGAGATTGGCGAACACCTCGGGGAAGCCCGCCATCTCGCCGATCTGCTCCAGAATCGGCGCCCCGGCGTCGATGCCGGTCTTGGCGAGCCGGCCCGGCTGCAAGAAGTTCTCCATCGTGATGGCCGAGCCGGTGGCGGTGATGCCCAGCCCCGCGAACGAGCGGAACACGATGCTGGCCAGCCAGTTGAAGTTGTTGAGGATGTAGGCGAAGGCACCGACGTAGAGCACCTTGCGCAGCAGCTTGGCGATCACGTCATCGCCTTGGCCGGTGGCGTGGCTCATGGCCCAATACAGCCCGGCGATCGTCATGTCGATGACGATCAGCGTGGCCGTGAGGAACGCCACTTCGCCGCGCAGCAGCCCGAAACCCGAGTCGATGTAGGTGGCGAAGGTGTTGAGGAACTGGTCGATGATGGTCACGTCATTCATGGCGTGCCCTCCGGTTCCTCGAAGCTGGGCGGGATCGGCGGCAGGTCGGCCAGCGTCTGGTATTCATCCGGCCCGGCCTCGCCGGAAAAGAAGCGCCGCCGGAAGGCTTCGGCGGCGGCGCGGCAAGCGTCCTCGCCCGTGGCCTGCCGGTCGGCCGCGCATTGCGCGCGCAATGCCTTGAGCCGCACGCGATCGGCGGCCAGGGCATCGGCGAGGTTGTCGGCCGGCTGCTCGCCGCAAGCGGCCAGCAGCACGGCACCAAGGACGAGGACGCATCGCATGGCGGCCTCCTGTCAGTCGCGGTAGAAGTTGACGGACTGCGGCGTGTACGGCGTGCCTTCCCCGAGGAAGCGCCGCCGCACTTCGCGGGCGCGCTCGGTGGCCGCCGCCTGCCGCGCCAGTTCCAGCGAGGCGGCCCGGTCTTGCGTGATCTGGAGCCGCTGCGACTGGATCGACTGCTTGGCCTGCAAGGCGAGCAACTGGTTCATGGCCTGCATCGCCTGCAACGCGCCTTGCGCCGACTGGCTCTTGCCGACCAGATCGGCCAGCACGCTTTCGTCTTCGCCCAGGTTCTGCGACACCTGCGCCTGCATCTGCATGGTGGTCTGCAAGCCGCCCAGCGTGTTCTTCCACCGCTCCTGGGCGTCGCGGTACATCTGGTCGCCGCTGACGGTGGCGGCGTACTGCTCCGGGTACAGGCGGGCAAACTCCCGATCCAGATTCGTCACGTCGTAGGCCAAGCCTCGGGCCTGGGCGATCAGCCGCTCGGTCGTCGCCAGGTTGGCGCGCAACTGGCCGACCACGCTGGATGGAAGGCTGGCGAGGTTGCGCGCCTGGTTCATCAGCATTTGCGCTTCGTTCTGGAGCTGGCGAATCTGGTTGTTGATCTGCTCCAGCGTGCGGATCGCGGTCATCGTGTTCTGCACGAGGTTGGTGGGGTCGATCACGACCCATTGCGCATGGGCAGTGGCGGTGCAAAGCATGGCCGCGATGGCAGCGGCGACAAGGCGCTTCTTCATGGCAGGATCTCCTGTGGTTGGTCAGCGAGGGAATCCGGCGCGAGGCCGGGGAACGAGGGCAGCAGGTCAGCCGCCCAATCGAGGCCGCGATGGCGCAGCCAGGCACCCGCGAAGCCGGGCGTGCCGGCGTCCAGCAGCACGCGGTCTATGTCGCGCTGGTCTTGCGGCGTGGAAGCGCCCGCGAAGGCCAGCGTCGCCGCCCCCAGGTCGAGGTCGAACAGGCGGTTGCCGAGGCGGGATTGGTAGTAGTAGTCGCGCTTGGGTTGCGCGGTGGCGACGATCTCGATCTGGCGCGAGTTCAACCCGAAGCCCTCGTAGATCGTGCGAATCTGCGGCTCGGTCGCCTGCGGGTTCGGCAGGAAGATGCGGCTTGCGCAGCTCTCGATGATTGCGGGCGCGATGCTCGAATCCTTAATGTCCGCGAGCGACTGCGTGGCGAAGATCACCGACACGTTTTTCTTGCGCAGCGTCTTGAGCCACTGGCGGATGCGCGCGGCAAACACCGGGTCATCCAGGAACAGCCACGCTTCATCGAGGATCAGCATCGTGGGCGCACCGTCAAAGCGTTCGTCAAAGCGCGCAAAGAGGTAATGCAGCACGGCCATGACGGCGGCCTTGCTGTGCATCAGCTCCTCCATCTCGAAACCCTGCACGTCCGCCATGCCCAGCCGGTCGTGGTCGGCATCCAGCAGCTTGCCGTGCGCGCCGCCCAGCACATAGGGCGCGAGCGCCTGGCGCAGCGCGTTCGATTGCAGCAGCACCGACAGGCCGGTCATCGTGCGCTGCTCGACGGGCGCACCGGCCAAGCTGCCCAGCGCCGACCAGATGGCGGCTTTCTCGTCCGGGCCGACTGCTACGCCTTCATGCAGCAAACGGCCTTCGATCCATTCGGCGGCCCAGGTGCGGTAGCCTTCGCGGTCAATGCGGGCGAGCGGCTGGAAGGCGATTTCGCCGTCCGTGCCCAAGTCGTAGTGCTCGCCGCCAAGCCCGAGGATCGTGGCGCGCATCGAACGCCCCATATCGAACGCGAAGATGCGCGAGCCGAGGTAGCGGCGGAACTGCATCGCCAGCGTGGCGAGCAGCACTGACTTGCCCATGCCCGTCGGGCCGGCCACCAGCATGTGGCCCACGTCGCCATCGTGCGTGACCAAGCGAAACGGTGTGGCGCCATCGGTGCGCGTCACGATGAGAGGCGGGCCGTCCAGATGCGCGTTGCGCTCGGGGCCGGCCCACACGGCCGACACCGGCATCATGTGCGCCAGGTTCAGCGTCGAGACGATCGGCTGGCGCACGTTGGCATAGGCGTTGCCGGGGAGCGAGGACAGCCACGCATCCACGGCATTGAGCGTTTCGGAGATGGTCACGAAGCCCCGGCCCTGGATGACGCGCTCCACCATGCGCAGCTTCTCGTCGGCTGCGGCCGGGTCGGCATCGAGCACCGTCACCGTGGCGGTGAGGTAGCCGAAGGCGACTTGATCACTGCCCAGCTCCTGCAACGCGGCATCGGCATCGGTCGCCTTGTTCGAGGCATCCGTGTCCACCAGCGGCGACTCCTGTTGGAAGATCGTTTCGCGCAGCAGCGCGATGACGTTCTTGCGCTTGGCGAACCACTGGCGGCGCAGGCGGGCGAGGTCTTTTTCCGCCTCGGATTTGTCCATGCAGAGGAAGCGCGTACTCCAGCGATACGCAAATCCGAGGCGGTTGAGGTCGTCCAGAATCCCCGGCCAGGTCGAGGTCGGAAAGCCCCGCACCGACACCACGCGCAGGTGCCGGTCGCCCAGCATGGGGGCCAGGCCGCCAACCAGCGGCGAGTCGGCCAGCAGCGCGTCGATGTGGAAAGGCACCTCGGGCACACCGACGCGATAGCGTCGCGTCGAGATGGTCGCGTGCAGGTAGGTCAGGGTCTGCGCGTCATCGAGCCAGGCAATTTCCGGCATGACGCCATCGAGCTGGTCAAAGACCCGATCCGTTTCCGCGACGAAGGCTTGCAGCCGCTCGCGCCAGTCCACGCCATTCGTCGGCGTGTTCTCGTAGAGCATCTTGGCGGCACGAGCGCGCGATTCTTCAGGCGGCAGGTACACCAGCGTCAAGTGATAGCCGCTCTCGAAGTGATGGCCGGTGTCCTCGAAGGCCGAGCGGCGTTCTTCGTCCACCAGCCACGACAGCGCCTCCGGAAACTCTGAGTGCGGGTAGTCCGCGGCGGCGCTGCGTTCGGCCTCGATGAACAGCGCCCAGCCCGATCCCAGCCGGCGCAGCGCATTGTTCAAGCGGGCCGACGTGGCGATCAGCTCGCCTTGCGTGGCACTGTCGAGGTCAGGCCCGCGAAACCGGGCCGTGCGCTGGAAACTGCCGTCCTTGTTCAAGACGACACCCGGCGCGACGAGCCCGGCCCACGGCAGCCAATCGGCGAGCAAGGCCGGGCGCTGGCGGTATTCGGCGAGGTTCAGCATGGCGGCGTCCCCTCACACGTCCAGCAGCGGGCGGTGCTTGATGTGCCGGGCGAACACGGCCATGAACTGCGGATCGACGCGCGCACCCCATACCGCCAGCGAATGGCCGACGATCCAGAGCACCACGCCAGGAATCCACAGTTGCAGGCCCAGCCCGACGGCGGCGGCCAGCGTGCCGTTGGCAATCGCCACGGTGCGCGGTGCGCCGCCCAGCAAGATCGGCTCGGTGAGCGAGCGATGCAAAGGCACCTCGAACCCGGCCGCGAAGCTATCCGGGCCGCTCATACGACAGCCCCGCCCGAGAACGAAAAGAACGACAGGAAGAAGCTCGAAGCCGCGAACGCGATGGACAGGCCGAACACGATCTGGATCAGCTTGCGAAAGCCGCCCGACGTGTCGCCGAAGGCGAGCGCGAGGCCCGTGGCAATGATGATGATGACCGCGACGATGCGCGCCACCGGCCCCTGAATCGACTCCAAGATCGACTGCAACGGGCCTTCCCAGGGCATCGAGGAACCAGCGGCCTGCGCGGTGCCGGCCAGGAACAGCAACAGCGCGGCCAGCAGCAGCCCTCGCCCCGCAGGGCGGGCCAGGCAGCGCAGCCGTGCAAGGCGCAAAGCCGGATTTACGGAAACACGGAAAGCAGGAATGGTCATCTGCGTCATAGCAGTTCTCCAGGTTGGTCAGGGGACGAGGAAGTCGCCGCAGCGGGTGCGGCATCAGGGATCGGCGGCAGCTCGGGAAACGGCGTTTCCAGCGCGTCCACCAGTTGGTAGCCCACGCCGTCGAAGCCGACGATGCGGGCGATGTTCTCGATGCGGCGCTTGCGTCCGCGCCCGGCGATCTGGATCACCACGTTGACCGCCTCGGCGATCAGCGCACGCGGCGGATTCACCGCCACTTCGAGAATCAGTTGCTCCAGGCGCAGCAACGCGCCCAGCGCGGAGCCGGCGTGGATCGTGGCGACGCCGCCGGGGTGGCCGGTGCCCCACACCTTGATGAGATCCAGCGCCTCGGCACCGCGTACCTCGCCGACGACGACGCGATCAGGTCGCAGGCGCATGGACGAGCGCACCAGCTCGGTCATGGACACCACGCCGGAGCGCGTGCGCAGCGGAACGTGGTCGCGGGCCGCGCATTGCAGCTCCACCGTGTCTTCGAGCACCAGCACGCGGTCGCCCGTGGCAGCTATCTCGGCCAGCAGCGCGTTCGCCAAGGTCGTCTTGCCGCTGCTGGTGGCCCCCGCGATCAGGACGTTCTGGCGCTCGCGCACGGCGCGCACCAAAAAGCCCGCCTGGGCGGCGGTCATCATTCCGTCCACGACGTACCGCTCCAGCGGGATCACGCCGATGGTGCGCTTGCGCAGCGCGAAGGCCGGCCCCGGCGCGGCTGGCGGCAGGATGCCCTCGAAGCGTTCACCGGTTTCGGGCAGTTCGGCGGACAGCAGCGGCTGGCCGCGATGCACCTCCGCGCCGACGTGGGCCGCGACCAGGCGGATGATTCGCTCGCCATCGGCTTCGGGCAGCTCCACGCCCATAGGCGCGCGGCCCGACGACAGGCGATCCACCCAAAGGGTGCGGTCAGGGTTGAGCATGATTTCCACCACGTCGGGGTCTTCGAGCGCGGTGGCGATCAGCGGCCCCATTGCCGTGCGCAGCATCTGGATGCGCCGGTCGAGCGACGTGGCACTCATGGATTGGGAAACGGCGCTCATGACGCACGCTCCTGCGCATCGGCGGCTGCCGCCGCGTCCTCCATCCGCACCGAATCGGGATGCAATTCCTCCACCACGTCGCGCACCAGGCTGCGCCCACGCATCAGGTGGCGGCCAAGCTGCTCGGTGAACTGCTCGAAACGCGCCTTGCCCAAGGCGCGGGCCGCCTCTTGGTGCGCCTCGGGAACCGGCGTGCTGACGGTCAGGTAGTAGCGGATGAACAGCGCCAGCGTCTCGATGGCGATGCTCTGGTCGCGCTCCATTCGCTCGGCCTGGCGCGAGAGGCGATCAAGGCGCTTGGCGATGGCCGCCTCGCGCTGGTCGGCCGCGTCCGGCGACAGCCAGGACGCCAAGGCAGCGGCGACGATGCTGGACTTGGACACGCCTTTCTTGGCGGCCAGTTCATCGAGCCGCTGGGCGTGCTCGGGCTGGATAAAGAGGTTCAGGCGATAGTGGCTCATAGCTCGATTCCGTCGTTGGGGTCGAGGGACGCCAGCCGGGCCGTGCGCTGCATGGCCGGATCAAGCTGGCGAGGAAGGGGAAGCGGCAGGTCGTCGTCGTCATCGAGCAGGCCGAGGTCGGCCGCGGGCGCGGCCAGCTCGGGGTCGTAGGCGACGGCCTCAGTTAGCTCGGGCTGACGGCGCGGGCCGCCGTCGTCGGCCGACGCCCGGAAGCCTTCGGCGGCATCGGCCGCAGGCGCGGCAGGCACGGCAGGAATCGCCAGGCCACTCCAGTCGTCGGGGCGCAGTGGCGGCGCGTCGGCGTACCGGCCGTCCGCCAGCTCGGGCGGCGGCAGCACGCGCTGCTTGAAATTGGCGTCGGCGTAGTAGCGCAGCTTCCGGGCCTTGATCGGCGCCATGCTGGACACCATCACTACGGCATCGTCCGGCGGAAGCTGCATCACCTCGCCCGGCGTCAGCAGCGGGCGGGCCGTCTCCTGGCGCGACACCATGAGGTGGCCCAGCCACGGCGCGAGCCGGTGGCCCGCGTAGTTGCGTTGCGCGCGCAGCTCGGTCGCAGTGCCCAGCGTCTCGGAAATGCGCTTGGCGGTGCGTTCGTCGTTGGTGGCGAACGTCACCCTGACGTGGCAGTTGTCGAGAATGGAATGGTTCTGTCCATACGCCTTGTCGATCTGGTTGAGTGACTGCGCGATGAGGAAGCTGCGGATGCCGTAGCCCGCCATGAAGGCCAAGGCTGTCTCGAAGAAGTCGAGCCGACCCAGGGCCGGGAACTCGTCGAGCATCAGCAGCAGCTTGTGGCGGCGTTCGATGCCGTCGCTGCCGTCCAGCGATTCGGTGAGGCGTCGCCCGATCTGGTTGAGGATCAGGCGGATGAGCGGTTTGGTGCGCGATATGTCCGAAGGCGGCACCACCAGGTACAGCGACACCGGATGCTCGGCCGCGATCAGGTCGGCGATGCGCCAGTCACAGCGCGAGGTGACTTCGGCCACCGTGGGATCGCGGTACAGGCCGAGGAACGACATGGCGGTGCTTAACACGCCGGAACGCTCGTTGTCCGACTTGTTGAGCACTTCACGCGCCGCCGACGCGACTACCGGATGCGGCCCCTCGCCCAAGTGGGGCGTGGTCATCATTCGATGCAAGGTCAGCTCGAACGGGCTGGCCGGGTCGCTGAGGAAGTTGGCGACGCCGCGCAGCGTCTTGTCTTCGCCCGCGTAGAGCACATGCAGGATCGCGCCGACCAGCAGCGCGTGGCTGGTCTTTTCCCAATGGTTGCGCTTCTCCAGCGCGCCTTCGGGATCGACCAGAATGTCCGCGATGTTCTGCACGTCGCGCACTTCATGCGCGCCGCGCCGCACCTCCAGCAGCGGGTTGTAGGCCGCCGACTTCGCATCCGTGGGGTTGAACAGCAGGCAATGCGAGAAGCGCGAGCGCCAGCCTGCGGTGATCTGCCAGTTCTCGCCCTTGATGTCGTGGATGACGGCGGACGCGGGCCAAGAAAGCAGCGTCGGCACCACCAGGCCGACGCCCTTGCCCGAGCGCGTGGGTGCGAACGTCAGGACATGCTCTGGCCCCTCATGGCGCAGGTACTGGCGGTCGTGCTGGCCGAGGAACACGCCCTCTGGCTGCGTGAGGCCCGCCTTGCGAATGTCATGCGCGTTCGCCCAGCGGGCCGATCCGTAGGTCGTGACAAGGCGTGCCTGCCGCGAGCGCCAGACCGACATGGCAATGGCGACGGCCACGGCGACCATGCCACTGCTGCCAGCGATGGCTCCGCCGGTGTCGAAGATTTCCGGGGTATAGGCGCCGTAAGAAAACCACCACTCAAACAGCTTCCACGGGTGATAGATCGGCGTGCCAAGAAGATCGAACCAGGGCGAGCCAAGGCGTACTTGATAGCCAAGGGCTGCTGCTGTCCATTGTGTGGCACCCCACACTCCGGCGATCACGATGCCGAATACCACGGCGATCTGACCGAACAGCACGTTCGTCCCTTGCATGACCTGGCCTCCGATTTCTCCTGCGCCGATTCCTCATGGAAAAAGCGGCACAAGGACGTGCCGGAGGCGTCAGGATCGGTGCCGCGTCAGTGCCGGTCAAAGACCGTTTTAAGCAGAAAGATCGAGCAAAAAGAAAGAATTAGCGCGGTGGCGAGCCAACGAAAAACGTCGCAAGCGCAGGCGCGTTGCGGCGTGTCGGTCAGGAAATCCAATATTCGTGGCGAAGCGGCCACGATCAAAACTTAGGCGGCTCCTTCGGCGGTGTGTAGGGCGTTTCCCCGTCGCCATAGAACCGCTTGCGCGTGGCCTCGGCCACCCGGTTGCACAACACGTCGCCCAGCTTGGGGCGGTCGGTCTTGCACTGCTGGCGCAGTTCCTTGAGCCGTTCGGGGTTGGCCGCCAGCTCTTCCACTGTCGGGATGTTGGCTGCGGAACCGGCGGACTTCTGTGGCCCATCGGACTGGCCGCAGGCAGTCAACACGGCAACCAGCAAGAATGGGATGATCTTCTTCATGGCGTCAGTTCCTCCGGGTGATCGGGATTACGGCCTCGTATGGGCCTGGGGGTTTCCGGCTGTTCGATGGCCTGTGCGCGCTCAATAAACCGCGCCAACTCGTCGGACGGATCTCCGTCCAGCCGCAACAGATAGGTCGTGAGGGGCGACACGCGCGAAGCTAGCGGCCGGGCCACTACACCCGGCTCACGGCTGGCGGCAATGTGTGCACTGCCTGCTAGGCCGAGCGCAAAACCGGCCGAGACTAGGGCCATCATCAGGTCGGTGGACGAAACCCTCTCTGCAATCAGTGGCTCCACATCCGCACGGCGCAACACCCGTTCAACTTGCTTGGCATGGCCCTCACATGCCTGTGGATCGCACAGAACCAGTGGATAGCGAAGCAACTCATCCAAGGGGATGCGCTTGTGGGCCAGAAGCGGATGCCGAGCTGGCACGGCCACCATCAGCGCATCGCTCCATGCGGGCGTGGCGACGATACCGTCGCCCACTTCGTCGGATTGAGCAAACCCTACGTCATACAGATCGCTATGCAGCCCCTTGATCTGTTGCGATAGGGGCACCTCGAAGAACCGGATTTCGACCTCGGGTTCTTCCTGGCGGCAAAGTACGAGCAACGCAGAAAGGCGCGACGGCGTGATGCCGTCGGACAATGCCACGCGCAACTGGCCATGAAAACCGTTTGCTGCCGCTTTCACGCTATCGCGTGCCTGCTCCAAGGCGGAGAGCACGCGGCGCACGTGCTCCAGAAACAGCTCGCCCGCACGGGTCAGCCGAGTGCTGCGCGTGGTGCGGGCAAACAGCATCACGCCCAGTTCTTCTTCCAGTTCCTTGATGGCCCGTGACAGTGGAGACTGCTCGATGTGCAGCCGCTCGGCAGCGCGGGCGAAATGGAGTTCCTCAGCAACCGCAATGAAGCAGCGCAAGTGACGAAGTTCCATAGTCTTGTCCTTCCATGATCCATGTTGATTCGGGGGACGAGATGCACGCCTGCTGTAGCACCAGTCGAGCTGAGGCCAAATATTGAATAAACAATTATACATGTGTTCATATATTAGTCAAAGAAGCCTGCACCGTGCCGTGGTGATGTTCGATTGTGAGGAGATGAATGGTGCAAGCTGCACGAGGGCCAATGGGCATCGTGGAGGCCGCTTGCCAAAATAGTGCGAGCCCCACCGGGGCTCGCGAGATGCGGAAGGTGCTATGCCTTCAGGGGGAAAGCCCGAATCAGGCTGGGTTGATTTCCAGCGCGCCGCGGTTGATCTGGTCGCGCTCCATCGACTCGAACAAGGCACCGAAGTTACCTTCGCCGAAGCCCTCGCGGTAGTTGCCCTTGCGCTCGATGAACTCGAAGAACACCGGGCCGAGCAGCGGCTCGGAGAAGATCGGCCTCACGCTCACGGCCTACCTGAACGTGCGTCTCGAAAAGCACTCCGACTCGCACAAGCGCAATCCCATGGACGTGTTCCGCGCGTCGGTCCAGAAATGGCCGGAGGTCGTGGAATGCCATGCGCTGACCGGCGACATGGACTATCTGCTGCGGGTGGTCGTCAGGAACATGGCTCACTACTCTCGCTTCGTGCTCGACACGCTGCTCAAGCACCCCAGCGTGCAGGACTGCAAGACAAGCTTCGTGCTGGATCGGGTAAAGAGCACCACGGCCTTGCCCTATGAGCATTCGGCCGATTGGTGTAGCGGGGATGCAAATAGCGCTTGACCTTCCAACCGTGGCAAGGACCAGACTTCAAACACCCCAACCCGAAAGGAGTTTTCCATGCAATTCCATCTCGAAGACATGACCTGCGGCGGCTGCGCCCGCACCGTTACGAAAACGATCCAAACGATCGACCCCAACGCCAAGATCGTCACGGACCCGCCGACCCGCCGTGTCGAGGTCCAGACCTCGGCCTCGCAAGAGCAGATCGCCGCGGCCCTGAGCGAAGCTGGCTTCCCGCCGCGCGCGCAGTAACACCGCGTCGTGGCCGGCCTGCACACAGGACGGCCGATGCGAGCACGTGCGCTGCGCCGTACCTGGCGCGGCGCTCAGTGCATCCCAAGGTAGGCGACCTTGGCCCACATCCACAGGGCCATCGCCACCATCATCAGGTTCTCGGTCAGGGACACGAAGCCCAGCGGCACGTTGCTGTCCCCGCCCACACAGGCGCACTTGAGTTCCCGGCGATCGACATAGACCGCCTTGAAAACCGACACGGCCCCGACGGTCCCGATGAACAGCGCCAACGGAATCGACACCCACATCCCCACGCCCGCGACCATCAGGACGCCTGCGATGGCCTCCGCGAACGGGTAGAAATAGGCATACCGAACCCAGCGCTTGGCCAGCAGGTCGTAGTTGAGGAACATCGTCGCGAAGCCGTCCACGTCCTTGAGCTTCTGCAGCGCCAGGAGACACATGGCAAAGGCCACGAACCACTCTGCCGCCTGAATGCTCCAGAGCTGGCCGAAGGCCGCCCAGCTCGCCGCCAGCGCCATCGCGGCCGCCATGGCGAACAGCGCGATCACAGGGGTGTAGGTCACGGCGTTCTTGTCCTTCACGGACATGCCGAAGAATTTGCGCAGGTCGTCGTAGCCGCCCACGCGCCGCCCGTTTATGAAGACCTGGGGCGTGGTCTCGACGCCATGCTCCTTCTTGAACGCATCCGTCTGCTCGCGGCTCGCCAAGTGTTTGTCCTCGACCTCGTAGCCCTTGCGGTTGAGCAGATCGAGCGACTTCAGCCCGTAGGGGCAGGTATGGCCGGGCATGACCATCCGGTAGAGCGTGGCTTGTTTGGGCGCAGACATGCTGGACTTCTCCTGTGGGACTTTTCATGGGCCGGCCGCAGCGCCGACTATCACGGATTGAAGGACTTTGACGACATTTCCAGCCTAACCGGCGGTGGTGCAAGGGGGTGTAGGCATCTGGCTCCCGGGGCGGTCGTCAGGCTGCAACGCCGTCAGTCCTCCGTCTGCCAGAGCAACCCCGCCGCAGGCCGGCGCGCCCGCGGCGGCACGCTGGGTCCTAGTGGTTCTCCTTGGCATGGTTGATCGTGTACTTCGGGATCTCGACGGTCAGGTCCTCGTTCGCCACGATGGCCTGGCAGCTCAGGCGCGATTGCGCCTCTAGCCCCCAGGCCCGGTCAAGCAGGTCGTCCTCGCACTCCTCGACCTCGTTGAGGGAATCGAATCCCTTGCGCACGATGCAGTGGCAGGTCGTGCAGGCACAGCTCATGTCGCAGGCATGTTCGATCTCGATGCCGTTGTCTAGCAGCGCCTCGCAGATCGAGGTGCCGACCGGCACGTTCAGCTCGGCGCCCTCGGGCGCCAGTTCAGGATGGGGCAAGACGGTGATCTTGGGCATGGTCTCTCCCGGCTGCTCAGTGCGCACGCGGCTTCTTTGCCGCTGCGTTGCCACTTGCACGCCGTGGCACGGCGCCGGTGCGCGCTTCGGGCTCGTCGTCGCTGGTATCGAGTTGCTCCAGCGTGTGCAGGATCGGGCAGTCGGGCCGTTCGTCGCCGGCGCAGCACCGGATCAGCGCCTTGAGCGTCTCGGCCATCTCCAACATGCTCGCGATGCGCCGGTCCAGCTCGGAGATGTGCTGCTGCGCCAGGCGCTTGACGTCGGCACTCCGGCGCGACTTGTCGTTCCACAGTCCCAGCAGGTCCGTGATCTCGGCCACCGAGAAGCCGAGGTCGCGCGCACGCCGGATGAAGTGCAGCCGGTGTACGTCGTCCTGGCTATAGGCGCGGTAGCCCGAATCGTTCCGGTCGGCCGGGGGAATCAAGCCGATCTGCTCGTAGTAGCGGATCATCTTGGCCGAGACCTTCGAGGCCTTGGATGCTTCACCGATGTTCATGGTGTTCCTCCTTTCTCAATGAGCGGTATCCGCCGCCAGCGGCGGCTGGAAGCGGCGCAGGCGCAGCGCGTTGCCGAGCACGAACACGCTGGACAGCGCCATCGCTCCGGCCGCGAAGATCGGCGACAGCAGCACACCGTATGCGGGGTATAGGACGCCAGCGGCCACCGGGATCAGGGCCGTGTTGTAGCCAAACGCCCAGAACAGGTTCTGGCGGATGTTGCCGATGGTGGCCTTGGACAGCGCGATGGCGTTGGGCACACCCTGCAGGTTGCCGGACATCAGCACCACGTCGGCCGACTCCACCGCCACGTCGGTGCCGGTGCCGATCGCCAGGCCCACGTCGGCCTCGGCCAGCGCCGGCGCATCGTTGATGCCGTCACCCACGTAGGCGATCTGGCCGTGGGTGGCCTTTAAGCGGCGCACGGCTTCGACCTTGCCCTCGGGCAGCACTTCGGCCACCACCTCGTCGATGCCCAGTTGCTTGGCGATGGCCTGCGCGGTACGCGCGTTGTCGCCAGTGATCATCGCCACCTTCAGGCCGAGCTGGTGCAGCGCGGCAATGGCCGCGGGCGTGCTGGACTTGATCGGATCGGCCACCGCGATGATGGCGGCCAGTCGGCCGTCGATCGCGGCGTACAGCGGCGACTTGCCCTCATTGCCCAGGCGCTCGGCCGTGCGAGCGAAGCCGCTCACGTCCAACCCCAGCTCACGCATGAAGCGATCGGCACCGACCTCGACACGCGCGCCGTCCACGGTGGCGCGCACGCCCATGCCCGTGACCGAATCGAAGTCTGTCATCGTCGGCAGCGCGATGCCACCTTCCACGGCCGACTCGACGATGGCGCGTGCGATCGGATGCTCCGAGCGCGATTCGACAGAGGCGACCTTCGCCAGCACCTGGTTGCGGTCAAAGCCGTCGGCAATCTCCAGGTCGGTCAGGACCGGGCGGCCCTCGGTCAGCGTGCCGGTCTTGTCCACGGCCACCACCTTGGCGTCCTTGAGCAGTTGCAGGGCTTCACCCTTGCGGAACAGTACGCCCATCTCGGCGCCCCGGCCCGTGCCGACCATGATGGAGGTCGGCGTCGCCAGACCCATGGCGCACGGGCAGGCAATGATCAGCACCGCCACGGCATTGACCAGCGCGAAGGACAGCGCGGGCGACGGGCCGAACACCAGCCAGACCAGGAAGGTCAGCACGGCGGCCAGCATGACGGCGGGCACGAACCACAGTGTCACCTTGTCCACCACGGCCTGGATCGGCAGCTTGGAACCTTGCGCCTGCTCGACCATGCGGATGATCTGCGCCAGCATGGTCTGACCGCCCACGGCGGTGGCACGCAGCGTCAGCGCACCCTTCTGGTTGACGGTGCCGCCGACCACGGTGCTGCCTTCCGCCTTTTCGACGGGAATCGGCTCGCCGGTGATCATCGACTCGTCCACGAAGCTGCGGCCCTCGGTCACTTCACCATCGACCGGCACGCGCTCGCCGGGGCGCACTTCCACGATGTCGCCCTGCGCCACGTCGTTGATCGGGATGTCCACGATGCGGCCGTCGCGCAGCACGTGCGCCTCCTTGGCCTGCAGGCCGACCAGGCGCTTGATGGCCTCGGAGGTGCGGCCCTTGGCCCGTGCCTCAAGAAAGCGGCCCAGCAGGATCAGCGCCACGATGACGGCGGCCGCCTCGTAGTACACGTTCACCGTGCCGGCCGGCAGCAGACTGGGCGCGAATGTGGCGACCATCGAATAGCCGAAGGCTGCGGCCGTGCCGACCGCGACCAGCGAGTTCATGTCGGGACCCAGGCGGAACAGCGCCGGGAAGCCCTTCTCGTAGAAGCGCCAGCCCGGAATGGCGAGCACCAGCAGGGTCAGCACGAACTGCAGATACCAACTCTGCTGGATGCCGATGGTGGAAGCCACCCACTCATGCATGCCGGGAATCATGTGCGAGCCCATTTCGAGCACGAACACAGGCAGCGCCAGCACGGCGGCCAGGGTCAGGTCGCGCTTGAGTTCGGCGCGCTCGGCGTCCTTCTTCTCGGCGGCTTCCTCGTCGGCCTGCGCGCCGGTATCCACCGGGTTGGCCTCGTAGCCGACCTTCTCGATGGCCGCGATCAGGTCCGCCACGGCGGCCACGCCGCGCACGGTGGCACGCTCGGTCGCGAGGTTGACCGTGGCCTCGGTGACGCCGGGCACGGCCTTGAGTGCCTTCTCGACGCGGCCCACGCAGGAGGCGCAGGTCATGCCCTCGACCGCCAGTTCGACGGTGCCAGCCGGCACGTCGTAGCCGACCTTCTCGACCGCCTGGATCAACGCGATGCGATCGACAGGACTGGCCAGGCGGATGTCCGCCCGCTCGGTGGCGAGATTGACGGACACGCTGTCCACGCCCGGCACCTTGGCCAGGGCGGCCTCGACTCGGCCGACGCAGCTCGCGCAGGTCATGCCCTCGATGGGTAGGCTGATCGCTGCTGCGGTGGCACGAGCATCACTCGTTATTGGCATGCTCATGGTTGTTTCCCATAGTTGATATTCGACATGGGGGAGCTTAGGGTTTACCATCGTGGGAAGGTCAAGCGCTTTTTTCGGGTACTGTCAGGTTTCAGAAATGGCCCGGCGCACGGGGGAAACGAGGGGCCTTGGTCGCCAGGCTCGCCCTGGTCCCGGGCTGTGCGCGCGCTCAAGCGGTCGCAGCCTCGTTGATCCTGAAGGGCACGAACAGCCGTTCGAGGGTAGGAATTTTTGAGAGATGACTCCACGCAAACCAGCCAGTGCCCCACCGAAGGGCCCAAGCACCGATCTGGCCTCCCTGTCACAGAATGACGTGACCATCCTGGCCGAGACTTTCCGGCTCCTGGGCGATCCGTCGCGGCTCAAGGTCATGCTGTGCTGCATGAAGGGGTCCACGTCGGTAAGCGACATCGCGGAAGCCGTCGAACTCTCGCAGTCGTTGGTCAGCCATCACCTTCGACTGTTGCGTGGAGCCCGTCTGGTCAAGGGCGCGCGCCAGTCCAAGCAGATCTTCTATGAGGTAGCGGACAAGCACGTGAGCCAGGTGCTGCTGGACATGGCCATCCACATCGTTGAGGACAACAGCGACGACTAGCCTTGGTGCGAAACAGCCCTTACCGCGTCCCGTGAGGCCTATCCTTTCGGCCAGATCCGGTGCAAGTCATCCACGACCAGCACGTGATGGTGCCCGCCTTGGTTCGCGTGCTGACGCAAGTGGGGGTGATCCGCCGACAGGTTCGGATGGTCATGGGCCAAGTCCGACGGGTCGCTGGCCGGCCACAGCCGAAGCGCCAGCGCCACGCCAGCTAGGCCGATCAAGGACATGACGACGAACGTCGATTGCAGCCCCATGGCCGCGCCGAAGCGTCCGGCCAGCGGGTAGCAGATGAGCCAGCAGGCGTGCGACAGCGCGAAGTGGGCCGCGAAGATCGCTGGACGGTCCTCGGCGTGGGCCGAGCGGCGCAGAAGACGGCCGGATGGCGTCTGCGCCACGCTGTAGCCAAAGCCGATCACCAGCCACAGCGGCAGCAACAGCGCATAGCTCGGCAGCAGTGCGCCGATCGCCGTGCCCACGACGAGGACAGCGGCGCCGGTGAGCATCGCGGGTCGGTCGGCTACTTTCTCCAGTAGGGACGGCAAGACGAAGGCGGCCACCATCGAGCCGCCTCCGAACGCCGCCAGTGCCCACGCCACCTCGACTTCGCCCAGGCCGAAACGCGCCTTCACGAGCACCACCGTGTTCACGATCACCATCGCGCCGGCCGCCGAGACGGCCAGGCTGATCGCCAGCAGGCCCCGCAGGCGAGGCGTGGCGAGGTAGATGCGCGTGCCGCGCGTCGTTCGCTCCCAGATGCCGCGGCGCGGGCCGGGGACGGACGTGGGCAACCGCACGCTGACCACGAGAGCGGCTGAAACGAGGAAACCGAGCACCGTTCCCGCGAACAGGTTGTGAAAGCTGATGACGGTCAGCAGCGCGGCGGCCAGCATCGGGGAAATCAGGCTTTCCAGGTCGTAGGCCAGCCGGGACAGCGACAGCGCCTTCGTGTAGTCCTCTTCGTCGGGAAGGATGTCCGGGATGGTGGCCTGGAAGGTCGGCGTGAAGCCGGCGGATGCCGCCTGCAGAACGAAGATCAGCAGGTAGATCTGCCAGACCTCGGTGACGAAGGGCAGGCACAGCGCGACGGCCGCTCGCACGAGGTCCAGCGCCACGAGCAGCGAGCGCCGCGGGAGCCGGTCGGCGAAGGCCTGCGCGACCGGCGCGACCCCCGCGTAGGCCAGCATCTTGATGGCCAGCGCCGTCCCGAGCACCGCGCCTGCATCCGCGCCGGCCAGCTCGTAGGCCAGCAGGCCGAGCGCCACCGTCATCAGGCCGGTGCCGACGAGCGCGATCACCTGGGCGGTGAACAGGTGGCGGTAGGTGCGGTTATTCAGGACGGAGAGCATCGGACGGCCTCAGAGCAGTTTGGTCAGCGCCTTCATTTCGGTCAGAACGGAGTCCTCGTCATGGGACAGGCAGTGGTCGATGTGGTCGTGGATCAGGACGCGCTTGGCCGCCGTCACCGCGCTTTCCACCGCCGCGAGCTGGCGGGCGATGTCGAGGCAGGTTTCTCCCCCTTCGATCATCCCGATGACGTGCCGCAGATGCCCCTCGGCGCGCTTGAGCCGCTTCACCAGGTCGGGATGGGTGGTGTGCTTATGCATGTCTTCCATGCTGAAATCATATCCCCCCAGGGGGGATACTGCCACTGGATGTTAGATCAACGGCTGCTTGCCAGGCGGGGGGAATGGTCGCCGAGCCAGGCTAAGGCAATTGCCCGGAGCGGCATCCCGGCCGTGGTGAGACGCGAACACAAATGTGTACAACAATTCACATGAAAACATGTTCATGTGTTATATTTTGAGCCACAGTCAAAGACCCAGTTTCCCGAGGCCCCATGTCCCAATCCCACGCACATGACCATGGTCACGATCACGACCATGATCATGACCACACCCCGACCGTGACCAGCGCCAACGAGCGCAAGGTCCTGCTGTCCTTTTTCCTGATCTTCGGCTTCATGGTCGTGGAGGCCGTCGGAGGCGTGCTGTCGGGCTCGCTGGCCTTGCTGGCCGACGCGGGCCACATGCTGACCGACGCCGCGGCGCTCGCACTGGCCTACGCAGCATTCCGGTTCGGCCGCCGCGCGGCCGACAGCAAGCGCACCTTCGGCTACCTGCGCTTCGAGGTCATCGCCGGTTTCCTGAACGCCGTGACCCTGTTCGCGATCGTCGCTTGGATCGCCTACGAGGCGTGGGAGCGGCTGCAGGCGCCGCCCGTGATCCTGGCCGGCCCGATGATGATCGTCGCCGTGCTCGGCCTGCTGGTGAACGTGCTCGTGCTGTGGATCATGACCCGCGGAGAGACCGATCACGTCAACGTGAAGGGGGCCATCCTGCACGTGATGGGCGACCTGCTCGGCTCGGTCGGCGCCATCGTCGCTGCGATCGTCATCTACCTCACGGGCTGGACGCCGATCGATCCCATCCTGTCGGTCCTGGTCGCGGCGCTGATCCTGCGCAGCGCATGGAAGCTGCTCGCCAAGTCGATCCACATCCTGCTGGAAGGCGCGCCGGAGGATGCTTCGCCGGAGAAGGTGGAGCAAGGCCTGATGGGCGCCGTGCCGGGCCTGGCGGCCGTCAGCCACGTTCACGTGTGGCAGCTCACCTCCGGGCGCACGATGGCCACGCTGCACGTTCGCCCCAACGTGGACGAGGAAGCACGCGCCGTGGTCAAGCGCGTCGAAGCGGTGCTTCGAGAGCAATTCAGCATCGAACACGCCACGGTCGGGATCGACTGGAACTCGGGCACCGACGAGAACGTCTGCAGCTTGCAGCCCACGTCGGAGCGTCAGGACCACAGCGGCCACGATCACAGCGGTCATGACCACAGCGGGCACGACCACAGCGGCCATGATCATGGCAATCACAAGCATGGCGGCGGGCACAGCCACGGCCATGACCACGACCATTCCGCTCCTGGTCACAGGCATTGAGGCCGCGCGAGCCGGCTCGCACTCCACTTGAGGATTTGCATCCATGACGTCCCGCAAAACCACCAGCGCCGACACCGCGCAATGCTCGACCACCAGCCACGACGCGGCGACCGATGCCCTCGCAATGTCGCAAAGTGACGTCGCTGTTCTGGCCGAGACCTTCCGCCTGCTGGGCGACCAATCGCGATTGAAGATCCTGCTGCAGTGCATGCATGGCTCGGTCGCCGTGGGGGACATCGCCGAAGCGCTCGACCTGTCGCAGTCTCTGGTCAGCCATCACCTGCGGCTGCTGCGCGGTGCGCGCCTCGTGCGCGGCGAACGCCAAGCCAAGCACATCTTCTACAGCATCGCGGACCAGCACGTCAGCCAGGTGCTGCAGGACATGGCGGTCCACATTTCCGAGGACAAAGCCGACGACTGACCAGGCCCAAGCACCCAGGCGAATGGCAGGTTGCGAGGCGCCGGTACCCACGCCGCCGGTTAGCCTCAAGGACGTCCTCGATGCGGCCTGGGCGCAACACCCTGAATCGCGGGCCCTGCCTGGGCGCCGGGATGCCGCGCAGGCACAGCAATGGGCGGCGGCAGCTTGGACGCCTGAGCCTCCCGCGCTCGCAATCACCCACAAGACCGACCGGTTCAACCGCACAACGGCACTCGTGAGCTGGATGTCGGAGTGGCCACAGCGACGACGCGGGGTTTTCCCACCACCTTGTCCATGCAGCCTGCCCGCTAGGGCAACCCAAAGGGCTTGACCTTGCCTTCGTTGTAACGCCTAGCCTCCACACAAATTTCTGCAGAGCGCTTCGGAAGGGCCGGAGTCCTGCATCCAAGAAAGGGGCACTTCCATGCGTAAAAAAATCAGAATCGTTGTGGTGGCAGGCGTCATCGCAGCCGTCGGGGGCATAGCGATTGCCGCCCGCGACGCCAAGGACGAGGGCAAGGCCGCGGCGCCCCCGGCGGGCGCGCCGATGGCGCCGCAGGTGCCCGTGGCCGAGGTCATCACCCGCACGGTCGCGCCATCGGCCGAGTACACCGGCTTCCTGGCCGCGCCCAAGACCGTCGAGCTGCGCTCGCGGGTCGGCGGCGCCGTCGATGCTGTGAGCGTCCCCGAGGGCAGCCTGGTGCGCAAGGGACAACTGCTGTTCCAGATCGACCCCCGACCGTTCCAGGTCACGCTCGACACGGCTGCGGCGCAACTGCAACAGGCCGAGGTGCTGGCCAGTCAGGCCCAGGCCGACTTCGACCGCGCCGAGCGCCTGGTGGCGACCGGCGCTGTCGCGCGCAAGACCTACGACGATGCCGTCTCCGCGCGCAGTGCGCGCCAGGCCCAGGTGCAAGCGGCCAAGGCCGCCGTCGCTGCGGCGCGGCTGGATCTGTCCTACGCCCGCGTCACGGCGCCCATCGCCGGGCGCGTTGACCGCGTGCTCGTGACCGAGGGCAACCTGGTCAGCGGCGGTGTCGCCGGCGCGGCCACGCTGCTGACCACGATCGTGTCCATCGACCCGCTGCACGTGTACTTCGACATCGACGAAGCCACGTACCTCAACGTCGTGAGCCGCTCGCGGCCCGCTGCGGGCGCCGGCGGCAAGGCCTCGCTGCCCGTGCAGGTCGGGCTGACCACGGACAAGGGTTTCCCGCACAGGGGCGCGCTCGACTTCGTGGGCAACACCATTGACCGAAGCACCGGCACGATCCGCGCGCGCGCCGTTGTGCCCAACCCGGATGGGCGCATGGCACCCGGCATGTTCGCCCGGGTCAAGCTGTCCACCGGCGCGGCGCGCGAGGCCGTCCTGATCGACGATCAGGCCGTGGGCACCGACCAAGGGCGCAACTACGTGCTGGTCGTGGGCGAGAACAACCAGGCCCAGTACCGGCCCATCGAACTGGGGCCGGTGGTGGACGGGCTGCGCGTCATCAACGGCAGCCTGCAGGCCGGTGAGAAGATCATCATCAAGGGCCTCGTGCGCCCCGGCATGGCGGTCACGCCGCGCATGGTGCCCATGCAGCCGCCCGCGGCACCGGCCGCCGGCGCGGACCCCGCCAAGGCTGACGGCGCGGCCGGCTCGGCGGAGGCCCGCAAATGAATTTCCCCCGCTTCTTCATCAACCGGCCCATCTTCGCCATCGTCCTGTCGGTGCTGATGCTGATCGCGGGCGCGATCAGCTACTTCCAGCTGCCGCTGAGCGAATACCCGCAGGTCACGCCTCCCACGGTGCAGGTCACCGCTAGCTATCCCGGTGCCAACCCGCAAGTGATCGCCGATACCGTGGCATCACCGCTGGAGCAGGCGATCAACGGCGTAGAAGGCATGATGTACATGCAGTCTCAGATGTCCACCGACGGGAAAATGGTGCTCACCGTCTCCTTCGAGCAGCATATCAACGCCGACATTGCGCAGATCCAGGTGCAAAACCGGGTCTCGCGGGCGTTGCCGCGCCTACCGCCTGAAGTTCAGCGCATCGGTGTTGTCACCGAGAAAACGTCGCCGGACGTTCTCATGGTGGTGCATTTGCTTTCGCCTGGAGGTCGATATGATCCGCTGTACGTCTCCAACTACGCCACACTTCATGTGAAGGATGAGCTGGCTCGTACGCCAGGCGTCGGCGATGTCCTAGTCTGGGGCGCCGGGGAGTATTCGATGCGGGTCTGGCTCGAACCCGCCAAGGTCGCTGCTCGTGGGCTGATCGCGAGCGACGTGGTTGCCGCCATCCGCGAGCAGAACATACAGGTTGCCGCTGGTTCGGTTGGTCAGCAGCCGGATGCCTCGGCGGCGTTCCAGGTCACGGTCAACACTCTGGGCCGACTGTCGAGCGAGGAGCAATTCGGCGAGATCGTCGTGAAGACGGGCGCCGACGGCCAGGTAACTCGCCTGCGGGATGTCGCCCGCATCTCGATGGGGGCCGATTCCTACTCTTTGCGCAGCCTGCTCAATGGCGAGCCGGCGGTGGGGATACAGATCATCCAGAGCCCGGGCGCGAACGCGCTGGATGTGTCTAGCGCGGTGCGCGCGGCAATGGACCGACTTCAAGCTAAGTTCCCCGACGGCATTGAGTATAGGATCGCCTACGACCCCACGGTCTTCGTGCGCGCCTCGCTCCAGTCCGTCGCCGTCACGCTGCTGGAGGCCATCTTCCTGGTGGTGATCGTGGTGGTGCTGTTCCTGCAATCCTGGCGCGCGTCGATCATCCCGCTGATCGCCGTGCCGGTCTCGCTGGTCGGCACGTTCGCGGTGATGCACATGTTCGGTTTCTCGCTGAACACACTGTCGCTGTTCGGACTGGTGCTGTCCATCGGCATCGTGGTGGATGACGCCATCGTGGTGGTGGAGAACGTGGAGCGCCACATAGCGCTGGGCGAATCACCCAAGGACGCGGCGCGCAAGGCGATGGATGAAGTGACTGGCCCGATCCTGGCCATCACCTCGGTGCTGGCAGCGGTCTTCATCCCCTCGGCGTTCCTGTCGGGGCTGCAGGGCGAGTTCTATCGCCAGTTCGCGCTAACCATCGCGTTCTCGACCATCCTGTCGGCGATCAACTCGCTTACGCTGTCGCCAGCGCTGGCCGCCATCCTGCTCAAGCCGCACCACGGCGCGGCCAAGCCCGATCGCGTCACGCGCATCATCGACGGCGTGTTCGGCGGCTTCTTCCGCCGCTTCAACCGCTTCTTCGACCGCGCCTCGAATTCCTACGTCGGGGGCGTGCGCCGCGCGGTGCGCGGCAGCGCCATCGTGCTGCTGCTCTACGTCGGCTTCCTGGGCCTGACCTGGCTGGGCTTCCACAAGGTGCCTGCGGGCTTCGTGCCCGCCCAGGACAAGTACTACCTCGTGGGCATCGCCCAGCTTCCGACCGGCGCCTCGCTGGATCGCACCGAGGCGGTCGTCAAGGAGATGACCAAGATCGCACTGGCTGAGCCGGGCGTCGAGAGCGTGGTGGCCTTCCCGGGCCTGTCGGTCAATGGACCGGTGAACCAGCCGAACACCGCGCTGATGTTCGCCATGCTCAAGCCCTTCGATGAGCGCAAGGACCCGTCGCTGTCGGCCTTCGCCATCCAGGGCAAGCTCATGGGCAAGTTCAGCCAGATCCCGGACGGCTTCGTCGGCATCTTCCCGCCGCCGCCGGTGCCGGGCCTGGGTTCTATGGGCGGCTTTAAGCTGCAGATCGAGGACCGGGCGGGCCTGGGTCCCGAGGCGCTTGCACAAGCACAGGGCCAGATCATGGGCAAGGCCATGCAGGCGCCCGAGCTGGCGAACATGCTCGCCAGCTTCCAGACCAATGCGCCGCAGTTGCAGGTGGACATCGACCGGGTGAAGGCCAAGTCGCAGGGCGTGTCGCTGACCGAGGTGTTCGACACCCTGCAGGTCAACCTTGGCTCGCTCTACGTCAACGACTTCAACCGCTTCGGTCGCACCTACCGGGTAATGGCCCAAGCCGATGCGCAGTTCCGCATGCAGGCTGAGGACATAGGCATGCTCAAGGTGCGCAATGCAGCGGGCGACATGATCCCGCTGAGCGCGTTCGCGACCATCGAGCGCAGTTCCGGCCCCGACCGGGTGATGCATTACAACGGCTTCCCCTCGGCGGACATCAGCGGCGGGCCAGCGCCGGGCTACTCATCCGGCCAGGCCACCGCCGCGATTGAGAAGATCGTGAGCGAATCGCTGCCTGACGGTATGACCTACGAATGGACGGACCTGACTTTCCAGGAAAAGCGAGTTGGCAATACTGCTATCTATATCTTCGCGCTGGCGGTGCTGCTCGCCTTCCTGTTCCTGGCGGCCCAGTACAACAGTTGGTCGCTGCCGTTCGCTGTGCTGCTGATTGCACCCATGGCGCTGCTCTCGGCGATCGCCGGCGTCTGGCTCTCTGGGGGGGACAACAACATCTTCACGCAGATCGGTTTCGTGGTGCTGATCGGCCTGGCCGCCAAGAACGCGATCCTGATCGTGGAGTTCGCCCGCGCGAAGGAAAGCGAAGGGGCCGATCCGCTGGCAGCCGTGCTCGAAGCCGCGCGCTTGCGGCTGCGCCCGATCCTGATGACGTCGTTCGCCTTCATCGCTGGCGTGGTGCCGCTGGTGCTGGCCAGCGGTGCGGGCGCCGAGATGCGCCACGCCATGGGCATCGCGGTGTTCGCCGGCATGCTGGGCGTGACGGTATTCGGCCTGGTGCTGACGCCGGTGTTCTACGTCGTGGTGCGCAAGCTGGCGCTGCGCCGCGAAGCGCGCCATGCCCGTGTCGGCATGACCGACCAGCACGCATGACGGCCAGGAGGACATACGACATGAAAACATCTTTCGCATTCACACGACCCGCCAGGACGCTGGCGCCGCTCGCCCTCGCGGCGGCGTTGACTGGCTGCTCCATGGCACCGAAGTATGACCGGCCCGCAGCGCCGATCGACACGGCTTATCCCTTGGGCGCGGCCTATGTGGAACCGGCGGCCGCGACGCCCGACGACGCGATCACGGCCGAGATCGGCTGGCGGGACTTCTTCCGCGACCCGCTGCTGCAGCAGTTGATCGGCATTTCACTGGAGAACAACCGCGACATGCGCAAGGCCGCGCTCAACGTGGAGGCGGCTCAGGCGCTGTACCGTATCCAGCGTGCCGAGATGCTGCCGAACCTGGGCGTTTCCGCCCGCGGCGCGTCAGAGCGCGTACCGGCCGACCTCAGCACCACGGGGCAAAGCGACGTGCTCCGGCGCTACGACGTGGCCGGGGTGACGGCCGCCTGGGAACTGGACCTGTGGGGCCGCATCCGCAGCCTCAGCGACCGGGCGCTGGCGTCCTACCTGGCCCTCGACGAGACCCGCATCGCCACGCAGATGAGCCTGGTGTCCGAGGTGGCCAGCGCCTACCTCACGCTGCGTGCCGACCAGGAACTGCTGCGCCTGACGAGCGACACCCTCGCCACGCAGAAGCGCTCCTACGGGCTGACCACCCAACTGGTGGAAGCGGGCAACTCCACGCAGCTCGACCTGCGCCGCGCAGAGATCGCGTTGCGCACCGCCGAGGCCAACCATGCCGCCTACACACGGCAGGCGGCCAAGGACCGCAACGCGCTGGTGCTGCTGTTGGGCCAGCCGCTGACGCCGGAGCTGTCCCGGCAGCTTGACGAGGCCATGGCGCTGCCGGACGACATCGTGCCGACCGGCCTGCCGAGCGGCCTGCCGTCCGAACTGCTCGCGCGCCGGCCGGACATCCGCGCCGCCGAGCAGATGCTGATCGGCGCCAACGCCAACATCGGCGCGGCGCGGGCCGCGTTCTTCCCGACGATCAGCCTTACGGGCTCGGCGGGCACGGCCAGCGCTTCGCTGGACGGCCTGTTCGATTCGGGCTCGCGGGCCTGGAGCTTCCTGCCGCAGATCACGCTGCCCATCTTCCGCGGCGGCGCGCTGCGCGCCAACCTGGACGTGGCGCACGTACAGAAGCGCATCGAGATCGCCAACTACGAGAAGTCCATCCAGGCGGCCTTCGCCGAGGTGGCCGACGGCCTGGCGGGCAAGCGCACGCTCGATGAGCAGATCCGCGCGGAGCAGCTCCTGGTGGCGGCCAGCCAGAAGGCCTACGAGCTGGCCGAGCAGCGCTTCCAGGAGGGCGTGGACGACAACCTCACTGTACTCGACGCGCAGCGCACGCATTACGGCACGCAGCAGACCCTGGTGCGCACGCGCCTGACGCGGCTGAACAACCTCATCCATCTGTACAAGGCGCTGGGCGGCGGCTGGACTGAGCACACGGTGCAATCGGGCGCCACGGCGCAGCAGTCCGCCCGGTCGCCGGGATGAGGGCCGGCGCGCAGCGGTGGCGTCCCCCATCGCTGCGCGCGGAGAGCTGGATGAGGATTGGTGAACTCGCGCGCTTGACCGGCACGCCCCCTGAGAACATCAGGTTCTACGAACGGGAGGGCCTGCTGCCCGCTCCCGAGCGGTCCCGCAACAACTACCGGCGCTATGGCCCGGCCCATGTCGAGCGGCTTTACCTGATTCGCAACTACCGCGCGTCGGGCATCGGCCTGGATGACATGCGCAACTTGCTGGGCTGGACGCATCGCGAGTCCCCGGAACCCGAGCTGCTGACGCAGGCTGTCCGGGACCATCTCGCCTATGTCGAGGAACGCATGGCGCAACTGACCCGGGTGAAAGAGCACCTGCTCGCATTGGAACGGCAGGCTGTTCCTTCTGCCGCTCGGGAGATTTGCGAGGAGCGACCAGGTTGCGGCGGTTCATGAGCATCGCATGGCCGAATCATGGTCGGATAACTGAACATATATTCATGCGTGTAATATTTCCGGCCAGACAAACGAACAAGAAAGACCGCCCATGACCGACCAGAGCATCACGCGCCGAAACATCGGCGTTCTCACCGCCGCGCAGGCGCTCGGTGGCGCCAGCGCGCCCATCGTGATGTCGCTGGGCGGGCTGGTCGGCCAGCAGCTTGCCAAGGACTCGGCCTGGATCACCTTGCCCGTGAGCCTGTTCGGCCTGGGTCTTGCCATCGGCACCTTGCCTGCGGCGTTCATCATGCGGCGCCATGGCCGCCGCAACGGATACGTGGTCGGGGTCGGCTTCGGCGTGGCCTCGGGCCTGATCGCCGCGCTGGGCATCATGCTGGCCTCGTTCTGGATCTTCTGCGCCGGCACCTTCCTGGCGGGCTTCTACGGCGCGTATGTGCAGAGCTACCGCTTCGCAGCCGCCGACACCGCCGAGGACGCGCTCAAGGCCAAGGCGATTTCCTGGGTAATGGTGGGGGGTCTCGCGGGTGCCATCATCGGGCCGCAGTTGGTGATCTTCACGCGCGACGCGGTAGCGGGCACGCCCTACGTCGGCAGCTTCCTCAGCCAGGCGCTGCTGCCGCTGATCGCCCTGCCGATCTTGCTGATGCTGCGCACGCCGCGCCAGACCCCGGCCGAAGCCGCCGCCGACAGCGGCCGCACGGTGCTGCAGCTCCTGGCGATGCCGCGCTACGCGCTGGCCGTGGCCGCGGGCGTGGTGTCCTATGGGGTGATGGCGTTCGTGATGACCGCCGCGCCGGTGGCGATGGTCAACCACGGGCATTCGGTGGACAACGCCGCCCTGGGCATCCAGTGGCACCTGCTGGCGATGTTCGGGCCGAGCTTCTTCACTGGGCGGCTGATGGTGCGCTACGGCAAGGAGCGCGTGACCGCCGTGGGCATGGTGCTGCTCGCCGCCTCCGGGGTGGTGGCCCTGGGCGGGCTCGGCCTGTCCCACTTCTGGGGCTCGCTGGCGCTGCTGGGCATCGGCTGGAACTTCAGCTTCATCGGCGCGACGGCGGTGGTCACCGATTGCCACACCCCGGCCGAGCGCAGCAAGGCGCAGGGCATGAACGATTTCTTCGTCTTCGCCGCCACGGCGGCCGTGTCGTTCCTCGCGGGATCGATCCTGCACAGCTCGGGCTGGCAGGCGGTCAACTGGATGATCTTCCCGGCCCTGGCGCTGATCTTGGTGCCGCTGCTGTGGCAGACCGCGCGAAAGCCGGTGCGGCTAGGTCCGGGCTGATCGGGCCGATGCGGGAGGTGTTCCATCTAGCGGTCGCCTCAGGCGCTACATCACCTGCTTCCACCGCTGCAGCTTCGACAGCGCGTTGTCGTAGGCGGCGGAAGTGAAGGACTGGATCTTGCGCCGAGGGTCTTCATCGGCATCAACGGCGAAATGAGGGGCTTGACCTTCCAACAATGGGAAGCCCTACAGTGACTCCATCAATCTCATTCAAGGAGTTTTTCATGAGAGTCAACAAGTTCAGCCTGTTGTTCATTGCGGGCGCCGTCGTGGTCGCCATCGGCCTGATGGCCGTTCAGAAGAAGGTGGTCCCGTCGGGTGAAGTGATGCAGGCCAATGCGAGCGGAGATCACCAAGGGCACGCGATGCCCTCCAGCGCCTCGGCCAATGACAGCCCTTCCACGACCGCGTATCGCGCCGTGAACGACCAGATGCACGCGGGGATGGGAGCGCAGTTCACTGGCAACGCCGACGTCGATTTCATGCGCGGCATGATCCCGCACCACCAGGGCGCGATCGACATGGCCAAGGTGGCGTTGCAGTACGGCAAGGACCCGGAGGTCCGCAAGTTGGCTGAGGAGGTTATCTCTGCGCAGGAAGGCGAGATCGCCATGATGAATAAGTGGCTTGGAGAACGCGGCCAACAGGCGGCGACCGGCAGCTCGGGCGACGCCTCGACGACCGCCTACCGTGCCGGCAATGACCGCATGCACGCCGACATGATGATTGACTTCAGCGGCGATGCCGATGTGGACTTTATGCGCGGCATGATCCCGCATCACCAGGGCGAGATCGACATGGCCAAGGTGGCGTTGCAGTACGGCAAGGACCCGGAGGTCCGCGAGTTGGCTCAGGAGGTTATCTCTGCGCAGGAAGGAGAGATCGCCATGATGAAGAGCTGGCTTGCCGCTCGGGGAAAGTGAAGGCACGACCATGAACCAAGCCAGCACCCCGCGCATCATCATCTATAGCACTCCAGCCTGCCCGGACTGTCGGGTGCTGAAGGAGTGGCTGTCCCAGCAGAGCATCGTGTTTGAAGAACGCGACCTGACCGACCCGAAGATTTCTGCGGAAGCCAAGTCACGAACCGGCGTGCGCGTGGCTCCGATCACGCTCATCGGTAATGAGGTCTTCTATGGCACCTTTGCGAGCCAGAAGCCGGGGCTGATGAAGGCGCTCGGCCGTTCGACAAGTAGATGAAGGGTCTCAAGAAATACTTGGCCCGCGCTGCCGTCCAAGCTCCCAAGATACGCCGCCACCGCGCACCACGGCGGCGATATGCTGCCCCAGCCGCTGCTCGATCACCGGCCGCCACGGCACCAAGCTGAATCCCATGCCGTCGTCCAGCATCGCGTAGCGCCCGCTGGCGAGCATGACGCTGCGCCGGTAGATGCCAGCCACGCGCTGCCCGTCGGCCACCGGGCGATGCTCCAGGCCGGTTTCAGCGGCAATGCCCTTCGCGGCCTGTGCCAGTTCCCGGTTGCGCAGTGTGCCCAGCAGGTTGCGCGCCAGGATCACGCGCTGCCCGCGCCGCTCGGCCAGCCCCTGTTCGGCCAGGAAGTCGGCGCGCTGTTGCATGGCCTGTTTGGCCTCGCCACCAAAGCCCAGGTCGCCCAGGCCCGAGCCGCCGCCGATCAACTGCTGGTCGAGCCACGTGGCCCCGATCACGCGGGCCTGCCGCTCGATGGGCAAGTGCGATTTCAGCTCCACGGCCACGCCGCCCAGGCGCTGCGCGTCGTACTGGCGGCCACGCTCGGCCAGGTCGTCCGGCACCTTCCATAGCCCTTCGGCAACGCGCTCCACAATGCCGGCCCGACGCAGGGCCTCCAGCCGGCGGATGTGGGCGGCGACGACTTCTTGCGGGTCGCGTCCGGCCTTGGCCCGGCCCTGCCCGATCGCCAGGTGATGGTCAGTGCGGTACAGGCCATCGCTCGCCAGCGCGGCGATGTTCTTGTCGGCTGCGCGCACGTCGGCCGAGCCTTTCACCTCCACCACGGCGCCGCTCGGGTAGTTCGCCAGCTCGTCGCGGGCGTTGAGCGCGACGTAATGGGCCTTGCCGTCCACCCCGTCGATGACCAGATAGCCCCGGTCGCGCAGCTCGTCGGCCAGCCCCTTCGCGGCCACACGGCCGAGGATGGTTCGGCCATCGTCCCCCGGCTCGAACACGGCCAGCTCGCGCGGCTCGCCGCGCATGGCCCGCTGCACGGTGCGGATGATGTCGCCGCGCTCGCCCAGCGCGCGCAATGTCTTTTCCGCATCGGCATGGATGGCCCAGGTGCCGGGCTGCGTCTCGTCGGCCAGGCCCAGGCGCTGCAAGTGTTGCAGGCGGCCGATTAGCATCAGGCGTTGGCGCTGCAAGCGGGGGGCGTTGAACCTTTCGACGCGCACCAGGCCATCGCCGCCGGCCTCGCCTATCTCACGCTTGAGGGTGCGATCCAGGCTCGTCCACCGCTCTTGCTCCACCTCACGCTGCAAGGTCTGCTGGATCTCCAGTTCGGTGCGCGGCCCCAGCCATTCGGTCGCCAGCTCGGCGGCGCGATAGCGGAAGCCATCGGCGATGTAGTCGCCCGCGATGATGAGGTCTTTGCCGGTGTCGTCGCGCCCGCGCACGACGATGTGCGTGTGCGGGTTGTCGGTGTTCCAGTGGTTCACGGCCACCCAATCGAGGCCCGTACCCAGGTCGGCCTCCATGCGGCCCATGAGGTGCCGCGTGTAGGTGCGCAGGTCTTCCAGCTCCGCGCCATCCTCGGGCGAGAGGATGAAGCGGAAATGGTGCCGGTCGTCGGCGCAGCGTTCCTTGAAGGCGTCGAGATCGGCCACGTCTGTCTGCGGCCCGTAGGCTTGGCCCGGCTCGCCGTCGCGGCCCACGCCGTCGCGCTCGATGTAGCGCAGGTGCTTGGCGAGCGACTGCGGGCTGGCCCGCTGGTGGTTCACCAGCAGCGTCTTGATGGTCGCGCGCCGCGACATAGGCGTCAGCTTCGCCCCGGCGAAGCGTGCTGCCGTGTGGCCGCGCCCCAGGCGCGAGCCGGGCCGCTGGCCGGTGCCACTCGCCGATGCCGGACGGCGCACCGTGGACTTGCCGCTGCTGGCTTTGCCCGCCTGTTTGAGCACCTTGGAAACGAAGCTCTGCCCCTGGCCCTTGCCCCGGTTCTTCGGGGCGCTGGGGCGCACGCGGAAATCGTCGTCGCGGCGGTCGGTCATGGCTGCGCTCCCTGCAAGCTCTGGCGTGTCCTGTCGTGCGAAGCACGCGGACATGCCTGCATTGGCGCGACCTTCGCGCCGAACGCGGCACGGCGGCAAAGCCGCTCCGTGCCGCGCCACCCCCATGTGCAGACTGGCTTTCGACGCGGCCCGGTGCCGCGTCCTTTTGTCTTGCCTTCCGCCTTTACCCCTCGCTGTCGCTCCGGGCATCGGCGGCCCGGCGGCGCTGAGCTGCTTGCAGCCAGCGCACCGGCGAACGCGCCAATGGCCGCAGGCCGGGCGCGTTCGAGGAAAGACGCCTGCACGCTGGATGGCTGCGCCGGATGTTGCGCGAAGCGCGGCGCGAATGCGCCCGCGCTGCACGCGCGACGACACGGCAGCAGCCACTGGAACGACATGCTCGATGGCACGATGAGAGGCACGGCGACGTGCAGCGAATCGGCGGCCATCATGGGCGTGTCTCCAGCCAGACCGGGTGCGCGATGCCGATCACGGCGGATGCGCTGACCGGGCCGAAATAGCGGCTGTCAAACGACGCCGGATTGGTCACGCTTAACAGGAACAGCTCGCCCGGTTCAAGGCGGCGGCAGAGCTGCAAGGATGGCAGCGGCCGGCCCAGCCGGTCGGCAGGCAGCACGGCGGCCGCAGGCACGCCGTCGATGCGTACCTGCCCGGCGACGATGCAAACGTGTTGCGGCGCGACCGCGCCCACACGTTTGAGCAGCGGCACGCGCGTCGGCAGGTAGCCGCGCTGCGCAGCCAGCATGGCGGCCCTGTCGGGCAACGGCACCAGCACGATGCTGTCCACGGACAGCGGACGTGGCAGCGAGGCGGTGCGCGGGTCGAACGGTTCAATGCGATACCAACCGACCGCCACGCTGTCGGACGGGTTGTAGGTCAGACGCGGCAGCGGCGACACGAAAGCTGCCCAGGCCAGCGCAGCGAAGCCGACAGCGGAGAAGCCCGCCAGCACGATGCGAACGCGCAGGCGCGAGCGAGGATGCGGCGCGGGTTCGTGCGTGCATGTGGTGTTGGAGCGGGCCGTCATGGCAGCGCCCTCCCGGCCAGCCAGGCGGCGTGCCGCTCGGCGGTGTATTCGGGCAGCGCCAGGCGGGCCGCCAGACGGTTGCCCAGCGTGCGCCAGTACGCGGGCGACACGTCGATGGCGGCGATACCCTGCGCGTCGATGTTGTCGATGCGTTCCAGCACGACACGCACCGCGTTTTCGCCTTCGGCGTGCAGCAGCAGGCGTGCGCCCGGCTGCACACCGGGGATGCGCTGCATGTCGTCCAGTGGCGTGGCGGCTTGCATCACCTTGAGCTGCCAACGGATCGTGCCGTAGTCGTTTGCTTCCCAGCGCACGCGGCAGAACATTGCACGCGGCAGGAACACCGCGCAGCGCCGCCAGCGGTCGAGCCGCAGCATGCGCGCCGGTTCGCCGAAGCGCAGGTAGAGCTTGAAGCGATGTTCGATGTAGGCCAGCGCCACGCGCGTCAGCGGCACGTTGCCGGCCTGGCCGGCGAGTGTCGAAAGCGCGGGCGGCGGCGCAGCCGTGGGCGCGGTCGCAGCAGGCAAAGCGGATGCGTTCATGGCGTGTTCTCCCTGCGGTGCTCTGGAAACTCCCGCTCCAGCAGGCCGCGCAGCAGTTCGGCCACGGTCACGCCCCGGCCGAAGGCCGCGATCTTGATGCGCGCGCGCAGCGCGGGCGTCACGTCGAGCGTCAGGCGGGCCGTGTAAAGGTCGCCTTTGTTGAGCGCATCGGCATCGCCCTGGCGAATCCATGCCTCGGCGTGCGGATTCGCGGGTGGACGTACGCCGATGCCGACGCGCTTGCTGCGCGGGCCGCTCATGTCGGCCACCGCAGCAGTTCATCGGTGAGCACGGCGATCTCGCGTGCGGCGGCGCTGTCGGGCGCCGTCTCGCGGGCGAGCCGACCAGCGGCCACGCTGTCGGCGAAGACGATGCGCTGGCGCACCTCGGCGCGCAGTGCCGGCAGCGGCTGTTCGGCCAGCGATTGCCGCGCTTCGCGGCCGATGATGGTGGTGCTGACGCGCCGGTTGATGACGAAGGCCGCGCGCAGCGCAGGCCGGAATACGTGCGCTTCGCGGATCAGCGCGACCATCTCGGCGCTGGCCCACAGGTCATACGGGCTGGGCTGCACAGGAATCAGCACGCGCTCGGCCGCCAGCAGCGCGGAGCGCGCCAGGGCGGCGATGCGCGGCGGGCCGTCGATGATGACGTGATCGGCGCGGCGGGCCAGCTCCGGCGCTTCCTGGTGCAGTGTCTCGCGCGCGAGGCCCACGGCGCTGAACAACCGTGGCAAACCTTGCTGGCTTCTGCGCTGCGTCCAGTCCAGCGATGAACCCTGCGGGTCGGCGTCCAGCAGGACGACGTGCAGACCACGCAGCGCCAGCTCGCCGGCGATGTGGGTGGCGAGCGTGGTCTTGCCGACGCCGCCTTTCTGGTTGAGAAACGCGAAGATCATGGCCTGGCCCTCCATGCTGGAGAGCCGGGCTGTTGCTGCCGCGTTTGTGGCCGCGTGGTGGTTGTCCACCGCAGTGGCGTTTCCCTACTAAAAGTTAGAGAAATGAAGTTAGGGAAGTTAGAGGGCGAGGAGACCCAGTGCTGGCGCGGGTTTGCGGCCGATCGGCACGCCTGATAGCACGATAGTCCCACGCCTGATAGCACGATACCCCGCACGCCTGATAGCACGACTCCATCCACAGGCTTTCCCGGAGTTATCCCCGTGCCGTCTGCGGCACGGGCCGGAAGGTCAGCAGTTCCATACCGTTGTCCGGCATCCGCTCGATGCCCAGGACGTAGCCGGGCAGCGACTGCCGCGCGACAAGCGTGCGCAGGTCGCAGGCAAAGTCGTAGGGCTTGGCGGTGCTGCCGGACTTCTGGTGCAGGTAGCGGAAGTCGAACTGCCAGCCGTATTCCTGCTTGCCGCCATGCTTGCGCACCAGGCGGTACAGCCACCGCTCGATGCCGCCGGTCAGCCGGAAATACGCCGGGTCGATGGTCAGCACCAGGGCAGCGTCGAGCACGCCCGCATAGAACCAGTCCGGCAGGATCAACTCGATGCCCAGCGGCGTGCCGCTGGCATCGGCCAGTTCCTTCCACTCGTTGATCCACGAGAAGCGGTGCAAACGCCTTCCCGTGGTTTCGCGGATGGACGTGGCCACCGTGGTCGATTGCAGCCGGTCGAGCGCCGCTTTCAGGCGCTGGTAGTCGCGCAGCGACGTACCGCGCCCGATGAAGCGCAGGATCTCGTAGGGGGTGGCGCGCATCAGCCGCGACGGCCGCAGGCCCGCGTCCTTCGCCTCCACGATCTGCGAAGCCGCCCAGATCAGCACGTCCGCATCCCAAATTGTGGCGATGCCGTGCTCCTGCGTGCCCTCCACGCGAATCGTCACGTTGCCCGCGCGGAAGTCGATGGGCTTGACCCGCTTGGACTTCCCGAGCGAGAAGAACGGATACGCCATCAAGTCCTGGCTGTCGCGCGGCGCCATGTCGCCGGGCAAGGCGCGGAACAGGTCGAGCTGTTCGCGCTCTTGCCGTGGGCTGGACATGACGACGGCCACCGGCGAGCCTGCGATCAGCGGCCATCACGGTAGTCGCCCGCGTGGCGTTCGGCATATTCCGGGTCGGACGTGGCCTCATAGCTGCGCTGGTCGGCCCAGGCATCGAGGTCGGCCACCGAGTACATGACGCGGCGGCCGAACTTGCGGAACTTCGGGCCGCCGCCGATCACGCGCTGTTTCTCCAGCGTGCGCGGCGACAGCCGCAGGTATTCGGCGGCTTCGTCGTTGGTCAGGTAGCGTTGGGGCTGCACGGGCGCAGCGACAGCAGCGGCGGCAGGCCGCAAGGGAGCGGGTCGCATGGGATGTACCTCCATCAAGCCCGGCCACACCACGCGGCCGGATAGAGGCACTTTCGAGAAAGCAAGGATTCCTGCTAAGGGACGATTTGCAGGAGACGCGAAACGTCCCCCCCCTTTAGTACAGCGGTGGCGGAAGCTGTGCCAAGCGGCGGTAGCCGCCACGCATCAGCGCATAGCCCCGGCGCACCAACCGCCGCACGCGGGCACGCAAGGCGCTGTCGGCGTGCCAGTTGGCCACGACGGCATCGGCGCCGAACAGCCCTTCGGCCACCTCGCGCAAGGACGCGCCCGCGAGGGTCGCGTCGAGCGCCTGCAAGGTGTGCAGTTCCAGTACCGCGGCAGGCGTGGGCCGTGAGCGGGCCGCCGCTGCAGGCGTGGCCTCGGTCGCGGCGGACAGCGCATCCAGCCCAGCGGCCAGCGCACGATAGCGTGCGCACGGCGCAGCGCAGGCGCGGATGGCGTAGAGGTAGGCCATGCCATCCTCCAGGCCCGGTGCGAGGACGAGTCGCAGGCAGCAGCCGGGCCAGTGCGACACCAGCACCAAGCGCTTGCCATCGTGGATCAGTTGCTTGCGGCCAGGCACGCGCCAGAATTCGAAGACAGCGGCTTCGGGCGGTGGATCGGCATCGGGAAGAAGCTGCACCACGGCATCGTGATCGGGGAACCAGGCCGGATGCGCGTCCCGCGCATCCAGGGCGGGATCTTCCAGCAGGCGCAGGCCCCAAGCCTGCGCCGCGTCCGGCCGGCGACGACGGCGCAGCCAGTCGCGGCGGTAATCGGGATTCCGTCGCAGGTACTCCCAGGCCAGTGCCGGGCCGTCGAGGTGCAGTGTGTAGAGATAGGCGGCGGTGGGATACCAATGCTCGGCGCTCGCTTCGGCCATGACGCAACCTCCCGTGTAGCAGGAACGTCGCCACGGATTTCGCCGTACGGAGCTATCGAATCGCCATCAAGCTGTCATCGGGTCGGGGTGAACTGATGTGGCAGGTGTCAAGACCGATTGGCTCCGAAGCATTGCGAAAATCGTCTCGATGCGACGGCTGAAACGCCAGAAAATCTGGCGTCAGCATCAGGCACCGTGCCGAAACCCGCGCCAAAGATCATGTCTGTTTCGGTCAGGCACGCACCGATTTCGTGCAATAAAGCCGAGCAAGATCTATTCGGTCTTGACCAAGACCGAAATAGTCACAATGTGCTCGCCTTGGCTCGGCTTTCTCTGTCTTCGTGGCCGCTCAATCCGTGATCGAGCCGTTCTCCTGCGCCCGTCGGGCGTACTCCGACAGCGGGCGCTCTGCCAGAAAGTAGAGATCACGCATCACCGGCTGCTGGCGCGGCCCGACGATGGATGCCAGATCGGACAGCTTTACCGTCCCCAACGTCGGCAGGCCGATACCCAGGTCGATCAGTCCCCAGGCCGTATCGCCGTCGTCCGGGTCAAGCGCGGCCAGCAGCCAGATGGCGTGCGCGTCGGGAGTGAACAGGCGCACCGCCGGCAACGGGTCGATGCGCCGGCCGGCAGTGCGTACCTCGCCTACGGCGAGTAGCTGCACGCGCTGTTCGGCGGTAATGAGCGGCGGGTTCATGGCCGGGATTCCCACGAAAGCGGGGATGCACGAAGCCGTTTTCCCGACAAGACGCGGAAGCGCCAAAGCGGATGCGTGCTTTCGTGTGGAAGCACGAAAGCGCAAGCCATCGAATCCGTATATGCACGGAAACGCGGAAGCGGAATTGCGCGGGGCAGGAAAGACACGGATGCGGTTCCCCGGTTCTGTGGAAAGCCGCCGATGCGGATTTCCTTAAAAGCACGGAAGCGGGCTGGCCCGCCGGAATGAACACTTTAGATTGTAGCCCTATGGTACGCAATGGGCTGTCATCTTGGTTTTTGCGGGGGAACCAAGTTGGCGACGGCGAAACACTCATTGGCAGCGGCGATACGGACAGTTAGGAAGGCGCGTGGCTTGAGCCAGGAAGCGTTCTCCGACGTGTCCAGTCGCACCTACATGAGCACGCTGGAACGCGACCTGAAAAGCCCGACCATCCACAAGCTGGCCGAACTGTGCGAAGTCATGGAAGTGCATCCCCTCACGCTGCTGACGCTGGCATATGTAGGACGCGACCCGCTCAACGCCGATCAGCTCCTTGCTCAAGTCCAGCGGGAACTGAAGGAAATCGTTGCAGCATCGAAGATAGAGAACTCATGATCGCGGCCTAACTGGCCGTTAAAACACCCAATGGCCATACCAACACATTGCGGCATGCCGCCGCTTCATCAGAACATTGAAGGTCTTCGCTCGCATGCCATGCTTATAAGCATATTTATGCCCGAGCCAGATGTTTCAGTCGAGAAAAGAAAGTGGCGCTCCTGGTTGGTGCATTGTCTTGTCAAGACGGCCCGCCACTACAATGATGCGCGGTCGTTAATACTTGCGCAGATAAGTGAAGGCCAACGATCTTCTGCCGAGATGGCAAAAGGCCGACTTTTGCCTGTGTTCGACTTCGCATTTGCTATGGAAGACTGCATCACATCGCTTGAAAAAGCGGTAGCGTGCATCCGGGCTTTGTCAGACAAAGGAGAAATGCCATCGGCATTTGTTCTCGCGTTATATAACGAGCGGCAGTCCCTAAACGATTTTCGTAGGCAACAGGAACACATGCACTCTCAGATCGCCGCAGGCCAAACCGGCGATGGCCCGATCCTCGTGACGCTATCGGACGATGGTGACGGCATGAGACTCCGCGGTCTTACGATGTCGTTCGTCGCTCTGTTTAAGTTGATCGATGCTATCTACCGCGATATAGCGACCTTCTTCCCTGCGCACGATATTCAGTCGCCGCCATCGCCGGGAGGTGTACCTCAAATCTCAATGTCCATGACAATTGAGGTTGTCCAGGGTGAGCCCAAACCGCCGGACGTTCCGTCGTAGGAAAGCCCCGCCGCAGTGTGGACGGGGCTTCGTGGAGGCCGTCAGGCCGCTTTGGGCTTGCTGCGCGACCAGATCAGGTCGTGCGTGCCGTCCTCGTTCTCGATCAGGCGGGCATAGACCGTCGCCGGGAACGAAGGATCGTCGAGGGATACGGACACGTAGGGCCGCCCGGCTTCGCTGGTCTTCTTCCACGCTGCGCCGATGTCGTGGCCGGCCGCCTGAAGGCGGAAGTCGGGGGCGTTCTCGGTGTCGCCCTTGTCGTTGGGAATCAATTTGACCTTGACGTTCAGGGTCAGGGTGCGGAACGTGCCGGTGAAGCCGTCTTTCTCTGCGGTGAAGGTGCCGATGTTTGCCATGATGAATTTCCTTCTTTCGGTTGAACAGGGTTCGCGCCCATCGCGTCCTGTTGTGATCCGACCGGCGGGGGATGGGCTGGCTGCACCGCTTGCGGGCGCAACGCAGTGGAGCGCCTAGAAGCGAAAAGAATTTGTCCCGCGAGGAATGCGCGTAGCGCAGGGGAAATTGTTTTCGCTGGAAGGTTGCAGCCATAGAAGCCCGGCCACCGCCAGGATTCACAAACAGACAGGACGCCTTGGGCCGACTCGCTCCGAAAGGAACATGGCTGACTCGGCTTCCCGCGTGACGGCTTCACCGGCTTGCGCCCTGGCACGGGCAAGGACAACACCCAACGACAAGGTGAAAGCGTCCCTGACGTAGCAGGCGGCCGCTTGCTTGAGGCGTGGCGTGGAAGCTCCATTGCAAGGCCGGGCGGCGTGTCGGTGAACCGTCCTTCGTGACGTACATGCGACGAACTGCCAGGGTCGAGGACGGCACGCTTTCGTGCAACCTGCGGCAGCAAGCCGGGGCGTAGGCCCACAAGCCCCGATCATTGCGGCGGGGCGCTGCCTTCACCGCAAGCGCAGCGCGCAGCGCCGCAGGCGCGAAGGCGCGAGGGATTGAAGCCGAATGGCCGTGGCGGCAAAGACGGCTCGGGGCGCAGCCTGAAAGCCCGGCGGGCATTGCGCCGACACGCTCATAATTTTTAGTGGGTCACGCTAAACTGCCACGAAGCGATACGCCACCGGATAATTTATGGGATATCTTATGGAAGGCATGCCCTCTTGGGTTAATACTGTTATTGCCGTTGGCGGTGTCCTAGGAACGATAGTTACCGCTGTCGCAACTTTTTTTCTATGGCGCGTAACCAAGACTCTTGCGCATGAAACGACAAGGATGGCTGAAGCCGCAGCTCAACCACATGTCGTCGTGACACTCACTCCCAATCGGTGGTCAATGCGGCATTTTGATATTCACATCGACAATACCGGAAATGCGACAGCATATGACATTTCTATCGCCTTCGATCCTCCACTAGAAAATGGGGAGGCACGCGGAGACCGGGTCGAAATCCCATTCCAGAAAATAAGTGTCCTCAAACCCGGTCAAGGCATGGTGAGTTATTTGTCTGAATTCGGAAAACTGAAGGGCAAGACCTACGAAGTTGACATTAGCTGGAAGCGTGATGCATCCAGCCAACAGCGTCAGAAAAATTCATATACCTTAAGTATGCTCGACCATGAGGGAGTCAGTCGTCTCGGAGATGAGCCATTGGTTGAGATCGCCAAACACATCAAGAAAATTGAGGAAAACTGGAGTCCGGTTGCCAAAGGGCAAAAGCGCACAAAGGTAGATGTGTTTAGCGGTTTTGATAGGCTGCATGAGCGTCGAGAAGCGAATCGGATGCGTCGTCGGTGGCAAAGAGAACAAGAGGATCATTCTTCAAAGAATGCGCAATCTGACACTCCGAATTCTCAGCAATAACTAGTTTTAAATCCGGGCGCGGACACCGACGCGCCCGGACTTGCTTTTCACAGCGCCCAGGACGGAACGGCCTGGGCGCTGTGCTTGCTGACCGCGTTATTCCTGCGCCTTGATGAATCGCACAAAGCGAAGCGCCCCGGTTGTGGCCGAGGCGCTTACCTTCCGCAAAGTTCAAGCGGCCAGCGCCTGCGTGAGTTCATCCGCCATTGCTTCGGCATCCGCCGGGGCGTTGTCTTGCTCCCGCATGGTTTCCGACGTTTCAGCCTTGAAGATAGCAGGCATCCAGCTCGTACCGTTCGCCAGCCGTTCGGCTTCGCTGGCAATGTCGCCTTTCTTCAACTTCGCCAGCCGGGTGATGTGCGCGGGGGCGTACTGCTCAACGGCTTCCAGAATCGCGGCCTTCGGTACATGCTGGAAGTAGCCGTCTGCGGTCGGCTTCCACCATGCCGCCATGTCCAGCCTCACGGCCTGCGCCAGTTCCGCGCCCGGCTGCTGTGCCATAGCGCGGGGCGTCACCACGTCCACCGTGGACGCCACGCACACGGCCAACAGGCGCACCAGTTCATCCTGCGGCTTCGCCAGCAGCGCGGCGAACAGTTCGGCGCTGTCCTCCGGCAAGGCTTCACCCGCCACCTGTTGCAGTTCACGCAGCGCCACGGCGGCGGGCGATTCCGGCCAGTCCGGGGCCATGCCTTCCAGCCGGTCTTGCACTTTCAGGCTCACGCCCAGCGGCAAGTCGTGGCCGTAGTGGTTGTCCTGCAAGACGCTCCGCACCATGCCATGCACCAGCGTCGCGGCCTTGGGCTGCTCGGTGTCCTCGCCTTCGTCGTCGTTCCCTGCTTCGCCTTCCGCGCTGCCGAAACCCTGCTGCAAGCGTTCCAGCGTGCGCAGCGCCTTGGCTTCTGCCTCGCGCAGCAGCCCGCAATGAATCACGGCTTCGCCGCTGCGGTCGAGGGTGACGATGGCACCGGCCACGGCGCGCACATCCGGGGCGTAGCCCTGCAAGGCTTCCTCCACGGCTTGCAGTTCCCCGGCAACCTGTTCGCGGCGCGGTTCCAGCGCTTCGGTCTTCGGTTCGCGGCGCTGGCGCGGCGCGTTCTGGAACGCCTGCCGCTCGGCGTAGCTCATATGCGGCACGGCTTCGACCCACGCCCAACCCTCGGCGCGCACGTCCCCGGCCAGCGCATCCAGCTTGCTGCGCACCAGCGTTTCCAGCAGCGCGGCGTCGGTCAGGTAGGTTCCGGCATCGCCTTCGGCGAACAGGTCGCGGCGGATGCCGCCGCCCGCCGCCGTGTAGGCGTCCAGACCGGCAAAGCGCACCAGCGGATGCGAAGCGTCGATTTCGCGCTCGGTCAGGCGTTCGCGCAGCGGGGACGCGCCACGCTGCCATTCGGGCGCGCCGTAGAACGCGCTTTCCTGCGCGGCGTGGTCGTCGGTGATGGTCAGGGCCATCAACTGTTCCAGCGTGACGGCTCCGCCCCGGTAGTCGGCCAGCAGGCGCGGCGAGACGTTGGCGAGTTTGAGACGGCGCTGCACCACCAGCGGGGACACGCCGAAGTCGGCGGCAATGTCCTCGATGGGCCGGCCTTCGGCCACCAGCGCGGCAAAGGCTTCAAACTGGTCTGCCGGGTGCATGGCTTCGCGCTGCACGTTCTCGGTGAGGCTGGCCGTGCGGGCGGTGCCATCGGCCACCAGCAGGCAAGGCACTTCCCATTCTTTGCTGATGCGGTGCTTCTTCGCCAGCAGCTTCAACGCGGCAAGACGACGGCCACCGGCCACCACTTCGTAATGCTCGCCATCGGCGGTGGTTATGACGATGAGGTTTTGCAGCAGGCCGACACGCTGGATGCTCGCGGCCAGCTCGGGGATGGACATGCGTGGGGTCTTGCGCACGTTGCGACCAGTCGGGCGCGACACCAGCCGCGACAGCGGAACCAGAATCAGGTTCTTGGTCGGGTCGGCAGTTTCCAGCGCGGGGACTTGGATGGCGCGGGCTTCGCTTTGGGGGATGGCGTTCATGGTGATAACTCCTTGCGGTGAGGGATGCAGCAGCAAAAGAAGCGGCAAGGGCTGCTGCCTGCCCCTGCCGCGTGGGGATTCAGGCTTTCAACTGGCGCAGGCCATCGGCCAGCATCCAGAGGGCGCGGTTCAGGCGCACATCGGAATCAATGCCCTGCACCGGGCGGGTTTTCTGGCGGCGACCATTGGCGCTGCGGCCATGCAATCCGCCTTTGGTCAGGTTTTCTTGGGTGCGGTTGAACACGCTCCACAAGTCCGGGCGGCGGTCGTCGAACCGGCGCGGCATCAGGATTTGCGATTCGGTGATGGGCGCGGGCTTGTTGCCGGTGGGGTCGTACTTGAGGGCCAGCGCGGCGCGGGCGAACACTTCGGCTTCGCCTTCATCCAGCGTGATCGCGCGCATGGCATCGCGGGATTCCTTCACCCGCTCGAAGCCCTGCAAGACTTCGTAAGCGCCTTCGATGACGGAACCTGCCACGTCGCCTTTGTGCGGCACGCGCACATCCGCCACGGTGTCCCCGCACACAAGGCCATTGCTGCACACGAACCGGAACATGCCGGCCAGCATCTGGTAGCTGCTGGTGCCGTCGTGCGAGTTCAGCAGGATGATTTCATTGGCTTCCGCGCCGTTGATCTGGCTGGCGTGGCGCAAGCGCAGCATGTGCTTGGTGTGTTCGCGCTTGCCTTCGTCGCGCACGCGGGTTTGGCACGCCATGAACGGCTGAAAACCCTCTTTGCGCAGTTCGGCCAGCACGGCGGCGGTGGGGATATAGGCGTACCGCTGCGAACGGCTTTCGTGCGGGGCCTCCGCGAAGATGGACGGGGCCACGCGGTGAATCTGGTCATCGGTCAGCGGGTAGTCGCTGCGCAGCGACGGCGAACGGGAAGCAAAACGGGATGCGAGTTGCATGGTCTTTCTCCTGACGAAGAGGGTTTGCTGTTCAAACCGCACACCGGATTCCTAGATTCGGAGCCCAGCCTTTCGGCTGTTCTGTGCGGTCGGCACGAGGAACCCGGTTGGCCCTGTTGCCACCGTCTTTCCTGAGTTCATCGCCCGCGACGGTCAGGAGCGCGCGGACGGGGGCCGTCAAGGAAACAAGCGCAGGGTTGGTGCGGCCCGCAGGCGCAGCCGAGGACACGGCCCTGCGCGCCTTGACGGCACACGGACGCGGGCTACAGTCGCGGACAAGGTGATGAGGTCAGGGAAGACGGCTGGACATGGCAACGGCCATCCCTATGTGCTATGTGCTGACCGCACGGCAAGCGAAGCGCGCAGGCCCGAAGCTGGAAGCCGGGCCGGAGGCGTCAGCCGAGCGCAGCGAGGGCATGATGGAAGCCCGTCAGGGGCGAGACGCCGCAGGCGGCTCGATGCGAAGCACGACAGCGCGACCGGCCATTTTTCTGGCCGGGGACGCCCATGCAGTCATGGAGATGCAGCGGGGGGAGCTTTCCTGCCCAACGATGAGCTGCTACCGCCATTGGCGAGAAGCCTTAGTTGGCTCTATGAGGCTCTGCGGTAGCCCTCGTGGAAAGTTCGACACTGTGGTATCGTGTTAACATGAAAACATCCATGGCGGTCGAATTACCCATGAATGCAAGGCCAAGACCACGCGCCACGACCACGGGCACCCTCGTCGGAACTCGCTTTCAGGCGACTTTGCTCGAAGCCATCGACAGTTGGCGCAAAGAGCAGGACGATCTACCGACAAGGCCTGAAGCCGTGAGGCGACTGGTCGAATTGGGGATGACGCATGACACGAACCCCTCCGCAGAGGCATCGGGACGGCGCGCCAAGCAGAACCCGGACGAGAAGACATGAAAAAGCAGAAAGAACTGGTGCTCATCAAGTCCGAGGGCGAGATCGCACAAGCCGAAGCTCAGATCGTCGAGCTTTCCAAGCGGATCGAGTTCTATTTGACGGAGTATTCCGTCGAACTCTTGGCCAACAAAATGAGCAAGGGCGAGTTTGTCGTTCCTGCGTATCAACGTGAATACACCTGGGAACACGATCGCAAATCGCGCTTCATCGAATCACTGATCTTGGGTCTTCCCATTCCATTCCTTTTCTTCTGGGAAATGCCGAATGGAAAGCTGGAGATCGTGGATGGCTCGCAGCGACTGCGATCGATCGAGGAGTTCGTACTCGGCGACCTTCGGCTCGGTGAACTGCAAAGCCTGACGGCATTGTCTGGCTTCAAGTTCTCCGATCTTCCCGAATCCCGTCAGAGGAAGATCAACAATCGCTCGATACGCGGCATCGTGCTCAACGAACATGCCGATGAGCAGGCTCGCTTCGACATGTTCGAGCGGATCAACACGGGCAGCAAGATCGCCAACATGGCAGAAGTCCGCCGTGGTGCTCTTGCTGGCCCGTTCATGGATCTCATCATCGAACTCTCGGTGCTTCCGAAGTTCGTTGCTCTCGCACCTGTATCCAAGAAGGATTTGGACGAGCGTGAGCATGAAGAACTCGTGGCTCGCTTCTTCGCCTATAGCGATGGATTGGAGGGGTACAAGGATCGTCCCTCGGAGTTCATCTTCAACTATGTCAAGAAGATGAATGTCGAAGCAGCCAATGATCCGGCGTTGACCGATCGTTACCGTGCGCGGTTCCAGGAGGCCATCGACTTCATCGAACGGGTGTTCCCGTATGGATTCCGCAGGAATCCAAAAGGAAAGGCCACTCCCAGAGCTAGGTTCGAAGCCATTGCCGTGGGATCGCGCCTCGCTCTCGACGAGCGCCCCGGCCTTGTCGGCGGCGACATTGAGGACGTAACGCCGTGGCTGACCAGTGACGACTTTACGAAAGTCACTGGTTCGGACGGTGCCAATGCCATCGCGCGCCTGCGGGAGCGTACAGGCTTCGTGCGAAATCGACTGCTGGGTGAGTGAATGAGCAGCAACCTAGCCATCGGATTCCAAGAGCGGTTGGCCGAAGTCGAGGCGTATCTGGAGTTCCTTTCGACCATGGAAGCCCAGGCCCAAGAAGGGCCGCCACGGATCGCAGGCGCAGAACATCCAATTACCACCCAACAACAACGAATCCTCTATTCGAGCGTGTACTTGCAGTTGTACAACCTTGTCGAAGCAACGATGTCCCGCTGCATCGAAGCAGTTTCTGAAGCTGCCAAAGAGAATGCGCAATGGAAACCTGGTGACCTGAGCGATTCGATGAGGCGCGAGTGGGTGCGCGTGACTGCTCGCACACATGTCGAATTGGCGCCGGAAAATCGACTGGAGAGTGCATTGCGCCTTTGCGAGCATCTGGTGGCTTCATTGCCGATCAGCGCCTTCGACATCGAAAAAGGAGGCGGTGGCAATTGGGACGACTTCGAGATCGAAGCATTCAGTAAGCGATTAGGCTTCCAATTGGTCGTGAGTCAGCCCGTCTATAGCGCCATCAAACAACCTTTCCGGGACGACCTGGGGCCGCTCGCTTTGGTGAAGCAACTGAGGAATCGTCTCGCGCACGGATCCATCTCGTTCGCACAGTGCGCTGAAGATGTCACTGTCGGACGGCTCGTCGAACTGAAGGATAGAACCGTCAATTACCTGAGAGAAGTCGTGGATTGCTTCACCAGATACATCGATAGCTTTGAATATCTCCTTCCGGAGAGGCGCCCTGCATGAGTCGCAACCAAAAGAATATGCCCCGAATCGTGGGGGTCGATCTCTTCTGCGGTGTGGGCGGCCTGACTCACGGCCTCGTTCGTGGCGGCATCCAGGTAGCCGCAGGGATCGATATCGACCCGAGTTGCAAATTTCCCTTCGAGGCGAACAATTCCGCCTCGTTTATCGAGTGCGATGTCGGGAAGCTGAAAGCCGACGACATCGCGCCCTTCTATGAGGGCGCTGACTTCACATTGCTCGCGGGGTGTGCACCATGCCAACCGTTCTCCACCTACAGCCGTAGCGGAAGGAATAGCGAGTATGAATCGCAGTGGCCGTTGGTGTCCTCCTTCGGCCGTTTGGTCAAGAAGGTCAAGCCTGATCTGGTGACCATGGAGAATGTCCCACAACTCGCGGATCACCCGGTCTTCCAACAGTTCCTCAAGAGCCTTTCCGGCTACAAGAAGTGGTGGCAGGTCGTGGAATGCTCGTCGATCGGTATTCCGCAGACTCGGAAGCGTCTAGTGCTGCTTGCGTCGAGACTTGGCAGCGATGGTCTGGAACTTTCGCAGGATCAGGTTCGGACGATGACTGTGCGCGAGACTATCGGCTCACTTCCCCCGATCAAGGCTGGCGAGCGTGATCCCCAAGACGAATTGCACACCGCTTCCTCTCTGAGTCCTTTGAACCTGTCGAGGATTCGCGTGTCCCGCCCCGGAGGGACGTGGCGAGATTGGCCTGAAGAGTTGCAGGCATCGTGTCATCGGAAGGATACCGGCGCCACCTATCCAAGCGTCTACGGACGGATGGAATGGGATCGACCCGCTCCGACTATCACCACGCAATGTTTTGGATACGGCAACGGACGGTTCGGGCATCCAGAGCAGGATCGCGCCATTTCGCTCCGAGAGGCGGCAATGCTTCAAACGTTCCCGGAGTCCTACGCATTCGCCCCGCCTGGCGCTCCGATCAAGTTCAACAAGATGGGGCGACTGATCGGAAATGCCGTGCCCGTTCGGCTTGGGGAAGTCATCGCTCGTTCGCTCGTTGGGCACGTGCAGGCTCACGTGCACTGATCTGCTGCAATTGGGAGCGTATCAGCGCAATAGCATCGTCCACGGTGACATGCTCCCAAATGCGAAGTACCTGCCATCCGGCGCTCGTCAATCTTGAATCGGTGTCGAGGTCGCGGGCTTTGTTGGTGGCGATCTTGTCCTTCCACCATTCCTGATTGGTCTTGGGCGTCGTGGCGTGGATGGGACATCCGTGCCAGAAGCATCCATCGCAGAAGACCGCCAAGCGCCATTTGGTGAATGCGATGTCGATGCTTCTCTTCGTGCCAGGAATTGCATAGTGGATGCGGAACCTTAGACCTTGGCGATGCAACGCCGAGCGCAATTCGCGCTCGCGCGGATTGTCCTTTCCGCGTGTGCGAGCCATTCGGCGGCTAACGGCACTGGAGGGTACTGGCATCGATCGCGACATCTTTTCAGGTTATACCTCCGTAGATCAATACGAGGAATGGGCTAGGGATCGAGAGCGCCGGATTCAAGAGTCTGTTCTGCTCGATTGCCGTTGCTCGATCTGTAGTTGAGCCCTCTGCGTTGCTCGTTGCAATCGCTCCACCAGCAGTGCACGCGGCGGCAATGCGGTCAGGTACTCGGCAACGTGGATGCCCGACTTGTCCAGTTCCAGCAACTCGATCTGCTCGCGCTTCTTGCCGGTGCAAAGGATGATGCCCAGTGGCGAGGCTTCCTCCGGCTCCCGTTCGTGCTTGTCCAGCCAGCGCAAGTAAAGCTCCATCTGCCCTTTAAAGGCGGCCTTGAACTCGCCGATCTTCAATTCCACAGCCACCAGTCGCCGCAGCTTGCGGTTGTAGAACAGCAGATCGAGGTGGAAATCCTCGTCGTCGATCTGGATGCGCTTCTGCCGGGCGAGGAAGGAAAAGCCCGCACCCAGTTCTAGCAGGAAGGATTCCATCTCGCGGATGATGGCCGCCTCCAGGTCGCCCTCCTGCCAAGTATCGCGCAGCCCCAGAAAGTCGAGGATGTACGGGTCGCGCATGACCAACGCGGGCGACATGCGCTGTGCATCGCGCAGGGTGGCCAGTTCCTGCGCGATCGTCTCGCCCGGCTTCTTGGACAGCACGGTGCGCTCGTACAGCATCGAGTCGATACGCTCGCGCAGCGTCCGCACGCTCCAGCGTTCGGCACTCGCCATCTGCGCATAGTAGTCCCGCTGGAGCGGGTCTTTCAGCGGAATCAGGGCGATGAAGTGTGTCCAGCTCAATTGTCGTATCAGTGATACGACAATTCGCTCGTCCGGGTAGGCTGCGGCGAACTGCACCATCCGGCGCAGATTCTTGACCGAAAAGCTGCTGCCGTATTCCCTCACCAGTTGCGCCGCCAAGGTCAGCACGACTTCCTCGCCGTAGTCGGCCCGACGGCCCTCCAAGACCTGCGTATGGATGCGCTGACCGATGCGCCAGTAGAGCATCGTCAGTTCGCTATTCACCGCCGAAGCGGCACGCTTGCGCGCCGCTTCGATCAGCGCCCGAATGTCGCCCAGAAGCGCCGTCGGCGCTCCGGGTGACGTGATGGATGTCCTGCGCTTGATCATGCCAGTGCCTCCGCCGTTTGGCGCGCCCCGGTGATCGCCAGCCGCCGGCTGGCCACCAGTTCGGCCGCATCGCGCACCGGCTTGTCCTCGGTGTGGACGTAGTGCATGAACATCGCCACGGTCTTGTGCCCCGTCAGCGCCATGCCGACCTTGGTGGGCACGCCTGAATTGGCAATGTCGGTGGTCGATCGGTGGCGGATGCCGTGCGTGCCGACGTGCGGCACGCCGGCGGCCTTGAGCACGCGCTTCCAGCCGCCGTAGTGCTCGCCAAAGGTCAGGTGCCGGGTCGGGTCGTAGGGCGACGGCAGGACATAGGGGCAACCCTCCCGGCGCGGCGCGGTGGACAGCAGCCGATAGGCTTCCTCGCTCATGGGCTTAGAAATGCCGCCGGTCTTGCTGTCGGGCCAGACGACGCGCCGCTTCTCCAGGTCGATCCACTCCCATTCGAGCGGGCAGATTTCGGAGCGGCGGGCGGCGAACTCGAATTGCAAGCGGATCGCCAGAGGGATGACGTAGTTCTCCAGTCCTTCCGCCTCCAGCGTCTCCAACTGGCGGAAGATCCGCACCAGTTCATCGTCCACGATGAGCCGGGTTTCCTTGCCGGGCGGGAACATCGGGACGTGGCGGCACGGATTCGTCCCGTCCGGGCGCAGCCCCCAAACTTCGGCCAGATTGAACATCTTGCGCAGCACGCCGAAGGTGCGGTTGGCCTCGGCCGGCTTGTGAGCCAGCTTCTTCATCAGCGCGGCCACGTCCGGGCGCTTCACGTCCTGCACCTTCATCTTGCCCATGATCGGGACGATGCAACGGTCGATGACGCCCTGATAGCCGCGCTGGGTGCTGGGCTTGTTGCGCTGCTTGGAGTAGTCCTCCATGAAGGTGGTGCAATACTCCTTCATGGTCGGTGCCTTGCGGGCGGCGGCCTTGGCGGCGCTCGGATCGCCACCCCGGCGCACCTCGGCCAGCCACTCCTGCGCCATGACGCGGGCCTGTTCCACGGTCAGTTCGCCGTACAGGCCCAGGGCGGGCTTGCGGCGCTCGCCGGCGTTCGTGCGGTACTGGAGCATGAACACCTTGCGGCCGGCCGGGGTGATCTTGCAGAGGAAGCCGGGAACCACGGTATCCCGCAGTTCGACGGCCTGCGCCTGGGGCTTCGCCGCATCGACGGCGGACTTGGTGAGTTTGATTCTTGCCATGATGACTCCTCGGAAACCGCGGATTCCAAGAGCCACATGGGAGCCACGCGACCGGAAGCCGGGTCAAGTTTCGGAAAGCACCGGTATATGTTGAACTCGCCTAAGTGGTTGATAAACCTTCTGTATCTAACCCTGGCGTAGTCCAGCGAATTGCGATGCTGGAGTCATCGTGAAACAAAAAAAAACGCCATCCCAGAGGATGGCGTCGGTAAGGTCAGCTGTACGGCCGGCGCGCTGCAGGCGACGCCGGCCGGTGTTGCGGTTACTTCTTGATGAAACCGATCTTGACCATCTGCGCGTTCTTGGCCTCGGCCAGCACCTTGGCCAGCACGCCGTAGTCCGAATCCTGGCTGGCGTCGATCTCCAGCGTCGGCTGGTTGGTCGGATCGCGCTGGACCTCGGCCTCCATCATGTTGCGCAGCGCGGAGACCGGCGTCGGACTGTCGTTCCAGAACACCTGGTTGGCGCCGTCGATGCGCAGGCGGATCGGCTCCGGCGGCTCGACCGGGTTGTCCGGCGGCGTGGTCGAACGCTGCGGCAGGTCGATGTCGATCGGGTACGACGTCTTCAGCGAGGTCACCATGAAGATGATCAGCAACACCAGCATCACGTCCGCGAGCGGAATGATGTTGATGTCGGCCATGGGGCCGTCGCCGTCACCGCTACTGAATGCCATGGGGATTCTCCGTCAGTTGCTTTCGGTCGTGGCGACGAAGCCGACCTTGCGCATGCCCTGGGCCTGCGCGACGGTGACCACCTCGTTCACGACGCGATACTTCGTGGTGCGGTCGCCGCGCACGTTGACCGGCGGCTGCGGCGTCTTCTGCGCCTCCACCGACAACGCGCTTTCCAGCTGGGCGAGGCTCACCGGTTGGTCGTTGAGGTAGATGGCGCCCGACTCCGTCACCGCGATGGTGAGCGGCGGCGCCGGGCCGGCCTCGGGCCGCTCGTCCAGGTTGGCCTCGGGAAGCTCGACCTGGACGCGATGGGACATCAGCGGCGCCGTGACCATGAAGATGATCAGCAGCACCAGCATCACGTCGACCAGGGGCACGACGTTGATGGCCGCCATCGGCTTGCCGCCACCGCCTTCGTTAGAGCTGAACGCCATATCCGGACTCCGTCAGTGCGTCGCCGCTCAGCGCTGGGCCTGCGGCGCTTCGCCCACGCGCGAACCCGTGGCGAAGAAGTCGTGCAGGTCGTGCGCGAAGGTGTCGAGCTTGTTGTTGGTGATGCGGTTGGAGCGGGTGAAGAAGTTGAAGCCCAGCACCGCCGGGATCGCGACGCCCAGACCGATCGCGGTCATGATCAGCGCCTCGCCCACCGGGCCGGCCACCGCGCCCATGTCGGCCTGGCCGCTGGCGCCGATGCGGATCAGGGCGCGGTAGATGCCCCACACCGTACCCAGCAGACCGACGAACGGCGCGGTCGAACCGACGGTGGCGAGCAGGGTCAGGCCCGATTCCAGTCGCAGCGACTCGCGGGTCACGGCCTGGCGCAGGGCGCGGTCCACGAACTCGGAGCGGTTCAGCGACTCGACCAGGCGCGAGCCTTCATGGCGCTGGTGGTGCGCGGCGGCCTGGGCGGCGTCCAGCGCGATCTTGGAGAACGGCTCGCTGGCCGGCTGTTCTTCCATGTAGCGGATGGCGTCCTGCGCGTTCGGGGTTTCCCAGAACGTGTTGACCACGCGGTCCGCGCTGGACTTCAGGCGCAGATTCTTGACGAAGTTGAAGATGATCCAATAGATCGACATGGCCGACATCGCCAGAAGGGTGCACAGCACCACCCAGCCGACGATATCCATGTGCTGGATCATGTCCGCAAAGCCCATCTGCTGCATCGCTGCAGCGTTGTCGGCGGCTCCGGACACAGGGGCGTTGGTAGATTCCTGCAGCATGACGCTTACCTTTGAATGTTGAAGATTGGATTTATCGGATGGAGCGGGGGGTGGAGCGGGTGAAGCGCTGACTCCGCGGCGACCGGATCAGCCGCCGAGATTGAATTCCACCGGCACGCGGACGCGGCCGGCCGCGGGCTGTCCGTCCTTGGTGGCGGGGTTGAAGCGCCAGGTGCGCGCGGCCTGCATCGCGGCCCGGTCGAGATCGCGGTTGCGGCTCGAGGTCTCGACGCTGACGTTGGTGACGTTGCCGTTGGCGTCGACGTCGATGATCAGCACCACCGTGCCCTCGATGCCGGCGCGCATCGCCGACGGCGGGTACTTCGGCGGGTTCATGTTCTTCGACGAGATATCCACGCTCGCGCCGATGTCGGCCACCGGGGCCGGCGGTGCGGGGGGCGCCGGCGGCGGCGCCGGAACGTCGACCGGCGACGGCTCGTCGAAGACGACCGGCGGCTCCTCCGGCGGCGGCGGCACCGGGGTCGGGCGCGGCGGCGACAGCTCCTTGATCGGCTGCGGCTTCGGCGGCTCCGGGGGCGGCGGCGGCGGCGGCGGCGGCGGCGGCGGCGGCTCGATGATCACCACCTGGGTGACCTCTTCCTCCTCGGGGCCGGCGGCGGGCGGATTGACCGGCGCCAGCAGCAGCAGAATGGCCGCCGCGTGGAAGGCCATCACCATCGTGAAACCGGCGATGCGCGCCCAATTGAGGCCTTCGTCTTCGCGCTGGTCGTTCTTCTGCAAGCGTTGCGTCATGCGGGGGAACTCGGATATGGCCGGACGCCGCGGCGCCCCTGTCGGTGGTTCGGAAGCTGCGTCTTCACAATTCGACGACGCGAACTCCCAAGTCTATAGCAAAAGAAGTCGGACTGACCAACCACCCGGTGCAGTTCGTCCGGGTGGCCTGCCGGATCAGCGCTGCAGCAGCCGCCGCGCCTCGTCCGGATTGCGCAAGCCCTTGTCCAGCGCCTGCTGCGCGGCCTGCTTCGCTTCCGGCATCCGGTCCTGGTTGGCCAGGATCTTGGCCAGGTTGAGGTAGGTCTCGCCGTTGTCGGCCAGCGGCGCCGCCTTCTGGTAGGCCTCGATCGCCGGTTCCACCTGGTCGGAGAAGTAGTAGGCCTGACCCAGCGCCAGGTAGGTCTGGTGGTTGCCCTCCAGCACGCCCTTCTGCAGGCCGTCGTTGATGACCTCGATGGCCTTGGCCTCGCCGCCGTCGGTGTTGAGATAGAGCGCGAACAGGTTGCGGTACTCGCGGTCCTCGGTCAGCTCGCCGGCCGCGCGCAGCCGCTCCATGATCTCGATCGCCTGCGGCATCTGGTCGGCCTGCATGTACATCGAGGCCAGGTTGATCTGCGCGCGCTTGTCGCCCGGCGAGGCGGCGGCGATCTGCTCGGCCAGGCCGATGGCCTCGGTGGTGTTCTCGGTTTCCAGGTAGGCGGCCATCAGCGCCTGGGTCCAGGCGGTGTTGGGCGATTCGGCGCTCTCGATCGCCTGCTTCAGCACCGGGATCGCCTCCTGCGGGCGCTCGGCCTGCACCAGCAGCTGGCCCTTGAGCGCGAGATCCTCGGGCTTGCTGCTGCGGGTCTCCTGCAGGTAGCGGTCGAGGGTGGCGATCGCCTGGTCGTAGGCCTCGTCCTGGCCCTGCAGCTGGGCCAGCATCATCATCGACTGGTAGTGGCCGTTGTTGTCCAGCGCGTCCAGCTCGATGACCTGGGTCAGGTAGGCCTGGGCCGCGGCGAGATCGTCCTCGTTGTAGGCGGCGTTGGCGGCGAGCTGGGCGGCGTAGGCCTTGTCGTAGCTGTTGGCGCGCGCGTCGGCGATGATCTCGTCGGCCATCTGCCGGACCTGGGCGTTGTCGTCCTGCTCGAAGGCGTTGCCGAGCTTGTTGAGGCGCGAACCCATCCGCTGCGACGCGCCCTCGCGGGGCGCCTGCCGGGTGGCTTCGGGGTACAGCTCCTGGGGGCGGTTCCCGCGCGAGCCGCGCTCGCGCGCCTGGCACTGGGCGTCGGCGGACGCCGGCTGCGCCGCGGCGCGGGCGTCCGGGGCGATGCCCGCGCCGAGCGCTGCGGCGATCGCCAGCGCGATCAGGGCCGGGGCGGAGGGAATGGCTTTCATGCAGTCACCTGTCTGTTTCGATGAGGCACCGGGCCGCGGTGCGTCGGGTGGGGGTTCGCCGACGTCCTGTCAGCCGCACTTGGGCTGGCGCCCCGCGGCGCGGGCCTGTTCCCAGGCGGGAACGAGGCCGTCCGCGCGCGATTGCAGCTCGCCGATCCGGCTCTGCGGGTCCGGGTGGGTCGACAGCCACTGCGGAGGACGGCTCCCGCCCGCCGCGATCATGTTCTGCCAGAGGTTCACCGCGGCGCGGGGGTCGAAGCCCGCCGACGCCATCAGCTGCTGGCCGACCACGTCGGCCTCGCTCTCCTGCGCCCGCGACCCCGGGAGCAGGAACCCCGCCTGGGCGGCAATACTGCCACCCTGCACCGCCGCATTGCCAATCCCCTCGCCGTAGCGCGAGCCGAGGATGGCGCCGACGATCTGCAGCGCACCGCTGGCGCCGGCCTGGCGGGTGATGCGCTCGTCGTGGTGGTGGGCGATGACGTGGCCGATCTCGTGGGCGATCACCGCGGCCAGCTGGTCCTGGTTCTGCGCGACCTTGAAGATGCCGGTGTTGACGCCGACCTTGCCGCCGGGCAGGGCGAAGGCGTTCGGCTCATCGTTGACGAAGACCGCCGATTCCCAGGCGATCCGCCGGTCCTGCGCGGGCAGCTGCTGGACGATGGCGTTGACCACGCAGGCGACGTAGGCGTTCTGGCGGCGGTCGGTGGAGATGCGCTGTTCGGCCTTCATCTGCGCGAAGGCCTGCTCGCCCAGCTGGTCGAGCTCTGCCTGGGAAACGGCGCCGACGTATTGCGTGCGGCCGGTGGGCGAGACCGTGGTGGCGCAGGCGGCGACCAGCAGCGCAGCGGCCAGCGCCGTCAGGATGGACTTCATGCGACGCATCCCCCTGTTAAGTGATGGCTGTCTTGTAGTTCGGCGAGGCTTAACGATGCGTCAAGCCGCCGGTGGCGCATCCTGCCAGGGTAACTCCTCGAGAAGTCGCCAATCCTACACGTCCAGGTTGGCGACCTTGAGCGCGTTGTCCTCGATGAACTCGCGGCGCGGTTCCACCACATCGCCCATCAGGGTACTGAAGATCTGGTCGGCGGCGACCGCGTCCTCGATCCGCACCTGCAGCAGGCGCCGCGTCTCCGGGTTCACCGTGGTCTCCCACAGCTGCTCGGGGTTCATCTCGCCCAGGCCCTTGAAGCGCTGGATCTGGCGCCCCTTCTTGGCCTCGTCCATCAGCCAGGCCTGGGCCTGGGCGAAGGAATCCACCGGCTGCCGGCGGTTGCCGCGCACGATCGCGGCGCCCTCGCGGACCAGGCCGTGGAGTTCGGCCGCGGCATCGCGCAACGCGCGCAGCTCGCCGCTTTCCAGCGCCGCCAGCGGCAGCACCTGCTGCTGCTCCACGCCCATGTGGCGGCGGGTGGCCAGCAGCGCGGTCGGCCGGCCTTCGCCATCGGTCTGCAGCCGCAGCGAATACACCGGCCGGCCCAGGCCGCCGCGGTTGAGCCGCGCCTCCAGGGCATCGAGCTCGTGGCGCTCGTCGATGTTGGCCGCCAGCCGCTCGGGATCGAGCGGGGTGAAGTCGATCAGGGCTTCCAGCAGCGCCGGATCGTAGCGATGCGCGTTGCGGGCGATCGCCTCGCGGGCGCGCGCGTAGAGCAGCAACAGCCGCTCCAGCCCCATGCCCTCGATCGGCGGCTCGCCGTCGGCCGGGATCAGTGCGGCGTTTTCCACCGCATGCGCGGCCAGGTAGGCGTCGAGCGCCGCATCGTCCTTGAGGTACAGCTCGGTCTTGCCCTGCTTGATCTTGTACAGCGGCGGCAGGCCGATGTAGACGTGGCCGCGCTCGATCAGCTCCGGCATCTGCCGGTAGAAGAACGTCAGCAGCAGGGTGCGGATGTGCGAGCCGTCCACGTCGGCGTCGGTCATCAGGATGATGCGGTGGTAGCGCAGCTTGTCGGGGTTGTACTCGTCCTTGCCGATGCCGGTGCCCAGCGCGGTGATCAGGGTCCCGACCTCGGCGCTGCCCAGCATGCGGTCGAAGCGGGCGCGCTCGACGTTGAGGATCTTGCCCTTGAGCGGCAGGATCGCCTGGGTCTTGCGGTTGCGGCCCTGCTTGGCGGAGCCGCCGGCCGAGTCGCCCTCGACGATGAACAGCTCCGACAGCGCCGGGTCCTTTTCCTGGCAGTCGGCGAGCTTGCCGGGCAGGCCGGCGATGTCGAGCGCGCCCTTGCGGCGGGTCAGGTCGCGGGCCTTGCGCGCGGCCTCGCGCGCGCGCGCGGCGTCGACGATCTTGCCGGCGATGGCACGGGCCTCGTTCGGGTGTTCCTGCAGGAACTCCTCCAAACGTGCGCCGAACGTGCTCTCAACAGCCGGTCTCACCTCAGATGAGACCAATTTTTCCTTGGTCTGGGAGGAGAAGCTGGGGTCCGGGACCTTCACCGACAGCACCGCGATCATGCCTTCGCGCATGTCGTCGCCCGACAGCGTGACCTTGGCCTGCTTGGCGATGCCGTTTTGCTCGATGTACTGGGTCAGGGTGCGCGTGAGCGCGGCGCGGAAGCCTTGCAGGTGGGTACCGCCGTCCTTCTGCGGGATGTTGTTGGTGAAGCAGAACATCGTTTCCTGGTAGGCGTCGGTCCACTGCAGCGCCACTTCCACGCTGATGCCGTTCTGCTCGCCGGACACGGAGATCACGTTGGGGTGCAGCGGCGTCTTCAGCTGCGCCAGGTGTTCGACGAAGGAGCGGATGCCGCCCTCGTACTGGAAGGTGTCGCGGCGGCCTTCGCCGCGCTCGTCGACGAGGGTGATCTTGACCCCGGAATTGAGGAACGACAGTTCGCGCAGGCGCCGGGCCAGGATCTCGTAGTGGAACTCGACGTCGCTGAAGATCTCCGCGGCCGGCTTGAACCGCAGCAGGGTGCCGCGACGGTCCGAGGGCTCCAGCCGCTTCAGCGGATACAGCGGCTCGCCGAGCGCGTATTCCTGCTGGTGGTGGTGGCCGTCGCGCCAGATGTCGAGCCAGAGGTGTTCGGACAGCGCGTTCACCACCGAGACGCCGACGCCGTGCAGGCCGCCGGAGACCTTGTAGCTGTTGTCGTCGAACTTGCCGCCGGCATGCAGCACGGTGAGGATCACCTCCGCCGCGGACACGCCTTCCTCCTTGTGGATGTCCACCGGGATACCGCGGCCGTTGTCGGATACCGACACCGAGCCGTCCAGGTGGATGGTCACCACGATGTCGTCGGCGTGGCCGGCCAGCGCCTCGTCGACGGCGTTGTCCACCACCTCGAACACCATGTGGTGCAGGCCGGTGCCGTCGTGCACGTCGCCGATGTACATGCCCGGCCGCTTGCGGACGGCCTCCAGGCCGCGCAGGACGGTGATCTTGCTGGAATCGTACGCGTTGGTGCCGGCGGGGAGTTCGGGAGTCTGCTCGGTCATGCGTTCTCGGGGGGTCCGGACGCGCCCGGGAAGGACGCACCGGATGGGCGTCCGTCCTGACGGGCTGCAAGCGCGGGATTATATCATTCCGGGCCCACCGGCCCCGGCCCGCCGGGTTCCCGCCCGGTGGCCGGCAGGGGACCGACCCGGCCGTGTTCCACGTGGAACATGACCGCGTCCGCCCGTCGCCGCGGGCGCTCCAGCGGCGCCCAGTCGGTTCCGGTGACGAAGACCTGGGCCCCGGTCCGTTCCAGCAGCGCCAGGACCCGGCCCCGGTGCGCGGCGTCCAGTTCGGACGCCAGGTCGTCCAGCGCGACCACCGGCCAGGCGCCGTGGCGCTCGCCGAGGTCCGCCGCCTGGGCGAGCAGGCAGGCGAGCGCCACCAGCTTGGCCTGCCCGCGCGACAGCGGTTCCCCTTCGGGTGCCGCGCCCACGCGGACCCGCCAGTCGGCCCGGTGCGGCCCGACCGTGGTATGGCCGACCTGGCGATCGCGCCCGCGCGACAGCAGCAGGGCATCGGCCAGCGAGACCTCCTGCCGGCGCCAGCCGGGCTGGAACGCCAGCTCCGCCGCGCCGAGCCCGGGCGAGAGCGACGGGACCAGTTCGGCCAGCTGGCGGTCCAGACGGGCCAGATAGGCCCCACGGCTGCGAGTCATCTCGTCGCCCGCGGCCGCCATCTCCAGTTCCCAGCCCTCCAGCTCCGCGTCCGGCCGCTGCGCCTTCAGCAGCGCATTGCGCTGCCGCAGCGCCCTCGCGTAGCGGCGCCACGCCGGAAGGAATTCGTGTTCCACGTGGAACAGGCCCCAATCCATGAAGCGCCGGCGCGGTTCGCCGCCCCCCTCGACCAGCGCGTGGCTGCCGGGCTCGAAGCTTACCACCGCCAGCGCCGCGCACAGGTCGCCCAGCTGGGCGACGTCGGCGCCATCGAGCCGCCCGGTCCAGCGATCCCCCGCATGGCGCAGCCCGGCGCGGCGGGTCGCGCCGTCGCCGTGTCCGCCCGGGCGCCATTCCACGAACACCTCCACCGCCTCCGCGCCGCTGCGGACCAGGCCATCGCGCACGCGTCCGCGGAAGCTCCGCCCGTAGGCCATCAGGTGCAGCGCCTCGAGCACGCTGGTCTTGCCGGCCCCGTTCTCGCCCACCAGCAGGTTCAACCCGGGTCCGGGCTGCAGCTCGACCTGGGCCAGCCGGCGCAGGTTGCGGATGGTCAGGCGGGTGATGCGCACGAGGATCCTGGCCGGCGCGGCCGGCGGTGGGCGAGGCGGGAGTGTAGCCGGCCGCCGGGCGACGGCGCGGCGCGCCTGGCCGCAGTGGCGGCCCGGAGGCGCGAGCGAGGGGGCCGACGGGGTCCGGAAAGCAGGACGCCCGGCACGAGGCCGGGCGTCTGGTTCCACGTGGAACAACGCGACCGCGATCAGAGCCGCAGCGGCATCACCACGTGGCGGGACTTCTCGCTGGCCGACTCGCGGACCAGGGCCGAGGAATTGGCGTCCCGCAGCTGCAGCACGACTTCCTCGCCGCGCAGCGCGCCCAGCGCATCCATCAGGTAGTTGACGTTGAAGCCCACCGCCAGGTCGTCGACCTGGGTCGCGGCCTCGACCTCTTCCTGCGCCTCTTCCTGCTCCGGGTTGTGGGCGCTGATCTTCAGCTGCCCGGGCGAGACCTCGACGCGCACGCCTCGGTACTTCTCGTTGGACAGGATCGCCGCACGCTGCAGCGCCGCGCGCAGCACTTCGCGGTCCACGCGGACCTCGCGGTCGGCGCCGATCGGGATCACTGCCTCGTAGTCCGGGAACTTGCCGTCGATGAGCTTGGAAGTGAAGGTGACGTCGTCGCGCTTCACCCGCAGGTGGCTGCGGTCCATCTCCAGCTCCAGCGTGCGGTCGCCGCCTTCCAGCAGGCGCTGCAGCTCCTGCACGCCCTTGCGCGGCACGATGATCTGCCGCTTGTGGGTCACCGGCGCGTCCAGATCGGCCTCGCACAGGGCGAGCCGGTGGCCGTCGGTGGCCACGCAGCGCAGGCGATGCTCGCCGAGGTCGAACAGCAGGCCGTTGAGGTAGTAGCGCACGTCCTGCTGGGCCATGGCGAACGCGGTGCGCTCGATCAACTCCTTCAGGGTCGCTTCCGGCACCTGCACGCGCTCGGTGGTCTCGACGTCGTCGATGGAGGGAAAGTCGTTGGCGGGCAGGCTGGCCAGGGTGAACCGGCTGCGCCCGGCCTGCACGGTGATCTTGTCGGCGGTCTGCGACACCGTGACTTTGCTGCCGTCGGGCAGCGCACGCACGATGTCGAACAGCTTGCGCGCCGGGATGGTGGTCTCGCCATCCGTCGCATCGTCCACCTGGCTGCGCGCGACCATCTCGACCTCGAGGTCGGTACCCGTCAGCGACAGCCTGCCCCCCTGCACCTGCACCAGCAGGTTGGCCAGGACCGGCAGGGTCTGCCGGCGCTCGACGACGTTGACCACCTGGGCCAGCGGCCGCAGGAACACTTCCCGTTGAAGACTGAAACGCATGCCGGCGATATCCCCGTGCCCAAGATCAAGAATTGGATAAATCTAAAAAGCGGTGGTGCTGGAGTCGGAAATTTCCGTGGACTTCTGATGTAACTGTTTGATCGGAAACGTTTTTTCGGAAGACCCAACCGGGTGGACAAGCCGCCGGCGGTTGGAGACAAGCTGTGGACAACTTTCGGGCCTGCGGCGGCGGGGCGACTTGTCCACAGCTTCTGCCCGGGTCGTGCACCGCCATTGTTCACTCGCTCAACTTGCGGATCAGCTTGTCCCAGTCCTCGCGCAGCTTGCCGTCGGTCTCCATCAGGCTCCGGATCTGGCGGCAGGCGTGCAGTACGGTGGTATGGTCGCGACCCGCGAAGGCGTCCCCGATCTCGGGCAGGCTGTGTTCGGTCAGCTCCTTCGCCAGCGCCATCGCCACCTGGCGGGGGCGGGCCAGCGAACGGGTGCGTCGCTTCGACAGCAAGTCCTTGATCTGCAGGCCGTAGTAGTCTGCCACGGTCTTCTGGATGTTGGGGATGCCGACGCTCTGCATCTGCGCGCGCAGGAGGTCGCGCAGGGTCTCCTGGGCGAATTCCTGGGTGATCGCGCGGCCGGTGAAGTTGGCGCGCGCGGCCAGGGTGTTCAGCGCGCCCTCGAGGTCGCGCACGTTGGAGCGCATCTTCTTGGCGATCAGGAACGCGACGTCCTCCGGGATCTGCGCGCCGCGCTCGCGCGCCTTCGACAGCACGATCTGCGCGCGCGTCTCGAAGTCCGGCGGGTCGATCGCCACCGACAGGCCCCAGGCCAGGCGCGACTTCAGCCGCGGCTCCAGGCCTTCCACTTCGCGCGGGAAGCGGTCGCAGGTCATGATGATCTGCTGGCGGCCGTCGAACAGCGCGTTGAAGGTGTGGAAGAACTCCTCCTGCGTGCGCTCCTTGCCGGCGAAGAACTGGATGTCGTCGATCAGCAGCGCGTCCACGCGCTGGAACTGGCGCTTGAAGCCGTCCATCGCCTTGTCCTGCAGCGCCTTCATCATCGCGCTGAAGAACTGTTCCGAACGCAGGTACAGCACCCGCATCGCGGGGTTGGCCGCGCGCATCGCGTTGCCGGCGGCGAACATCAGGTGGGTCTTGCCCAGGCCGGTGCTGCCGTAGAGCAGCAGCGGGTTGTGGGCGCGGTCGCCCGGCTTGGACGCGGCCTGCCAGGCCGCTGCGCGGCCGAGCTGGTTGCTGCGGCCCTCGACGAAGTTCTCGAACGTGTAGTGGCTGTCCAGGTTGCCCGCGAACGGCTCGCTCGCCGCCTGCGCGGGCACCACGCTGATCGGCGCCTCGGCCGCGGGCGCCGGCGCGGCGGCGCGCGGCAGCGAGCCGATCTCCAGCGCGACCTCGCCGCTGCCGGCGAAATGCGCGAGCAACTCGCGGATGCGCTGCAGGTAGCGCGCGCGGACCTCGTCGCGCACGAAGGCGTTGGGGGCGTAGAGCACCGTGGTGTCGTCGCGCCGCGCGGCCTGCAGGGGCTTCAGCCAGGTGTGCACGTCCTCGGGGGGGAATTCGGCTTCGAGGCGTTCGAGACAGCGGGGCCAGACATCCATCGGGTGCGTCGGTTCTGCGAGCGGCCGGCCCGCCCCGCGGAGGATTTCCGAGGGGCGCGCGGGCGAGTGGGGTGGGGCGGCAGACTACCATCGCGCCCGCGGCGGGGCATCCGGCAACGCGGGAGGCCGGTCGCGCCGCCTGCCCGGCCGAGGGTCGGACGCGTTGACGCGACGCCGGCGGGCCCGCTAGAATCGCCGGTTCTTTCCGTCGCGTCCATGCACGAGCAACCCCCATGGCCACCAAGCGCACCTACCAGCCCAGCAACCTCAAGCGCAAGCGCGACCACGGCTTCCGTGCCCGCATGAAGACCGCCGACGGCCGCAAGATCCTTGCCCGCCGCCGCGCCAAGGGCCGCAAGCGCCTCAGCGCCTGAGGCCGGGGCCGCCGGCGATGCGCCGGCGCCGGCCCCGCGCCTGTCGTTTCCGATGACGAGCGCCCGCTTCCCAAGGCAGGCGCGCGTGCGCGCGCCCGCCGAATTCGAGCGCGTCTTCAAGCAGGGCCGGCGCACCGCCGCGCCCATGCTGGCCCTGCACTGGCTGCCCGACGCCGCACCGCCGCGGCTGGGCCTGGCCGTCTCGCGCAAGGTCGATCCCCGCGCCGTCGGGCGCAACCGCATCAAGCGCGTCCTGCGCGATGCGTTCCGTCGCCTGCGCGGCCGGCTCGCGCCCGGCGCCTACGTCGTGGTCGCCCGCGCCCCGGCGCGCCAGGCCGACAACGCCGCGCTGCGCGCGGCCTTCGAACAGGTGCTGTCGCGCGCCGGCGCGTTGCCCGCCCGCACCGTGGCCGGCACAATGCCCGCCGACCTCGCGCCATCCCCTCCTTCTTCCACCACGCCGGCGCGGCCCGGCGGATGAGCCTGCCTGCCCGATGAACCAGACCCGTACCTTCCTGATCCTCGCCTGGTTGATGGTGGCGACGCTGCTGTGGATGCAATGGAGCCGGGAACAGGCCGCGCCCGCGCCGGAGGCCGCCGCCACCGCGCAGGGCGCGCCGGCGGCAACGGCCGGGTCGATTCCCGCCGCGCCGACCGCGCCGGCGGCCGGCAGCGCTGCGATCCCCACCGCTCCCACCGCCGGGCAGGCGGTCCCGGGCGCGGCCGCTGCGCCCGCGCCCGCGTCGGCCGCTGCGGTCACCGTCACCAGCGACGTGCTGCGCCTGACCTTCGACCGCGGCAACGTGGTGACCGCGGAACTGCTGCGCTACCCGCAGACCCGCGAACCAGGCAGCGCGCCGGTGGCGCTGTTCAACACCGATCCGGCCCATTTCTACGCCGCACAGGTCGGCTGGGTCAGCAGCACCGACACCGCGCCCACCCACGAGGCGGGCTTCGTCTCCGAGGACGGCGGCACCGACTACGCGCTCGGCGAGACCGGGGACAGCGTCAGCGTGCCCTTCGTGTGGACCGGGCCGGACGGGGTCAGCATCCGTCGTACCTACACCGTGCGCCGCGGCAGCTACGCGATCGAGGTCCGCGACGAGGTGATCAACCGTGGCGACCGGCCGTGGCAGGGCTTCGTGTATCGGCAGCTGGCCAAGGTGCCGCCGGTCGCGCGCGGCAACTGGATGAACCCGGACCCGGAGTCCTTCAGCCTCAACGGCGGCGTGTGGTACACCGCCGAGCACGAGTTCGGCCGCCGCAAGTTCGCCGACTTCCTCGACGACGGCGGCGTCAACGAGCGCGGCACCGCGAGCTGGATCGCGCTGCTGCAGCACCACTTCTTCACCGCCTGGATTCCCGAGGCCCAGGACGAGACCACGATCTCGCTGCACGTCGATGGCGGCGGCCCGCGCAGCCCGCACCTGATCCGCGAGCTCGGCCCGGGCGTCAGCGTCGCCCCCGGCCAGAGCGCGGCGACCACCGCGCGCCTGTGGGTGGGGCCGAAGCTGGTCGGCCTGATCCGCGCCGAGAACGTGCGCGGTCTCGACCGCGCGGTGGACTACTCGCGCTTCACCGTGATGGCGGTGCTGGGCGAATGGCTGTTCCGCCTGCTCGACTTCCTGCACGGGCTGTTCAAGAACTGGGGCTGGGCGATCATCGGCCTGGTGGTGCTGGTGAAGCTGGCGCTGTTCCCGCTGTCGCAGGCGCAGTACAAGTCGATGGCGAAGATGCGCAAGTTCCAGCCGCGCATCCAGCAGCTCAAGGAACGCTACGGCGACGATCGCCAGAAGTTCCAGATGGCGATGATGGAGCTGTACAAGAAGGAGAAGATCAACCCCATCGGCGGCTGCCTGCCGATCCTGCTGCAGATGCCGATCTTCTTCGCGCTGTACTGGGTGCTGCTGGAATCGGTCGAACTGCGGCATGCGCCGTGGATCCTGTGGATCCAGGACCTGACCGCGCGCGACCCCTACTTCATCCTGCCGATCCTCAACATGGCGGTGATGTGGGCCACGCAGAAGCTCTCGCCGACGACCGGCATGGACCCGATGCAGCAGCGGATCATGACCTTCATGCCGCTGGTGTTCGGCGTGATCATGATCTTCTTCCCGGCCGGTCTGGTGCTGTACTGGGTCACCAACGGCACGCTCGGCCTGCTGCAGCAGTGGTGGCTGATCCGCAAGTATTCCGAGGACAAGCCGGCCAAGCCCGCCAAGGCCTGACCGCGCGGCCGCCGCCGCGGCCTGCGATCATCCGCGCATGCGCCCGGCCACCGACACCATCGTCGCGATCGCCACCGCCCCCGCCGCCGGGGGCATCGGCGTGGTGCGGCTGTCCGGACCGCGCGCGCGGGAGATCGCGCAAGCGCTCTGCGGCCGGGCGCTGCGCCCCCGGTACGCCCACTACGTGCGCTTCCATGGCGCCGGCGGCGAGGCGATCGACGACGGCATCGCGCTGTGGTTCCGCGCCCCCGCCAGCTACACCGGCGAGGACGTGGTGGAACTGCAGGCGCACGGCAGCCCGCCGCTGCTGCAGGCATTGCTCGAGCGCGCGGTGGCGCTGGGCGCGCGGCGCGCGCGCGCCGGCGAGTTCAGCGAGCGCGCCTTCCTCAACGGCCGCCTGGACCTGGCCCAGGCCGAAGCCGTCGCCGACCTGATCGCCGCCGCCGACGAACGCGCCGCGCGTGCCGCGCGGCGTGCGCTCGACGGCGCGTTCTCGCAGCGCGTGGATGCGCTGGCCGAAACCCTATGGGCGCTGCGCGTGCAGGTGGAAGCGGCGATCGACTTCGCCGACGAACCGATCGACACGCTCGGCGGCCAGCGCCTGCGCGACGAACTCGACGCCGCGCGCGCCGCCCTGGACGAAGTGCTGGCGCAGGCGCGTCGCGGCCGCAAGCTGCGCGACGGCTGGCACGCGGTGATCGTCGGCCCGCCCAACGCCGGCAAGAGCTCGCTGTTGAACGCGCTGGCCGGTAGCGAACGCGCCATCGTCACCGAGATCGCCGGCACCACCCGCGACCTGCTGCGCGAGACCGTGCGCGTCGGCGGCATCGAGCTGACCCTGGTCGACACCGCCGGCCTGCGCCGCGGCGGCGATGCCATCGAGCGCGAAGGCATGCGCCGCGCGCAGGCCGAACTGGAACGCGCCGACCTGGCCGTGGTGGTGGTCGATGCGCGCGATCCCGCCGCCGGCCTCGCCGCGGTGGCCGACGCGGTGGCCAGCGTGCCGAAGCGCCTGGTCGTGCACAACAAGGCCGACCTGCTGCCCGCGCCGGCCGATGCCGATGCGGATGGGAACGCGCTGGCGGTCTCGGCCAGGACCGGCCTGCACCTGGAGCGGCTCGGCGCGCGGCTGGTCGCGCTGCTCGACGACGGCGAGGCGCCGGGCGACGGCGCCTTCACCGCGCGCGCGCGCCACGTCGACGCCCTGCAGGCGGCGGCCGCCGAGCTGCAGGCCGCCGCCGCGGAGCTCGATGCCGAGCGCCTGGAGCTCGCCGCCGAGGCGCTGCGCCTGGCGCACGACGCGCTCGGCGAGATCACCGGCCGCGTGCTGCCCGACGACCTGCTCGGACGCATCTTCTCGACGTTCTGCATCGGGAAGTAGCGCGGCGCGCGCGGCTACCGCCCCTGCGCGCCCTCGCCGCGCAGCGTCATCACCGCGCTGGCGATGCTGGCCACCACCTTGCCGTCCTCGCGCTGGATCTCGCAGCGGTAGTGGCTGATCGTGCGGCCGCGGTGCGCGGCCCAGGCATGGGCGCGCAGGCGCTCGCGCCAGACCGGGCGCAGGAACGTGGCGCTGAGGTCGATGCTGGCGAAGCTCTCGCTCTCCTGCATCAGCGTGGAGTGCGCGGTGCCGATCGCGGCATCGGCCAGCTCGCACAGCAGGCCGCCATGCACGGTGCCCTGCTGGTTGCCGTGCAGCGCCGCGTCGGCGTCCAGCTCGACGGCGGCCATCGCCTCGCCGATGGCGACGATGCGAAAGCCCAGCAGCCGGGAGATCGCGGTGGGATAGCGCATGTGGGTGACGTCGCCCTCGGCGAGCGTCCCGTCGAGCTGCCGCTGCAGGTACTCGAGGACGGGAATTCCGGCGCGGGGCGGAGGGGCGTTCGGGGTCATGCGGGCGGCTCCGGTTCGGGGAAGGCGGTGCGGCTTACAGGAAAGGCCTGGACGCCAGTTCCAGCCCCAGCAGCACGAGCAGGGCCAGGAAGCAGAGGCGGAAGCGTTCCGGGCCGATCCGCGCGCGGATGCGCTGGCCCAGCCACATCCCCGCCAGCGCCGGCAACACGGCGAGCGCGGACAGGCCGAGCTGGCCGGTGCGGAACGCACCGTGGGCGGCCAGGCCCGCGGCCAGGGCGAGCGTGGAGACGGTGAACGACAGTCCCAGCGCCTGGACCAGCGCGTCCTTCCCCAGCCGCAGCGCCTGCAGATAGGGCACCGCCGGCATCACGAACACGCCGGTGGCGCCGGCGATCGCGCCGGTGGCCAGGCCGACCGCGGGCGAGGCCCAAGGCTCGATCCGCGCCGGGACCGCGAGCGCCGGCGAGACCAGCGCGTAGAGCGCGTAGGCGATCAGCGCCACGCCGAGCGCCAGCCCCGACCATTGCGGATCCACCCGGACCAGCAGCGCGGCGCCGCCGAGGGTGCCGGCCACGATGCCGAGCAGCATCGGCCACAGCCGTCGCAGCAGGCTCGCCGTGGACGGTCCCGCCAGCAGTTGCCAGGCGTTGGTCGCCAGCGAGGGCACCACCAGCATCGCCGCCGCGGCCGCCGGCGGCATCGTCAGGCCCAGCAGCCCCATCGCGACCGTGGGCAGGCCCATCCCGGTCACGCCCTTGACCAGCCCGGCGGCCAGGAAGATCGGCGCCAGCAGCGGCAGCAGGAGGATGGCGTCGTCTCGCATGGCCGCATTGGAGCCGTGGCCGCCACGGCGCACAATGCGGATTGCGGGCCTCGCGCCTTCGGCCCGGCCGAAGGCGGGGGCCGGGATCGGCCCCGGCGGCGAACACGCTACACTGGCCCGGCCATCGCCGTCGCGCGGGGGCGCACCGGGCCGGCGCGCAGCGGGCGTCCCGCACCGCGCGGACGCGCATCGCCGGGCGGTCGTGCGCAACGCACATGAGGGGGAGAATAGCGGATGACGAAGACATCACATCGTGGCGGGCATCGGCCGTATCGCGCCCGCTTCCTGGCGACGGGGCTGGCCTGTCTGCTGGCTGCCTGCTCGCAGGATCCCGCGGCACCGGAAGCGGACGCGCCGGCGCCGGCCGACGGCAGCCCCCCGGCCGCGGCCACCCAGGATGCACCGGCCTCCGACGCGGTGGCGGCGCTGAGCGCCGACGAGCTGCGCGCAGCCGCCTCCAAGGCCTACCAGGAGAGCCGGCTGTACGCCCCGGCCGGCGACAACGCGATGGAGTACTACATCGCGCTGCGCGAGAAGCAGCCCGGCGACGCCGGCGCGTCGAGCGCGCTGACCGACCTGCTGCCGATGACGGTGATCGCCACCGAGCAGGCGCGCGACCGCGAGGATTTCGAGGAAGCCGAGCGGCTGCAGGCGTTGATCCAGCGCGCCGATCCCGACCACCCGGCGCTGGGCCGGCTGGCCGGCAGCATCGCCGCGGCCCGCGAGGCCAGCCAGGCGCGCGCGCAGCAACAGCAGCTCACCGCCGAGCAGGAGGCCGAACGCCGCCGCCAGCTGGAGGCCGAGCGCGCGCAGCAGCAGCAGGCGCAGCAGGCCGAGGCCGCCCGCGAGCTGGCCGCGCAGCAGGAGGCGCAGCGGCAGGCCGAGCAGGCGGCGGCCGCCGAACGCGAAGCGGCCGCCCGCCGCGCCGCGGAACAGCGCGCCGCCGAGGAGCGGGCCGCGCAGACGCGCGCGGCCCCCCCCGCGCCGGCACCGGCCCCAGCTCCGGCGCCCGCTAGCACGCTGCGCGCGATCAGCACCCCCGCGCCGCGCTATCCGTCGGAGGCCCTGCGCAGCGGACAATCGGGCGAGGTGCTGGTGGAGTTCACCGTCGCCCCCGACGGCTCGGTGATCAACGCGCGCGTGGTCCGCGCCGATCCGCCGCGCGTCTTCGACCGCGAGGCGCTCGCGGCGGTGCGCCGCTGGCGCTTCGAGCCGGTGGACGCGCCGATCACCACCCGCCGGACGATCGGCTTCAGCTCGGGCAACTAGGTCGCGTCGCGGTTCCGGAAGGTCACGACGATCCTTCCCCGGTGTGTGCGGAGGAAGGGCCGAAGGCGGATGACGGCGCGCCGCGGGCGTGCAAAAAGCCCCTCATCCGGCGCTGCGCGTGCGGGAGAAGGAACAACATGACCCCGCTTGCGGGAGAAGGGACGATGTGGGCCCGCTTGCGGGAGAAGGGCGGCGCGCGCCGCCCTTGGGACGATTCCGCCATCGGCGCCCGCCTCAGCCCGCCACCGCCAGCCGTTCCTGGCTGTAGCGATGCACCGCCGCCAGCCACAGCGCGGCCGCCAGCGCCGCCGAGGCCAGCAGGTATACCGCCCAGACCTCCGCGGTGATCGGCTCGGCGCGGATCACCTTCAGGATCAGCTGGTTCTGCGCCAGGAACGGCACCACGAACTGCCAGAGCTGGGTCTTGATCGGGTTCACCATCAGCACGAAGGTCGGCACCGCCGGCAGCAGCATCAGCCAGGAAATGTGGCTCTGCGCTTCCTTGACGCTCTTGGCGGCGGAGGCGAGGAAGGTGAAGAAGGCGGTGCCGATGACCAGCATCGGCAGCAGCACCAGCAGCAGCTTGGCGATGGCCGACCAGCGCACGTCGAGCATCTGCGCCATGTCGCCGGCCATCTGCGCGCTGCCCTTGAACGCCAGCAGGATCAGCAGCAGCGAGGTCAGGCCCAGCACGCAGGCGGCGGCCATCTTGCCGCTGACGATCGCCCCGCGCGCGGCCGGCGTGGCCAGCAGCGGCTCCAGCGACTGCCGCTCGCGCTCGCCGGCGGTGGCGTCGATGATCAGGTAGGCGCCGCCGAAGAAGGTGGACAGCACCAGCAGGTAGGGCAGCAGGAGCGAGAGCAGCATGCCGCGCTTGGCCTCCTCGCTGGCGAGGTCGCGGGTGCCCACGCCGAGCGGGCGCATCACGCCCGGATCGATGCCGCGCGCCATCAGCCGCAGCGCGCCGACCTGCTGGCCGTAGGCCTGCAACGCGGCGCGCACGCGCGCGATCGGCACCTCGGCGTTGCGGCGGGTGCTGTCGCTGACGATGTCCACGCCGGCCGCGCGGCCGGCATGCCAGTCCTCGGCGAAGGTCGGCGAGATCTCCAGCGCCACGTCCACGCGCTGCTCGGCGATCGCGGCGTCCAGATCCTCCGGCGGCGCGGTCGCTTCGATGCCCTGCGTGGCGAGGAACGCGACCAGGTTCGGCGCGCGCTCGGCGCCGACCACCGGCACCTCCAGCGTGCCGTCCATCTGCGTGCGCACGCGCTTCTCGGCCAGCGTCGACATGCCGAACATCATCAGCGGGTACAGCAGCGGGCCCAGCAACAGGGCGACGGCCAGCGTGCGGCGGTCGCGCGAGATGTCCAGCAGTTCCTTGCGCATCACCGCCCACAGGGCGGAGGCGTTGTCGAAGCGGCGGGTCTTCATGCGAGCAGGCCCTCCTCGGAACCGATGGCGCGGACGAAGGCGTCCTCCAGGTTGGCCTCGCCGTAGCGATCGCGCAGCTCGTCGGGCGTGCCGGCGGCGACCACGCGCCCCTGCGCGACGATCACGATGCGATCGCACAGCGCGGCGACCTCCTGCATGATGTGGCTGGAGAACACCACGCAGCGGCCTTCGCCGCGCAGGCGCTGCAGGAAGGCGCGCATCGCGCGGGTGGTCATCACGTCCAGGCCGTTGGTGGGCTCGTCGAGCACCACGTTCTTCGGGTCGTGCACCAGCGCGCGCGCGATCGCGGTCTTGGTGCGCTGGCCCTGGCTGAAGCCCTCGGTGCGCCGGTCGAGGATGTCGTCCATCTCCAGGCTCGCCGCGAGCTGCGCGGTGCGCTCGGCGATCGTCGCCCGCGACAGGCCGTGCAGCTCGCCGAAGTAGGCGATGTTCTCGCGCGCGGTGAGGCGCTTGTAGATGCCGCGCGCGTCGGGCAGCACGCCGAGCACGCGGCGCACCGCGGCCGGGTCGGCGGCCGCGTCGATGCCGTCCACGCGCACCTCGCCGAGGTCGGGCCGCATCAGCGTGTAGAGCATGCGCAGCGTGGTGGTCTTGCCGGCGCCGTTGGGGCCGAGCAGGCCGGTGATGTGGCCGTCCTCGGCGACGAAGTCGACGCCGTCGACCGCCTGGACCGTGCCGGTCCGGGTCTTGAACGCCTTGTGCAGTTGGTGGGCGGTGATCATGCGGCGGTCCGTGGCAGTGGGGCGGCGTGGGGGCGGGGCGGCAGGTTCGCGGCCGTCATGGGTCCCACCCGTTGAAGCTGGTGAAGGGCGGCACGTCGCGCATCGCGTCCAGGCATTCGGTATCGAGCGCGGCGGCGTCGGCGGTCTCGATGAAACGCGCCAGCAGCTTGGGCACGCAGCCCAGCGCGAGGGTGCCGTGGCCCTGGCCCTTCAGCACCAGGTGCCGGCCCGCGGGCAGGTGGGCGACGACGCGCTCGCCGTAGGCCGGCGGCGTCACCGGGTCCAGCTCGCCCGACAGCAGCAGCACCGGCAGCTCGGCGGCGAAGGGCTCGGCCTGCGCGGGGTCGGCGCGGTCGTGCGGCCAGGCCGCGCAGGGGGCGAAGAACATCTCGCCGACCTCCGCGCCGAGCACGGTATCGGCGGCCTCCGCGGCGGGCGCGTAGCGCGGCGCGTCCTCCGCGCACAGCACCGACCACTGCATGCCGCGGTTGATGTCGTCGGCCATCCGCTCGCCGGTCATGCGGGTCAGCGCCATCAGCGCGCCGTAGCGGCCCTGGTCGGCCTCGTCGAGGATCAGCGGCAGCAGCGAGGCGGTCTGCGGCGCGTAGGAGAACGCGAACGCGAGCGAGGTGACGGTGTCCGGCACCACGGTGCCGCGTTCGATCGCACCGCTGCTGGCGCCCCGGTACTCCACCTCGGCCGGCGCTTGCTGCAGGCGCGCCATCACCCGCCGCAGCTGCTCCGGCGCCGGCGTCGGGAAGCGTTCGCGGCAGCCCGGCGTGCGGTCGCACTGGGCGCTCTGCAGCGCCAGCGCGTTCTCGAAGGTGTGGGCGAACTCGGCGCCGATCACCAGATCGTTCGGGACCACGCCGGCCAGGACCGCGGTGCGCACGCGCTGCGGGTGGCGCATCGCGTACTGCTGGGCCATGCGCGTGCCGTAGGAGCCGCCGACCAGCTCCACCTGCTCGGCGCCCAGCGCCTCGCGCACCGCGTCGAGGTCGGCGACCGCGTCGCGGCTGGTGTAGAAGCGCGGATCGGCGCGCTCGCCGATGGTCGCCGCGCAGGCGCGGGCGTAATCGGTCAGCGCCGCGGCATCGGCGATCCGCTGCGGATCCAGCGGCAGGGGCGAGCCGTCGGCGGCGCGGCAGTCGAGCGGATTCGAGCGGCCGGTGCCGCGCTGGTCGACCAGCACGATGTCGCGCGAGCGCCGCACCTCGCGCAGGATGGTGTCGACGTGGTCGGCGAGTTCGGTCGCGGCCTGGCCGGGCCCGCCGGCGAGGAAGAACACCGGCGGCAGGCCGGTGTCGTTGCGCGCCGGCAGCACCGCGATGTTGAGCGCGATGCGGCGGCCATCGGCGTCGTCGCGGTTCTCCGGCACCTCGAAGGTGCCGCACATCGCCTCGACGCGCAGGCCGGACTGGCCGATCGCGCAGGGCGACAGCGCCAGTTCGCCGTAGCGCCGGTGCGCGCCGTCGCCGGCGCCCGCGCAGCCGGCCAGCAGCAGGGCCGCGCATACGGCGCCCAGGGGCAGTCTCGATCTCATGTCGTTCCTCGAACGGTGGTCGGGTGGAGGCGGTGCGATGGGAGGGTGTGTCCCCGCGCCGGCCAGGTCGTAGTCCCCAGACGCGCGACCGGCGTGCATTGTGACCTCAAGCCGCCACCCGGCGCGCCAGCCGCCGCTGCACGCGCGCCAGGGCCTCGTCGAACAGGATCAGGCCGGCGCGGTCCTGCAGGCGATCGCGCGCGGCGCGCGCGCAGGCCAGCGCCCGCGCGGCGGCATCCGCTTCGCCGCGGCGGGCGGCCAGCTCGGCATCGAGCCAGTGGCGGTAGGGCGACAGGTCGAGCAGCCCGCCCTCGCACCAGGGGCGCCAGGCCGCGAGCAGCGCCGTGTCCTCGGTCGTCGCCTCGGCGAAGCCGGCCATCGCCACCGCGACGTGCGCACGAAATGCCGCCGGCACCGTGCGCGCGCCGGCCGCCAGCGCGCGCGCATCCGCCCAGGCGGCATCGCGGTCGCCACGGTCCACCGCATGCGCCAGCCGCAGCATGCGGCCCTGCGCGGCCAGCAGCGGCGAGGCGCCGTCCAGCGCCGGCTCGTCGGGCAGCAGGTCCGGCGGCCAGTCCCGCGGGCGAGTGCCGGACAGCGACAGGCCGGCAGCGGCCTGCAGGCGCTGGCCCAGCAGGGCGTCGCCGGCGCCGCGCAGCAGTTGCCACAGGCCCATGCCGTCGGACGACCAGCCGTGGGTGCGGAACGGCACCAGGTTGACCAGCCCGACCAGCAGCGCGCCGACGCCGATGCCGGACAGCGCTGCAACCGCGGGGGGAGACGACAGGCGCGTCGCCAGCAGCCCGGCCGCCAGCGCGGTGAGCAGGTTGGCCAGCGGCCCGCCCAGCAGATAGATCGCCTGCGCGCGCCGGCCGCGGCCGCGCCCGTCGCGCGGCAGCATGATCGCGAAGCCGCCCACGCCGGCGATGGCGTCGGCACGGCGGCGCTGCCAAGCGCCGCTGGCGCTGCGCTCGAATCGCCAGCGGCCGACCCCCAGCGCCACCGGGCGCATGCCCGCCGCCAGCCCGGCCAGCGCGTGGCCGGCCTCGTGCAGCACGACGTGCAGCCAGACGCCCAGCATCAGGCTGGCGAACAACCCGGCCAGCGCGGGCCAGGACAGCACGCCGAGCAGGCGGTCGGCGAAGGTGGCCGCGGCCACGCCGAACAGGCCGCCGCCGAGGAACGTCAGGACCACGACGGTCCAGCGCCGCCAGGCGGGCGCCCTGGGCGGATCCGCGAAGGCGGGCAGGCAGTCTTCCATGCGCGGCATGCGGTGCGGTCCCCTGGGCGGACCCAAAGCGTGTCGGCTCGGCGCGGACAAGTCCAGCGGCGCAGTCCGCCGGCCGCCCCGGGAGGCCGGTCGGCAATCCGCCGCCTGGGCGCACTTCTTGGAGCCGACGTAGTGCTCGCGGCGGGCCGGGGATCCGCCGCCCGGGGCCCATTTGGAGCTGACGTATTTCTCGCGGTGGGTGAGCGCCGGCGGCCTGCGCGGCACGGCCGCGCGCCGGCGCGAACGCCCGCCGCCCCGCGGCGGGCCGGGGATCCGCCGCCCGGGACCTACTTGGAGCTGACGTACTTCTCGCGGTGGGTGAGCGCCGGCGGCTTGCGCGGCACGGCCGCGCGCCGGTGCGAACGCCCGCCGCCCTGCGGCGGGCCGGGGATCCGCCGCCCTGGGCCTACTTGGAGCTGACGTATTTCTCGCGGCGGATCTGCGCCACCCCCAGCCCCCGCGCCTTCAGCGCCTCGAAGCTGGCATCGACCATGTTCGGGTTGCCGCACAGGTAAGCGATGTCGCCGTCGGCGCGCGGCGCGAATTCGTCCAGGAACTGCTGCACGTAGCCGTGGCGCACGTCGGGGTGGTGGTGCGGCGAACCGGGCGCCGGCAGCTCGCGCGAGAAGCAGGGCACGAAGCGGAAGCCGGGGTGGGCCTCGGCGAAGGCGCGGAATTCGTCGCCGTAGAGCAGCTCGGCGGGGCTGCGCGCGCCGGACAGCAGCACCACCTCGATCCCGCGCTCGTCCATCTGCCGCGCCAGTTGCGGCAGCATGGCGCGGTAGGGCGTCACCCCGGTGCCGGTGCCGATCAGCAGGTAGCGGCGGTTGGCGTCCTGCGGCATCAGGCAGAAGCGCCCGAACGGGCCGCTGGCGTGGACCGTGTCGCCGATCTCCAGGCCCTCGAACAGCGCCGTGGCCGCGCCGCCGGGCACGTAGCTCACCGCGATCTCCACCGAGCGCGTGGCGCCGTCGTCGGCGGGGATCGTGGCCAGCGAATAGCTGCGCTTGGTGGGGGTGCCGTCGGCGTACTGGAAATGCACCTGGATGAACTGCCCCGGCACGAAGGCCATGGGCTGGCCGTCGCTGCGCTCGAAGCCGAGGTGGGCGACGCTGGGCGCCAGCATCCGGCGCGCGGTCAGGGTCAGGGGGAACTGCTGGATGGCCAAGACGGTTCGTTCGCGAGGCGCGGCGCGCGGCCGCGGGACCGGCGCCCGCGGGCGCCGCGACGGGCCGGCGGGGGGTGCGAACGCAACGCTACGTCGCAAGGGTGCCGCCGGGCAGCCGCCTATACTAACGGGATTCGCCGCGCCTCTCGCGGCCGGAACGTTCGTATGCACGCACCCCGCGAGGCGGTCGGATCGCCGCCCGCCCTGTCCATCCGAGACCTCCGCAAGACCTACGCCGGCGGCGTGGAAGCGCTCAGGGGCGTGTCGCTCGACGTCGCGCCCGGCGATTTCTACGCGCTGCTCGGCCCCAACGGCGCCGGCAAGAGCACCCTGATCGGCATCGTGTCCTCGCTGGTGAACGCCACCTCCGGCACCGTCGAGGTGTTCGGCGTGGACATCGCGCGCCGCCGCGGCGAGGCCATGCGCCTGATCGGCCTGGTGCCGCAGGAGATCAACTTCAACCTGTTCGAGCAGCCGTTCGACATCCTGGTCAACTACGCCGGCTTCTACGGCGTGCCGCGCGCCGAGGCCGCCGAGCGCGCCGAGGCGGAGCTGCGCGCCGCGCACCTGTGGGGCAAGGCGCGGACGATGTCGCGCACGCTGTCGGGCGGCATGAAGCGCCGGCTGATGATCGCCCGCGCGATGATGACCCGGCCGCGGCTGCTGATCCTCGACGAGCCCACCGCCGGCGTGGACATCGAGATCCGCCGCGGCATGTGGCAGGCGCTGCAGGAGATCAACGCCGCCGGCACCACCATCATCCTCACCACGCACTACCTCGAGGAGGCCGAGGCGCTGTGCCGCAACCTCGCCATCATCGACCACGGCCGCATCGTCGAGCAGGGCTCGATGCGCGCGCTGCTGTCGAAGCTGGACGTGGAAGCCTTCGTGCTCGACATCGACGGCGAGCTGCCGCCGGCGCTGCCGATCGTGGAGGGCGTGCGGCTGCACGCGCGCGACGGCCATACCCTCGACCTGGAGATGCCCCGCTCGATGGATCTCAACCGCGTGTTCGCCGCGCTCGATGCCGCGGCCATCCGCGTGCGCTCCATGCGCACGCGCAGCAACCGCCTGGAGGAACTGTTCGTGCGCATGACCGCGCAGCACGCCGAGCGCGCCGCATGAGCGCCGCCCCGCAATCCGCGTCCGCCTCCCCGATGCGCGCCCACTGGGTGGCGCTGGGCACCATCGTCCGCCGCGAGGTGGTGCGCATCCTGCGCATCTGGGCGCAGACGCTGGTGCCGCCGGCGATCACCATGACGCTGTACTTCCTGATCTTCGGCGGCCTGATCGGCTCGCGCATCGGCGACATGGGCGGCGTGTCGTACATGGACTTCATCGTCCCGGGGCTGGTGATGATGAGCGTCATCCAGAACAGCTACGGCAACATCTCCTCCAGCTTCTTCGGCGCCAAGTTCGGCCGCCACGTGGAGGAGCTGCTGGTCAGCCCGATGCCCGACTGGGTGGTGCTGTGGGGCTACGTGGCCGGCGCGGTCGCGCGCGGTCTGGTGGTGGGCGCGATCGTGCTGGGCGTGGCGATGCTGTTCACCCGCGTGCGCATCCCGCATCCGCTGGTCACCCTCAGCACCGTGCTGCTGGGCGCGACGATCTTCTCGCTGGCCGGCTTCATCAACGCCGTCTACGCCAAGAAGTTCGACGACGTGACCATCGTGCCCACCTTCATCCTCACGCCGCTGACCTACCTGGGCGGCGTGTTCTACTCGGTGACCCTGCTGCCCGGCTGGGCGCAAACGATGACCCACGCCAACCCGATCTTCTACATGGTCAACGCGTTCCGCTACGGCCTGCTCGGCCGCTCCGACGTGCCGCTGTGGATCGCCTACGCGCTGATGCTGGGCTTCGTCGCGGTGCTGTCGTGGGTGGCGCTGACGCTGCTGCGCCGCGGCGTGGGGTTGCGCAGCTGATGGCGGGCTTCAGCGACTACATCGTGTTCGTCGACGAGAGCGGCGACCACGGGATGGCAACGATCGACCCTGGCTATCCGCTCTTCGTGCTCGCCTGCTGCCTCATCAGCAAACGTGATTACATGGAGACGGTGGTACCGGCCATTCAGAGGATCAAGTTCGACACGTTCGGACACGATACGGTCGTCCTGCACGAGCGCGACATCCGTCGCGACCTTGGGCCTTTCGCGGTTCTTCGAGAGCCCGGGAAGAAGACCGCCTTTCTAGAAGTACTCAACGACGCGCTGCGCCAGGCGAAGATCACGATCTTCGCCGCGGTGATCGACAAGCATCGCCTGCTCGACCAGCGTGGGGATCGACACAACCCATACGAGATGTCGCTTCGATTCTGTCTGGAGCGGATCTACTACACGTTGAGCAAGTCGGGCCAGACCCAGGATGCGCGCGGCGCATTGTGGACGCACGTGATATGCGAGTCGCGAGGCCGCAACGAGGACGAAGACCTGGAGCTCGCATTTCGGCGCATCTGCGAAGGCGACAACTACCCGAACAGGCAGCTTCCCTTCGTTCCCGTCATCGCCGACAAGAAGAGCAACTCCATCGGGCTCCAGCTTGCCGATCTGGTCGCGCGGCCGATCGGAATGAAGCAGCTGCGTCCTCAGCAGGAGAACCGGGCATGGGAGATCGTCGCCTCCAAGCTGGATCGCGATAAATCGGGAAAGTTCCAAGGCTTTGGTTTGAAGTGCTTTCCCTAACAAAACAAAAGGCCCCGGCGTTTCCGCCAAGGCCTGATGCCGACCGAGAATCCCCGATCCGACGGGGATTATAAGGCCGAATCGAACGGGCTGTCCAGTATCGGCCGGCGAAGCGCCAACGCTGTCATCAACAGGTCAACATGCGCGCCGACCATGCGCCGGCGGCTCGGCACGGATGCGCCCGCATCCGTCGTCCTAATCCTGTCGATGCCATGAATCCCACTCTTCTCGCCGGCGCGGTCGCTACCGCGCTGTCTGTCGTGTCCGCCTCCGCGCAGGCCGATACGCCGTCCGCCTCCACCTCCAGCTCCACCGAACTCGACGCGGTGATCGTCACCGGCACCCGCGGCAGCACCCGCACCCAGTTCGACACGATGGCGCCGATCGACGTGTTCACCGCCGAAGACGTGCGCGCGGTCGAATCCAGCGACGTCAACGACATCCTCGCCCAGCTCGTGCCCTCGTTCGTGGTGCAGCGCCTGCCGATGAACGACGGCCTGGTGTTCGTGCGCCCGGCCACGCTGCGCGCGCTCTCGCCCGACCACACCCTGGTGCTGGTCAACGGGCGTCGTTTCCACCGCTCGGCGCTGCTGGGCGGTCGCGGCGCGCAGGGCGCGGACCTGGCGCAGATCCCGGCCGCGGCGATCAAGCGCATCGAGGTGCTGCGCGACGGCGCCGCCGCGCAGTACGGTTCGGACGCGATCGCCGGCGTGATCAACATCATCCTCGACGACAGCCTCGGCGGCGCCTTCGCCCTGAAGGCGTCGGAGTACAGCGAAGGCGACGGCACCACGTACGGCGGCGAGCTGGCCTACGGCTTCGACCTGGGCGGCCGCGGCCGCCTGCGCCTGTTCGCCGAGTACGACAACGCCGACCCCACCTCGCGCTCGCGCCAGCGTCCGGATGCCATCGCGTTCCAGCAAGCGCACCCCGAGCTGGACGTGCCCGACCCGGTGCAGCGCTGGGGCCAGCCGGAGCTGGAAAGCACCAAGGCCGGCTTCAACCTCGACCTCTCGCTCGGCGGCTACACCTCGCTGTACGGCTACGGCCTGTACGGCACCAGCGACGGCCTGAGCGATTTCAACTGGCGCAACCCGGACACCAACAGCGAGCTGTTCCGCACCACCGACGTCTTTCCCGGCTTCGACCTGCGCACGATCTACCCGGTCGGCTTCTCGCCGCAGTACGGCAACGAGTCCGAGGATCTGCACCTGCTGGCCGGCGTGCGCGGCGCGCTGGGCGACAACCTGAGCTGGGACGCGAGCGCCTCGCACGGCAGCAGCAGCATCGACTACACCCTGGGCAACTCCTTCAACGGTTCGCTCGGCCCCGCCAGCCCGACCGATTTCTACCTCGGCAACCTCGAGCAGGAAGAGACCAACCTCAACCTCGACTTCGTCTACGCCTGGCAGCCCGCCGCGCTGTCGGCGCCGGTCAACGTGGCCTTCGGCGCCGAGCACCGCAAGGAGACCTACACGGTGAGCCAGGGCGACGAGGCCTCGTGGGCGGTGGGCCCGGGCGCGGCCGCGGGCCTCGCGCCCAACGCCAGCGGCGCGCCCGGCTTCAGCCCGGCCCAGGCCGGCAGCTGGGACCAGACCAGCCAGGCGGCCTACCTCGACGTCGAGGTGCCGGTGGGCGAGCGCTGGGCGTTCGGCGGCGCGCTGCGCTACGAGGACTTCTCGGAATTCGGCGACACCCTCGACGGCAAGCTCTCCGCGCGCTGGGAACCGATCGACGGTCTGGCCCTGCGCGGCGCCTGGTCCACCGGCTTCCGCGCACCCACGCCCGGCCAGCTCTATTCCACCTCGACCACCCAGGGCCTGGACACCAACACCCTGCTGGTCTTCAACACCGGCCGGCTGTCGCCCGACGACCCGATCGCGCAGGCGATGGGCGCGCAGCCGCTGCGGCCGGAGGAATCCGAGTCGATGACCCTGGGCCTGGCCTGGCAGGGCGCGGCCGGGTTCTCGGGCTCGCTCGACGTTTACCGCATCGCCGTGGACGACCGCTTCGGCACCTCGGCCTGGCGCGCGGTGCCGGACGGGATCGACAACCCGATGCGCTACACCTCGGTGTACTGGTTCACCAACGACTTCGACACCGTCACCACCGGCGTCGACCTGGTCGCCCACTACCGCCGCGCGCTGGCCCAGGGCGATCTCGGCCTGACCCTGGCCTGGAACCACAACCGCACCGAGGTCGAGGGCGGCAGCACCGCCATCGCCACCAACCCGGCGCAGAAGCGCGTGTTCGAGGACCGCCTGCCGCGCAACAAGGGCAGCCTCGCCGCCACCTTCGGCCGCGACCGCTGGGAGTGGATGGCGCGGGCGCGCTACTACGGCGCCTGGACCGATTCCACCGGCAACAGCACCGGCGAGATCTTCCAGGACTTCGGCGACATGCTGCTGTTCGACCTCGCCGCCACCTGGCAGGCGACCGAGGCGCTGTCGCTGCGGATCGGCGCCGAGAACGTCTTCGACCGCTATCCCGACGAGGCCGTCTACCAGGCCAGCCGCGGGCTGATCTACTCGCGCAACGCGCCCTACGACACCGACGGACGCAACGTCTACGCGCAGCTGCGGCTGAGGTTCTGACGTGACCGATCCATTGCGTCGCCGCCTGCTGCGCGCCGGCAGCCTGCTGCCGCTGGCGGCCGCGGCCGGCGCCTCCCTGGCCGACGCCGGTGCCGGTGCGGTACCGCCGGCGCCGGCCGGCGTCGGCCCCGATGCGCTCGCGCGCGACGAGGCCTGGTGGGCGCGGATCGCCGCGCTGTACGACGTCGCCCGCGACCCGGTGCCGCTGGAGAACGGCTACTGGGGCGTCATGGCGCGGCCGGTGCTGGACGCCTACCTCCGGCACACCGAGCGGGTGAACCGCGAGGGCGCGGCCTTCGCCCGGCGCGCGTTCCCGGCGCTGTACCGCGATGCGCAGGCGCGCGCCGCGCGCGCGCTCGGGATCGGCGCCGGCGAGCTGGCGCTGACCCGCAACGCCACCGAGGCCTTGCAGGCGCTGATCGGCGGCTACAACCGGCTGCGCCCCGGCGACGCGGTGCTGTGCGCCGACGTCGACTACGACAGCATGATCACCGCCATGCGCTGGCTGCGGAAGCGGCGCGGGGTGGAGGTGATCGAGCTGGCGCTGCCGGAGCCGGCCACCTACCAGGGCATGATCGACGCCTATGCGCAGGCGCTGGAGCGCCACCCGCGGCTGCGGATGATGCTGCTCACCCAGGTCAGCCACCGCCACGGCCTGCGCCTGCCGGTGGCCGAGATCGCCGCGCTGGCGCGCCGGCGCGGCGTGGACGTGATCCTCGACGCCGCGCACGGCGTCGGCCAGCTCGACATGCGCCTAGCCGACCAGGGCGCGGACTTCGCCGGCATCAACTTCCACAAGTGGATCGGCGCGCCGCTGGGCGTGGGCGGGCTGTACGTGCGCGAGGGCCGCGCCGACGCCATCGATCCCTACCTGGGCGAGCCCGATCCGCACGGCGCGGTGCACGCGCGCGTGCACACCGGCACGGTCAACTTCGCCGCCTTCATGGCCCTGCCCGACGCGCTCGACCTGCACGAGGCGATCGGCACCGCGCGCAAGCAGGCGCGCCTGCAGTTTCTCGCCGGGCGCTGGCTGGACGCCGCGCGCGCCAGCGGCGCCTACGAGGTGCTGGCGCCGGAGGACCCGCGCCTGCGCAGCGCCATCGCCTCGGTGCGCCTGCGCGGCCGCGCCTCGGCGCAGGATGCGCGCGCGCTCGCCCAGCGCCTGCACGACGGCTTCGGTATCCAGGTGGTCGCCCGCGAGGGCCTGGCCTCCGGCGCCTGCGTGCGCGCCACGCCCGCGGTGTTCACCCGCGCCACGGAAGCCGACCGCCTGGGCGACGCGCTCGCCGAGATCGCGCGCGACGCCTAGGTCGTCTCGACCTTCGCGGTGCGGGAGGCGACCCGCGGAATGGGGCCGACGGCGCCAAAGGCGCCCTTGTATCTTAAGGAC
>NZ_JAAN01000046.1 GCF_000559025.1 Luteimonas huabeiensis HB2 | reverse complement strand
GGGCCGCACGCCCAGCCGCACTCGATGCCGCCGCAACAGCCGCCATCGATGCAGCACTGAGCGCACGCCCGGCAGCCCACGCCCCGTCCGCCCAGCGCACCGTCCGGCGGCCCGCCCCCGCCCGGCCCGCCCTTCCCGCGGTCGACCCCGATCACCAGGGGCGCGGGCAGCGGGCAGGGCCGAGGTGCCGACGCGGCGGCCAGCCCCCCCGCCGGGCGGGTGAGGTTCACGCGACCGCAGCCATCCTGCGCTTCCGGCCGCTTCCGTCCGGCACGCCGTCTCAGCGGCCAGGAGACGGCCCCGACACCCGGTTCCGCGGCCGATCCGGGCGCTCGCCGCGCCACTGCGCGGTCTCCGACGGGCGGGCGACTGCCCCCAGCTTATCCACAACATTTTCGATTGACGGTTCGCGCCGACCCCACTATGTTGTGTTTGTCGGATCCGGCGGCCACCACGCCGGATCATGAGGGAAGCCCGGTGACGCCCCCCCACGGCCACTCCGGCACTGCCCAGCGGTAAGAGGGAACGGCCCGCCGTTCCGGGACCCGGTTCGCGCCGGCCCGGGCGCCGGCGCCACCGGGAAGCCTCCCGGCCCGCGAGTCCGCAGCCCTCCGACGGCCGCGCGAAGCACGACGCGCGGTGCCGGCCGAAGGATCTCCGGGAGGAGATGGCTGGCGACGCATCGCGCGGGGGCCCCGGCCGCCGCGTCGCCGGCGACGCCGCGTCTCCCGCCCGCTCCCGCCGCCGGCTGCCGCCCCAGGACAGGGCGACAGCGTGCCAACGCTCTGGAGGACGCATGAACACCCAAGACACCCTCGCCGCCCCGACCGCCGCCCTCGGCGCCCAGGCCGACGCCGCATCCCCCACGCCGGCGGCCGCACGCACCGACGGCGCCCTCGACGCCGACGACGCCGTGCCCGCGCCGCCGCAGGCGCGCGCGCGCACGCACGAGGGCCCCGATCCGGCCACGGTCTCCACCTGGATCACCAAGGAAGCCGGCAACCGCCGCATGCCCTACGACCGCGCGCGCCTGGAGCGCAGCATCGACCGCGTGCACGCCGAGTTCCCGCAGCTCGACATCGCCGACTACAAGCGCAGCGTGTTCGGCTTCGTCGAGCGCAAGGAGTCGGTCAACGCCGACGATCTGGTCGACCACCTGATCCGCGAGGCCGAGGCCCGCGTGGACGTGGCCGCGCCCGAGTGGGAGATGTTCGCCGCGCGGCTGTACCTGCACCGCCTGTACAAGCGCGCCAGCCGCAACCGCTTCTACGACGCCGAGCAGAAGTACGGCTCCTACGTCGGCCTGCAGGAGAGCCTGGCCGACCGCAACGTCTACTCCAACGACATCCTGCGCGCCTATTCCAAGGAGGAGCTGCAGGAAGCCGGGCGCATGATCGACCCGGAGCGCGACAAGCTGTTCGCCTACAACGGCCTGTACCTGCTGGCCACCCGCTACCTGGCCACCGACACCAGCCGCGCGGTGTACGAGCTGCCGCAGGAGCGCTGGCTGACGATCGCGCTGTACCTGATGCAGAACGAGTCGCCGCGCGAGCGCCGCATGCAGCTGGTCGGCGAGGCCTACTGGGCGCTGTCCAACCTGTACATGACCGTCGCCACGCCGACGCTGCAGAACGCCGGCAAGATCGGCGGCCAGCTGTCGTCGTGCTTCATCGACACCGTCGACGACTCGCTGCAGGGCATCTACGACTCCAACACCGACATCGCCCGCGTCTCCAAGGGCGGCGGCGGCGTCGGCGCCTACATGGGCTACGTGCGCTCCTCCGGCTCGGCGATCCGCGGCGTGCCCAACTCCTCGGGCGGCGTGGTGCCGTGGATCAAGCAGCTCAACAACACCGCGGTGTCGGTGGACCAGCTCGGCCAGCGCAAGGGCGCGGTCGCGGTGTATCTCGACATCTGGCACCGCGACATCGAGGCGTTCCTGGACCTGCGCCTGAACAACGGCGACCAGCGCCTGCGCGCGCACGACGTGTTCACCTCGGTGTGCATCCCCGACCTGTTCATGGAGGCCGTCGAGCGCCGCGGCGACTGGTACCTGTTCGACCCGCACGAAGTGAAGCGGATCAAGGGCTGGTACCTGCAGGATTTCTACGACGAGAAGCGCGGCGACGGCACCTTCCGCAAGAAGTACGAGGAAGTGGTCGCCGACGAGCGGATCAGCCGCAAGACGGTCAAGGCGATCGACATCTTCAAGCGGATCATGGTGTCGCAGCTCGAGACCGGCAACCCGTTCATGTTCTACCGCGACGAGGTCAACCGGAAGAACCCGAACAAGCACGCCGGCATGGTGTACTCGTCCAACCTGTGCACCGAGATCCTGCAGAACATGAGCCCGACCCGGCTCATGCAGGAGATCATCTCCGGCAACCAGATCGTGACCACCAAGCAGGCTGGCGATTTCGTGGTCTGCAACCTGTCGTCGATCAACCTCGGCCGCGCGGTGCTGCCGCAGCCCGACCAGGGCGACCTGATCACCGACGTGCTCGAGCGCCTGATCCCGATCCAGGTGCGGATGCTCGACAACGTGATCGATCTCAACCAGCTGCCGGTGCCGCAGGCCACGATCACCAACCAGAAGTACCGCGCGATCGGCCTGGGCACGTTCGGCTGGCACCACCTGCTGGCGCAGAAGGGCATCCACTGGAACTCCAAGGACGCCGAGGACTACAGCGACGAGCTGTACGAGCGCATCAACTACCTGACCATCCAGGCGAGCATGGCGCTGGCCAAGGAGAAGGGCGCCTACCCGGCGTTCGCCGGCAGCGACTGGCACACCGGCGCCTATTTCCGCGACCGCGACTACAACTCGCCGGCATGGCTGGACCTGGCCGCGCAGGTCGGCGTCAACGGCATGCGCAACGGCTGGCTGGTGGCGGTGGCGCCGAACATGTCCACCGCGCAGATCGCGGGCTCCACCGCCTCGATCGATCCGATCTACTCGGCGTTCTACTACGAGGAGAAGAAGGACTACCGGCGCCCGGTGGCCGCCCCCGGCCTGTCGCTGGAGACCTGGCCCTACTACGAGAAGGGCGCCTACAAGGTCGACCAGTTCGCGAGCGTGCGCCAGAACGCGCGCCGCCAGCGCCACGTCGACCAGTCGATCAGCTTCAACTTCTACGTGCCCAGCACCATCCGCGCCAGCACCCTGCTCGACCTGCACATGACCGCGTGGAAGGAGGGGCTGAAGACCACCTACTACGTGCGCTCCAACGACATCGACATCGCCGAGTGCGAGTGGTGTAGCAGCTAAAGCGCATTCGCGCTTTCGCTTCCACGGTTCGCGACGCGAACCGTGGACCCTGCATCACCAACCCCCATACCCCCGCGCCTTCGGCGCGCCCCCCTGACTCAGGGGGGCTTTCCTCCAGCGTGATCCGTCGCGCAACGAAGAAACACGAGAAAGCATCCATGTCCGCTACCGCTCCGCTGACGTCCACGCCGCTGGATCGCATCAAGATCCTCGAGCCGCGCCACCCCAACCGCTCGACCGGCATCATCAACGGCAAGACCTCCGGCATCCTCAACTGGAACGACATTCCGTACCCGTCGTTCTACCGCGCCTACAAGGAACTCTCGACCAACTTCTGGATCCCGGACGAGGTCGACATGAAGGGCGACGCCAAGCAGTACGGCGAGCTGTCGGCGCGCGAGAAGAACGCCTACGACTCGATCATCGGCCTGCTGGCCACGCTGGACTCGCCGCAGACGCGCTTCATCTACAACGTCGCCGAGTACATCACCGACCCGGCCGCGCACGCCAACGCCGCGATCATCGGCCAGCAGGAGGTCATCCACAACGAGAGCTACAGCTACGTGCTGGCCTCGATCACCGACCTGTCCAACCAGAACCGCGTGTTCGAGATCGCCCGCACCCACCCGACGATCCTCAAGCGCAACGCGCCGATCATGTCGTCCTACGACGACTTCATGCGCGAGAAGACCGCCGAGACCCTGCTGCGCTCGCTGATCCAGTCCTCGATCCTGGAGGGCATCAACTTCTACTCGGGCTTCGCCTACTTCTACAACCTGGTCCGCCAGAACCGGATGACCGGCACCGGCAAGATCATCAGCTTCATCAACCGCGACGAACTGGCCCACACCAAGTTCATCAGCGAGGTGATCCGCGCCATCGTCGGCGAGAACCCGGAGCTGCAGACCGACGAGCTGACCGACTACGTGCACAAGGCCTTCGAGCACGCCATCGAGCTGGAGACCCAGTGGACCGGCGAGGTGCTCGACGGCATCGACGGCATCGACGTCGACGAGATGATCCGCTACGTGAAGTACCGCGCCAACAAGATGGCCGGCATGCTCGGCATCGAGAAGCTGTACACCGAGACCACCGACAACGTGATGCCGTGGATCAAGGCCTACGCCGACAACTTCACCGAGACCAAGACCGACTTCTTCGAGATGCGCAACGCGTCGTACAAGAAGACCAACGTCGACAACGGCTTCGACGACCTGTAGCGGAACCCGAAACGGGGTCGGCGTCGTTTTCCCGGGCCGACGCGCCCCCAGGCGTCCGGCGCCCCGGATCGAACGACGGCTCCGACCCCAGCAGCTCGCACCCTCGCTCCAATGCGCATCCTCATCGCCTTCGCCTCGCTCAGCGGCAATACGCGCGACGTCGCGCGCATGATCCGCGCGCGCTGCGAGGCGGCCGGGCATTCGGTGACCTGGATCGAGGCCGACGTGCAGACGTTGGCCGATGCGACCGACCGCCCGGCGCACGATCTCTACCTGCTCGGCGCCTGGACCGACAACGCCGGGCGCACCCCGCCGGAGATGAAGCGCTTCATCGCCGATCTGGTGGAAGCGGTGGGCAAGCCCGAGCGCCTGGCCGTGTTCGGCACCGGCGAGACGCAGTGGGGCGAGGAGTACTACTGCGGCGCGGTGCGGCGCATGGCGGCGTTCTTCGGCAGCGGCTATCCGCGGCTGGAGATCGAGCAGATGCCGCACGGCGAGCGCGACGCGCTGAAGATCCAGCGCTGGACCGATCACGTCTTGAATTGCACCGAGAACATGCCCCATGCAGATCCTGCACGCTTCATCGCCTGACGAGTACGCCGCCGCCCTGCGCGAGCACCCGCGCCTGCTGGTGGACTACTACAAGGACGACTGCCCCGGCTGCAGGATGCTGGACATGTCGCTGCAGAAGTTCGCCGCCGATCCCGGCGCCGAGGGCCTGGCGCTGCTGAAGGTGAAGCTGGAGACCGTGGGCGAGGACTTCTTCCGCGGGCTGGGCCTGCGGCAGACCCCGACGCTGGCGCTGTTCCGCGACGGCGCCGAGGCCGCGCGGCTGCCGGGCTTCCAGTCGCCGCCGCAGATCGCGCAGGCGGTCGCGGCCCACTTCTAGCGCCCGCCCCCGCCGTTTCCCCAGCCGGCGCGCCCCGCGCGCGCCGTTGCCCTGCCGCTCCGAAGGCCCTCGCATGACCCCCATCGCCGACCCGCCCAGCACCGAGGCCCGGATGCTGGAAATCGTCTTTCCCGACCACACCAACCACCTGGGCACCCTGTTCGGCGGCACCGCGCTGGCCTGGATGGACAAGGCCGCGTTCATCGCCGCCTCGCGCTACGCGCGCCGGACGGTGGTCACCGCGCGGTCCGAGCAGGTGGACTTCAAGCTGCCGATCCGCCAGGGCCAGCTGGTGGAGACCATCGCGCGGGTCGCGGCGGTGGGGCGGACCTCGATGCAGGTGGAGGTGGAACTGGTCGCCGAGGACCTGCTCAGCGGCGAGCGCGAGCTGTGCACCCGCGGGCATTTCGTGATGATCGCGCTCGACGCCGACGGCCAGCCGACGCCGGTGCCGCCGCTGGCGTCGGCGCCCGGCTAGGAGCCTGGGCGGTAGAAACGTTCGAGGCGAACGGCGCGCTGGGCGAGGCCAGTTTCGTGCCGCTTCGCCGGCCTGTAGCGGGCCCTACAGGCCAAGAAGCGGCGCGGAAATGGACCGCTCAGCGCGCCGTGCAGCCCGGACGGCTTCTGCCGCCCAGGCTCCTAGGGCCCGCGGCCCGGCGCACCGCCGCGGCGCGACACGGCGTTGCGCGCCGCACCGTCGCCGCGTGCGGCCGCGCCTGCTAGGCTGCGCGCTCCTGGCGTCTGGCGAAAGCGGTCCGTGATCCGGTTCGAGCGCATCCACAAGTCCTACCCGGTGGCCGGGCGCGAGGTCGTCGCGCTGCACCCGCTCGACCTGGAGATCCGCGCCGGCGAGGTGTTCGGCATCGTCGGCCATTCCGGCGCCGGCAAGTCCACCCTGCTGCGGCTGATCAACGGCCTGGAGACGCCCAGCGGCGGCACCCTGACGGTGGACGGCGAGCGGCTGGACGCGCTCGACGCCGACGGCCTGCGGCGCCTGCGCCGGCGCGTGGGCATGATCTTCCAGCACTTCAACCTGCTCTCGGCCAAGACCGTGCTGGACAACATCGCCTTCCCGCTGCTGCTGGCCGGCACGCCGAAGGCGCAGGCGCGCGCGCGCGCCGAGGCGCTGCTGGCGCGGGTCGGCCTGGAGGCGCACCGCGACAAGTACCCGGCGCAGCTGTCGGGGGGGCAGAAGCAGCGCGTGGGCGTGGCCCGCGCGCTGGCGACGGATCCGAAGATCCTGCTCTGCGACGAGGCCACCAGCGCGCTCGATCCGCAGACCACCGCCTCGGTGCTGCAGCTGCTCGACGGCATCAACCGCGAGCTCGGCCTGACCATCGTGCTGATCACCCACGAGATGGACGTCATCCGCCGCGTCTGCGACCGGGTGGCCGTGCTCGACGCCGGCCACCTGGTCGAAAGCGGCCCGGTGTCGGAGGTGTTCCTGCACCCCCGCCACGCCACCACCCGCCGCTTCGTGGCCGAGTCCGAGGCCACCGACGAGGGCGTGCTGCACGAGGACTTCGCCCACGTCGAGGGCCGCCTGCTGCGGCTGACCTTCACCGGCGCGGAGACCTACCAGCCGCTGCTGGGCCGGGTGGCGCGCGAGACCGGCATCGACTACACGATCCTGGCCGGGCGCATCGACCGCATCAAGCGCCTGCCCTACGGCCAGCTGACCCTGGCCGTGGTCGGCGAGCGCGCCGACGAGGCCATCGCCCGCTTCGCCGAATCCGGCGTGCATGTCGAGGCGCTGCCGCGATGAGCGCCGGTCCGTTCGCCGCGTGGTTTCCGAACCTCGATGCCGACAAGTGGGTGGAAATCGGCAAGGCCACCGTCGACACCCTGCTCATGATCGGCGCCGCGCTGCCGGTGACCCTGCTGGTCGGGCTGCCGCTGGGCGTGCTGCTGTTCCTCACCGGCCCGCGCCAGCTGCACGCGCGGCCGGCGCTGTACAGAGCGCTGTCGGTGGTGGTGAACCTGCTGCGCTCGGTGCCGTTCATCATCCTGATGATCGTGCTGATCCCGGTGACGCTGAAGCTGATGGGCAAGTCGCTGGGCGTGCGCGGCACGATCCTGCCGCTGGTGGTGGGCGCGGCGCCGTTCTACGCGCGGCTGGTGGAGACCTCGTTGCGGGAGGTGGAGCGCGGGGTGATCGAGGCCAGCCTGGCGATGGGCGCGACCACCCGGCAGCTGGTGCTGCGGGTCCTGCTGCCCGAGGCCCTGCCGGGCCTGATCGCCGGCGCCACGGTCACCACGATCGCGCTGATCGGCTTCACCGCGATGGGCGGCGCGATCGGTTCCGGCGGCCTGGGCGACCTGGCCTATCGCGACGGCTACCTGCGCTCGCGCACCGATATCGCGGTGGTGACCGTGGTCGCACTGCTGATCATGGTGCAGGCGCTGCAGATGCTCGGCGACCGGCTGGTGGCGCGCTTCAACCGCCGCTGAGGCGCCCGGCGGCCGCTGCCGCGGCTGCACACTGTTTTCCACGCATGGGGTCGATCCGCGGGCGACCGGCCCGATACTGGCCGCCCGTCCCCCGCCGGAATCCGCCATGACCCTGTCGCTGTCCCGCCTCGCCCCCCTGGTCCTGCTGCTCGGGGCCCTTGCCGGTTGCGGCGGCGCCGGCGACGGCGCGGACGGCGAACGCCTGAGCGTGGCCGCCACCGCAGTGCCCCACGCCGAGATCCTGGAAGTGGCCAAGCCGCTGCTGGCCGAACAGGGCCTGGCCCTGGACGTGCGGGTCTTCAACGACTACGTGCAGCCCAACGACCAGGTGGTGCAGGGCCAGATCGACGTCAACTATTTCCAGACCGAACCCTACCTCGACGCCTACAACGCCGACCGCGGCACGCAGCTGGTGACCCTGGCCGGCATCCACATCGAGCCCTTCGGCGCCTACTCGCGCCGCTACGACAGCCTCGACGCGGTGCCCGAGGGCGCCGAGGTGGCGATCCCGAACGACCCGAGCAACAACTCGCGCGCGCTGATCCTGCTGCACCACAGCGGCGTGATCGCCCTGGCCGATCCCGCCAACGCCATGGCCACGCAGCGCGACATCGTGGCCAACCCGCGCAAGCTGCGCTTCCGCGAGCTGGATTCGGCCATGCTGCCGCGCGTGCTCGACCAGGTGGACCTGGCGCTGATCAACACCAACTACGCGCTCGACGCCGGGCTCGACCCGGGCCGCGACGCGCTGGCGATCGAGGACAAGGACTCGCCCTACGTGAACTTCCTGGTCGGCCTGCCGGACAAGCGCGACGATCCGCGCGTGCAGAAGCTGATCGCCGCGCTGACCAGCCCGCAGGTGCGCGACTTCATCCAGGAGCGCTACAAGGACGCGGTGCTGCCGGCGTTCTAGGCGGGATCGGCAACCAGCGCGCGAACGCCGCCCCGCCCCCGCAAAGCGGGGGCCATCTTGTCTTTCCCTTCCCCCGCAAGCGGGAAGCGCTCTGTTTTTCCCTTCCCCCGCAAGCGGGGGGCATCCTGTTTTTGCCTTCCCCCGCAAGCGGGGGAAGGTGCCGAAGGCGGATGGGGGCACGCCGCAGGCGCCCAAAGCGACCCTCATCCGGCGCTGCGCGCCACCTTCTCCCGCTTGCGGGAGAAGGGACGACGTGTACCCGCTTGCGGGAGAAGGAGCGATATGGCCCCGCTTGCGGGAGAAGGGACCAGATGGGTCCGCTTGCAAGAACAGGACCAGCGCCGGCGCCACCGGCCAGCCGGTCAGTGCGCCTCGTGCCCGCCGGCCGGCGCGTGGCCATGTTCGTGCCCGGCGGCCGAACCGTCCGGGCGGCGGATCTCGAACGAGACGCGGCGTTCGCCCGCGCGCTCGAACACGAGCGCCACGTCCACCATGCCGGCCTCGGCCAGGCCGGCGATCGGCTTCATCAGCATCAGGTGCAGCCCGCCGGGCTCCAGCCGCACCTCGCCGCCGGGCGGCACCGGCACGCCATCGGCCAGCTCGCGCATCCGCATCATCCCATCCTCCTGGCGCACCTCGTGGATCTCCACCCGCTCGGCGCCCGGCGAACGGGCGGCGAGCAGGCGATCCGCCTCGCTGCCCGGGTTGCGCAGCACGAGATAGCCGGCGGCGACCTGCGCGCCCGGCGGCGGCGAACGGACCCAGGCGTCCTCGATCGCGATGTCCGCCGTCGCCTCGGCGGCACCGCCCGCCGCAGGCGGTGCCGGCGCCGGCGAGCAGGCCGCGAGCCAAAGGCCCAGGCAGGCGACGGGAAGAAGGCGATGTGCGTACATGGGCGGTCCCTGTTCCGAGGTCGATGCACCGGCTGGAAGCGCGCGGCGCGAGCCCGCCAGCCTAGCGCAGCCGTGCCGGGCATGGGTGCGACCGATCGTCGCAGATCGGCCGCCCCGATCGCGTTTCTTAGCGCGCAGGAGAACCTGGGCGGGCGCGTTCGGGGCTCGGGATGAGCCCGCGCCGACGGCGGCAGGCGGTGTACAAGGCGAGTCATCGAGTTCGAGCCATACCGTTCCCCGATCGAGGAGGCCGGCATGGCGCCGCGGCGGAGCCGGCCGCCGCGGCGCTTGCGGCCGTCTACTGCCGCCCGATCAGCGTCACCCCGCTGTAGCCGCGCGCGCCGCCGACCAACTTGATGTAGTAGGTGCCGGCCTGCGGCGCGGTGAAGCGCACCGTGTGCGCGGTGCCGGCGCGCACGGAGCGGGCGTCGTAGTCGCTCTCGGTCGGCTCGCCGTCGCGCTTGACGTAGATGCGGACGTTGCCGGTGCCGGCCAGGGTGAGGATCGACAGCGTCGCGCCGGCCTGTGCCTCGAACGCGTACAGCGACTCGCGCGCCTCGCCGTCGGCCAGGCCGGTGCGGGCGACGCCGTTGGCCAGCGGCAACGCGACCGGCGTGCAGTCCTCCACCGCGGGATCGCAGGGCTCCTCCAGCGCCTTGGCCAGCGCCAGGCTCGCATCGACGATGCCGGTGCCGATCGGCCGGGTGCTCGATGGCGGGACCGGGAACGGGCGCGAGGTGCGCTTGAGCAGCGCCTCCATGTCGGTCGGGCTCAGCACCGGCTTGCCGGCCGCGGCCAGCGCGCTCTGCACCAGCGCCACGGTCGCGGCCACGTGCGGCGCCGCCATCGAGGTGCCGGCCTTGCCGGTGTTGACGTACTCGCCGCCGCTGGGCACGGTCTCGCCGCTGTAGCCGGCCTGGACCACGTAGCCGTCCCAGCCATCGTTGCCCGGGTCCTCGTCGCCGCCGCCGCCGGGGCCGGAGAGGTCCACCTCCGTGCCGAAGTTGGAGTAGTAGGCGATGCCGCCGGTGATGCGCGTGGCACCCACGGTGATGACGTTGGCGCAGTTGGCCGGGGTGAAGTTGCGGGTGTTGGCGGCGCTGTTGCCGGCAGCCACCACCACGGTGCTGCCGTTGGCCACGGCGGTGTCGATCGCGTTCTGCATGGTCGCACTGCAGGCGCCGCTGCCGCCCAGGCTGAGGTTGATGACCTCGGCCGGGTGCGTGTTGTCCGGCACGCCCTCGACGCTGCCGCCGGACGCCCAGACGACGGCATCGGCGATGTCGGACATCTGCCCGCCGCAGTAGCCGAGCACGCGCACCGGCAGGACCTGCGCGTCGTAGGCGACGCCGGCCGCACCCAGCGCGTTGTGGGTGAGCTGGCCCACGGTGCCGGCGACGTGGCTGCCGTGCCAGGAGCTGGGCGCGGCGGGCAGGCCGCACTCGTTCGTAGCCTCGCGCCAGTCGCCGTAGTCGAGCGCACCCGGCACGCGCTCGTCGGTCGCGCGCCGCGAATGGAAGGTGCTGCTGATGAAGTCGTAGCCCGGCAGCAGGTGGTCGCCGTCCTGCAAATCGGGGTGCTCGGGCAGGATGCCGGTGTCGATCACCGCGACCACGGTGCCGGCACCGGTAGAGGATTCCCACGCAGCCGGCGCGCGGATGCCGCCAGGCTCGCCGTGCAGGTGCCACTGGTAGTCGGCGTAGAGCGGGTCGTCGGGCACCGTCGCGGCGGGCGCGGCGTCCGTGGCGGGGCGGGTCAGCAGGCCGACCGGATGCATGATGCGGTCCGCCTCGGCGTACTCGACGGCCGGATCGCGGCGCAGCTCGGCCAGCAGACGGCCAAGTTCGGCCTCGTCGAGCCGGCGCGACAGCCGCACGACGTCGGCGCCGGTCGCGCCGCGCCGCACCGCCTGCGCGGTCAGCGGGCGCGCGCCGGCGATGCCGGCCCGGCCGCGCTCGACCACGCCGGCACGATCCGCCGCGGCGCTCACCGAAACCCCGCGCGCGGCCGGGTTGCGGTACTTGACGATCAGTTGGGTGGCCGCCTGCGCGGTCGCGGCCGGCGCCTCGACCACGCCTTGCCCCACCGGTTGCGCGGCCCACAGCGACTGCGAGATGGCCATGGCGAGGACCGCGCCGGCGGCGAGGCCCAGAGTCTTGTTCGTGTTCATTGATGAGTTCCCGATTGGATGATGGTGTGCAGACCCGTGGACGCCGGTCACCAGCTGAAGCCGGCGCCGCCCATCACGCTCTTCTCGCCGCCGGAGATCGCGCCGCCGAAGGACACGCTGGCGCGCTGGCCGATCGCGCGCTGGTAGCCGACCGCCAGCGCCTCCTCGCCGCCCTGTGTACCGACGCCGACGCCGACCCGGTTGCGGCCCGGCAGGCCGGCGGTGTTCATCGCCATACCCGCATAGGCGCCGCTCATCGCCGCCATGCGGTCGAAGCGGCGATCCAGATGCTGGAAACGCTCGTCGACCTCCCGGCGCAGGCCGTCGAAGCTGTCGCTGAGGGCATCGAACTGGGCATCGGTATAGGCGTTCGCGGTGGTCACCGCCTGGGTGGCGGTGGTGTCGGCATAGGCCTTGGCATCGGCCACGCCGGCGTTGAGCTGGCCCACGTTGGCCGCATCGGTGTCCGCCGTGCCCGCCGCCACGTTGGCGATCTGGCGCTCGTTGCCGGCGCTGCCCACCGACACCGTGTCCGCGCGGTCGGCCACCGAACCCCGGCCCAGCGCCACCGCGTTGTCCGCCGTCGCGCTCGCGCCCTGGCCCAGCGCCGTGCCCGAGGCCGCGCTCACGCTGGCCCCCTCGCCCAATGCGACCGCGTTCGTCGCGTCCGCGGCGATCGCGCTGTTGGCGCCCACCGCGGTACTGCCGTCGGCCTCCACCCGGGCGTTGCCGCCCAGCGCCACGTCGTTCGCACCGTGCGCGTACGCGCCGCCGCCCACCGCCACGCCGTTGTCGCCGTTGGCCTGCGCGCCGGAACCGACCGCCACCGCATTGGTCCCCTCGCCGATCCCGGAGGCGGTGTCGCCGCCCACGCTCACCTTGTCGTTGCCGCCGCCGCCGTGCGTGGCCAGCGCGTCGATGCGCCGGTCCAGCCGCCCGATCTGCGCGTCCAGCGCGCCCAGCGCGGCGCCGACGTCGCGATAGGTGCCGCCCTGAATCGCATAGGACGGCGCCGACAGCGTCCCGAACGCGGTCACCGCCGCGCCGCCGCCCAGTGCGTCCGCGGCCGACTGCAGGCCCGCGTGCAACTGGGTGCCGTTGACCGCCTGCCGGCTGCCGGCCCCCACCGTGCCCGCGGCCACGTTGCCCAGCACCGTACCCTCGGCCCCGGCCAGGGTCAGCGCGGCCTTGTCCTGGCTGTCGTAGGTCACCGCATTGGCCGCCAGCTCGCCCACCGAGCCGCTCACCGCCTTCAGCTGCGCCAGGTTCACCGCGTCGGTGTCGGCGGTGCCGGCGGCCACGTTCGACAGCACCGTGCCTTCGGCCCCGGCCAGGGTGAGCCGCGACTTGTCGGCGCCGTCGTACAGCGCCGCCTGTCCGGCCAGCGCGTCTACCGCACCGCTCACCTCGTCGAGCTGCGCGACGTTGACCGCGTCGGTGGACTCAGTGCCGGCGGCGACGTTGGCGATCTGCCGGGTCAGGCCGGTGGTGGCGTCGCCGATCGAGACCACGTTGTCGCGGTCGGCGTAGGAGTTGGCGCCCAGCGCGACGCTGTTGGCGCCGACGAAGGTGCCGTTCTCCCACCAGTTCTCCGGCGGCAGGTAGACGCCTACGCGGGCGTTGTGGCCGATCGCGGTGCCATCGACGACACCCTCCGCATACGTGTTCGCGCCGACCAGGGTGGCGCGATGCCCCAGATAATGCGTCCGCGCGTTGGCGCCGATGATCGTGCCGCCCTGGGCGCTCGCCATCGCGTTCTGGCCGATGGCGATGTTGCCGTCGTAGCTGCCCTGCGCCATGTAGCCCAGCGCGAGCGCGTAATGGCCGTGGGTGGTCGCGTTGCGGCCGACGGCGATGGAGTCGTCGCCGTAGGAATAGGCGGTCGCGCCCAGCGAGACCGAGCGCAGGCCATTGGCCTGGGCGCCGACGCCCAGCGCGGTCGAGCTCTGGCCATTGGCCTCGGTCTTCACGTAGCTGCCGCCGATCGAATACATGCCGCCGACCGCGACGCCCTCCGCAGCGGTGGCGCGCGTTTCCACGCCGATCGCCATCGAGGCGATGCCGGTCGCCTGCGCCTGCACGCCGTAGGCGGTGCTGAAATCGGCCTCGGCCAGGGAAATTGCGCCCATCGCGGTGGCCTGCTCGCCCAGCGCGCGCGCGTACAGGCCGGCGGAACTCGCCAGCACGCCGGTGGCCTGGGCGCTGGCGCCGATCGCGGTGGCGCCGGTGCCGCTGGCGATGGTCGCCTCGCCGCCCAGGAACTCGATGGTCTCGCCGAAGAAGTCCACCCGGCGGAACAGCGGGTCGCCGTTCTCGTCGGCGGCCTTGCCGCCGATGGCGAGCGTGCCGTCGGCGGTGGCGGCGGCGGCGTTGCCGAGCGCGGTGGCGTTGCTGCCGAACGCGCTCGCCCCGTAGCCGACGGCGGTGCCGTAGACCCCGAACGCGCTGGCGCCGGCGCCGAAGGCCGAGGTGCCGTAGCCGATGGCGTTGCTGGCCTCGCCGGCGGCCGTGGCGTATTCGCCCTCGGCCCAGGCGCCGACGTCGTCCTCGCCGTCCTCGCTGCCGCGGGCCTGGAACCAGGCTTCCGGCGGCACCGCGGCCGGGCCGGCATCCTCCTGCGCCGGCGCCGCCGCGACCTCGGCGGGCGCCTCGGCGGCCACGGCACCGAAGGCGACCGTCAGCGCCGCGGCCAGCGCCGCCATCGCCGGTGCGCGCCGGCGCGCCGGCTCGGACGCCACGACGTACTGCCCCAACGCCCGATTCCACACCTTGCTGTCAATCTCGTTCACGTCATTCCCCAGGTTGGTTGTCTGCTCGCCGTGCGGGCGGAAGTGGCCGGCATCCTGTCGGCGGACGACGCGATGCACGCCCTCCGCGAGGGCCGATCATGACCAAGGTTTCAAACCGATGTCACTCACGCAAATCGTTGAAGACAAAGGAATATTTCAAATCCCCACGCCAAGGGTGAGATTGGGATAGGCTGGCCGGCGGTTACACCCTTGCGGCCCTTACATTGCGCACCGGTTCCACGTTCCGTTCGTTCTGGCGCTGGCTCGGCTCGGCCCCGATCGCCGACCCGGTCGACCGCCGCAATGCGCCCTTCCTGCAGTTGCTGTTCGCTGCGGTGGGCACGATCACCTTCTCCAGCGTGGCGCTGTACACGGTGCGGCTACGCGAGCCGCATCCGCCGATCCCGCCGGATGCCTGGTTCGGTCTCGCCTGCACATTGCTGGTCGGTACGGTGTCCTGGGTCAGCTTCTGGCTGATCCGCCGCGGCCTGCTGCGGGCGGGGGTGAAGTTCTTCGTGGTGGCGCTGCTGGTCAGCCTGGCGATCGCGTACTCGCGCCTGGGGGTGGGCGAGCTGACCAACGATCCGGTGCCGCTGCTGCCGCTGGCGATCGGCGGGCTGGTGCTGGGGCGGCGCGCGCTGTGGGGCGTGTTCGCGGTGCTGGCGGCGATCTGCGTGGCCAGCGCGCTGGCGGAACTGGCGCGCTCGCTGGGCACGCCCGGGCACTCCTCGCTGCGCCTGGCCGGGCTGGCGCTGGTGACGGTCGGCGCCTACCTGCTGATCGCCCTGCTGCTGGACCGCACCGTGGCCGCGCTGCGCGAGAGCCTGGCCGAGTCCGACCGGCGGCGCCACGAACTGGAGCGCGTCAACGCGCAACTGCGGCAGGAAATGGCCGAGCGCGAACGCGCGCAGGAGCAGCTGATCCACGCCCAGAAGATGGAGCTGGTCGGCCGCCTGGCCTCGGGCGTCGCCCACGACTTCGACAACATCATCAACGTCATCGCCGGCTACGCGAGGCGCCGCGAGCAACTGGCCGATCGCGGCACCGCGGCGCTCGTGGACGCGATGGGCGGGATCGAGATCGCCTCGCGCCGCGCGCTGGCGATCAGCCGCAAGCTGCTCAACTTCAGCCGCAGGCCGGAAGGCCGGCCCGAGCGCTTCGACCTGGGCGAGGCGCTGCGCGAGCTGCAGCCGATGCTGCGGCAGCTGTTCCGCGCCGGCGTGCAGCTGCGCCTGGATGCGCCGGAGGACGCGCTGACGGCGGCGATGGACCGCGACCAGCTGGAACTGGTGGTGCTCAACATCGCCGCCAATGCGCGCGACGCGGTCGGCGAGCGCGGCCGCTTCGCGATCGAGTGCTCGCGCGAGGGCGACACCGCGCTGCTGCGGCTCGCCGACGACGGCTGCGGCATCCCGGATCACGTGCTGCCGCACGTCTTCGAGCCGTTCTTCACCACCAAGCCCGCCGGCGAGGGCACCGGGCTGGGGCTGTCGCTGGTGCGCGAGATGGTGGAGGCCGCCGGCGGCCGCATCGAGGCGCACAGCCGCGTCGGCGAGGGCAGCCGCTTCGAGATTCGCCTGCCGCTGGCGGCGCCGGCCGACGCCCTGGCCGGACCCGCGGTTCAGCCGGCCAGCAGGTAGCCCACGCCGCGCGCGGCGCGCAGCGGCAGCGCCTCGCCCGCGCCGGCGATGCCGGCGGCCTTGCGGCGCAGCCGGTGCATCAGCATCTCCAGCCGGTGCGGGTCGAACGCATCGACGTCCTGCACCAGTGCCGCGATCAGCGCCTCGCGCGCGACCGCGTGGCCGCGCCGGGCGTCGAGCGCGCGCATCACGCTGCGCTCGGACGCGGTCAGCGGGACCACCCGCCCCTCGGGCGAGGCCAGGCACCAGCCGTCGGACTGCAGCCGCCAGCGCCCGGCCGGCGCCGCCGGCTCGCGGGGCCCGGACGCCTCCACGCCGGCGAGCCGCTGCGCCAGGTTGCGCAGGGTCAGCGCCAGCACCTCGATGTCGACCGGCTTGCGCAGGAAGGCGTCGGCGCCGTGGCTGAGCGCGCGCACCTGGTCGTCGCGTTCGCGGTTGGCGGTGAGCATCACCACGCCCATGCGCGGCGAGACCTTGCGCAGGTGCGCGACCACGCTGAGCCCGCTCTCGTCGGGCAGGCCGATGTCGAGCACGGCCAGGTCGAAGCCGCGCTCGAGCATGGCGCGGTACAGGCCGCCGGCGCTGGCCGCGCCGACGACGTCGAAACCGAAGTCCTGCAGCCCCGGCAGCAGGATGTGCTCGCGCAGCGCGTCGTCGTCCTCGAGGACGACGACGCCGGTTCTGCGGTCTTCGGCGGGCGCGGGCGGGCGTCGAACGGGCACGGCTTCGGCGAGGTGGCGGGCTGCGCCCAGCATACCGCGCGGCGGCCGCGCCCCCGCCGCCTCAGCGCGCGTCCAGCAGCGTGCGCTTCCAGAACTCCACGCCGGCCCAGAAGATGAAGTCGCGGTTCTCGCGCTTGTGGAAGCCGTGGCCCTCGTTGCGCGCCAGCACGTGCCAGGCCTCGCCGCCGTGCGCGCGCACCGCGGCGACGATCTGCTCCGCCTCCGAGGCCGGCACGCGCGGGTCGTTGCCGCCGGTGGCCACCATCAGCGGCACGCGGATGCGCTCGACGTTGCGCAGCGGCGAGATCTCGCCGAGCTTGGCGCGCTGGGCCGGATCGCGCTCGTCGCCGTACTCGACCCGGCGCAGGTCGCGCCGGTAGGGCTGGGTGTTCTCCAGGAAGGTCACGAAGTCCGAGATCGCCACCGCGCAGCTGGCCGCGCGCAGGCGCGGGCTGTAGTGCACCGCCGATGCGTAGCACATGTAGCCGCCGTAGGAGAATCCGTACACGGCGAAGCGCTCGGCATCGAGCGCCGGATCGCGCTGCAGGGCGTCCAGGAAGGCGCCGATGTCGCGCACCGAGTCCTCGCGCTTCCACGGCCCGTTGTCCAGGCCGAGGAAGCGCTTGCCGTAGCCGGAGGAGCCGCGCACGTTGGGCAGGAAGATCGCGATCCCCAGCTCGTTGACCAGGTAGTTGTCGGCGCCGAGGAAGCCCGGCCGGCTCTGCCCTTCCGGGCCGCCGTGGATGTCGACGATCAGCGGCCGCGGCCCCGGGAAGCGCGCGGGGTCGGGCCGGTACAGGAAGCCGGACATCGGCTCGCCGTCGTAGCTCTCGATCTCCACCAGCTCCGGTTCGCGGTTGCGCGACAGGTCCAGGCCGCCGGCCTCGCTGAAGGTCCAGCGGCGCACCGCCAGGGTGTCGGGATCGATCGAGAACGCGTCGCCCGGCACGCCGGCCGCGGACAGGCTCAGGCCGATCTCGCCCCAGGGCGCGATCTGGATCGGGTCGCCGAAGCTCCAGTGCAGCACGCCGGCCGGCAGGCCCTCGACCTCGCGCACCGCGCCGCTGGCCGGGTCGAGCACGCGGATGCGCGATACCCCGGCCTCGTTGACGGCGTAGACCACGAAGCGCTCGTCCGGCGCCACCGCGTACTCGTCCACGTCCCAGGGCGCCTCCGGGCTGAGCGCGACGAACGCACCGCTGCGCGGGTCGAGCTTGCCCAGGCGCACGAAGTCCGAGTCGCGCCCGGACAGCACCCAGATCCGGCCGTCGGCGGCGTAGCGCGCCGAGGCGTAGGACACCGCCTGCGCGGGATCGGTCAGCGCCGTGATCCGGCCGCTGGCCAGGTCGATCTCGTGGATCGCCGCGTGGTCGATCGAGCGCCGGTCGATCGCCAGCGCGCGGGTGCCGTCGGGCGAGAAGTCGCTGATGTTCCACCCGCCGCCGGCGACCGTCGCCACCCGGCGGTCGCTGGCGGGATCGCGCGGGTCCATCACGTACAGGTCGGCATCCGCGCCGTTGCGGCGGGTGGAGGAATAGCCGATCAGGCGGCCGTCGCGGCTCCAGGCGCCGAACCAGTTGCGGCTCTTGCCGTCGGTCAGCAGGGTCAGGCGGCCGTCCTGCAGGCGGTAGAGCTGGTAGAACTCGTCGCCGCCGACGTCCTTCTGCACCACCAGCGCCTCGCCGCCGGCGGGCGCGTGGGTGGCGAACGGCGTGGGTTCGTGCTCGAAGCTGATCTGGCGCCGCGCGCCTTCCGGCGCCGCGACCCGGAACAGCTGGTCGGTGTTGCCGAAGCGGGTCTTGATCAGCATCGAGCGGTCGGCCGGGTTCCAGCCCAGGAAGCCCGCGCTGCGGAACTCCAGGTAGGGCCGGGTGGCCTCGGCGGTGGCGGCCGGGATCTTTGGTACGCCGTCGGCCAGCACCGCGGCCGGCGGCGCCACCTCGGCGTGCGCGGTCGCCGCCGCGGCGGTCAGGGCCAGGCCCAGGAAGGTGCTCAGGAGAGGGTTCATTCGATTCCCGTGGTTCGGTGGACGGCAGGGCATGGCGGTCAGAAGTTCAGGCGCACGCCGGCGGTGTAGTAGCGCCCCATCACGTCGTAGTAGGGCGAGAAGGTCGAGCCGATCGGCGCCAGCTTGTTGGTGGCGTTGTTGATCGCCGCGTACAGCTCCACCTGCCGGCCTTCGCCCAGGCGCGCGCTGGCGCCGAGGTCGTAGTAGACGTAGCTGCCGATCGCACCGTTGACGATGGCCTGGTTGCGATCGTACTGGCCGGCGGCGATGTAGCGGGCGCGCACGTGGGCGGAGAAGCGGTCGCTGGCGAAGCCCAGGCTGGAGACGGCGCGCCACTTCGGCACGCCCAGCCCGAAGGCGTAGCCCTGCGAGCCGACGTATTCCATGTCGTTGACGCCGTCGTCGGTGGTCAGGCTGTGGATCCAGGTCGCCAGCGTGCGCGCGGTCAGGGTGCCGCCGACGCCGAACAGCGTCGCCGGGCGGCGGTAGGCGATCTCCACGTCCACGCCGTCGGTCTGGTACTCCGACAGGTTGGTGTAGGTGGACACGATGCGGACGATCTCGCCGGCGGCGTCGCGCTCGACGCGGGCGCACATGGCGGCGTTGCCGGCCGCGCAGCGGTTGAGGATGTCCTGCAGGCCGATGGTGGTGATCACGTCCTGGATGCGGATGTCGAAGTAGTCGACCGACAGGTCCAGGCCCTCCACCGCCGGCGGCGACCAGGTCACCCCGGCGGTCAGGGTGTCGGCGGTCTCCGGCACCAGGCCGGGGTTGCCGCCGCCGTTGCTCAGCGCGTAGACGGTGCGGTCGGTCGCCGGATCGAGCACGTAGCTCCAGCCGGTGGTGCTGGTGGTGTACAGCTCCGACAGGTTCGCCGAGCGGATGTCGCGCGAGCGCGCGGCGCGGCCGCGGAAGCCCGGGAAGAACTCGTTGGTCGCGCCCAGCTTCCACGACCAGATCGCGCCGGTGGTGGAGTAGTCGGACACGCGCGCGGCGGCGTTGAGCGAGAAGTCGCGCAGGCCGGGGTGGTCCTTGGCGATCGGCAGCAGCACCTCGCCGAACAGCTCCTTGACGTTGAAGCTGCCCTTCATGGGATTGAAGCTGAAGGAGCGGAAGGCCTTGGCCGCGTCCAGCGCGCCGACGCGCTGGTCGATCGATTCGCGCCGCGCCTCCACGCCGACCGCCACCGAGGCCGCGCCTGCCGGCATCTCGAAGGGCTCGCCGCGCAGGCTCGCGCCGAAGGTGTCGAGCCTGACGGTCGAGCGCTGGCTGGGCGTGCCGGTGACGTAGTCGGCGGCCTCCTGCGACGGCGCGCCCTCGCCGAACAGGTCGATCGGCACGCAGTGCACGCTGGGATCGTTCAGCGTGACCCGGCACACCGGCTGGCCGCTGGCGGGGTCGATCACCGAGTCGATCGCGTTGGCCCACTCCTGCCGCAGCACGAAGCCGGGGGTGTCGAAGTTCTGCTCGGCCTCGCCGTGCGAGTAGTACGCGCTCCAGCGCCAGTCGTCGCCGGCGTAGCCGTCGAAGGCGAGCGTGGCCTGGGTGGTGCGGCGCTCGAAGTCGATGTGCGGGTAGTTGATGTCGTTGTTGAAGCGGCCCAGGGTCAGGCTGCTGGCGCCGGCGGCCAGCATCTCGGCGCGCACCTCGTCCGGCAGGAAGGCGTTGTCGATCCCGATCGACAGCGACTGGCCGCGGTTGTGGTCGCCGAACCAGATGTAGTCGTTGTACATGCGCGAGTGGCGCAGGTCGGCGGTCATGCGCACCGCATCGGTCAGGTCGTAGCGCACGCTGGCCAGCGCCGAGTAGCGCTGCTGCGGCGCGCTCAGCGGGCTGTAGTCGTCGTTGGACGGGCCTTCGCCGCCGCTCATCAGCGCGCCGACGACGGTGCCGTAGTCGAAGTCGCGCAGCGAGCCGTCGGGGTTGAACGCCTTGCCGATCAGCGAGAAGCCCTCCAGCGCATTGCCGGCCGCGTCCTTCGCGCCGGAGATCAGGCCGCCGATGGCGGCATCGGAGAAGCCGACGTCGGGCATCAGCGTGGGCGTGCCGTCGATCGACAGCGTCGACCAGCGCCCGGCGCGCTCGCGCGCGCTGCGCGGCACGATGCCGTCGTTGTCGAGGTACTCGCCGCCGATCAGCACGTGGCCGCGGCCGTCGGCGAAGTCGGCGCCCCAGGCGCCCTCGAAGCGACGCTCGTCGCCGTCGGAATAGGTCGAGCGGCCGGCCTGCGCGCCGAACTTCGCCCCGGTGAAGTCGTGGTCGAGGGTGATGTTGACCACGCCGCCGACGGCGCCCGAGCCCCAGGCCGCCGAGGCGCCGCCGGTCACCACGTCGACGTACTTCACCAGCACCGAGGGAATGGTGTTGAGGTCGTTGTCGCCGGAGACGCGGCGCCCGTCGAGCAGCACCAGGGTACGGCTGATGCCCAGGCCGCGCAGGTCCACCGGCGCGTTGCCGGCGCCGGTGTTGGAACCGGTGGTCTGCGGCGAGCTGGTGGCGCGGAACTGCGGCAGGTCGTTGAGCGCGGCACCCACGTTGGTGCGCGTGTCCAGGCTCAGTTCCTCGGCGCTGATCGGCAGGATCGGCGTCGGCGAGACGAAGTCGGGCCGGTCGATGCGCGAGGCCGAGACGCGCACCGCGTCGAGCTCGGTGGCGCCGGAGGGCGCGCCCTGCGCCTGCGGCGCGGCGGCTGGCGGCGTCGCGGCGGCGGGCCGCTCGAGCGGGACGATGATCACCCCGGCCTCGCTCTCGCGGTACGACAGCCCGGTGCCGGCCAGCAGCCGGCCCAGCGCCTCGTCCAGCGTGTAGCGCCCGGAAAGCCCGGGCGCCTCGAGGCCGCGGACCAGTTCCGGCGCCACCATGATCTGGCGGTCGGCGGCGATGGCGAGCGCGTTCAACGCCGAGCCGAGCGGCTGGCGTTCGATCGCGTAGTGCTGCGCGGCGGTCTGCGCCGCGGCCGGCGCGGCCGCGGTGGCGACGCCCAGTGCGACGGCCAGCGCCGTGGCCAGCGGACGAAGCGAAAGCCGGCGATCGCCGTGTGTCCCGGAACCCCTCATGTATTCCCCTCGATGGTCGTAAGCCGTTGGCGGTCGTCCATGACGGGTCGAGCGATCCTTCATTGGGGTAGACGCAGCGCTGCGCGGATTCCTCACCTTGCCGGCGCACCGGGACTTGACGTAGGGTCGGGAACGCCCGTCCGTCGTCGCCCCCACCCCCAATGAACCGCCCCGCCACCGGCCAGGCGCCCGCAGCCGCCGTGCCGCACGCCGATGCGCGCGATGTCGGCCAGCTGGCGCTACGCCACCGGCCGGCGCTGATGCGCTATTTCATGCGCCACCTCGCCTCGCGCGAAGACGCCGAGGACCTGACCCAGGAAACGCTGGCGCGGCTGAGCCAGCAAACGGCGCAGAGCCTGGCCGGCGTGGCCAACATGGAGGCCTATCTGCTGCGCATCGCCTCCAACCTGCTGCGCGACCGCTTCCGCCGCGATCGCAGCCACCACGCGGCCGACCATGTCCCGATCGAGATCGCGGCGCCGGGCCTGCCGGGTGAGGAACCGTCCTGCGAGCGCGTCTACGAACACGAGGCGCGCCTGCGACGTTTCCTGCAGGCGCTCGACGAGCTGTCACCGCGTTGTCGCCAGGTGTTCCTGCTGCAGCGATATGATGGCCTGACCTACAGCGCCATCGCCAAGCGGCTCGGGATCAGCGCGAGCGCTGTGGAGAAGCACATGATGCGCGCGCTGCTGCACTTGGACGCGAAGCTGGGCGGAGCATGAAGCCTGAACTCGAATCGATCGCGGGCGGCGACCCGGTCCGCCAGCAGGCGGCCGCCTGGTTCGCGCGGCTGCGCTCGGACGACGCGACCGCCGCCGACACGCAGCGCTGGACCGCATGGCTGGAGGCGGATCCGCGCCACCGCAGCGCCTACGAGCGGCTGGAGCGGCTGTGGTCGGAAGCGGGCGAACACGCGCCGCACCCGGAGATCGCGCGGCGCCTGGCGGACGGCCCTGCGGGGATCGGGCGCACCGGCGCGCGCCGGCGGTGGCTGTTCGGGCTCGCGACCGCCGCCACGCTCGCGGCATCGGCGATCGGCGCCTGGGCGCTGCGGCCGCCGGCGGCCGCGGACACGACATACGCCACTGCCGTCGGCGAACAACGCAGCCTGTCGCTGGAAGACGGCACCCGGGTGACCCTGGACACCGACACCCGGCTGCGCGTGGCCTACCTGGACGACGAGCGCCGGATGGTCCTGGACCACGGCCGCGCCTTCTTCCGCGTCGCCCACGAGGCGCGCCCGCTGTCGGTGCGTACCCGCCACGGCGGCGTGCGCGTGGTCGGCACCGCGTTCGAGCTGCGCGGCGACGAACGCGCGGCCGAGGTGGCGCTGATCGAGGGCGAAGTGCTGCTGTTGCCACCGGAGCACGCACGCGGCCCCGCGGCGGTGCCGGTGCGGATGGTCGCCGGCCAGCGCGCCCGGCTGGGCGACGGCCTGACGGCGCCGCGGATCGAACCGCTGCGGGCGACGGCCGCGCCGGCCTGGCTGAGCGGGCGGCTGGTGTTCGAGGACGCGTCGCTGGCGGACGCGGCGGCAGAGTTCAACCGCTACGGCCACGGCCGCATCGTCCTCGACGGCGATGGCCTCTCGGCGATCCGCATCACCGGCGTGTTCCGCAGTGACGGCGCCGCCGCCTTCGCCGGCGCGCTCGCCGACGCCTACCCGGTCGCGCTGGACGCCTCCGAGCCCGGCGTGCTGCGCCTGCGTCCCGCGCCGGATCGCGACGAGGCGCGCGCGCCCTAGGGTGCATCGACATCCAGCGCGAGAAGCGCCTCCCCGCAAACGGGGAGCCATGCTGCCTTTTCCTTCCCCCGCAAGCGGGGAACACCCTGTTTTTCCCTTCCCCCGCGAGCGGGGGAAGGTGCCGAAGGCGGATGGGGGCACGCCGCAGTGAAGGGACGATATGCGCCCGCTCGCGGGAGAAGGAACAACATGGTCCCGCTCGCGGGAGCAAGACAGGATGCCCCCGCGGGAGAAGGAACGACTTCGACCTTGCGGGTCGGTGTCGATCCGGCAGCCCGCGCTCAGGCGGCGGCTTGCGCGCGCAGCACGCGGGCGGCGGCGACCATCGCCTCCAGCGCGGCGCGCGTCTCCGGCCAGGCGCGCGTCTTCAGCCCGCAGTCCGGGTTCACCCACAGCTGCGCCGGCGGGATCACCGCGCAGGCCTTCTGCAGCAGTTCGAGCATCTCCGCGGCGTCGGGCACGCGCGGGGAATGGATGTCGTAGACGCCGGGGCCGATGCCGTTGGGGTAGCGGAAGCGCACGAACGCATCCAGCAGCTCCATGCGCGAGCGCGAGGTCTCGATCGAGATCACGTCGGCGTCCATCGCCGCGACCGCCTCGATGATGTCGTTGAACTCCGAGTAGCACATGTGGGTGTGGATCTGGGTCTCGTCGCGCACGCCCGCCGCGCTGAGGCGGAAGCTCTCCACCGCCCAGTCGAGGTAGGCGGCCCAGTCGGCGCGGCGCAGCGGCAGGCCCTCGCGCAGGGCGGGCTCGTCGATCTGGATCGCGCGGATGCCGGCCGCCTCCAGGTCCTGCACCTCGTCGCGCAGCGCCAGCGCGATCTGCCGGCAGGTCTCGGCGCGCGGCTGGTCGTCGCGCACGAACGACCACTGCAGGATCGTCACCGGGCCGGTCAGCATGCCTTTCATCGGCCGCTGGGTCAGCGACTGCGCATAGGCCGACCAGCGCACCGTCATCGGCGCCGGGCGCGCCACGTCGCCGTAGATCACCGGCGGCTTCACGCAGCGCGAGCCGTAGCTCTGCACCCAGCCGTTCCTGGTGAACGCGAAGCCGTCGAGCTGTTCGCCGAAGTACTCGACCATGTCGTTGCGCTCGAATTCGCCGTGCACCAGCACGTCGAGGCCGATCTCCTCCTGGATGCGCACGCAGCGCTCGGTCTCGGCCTCCAGGAAGGCCCGGTAATCGGAATCGGAGAGCTTGCCGGCGCGATGGCGGGCGCGCGCCTGCCGCACCTCGTGGGTCTGCGGGAAGGATCCGATGGTGGTGGTCGGGAACGGCGGCAGGCCCAGCGCCTCCTGCTGCAGCTCGGCGCGCCGCGGGTAGGGCGACTGGCGCTGCGCGAGCACCTCGGCCAGGCCCTGCAGCCGCGCGGCGACCTCCGGCCGGTGTACCCGCGGCGAGCGGCGCCGGCTTTCCACCCGCGCGCGCGCCTGCGCCAGCGCATCGGCCACGGCGCCCTCGTCGGCCAGCGCGTCGGCCAGCAGGCGCAGTTCCTCCAGCTTCTGCCGGGCGAACGCCAGCCAGCCGCGGAATTCCTCGTCGAGCGCGGTCTCGTGGGCGGTGTCCACCGGCAGGCCGGCGGCCAGCGGCAGGTTGTCGCCGAGCGCGCCGAAGTAGGTCGCCAGCAGCAGCTGCGGCCGCGGCCCCTGCGCCAGCGCGGCGTAGGCGCGCGCGTAGGCGTCGCGCACGCGCGCGTCGAGGTCGAGCACCAGCACCGGCTCGTCCACCTGTACCCAGCCGGCGCCGGCATCGTGCAGCCGCCGCAGCAGCTCGGCGTAGACCGGCAGCAGCGCGTCGAGCAGGTCGAAGCGGTCGCTGCCGTCGGTGGTCTTGGACAGCCACAGCAGGGTGACCGGCCCGATCAGCACCGGACGGGTCTCGATGCCCGCCGCCTTCGCCTCCAGGTACTCGCGTACCGGCTTGTCGTCGCGCAGGCGGAAACGCTGGCCGGCGTGCAGCTCCGGGACCAGGTAGTGGTAGTTGGTGTCGAACCACTTGGTCATCTCCAGCGCGCGCAGGTCGAGCCCGCCGCGCTGGTGTCCGCGCGCCAGCGCGAAGTAGCCGGCCAGCGGATCGGCATCGGCCAGCGCGCGGTAGCGCTCGGGCACCGCGTCGACGCAGAACGCGGCGTCGAGGACCTGGTCGTAGAGCGAGAAATCGTTGCTCGGCGGCAGGTCCACGCCGGCCTCGCGCTGCAGGCGCCAGTGGCGCAGGCGCAGCGCGCGCGCGGCCTCCTGCAGCGCCTCGGCCGCGAGGTCGCCCTGCCAGTAGCCCTCCACGGCGCGCTTGAGCTCGCGCTTCGCGCCGATGCGGGGGAATCCAAGATTGGTGACCAGTGCCATGTCGTGTCCTCGTGCGTGGGTGGCGGGAGGACGCGGGCGGCCGTGCGCGCACGCGCCTGGCGGCGCGCGCGTCGTCCGGCCGACCTTCGCCTCCCTCGGGCGAACCGGCACCTGCGCGGAACGGGCACGGGCGCGCCGCCGGCGCGGCAAGGCGCGGCGGAACGCCCCGGCGACCTCCCCGCGGAAGTCCCAGGTCGTACGGCCGGGCGCCGTTGCGCGCGCCGGCCGGCCGGGGCAGGTCTTCGGGCTCGTGGACGCGGAGCGCGTGCGCTCCTCCTACTGTCCGCCGCTTCCCGGTCGCGTCTGGCGCTTCCAGTGCTGATGGCGAAGTTCGTTTCCACCTACCGCTGCGGGGCAGCGCCGGCTTGGGATCGCGAGGATCCGCACCGGCTTCCCTTTTAATTCAATCGCTCCATTCGGATGAAGCGATGAAACCTCGGCGGCGACACGTTAGGCGCTGCCGGGGCGGCGGTCAAGGGTGGAGGAAACCGGCGCGGCGAAGACCGCCATCCGGTGTCGGGCCGGGGCCGGCGCGGGGTGGGGAACGGGCAGCGGCTGCGCTCGTTCACGTCATGTTATATCATTACTATTCGGCAGCGCCGGTCGGCGCTGTCGTGCGCTACCGGGCGGCTTCCGCGCCGGCTCCGGCCGCGCCGCCCCCAGGGACGGGTTCGTCGTCGCGGCAGCGCGGGCCGCTCGCCGCCGCATCCAGCCTCCTCTCCACCCGAAAACCCGTCCGCAGGTACCCCGTGTTCCCCACCGTCCCCGTTCGAGCCGGCCTCGCCGGCGCGCTGTCCCTGCTTTGCCTTCCCGCCTTCGCCGACACCGCCGCGCGCGACCTCGACACCCTGGTGGTGACCGCCACCGCCACCGAGCGCACGCTGGCCGACGCGCCGGCGTCGATGAGCGTCGTCACCCGCGAGGACCTGCTCGAGCGCCCGGTGCTGGACCTGGCCGATGCCCTGCGCGGTACGCCCGGCGTGAGCCTGGACGGCATCGGCATGGGCCGGCGCGGCATCCGCATCCGCGGCATGGACAGCGAGTACACCCTGGTGCTGGTCGACGGCCAGCGCATCAACCCGGCCAGCGATGCGATCGCGCACGCCGACTTCGACCTCGGCTGGATCCCGGCCGAGGCGATCGAGCGCATCGAGGTGGTGCGCGGGCCGATGTCCTCGCTGTACGGCTCCGAGGCGCTGGGCGGGGTGGTCAACATCATCACCCGCGCCGCCGGCGAGGCCTGGCATGGCGGCCTGCGCCACGGCGGCGGGATCGTCACCGGTGGGCGCGGCGGCGGCGTCGCCCAGACCGGCGTGCACCTGGCCGGTCCGCTGCTGCGCGATCGTCTCGGCATGAGCTTCCAGGCCGAGCACCGCGAAAAGGACCCGACCCGCGACCCGGCCGACGCCCGCCTCACCGAGCAGGAAGGCCGCGACGCCGACACCGCGCGCGTGGCGCTGGCGTGGACGCCGGACGACGCCCAGCGCATCGACGTCAGCCACCTCGTCGGCCGCGAACGCCGCGAGCGCGACGCGCTGCAGGCCGGGCGCGCGCCCTACGTCTACCGCAGCCGCGACGACATCGACCGCCGCCAGACCACCGTGTCGCATCGTGGCGGCTGGCGCTGGGGCGAGACCCAGGTCCGCGCCTACCGGTCCACCCTCGACCGCGAGAACACCCGCGACCTCGGCGCGGCGACCGGCCCGCAGTCGCTGACCGACGACATCGTCGACGGCCTGGCCACCCTCGGCCTCGGCCAGCGCCACCGCGTCAGCGCCGGCGCCGAATGGCGGCGCGAGCGGCTGCAGGACGCGAGCGTGAACGCCGCCGGCCGCGACGCCCGCGTGCAGCGCGCGCTGTTCGTGCAGGACGAGATCGACCTGGGCGCGCTGTCGCTGGTGCTCGGCAACCGCGCCGACCACCACGACACCTTCGGCTGGCATCACTCGCCGCGCGCCTACGCGGTGTACCCGTTCGGCGACGGCTTCGCCCTCAAGGGCGGCCTCGGCGCGGGCTTCAAGGCGCCCACGCTGAAGAATCTCTCGCCCGGCTATGCCGCGGTCGGCGGCGGCGGCATGTTCACCATCGTCGGCAACCCGGCGCTGAAGCCGGAGACGGTCACCACCTACGAGCTGGCGCTGGCCTGGGCCCATGATGCGCTGTCGCTGGAGACCACGGTGTTCCAGAACGACCTGGAAGACCTGATCCAGACCGTGTGCACCGCCGCCTGCGGCATCCGCGGCGCCGAGCGGCGCAGCTACGTCAACGTCGCCGAGGCGCGGTTGCGCGGTGCGGAATTCGGGCTCCGCGCGCAACTGCCGGCGGGCTTCGACGCCGAGCTCAACTACACTTGGCTCGATGCGGAGGACCTCGTGGCCGGCCGGCCGCTGACCGGCCGCAGCCGCCACAGCGGCCATGCCGGGCTGCGCTGGACCGACGAGGCCTGGAACGCCGGGCTGCGCCTGGACTACACCGGGGCGCAGTGGCAGACCGGCGACGGCGGCCTGGTGCGCCTGCCCGGCTATCCGCTGTGGTCGCTGGACCTGGGCTACCGCATCGGCGAACGCATCGCCCTGCGCGGCGGCATCGAGAACCTCGCCGACAAGCGGCTGGATCCGTCCTCCGCGCTGTATCCGTACCCGGAGACCGGACGCTACGTGCACGCGCGGGTGGAGCTGGGTTTCTGACGTGCGCACCTGGGCGACAGGCTGCCTGCTGTGGCTGGCGGCGCTCGCTTGCGCGCCGGCCGCGGCGCAGGCGCCGCTGAGGATCGCGGTGGTGACGAGCGACTTCGTGCTGCCGGAGAAGATCGCGCGCATCGACACGCTGGCGCGCGAGACCGGCGTGCGCTTCGAACACGCGCCCGTCGGCAGCGACCTGGATGCGGTGGTCGCCGCGAGCGACCTGCTGCTGCTCGACACCCCGCGCCCGTCCGACGCCGCCGCGGTGCAGGAGGCGCTGGGCGGGCGGCTGGCCGCGCCCGGACTCCGCTGGGTGCGCATCGGCGGCGGGCCGCCGGCCGCCGGCGGGCTGTCGGCGCCGCAGGTCCGGCGCATCGCCGGCTACTACGCCGGCGGCGGCGCGGCCAATTTCCGCCATCTCGCCGCCTACCTCGCCGCGTTCCTGGGCGGCGGCGACGCGGACGCGGTGCCGCCGCCGGTGCCGATGCCCGCCACCGGCTACTACCACCCGGACGCCGCGCGGGTATTCGCCGATGCCGCCGACTACCGCCGCTGGCGCCGCGAGCGCGACGGCGCCGACGCCGCCATGCCGACCGCGGCGATCCTGGTCGCCCCCGGCGCGGTGGCCGGTCTGCAGACCGCGGTGCTCGACGCCATCGTCGCCGCGGCGCGGGCGCACGGCGTGCATGCGTTCGGCGCGTGGTTCGACAGCACCGCGCCCGACGGCCTGCAGCGCGCGCTCGACGGCCTGGAGGTCGACGCGATCGTCAACCTGACCCACCTGCAGGACGTGGGCCTGCGCCGCGAGGAATTCGCGCGGCTCGACGTGCCGGTCCTGCAGGCGCTGAACTGGCGACAGGGCCCGCCCGCGCAGTGGCGCGCGGCCGCCAGCGGGGTGCCGATGCCGCTGGTGCCGACCTTCCTCGCCGTGCCCGAAGGCTTCGGCGCCAGCGATCCGCTGGTGGTCGGCGCGGTGGAGGACGGCGCGCAGGTGCCGATCCCCGAGCAGGTGGACCTGCTGGCCGCGAAGCTGGCGCGCCTGGCCGCGCTGCGCCGCACCGCCAACGCCGACAAGCGGCTGGCGCTGATGTTCTGGAACTACCCCGCCGGCGAGGCCAACCTCTCGGCCTCGCACCTCAACGTGCCGCGCAGCCTGGAACACCTGACCGCGGCGCTCGCCGAGGCCGGCTACCGGGTGACGCCGGCGGATGAGCGCCGCCTGATCGACGACGCGCAGGCGCTGCTGGGCGGCCTGTACCGGCCCGAGACCCTCGATGCGCTGCACGCGCGCGGACTGGCGGCGGCACTGCCGCTGGCCGACTACGAACGCTGGCTGCAGACGCTGCCGGCGGCGCAGCGGCAGGCCCTGCTGGCACGCCACGGCGCCCCGGCCGACAGCCCCGCGGTGCGCCGCATCGACGGCCGCGAGGTGCTGCTGCTGCCGCGCCTCGAACTGGGCGCGCTGGCGGTGCTGCCGCAGCCGCCGCGCGGCGCGCGCCCGGGCGAGTCCAGCCACGACCTGGCCGCGATCCCCGACCACCGCTACCTGGCCACCTACCTGTACCTGCGCCAGGGCCTGCGCGCCGACGCGCTGATCCACTTCGGCACCCACGGCACCCAGGAATGGACGCCCGGCAAGGATCGCGGGCTGTGGGCCTACGACTGGCCGTTCGCGATGCTGGGCGACCTGCCGGTGTTCTATCCCTACATCCAGGACAACGTGGGCGAGGCGGTGCAGGCCAAGCGCCGCGGGCGCGCGGTCATCGTCAGCCACCAGACGCCGCCGTTCGCGCCGGCCGGGCTCTACGACGAGCTGCGCGACCTGCATGCGCTGGTCCACGAACTGCTGCAGCTCGACGACGGCGGCGTGCGCACGCGTACCGCCGCGCGGCTGGTCGATGCCGCGTTCGCCGCCGGCATCGGCGAGGACGTGGGCTGGACCCGCGCGCAGGCGCTGCGGGATTTCGACGCCTTCGCGCAGGCGCTGCACGACCAGCTCCACGAACTGGCGCGCAGCGCGATGCCGCTGGGCCTGCACACCTTCGGCCGGCCCGCCGCGCCCGAACACCGCATCGCCACGGTCATGCAGCAGCTCGGCACGCCGTACTACGCCGCGCTCGGGCTCGACGCGGACGAACTGTTCGCCGACGACGCCGAGGCCCTGCAGAGCAACCCGGCCTGGCGCTGGCTGCAGGTCCGCCTGCCCGAAGACGGCCCCGCCGTCGAAGACCCCGCCCTGCGCGACCTGCTCGCGCAGGCGCGCCGGAGCGAACGCGCGCTGGCCGATCCGCAGGAGATCGAGGCGCTGCTGCGCGGCCTGGCCGGCGGCTTCGTGCCGCCGGGCGCCGGCGGCGATCCGGTGCGCGACCCGAGCCTGCGCAGCGGCCGCAACCTGTACCCGTTCGAGCCCGACCGCATCCCCACCCGCGCCGCCTACGAGGCCGGCGGCGAGGCGCTGGCGCAGCTGGTCGAGGCGTTTCGCGCCGAGCACGGGCGTGACCCGGACAAGCTCGCCTTCAGCCTGTGGTCCTCGGAGGCGATGCGCCAGCTCGGCGTGCTGGAAGCGCAAGTGCTGCACGCGCTGGGCCTGCGCCCGGTCTGGGACCAGGCCGGCCGCGTGACCGCACTGGAGATCGTGCCCGAGGCCGAGCTGGAGCAGCCGCGCATCGACGTGGTGCTGCAGGTCACCAGTGTCTACCGCGACCAGTTCGACGGCTTCATGCGCCTGCTGGCCGATGCGATCGACCGCCTCGCCGACACCGGCGACCATCCGCTCGCGCGCAACGTCCGCATGCAGGCCGAGGCGCTGGCCGCGCGCGGCGTCGATCCGCGGCGCGCGCGGGCGCTGGCGGCGCTGCGCATCTTCGGCAACGCGCCGGGCGCCTACGGCAGCGGCTTTTCCGAGCGCGTGCTGGCCGACGAGGCCGGCGCCGACAAGGGCGACGCCGCGCTCGCCGGGACCTTCCTGGCCAACCTGCAATACGCCTACGGCGCGCGCGACTGGGGCGTGGCGCTGGAAGGCGGCAACCTGTTCGCCGACCAGTTGCGCGGCACCGATGCCGCGGTGCTCTCGCGCTCCTCCCACACCCACGGCCTGCTCTCGACCGATCACCCGTTCGAATACCTCGGCGGCCTGGCCACCGCGATCCGCCACCTCGACGGCCGGGAGCCGGCGCTGTACGTGACCGACACCCGCGGCAACGCGCCGCGCATCGCCACCGCCGCGCGCTTCCTCGCCGACGAACTGCGCAGCCGCCAGCTCAACCCGCAGTGGATCCGCGCGATGCAGGCCGAAGGCTACGCCGGCACCCTGCAGGTGCTGGACACGGTGAACAACCTGTTCGGCTGGCAGGTCGCCGCGCCCTCGACGGTGCGCGACGCGCAGTGGCAGGCGATCCACGACACCTACGTGCGCGACGCGCGCGCGCTGGGCATCGATGCCTGGTTCGAGGCCGCCAACCCGGCCGCGCAGGCGCAGATGATCCGGCGCCTGCGCGAGGCCATCGACCGCGGCCTGTGGGAGGCCGGTGCCGCCACCCGCGCCGAGCTCGATGCGCGGCTGGCGGCGCTCGACGCGCGCATGGCGCGCAGCGACGACGCCGCGCCGTCGGACGCCGCGCCCGCACCGGCCGCCGGGTTCGGCATCGCACCCACCGCCCCGGCACCGCCCGCGCCCGCCGCGGCGTTTGAAGCGCCGCCCGCTGCCGAAGCCGCAGCCCCCGCCGTGCGCGGCCGCGTACTGCGCGAGGTGGCCGCCGAGGCCACCGCCACCGCCGGCCCCCCGTGGCGACCGTTCGCCCTGCTGGCGCTGCTGGCCGGCGGCCTCGGCCTCGGCGGCTGGCGCTATCGCCGCGCCCAGGCCGCCCTGTCCCTCCCCAACGTCCAGACGCCATGAACGCCCTCGAAGCCCTGCTCTACGACATCGCCCACCTGTTCCTGTGGCCGGTGCTGCTGCTGATCCTGTTCGCGCTGGCCTATGCGTTCTGCGTGCTCGGCCAGTTCCTGCTCGAAGCGCTGCAGCGCCGCCGCGGCCGCCACCGCTCCGAGCTCGCCGCAGCGCACGCGCGCGGCGCGGCGGCGACCTCCGACGATCTCGAACTGTGGATCCTCAAGCGCCTGGAATGGCTGCGGATCGTCGCGCGCACCGCGCCGATGCTGGGCCTGGTGGCGACGATGATCCCGATGGGCCCGGCGCTGCTGGCGCTGACCCGCAACGACGCCCAGGCGGTCGGCGAGAACCTGGTGGTGGCGTTTTCCGCGGTGATCCTGGCGCTGGTCGCGGCCAGCATCGCCTTCCTGGTGCTGACCGTGCGCCGGCGCTGGCTGCTGGAAGAACTGCGCGCGATCGAGCGCGCGCAGGCGGAGGCGGGCTGATGCGCTTCCTGGAAGGCGACGAGGCCGACGATCCGATCCTGTCGGTGGTCAACCTGATCGACCTGTTCCTGGTCGTGATCGGCATCCTGATGATCGTCATCGTGCGCAACCCGCTGAACCCGTTCTCGCAGGCGAACGCGGTGGTGATCGAGAACCCGGGCGAGGCCGACATGCGCATCACCATCAAGCAGGGCGAGGAACTCACCCGCTACGAGTCCACCGACGAGATCGGCGAGGGCGGCGGGGTGCGCGCGGGCGTCACCTACCGCCTGCCGGACGGGCGCATGGTCTACGTGCCCGAGGGCGAAGCGCCTTGAGCGCCCGTCGCGCATTCCGGGGCGCGGGCCGGGCTGGTACCCTGCCCGGCCGTATCCGATTCGTCTGCGGAGCTTCCGGTGACCCTGTTGCAATGGATCGGCCTCGGCCTGGCGATCGGCGTCGTCTGCGGCGCGATCGGCGCCTGGCTGCGCCACCGCCGCGGCGGCTGAGGTGCCGACCTGGGCCGCGGTCGCGGCCTACGGGCTGCTGGCGCTCGCCGTGTGGTCGGGCGCGACCGTCTGGCTGCTCGATCGCCGGCTGCGTCGCGACGGACACGATCCTGATCGGGTGTTCGAGCCCGCCGGGGGACCCCGGCGGATCGGCGTACTGATGTACATGAACCTGGCGGTTCCGGCCGTGGTGGTGGTGTTCTCGCGCGGTGCCTGGATGGCGCTGGCCGCGGCGTTCTGCATCGCGGCGGTCGCACTGGCCCGGCTGACCGTGCGCCGCTGGGACCTGCGCCTGGCGAACCACGCGGGCTGGATCGCCTGCGGCGGCACCGCCGCCATGCTGTCGATGGTCGCCCTGCCGCTGGATTGAACGCGCGGGCCCGCGGGCGCCCGCGATGCGCTACCGCTGCACGTCGGGGGCAGTCCCCCCGCGCCTGTCCGCCACCGGCGCGTTGCCGCCGACGCGTTCGACCCAGGCGCGCAGCACCGGCGCCAGGCCCGCGTAGCGGCGCCCGGCCCAGCCGCTGGCCAGCACCCGGCCCTCGCGGTCCAACAGCACCAGGTTCGGCGGCGCCATGCCGCCCAGCGCGCGCAAGCCGGGCATGCGCTCGACCCGGCGATGGTCGATCGCCGGCCACGGCATCGCCTGCCGGGTCATGTAGCGGTGCATCTCGCGCTCGGAGGCGTCGAGGCCGACGTAGACCACCTCGGTGTCGGCGCCGGCCGCGCGCAACGCGTCGTAGACCGCGCGCAGCTCTGGCACGAAGGCATGGCAGGGCGCGCACCAGCCGGCGCCGTAGTAGAGCGCCACGATCTCCGGCTCGCGCGGCCAGCGATAGGCGGCGAAGCGCGGCCCCTGCGGGCGCACCAGCGCATCCGCGATGTCTTCGCGCAGCCCGGGCGGCGCCTGCGGGAGCGCGTCCGCGCGCGCCGGCGCGGCGGCCGCGGCCCACGCCAGGACCATCGCCGCGAGCGCACGCGCCAGCCGCGCGCTAGAACGAGAAGCGCAGGCTGGCATACGCCGAGCGCGCGAAGCGCGGGCCGTAGACGTAGTCGCTGTCGCGGTCGGGTCCGGTCTCCAGGTCGCGCTGGCGCTGGTCGAACAGATTGCGCACGCCCAGCGACAGGTCCCAGTGGCGCTCGCCGGCGCCGAAGTGGCGCGTCGCGCCGGCATCCACCACCCAGAAGTCGCGCACGCGCTCAAGGCGGGCGGTGTTGTTGTTGAGCACGTGCATGCGGCCGGTGTACTTGAGCCCGAGATAGAGATCCCAGGCCTCGCTCGGCGCCCACGCCGCCTGCGCGACGCCGCTCCAGGCTGGGGTCTTGAGGAGGTCGCGGGTGGCCAGCACCGTGTCGCCGTCGTCGAACACCACCTGCGCCTCGTCGTAGCGCGCGCGATACCACGCCACGCCACCGGTCAGGCGCAGCGCGTCGGTCGCCTGCCAGCCGAGGTTGCTCTCGACGCCGGCCACGCGCGAGCCGGAGGCGTTCTCGCGCACCTGGTAGAGCGCGCCGTCGCCGTCGCGGCGGATCTCGCCGAGCACGAAGGTGTCGCGGATGCGCGTCCAGGACACCGCCGCGTCCCACATCCAGCGCGGGTCGGCCGGATCGGACCGCCAGTCCAGGCCGAGCATGGCGGTGGTGGCGCGCTCCTCCGACAGCCCCTCGGCGTTGCGGATGCGCACCGGCGCCGCGCCGAGGGTGTCCACGTGCAGATCCTCGCTGAAGATCTCCGGCGCGCGGAAGCCGGTGGACACGCCGGCGCGCAGCTTGAGGCCCTCGCTGGCCTGGAAGGCCAGCGCCGCGCGCGGGGAGAACACCGCGTCGTCGAGCGTCGAGCTCTTGTCCGCGCGCGCGCCCAGCACCAGGTCCACCGCCTCGCCGACGGCCCATTCGTCCTGCACGAACACGCCGAGGTTGGTGAAGGTCTCCTCGCCGGCACGCGCGAGCGTCCTGCCCGCGGCGTCGCGGTTCTCGTCGCGCACGCGCTCGCGCCGGTACTGCGCGCCGAAGGCGATCAGGTGCGCGCCGACGCGCCAGTTGGCCTGGCTGTCCAGGTAGTGCAGCGGGTTCTCGGTGTAGCCGTACTGGGCGTAGGCGCGCGCGGCCGCGCTGCCGGGGCGGGCGGGATCGAGCTCGCCCGGGTCGTAATCGGGGTCGGCCGGGTCGGTCGCCACGTCGCCCAGGCCGCCGTAGAAGCTGTCGCGCTCGATGTAGGCGAACGAATAGCCGAGGCCGAAGTCGAGATCGTCGTTCACGATCTGGTCCCAGCGCACGCCGCCGCGGTGGTAGTCGGTCTGCAGCGATTCGGCGACGTTGGCCAGCCATTCCGGCTGGTCGAGCCGGTTGCCGCCGCGCCGCGATTCGCGGGTGAACTGGTAGTCCGCGCGCAGCGCGCCGCCCTCGCCGACGGTCCGCCAGCCCTGCACGCCGACGACCTTGCGGTCCTTCTCGGTGATCTCGCTGTAGCCGTCGCCGTCGAAATCGATCGCGTCGTTGCGCGCGGCCTGGCCCACCAGCGACAGGCCGTAGCGGCCGCCGGCATCGACCCGGTCCACGCGGCCGTCCACCACGTGCAGCGGCTCGCCCTTCTGCACCTCGGTGGCCGCCTGCACGAAGCCGCCGTTGCGCCGCGGCCGCTCCGACACCAGGTTGACCACCCCGGCCACCGCCCCCGGGCCGTAGAGCGCCGAGCCGCCGCCCTTGACCACCTCGATGCGGTCGATGAAGGCAGCCGGGATCTGTTCGAGGCCGTACACCCCGCCCAGCGTGGACATGAGCGGCGTACCGTCGAACAGCAACTGGCTGTACGCCCCGCCCAGGCCCAGCAACTGCACCTCCGAGGTGTTGCAGTTCTGGCAGTTGCTCTCCACCCGCAGGCCGTTGATCAGCTCCACCGCGCGCGAGAAGTCGCTCGCCCCGCGCAGCCGGATGTCCTCGCCGCGCAGCACCTCGGTGCGCACCGGCACGTCGGCCAGCAGCCGCTCGGTGCGCGTGGCGGTGCTGACGGTGACCCGCACCGCGTCCAGCTCCACCGCGCGGCGGGCGCCGTCGTCGGCGGCCATCGCGGCGGACGCGGACAGGGCGAGCGAGACGGCGATCGGCAGGCGGCGGGGCGCCGGGCGCGGCGGGCGCGGCGGGACGGTTCGGGACATCGGGTGGGCTCCGGGGGACGGTGACAGGGACAGGGCGGCGGGCCGCGAGCGGCGGCGGAATCGACCCGACGAAATATAGCTTATGCTATATCTCATAGTAGAAGAATACTTGATGAGTAGAGACTTTGTTTTCTGCCCGCGGCGCGGATTGGCGACAATGGCAGCCCCGCCACTGCCCCGGGACCGGCATGTCGAACAAGCGCCCCGCCCCGCGCGAAGCTTCCACCGCCTCCGCGCTGGTCGACGCCCGCATCCAGGTCGAGAGCTTCCGCCAGGTCCGCGAGGCCCACCGCTCGGAGCTGGTCGAGGACTACGTCGAGCTGATCTCCGACCTCATCGCCGACGGCGGCGAGGCGCGCCAGGTGGACATCGCCGAGCGCATGGGCGTGGCCCAGCCGACCGTGGCGCGAATGCTGCAGCGGCTGGCGCGCGAGGGCCTGGTGTCGAAGCGCCCGTATCGCGGCGTGTTCCTGACCGAGGCCGGCGAGGCGCTGGCCAGCGCCAGCCGCGAGCGCCACCGCACGGTCGAGGACTTCCTGCTCGCGCTGGGGGTGCCGGCGGACATCGCGCGCCGCGACGCCGAGGGCATCGAGCACCACGTCAGCCGCGAAACGCTGGAGATCTTCGCCGCCTTCGCACGCGACCCGCGCAAGCCGGGCCGGCGCGCGTAGCCGATACGGCGCGTCGGCGCGCGGGACGACCGCGGTGCAGCGGCCCCTGCGGGTCCGGTCCGTTTCCCCGGGCCCACGCCGGCCGGGCGCGGGACGGCCGCGGCGTCGTCCGCCGCGCGGGGTCGGATTGGGGGCCGACTTGTCCAGGCTCATGATGTTACTTTATAACATCACGATCACTCCCAGGATCGAGCCCGTGTCCCCGTCCCGCCCCCGCGACACCCGCCTCCCCGTCACCGTGCTCTCCGGCTTCCTCGGCGCCGGCAAGACCACCCTGCTCAACCGCGTGCTGCGCAATCGCGAGGGTCGCCGCGTCGCAGTGATCGTCAACGACATGAGCGAGGTCAACATCGACGCGCAGCTGGTACGCGCCGGCGACGCGACCCTGCGCCGCACCGAGGAGACCCTGGTCGAGTTCAGCAACGGCTGCATCTGCTGCACGCTGCGCGACGACCTGCTGCAGGAAGTGCGCCGGCTGGCCGCGAGCGGTCGCTACGACTACCTGCTGATCGAATCCACCGGGATCGGCGAGCCGATGCCGGTCGCGGCCACCTTCGCCGTGCGCGACGCCGACGGCTTCAGCCTGTCCGATGTCGCCCGCCTGGACACGATGGCGACCGTGGTCGACGGCGTGTCGTTCCTGGCCGACTTCGCCTCCGCCCAGCGCCTGGCCGATCGCGGCCTGCAGGCCGGGCCGGGCGACGCGCGCGGCGTGGTCGAGTTGCTCGGCGAGCAGATCGAGTTCGCCGACGTGCTGGTGATCAGCAAGTGCGACCTCCTGCCGCCGGGCCGGTCCGAATGGATCCGCGCGGTGCTGCGGGCGATGAACCGCGACGCGCTGCTGGTCGATTCGCACGGCGACGACGTGCCGATGTCGGTGCTGCTCGACACCGGCCGCTTCGATTTCGCGCGCGCGCAGCGGGCGCCGGGCTGGATGCAGGAACTGCGCGGCGAGCACACGCCCGAAACCGAGGCCTACGGCATCGGCAGCCTCGTCTACCGCGCGCGCCGGCCGTTCCACCCCGAGCGCTACGCGCGCCTGCTCGCCGAGGGGCTGCCGGGCGTGCTGCGCAGCAAGGGCTTCTTCTGGCTGGCCAGCCGCATGGACTGGGTGGGCGAGTTGTCGACCGTGGGCGGTTCGACCCGGCACCAGGCGATCGGCTTCTGGTACGCGGCGCGTTCGCGCGTACGCGGCGCGCTCGACCGACCGCCCGCGCCGCGCCACGGTCCCGTCGCGCCGCTGACCGACCTTGGCCGGCAACGCCTGCAGGCCGCGGCCTGGACCGACCCGCCGCCCGCGCCCGAGGAGACCGCCGACGCGGCCGAGCATGCGGCGCTGCGCGCGCTGTGGCATCCGCTGTGGGGCGACCGCCGCCAGGAACTGGCGCTGATCGGCATCGGGCTCGACCGCGAGGCGACCGTCGCTGCGCTCGACGCCTGCCTGCTCGACGACCGCGAGATGGCCGCCGGGCCGGAGCGCTGGCGCGAGCTGCCCGACCCCTTCCCGGCCTGGCGCCGCGCGGCGGCCTGAGCCGGGCGCGCGCTACGACACCGCAGCTCGGCCGCCGCGCGGCGCGCTTCCTCGCCCGCCATGCCGGCCTGTTCGCGCCGGCCGACGCGTCTGCCGGGGCGGCTCGGTCGGCACGCGCCGATGCGTGACTCGGGCCATCCGACCTCCCTGGATCGCGCGCGCCCGCGGGATGGCGATGTCAGATCACCGAAACCAGCATGCTCGTCGAAGCTGACTCGCCGCATACACTCGCGGCCGCAGATGCGGTGTAATCGCCTCTTGGCACATTCGCCGTGCAGAGAAACGGAAGGACGATCGAACCCCACCTGCTAATCATGGTCGACACCGTAAACGAGCAACCAGGGATGATACTGCCCGAGAGCGTAGCGTATTCGCTCAGGAAATTCTCATACTCGTAGTCGGCGGACGCCTCGTATGTATCCGAATCGCCCTGCTCGATTCGGTCCGCCCCCCATAGATCGACCGAAACGAACGTATGGCCGCAGTTGCTCTTGCTCCGGGAAACGTGTTCTCCCGAACCCACTAAACCGCGTGACTCGCGCTCAGCCCCCCCCCCCTCTCTGCGAGGTAACGCCGCATGGAAGAGCGGGAATTACGCCTTGATCCACGATGATCTGTGCATCTTCGATCAGCGAGGCACCGACGCTGTCGCGGCAATAGGCACGCAGGGCATCGAGCGTAGCGGGCTCCTGGTCTCGTGGCCTGACCAGAAAGCTGCCACCGTCCAGAACAACGTGCTTGATCTGGACGCGTTGCCCGTCCGGCAACGTCAACGACCGGGCGACGTGCCGCTCGCCGTGGGGCGCGGCCTGCGACGACGCCGAGGCGGGCGGCGCCCCGAAACCTTGGCAGGGGGCCAGAATCGATACCAGCAGAACGAGACTCTTCGCCTTCATCGCACGACTCCTGATGCGGGATGAAACGGATGGGCAAGCGCTGCCTGGCTGCAGGGCTGGGGCATGCGCAACATACCCCACGCGACGATCGCGCGAGACTCCCGCCGACGCGCATCGCGCGTTTCGCGCGTCGACCGGGGGTTCGACGGGCCATGCGTCGCATCGCGCACGGCGACGATCGCGGCGTACCGGATCGACCCGGCCGGCGCTGCCGCGTCAGCCCTGCGCCGATTCCGGGTGCCGCACCTGGCCCTCGCCGCGCACCACCCAGCGCTCGATGGTCAGCGATTCCAGGCCCATCGGGCCGTAGGCGTGCAGGCGGGTGGTGGAGATGCCGATCTCCGCGCCCAGGCCGAGTTCGCCGCCGTCGTTGAAGCGCGAGGAGGCGTTGACCATCACCGCCGAGGCGGGGATCGCGCGGACGAAGCGCTCGGCGGCGGCGGGGTCGGCGGTGGCGATGACCTCGGTGTGGTCGGAGCCGTGGCGGCGGATGTGGGCGATCGCCGCGTCGAGGTCGTCGACCACGCGCACGGCCAGGATCGGGGCCAGGAACTCGGCGGCGTAGTCGTCCTCGGTGGCGGGCGCGGCCTGCGGGTACAGCGCGCGGGTGCGCGCGCAGCCGCGCAGCTCGGCGCCGCGCGCGGCCAGCGCGGCCAGCGCGCCGGGCAGCCAGCGCTCGGCGATCGCCGCGTGCACCAGCAGCGTCTCCAGCGCGTTGCACACGCCCGGCCGCGACAGCTTGCCGTCGATGGCCAGCCGCGTGGCCACGGCCTCGTCGGCGGCGGCGTCCACGTACAGGTGGCACACGCCCTTGTAGTGCTTGATCACCGGCACCCGCGCGTGCTCGGCGACGAAGCGGATCAGCGCCTCGCCGCCGCGCGGGATCGCCAGATCGACGAGATCGGCGAGCTGCAACAGTTCCAGCACGTGCTCGCGCGCGGTGTCCTCCACCAGCGACACCGCCTCCGCGGGCAGGCCGCGCTCGCGCAGCGCCGCGTGCAGGCAGCGCGCGATCGCGGCGTTGCTGGCGGCGGCCTCGGAACCGCCGCGCAGCAGTACCGCGTTGCCGGCGCGCAGGCACAGCGCGGCAGCATCGGCGGTCACGTTCGGGCGCGCCTCGTAGATCATCGCGATCAGACCCAGCGGGATGCGCACCTTCTCCACCGCCAGGCCGTTTGGCCGGGTCTCGCGCCGGGTGACCTGGCCGACCGGGTCGGGCAGCGCGGCCACCTCGCGCAGCGCGCGCACGATGCCGTCGATGCGTGCGTCGTCCAGGCGCAGCCGGTCGAGCAGCGCCCCGCCGGTGCCGGCGGCGTCGGCGCGCGCGAGATCCTGCGCGTTGGCATCGAGGATTCCGGCGCGGCCGGCATCCACCGCCGCGGCCATCGCCTCGATCAGGCCCGCGCGCTGCGCGCCGTCGAGCGCGGCGACGGCCTGCGCCGCCTCGCGGGCGCGCACGGCCAGGGAACGGACGTAGCCGGACATGGAACGGTCTCCTTGCGGAATGGGGGCGGAGGCGACGAAGCCGCAGCCGCATCGACAGCTTAATGGCCCGCGCCCCCTTTGTTGATTCCCGGGTGAACGCGCGGGGCCGAACGGGTGCGCGGCGCCGGCTCGACAGCGGGTCCCGGGCGGGTCCAGCATGTGGGCCGGGAGGGCATGCATCCACACCGGGAGAAGCCCATGTCCGAGATCGCAAGCACCGAGCCGCGCCCCACCGAAGCCCGCCTGCTCGAGATGGTTTTCCCCGACCACACCAACCACCTCGGCACGCTGTTCGGCGGCCAGGCGCTGGCGTGGATGGACATGGCGGCGTTCATCGCCGCCTCGCGCTACGCGCGCAGCACCGTGGTCACCGCGCGCTCCGAGCAGGTCGACTTCAACCAGCCGGTCAAGAAGGGCCAGCTGGTCGAGACCATCGCCCGCATCGTGCGCGTGGGCCGCAGCTCGATGCACGTGGAGGTCGAGCTGATTACCGAGGACCTGCTGACCGGCGACCGCAAGCTGTGCACGCGCGGGCACTTCGTGATGGTCGCGCTCGACGAACTCGGCCGGCCGGTGGCCGCACCGCCGTTGCCGGCGCACGCGGCCGAGGCGACCGCGACGTAAGCGCCCGGGGCGCGCACGCGGCGATCGAGTCGTCAATGGCGGCCGGGAACCGGCGCCCCGCAACGCCACCTTCGCCCGACGTCCGGAGCGTCTTCATGGTGAGGCGCCGGGCCACGTCGCCGTCAGCGTCGTCGTGTCGATGCGCACCACCGTCTGCAGTGCGCCGATGCGCCGAAGGACGCCTGCGCGCGCCTCGGGACCCGCCTGCCTGGCCTGCGCCAGCAGGCGTTCGACGATCCGTTCGACGGGCGCCCTCGCCAGTGCGAGGAACTGGTCGAACCCCAGATCGAGCGCGCGCTGCAAGGCGGCCTGCTGGAGCAGCTCGGCATCCTCGACGCGTTCGTCGATCAGCATCCGCTCCATTTCGAGCGCCACCAGCTCGGCGATCCGATGCCGGTTCAACGCATGCAGATCACCCTCGCGCATCGCGAAGATGCTCTTGAGCGTGGCGATCCTGCCCATCTCTTCGTCGCAGATCCGATGATCGTCGAGCGCGTGCTCCACGTAGTCGACGATGAAGTCGGCTGCGCACCGGCGAACGTCCGGATGCTCGGCCTCGGGAACGCGCCACAGCGCCCAGCCCTCGCGCTGCAGCCGCTCCAGTGCGGGTGCCAGCGGATCGGATTCGCCATGCGCCCGGCGATAACGCGCAATGGCGCGATTCAGACACTCGGCCTCCTGCATCGAACTCTCCCCCCTGTCCAGGCGACGTTTTCCAGCCTACCGCGCTTCTGTCGGCAAGCGCACGTTCTTCAGGGCAGCGGGCGATCGTCAATCGCCGTCGATGGCGATACCCGCCGCGGCGAGCGCGGCGCGCGTGGGGACGTCGCCCTCCGGGGTCACCGGGCGGGTCAGCGGCCACAGCACGCGGGCGCGGAAGCCGGCGGCGGCGGCGTCCTGCGCGGTCCACAGCACGCAATAGTCGCGCGCCAGCCCGCAGACGTGGACCTCGGCGATGCCGCGCTCGCGCAGCCAGCCGGCAAGCCCGGTGCTGGGCCGCGCGCCGCCGGGGCCGTGGTTCTCGCGGAAGCCGCTGTAGGAATCGACCTGCGGGTCGCTGCCCTTGCGCAGGATCAGGTCGGCCGGCGACCAGTCGATGCGCGGATCGAGTTGCGCGCCGGCGCTGCCCTGGATGCAGTGGTCCGGCCACAGCACCTGCGGGGCGCCGTGCAGTTCGATGGTCTCGAACGGCGCGCGATCCGGGTGGCTGCTGGCGAACGAGGCGTGCCCGGGCGGGTGCCAGTCCTGGGTGGCGACCACGGTGCGGTAGCGGCGCGCGGCCAGCAGCGCGGCGATGGGCGCGACCACCGCGTCGCCTTCGTGGCAGGCCAACGCGCCGCCGGGCATGAAGTCCGGTTGCACGTCGACCGCGATCAGGGCGATATCGGATGCATGACGCATGGGGCGACCTCGGGTCGGCGGGCATCGAACGGCACCGGGTTCGACAGCTTATCGCCTGCGCCGCGTTTCGGCCGCCGCGCGGCACGCCCTAGACTGTATCGACATTCAGCGCGCGAAAGGCCCGCTCTTGGAGGCACGCTGTCTTTGGCCTGCCCCCGCACGCGGGGTCATGCTGTTTGTCCCTTCGCCCGCAAGCGGGGGAAGGTGCGAAGGCGGATGGGGGCACGCCGCAGGCGTGCAAAAGCCCCCCTCATCCGGCGCTGCGCGCCACCTTCTCCCACTTGCGGGAGAAGGGATGGCATGGTCCCGCTTGCGAGAGAAGGGACGGTTTCGACACTGCAGGTCGAATGTCGATTCGCCCTAGAATCGAGGGATCGTGAGGAGATCCGCCATGCCCGTCCGCCCCCGCCTGTTCGCCGCCCTGCTGCTGTCCGTCGCCGTCTCCACGGCGCTCGCCGCGCCGCGACCGGAGGCGGAAGCCGCGGCGCGCGCGCTGCAGCCGCGCGCGGTGGAGTGGCGCCGCGACCTGCACGCGCACCCGGAGCTCGGCAACCAGGAGACGCGCACCGCCGCCAAGGTGGCCGAGCACCTGCGCGCGCTCGGGCTGGAGCCGCGCACCGGCATCGGCCCGACCGGGGTGGTCGCGGTGCTGAAGGGCGCGCGGCCGGGCCCGCGCATCGCGCTGCGCGCCGACATGGATGCGCTGCCGGTCACCGAACGGACCGGCCTGCCGTTCGCCTCCACCGTCACCGCCACCTACCGCGGGCAACCGGCCGGGGTGATGCACGCCTGCGGCCACGACATGCACGTCGCGATCCTGATGGGCGTGGCCGAGGCGCTGGCCGGCATGCGCGACCGGCTGGCGGGCGAGGTGGTGTTCGTGTTCCAGCCGGCCGAGGAAGGCCCGCCGGAGCCGGGCGAGACCTTCGGCGCCAAGCGCATGCTCGACGAGGGCGCGTTCGCCGGCGGCACGCCCGACGCGATCCTCGGCCTGCACGTCTGGGCCGGCCTGCACACCGGCCAGATCGGCTTCCGCAGCGGCCCGACGCTGGCCAGCGCCGACGAGTGGTCGCTGACGATCGGCGGCAGGCAGACCCACGGCTCGCGGCCGTGGGACGGCGTGGATCCGATCACCGTCGGCGCGCAGATCCTGCTGGCCACGCAAAGCATGATCGCGCGCCAGGTCAACATCGTGAACGCGCCGGTGGTGCTGACCGCCGGGCAGTTCCAGAGCGGCGTGCGCTTCAACATCATCCCCGACGACGCGCGCCTGGTCGGCACCCTGCGCACCTACGACCCGGCCGTGCGCGAGGACGTGATCGCGCGCTTCGAACGCATCGCCACCGACTACGCCCACGCCGCCGGCGCGACCGCGGAGCTGCAGGTCATCAACAACGCGCCGGCCACGATCAACGATCCCGACCTCGCCCGTCGCGTGCTGCCCGCGCTGCAGGCCGCGGTGGGCGCGGAGCACGTGGTGGAAATGCCGCTGGTGACCGTGGCCGAGGACTTCTCGCAGTTCGCCAACGCGGTCCCCGGCGCCTACTTCTTCGTCGGCACCACGCCGCAGGGCCAGGACCCGGCCACGATGCCGATCAACCACTCCCCGCACTACGCCCCGGACGAAGCCGCGCTGGAAGTCGGCATGCGCGCGATGCTGCAGGCGACGCTGGACCTGCTGGAAGGCGAGCCCCGGCGCGAGTGACGCCGCGCCGGACATCCTGGCGACCGCGGCGTCGGAAATCGTCTAGCATCGCCTCGACACTCCAGGGAGCCGTTCCGATGCCACGCCTCGCCACCGCGCTGCTCGGCGCCTGCTGCGCCGTCCTGCCCGCCCTCGCCGTCGCCCAGGCCCCGCAGCGGCCGGAAGTCGCCCGCGCCGCCGCCGCCCTGCAGGACAAGGTGGTCGCCTGGCGCCGCGACATCCACCAGCATCCCGAACTCTCCAACCGCGAGACCCGCACCGGCGCCAAGGTGGCCGATCACCTGCGCGCGCTCGGGCTGGAACCGCGCACCGGCATCGCCCACACCGGCGTGACCGCGGTGCTGAAGGGCGGCCGTCCCGGTCCGCGCATCGCCCTGCGCGCGGACATGGACGCGCTGCCGGTCACCGAACAGACTGGCCTGCCGTTCGCCTCCAAGGTCACCGACACCTACCGCGGCCAGACCACCGGCGTCATGCACGCCTGCGGCCACGACGCCCACACCGCGATCCTGATGGGCGTGGCCGAGGCGCTGGTCGGCATGCGCGACGAACTGCCCGGCGAGATCCTGTTCGTGTTCCAGCCCGCCGAGGAAGGCGCCCCGGAGGGCGAGGAGGGCGGCGCGGGCCTGATGCTGAAGGAGGGCGTGTTCGCCGACTTCCGCCCGGAGGCGGTGTTCGGCCTGCACGTCTTCAGCACCCTCAACGCCGACCGCCTGGGCGTGCGCGCGGGCCCCACCATGGCCGCCTCGGACCGCTTCGAGCTGAAGGTGATCGGCCGCCAGACCCACGGCTCGCGGCCCTGGGGCGGCGTGGACCCGATCGTGGCCGCGGCGCAGATCGTCAACCAGTCGCAGGCCATCGTCAGCCGCCAGATGGACATCAGCCGGCAGCCGGTGGTGGTGAGCTTCGGCGCGATCGAGGGCGGCATCCGCTACAACATCATCCCCGACTCGGTGGAGATGGTTGGCACCATCCGCACCTTCGACGAGGACATGCGCGCCGACGTGTTCCGCCGCCTCAACCACGTCGCCGAGCACGTGGCCGCCGCCAACGGCGCCACCGTGCAGGCGCGCATCCCCGCCGACGAGGGCAACCCGGTCACCTACAACGATCCCGCACTGACCGCGCGGATGCGCCCGAGCCTGGAAGCCGTGGCCGGTCCCGACAAGGTCGTGGACATGCCGCTGATCATGGGCGCCGAGGACTTCTCGCTGTACGCCAGGGAAGTGCCGGGACTGTTCTTCTTCGTCGGCGCCACCCCGGTCGGCGCCGATCCCGCGGGCGCGCCCAGCAACCACTCGCCGCAGTTCGACGTCGACGAATCCGCCCTCGACCTCGGCCTGCGCGCGATGCTGCAGCTCGCCCTGGACTACCTGGAAGGCGGCAACGCAGGCTAGGCGCGCGTGCCGTTCCGGCCGCGTGCCGGATACGGCGCGCTCCAGCGCCTACACTGGCGCCATGAGCACGCCCCAAGATTCCAGCCTCGGCCGCAGCGTCGCCTACCCGGACCGCTACGACCCGGCGCTGCTGTTCCCGATCCCGCGCGCGCAGGGCCGCGCCGCGCTCGGCCTCGAACCCGCCGCCCTGCCCTTCGCCGGCGCCGACCGCTGGCACGCCTACGAGCTGGGCTGGCTGGACGCGCGAGGCAAGCCGGTGGTCGCCACCGCCACCCTGACCGTGCCGGCCGACTCGCCGAACCTGATCGAGTCCAAGTCGCTCAAGCTGTACCTGAACTCCCTCAACGCCGCGCGCTTCCAGACCCGCGAGGCGGCCTTCGCGACGATCGCCGGCGACCTCTCCGCCGCCGCCGGCGCGCCGGTGGACGTCGCCCCCGGCCTGCCGCCGTTCTCCGCCGGGCCCGACGACGCCATCGACCTCGACGGGCTCGACCTCGACATCGACGCCTACGGCCCACCCGAGCCCGGCCACCTGCGCGCCGAGGCCGGCACCCTCGTCGAGGAGACCCTGCGCTCGGAGCTGCTGAAGTCGAACTGCCCGGTGACCGGCCAGCCCGACTGGGCCACGCTGCGCATCGCCTACCGCGGCCCGCGCCTGGACCGCGCCGGTCTGCTGCGCTACCTGGTGTCCTTCCGCGACCACGCCGAGTTCCACGAGCAGTGCGCCGAACGCATCTTCCTCGACCTGCTGCAGCGCGCGCGCCCGGCGGCCCTGTCGGTGGAGGCCCGCTACACCCGCCGCGGCGGGCTCGACATCAACCCCTGGCGCACCACCCCCGGCCTGGCGCCGCCGCGCCCGGCGCGCGAGATCCGCCAATAGCGACGCGTTTCACATTCCGGACATGCGGTCTTAACTTTCCGCGTGCGAGGCTGCCGCCGCTTCCATCATCCCAACCTGCAGGCAGCAGACCGGAGGGCGCATGAGCGACACCCGCAAGACCCCAGACCCCGCGTCGCTTTCGCTGAAAGGCGGCAGCGCGAACGCCTCGCCCAAGGCCGACTTCTCCAAGGTGAGCGGCCACGTGCAGAGCAGCGAGCAGACCGCGCAGTCCCCCAAGGCCGACTTCGGCGGCGTGAAAGGCTCGGTCCAGTCGACCGAGGCGACCTCGGGCGCGCGCTCGCACACCGTCGCCAAGGGCGAGAACCTCTCCGCCATCTCCAAGCAGTACTACGGCTCGCCGAACCACTGGAAGGACATCTTCGAGGCCAACCGCGACCAGCTCGACGATCCCGACCTGATCCAGCCCGGCCAGGTACTGCGGATTCCCCCGCGCGACGCCGGCGCCTGAACGACGCCTCCTTCCGACTTCCCGCGAACCCAAGGACACGGCCCATGACCCAGACCCGAACCACACTCGCCCTCGCGATCGCGCTCGCCAGCACCCTCGGCCTGAGCGCCTGCAACCGCGACCGCGGCACGCCCGACGAGACCACGCCCCCGCCGGCCACGGCGCCCACCGCTCCCGCGCCCGCCACGCCCGCCGAACAGCCGCCGGCGGGCCCGTCGGTGCAGGTGACCGAGATCGTGCTCGGCACCCAGGCCAGCGACAGCGAACGCGTCGCCGATCCCAAGACCGACTTCGCCCCCACCGACCGCACCATCATCGCCTCGGTGATCACCCAGGCCTCGGCCGATCACAGCGGCGAGCTGCGCGCGCGCTGGACCTTCCAGGACGGCCAGCTCGTCGAGGAATCCAGCCAGCGCCTGGACTTCTCCGGCCCCGGCGTGACCAACTTCAGGATCAACAACACGGAGAACTGGCCGGTCGGCAAGTACCGGATCGAAGTCTCGCTGGACGGCAACGTCGTGCAGACGCGCGAATTCAACGTCGTCCAGTAAGCGCCTCCCGCGCGCACCGCGACGGGCGCGGCCTCCGGGTCGCGCCCGTCGTCGTTTCCGCCCGGCGCTATGATCGTGCGCTCTCTCGCGACGGAGCACGACATGCGGATCCTGGTCCTGGGCGCCGGCGGCACCGGCGGCTACTTCGGCGGGCGGCTGGCCCAATCGGGCGCCGACATCGCCTTCCTGGTCCGGCCCGCGCGCGCCGCAGCGCTCGCCCGCGACGGCCTGCGCCTGCGCAGCCCGCTGGGCGACGCCGACATCCCCGTGCGCTGCCTCACCGCCGAAGACGCCCCCGCCATCGCCGCGCAGCAGCCCTTCGACCTGGTCCTGCTCAGCTGCAAGGCCTACGATCTCGACAGCGCCATCGAGGCCATCGCCCCCGTCGTCGGGCCCGGCACCGCGGTCCTGCCGATCCTCAACGGCCTGCGCCACTACGCGGCGCTGGACGCCCGCTTCGGTCCCGACAACGTCATCGGCGGGCTGTGCTTCATCAGCGCCACCCAGGCCCCCGACGGCAGCATCCGACACCATACCCGCGCCGCCTCGATCACCTTCGGCGAGCGCGACGGCCAAGACAGCGCGCGCTGCCGCAGCTTCGCCGCGCTGTGCGAAGCCGCCGGCATCCGACACCTGCACGCCCCCGACATCGCCGGCGAGCAGTGGAACAAGTTCACCTTCCTCGCCACGCTGGCCGCCGCCACCTGCCTGATGCGCACCGACGTCGGCACGATCGCCGCCACCGAAGGCGGCCCCGACTTCGTGCGCGCCCTCTACGCCGAAACGCTCGCCGCCGCCGAAGCCGCCGGGCACCCCGTGCCCGCCGCCGCCCAGCAGACCGCACTGCGCCAGCTCACCGAGCCCGGCTCGCCGATGAAGGCCTCGATGCTGCACGACCTCGAAGCCGGCCGCCGCGTGGAAGCCGCGCACATCGTCGGCGACATGCTCGAGCGCGTGCGCGCTACCGGCACCGACGCCCCACGCCTCGCCGCCGCCTGGTGCCACCTGCAAGCCTACGAACGCACCCTGGCCGCCTGACCCCACAGGCCCACGCGCCTTGCCGACCGCACGCACCGCACGCGGCCGCGCCGCCCTGCGTGAGGAATCGAAGAATGTGCCCCGGCCCGGCATCCCCCATGTGCTCAGATGGCGGCCAGTTTTCCCTTGCGGAGCAGCTCTCCCTGCATTTCGCATGACCGTGCCGCCGGGGCCCGCACAGTGTGTCGCCGCATCCCGCAAGCCACAGTAGGGCAGTGCCGGCATGGCGTGTAGGAAAAGTCTGATCTGGCCCGATCACGCGCGGGCGATCCCTGGAAGTGGGGCTTCTGTACCGCATGTGTCGCGGCGAACGGCGTGGCTGCTGCGGTCTCGGATGACCCCCGGACTTCTGAGCTGCCTACGCGGCAGCGAACGTCGCCTGCCTGGCCCTGTGGGTCCTGGGTATCTTCTGAGCTGCCTACGCGGCAGCGAACCGGTCGCCGGCGACGTGGGCGCCCTCCCACTCCTTCTGAGCTGCCTACGCGGCAGCGAACACCCTAACGCCCAGAATGCGCCCGCCCGCCGCCTTCTGAGCTGCCTACGCGGCAGCGAACACGCATAGACGAGTCTCCGTTGCGGCGGCCCACTTCTGAGCTGCCTACGCGGCAGCGAACATCCCGAGGAACACCAGCCCGACCGCCGCGACCTTCTGAGCTGCCTACGCGGCAGCGAACCGCTCCAACCTCCAGGTCTCGCCCCTTGCCGACTTCTGAGCTGCCTACGCGGCAGCGAACGGGGGAGGGGTGCAGCCCCTCCCGATTGATGCCTTCTGAGCTGCCTACGCGGCAGCGAACCTGCCCGCTACCAAGCGGGCCTGCTCGCGGTCCTTCTGAGCTGCCTACGCGGCAGCGAACGGGCCACGAATTCGGGCCCGATGACCTACGCTCTTCTGAGCTGCCTACGCGGCAGCGAACGCCTTCACGAGTTCGGGATGCGATTGCTTCATCTTCTGAGCTGCCTACGCGGCAGCGAACCGATTGCTTCATGGCGTCGGTCACTCCATCCGCTTCTGAGCTGCCTACGCGGCAGCGAACCGCTGGTGGCAGACGTGTTGCAGTTCGTTGATCTTCTGAGCTGCCTACGCGGCAGCGAACCTTTTGCCTCGAACCACTCCTGCGTTTCGACCCTTCTGAGCTGCCTACGCGGCAGCGAACGCCTCAAGGGCGTTGACCGTCTCGACCCGCGCCTTCTGAGCTGCCTACGCGGCAGCGAACATTTCACTACCCCCGTAGGTCGCATCGTGCAGCTTCTGAGCTGCCTACGCGGCAGCGAACAAGTAGCCGATCCCTGTTCTGCGCAAGGATTGCTTCTGAGCTGCCTACGCGGCAGCGAACCACGAACGGCAATCCGTAGCGCCGACGGATGTCTTCTGAGCTGCCTACGCGGCAGCGAACTCGAGCGCGGTCGCCGCGGGCAGCCCCTGGATCTTCTGAGCTGCCTACGCGGCAGCGAACGGCCGCCTTCCTCGCTGCGACGAGCTCGTGCACTTCTGAGCTGCCTACGCGGCAGCGAACATCAGCATCAGCAACGACAACTGACCGCCGATCTTCTGAGCTGCCTACGCGGCAGCGAACTGTCGATCCCCGCGCTTGTCCAGCGCGGCACACTTCTGAGCTGCCTACGCGGCAGCGAACTTCGACTTGCCCTTGCCCTTCGGCGCGGGCTTCTTCTGAGCTGCCTACGCGGCAGCGAACGAACCTTACGACAACGCCGATCAGGTGGACGACTTCTGAGCTGCCTACGCGGCAGCGAACTACGCCGGGATGGTCCTGCCAGACGTCACCGTCTTCTGAGCTGCCTACGCGGCAGCGAACTATCGCCAACCCCGGCGCCCGTCTGCGCCGTTCTTCTGAGCTGCCTACGCGGCAGCGAACGGGCGGCCATCCGGCAGGTGCCGGACCCGACCCTTCTGAGCTGCCTACGCGGCAGCGAACTGTTGGCCGTTTCGACCAACATGGGCAGTGTTCTTCTGAGCTGCCTACGCGGCAGCGAACCGAGTAACGATCCTTCATCGCCCACTTCTCAACTTCTGAGCTGCCTACGCGGCAGCGAACGTTCACGACACCCTGCGGGTCATCGGCGCGTTCTTCTGAGCTGCCTACGCGGCAGCGAACCATTCGCCTGACGTCTGCCGCCCACGCCTCATCCTTCTGAGCTGCCTACGCGGCAGCGAACCCTCCGGGGTAGTCGTGGACCGTCTTGTGGGCCTTCTGAGCTGCCTACGCGGCAGCGAACGCACTCGGGTCGATTGCGTGGGAGCCGGGCAACTTCTGAGCTGCCTACGCGGCAGCGAACGAGCAGGACATCCAAGAGCTTCGACAGACGAGCTTCTGAGCTGCCTACGCGGCAGCGAACGAACTCGAATGTCGAATACGAGATCAGGCCGACTTCTGAGCTGCCTACGCGGCAGCGAACGGTGGCGTCCACGGCGCTGTTGCCGGTAGCACCTTCTGAGCTGCCTACGCGGCAGCGAACGATTCCAAGCGTGCCGCGATGCGGCGCTCAGGCTTCTGAGCTGCCTACGCGGCAGCGAACCTCGGAAAAACGGCCGCCCGGGGAGTGCCCGGCTTCTGAGCTGCCTACGCGGCAGCGAACGCAGCTACGTGCGCGGCTATGTTGCCGCCGGTCTTCTGAGCTGCCTACGCGGCAGCGAACAAGAGTAATTTGCTCCTAAGCTCCTTTAGCGAAAGAGATTTCTATCCCAAGTGACTCGCCGCCCCTTTTGAGGACGGCGATCCCAAGCCATTGATTTTCAAAGATCTCGCAGACCCTCCGCAAAAAGGGTCAGAACCAGGGGATGGTCGCGGCGGCGCTCAGGCCATGACTGTTGAACCGGCCGGTGGTGGCTACCGAGGCGAGCGGACCGAGTGCGATGAAGAGGCAGAAAGGCTGGCCGGTGCTGCGGCTGCGCAGGCGCGCATACGGCAGGGTGGGACGCCGCTCCACCGTATCCGGGATCGCCCGTGCCGCTTGCTCGGGGGTTTCGCCCTTGCGCCGCATGCGCCGCCTGCGCAGCCGCTCCGCGCTGGTCTTGAACTGCCGGCGCTGAACGGTACGGTGGGCGACACCACGCGGAACCTCGGCAATGTCGGTCACGCGGACATGGTCCTTGACTCCTTTCAGCCAGCCCGAGTCCAGGAAACCCTGCAGGCGGCTCTCGCTTCCGTGCAGCCGCAGCCGATTGCCCAACGTCCGCGGCGTCACGCTGTAGTCCGGAAAGCTCACGCCGATGTCGTCCGCGCGCTGCCGCACCAGCTCCAGGTGAAGGCGGTCGTACAACGTGCCCAGCACCTGCGGGGCCGGCGTTTCCGGGTCCGGCACGACGGTGATGTCGATGTAGTGCGTGGTCATGACGCTCAGCCCGCTTCGCCGAACACGCCGCCGCGGATCAGGGTGGCGACGACGAAGTGCTGTTGCTCCGGCTCCGGCGCCTTGTCCTTGAGGATCCAGCCGTCGAGCAGGTTGTAGAAGTCCTTCTTTTCCTTGGGCTGGCGCCAGGCCTTGCCCTGGGTGGTGACCGATCCATAGGGCTCCACGGCGATCGGGCCGTTTTCCTCGGCGCCCGGATACCAGGTGTCGATGGTGCGCAGGGCGTTGCCGATCTTCTGCGAGTGGATGGCGGCCACGGCCTTGTCGCCTTCGCCCACGGCATACAGGGTCTTGCTCTTGTCGCCGCGCCCGCGGTCGAGGATCAGCTCCTGCGAGGGGAACACTTCCTGACCCGGGCCGATGCGCACGAAGGCGGTGACCTGCAGCAGGACATGGGCGGTCCCCGCCAGGCCTTCCGCGATCAGCGCGGCCAGTTCCGCCAGTGCCTGCGCCTCGTCTTGCGGAGCGGCGAGGTCATGCAGCTGATGGGCCAGGGCGTCGAAGGTCCATTGCGCAACGGGCACGCCTTCCTTGAGGTGCGCCACATGCACGCGCGCCTGTTCGGCGCCGATCCGGTTGCGCCAGAGGAAGCGGCCGTTGGCGAGATTGGCGGCGTAGCGGCGCGCCAGTTCGCCGAAGCCGTGAGTCTGCACGTAGCCTGCGACAGTGGCGAGCAGCTTTTCGCGATAGGCGGCGTCGTTGCAGGCCGACGGCGCACCCGCACCGCCGAGCACGCGCAGGGTGAACTGGACCTTCAGCGTATCGGCATCGGCCGGCAGTGCCGCGACATCGACAGTCTGCAGGTTAGGGCTCTGGATCGCGGCATCGAGCTTGGCGGGGTCCTGCCCGGAGGCCTTCAGGCGATTGGAAATGGTGCCGCGCACGGATTTCTCTCGCAGCGTGACCGGCTTCCACTCGGCGGATGCGTCGCGCGCGTCCCAGCTGCCGGCGAAGAACAGGGCGTCGGACGGATCGAGCTTGCGCTCGAAGGCGAGGACGGAGGCGGTCTTGAGGTCTTTGGACATGATGAGTTCCTTTCGATTCGATCAGTCGTTGGAGGTAGTAGAGCCACGCGCGTAATCGTTCCGGCAGCGATAGACGCGCCGGGCATCGTCGCTGTGCGCGTACCAGAGCAGCTGGCTGGGGTGGGTCAACCGATGGGGGCCGATCCATTGGCCGATGGAGTACAAGCTTTCGACGAAGCGGAACGAGGTGGCGGTGTCGCGCGCATTGCGGACCGCGCCCGGCTCGTGCAGGTCGGACAGCGCGCCATACCCGACCGGGATCGGAACGATCCAGCCCTCCGTGCGGTCGTGATCCCATTCGATCCGGACCTTGGGCTCGCCGGTGCGCTCGTCCGTGGTCTCGATCCGATGCGATCGCCAGTTGAACCGCGACAGGTCGAGCCAGGCATCGAGCGGCCCCATGCCCTGGGCGGCCATGCGAGCGATGCGCTGCTGCAGCAGGTCGTCGCGGGAGACCAGGGCGAAGCCGGGCAGCCAGTGGCGCCGCCAGCGACGGAACTGCCTGGAAGCCATTTCCGCATCCTGGTCCAGCATCCTGAGCGCGGGTCGCAGGTTGCGGTCCTGGATATTCGGCAGGAACACGCTGCCACCGGCGATCCGCATGCCGGCGACAACCGCGGCGATGCCGGCCGCGATGGCTTGTCGGCGGGTATCGTCCTCCGCTGTGAAGCGCCCGTCCGCGCCGAACACGAGCGTGACCTCCAGGTGGATGCGGCCTTCCTCGACGATGGCGGCGGCGCCGCCGTCCTTGTCGACCGGGTTGCGCGTCAAACGGAAGGCCTTGACGTATCCGCCCTCGGTCGTCTGCTCCTGGAATCCATGACAGATCACACCGACGCTTTGCAGCGCAATGGCGAACTCCGTATCCGCAAGCCGGCGTTCCAGCGCCCACATGAAACCGAGAAACGCGGTCATCGAGGGAAAGCCGTGCGTCAACGGACTGGAGATCGCGTTGGCGTTCTGGATGCGCAGCCGGGGCAGGACCAGCAATGCCGGGCTGGCAGGTAGGCCGGTCATGGACGCACTCCTTCCGCGCGCTCGCGCTTCTCCAGGTCGTCGAGCCAGCGTTTCCACTGGTCCAGCTCGAACAGCCAGTCCGGGTGATGGGCCAGTTCGCTCGCCCAGTGCCGCTGCACGGCCGACTCGTCCTCGCCGAGCTTCACGCGCTTCCTGATCTCGGTATTGAGCCATTGGCCGAAGCGATCGCACACGCGCCGTGGCCAGTCGAACCGGCGCCACTGTTCGCGGAAGGCGAGATCGGATTCGCCGCGATGCGGATCGAGCCACAGCTGCTCGTCGGGATCGAGGGCGATCCCCGCCTCGGCCGTCCAGCCCGGCGAATGCTTCTGCACGGCAGCGGAGAAGGCCAGGACCATGTCGATGATGCGATCGGACAGTTCGTCGCGGGCGTCTCGGGTGTCCATGGTCTTGCCCGGGTTGGACGCCAGGAATCGTTTCAGCTCCCCGGCCGGCATCCAGACGTCGAGGTTCTTCGACCAGACATCGAAGATCGAGCCCTGCCCCTTCGAGGGCAGCAACTGAAGCTCGGACTTCCAGGGCGGTGGCGGCAGCGAGGCGAGCAGGTAGTTGTTGCCGCCGCGTTCGCTGTTGAGCTGGGAGATGTTCTGCGGCTTGGTGCCGCCCAGCTTCTGCACCGCCAGGTGGGGGTACTCGCGGTACCCGACCGGATGCGCTTGCTTGTCGCGCCGCGCCTGACGCGCTTGCTTGGCCGTCTCGCCGAACCGGTCCTCGTTGAGGGTCTGGAAGACCGCGTGCGCCAGCGACGTGGCGTACAGCGGCGCGAGAATGCGGAACTGCTCGTCGTCGAGCGGATCGTCGCCGGCCAGCCAGTAGAGCTGCTTGGCGTGGGTATGCGAGGCGTGTCCACCCTCGCGAGGACGGGTCAGCCCGGTGAACGCCGCGATCCAGTCGCGGGACTGGTCGGGGTCCGGGTGGAGCGCCGCGGCCAGATCAGCGTCTTCGTCCAGCATCCAGTCGAGTAAGGGCCGGCCGTCCACGTCCCGCTTGAGGAACTTATAGACGTCCAGGGCGGCGGCGTTGCCGACGACATCGCCGGTGAAATCCCCGGCCAGCGCGTGAGTGCCGATCTCGGCATGCCGGGGCAGGGTGTCGGGCGGGCAATACAGGTTGCTGCCGCGCGCGTCCGGATGGATCGGCTTGAGCGAGTGGGTGACGGCCTGGATCTGGCCGGCGCGCCGGGCCGCATCGGCGAGCCACGTGGCGGGTTGGTGTTGCTGGATCAGGGCGTCTCGCCTGGGATCGTCGTCGGCGAGCTTGTCGAGCTTGGCGTCGAGACGTTCTCGGATGAACGTCTCGATGGAGGCCCGGAACATGGCTTGCCGGCCTGTCGGGGTGTGAACCATCGGGATTCCTTGGCTTGGGTCGGCTGCAGGCAGCCGCTAGAATCCCCCGAGCAACGCTCAGGGGATCCGTTCCTTGATGGTGGATGCGCTCCTATCTTGAGGGCGCGCGTTTGCCAGTCACTGAACTACCCTCCTTGCCGCACATGACCTGCGGTTGGCCCCGGCCTCTCGAACCGAGCGTTGTTGGATCGTCCGGGGGTGGCAGCCCCCGGACGATCGACACTTTAAAGCTACTCCGCCCGCAAAGCAACCATGTTACTTCCAATATATATCTAATCTTGTTGCGCTAAACTGGGCTCCTGCCGAGTAGGCAGCTCAGAAGATGTTGCTTCCGAGAGGATCTCTACAATTCGCTGCCGCATAGGCAGTTCCATCTAGCCTGTTGAATCGGCTGCGCCATGAAACCCTCCGACGCCCTCCGTACCCGACTGGATGCCCTGCACGGCGCGACCCGACGCTTCCGGGTCGCCAATCCGCGCGTGTACGGCTCCGTGCTGCACGGCACCGACGGCGAAGGCAGCGACCTGGACTTGTTGGTCGATCCCACCCCGGAAACGACGCTGTTCGACCTCGGCGGCTTGCAGGTCGCCCTGGAAGAGCTGCTGGGGGTTCCGGTGGACGTCCGCACGCCCGGCGATCTGCCGGCGCGGTTCCGCGATGCGGTGCTGCGGGAGGCCCGGCCGCTGTGAGCCCGGACCGCTTCGCCGGCTGGCTCGACGACATGCGCGCCGCGGCCGTACAGGCCTGCGGCTACGTTGAAGGCATGACGCGCGAGGACTTCCTGGACGATCCCCGGACCCAGCAGGCGGTCGCCATGAACCTGCTGATCATCGGCGAGATCGCGGCCAAGCTGATCGAACGGTACCCGGAGCGGCTCGCCAGCGCTCCGCAGATCCCGTGGGCGAGCATGAAGGGCATGCGCAACCGAATCGCGCATGGGTACTTCGAGATCGACATGGGCGTGGTCTGGGAGACGGTGCAGCGCGCCCTGCCGGCGTTGCTCGAGCAACTGGCGGCCCTCCCGAGTGATCGCATCGATCCCGATCCGGCGCATTGAGCCGTTCGCTCGCATCAAGCGTGTCTCGTGTAGCCCAGGGCCGGATGGAACCACCAGCCGTAGGTGCTGTCCGGCACCGACGCCTTGCCATAGCGCTTGGCGCACGGCTCCAGCGGCACGTCCAGTTCGGCCGCGTAATCCCGCAACACCTGCATGTAGTCGGTAACACCCCAGATGCCGATCCCTGCGCCACGGAGGCGCTCGTCGGAAATGCGGTGCAGGTCCACCCCGTCGCGCAGCGGCACGTACACCTGCTTCCCCGGTCGCTCCGCGTCGTCGATGCGATGCAGGACGTAGTCTTCCTCGCTCTCGTCGGGCAACAGCACCAGTTCGACTTCGCGGCGATGCCCGTCGTCGCGGAAACGCTGCTGCACTTGCAGGATGGCGGTGAGGGCGGCGTGCGCATGGGTCCAGCACGCGCTGGCGTTGAGCGGCGCCGGTTCCGGCGCGATGCCGTAGCGTCGCTGTCGCGGCGTGGGCTCGGGCGATGGCGGCGGCGGCAGCATCTGCGCCCGGAGCCGGGCATGCTCGAGGTCGATCAGCCGCGCCTGCGGGCGCAGATCGGAAGGCGCGGCCGAAAGCAGACGCGGCCGGGAATCGGGGACCGCATAGTCGGCCGGATCGAGCAGATGAGCCAGGTCGTGGTGGACCAGGCGGAACGCGCCGCTGTCCTGCTCGAAGCCCGGCTTGCAGAACGCGGCCTTGCCTGGCCGCTCGAAGCTGCGCAGGTTGCGCTGGAGCACCTGGATGTTCGCGCGCTCCACCGCGCCGGGCCGATGCCGACGAACGCGGCCGGCGAGCTGAATCAAGGAACGCATCGATGAGGGCTCGACGAGGGCCCAGTCGTAGTCGTGGTCGCGTCCGACCTCGGTGACCGGGCTGCCGAGCACGACGAACAGATGGTCGGCCTCGGGGTACGCGTCCAGGCAGCGCCGCACGTCGGTCAGGTCGAACACGGCCTCCGGCCGGCGACGGTCCAGGGCGGCGTCCAGCCGGCGCTCGATGTCGGAGCGGACGAGCAGCGGGAACCGGGAGTGATACACGCACAGGTGGATGCGCGCGCCCGGCGGTACGCCGTGCCGGAACAGCGCCAGCGCGACATCGATCATCGGCTCGATGTTGGCCATCCGGATCAGGCCGAAGCTGACGCGCTTGCCGCTGCGCGGATCGCGCGCATGGTGTTCGGCATGCAGGGCCAGAGCGCCATCGCGCGCCCGCAGCGCGAACTCGTCGCGCAACTGCTCTGTTCGCTCGCCCTGAAGCGGAAGCGGCAGCAGCGCCGCCCGGCGCGATGCCGATGTCTCAGCCTGCTGGCCGAGCATCTGGTGCCGACGGGTCGCGAACGCGAGATGCCGTTCGCGAAAATCCTCCGCGCTTTCGCAATCGTGTTGCGCCTGGGCGAACTCGTCGAACCAGGCGCAGCAGATCGCCGCGGGCGCGTCCGGGCGTTCGCCGCGATTGCGCTGGAACCAAGTGCGTCCGCTGCGATAGGCCAGGAAGAGCCCCTCGACCAGCGCGGGCGGCAGGGTGGCCGATGACAGCAGCACGCGGCTGCCGAGCAGGCCCGCCCAGTGCACCAGCCGGGTCAGCGCGGGCAGGTCTTCGAGGTCGAAGTCGTCCGGTTCGTCCAGCACCAGGTCGCTGCTGAGCAACCGCAGCATCGGCGCGATCTGGCGCCCGCCGCGCTGGCTCTCTGTCGCCGGCACCAGGTGATCGATGGTACAGACCAGGATCGGCGCGGCGATCAGGCGACGAACCTGCGCATCGGCACCGAGCCGCTGCAGCACGGGGTGATCTTCGTTGCCTTCGTAGAGGACGTGGCCGTCCTCGGGCAGCAGATCCTGGCTCGAGGCCGAGCCGGCCCGCTCGGCCAGCCGCTCGTGGTGCGCGAACAAGTCGCGGTTGGCGGCGCCGCCGACCATGATCGCCAGCTCGTCGTCGCCGAGCCGGAGCAATCGCTGGAACGCCCGCCCCGTCTGCAAGGTCAGCGTGCGCAACCCCATTGCGAACGCGCAGCGCATGCCGGCCTGCGGATCGGCAAGGGCGTTCATGATGCGCGCGTTGCCGAGCGTCTTGCCGCAACCGGTCGAGGCGAGATTGACGATGAAGGCGCCGTTGCACGCGGCGCGCTCTCGCATCGCGGCGGCGGTATCGCTGGCGCGATCCTGCCAACGGAAACGCGGGTCTTCGCTACGCTGGCGCAGCCGCCGATGACGCGCCAGCCTGGGCAGGTGGCGTTCGAGTCCGGGCAGCCCGTGGACGACGACACCGCTGTGCTTGGCGACACCGATCAGGTGCTCGTCCAGGGCCTGGCAACAGGCGCCGCTGTCCCGAAACGTGTTGGCGAACAGCGGATAGTCCCGAGCCCCGGCCTCGCGCTGATGTGTGTCGGTGAGCCGGGAGTAGTGGTGATCGGCGAGCATCAGACTCATCCGCGCCAGGTGCATGACGAACGGATCGTCGATGGGCGACCGGCGGCCGTCGCGGTCGAGCCGATCCAGCAGCCTCCTGGCGACCCGTGCCGCGCGCGCGCGCCAGCGTTCGGTCTCGACGGGTAACGGGCCCGCAAAGGTCCAATAGGGCCGCACGGCGTCCTCATCGCGATCGCCCGGGGTTTCGTTCCAGTCGCACGCGATGCTCGCCAGCGGATCGTGCAGACGGTCGGTGCGGAGGCCTTCGATCCGCGCACCCAACCGGGGATGTCCGCTGCGATCATGGCCGGGCATCACCGGCAGGCGGTGGTGGCTGAGTATCAACCAACCGATGGCGCGAGCCAGGGGCGGCAGCCCGGCCAGCGGCAGGCGGATGGCGGCCTCCGGGTCCAGGCCATCGCGCAGACCGGATCGTGCCGGGTCCCATCGCCCGGGATCGGCGGCCGACGGTTCGGCCAGCCGCCGCAGCCACCCCGCATCGTCGTCATCGCCGACGAACGCCTGGAACATCCGCAGCGACACCCATTCGTGCCGGTAGCGGTTACGCTCGGTCAGCGTGCCCTCGAGCCGCCGCTGGAACGCCACGCTGGCCTTGCCGAGGTCGTGCAGCAACGCGGCCAGTTGCGCGAGCAGGCGGATGTCCTCGGCGCTGTGCCAGTCGTTCTCGTCCTCGCGCCGCAGGACGTTGCGCACGGTGGTGTTGGTCGGCACCGCGCCTTCGGCGTTGAAGCGGCGGGCGTCGCCGACGATCCACAGCAGTTCGCTGTGGTCCAGGCCGCGGATCCAGTGGCAGGCCACGGCGGTATTCTTGCGCGCGGTCCTGCGCAGCAGCTTGCGCAGCGTGTCCAGGCCGGCCTGGGTGATGGGCGTCTGCCAGGTGCGCTCGCCCTTGCGTTCGGCGAACTGGTCGAGGATGCGGCGCGTCTCGGTCAGCGCGCGCTTGTCGCACTGGGAGATCAGCAGGACGTTCATGGCTGGGCCTGCGTGGCGGTCTGCAGGGCGACGGCCTTGAGGGTGTCGATCATGAAGTCCAGCGATTCGCTGCGCGTCAGCGCCTCGATGCAGTTGCGGCGGAACTGCTGTTCGTCGTCGCCGCGCATTGCGGACAGGAACGCCTGCGGCAGGATGCTGGCGTCCTTGATCAGGTCGGCCACGTCGAATACCAACCCGCCGCGGCGGGTCTTGCCGTGCAGTACCGCCAGCCCGTGCGGCAGGCCGAGCACCCAGGTGGCGGTCGCGCCCAGGCCGTAGGCCAGGTAGTTGCCGTGGTCGAGGAAGCGATTGGCCGGATCGCTGCCGCTGCCGCGCTTGGCGCGGGTGAAGGCGCCGTAGCCCACGGTATCGACCGCCAGCTTGAACAGCGCCTTGGTCAGGCGCGCTTCCTCGGCCAGCAGCGCGGTGTTGTCCTGGGCCAGTTCGATCTCCCGAGACGTGCGCTGCAGCAGTTCGTCCAGCCGGGCCGGGGTCGCGGCGAAGCCGGCCTGGCGCAGCGACCGGTGCGCCCACTGTTCGCGCAGCCTTGCGATGCGGGCGCGCTGGAAGGCCTTGGCGGCGTACAGCCGCAGGTCGTCGTCGAACCAGAACTTCACCCAGGCCTGCAGGTACTCGGTGGGCCGGTATTCGCTCTGCGGCGAGAACCAGGCCACCTCCATGTCGATCTCGTTGGCGGAGAACAGCGGCGTGCCGCCACCGCCGCAGAAACCCACCAGCACGCCGGCCTTGGCCAGTTCGCGCATCGCCGCCTGGGTGATCGAGGTTCCCGTCGAGCAGGATCGTCGTGGTATTGGCGATCGGGATGTTCCAGTACAGCGATCGCTTGCCGGCGTCGGTGACGTACTCGACGCGGCCGCCGTTGACCAGCACGCGGCAATGCTCGAGGTAATAGAGGTTCGCCCGCTTGGAATGCAGGATCGTTTTCAGATCCGACGGCGACAAGTCGTCCATGCTCCGGCTCCCCCGAGTGCCGTCGCGCACTATGGCCCGACCCGATCTCATCCGTCGAGACGGGAATGACCCGTTCTGTCCCGTATGTCCCGAGACGTCGGCGCGACCGGCAGCGATCCTTTTCCGTCCTTTGCAAACACGCGACAATACGTTGCGTCGATCCAAGACTCCGCTCGCTGCGGCTGCAATCGCTTCGCGCCGGCCAGGGCCACGCCGGGCGCCGGCGACGGCCGCGGCGTCCTACCGCCTCAACACGAGACACGCCCCTCATGTCCGAAGCCCCCAAGATCCTCTACACCCTCACCGACGAAGCGCCGTTCCTCGCCACGCAGTCGCTGCTGCCGATCGTGCAGGCGTTCGCCGCGCCCGCGGGCATCGCGGTGGAGACGCGCGACATCTCGCTGGCCGGGCGCATCCTGGCGCAGTTCCCGGACCGGCTGGATGCGGCGCAGCGCGTGGCCGACGATCTGGCCGAGCTGGGCGAGCTGGCGACGAAGCCGGAGGCGAACATCATCAAGCTGCCCAACATCAGCGCGTCGGTGCCGCAGCTCAAGGCGGCGATCGAGGAGCTGCAGGGGCAGGGCTATCCGCTGCCGGACTACCCGGACGAGCCGAAGGACGAGGCCGAGCGCGAGATCAAGGCGCGCTACGACCGGGTCAAGGGCAGCGCGGTGAACCCGGTGCTGCGCGAGGGCAATTCCGACCGCCGCGCGCCGGCGTCGGTGAAGCAGTACGCGCGCAAGCATCCGCACCGCATGGGCAAGTGGAGCGCGGATTCGAAGACGCACGTGGCGCACATGGACGCGGGCGATTTCTACGGCAGCGAGCGCTCTGCCACGCTGGGCGCGGCAGGCGGCCTGCGCATCGAGCTGGTCGGCCGCGACGGCCAGACCCGGGTGCTGCGCGATCGGGTGCCGGTGCAGGAGGGCGAGATCGTCGATGCGGCGGTGATGAGCCGCAAGGCGCTGGCGACCTTCATCGAGGCGCAGATCGCCGATGCCAAGGCCCAGGACGTGCTGTTCTCGCTGCACCTGAAGGCCACGATGATGAAGGTCTCCGACCCGATCATGTTCGGCGTGGCGGTCTCGGCGTTCTACCGCGAGGCGCTGGACCGGCACGCGGACGCCCTGCGACGGGTCGGCTTCGATCCGGACAACGGCATCGGCGATCTCTACGCGCGCATCGCCTCGCTGCCGGAGGACGAGCAGGCGCGGATCAAGGCCGACGTGGAGGCCGTGTACGCGCGGCGCCCGGGCCTGGCGATGGTCAATTCCGACAAGGGCATCACCAACCTGCACGTGCCCAGCGACGTGATCGTCGATGCCTCGATGCCGGCGATGATCCGCGACTCCGGCAAGATGTGGAACGCGCGAGGCGAGCTGCAGGACGCCAAGGCGGTGATCCCCGACCGCAGCTACGCCACGATCTACCAGGCGGTGATCGAGGACTGCAAGGCGCACGGCGCGTTCGATCCGGCCACCATGGGCAGCGTGCCCAACGTGGGCCTGATGGCGCAGAAGGCCGAGGAGTACGGCAGCCACGACAAGACCTTCGAGATCCCGGTCGACGGCATCGTGCGGGTGCTCGACCAGGACGGCGGCGTGGTGTTCGAGCACGCGGTCGAGGCCGGCGACATCTGGCGCATGTGCCAGACCAAGGACGCGCCGATCCGCGACTGGGTGAAGCTGGCGGTGAACCGCGCGCGGCTGAGCGCGACGCCGGCGATCTTCTGGCTGGACCCGCAGCGCGCGCACGACGCGCAGGTAATCGCCAAGGTCGAGCGTTATCTCAAGGACCACGACACCAGCGGCCTGGACGTCCGCATCCTGCCGCCGGTGGAGGCGATGCGCGCGTCGCTGGCGCGCATCCGCAAGGGCGAGGACACCATCTCGGTCACCGGCAACGTGCTGCGCGACTACCTGACCGACCTGTTCCCGATCATGGAGCTGGGCACCAGCGCCAAGATGCTGTCGATCGTGCCGCTGATGGCCGGCGGCGGCCTGTTCGAGACCGGCGCCGGCGGTTCCGCGCCCAAGCACGTGCAGCAGTTCCTGGCCGAAAACTACCTGCGCTGGGATTCGCTGGGCGAGTTCCTGGCCCTGGCGGCGTCGCTGGAGCACCTGGGCGAGACCCGCGGCAACGCCCGCGCCCGGGTGCTGGCGAAGGCGCTGGATGCGGCCAACGCGCAGATCCTCGACAACGACCGCTCGCCGGCGCGCAAGCTGGGCCAGCTCGACAACCGCGGCAGCCACTTCTACCTGGCGCTGTACTGGGCGCAGGCGCTGGCGGCGCAGGACGAGGACGCGGGGCTGAAGGCGACGTTCGCGCCGCTGGCCGAGCGCCTGGCCGCCGGGGAGGCGACGATCGTGGGCGAGCTCAACGGCGCCCAGGGCAAGCCGGTGGACATCGGCGGCTACTACCATCCGGACCTGGCCAAGGCCGCGGCGGCGATGCGCCCGAGCGCGACGTTCAACGCGGCGCTGGATTCGCTGCGCGGCTAGTCCCGGTCCCGGCACGTGCGAAGGCCCCGCTACAGCGGGGCCTTCGCGCATCCGGGGATCGGCGGATGCGCCGCTCCGGTCGCGGGGGCCGTGTCCGGCCGGGGCAGCTACGCGCGGCGGGAACCGCGCCGGGCGCTCACTGGATGCGGCCCCACTCGATGTCGCGGATCGCGGTGCGGTCGCGCTCGCGCGCCACGGTGACCGCGACGCCTTCGGTCTCGCCGCCGTGCAGCAGCATGTAGACCCAGCCGAGGTCGTCGTCCTCGCGGTCGGGCCAGTCGCGGCGCGAAGCGGACACCTCGATGCGGTCGGGCTCCGGGCCGGCCCAGTCCACCAGCTCCTGGTAGGCCTCGCGCAGGGCGGAGGGCGGCCACTCCTCGCGCGCCTGCGCGCCGAGCAGGAGGTGCGCGCCGGCGAACTGGCGGCGGATCAGCTTGGTCGCGAATTCCACGGCGACCTGGGTGCAGGCGTCGAGGTCGGCGGTCGGGCTCATCGGCTCGAGGGATCGGGTGGGTTGGGGAGGCCGGCCAGGGGGGCGCGGCGTGGGCGAAAAGCTACGGCAGCTCGTGCGGCCGGGCAAGCGCCCCGGCGCCCGCCGCCGGGGCGGAGCGACGCGCGGCGCGGCGGCGCGCGCGCCGCCACGGCAGCACGCAGGCGGCGAGCAGCACAAGGCCCCAGGCGGCGGCGTACGGCGCGCCCGGCAGGTCGGGGCGCAGCAGCCCGAGCAGCGACAGCGCCAGCAGCCAGATCGACAGCCGCCGCAGCGGCGCCGAGGCCGCGCGCGCGGCGCACAGGCGCAGCGGTCGCACCCCGCCCGGCGGCGTGCGCCGGCGCCAGCGCGCGGCGAGCGCGAGGCCGGTCGCCGCCAGCGGCAGGCCGCACGCGCCCAGCAGCTGGGTCAGGCCCACGGCCGTCGCGCTCCCGCCCGCGGTGGCGATCGCCCGCGCATGCTCAGTCGCCGATCCGGACGATGCGCTTGCCGAAGTTCTCGCCGCGCAGCAGGCCGATCAGGCCCTGCGGCGCGTTCTCCAGCCCCTCCACGATGTCCTCGCGGTAGCGGATGCGGCCCTCGCGCAGCCAGCCGCCCATCTCGCGCAGGAACTCGGGGTACAGGCCGATGAAGTCGGCCTGGATGAAGCCGCGCACGGTCAGGTGCCGGCTCAGGATCAGGCCCATCAGCTGCGGCACGCGGTCGGGCCCGGGCGGCGGCTCGGCGTCGTTGTAGTGGGCGACCAGGCCGCAGACCGGGATCCGCGCGAAGTCGTTGAGCAGCGGCAGCACCGCGTCGAACACCTTGCCGCCGACGTTCTCGAAGTAGACGTCGATGCCGTCCGGGGCGGCGGCCGCCAGGCGCTCGGCGAAATCGGGCGCGCGGTGGTCGAGGGCGACGTCGAAGCCCAGCTCGTCGCGCACGTGCGCCACCTTGGCCTCGCCGCCGGCGATGCCGATGGTGCGCGCGCCCTGCAGCTTGGCGATCTGGCCGACGGTGGCGCCGACCGGCCCGCTGGCGGCCGCCACCACCAGCGTCTCGCCCGGCTTCGGCTTGCCGATCTCGTGCAGGCCCGCGTAGGCGGTGAAGCCGGGCATGCCGTAGACGCCGAGCGCGGTGGTGACCGGCAGCGCGTCCGGGTCGAGCCGGCGCTGCAGGGCGTCGCCATCGACGATGGCGTAGTCCTGCCAGCCGCCGTAGGCCAGCACCCAGTCGCCCGGGGCCCATTCCGGATGCAGCGATTCCGCCACCTGCGCGACGGTGGCGCCGACGAAGGTCTCGCCGATCTCCAGCGGCGGCGCATAGGAGCGCCCGGCGTTCATGCGCCCGCGCATGTAGGGATCGAGCGAGAGCCAGCGGTTGCGCAGCAGCACCTGGCCCTTGCGCGGCAGCGGCAGGATCTCGGTTTCCAGGCGGAAGTCGCTGGGCTTCGGCTCGCCCTGCGGGCGGGCGGCGAGGACGATGCGGCGGTTGCGGACGGCGGTGGTCATGGGGTCACTCGCTATGGCTGGCCGCGTCGAGCGCGGCGATCTCGTCGGCCGACAGGACCAGTTCCGCCGCCGCGACCAGCTCCCGCAGCTGGGCGATGCTGGTGGCGCTGGCGATCGGCGCGGTCACGCTGGGGCGGGCGATCAGCCAGGCCAGCGCGACCTGCGCCGGGGCGGCGCGGTGCGCGGCGGCGATGGCGTCGAGCGCGGCGAGGATGCGTTCCCCGCGCGGGTTGAGGTACTTCTCCACCACCCCGGCGCCGCGCGCGCCGCTCTTGGCGGCGTCTTCCGGGCGGCGGTACTTGCCGCTGAGGAAGCCGCTGGCCAGCGCGTAGTAGGCGACCACGCCCAGCCCGTGCTCGCGCGCCAGCGGCTCCAGTTCGGCCTCGTAGCCGACGCGGTCGTAGAGGTTGTACTCGGGCTGCAGCACCTCGTAGCGCGGCAGCCCGTGCCGGGCGGAGACCTCCAGCGCCTCGGCCAGCCGCGGCGCGCTGAAGTTGGAGGCGCCGATCGCGCGCACCTTGCCCTGCTCGATCAGGCGCGCGAACGCGCCCAGGGTGTCGGCGATCGGCACCCGCGCGTCGTCCTCGTGGGCGAAGTACAGGTCGATCGTCTCCACCTGCAGGCGCCGCAGCGAATCCTCGGCGGCGCGGGCGATGTTGTCCGGGGACAGACCCGGGCGCTCGCCCCACTTGGCGACCTTGGTCGCGATCACCACGTCGTCGCGGCGCCCGCGGCGGGCCAGCCAGCGGCCGATGATGGTCTCGGATTCGCCGCCGCGGTTGCCGGGCACCCAGGCCGAGTAGACGTCGGCGGTGTCGATCAGGCCGAAGCCGGCGCCGGCGAAGGCGTCGAGCAGGGCGAAGGACGTGGGTTCGTCGGCGCTCCAGCCGAACACGTTGCCGCCGAAGGCCAGCGGGCGGACGCGCAGTTCGGAGCGGCCGAGCGGGCGCAGGTCGGGAAAGCTCATGCAGCGGTTCCTCGGGTTCGATCGGCGCCAGCCTAAGCCACCGCGGGGTCGGTACGCTGCGAAGACGGCGGGAATGCTGTGTTGCGCGCCGGCATGCTCCCGGTCGCGCCAGCCGCTACCCTTGGCGGTCCCGACCCCGATGGAGCGCCCATGAAACCGCTGCTGCCCCTGTTGCTGCCCGTTGCGCTGCTCGCCGCCTGCGGCGCCGACCCGGCGACGCCGGCCGATACCGCGGCCGACGCGACGGCCGATGCCGCCGCCGCGGCGACGCCCGAGGCCGAGGCCGGCCGCGCGCTCGACGCCGAGGCGGAAGCCGCGCTCGATCGCGCGATCGCCGGCGCCTGGCGCAGCCCGGAGTTCGCCGCCCGCGACGCCTGGCGCCATCCGAAGCAGACGCTCGCGTTCTTCGGCATCCGCCCCGACATGACGGTGATCGAGATCACCCCCGGCGGCGGCTGGTACACCGAGATCCTGGCGCCCTACCTGCGCGAGCGCGGCACCTACGTCGGTGCGGTGGTGGCGCCGGACAGCGTGCCCGAGGACCGCCGCGCCTACCCGACCCGCGCGCGCGACGAGTTGCGCGCCAAGCTCGGCGGCGAGCCCACCGAGGTCTACGGCCGCGCGACCCTGGTGGAGTACGACCCGGCCGCGCCCTCGTTCGGCCCCGACGGTTCGGCCGACGCGGTGTTGACCTTCCGCAACGTGCACAACTGGCTGATGGCCGGCAATGCGCAGGCGATGTTCGAGGGCTTCCACAAGGTGCTCAAGCCGGGCGGCGTGCTGGGCGTGGTGGAACACCGCGCCGAACGCGAACTGCCGCCCGACGACCGCTCCGGCTACGTCGCCGAGCAGACGGTGATCGCGCTGGCGGAGGCCGCCGGCTTCCGGCTGGACGAACGCAGCGAGGTCAACGCCAACCCCCGCGACACCCGCGACCACCCCAACGGCGTGTGGACGCTGCCGCCGACCAACCGGCACGACGAGGCCGATGCGCAGAAGTACCGCGAGATCGGCGAAAGCGACCGCATGACGTTGCGCTTCGTCAAGGACTGACCGCCCTCGCCCGCGTTCGCCGGCCGCGTGCTCGTCGCCTTCAACAAGCCCTATGGCGTGCTGTGCCAGTTCACCGACCGCAGCGTGCCGCCGCGGCCCACGCTGGCCGGATTCGGGCTGCCCGCCGGGATCTACCCGGCCGGGCGGCTCGACCACGACAGCGAGGGCCTGCTGCTGCTCAGCGACGAGGGCGGGCTGATCCATCGCATCGCCGATCCGCGCCACAAGCTGCCCAAGACCTACTGGGTGCAGGTGGAGGGCGATCCCGACGAGGCCGCGCTGGAGGCGCTGCGCGCCGGGCCGGTGCTGCGCGACGGGCCGACGCGGCCGCCCGGCGTGCGCCGGCTCGATCCGCCGCCGGCGCTGTGGCCGCGCGATCCGCCCGTGCGCCATCGCAAGACGGTGCCCGACGCGTGGCTGGAGATCGTGCTGCGCGAAGGACGCAACCGCCAGGTCCGGCGCATGACCGCCGCGGTCGGATTGCCCACGCTGCGGCTGGTGCGGGTGGCGATCGGCCCCTGGAACGTGCACGGGCTGCAACCCGGCAGCTGGCGCGCGGTTTCCTGAACGCGCGAATGAATTGTTCAGAAAACATGCTGCGCGTCCAAGGACTTGCAGACTTTTCTGATAGTACGCCCCGCACGCTTCTGTTACCGTCCGCGCATTCCTGTTCAGGGTCATGATTGGGCGATGACGAAGGTAGCGGCCGGACGCATTCTCGTGGTCGACGACCAACCGGCGAACCTTCGCGTCGTCAGCGCGCTGCTGTCGCGCAACGGCTACGACGTGCTCAACGCCACCGACGGCGAGGACGCGTTGCGCATCGCCACCGAGGCGATGCCGGACCTGATCCTGCTCGACGTGCTGATGCCGGGCATGGACGGTTTCGAGGTGCTGGCCGAGATCAAGCAGCGCGAGACGCTGATGCGGCTGCCGGTGGTCTGCCTGACCGCCGCGCGCGACCGCGAGCAGTTGCTGCGCGCGTTCGACGCGGGCGCGGTGGACTACGTGACCAAGCCCTTCCTGCCCGAGGAACTGCTGGCCCGGGTCAGCGCCCACGTCGGCCTGAAGCTCACCCGCGATCGCCTGGAACGGGTGGCGCGCGAGCGCCAGGAGCTGGTGAACCTGGTCGCCCACGACCTCAAGAACCCCCTGAGCTCGGTGCTGTTCGCCAGCGACATCCTGCGCAGCAACGGCGTCGGCCCGGAGCGCGTGCCGCGCTACCTGGACACCATCTACGAAAGCGCCAGCGACGCGCTGGGCTACATCAAGCGCTACCTGGAGATGCAGCGCAGCACGCGCGAGCACACCGAGCGCAACGCCACCGCCTCGCTCCACGAGACCGTGGACTGGCTGGAGAACCGCTACGGGCTGCAGTTCGAGGCGCGGCAGCGCTGCATGCGCGTCAGCGCCCACGGGAGCGAGGACGTGCGGGTGGCGATCGACCCGCTGGTGCTGCGCCAGGTCGCCGAGAACCTGGTCAGCAATGCGATGAAGTACGCCGCCGGCAGCGACGTGGACATCACCTGCCGGCCGGGCGCGCCCGGCTACTGGCAGCTGCTGGTGGAGGACCGGGGGCCCGGCATCGCCAGCGCCCGCCAGCGCGAACTGTTCAAGCCGTTCGTGCGGCTGCACGACAGCGCCGGCGGCGACGGCGGCAATTCCACCGGCCTCGGGCTCTCGCTGGCGCGCGAGATCGTCTCCAACGCCGGCGGCCAGCTCTGGTACGAGGACCGCGAGGGCGGCGGCGCCCGCTTCGTGGTCGAATTGCCCGAGGCCCGCGGCCGCAAGGGCGCCTCGCCCTGAACGCAGGACGCCGGCGGGTGCCGGCGTCCTCGGTCGGGCATGGCGCGCCGCTCAGTCGGCGCTGTCGGCGTCGCGCGGCGCGGTGGCGGTGGTGCGGGTGCCGCGACGGGCGCCGGACCGGCGCGGCGCGCGGCGCGCCTCGACGCGGTGCGAACTGCCTTCGATGGTCTGCCCGGACCCGGCCGCCTGTTTCTGCTTGCGGCGCTTGCTCGCCCACCACAGCAGGCCGGCGCCGGCGATCACCGCGACGACCACGGATCCGGAAATGGCCGGGTGGCGGGTGATGGAGCGGCCCGCGGTCCGCGTGGCCGCGCGCGCCGCGCCCAGCGCGGCACCGGTCTGCAGCCACTTGCCGGCGTGGTCGGGAATGGCGTGGCGGATGTTGTCGCCGAGATGGCCCGCCAACTCAAGCGCCCGGTCCTGCAGTGCGTCGAACTTGCTCATGGGGGATGTCCTTGGGTCTGTGCTGCGCAACGGAAAATACGTGGTCGTGCATTGTGGGCGGCGCATCGTGGCGGATGCGTGAGCGCCGGCCGCACCGCCGCTGAACGATACCGCGTTGCTCAGGTCCCGCGCGGCTTGGCGCGATGCGTGGCGACCGCGTTCCATGGGTCTTCCGGCCACGGGTGCCGCGGGTAGCGGCCCTTCATCTCCTTGCGCACCTCCGGCCAGGTGCGTTCCCAGAAGCTGCGCAGGTCCTGGGTGACCTGCAGCGGCCGGCCGGCCGGCGACAGCAGGTGCAGGGTGAGCGGGACGCGACCGTCGGCGATGCGCGGAGTCTCCGCCAGCCCGAACAGCTCCTGCAGCTTGACCGCCAGCACCGGCGGCCGCGGCGTGCCGTCGGGCTCCAGCGCGTATTCGATGCGCCGCGCCTGCCCCGAAGGCACCGCGATGCGGACCGGCGCCAGCCGCTCGAGCGCCTGGCGCGCGGGCCAGTCGAGCTGCGCGGCGAGCGCCTCGCCCAGCGCGTCCTCGCCGAGCGCGTCGAGCCGGCTCAGGCCGGCGAGGGCGGGGCGCAGCCAGCCGTCCAGGCCGTCGAGCAGGGCGGCGTCCGACAGGTCGGGCAGGCCGAGTTCCGGCATCCACGCGCGCAGCGAGCCGGCGCGCGCGCGCCACTGCCGAAGGCGCTCGGTCCACGGCAGCGCATCCAGGCCGAGCGCGCGCACCGCGTCGGCGAGCGCCTGCGCGGCGCGTTCCGGATCGACCCGGCCGGCCGGCCGCGCGTCGAGCACGATGCCGGCGAAACGCTGCACGCGCTCGGAGACCAGCGCGCGCCGCGCAGGGTCCCAGCGCACCTCGTCGGCCTCGGCGAAGCGCTCGGCCATGTCGCGGCGCAGGACGGCCTCGTCCACCGGCGCACCGCGCAGCAACAGCGCGTCGCGCGCCTCGTGCCGCAGCTCGGCGGCGACCAGCCAGGGCTCGCCGATCAGCGCGCTGTCGTCGAACAGGCGCAGGGTGCGGCCGTTGGCGAGCTGGTAGCGCAGCGGATCGGCGGCGTGGCGATGGGCGATGCGGTCCGGGAAGGCGTGCGCGAGCAGGTCGCCGAGCGCGTGCGCGGGGACGTGCGCGGGCGGCGCGCGCTCCACGCCCAGGCGGCGGCGCCACTGCCGCGCGGCGGCATCGACCGCGGCCAGCGCGCCGCGCGCGGCCGGGTCCGCCGCGCGGCCGTCCCGCCAGGCCGCCAGCGCCTGCCAGCGCGCGGCCACGGCATCGGAGCGCGCGCGCAGCGGATCGCGCCCCTCCAGCAGCGCCACCAGGTCGCAGGCGAGCGCGCGCGATGCCGGGTCCGCGGCGGCGTCGAGCATCGCCGCCCAGCGCGGGTGGGTGCCCAGCGCGAGCGCGCGGCGCCCGGCGGCGGTGATGCGCGCCTCGGCATCGAGCTGGCCCAGCAGGCGCAGCAGGTCGCGCGCGGCGGCCAGCGCGCCCGGCGGCGGCGGATCGGGGAAGCGCAGCGCGCTCTCGCCCCAGGCGGCCAGCTCCAGCGCGAGCGCGGCCAGGTCGACCTGGGCGATCTCCGGCACGCGCTGCGGCTCCAGGCGCTGCGACTGCGGCCACAGCCGCCACGCCCAGCCGGCGGCGACGCGACCGGCGCGGCCGGCGCGCTGGTCGGCGGAGGCCTGCGAGATCGCCACCGTCTGCAATCGCGAGAAGCCGCTGTTGGGATCGAAGCGCGGCGCGCGCGCCAGCCCGCTGTCGATCACCACGCGCACCCCGGGCAGGGTCACCGAGGATTCGGCGACGTTGGTGGCCAGCACCACGCGCCGGCGCCCGCCGGGATCGGGGCGCAGCACGCGCGCCTGCTGCTCGACCGGCAGCTCGCCGTGCAGGGCCAGTAGCTCGGCCTCGACCGCGGCGGCCTGCAGCGCCGCCTGCAGGCGCGCGATCTCGCGCTGGCCGGGCAGGAACACCAGCACGTCGCCCGGATGCGCGGTGAGCGCGTGCTCGACCGCGCGCCGCGCCTGCGCCTCCAGCGACTCGTCGCGGCGCGCGGCGAAGTGGGCGATCTCCACCGGGAAACCGCGCCCGGCGCTGGACAGGCGCGGCGCGTCGAGGAACGTCGCCAGCCGCTCGCCATCGAGCGTGGCCGACATCGCCACGATGCGCAGGTCCGGCCGCAACTGCGCCTGCACGTCCAGCGCCAGCGCCAGGCCGAGATCGCCGGCCAGGTGGCGCTCGTGGAACTCGTCGAACAGCAGCGCGGCGATCCCGTCGAGCGTCGGATCGTCCTGGATCATGCGGGTGAGGATGCCCTCGGTCACCACCTCGATGCGGGTGCGCGCCGAGACCTTGCGCTCGAAGCGGATCCGGTAGCCCACGGTCTCGCCGACCGCCTCGCCGAGCTGCGCGGCCATGAAGCCGGCGGCGGCGCGCGCGGCCACGCGGCGCGGTTCCAGCATCACGATCCGGCGGTCCTCGCGCCACGGCGCGTCGAGCAGGGCCAGCGGCACCTGCGTGGTCTTGCCGGCGCCGGGCGGCGCCTCCAGCACCAGGCGCGGATGCGCGGCGAGGCTGGCGGCGATGCGCGGCAAGAGCGGCGCGATGGGAAAGGCGACGTCGATCACGGCGCGACACACTACACCAGCCGCTGGCCGCCTCCGGCGAGCGGCTGTCATCTTCCCGGGGCTACATTCGGCAACGACGCCACCCCAGGGACCTTCACGATGCGCGATCGCCGCCCCCGCCCACAGCGCCGCCGGGCGCTGCCGCTGGCCTGCCTCCTGCTGCTGGCCAGCCCCGCGGCCTTCGCCGAGGTCTTCGTCAACGAGCTTCACTACGACAACGTCGGCGCCGACGTCGGCGAGGCGGTGGAGATCGTGGCCACCGCCGGCGAGGACCTGTCCGGCTATCGTCTCTGGCTGTACAACGGCAGCGGCGCCCCGGGCAACGCGCGCACCTACGGCAACGCGGCGGTCCCCGCCGGGCAGGCCGCCGACTGCGACGCCAGCGTGCGCATCGCCACCGTGACCTGGCCGCGCGACGGCCTGCAGAACGGCAGCCACGACGGCATCGCCCTGGTCGATGCGCAGGGCGCGGTGGTGCAGTTCCTCAGCTACGAGGGCGCGATCGTCGCCGGCAACGGCCCCGCGGCGGGGATGACCAGCGCCAACCTGCCGGTCTCCGAAGGATCGTCCACGCCGGTGGGCCACTCGCTGCAGCTGCGCGGCAGCGGCCGCGCGGCGGCCGACTTCGCCTGGGCCGCGGCCTCGGCGCAGAGTTTCGGCCGCTGCAACGCCGGGCAGGCGTTCACCGGCGGCGGCGGCGGCGAGGACGCGCCGCCCGCGCTGGTCTCCACCGTGCCCGCCGACGGCGCGACCGGCTTCCCCGCCGCCGGCGACCTGGAGGTGGTCTTCGACACCCCGGTGACGCTGTCGCCCGGCGCCTTCGCGCTGGCCTGCGCGCGCTCGGGCCAGGTGCCGCTGTCGCACCCGGCCAGCGGCACGCGCTTCGCGCTGTCCACCGACACCGCGCTGCACGCCGGCGAGCCGTGCACGCTGGACATCCGCGCCGAGCGCATCGCCGATGCCGGCGGCCTGCATCCGGTGGCGGATGCAACGGTGCGCTTCACCGTGGCCGACGCCGGCGGCGGCGGCCCGGGCGCGCCGGGCGGCTACTACGCGCGGGTGGACGCGAGCACGCCGCAGCAGCTGCGCTGCACCCTGCACCACACCATCCGCGGCCACACCGCGTATCCCTACAGCGGCAGCGGCACCAGCACCTGGACGATCCTGGAGATCGCCGACGAGGACCCGCTGGACGAGAACCGCATCCTCGACGCCTACCGCAACCGCAGCTACCCCAAGGGCAGCGCGCGCGCCGGCACCGGCAGCGGGCTGACCTACAACCGCGAGCACACCTGGCCGAAGTCGCTGGGCTTCGGCAGCGCCACCGGCGACCGCGGCCTGCCCAACGCGCCGCACACCGACGCGCACATGCTCTACCTGACCGATACCGACCACAACGCCGCGCGCGGCAACAAGCCCTACGCCGACTGCGGGCCGGCGGCCAACTGCAGCGAGCGCGCGACCGAATCGCACCACGGCGTCGGCGGCGGCACCGGCACGTACCCGGGCAACTCGAACTGGACCAACGCCAGCAGCTTCCAGGTCTGGCAGCACCGCCAGGGCGACATGGCGCGCGCGGTGCTGTACATGGCGATCCGCTACGAGGGCGGCCGCCACCCGCAGACCGGGCAGTCCGAGCCCGACCTGGAGCTGACCGACGACCGCAGCCGGATCGTCCCGACCTCCGGCTCGCCGGCGTACATGGGCCTGCTCTCGACCCTGCTCGCCTGGCACCACGCCGATCCGCCGGACGCCGCCGAGCGCGCGCGCAACGAGGTGGTGTACAGCTTCCAGGGCAACCGCAACCCCTTCATCGACCACCCGGAGTGGGCGACGCGGGCGCTGTTCACCAGCACCCAGCCGGCCACCTGCCGCCTGCCGGACTGACGCCCCAGCGGTCGGCGCGCGTTCGCGCGCGCCGACTACAATGCGCGCCTTCCGCCAGCGGCCCGCGCGCATGACCCTGATCGACATCGGCGCCAACCTGACCCACGACAGCTTCGACCGCGATCGCGACGCCGTGCTGGAACGCGCGCGCGCGGCCGGGGTGGCGCGCATGGTGGTGACCGGCGCCAGCCGCGAGCATTCGCCCAAGGCACTCGCGCTGGCGCAGGCGCACCCCGGCGTGCTGTTCGCCACCGCCGGCGTGCACCCGCACCACGCGGCCGAATACACCGAGGAATGCGACGCCGAGCTGCGCGCGCTCGCCGCGCACCCGGAGGTCGTGGCGGTGGGCGAATGCGGGCTGGACTACTTCCGCGACTTCTCCCCGCGCCCGGCGCAGCGCCGCGCCTTCGAACGCCAGTTGCAGATCGCCGCCGACACCGGCAAGCCGCTGTTCCTGCACCAGCGCGACGCGCACGCCGATTTCCTGGCGATCATGCGCGCGTTCGACGGCCGCCTGGGCCCGGCGGTGGTGCACTGCTTCACCGGCACCCGCGAGGAACTGTTCGCCTACCTCGACCGCGACTGGCACATCGGCATCACCGGCTGGCTGTGCGACGAACGGCGCGGCGCGCACCTGCGCGAACTGGTGCGGCACATCCCCGCCGACCGGCTGATGGTGGAGACCGACGCGCCCTACCTGCTGCCGCGCACGCTGTCGCCGATGCCCAAGGACCGCCGCAACGAACCCGCCTTCCTGCCGCACATCGTCGCGGAACTGGCCCGCGACCGCGGCGAGGACCCGGCGGCCACCGCCGCCACGACCACCGCCACCGCCACCGCGTTCTTCCGCCTGCCGCCCGCCGCCTGAGCGCGGCGGCCGTCGGCGAGCGTGGCCATGTCGTTCCTTCTCCCGCAAGCGAGCCCATGCCGTCCCCTCCCCCGCAAGCGGGAGAAGGTG
>NZ_JAAN01000045.1 GCF_000559025.1 Luteimonas huabeiensis HB2 | reverse complement strand
AGCAGACGTTCGAAAGAGCACACAGTCAATTCAAATGCATGCAAATGCAAGCGAGTGATTCGGGTTCTGGAGACGACTGCACTCAAGTGTTATGGGGTTTCGGCCCTAGCAAGACTTAAGTGAAGAGTTTGATCCTGGCTCAGAGTGAACGCTGGCGGCAGGCCTAACACATGCAAGTCGAACGGCAGCACAGGGGAGCTTGCTCCCTGGGTGGCGAGTGGCGAACGGGTGAGTAATGCATCGGAATCTGCCCAGTTGTGGGGGATAACGTAGGGAAACTTACGCTAATACCGCATACGACCTACGGGTGAAAGCAGGGGATCTTCGGACCTTGCGCGATTGGATGAGCCGATGTCGGATTAGCTAGTTGGCGGGGTAAAGGCCCACCAAGGCGACGATCCGTAGCTGGTCTGAGAGGATGATCAGCCACACTGGAACTGAGACACGGTCCAGACTCCTACGGGAGGCAGCAGTGGGGAATATTGGACAATGGGCGCAAGCCTGATCCAGCCATGCCGCGTGGGTGAAGAAGGCCTTCGGGTTGTAAAGCCCTTTTGTTGGGAAAGAAAACCTGCCGGTTAATACCCGGCGGGAATGACGGTACCCAAAGAATAAGCACCGGCTAACTTCGTGCCAGCAGCCGCGGTAATACGAAGGGTGCAAGCGTTACTCGGAATTACTGGGCGTAAAGCGTGCGTAGGTGGTTCGTTAAGTCTGATGTGAAAGCCCTGGGCTCAACCTGGGAATTGCATTGGATACTGGCGGGCTAGAGTGCGGTAGAGGGTGGCGGAATTCCCGGTGTAGCAGTGAAATGCGTAGAGATCGGGAGGAACATCCGTGGCGAAGGCGGCCACCTGGACCAGCACTGACACTGAGGCACGAAAGCGTGGGGAGCAAACAGGATTAGATACCCTGGTAGTCCACGCCCTAAACGATGCGAACTGGATGTTGGGTGCAACTAGGCACTCAGTATCGAAGCTAACGCGTTAAGTTCGCCGCCTGGGGAGTACGGTCGCAAGACTGAAACTCAAAGGAATTGACGGGGGCCCGCACAAGCGGTGGAGTATGTGGTTTAATTCGATGCAACGCGCAGAACCTTACCTGGCCTTGACATCCACGGAACTTTCCAGAGATGGATTGGTGCCTTCGGGAACCGTGAGACAGGTGCTGCATGGCTGTCGTCAGCTCGTGTCGTGAGATGTTGGGTTAAGTCCCGCAACGAGCGCAACCCTTGTCCTTAGTTGCCAGCACGTAAAGGTGGGAACTCTAAGGAGACCGCCGGTGACAAACCGGAGGAAGGTGGGGATGACGTCAAGTCATCATGGCCCTTACGGCCAGGGCTACACACGTACTACAATGGGAAGGACAGAGGGCTGCGAACCCGCGAGGGCAAGCCAATCCCAGAAACCTTCTCTCAGTCCGGATCGGAGTCTGCAACTCGACTCCGTGAAGTCGGAATCGCTAGTAATCGCAGATCAGCATTGCTGCGGTGAATACGTTCCCGGGCCTTGTACACACCGCCCGTCACACCATGGGAGTTTGTTGCACCAGAAGCAGGTAGCCTAACCTTCGGGAGGGCGCTTGCCACGGTGTGGCCGATGACTGGGGTGAAGTCGTAACAAGGTAGCCGTATCGGAAGGTGCGGCTGGATCACCTCCTTTAGAGACCGGAGGCTCGCGCCCGACCAGGCGTCCGCACAAGTCACCTGCATCCAGGAAGCCGCGCAACGAGGTTGCGCTGGCACCAGTCCCTTAGCGGGGCCATAGCTCAGCTGGGAGAGCACCTGCTTTGCAAGCAGGGGGTCGTCGGTTCGATCCCGACTGGCTCCATTCCCGGTTCCCTCCGGAAGAGGCCGCACGTGCGTGTGCGGACTTTTCAAGAAGAGCAGAGCTTGACGGGTCTGTAGCTCAGGTGGTTAGAGCGCACCCCTGATAAGGGTGAGGTCGGTGGTTCGAGTCCTCCCAGACCCACCATTCCTGGATGAAGCGTACACGAAGAGATTAGATGGGTATCCGCGTTGAGGCGGTGCCTTGATCTTTGAAAATTGGGATGTAGCGAGCGTTTGAGACGGAATGTCCAGACGTGTCGTAGAGGCTAAGGCGGGGGAGCGAATCCCCTGAAAACTTGAGTCGTTGAATTCGCGTCCGGGCTTTGTACCCCCGGACACATGAGACTCCGAGGCGACTTGGGGTTATATGGTCAAGCGAATAAGCGCACACGGTGGATGCCTTGGCGGTCAGAGGCGATGAAGGACGTGGCAGCCTGCGAAAAGCGTCGGGGAGCTGGCAACAAGCTTTGATCCGGCGATGTCCGAATGGGGAAACCCACCTCGCAAGAGGTATCGTGCACTGAATACATAGGTGTACGAGGCGAACGCGGTGAACTGAAATATCTAAGTAACCGTAGGAAAAGAAATCAACCGAGATTCCCTGAGTAGTGACGAGCGAACGGGGAACAGCCCAAAAGTCTGCATGGTTCTAGCAAAAGGATCTGGAAAGGTCCGCCATAGAGGGTGAAAGCCCCGTATGCGAAAGGGCCATGTGGATGAAATTGAGTAGGGCGGGGCACGTGAAACCCTGTCTGAACATGGGGGGACCATCCTCCAAGGCTAAATACTCCTGACCGACCGATAGTGAACCAGTACCGTGAGGGAAAGGCGAAAAGAACCCCGGAGAGGGGAGTGAAATAGACCCTGAAACCGTGTGCGTACAAGCAGTCGGAGCCCGCAAGGGTGACGGCGTACCTTTTGTATAATGGGTCAGCGACTTATTGTTCGTGGCGAGCTTAACCGTATAGGGGAGGCGAAGGGAAACCGAGTCTGATAAGGGCGCATAGTCGCGGGCAATAGACCCGAAACCGGGTGATCTAGTCATGCCCAGGGTGAAGGTTGAGTAACATCAACTGGAGGCCCGAACCCACTCCCGTTGCAAAGGTAGGGGATGAGGTGTGATTAGGAGTGAAAAGCTAATCGAACCCGGAGATAGCTGGTTCTCCTCGAAAGCTATTTAGGTAGCGCCTCATGTGAATCCTCTCGGGGGTAGAGCACTGTTATGGCTAGGGGGTCATCGCGACTTACCAAACCATGGCAAACTCCGAATACCGAGACGGACTGCATGGGAGACACACGGCGGGTGCTAACGTCCGTCGTGAAAAGGGAAACAACCCAGACCCACAGCTAAGGTCCCAAATTCAGTGCTAAGTGGGAAACGATGTGGAAAGGCACAGACAGCCAGGAGGTTGGCTTAGAAGCAGCCACCCTTTAAAGAAAGCGTAATAGCTCACTGGTCGAGTCGGTCTGCGCGGAAGATTTAACGGGGCTAAGCACTGAACCGAAGCTTGGGGTGCATTACTTTGTAATGCGCGGTAGAGGAGCGTTCCGTAAGCCGTTGAAGGTGGATCGAGAGGTCTGCTGGAGGTATCGGAAGTGCGAATGCTGACATGAGTAACGACAATGCGGGTGAAAAGCCCGCACGCCGAAAGCCTAAGGTTTCCTTGCGCAACGTTAATCGGCGCAGGGTGAGTCGGCCCCTAAGGCGAGGCAGAAATGCGTAGTCGATGGGAAGCTGGTTAATATTCCAGCACCTCGCGTAAGTGCGATGGGGGGACGGAGAAGGGTAGGTGTACCGGGCGTTGGTTGTCCCGGGGAAAGGCGGTAGGTTTGGGACTTAGGCAAATCCGGGTCCCTTCAAGACCGAGCACCGAGACGAGCGCTTTGGCGCGAAGTCACCGATCCCACGCTTCCAGGAAAAGCCCCTAAGCTTCAGCTTACGCAGACCGTACCGTAAACCGACACAGGTGGGCAGGATGAGAATTCTCAGGCGCTTGAGAGAACTCGGGTGAAGGAACTAGGCAACATAGCACCGTAACTTCGGGAGAAGGTGCGCCCTTGAGGGTGGCTCGTGCGAGCACAAGCCTTCGAGGGCCGCAGTGACCAGGCCGCTGCGACTGTTTATCAAAAACACAGGACTCTGCAAACACGAAAGTGGACGTATAGGGTCTGACGCCTGCCCGGTGCCGGAAGGTTAATTGATGGGGTCAGCCGCAAGGCGAAGCTCTTGATCGAAGCCCCGGTAAACGGCGGCCGTAACTATAACGGTCCTAAGGTAGCGAAATTCCTTGTCGGGTAAGTTCCGACCTGCACGAATGGCGTAACGATGGCGGCGCTGTCTCCACCCGAGACTCAGTGAAATTGAAATCGCTGTGAAGATGCAGCGTTCCCGTGGCAAGACGGAAAGACCCCGTGAACCTTTACTATAGCTTTACACTGAACGTTGAGTTCGTCTGTGTAGGATAGGTGGGAGGCTTTGAAACCGAGGCGCCAGCTTCGGTGGAGCCATCCTTGAAATACCACCCTGTCGTGCTTGACGTTCTAACCTGGGCCCGTGATCCGGGTCGGGGACCGTGTATGGTGGGTAGTTTGACTGGGGCGGTCTCCTCCTAAAGAGTAACGGAGGAGCACGAAGGTACGCTCAGCGCGGTCGGACATCGCGCACTGTGTGCAAAGGCATAAGCGTGCTTGACTGCAAGATCGACGGATCAAGCAGGTACGAAAGTAGGTCTTAGTGATCCGGTGGTTCTGTATGGAAGGGCCATCGCTCAACGGATAAAAGGTACTCCGGGGATAACAGGCTGATACCGCCCAAGAGTTCATATCGACGGCGGTGTTTGGCACCTCGATGTCGGCTCATCACATCCTGGGGCTGTAGTCGGTCCCAAGGGTATGGCTGTTCGCCATTTAAAGTGGTACGCGAGCTGGGTTCAGAACGTCGTGAGACAGTTCGGTCCCTATCTGCCATGGGCGTTGGAGATTTGAGAGGGGCTGCTCCTAGTACGAGAGGACCGGAGTGGACGAACCTCTGGTGTTCCGGTTGTCACGCCAGTGGCACTGCCGGGTAGCTACGTTCGGAAACGATAACCGCTGAAAGCATCTAAGCGGGAAGCGTGCCTCAAGATGAGATCTCCCGGGAGCTTGACTCCCCTGAAGGAACCATCAAGACCAGGTGGTTGATAGGCTGGGTGTGTAAGCACAGCAATGTGTTGAGCTAACCAGTACTAATGATCCGTGCGGCTTGACCATATAACCTCAAGTGGCCTTGGACTCGACGACGCGTCGACGACTCCGCCAAAAACCTCGCTACGTCCCACCCCATGAGAGCGTGTGCGCGATCGGATACCCCGAACCGCGACCCTCCACCCTCTCCCTGGTGACCATAGCTGCGTGGAACCACCCGATCCCATTCCGAACTCGGAAGTGAAACGCGCAAGCGCCGATGGTAGTGTGCACTCAGCATGCGAGAGTAGGTCATCGCCAGGGGCTTTACCCCGAAACCCCCCGCCGATAGGCGGGGGGTTTTTCTTGGCGCTGTTCGCGTTGAGTAATGACGGTCGCAGGATGTGAGGGGGATGGGGTCCATGTTGAGCCCACAAGCCCGAACGGTTCGGGCGAGGGAGGCGCCCCATGCGTACTCGTGAACTGACCCGCTGGCTGGCGCGTCTGCCCAGCCTGACCCCGCATCAGCGAACCCAGCTCCAGGCCCAGTTGCAGGCATTGTCCGGGCAGGACGCGGTCACCGAGTTGATCGCCCAACGCGCAGCACCCACGCAGTGCCCGAGATGTGCAAGTTCCCACTTGGTCCGCAACGGACAGGCCCATGGCCTGCAACGGTTCAAGTGCCGGGGTTGCGGCATCACCTTCAACGCACTGACGGGCACGCCGCTGGCGCGCCTGCGTCATCGCGGCAAATGGCTGGAGCAGGCCGAGGTGCTGGAGGAAAGGGTGAGCGTGCGCAAGGCCGCTGCCCGGCTGGGCGTGCACCGCACCACCGCGTTTCGCTGGAGGCATCGCTTCCTGAGCGTGCCCAACCAAGTCATGGACCGGCAACAGAGCGGCGTGGTGGAAGCCGATGAGACCTACTTCCTACGGTCCTACAAGGGCCAGCCGCGGCGTTTGCGGGAAGCGACTTCACGCCCGGCCCGTCGCCGCGGTGGCCGCGCGGCCAAGCGCGGGCTGTCCGACGAACAAGTCCCCGTGCTGGTCGTGCGCAACCGCTCCGGGCACACGGCCGACTTCGGTCTGGCTTCGGCCAACAAGGCCGGGTTGGTCCAGGTCTTGCGACAGGCGGTGATGGGGGATGCCGTGCTGTGCACGGATGGCAGCGCCATGCTGGCCGCCGTCGCACGCGAACTGGGGCTGGAACACCACGGCCTGAACACCCTGCGCGGCGAGCGCCGTCGCGGCGCCTGGCACATCCAGAACGTCAATGCCTATCACAGCCGCCTGAAGGGCTGGCTGCACCGCTTCCGCGGCGTGGCCACCTCGTATCTGACCAATTACCTGGGCTGGTTCCGGGCATTGGACCGGAACCGCAGGACCGGCGCAAATGCCTCGGCATTGCTGGCCTTGGCGATCGCTGGATGACTTCATCCACACTCAACGCGAACAGCGCCTTTTTCTTTGTCCGACGAAACCGCGCTGGCCCGCGTCCGCCGGGCACCGCCGGATTGCGCATTCCGCCGTCGACGCGACGCCCTCGTTTTTGAGCGGCACACGCGGCCCGCCGCCATCGGCCGACAACAGGCGTCATCTTCGCGCAATGGGCGCGTTCGTCACGGAAGTTGCGATCCTGACGTGCGACATTCGGCTCCACCCACACCGCAAGGAGCCGAGGATGCCGACCCGTCGCCACGTCCTGTCCGCTGCCGCCCTGGGTGCGGCGGCGCTCGCCACCGCGCGCATCGCCGGTGCGCAACTGCGCCCTGGCGATCTGATGCCCACGCTGGGCACCATCGGCGACCGCGAGCCGCCGCGCAATCCCGCCGGTGGCCGGTTCCGGCCGCCGACCAAGCTCGGGCTGGGCGGCGGCCCCGCCGGCAACAACTGGGAGGCGATCCCCGACCAGCAGGCGCGCGACATGGTGCGGGCGGCCTGGGACAGCGGCGTGCGCTACTTCGACAACTCGCCCTGGTATGGGTTGGGCCTGTCGGAGCGCCGCTTCGGCAGCGTGCTGCACGCGTTCGATCCGGACGACTACGTGATCTCCACCAAGGTCGGGCGGCTGCTGACCGCGGCGCCGGCGCCGCCCCAGGTCGGCTGGAAGGATCCGCCGTCCTTCGACTACCGCTACGACTACAGCGCCGCCGGCACCCGCCGCTCGGTGGAGGACAGCCTGCAACGCATGGGCATTCCCCGGATCGATATCGTCTTCATCCACGACCTGGCGCCGAACAACCGCGAAATGGGCGAGCGCTGGACCGAGTACTTCGCCGAGGCCGAGCGCGGCGCGATCCCGGAGCTGGAGAAGATGCGCGCGGAAGGATTGATCCGCGCCTGGGGCATGGGCGTGAACCATCCGGCGCCGGCGCTGCGGGCGCTGGAGGTCGGCGATCCCGACATCATGCTGCTGGCCTGCCAGTATTCGATCCTCGACCACGCTCAGGCCCTGCGCGAGACGTTCCCTCGGTTGGCCGCGCGCGGCGTTTCGGTGGTGGTGGGCTCGCCGCTGGCGGCGGGCTACGTGGTCGGCCGCGAACGCTACCTCTACGACGGCACGATCCCGGCGTGGGTGCCGCGCAAGCGCGAGCGGCTGTCGGCGATCGCCGCGCGCCACGGCATCGATCCCAGGACCGCGGCGCTGCAATTCGCCGCCGCGCCGGACGTGGTCTCGGCGGTAATCCCGGGCGCGCGCACGCCGGAGCAGGCGCGGGAGAACGCCCGGTCGATGCAGGTCTCCATCCCCGCCGGCTTCTGGGCCGAACTCAAGCGCGAGGGCCTGATCGAGCCGGACGCGCCGGTGCCCGCCTGAGCGGCGGCCGCCGCACTGCCCGCCCGCTCCGCGCGGGCTCAGTCCATCAGCCGGGCGCGGTAGTTCGTACCCACGTGCCGGCTGATGTAGGTGGCCAGCCCTTCGCCCTCGGCGGCGAGCCGGCGCATCCGTGCGACGTGGCGCGCGCCGGGGCGCTCGGCATCGTAGAGATAGAGGCCGCCATCCGCGAATCGCACCAGCAGCGCGTCCGGCAGCAGGGCGTAGGCGCTCACCCCGGAACGGCCGGAGCGGTCGGCGTAGCGATGCAGGGTCGGCAGGTCCATGCGCGCAGCCTCCGGCGGGCGCCGTGAGTCCGCCGTCGAGGCCATCGCAGGCGTTGCGACGCCCGCCGCTACACTGGCGGGATGGAGATCGAACTGTTTCTGCTCGCGGGTGTGTTCCTGGCCGTCCTGGTGGCGGTCGCGCTGCTGCTCGCATTGCTGGCGCGGCGCCCGGATGCGGGCATGGAGGCATTGCGCGAACGGCTGGAAGACGCGCTGCGCGAGGAGCAACGCGAGGCGCGGCTGGAACTGCGCATGCTGATCGACGGCCTGTCGGCGGCGCAGGAACAGCGCATCGATGCGTTCGCGCAGCGGCTGGATGCGCTCACCGACCGCACCGAACAGCGGCTGGCCGCGATGCGCGAGGCGATCGGCGAGGACGCGCGCCGCGCCCGTGCCGAGGCGGCGGAGGCGCAGCAGCGCTTCGGCGGCCAGCTCGGCGAGCGGATGGCGGAACTGACCGCGCGCACCGATCAGCGGCTGGAGGGCTTCGGCCAGCGCCTGGAAGAGCTGCGCACCGCGCTGGGCGAGGATGCCCGCAAGGCGCGGCAGGAGAGCGGCGAGGCCCAGCAGCGCGCGGCCGAGGCGCTGAGCCAGCGGCTGGCCGAATCTACGCAGCGCAGCGAGCAGCGGCTGGGCGAGATGCGCGCCACCCTCGACCAGCAGCTGCAGCGCCTGCAGGCCGACAACGCGCAGAAGCTGGAGCAGATGCGCGCCACCGTCGACGAGAAGCTGCAGAGCACGCTGGAGGCGCGGCTGGGCGCGTCGTTCAAGCTCGTCTCCGAGCGCCTCGAGCAGGTGCAGCGCGGGCTGGGCGAGATGCAGCAGCTGGCCACCGGCGTGGGCGATCTCAAGCGCGTGCTGACCAACGTCAAGACGCGCGGCATCTTCGGCGAGGTGCAGCTGGCGGCGCTGCTGGAGCAGGTGCTCACCGTGGAGCAGTACGAGCGCAACAGCGCGCCGGTGCCCGGCCGCGCCGAGCGCGTGGAGTTCTGCGTGCTGCTGCCCGGCGGCGAGGACGGCGTGGCGCTGCGGCTGCCGATCGACGCCAAGTTCCCGCGCGAGGACTACGAGCGCCTGCTGGACGCCCAGGAGCGCGCCGATGCCGATGCCGCCGCCGCCGCGGCCGTCGCCCTCGAACGGCAGGTGCGGGTGGAGGCGCGCCGCATCCACGAGAAGTACATCGCGCCGCCGCACACCACCGATTTCGCGATGCTGTTCCTGCCCACCGAGGGCCTGTACGCCGAGGTGCTGCGGCGCCCGGGGCTGTTCGAGGCCCTGCAGCGCGACTTCCGGGTCGTCCTGGTCGGGCCGACCACGCTGCTGGCCGTGCTCAACAGCCTGCAGATGGGCTTCCGGACCCTGGCGATCGAGAAGCGCTCCAGCGAGGTACGGCGGCTGCTGGGTGCGGTGAAGGCGGAATTCGGCAAGTTCGCCACCGTGCTCGAGCGCGCGCACAGCCAGCTCGACACGGTGCAGAACAGCATCAAGGCCGCCGGCGTGCGCACGCGCGCGATCGAGCGCCAGCTCAAGGGCGTCGAGGCGTTGCCGGGCGAGCAGGCGCAGAGCCTGCTGGGCGACGCGGGGTCGGAGCCGTAGGCGCGGCGACGCGGGCGGGGCCGCGCCCCGCCCGCGCTGCCGGCGGCGCGCGGGATCAGTTGACCGGCACGCCCGGGATCACCGGGATCGCGTCGGCGGGCACCGTCGGCAATGCGTCGTCGTCGAGCAGGTAGTCGGGCAGCGTCTCGTCGCCCTCGCGGTCGCCGAAGATCTGGTATTGCCGGCGCTGCATCCAGGCATCGCGCACCAGGGCGTAGTCGTCGGCGGCGCCCTCGCGCATGCGATCCACGGCGAACAGCTGCGTGCGCACGTCCACCAGTTGCAGGCCCTGCACCGCCCAGCGGGCGCCGTCGTCGTCGATCTGCCGCGTCGGCGAGAGCGGGGCGTCTCCCGCCAGGCCGAAGGTGTCGCGCAGGGTGCGCGGCCCGAACAGCGGCAGCTCCAGGTAGCGCGAATTGCGCCAGCCCCATACGCCCAGGGTCTGCCCGAAGTCCTCGCTGCGGAACGGGATGTCGGCGTCGCTGGCCGGGTCGAAGATGCCGCCGATGCCCAGCGTGGCGTTGACCACGAAGCGGCCCAGCGCCTGGCCGGCCTGCTTCGGCCGGCCCTGCAGCAGCGCGTTGAGCGCGCTGACCGGCTGGCCCAGGTTGCTGAAGAAATTGGACACGCCCAGCCGGATCGGCCGCGGCACCACCTTCATGTAGGCGGTGGCCAGCGGACGCGCCACGGTCCGGTCGACCACGTTGTTGAACCGGTGCATGCGCCGGTTGAACGGCTCCCACGGGTCGTAGGCGGTGGCCATCTGCGCCGCCTCCGGCAGCGTCGGATCGGCGACGGGATCGTAGGGAACCTCGCCGTAGATGGCGGCGTAGTCGAGCTCGGCCTGGGTCGGGGCGAGCACCGGCCGGCCGCCGTCGGCGTGCTTGTAGGCGCCGGCGGCCCGGGCCTCGCGGGCGACCTGCGCGATCTCGCCCGGGGGCCGGCCGCGCGTGGGGGCGCCCGCGTCCGGCACCGCGGCATCCGCTGGCGGTGCGGCGGACGTCGCCGCCGTGGCGGCCGTCTCCTGGGGGGCGGTCGGCGCGGGCGCGCGCGTGGCCTGCTGGCCGCCGGCGCAGCCGGCGAGCGCGATCAGCAGGCAGGGAGCGAGGAGACGGGAGAGCGGCATGGGCGGTTCCAGGGTCGGGAGGCGCCGAGCGGCGCCGGTGCGATCTCAGGCGTGGTTGAAGTCGAGGTCCGCGCGCAGCCGGTAGGCCGCCAGTAGCTCGTCCAGTCCGGCGGGCGCGCCGTCGATCGAAATGCCGCCGCCGGCGCGCGCGGCCAGCTCGGCCAGCAGGGCGAGGCCGGCGCTGTCGATGCGCGGCACCGCGCGCAGGTCGAACCGGCGCGCGCCGTCCAGCGCGCGCAGCGCCGCCGGCCACAGCGCCGGCACGGTCTCGCGCAGCAGCGGGCCGGCGAACGCCAGCGCGTCGCCTTCGCGCCGCAGCACCGGCTCAGTCGACGTCGGCATCGGCCTGCAGCCGGCCGCTGCGCAGCTCGTTGGCGACCTGTCGGATCGACTTGCTCTGCAGCTCGGCGTCGAACTGGCGGCGGAACGTGCTGACGAAGCTCACGCCCTCCACCTGCACGTCGAACACCTTCCACTGCCCGCCGGACTGGCGGATCAGGTAGTCCACCGGGATCGGGTCGCCGCCCTGGCGCAGCAGTTCGCTCGACACCTTGACCCCGAGCCCGCGCGGCAGCGGGCTCTCGGAGCGGATGCGCACCTGCAGGCGGGTGTTGAAATCGAGCAGCGAGGCGCCGTAGCGGCGCAGCAGGCTGTCGGCCAGCGCATCGGCGAACAGCTTGATGTCGCCCTCGTCGGCGCCGCGGCCGTGACGGCCCAGCACCTGGCGCGCGGCGTAGTCGCGGTCGAACATGGCGTCGAACTCGCGCTTGACGAACGCGTTCAGCGCGTCGCGGTCGGCGCTGAACTCGGCGCGGCGGCGCTCCAGCTCGGAGAGGATGCGCTGGGTGTTGTCGAGCACCATCCGGCTGGGGGAATCCGCCGCCTGCGTGGCGGCGGCGGGGCGCTGCTGCTGCTGCGCGTGCACTGCGGCCGGGGCGGCGGCCAGCAGGCCGGCGGCGATGGCGATGGCGATGAGGGAACGGGTCATGGCTGATCCTCGCGGGGGGCGGGGGAAGTGGCGGGCTCGGCGGCGGCATCGTTCGCGCCGGCGCCGGGACCGCTGAACATGTAGCGGCCGACCATCTGGATCAGATCGACCGCGGGGGTGGTGAAGGCGATCTCCTCGCCCGGCTGCAGCGTCTCCACGTCGCCGCCCGGCTGCAGATCGACGTAGCTCTCGCCGAGCAGGCCGCCGGTGAGGATCGAGGCCGAGGTGTCGATCGGCAGGTCCTGGTAGCGGCGGTCGATGGCCAGGGTGGCGATCGAATCGAACTTCACCGGGTCCAGCTCGATGCGGGTCACCCGGCCGATGGTCACGCCGCCGATGCGCACCGGCGCCTGCGTGCGCAGCTGGCCCAGGTTGCTGAAGCGCGCGGTCAGCTCGTAGGTGTCGCGGGCGAAGCCGAAGCGGTTGTTGGTGGAGGCGATCGCCAGCACCAGCAGCGACGCGAGCGCCAGCAGCAGGAACGCACCGACGGCGAATTCGAGACGGGGACCACGGGCGCTGCTCATCGGGACTCACCTTGCGGATTGGGGGCCATTGTCGTCCTGCCGCCTCAGCGGAACAGGAACGCCGACATGACGAAGTTGAACATCAGCACCAGCAGCGAGGCGTTCACCACCGCGCGGGTGGTCGCCACCGAGGTGCCTTCGATGGTGGGCTCGGCGTGGTAGCCCACGTAGGCCGCCACCAGCGCCGAGGTGCCGCCGAACACGGCCGACTTCAGGAACGCGTTGAGGAAGTCGTCGCGGAAATCCACCGCGTCCTTCATCGCCTGCCAGAAGGTGCCGTTGTCGATGCCCAGCACGTGCACCGCCTGGAAGTAGCTGGCCGCGATCGCCAGGCTGCAGAAGAAGCCGGTCAACAGCGGCACCGTCAGCACCGCCGCCCAGAAGCGCGGCGCCACCGCCTTGGCCACCGGGTCGATGGCCATCAGCCCGAGCGCGGTGATCTGGTCGGTGGCGCGCATCAGGCCCAGCTCGGCCGCGATCGAGGAGCCGGCGCGGCCGACGAACAGCAGCGCGGTCAGCACCGGCGCCAGCTCGCGGTACAGGCCCAGGCCGATCAGCACGCTGACCTGGTCGGCCGCGCCGTAGGTCTCCAGCGCACGGTAGCCCAGCAGGGTCAGCGACAGGCCCACGAACGCGCCGCCCACGGCGATGATCGGCAGCGTGCGCGCGCCGATCTTGTAGATCTCGCGCACCAGCTCGGCGAAGAAGTCGGCGGTCGGCTTCGAGGCCCGCAGCACCGACAGCGAGAACAGCCCGGCGCGGCCGAGCGCACGGATCGCGTCGAAGGCCGCGGCCATCAGGCCACCTCCCGGCGGGCCGCATCGAAGGCGATCGGGCCGTCCGGACGGCCATCGAGGAACTGCCGCAGCAGCGGGTCCTGGCTGCGCTCCAGCTCGCCCGGGCTGCCGGCGAAGACGATCCGGCCGTTGGCGATCACCAGCGCGCGGTCGGCCACCGGCAGGGTCTCGTGCACGTGGTGGGTGACGATGATGCTGGTCAGGCCCAGGCTGGCGTTGAGGCGCGCGATCAGGCTCATGATGACGCCGCTGGCGATCGGGTCCAGCCCGGTCAGCGGCTCGTCGTAGACCATCAGCGGCGGGTCCAGCGCCAGCGCACGCGCCAGCGCGACCCGGCGCGCCATGCCGCCGGACAGCTCGCGCGGGTACAGGTCCGCGGCCGCGCGCAGGCCCACCGCATGCAGCTTCATCGCCACCAGCCGGTCGATCACCGGCCGCGGCAGGCGGGTGTGCGCGCGCAGCGGCAGGGCCACGTTCTCGGCGGCGGTGAGGTCGGTCAGCAGGCCGTTGCCCTGCAGCAGCACGCCGATGCCCTTGCGGGTCTCCAGCAGTTCGCGCTGGCGCTCGGGCAGCGGCCGCCCGAAGACCTCCACGGTGCCGGCCGCCGGGCGCAGCTCGCCGGTCAGCGCCGCCAGCAGCGTCGACTTGCCGGACCCGGAGGGGCCCAGCACGGCCGTCACCGACCCCGTCGGCACGGTCAGGTCGATGCCGGACAGGATCGTGCGCCGACCGCGGTCGAGGCGGACACCCTGCAGGCGGACGGCGGCGGCGGTGGAATCGGTCATGCGGCTCCGGGGACGGCGCGAGGCGCGGATCGCGCGGCGCAAACGCGCAAGGATCGGTCGGGATCGCTGAATGTTAACCCAGCCACTGAACCGATGAGTACAGAAATTGGCCCGGGTGCGGGATGGAGCGGCTCGCGTCCCGGTGCCCGCCGGTCAGCCGGCCCACTCGTCCTCCAGCTGCCGCGGCCGGTTCACCAGCACACCGCCGGCCAGCAGCGCCAGCAGGCACAGGCCCAGGAACGCGAACGGCCACGCCCAGCCGTGGGTCGCATCGTGCAGCCAGCCGAACACCAGCGGTCCCGCGCAGGCCAGCGCGTAGCCCACGCCCTGGGTGAAGCCCGACAGCGCGGCCACCCCTTCGGCGCTGCGGGTGCGCAGGTTGATCAGGGTCAGCGAGAGCGGGAAGGTGGCCGGCCCCAGCCCCAGCAGCGTCACCCACAGCAGGGTGCCGCGCAGCGGCGACAGCAGCAGGCCCAGGTAGCCCAGCGCCAGCATCGCCACGCAGCCGGCCACCAGCCACACCGGCCTGCGCACCCGCATCGCCAGCATCGGCATGGTCAGCGACGAGGTCAGCCCCAGCAGCGAGAACAGGCCGACCATGTTGCCGCCGAGCGCACGGTCGCCGCCGGCATCGGCCAGGATCGCGGGCAGCCAGGTGAAGAGGGTATAGGTCGCCAGCGAGGTCATGCCGAACATCAGCGTCATGCCCCAGGCCAGCGGCAGCCGCCACAGCGCGCGCCGGCCGGCATGGCCCGCCGGGGCGTCGGCCGGCAGCGCCGGCGCATCGCCGTCGCGCCGCAGCAGCCACAGCCAGGGGATCGCCGCCGCGAACGCCGGGATCGCCCAGCTCGCCAGCGAGGCCGGCCAGCCGATCCGCTCCGCCAGCGGCACCGCCACGAACGCCGGCAGGAAGGTGCCCGCCTGCAGCACCGAGATGTAGGCCACGCTGAGCAGGCCGACCCGGTCCGGGAAGTGCCGCTTGACCAGCGGCGGCAGCACCACGTTGCCGATGCCCATGCCCGCCAGCGCGGTGGTCGAGGCCAGCAGCAGCGAGACCGTATCGCCGGACACGCCGCGCAGCAGCGAGCCGGCCGCGCTCAGCAGCATCGCCAGCAGCACCGTCGCTTCCAGGCCGAAGCGGCGCGCGATCCGCGGCGTCAGCACGCCGACCAGCGCGAACGCGGCGGTGGGCAGCATGCCGAACAGGCCGATCACGGTCGGGCCGAAGCCGAGATCGGCGCTGATCGGATCGAACAGCGGTGTCAGCGAGGTGACCGCGGTGCGCAGGTTGAAGGCCGACAGCAGAATGCCGGCCAGCGCGACCAGCCGGCCGCGCCAGGGGGAGGAGGGGGACATGCCGGCATTATCGGCCATGCGCCGCGCGATGGCCCGCGCCGGGCACCGGAACGCTGCGTCGCGATGCGCGGGACCGGCCTCCTGCACAATGCCCGGCGCCCATGCCCGACACGCCCGCCGCCGACGTCCGCCTCTACCACTCGAACGCGCTGGAGGTGCTGGCCGGCCTGCTGGCCGAGGAAGTGCGCGCGCCGGCGCCGGGGCGGCCGCTGCTGGCGCCGGACACGATCCTGATCCCGCAGGTGGCGATGCGCCGCTGGCTGCAGGCCACGCTGGCCGCGCGCCACGGCATCGCCGCCAACCTGGCGTTCCTGACCCCGGGCGAGTTCGTCGCCCGCGCGCTGGCCGCCAATCTCGGCCCGGCCGACGACGAGCTCGACGCCGCCGCGCTGCGCTGGCACCTCTACGCCGCGCTGACCGATGCCGGCTTCATGGCGCGGCCGGCGCTCGCCGCGCTGGCCGCGCACGTCGCCGGCCCCGACCCGCTGCGCGCCTGGGCGCTGGCCGGCGAGCTGGCCGCGGTGTTCGAGAAGTACCAGGCCTGGCGCCGCGACTGGCTGCTGCGCTGGGAGGCCGGTGCCGAGGCCGACGACCCGCAGGCGATCCTGTGGCGGCGCGTGGCGCGCGGCCGAGCGCATCGCGCGCGGCGCATCCAGCAGTACCTCGACCGCTTCGAGCCCGCCGGCGCGCCGCCGCCCGCCGGCCTGCCGCCGCGGCTGTTCGCCTTCGCCACCCTCAACGTCTCGCCCGACGTGCTGCGCGTGCTGGCCACGCAGGCGCGCGCCGGCACCCTGCACCTCTACGTGCCCTCGCCCACGCGCGCCTACTGGGGCGACCTGCAGCGCGCGCGCGCCGGCGACGACGTCACCCCGCCCGACAACCCGCTGCTGCAGGCCTGGGGCGCGGCCGGACGCGACTTCATGGCCGTGCTTGGCAGCTACGAGGTGATCCACCCCTCCGGCGAGATCGCCGCCCACGTCGATCCCGACGAACGCCCGGGTTCGGGTGCCTCGCTGCTGCGGCGGCTGCAGTCGGACCTGTTCCACCGCCGCGCCGCGCCCGGCGCGCCGTTGCGCGCCGAGGTGGACCGCAGCGATCCGACGCTGCAGATCCATGCCTGCCACACCCGCCTGCGCGAGCTGCAGGTGCTGCACGATCGCCTGCGCGCGCTGCTCGATCCCGCATCGCCCGAAGGCCGCCGCTTCGACCCGCCGCTGCAGCCGCGCGAGATCGCGGTGCTGGCGCCGGACATCGATCCCTACATCCCGTACCTGGACGCGGTGTTCGGCGGCCGCGGCCACGACGACGCCATCCCCTACGCGCTGGCCGACGCCAGCCCGCTGGCCGGCGAACCGCTGGCCGACGTGTTCCTGCGCCTGCTGGCGCTGCCGGTCGCGCGCTTCGGGCTGGAGGAAACCCTGGACCTGCTCGCCAGCCCGCCGCTGGCCGAGGCCGCCGGGCTCGATGCCGCCGCGTTCGAGCGCCTGCACGCGTGGCTGGCCGCCGCCGGCGCGCGCTGGGGCCTGGACGCCGCGCATCGCGATCGCCTGCGCGCCCCGGCCGACGACGCCTACACCTGGGCCTTCGCGCTGGATCGCCTGCTGCTGGGCCATGCCACCGGCAGCGACACGCTGGTCGCGGCCGGCGAGAGCGCCGCGGTCGCGCCGATGCCCGAGCTCGAAGGCGGCGCGCTCGATGCGCTCGACACCCTGCTGCGCCTCTTGCGCGTGCTGGCCCGCCACGCGCGCCTGCTCGGCGAGGCGATGCCGCCGGAGGCCTGGCGCGAGCGCCTGCTCGGCCTGCTCGACGCGCTGCTGCCCGCGCCGCCCGCGGCGGCCCCCACCCAGCGCGCGCTCGAACGCCTGCGCGCGCTGATCGATGCCTTCGCCGCCGACGCGCGCCGCGCCGGCTTCGCCGCGCCGGTGCCGGCCGAGGCCGTGCGCGCGCATTTCGCCGCCGTGCTGGGCGAGGCCGACACCCGCGCGCCGCTCTTGACCGGCGGCGTCAGCGTCGGCCGCATGGTGCCGATGCGCCTGCTGCCGTTCCGGGCGATCTGCCTGCTGGGCATGAACGACGGCGACTTCCCGCGCCGCGACCCGGCCGCCGGCCTCAACCGCCTCACCGCCGAACTCGGCACCGAGCGCCGCCGCGCCGGCGACCGCTCCACCCGCGACGACGACCGCTTCCTGTTCCTGCAGCTGTTCGCCGCCGCGCAGGACGTGTTCTACGTCAGCTACCAGGGCGCCGACCCGCGCGACGGCAGCGCGCGCGAGCCCTCGCTGCTGGTCGCCGAACTGCTCGACGCCGCCGCCCGCCAGCACGTCGATCCGCAGGCCGCCGCCCGCGAGCTGGTGGTGCGCCATCCGCTGCAGCCGTTCGCCGCGGCCGCGTTCGGCGCCGCCGGCGCGGATGCGCCCGCCGACCCGCGGCGGTTCTCCTACCGCGGCGACTGGTGGCCGGCGGCCGGCCGCGCCGCCGCCGCGCGCGCGCCGCTGGCGCCGTGGTCGGCCGGCGCGGTGGCGGCCGCGCCGGACGCCGAGGCCGAGGGCGGCGCGCTGCCGCTGGAGGCGCTGCGCCGTTTCCTGCTCGCGCCGGCCGAAGGCTTCCTGCGCCAGCGGCTCGGCCTGCGCCTGGCCGAGATCGAGGACGCCGCGCCGGACGTCGAGCCGCTGCTCGCGCCCGCCCGCGGCCTGGGCCGGCACGCGCTGCAGCGCGCGGTGTTCGACGCGCTGTTGGCCGGCACCGGCGATGCCGCGCTGTACCCGGCGCTACGCGCGCGCGGGCTGTTGCCCTCCGGGCCGATCGGCCGGCGCGCGCTCGCCGCGCAGCGCGCCGCGCTCGCCCCCTATGCCGAAGCCTTCGCCGCCTGGCGCGGCGACGCGGCCGAGGACGCGCCGCGCGCCGAGGTCGAGCTGGACGGCCTGCGCCTGCACGGCCGCCTGCGCGCGCGCTACCCGCAGGGGCTGGCGCGGCTGCGCTTCGACCCGCCCAACGGCCCCGGCGCGCTGCGCAACGGCCTGGACTGGCTGTTCGCCAGCGCCGCCGGGCTGGCGCTGCCGCTGGTCGAGTTCCACGACGGCGGCGCGGCCGGACCCGGCCCGTATCCGCGCCCGCCCCTGCCGCCCGCGCAGGCGCGCGACGCGCTGCAGCGGCTGCTCGCGCTGCGCGCGGAAGGTTTGCGCGCGCCGCTGCCGTTCGCGCCGTACAGCGCCTGGGCGCTGTTCTGCGCGCCCACGCCAGAACGCGGCCTGCGGGAGGCCGCGAAGGTCTGGCATGGCGGCGAGCGCCAGTGGAGCGAAGGCCAGGGCGAGGCGCTGCGGCTGGCCCTGCGCGGGCGCGATCCCTTCGCCGATGCCGAAAGCCTGCGCGCCTTCGCCGAGACCGCGCTGCAGGTCTATGCGCTGGTGACCACCGGCCACCCGCACCCCGGGCTCGAGGCGACCTTCGATGCCGACGCGTTCGCCGCCGCGCCTGCCGGCGCCGACGAGGACGCCGCATGAGCGCGGTCCCCGACGATCCCTGGCTGGCGCTGCCGCTCGACGGCGTGCGCGCGATCGAGGCGTCAGCCGGCACCGGCAAGACCTTCACCCTGGCCACCCTGGTGCTGCGGCTGGTGGTCGAGCGCGGCCTGCGCATCGGCGAGATCCTCGCGGTCACCTTCACCGAGGCCGCGACCCAGGAGCTGCGCACGCGCATCCGCGCCCGCCTGCTGCTGGCCGCGCGCCTGCTCGATGGCGCCGGCGCCGCCTCGCCCGAGGCCGCGCCCACGCGCGCGCTGCTCGACGCCCACCTCGCCCGCGGCGGCGAATCGCCCGTGGCGCTGCGCCGTCGCCTGCGCGCGGCCGCCGAGGAGATCGACCTCGCCGCCATCTTCACCATCCACGGCTTCTGCGCGCGCGCGCTGCGCGAGCACGCGCTGGAGAGCGGCCAAGGTTTCGACGCGCCCGAACTGCTGGCCAGCGACCGCGCGCTGCGCGAGGAGATCGCCGCCGACCTGTGGCGCGCGCGCGCCGCCGACGCGGACGACGCCGACGACCTGCTCGCGCTGTGGCCGAACGGGCCCGAAGCGCTGGCCCGCGACCTGCCGCTGCTGGTGCGCGAACCCGACCTGCGTCCGCCCGACGCGCCGCTGCCGCCCGATCCACTGCCCGCGCTGCGCGCCGCCGCCGCCGCGCTGGCCGCCGCGTTCCGCGACCACGGCCAGGACTTCCGCGCCGCGCTGCTGGCCGCGGTCGAGGGCAAGGTGCTCAACGGCCAGAGCTACAAGGCCGCCTGGATCGAGGCGCTGTTCGACGCGCTCGCCGCCTGGTGCGGGCGCGGCGATGCCGACGAACCCTTCGACGACGACAGGCTCGAGCGCCTGCTGCCCGAGTCGCTCGCCGCCAGGACCAACAAGGCCCACGCCGGGCGCACCCCGGATTCGCCCTTGTGCGCGGCGATCGCGCCCTACCGCGCCGCGCTGGCCGCGGCCGGCGCCTACCGCGAGGCGCGGCGCACCCGCCTGCTGCATCGCATCCGCACCGAGGCGCGCGAACGCCTCGCCCTGCGCAAGCGCGAGCGGCGCGTACGCAGCTACGACGACCTGATCGACGGCCTCGCCGACGCGCTGGCCGACGACGCGCCGAACGCCGACGCCCTCGCGCGGCGCCTGCGCGCGCAGTACCGCGTCGCGCTGGTGGACGAGTTCCAGGACACCGACCCGCGGCAGTGGCGCATCTTCGAACGCGTGTTCGGCGCCGGCAGCGATCATCCTGCGCTGTTCGTCGTCGGCGATCCCAAGCAGGCGATCTACGGCTTCCGCGGCGGCGACGTCGAGACCTATCTGGCCGCGCGCGCGCAGGCCCAGGCCGCGCCCGCGCTCGATCGCAATTTCCGCTCGCGGCCGGCGCTGCTGCGCGCGATCGCCGCGCTGTACGCCGAGGCCGGCGAGGCCGCCTTCGTCGATGCGCGCATCGGCTTCCGCGACGTCGCTCCCGGCGGCGTGCGTACCGATGCCGACTTCCTGCGCGACGGCGCGCCCGCCCCGGCGCTCACGCTGTGGCGCGCATCCGCGCCGCCGCCCGACGAGAAAGGCCGGGCCGGCGCCTGGGATGCGGAGGCCTCGCGCGCGCTGGCCACCCGGGCCTGCGTCGCCGCGATCCACCGCCTGCTGGCCGACGCGCGCGCCGGCCGCGCGCAGCTCGCCGGCCGTCCCCTGCGGCCCGGCGACATCGCCGTGCTGGTACGCACCCACCGCGAGGCCACGCGCATCCGCCAGGCGCTGGCCGCGGTCGGCATCCCCGCCGTCGCCGCCGGCAAGCAGAGCCTGTTCGCCACGGCCGAGGCGCGCGAGATCCACGCCCTGCTGCTGGCCCTGCTGCATGGCGGCGACGACGGCCGCCTGCGCGCCGCGCTGGCCACGGTGCTGGTCGGCGTGGACGCGGCCGGCATCGCCGCGCTCGACGCCGACGGCGAGGCTCTGCGCGGCTGGCAGGCGCGCGCGCTGGCCTGGCGCGAGCGGCTGCAGCGCGGCGGCCCGCTGGCCCTGGTCGGCGCGCTGTGCGCCGAGCACGCGCAGCGCCTGCTCGGCCTGCTCGACGGCGAGCGGCGGCTCAGCAACTACCTGCAGCTGGCCGAAGCCCTGCAGGAAGCGCAGGCGCGCGCGCTGGGCCTGCACGGCCTGGTCGACGGGCTCGCGCGGCGCATCGCCGAGGCCGATCCCGACGACGAGGCGCAACTGCTGCGGCTGGAATCCGATGCCCACCGCGTGCAGGTGGTCACCCTGCACAAGAGCAAGGGCCTGGAATACCCGCTGGTGTTCCTGCCGTTCGCCGGCATCGGCGGCAGGCCGCCGGAGGCCGGCCAGCGCGTGGTCGTCGCCGGCGAGCGCGGCCGCACGCTGCACTGGCGGCTGCAGGCCGGGACCTCCGGCTGGAACGATGCCAGGGATCGCTGGGCCGAGGCCCAGCGCGCCGAGGACGCGCGCCTGCTCTACGTCGGCCTGACCCGCGCCGAGCACGCGCTGTGGCTGGCGACCGGGCCGTTCTTCAACCATTCGCGCTCGCCGCTGTGGCCGATGGTCGCCGATCCCGACGCGCTCGCCGCGCGCGCGCGCGATGCGATCGCCATCGACACCGCGCCGCCGCCCGCCGCGCTGCCCTGGCTGCCGCCCGAGGCCGAGGGCGCGGTGCCGCCCGCGCGCACCGCCGCGCGCCTGCCCGCGCCCGACTGGTGGGTCTACAGCTTCACCCAGCTCGCCAACGCCGAGGCCGGCGGCGAGGTCGCCAGCGCCGCCACCGAACCCGTGCCGGGCGGCCGCGACGAACCCGCCGCTCCGGAGCCCGATGCCGACCCCGCGCCCGAGGCCTTCGACCCGCGCTTTTCCGGCAGCCGCTTCGGCGTCGCCCTGCACGCGGTCCTCGAGCGCAGCGACTTCGCGCAGTGGGCCGGCTGGACGCCGGGCATGCCCGCGCCGGAGGGCGAACGCGCGCTCGCCCTCGACGCGCTGCGCGCCAGCGGCTACTCCGCCGCGGATCTGGAGGCCGGCGTCGAGGCCCTGCTGCCGCTGGTCGGCCACACCCTCACCGTCGCCCTGCCCGAGGGCCTGCGCCTGGCCGACCTGCCGGCCGACGCGCGCCGGCCCGAGATCGAGTTCCAGTTCGCGCTCGCGCCCACCCGCACCGACGATCTGCTCGCGCTGCTGCACCGCCACGGCCTGCTGCGCGGCCGCCAGGGCTTCGGCGCGCGGCGCCGGCTGGAAGGCCTGATGACCGGCCTGATTGACCTGACCTACCTGCACGACGGCCGCTGGTACCTGCTCGACTACAAGTCCAACCGCCTGCCCGGCTACGGCCCCGCGCAGCTCGACGCCGCGATGGCGCACAGCGAGTACGACCTGCAGGCGCTGATCTACACCTTCGCCCTGCACCGCTGGCTGCGCTTCCGCCTGGGCGAGGCGTACGACTACGCGCGCGACTTCGGCGGCGCGCGCTACCTGTTCTGCCGCGGCCTCGACGCGGCCCGCCCCGATTCCCCCGGCATCCGCGCCTGGCGCTTCGCGCCGGAGCTGGTGCACGCCGTCGATGCGCTGTTCGCGGGCGCCCGTGACGAGGCGGCCGCATGACCCTGCTCCAGGCCCTCGCCGAAGCCGGCGCCCTGCGCACCCTCGACCACGCCTTCGCGCAGAGCCTGCGCCGGCTCGATCCCGCCACCCCCGATGCCGTGCTCGCCGCCGCCGCGCTCGCCTCGCGCGCCGTCGCCGACGGCCACGCCGGCTTCGACCCCGCGCGCCCGCGCCTGCTGGTCGATGCCGCCCTCGACTGGCCCGAGCCCGCCGACTGGATCGCCCAGCTGCGCGCCTCGCGCTGGGTCGCCGAACCCGAAGATGCCCTCGCGCCCTCGGCCGCCGACGCCCCGCTGGTCTTCGAGCCCGGCCTCGGCCTGCTGTACCTGCGCCGCTACCGCGAATACGAAGCGCGCCTGGCCGCCGGCCTTGCGCGCATCGCCGCCCGGCCGCTGGACGCCGGCGATCCCGCCGCCGTGGTCGACGTGTTCGCCGCGCTGTTCCCGGATGCGCGCGCCGGGGCCGCGGGCGAGGGCGGCGACCGCCAGGCCCGCGCCGCCGCGCTCGCCCTGCGCCGTGCGCTGCTGCTGATCACCGGCGGCCCCGGCACCGGCAAGACCACCACCATCGCCCGCCTGCTGGTGCTGCGCATCGCCCTGGCCTTGCGCCACGGCCGGCCCCCGCCGCGCATCGCCCTGGCCGCGCCCACCGGCCGCGCCGCCGAGCGCATGGCCGAAAGCCTGCGCCGCGCCGTGCAGGCCATCGCCGCCGCCGGTCTGGACCCGGCCGTTCGGGCCGCGCTGCCCGGCGCCTTGCCCGAGACCGCCAGCACCCTGCACCGCCTGCTCGGCACCATCCCCGACAGCCCCGCCTTCCGCCACCACGCCGACAACCCGCTGCCGCTGGACCTGCTGGTCGTCGACGAGGCTTCCATGGTCGACCTGCCGTTGATGAGCAAGCTGGTCGATGCCGTCGCCGACGGCGCCCAGCTGATCCTGCTCGGCGACGCCGACCAGCTGCCCTCGGTCGAGGCCGGCGACGTGCTCGCCGCCATCCTCGCCGCCGCCGGCCCCGGCGACGCCCTGCCGCCCGCCGATGCCGAGACCCTTCGCCCGCTGCTCGGCGACGCCACGCCCACCGACCCCGACACCGCTGGTCTGCGCGGCCACCGCGTGCGATTGCTGCGCGGCTACCGCCAGCACGCCGGCTTCGATCTCGCCCCGCTCGCCGATGCCGCCCGCAGCGGCGACGCCGATGCCGCGCTCGCGCTGCTGCGCGGCGGCACCCTGCGCGGCGTCGAATTCCACGAGGACGCGCTCGACCCCCTCGAATCGCACCGCGACGACCTGCTCGCGCATTGGCGCAGCCTCGCCGACGCCCCCGACCCCACCACCGGCCTCGTCCGCGCCCAGCGCCTGCGCCTGCTCACTGCCCTGCGCGAAGGCCCGCAGGGCGCCCGCGGCCTCAACGCCCGCATCGAAGCCCTGCTGTCCGGCCGACGCACCGGCCCCGCGCCGGCCTGGTTCCCCGGCCGCCTGCTGCTCGTCACCGAGAACAGCTATCGCCACCGGCTGTTCAACGGCGACATCGGCCTGTGCCTGCCCGACGAGCATGGCGTCCCGATGGCCTGGTTCCCCGGCGACGGGCCCGGCAGCGTGCGCGCCTTCCACCCCGCCGCGCTGCCCGCCCACGACAGCGCCTTCGCCATGACCGTGCACAAGGCCCAGGGCAGCGAATTCGACGAGGTCTGGCTGCAACTGCCCCGCCAGGCCGGCCGCGTGCTCTCGCGCGAACTGGTCTACACCGCCATCACCCGCGCCCGCCGCCGCCTGCACGTCGCCGGCAGCGCCCAGGTGCTGCGCGACGCGCTCGCGCGGCATGCGGTGCGGATGTCGGGGCTGGCGTGGCGGCTGGGGGCGACCGCCCAAGCGGACCCACGGCCGTCCGAAGCGGCAGGACCCATGCAGGGCTCGCTGTTCTGACGCCTGCCCGCCGGGAACGGCTCCGAACCCTCGGCGACAACGGCGCAAACGGCAAGGGCTCGCGCTCATACCAGCGCAGCCCCAGCCGCGTCACCACATCAGATCGTCCGGCACCTTGAACTGCGCGTAGTAGGCGTCGTCCTCGGAGGTCGATTCGGCCGGGGTATCCGTGGCCTGCCCGTGGTCGAGCAGGATCAGACTGGGGTCGCGCTCGCGGATCTGGTCCGCCGCGGCGCGCGGCAGCAGCGCATAGCCGTCGCCGAGGCGGGCGATGACCAGGGCGCCGGCGGCGAGCTGCTTGCGCTGGGCGTCGTCGACGAGCAGGCTGCGGATCGCGCCGTCGGCGGTGAAGCGGTATTCCAGTTCGCCGGTGTGCGGCACCTGCTTGTCGCGGACGATCTGCCGCGCCTGCGCCGCAAGCTCGGCGGTGCGCGCCTTTTCTTTCTGCGCCGCGGCCAGCGCGCGATCGCGCTCCGCCTTCTCCGCGCGTGCGCGCTCGGCCTCGCGCTGGATCTCCTGCGCCGCGGTCGGCGCCTTGTCCTGGCGCGCCTTGCGCTGCTCGCGCGCCACCTCGGCGACCTTGCTCTTCTTGACCAGTCCGGCCTTGAGCAACTGTTCCTGGAGCGGGTTGGGCTTGGCCATGCGTCGGGACCGTGTGGGGATGCCGGCGCCATGATACGGGCCGCGTGCGGGGCGGCCGGCGGATGTGCGCGCCCTCCCGGGCGCGCTCCGCGTCACGACGCGGGCGCGTCCGGCGGCGCCGCGGGGCAGGGCGCGTTCGCGCGGTCGCAGGGCGACGCCAGCGGCACCGTCAGCCGGCGCAGGAAGCGCTGGGTCAGGGGGCCGACGCCGAAGGCGAACACGAGGGTGCCCAGGCCGGCGGTGCCGCCGAGCAGGATGCCGGCTCCCAGGACGAAGACTTCGATGCCGGTGCGCACGCGGCGGATCGACCAGCCGGTGCGGCGGGCGAGGCCGGTCATCAGGCCGTCGCGCGGGCCAGGGCCGAGTTGCGCGCCGACGTACAGCGCGGTAGCGAAGGCGCAGACGACCACGCCGGCGAGCAGGTAGGCCCAGCGCAGCGCCAGGCCGTCGGGCGCGGGCAGCCACAGCAGGTGCAGGTCGGCGAAGGGGCCCAGCAGGAAGGTGTTGGCCAGCGTGCCCAGGCCCGGCATCTGCCGCAGCGGGATCCAGGCCAGCAGCACCGCCAGCGCGGTGGCGACCATCGCCATGCCGAACGAGCCGGGCAGGTGGCGGACCAGGCCGAGGTGGAACACGTCCCAGGGCGCGGCGCCGACAGCGGCCTGGATCATCAGCGCGATCGCCAGCCCGTAGAGCCACAGGCCGAGCAGCAGCCGGGCCAGGCGTTCGGGCAGGCGGCCGGCGCGCAACTGCGCGAGCGGGCCGAGGTTGGCAAGGGAGGGGGCGGGCGGTTCGGCGGCGGACATGGGGCCACGATGCGGCGAATTGGACCTTTCCGATAGCGCCAATCGTGGGATAGTGGACCGCATGCAGCGATCGCTCGCCCCCGAACGCCTGGCCGCGCTGGTCGGCCGGCTGGACCGCGCGCCGGCCTACCGCGGCCTGTGCCTGGCCTTGCAGGAGCTGATCGGCGATGGCCGCATCCCGATCGATACGCGCCTGCCCAGCGAGCGCGCGGTCGCGGGCGCGCTGGGCGTGTCGCGCAACACCGTGGCGCGTGCGTATGCCGAGCTGGTCGCGGCCGGTTTCGCCAGCGCGCGCCAGGGCGCGGGCACCTTCGCCACCGTGCCGATGGAGCGGCGGCGCGCGCACGATCGCGCGCTGGGCGCGGCGAAGGTCGCCGAGGGGGCGATCGACCTGACCTGCGCCGCGGGCGCGGCGACGCCGGGCACCGCGGCCGCGTATGCGCGCGCGGTGGCCGCGCTGCCGGCCTACCTGTCGGGCGACGGCTACCTGCCGTCCGGGCTGCCGGCGCTGCAGGCGCGCATCGCGGCGCTGTACGCGCGGCGCGGCCTGCCGACCCGCGCCGCCCAGATCGTGGTGACCTCCGGCGCGTTGTCGGCGCTGGCCATCGTTGCGCGCGCGCTATCGCGGCCGGGCGACCGCATCCTGGTGGACACGCCGGGCTACCCGAACGCGATGGCCGCGCTGACGCTCGGCGGCGCGCGGCTGGTCGGCGCGCCGATGGGCGATCCGCTCGGCGATGGCGGCTGGGATCTGGACGCCATCGAGGCCACGCTGCGCGAGGCCGCGCCGCGGCTGGCCTACGTGATCGCCGATTTCCACAACCCCACCGGCTTCCTGATGGACCAGGCGCAACGCGCGCGCTATGCCGCCGCGCTGGAGGCGGCGGGCACGCGGGCCGTCGTCGACGAGACGCTGCAGGCGACGCGGTTGTCGGAGGCGCCGATGCCGGCGCCGTTCGCGGCCTTCGCCGGCGAGGCGGTCACCGTCGGCAGCGCGTCGAAGCTGTGCTGGGGCGGCCTGCGGGTGGGCTGGATCCGCGCGCCGCTCGCGCTGGTGGAGCGCCTGGTCGCCGCGCGCGTGCAGCTGGACCTCGGCAGCTCGCTGTTCGACCAACTGGTGGTGGCGGAACTGCTCGATGCCGAGGCGGTGTTCGCGGCTCGCCGCGCGCAGGTGCGCCGGCAGCGCGACGCGCTGGCGCGGGCGCTGCGGGCGCGGTTGCCGGACTGGCGCTTCCGCCTGCCCGATGGGGGCCTGAGCCTGTGGGTGCGCTTGCCGCACGGCAGCGCGACGCAACTGGCGGCGAGCCTGGAGGGCGAGGGCGTGCACCTGGCGCCGGGGCCGGTGTTCGGCGCCGAGGGCGGCTTCGACCGCTGGCTGCGGATTCCCTATGCCAAGCCGGAGGCGCAGTTGGTGGACGCGGTGGAGCGGATGGCGCGCGTCTGGTCGGCGCTGCCGCGCGAGGGCCGGCGGCGGCCGGCGGCGGCGCGGCCGCTGATCGCCTGAGCCGCGCCGGGCCGGCCGCTCAGCGGTACGGCCCCGGGCCGCGCCAGACCACTTCGCCGCGGCGGTAGACGCGCTGCATGTTGATGACCTCGCGCGCGTCGCCGATGGCGGCCATCTGCGGGTCGTCCGGATCGAGCAGGCGGCAGGGGCCGGATTCGCGCCGCAGCGCGGTCTCCAGCGGGCAGACCATGTACTGGCGGGTGCCGGGCAGCGGCAGGAACAGTTCGGTCATGCCCTGCGCCTTCCAGGCGCGCAGCCGGGCTTCGCTGCGCTGGTCGTACAGGACCTGGTAGCCGCCCACTCCCAGGCTGGGGCCGGAGGAGGCCACGTCGCGGCCGCGCCCGCGGTCCACCGCGGGGTTGCGGGCCAGGCCCGCGTTCGTGGGCGCGGTCTCCTGCGGCAGCATGCCGGGCGGCTGGCCCCACACGTGCGCGGTTTGCCGGGTGGTCTGCGGCGGACTGGCCGCAGGCGCCTGGGAGGGCGGGGCCGCCTGCGCGGGTTCGGGCGGCGATGGCGGCGTCGCCGCCGGGCGCGGCGCGGGTTCCGGCAGGGCATCGTCGGCGCGCGCGACCGGCGTGGTCCGCAGGCGGGATATCGCCGGGGATTCGGCGGCCTCGGGCGCGGCGCGGGGGGCCGGCGGGCGCGGGCGGGGCGGGACCGGCGACGGGTGCGCGGGTTGCGGCGGCGCCACGCCAACGAAGTCCACGACCATCCGGCTGCCGGCCGCGGCCCCCTGCGGTGCGGTCACCACGACCTCCGGCGACGACATCAGCAGCAGCAGGAACAGCAGGTGCCACAACGCGCTCAGCAGCGCGGCGATCCACGGCTGCAGGCGTTCGATCGTGGGCTCGGCCCTGGGGTCCGGCCGGTGCGCGGGCGGGCTCATGCCGGCGCCGGGACGTCGGGAGTGCGGGCCTTCATGAGGGGGAAGGGACGTGCGGCGGGAGAGCGCGCATCGTAGCGCGGACGATGGCCGGATCGCGGCCGGCCGCGATCATGCCGCGAGCGCCCGGCCGCGCGGCCGGGCGCCGCAACGCCGGCGCCCCGGGCAGGGCCGGGGCGCGCGGGGTCGGGGGCTCAGTCCTTCAGCGCGTCCGGCACCTTGCCGCCGTTCTCGGCCAGCTTGCGCATCACCGCCTTGTGCAGGGCGATGTTCTGCTCGGCGCTACCGTGGGCGCCGGCGGCGACGCCGAGTTCGGCGGCCAGTTCCTTGCGCGCGTCGAGGCTGGAATCGAGATCCAGCAGCTTCAGCAGATCGACGATGGAATGGCGCCAGTCGCTCTTGCCGCCCTTCTCCGCGGCGAGCGCGGTCAGCACCGCCTCGACGTCCACCGGCTCGGCGGGCGCGGGCGCCGGCGCGGGCGCGGGGTTGCGCGCCGGCGGCGAGACCTTGGGATCGTGCTCGCTGCCGGTGAAGATGACGGGCTCGGGCGTCTTGGCCGCCGGCGCCTGCGCCGGTGCGGTCTTGCGGCCGAAGATGCGATCGGAAATCTTGGAGAACAGGCCCATGCGCGACACTCCTGAGGACGGGACGCCGGATTGTGCCAGCGGCTTCGTAACATCGTATTAAAGCGCCCGTCCGCCATCCCGCGCGGAGGATGGCGGGCCGGGCCTGCGGGCGCCGCGCGGCGTCAGGTCGTCAGCAGCTGCGAGGCCTCCTTGACGATCTCGGCGCGGATGCCCTTGTTGCCCTCGCCGTTCAGGCCGCGCAGCACCTGGTCCTCGACGAAGCGGTTGGCGTTGTCGCGGAACGTGGCCAGGTACTGGTCCTGGTACTCGTCGCGGGTCAGCTTGTCGATCATGGCGTCCTTGAACTTGCCGACGGTGTTGCCGTCGACCTGGCCGCCGATCTCGTCCACGACCTTGTCGAAGACGCCCTTGGCGCGGCTGTCCTCGCCGAACACCTGGGTGAACCCGTCCTTCAGGCCATCGGTCAGGACCCCGCCCGGCGAGGGCACCAGGCCGATGAAGAAGTTGAGCATGTTGGTCAGGTCGGCCTTGCGCGCGGCGTCGTCCTCGGCCTTGTCGGAGAAGCCGTTGAGCACGGCCTGCTCCACCGAGGCCACCATGTGGGTCAGCTGGTGCTCGTTCTGCAGCATGCGATCGTCGTTGCCGGCCTCGCGCGCGTCGAGGTAGTCCTTGGCCCAGCCGTCGGAGAGCTTGGTCAGCGAGTTGAGCACGTCCGGCGCGGCCTCGTTGGTCGGCGACAGCCCGGTCAGCCGGGTCAGGTTGGCCATCGTCATCACGTTGCGGGTGACGTTGTCGACGTTGCTGCCCTCGTGGATGCCGGACTCGCCCAGGCCGTTGAACTCGAAGATCTCACCGGCCTTCTTGCGCACCAGCTCGTTCAGCGCCTCCTGCCGCCCTTCCTTGGGGATGTTGCGGTCGTCGAAGAAGCCGTTGTCGCCCCAGGGGTCGTTCCTGGACTGGTCGAGGACCAGCTCCGCCATGTCGGCGGCGTGGCTGCGCGTGCCGCCGGCGTAGACGCTTTCCCGGTCGTTGGCCACCGCCCGGATCAGGATCTCCATCGGGTCGCGGTTGTAGCTGTCGGGCAGCTTGCTGTCCTCGCGGTCGAGCCAGGCGTTCTCGGTGGTGACCTTGCTGAAGCCCTCGCTGACGTCCTGGATGGCGCGCGCGCGCGTCTCGCTGTCCACGCCGTGCAGGATCCTGTTGACCACGGCGCCGTCCTTGCCGGCGCGGTCGGCGGCGTTGAGCAGCAGGCCCAGGTAGTCGGCGCGGTCGTTCTTGTCGGTCTTGCCGGCGCCGACCTTGCCTTCCTGCAACTGGTCGACGGTGAATTTCTCGATGAAGTCGGCGAAGTGCTTGCTGCGGCCGTCGCCCTCGCCCAGGCCATGCAGGAAGCGCTGGAACACCTCGCCCGAGGTGTTCTCGTTCTCGACCCGGCTCAGGCCGCGGCTGCTCTGGTACGCGGTGGCCTTGTTCACCACCTCGCCGCTGACCCCGTCCATCTCCAGGAAGCGCCAGGCGTTCTCGCTGTCCACCTCGCCGGCGTTGTAGCCGGCACCGAAGGCCTCCAGTACCTGCTGGCGCTGGTCCGCGGTGATCTTGCCGGCATCGACCAGCTTGTCCAGGCGCGCGCCCTGCAGCCAGGAATCGGACTTGGTCGCGCCCTTGTCGTTTTCGAGGATGGCGCCGATGAAGCGGCCGCGGTCCTCCACGCTGAGCCCGGGCAGGAAGTCGTTGGCCAGCGCGGTCAGGCGCTTGTCGTAGTCGTCCTTCTTGCCCTTGATGTCGCCGACCGAATGCAACTCCTTGGCCAGGTCCTGCAGCTCGGACTTGCTGGGCGAGGTGTCGTCGCTCGCCAGCGCGTCCAGGCTGGCTTGGGATTGCGCGATCCGCTTCAGGGATTCGACGAGCTTGAGGCTGTCCGGGGCGAGCGCCATGGCGAGGTCTCCTTGTGCGAGGGGCGGTGCACAAGCTTGCGGAAGCCGCCGGCGATCGACAGCTCGGGAAATCCCTAGGCGCGCGGCCTGCGTTGGGCCGGCAGACAGCGGCATCGCCGGCTCCGTGACAGCCGGCACGGACCGAGCGTGCGGCATGCCGGCGCTCGCCCATGCCGCGGCCTTCTCCGCGAAGCGGGCGGCTGCGCGCGCTTCTACGCGCCCGGCGGCGCGGGGATGACGCGCCGGGGGCGGTGCGCGGCCAGGCAGGTCGCCACGCCCAGCGCCACCAGCACGAAGGCGGCGAGCTCCAGCGCGGTCGGGCCGCGCCGCTCCCACAGCAGGCCGTAGAGCAGCGCGAACAGGGTCTCGAACAGGATCATCTGCCCGACCAGCGTCAGCGGCAGCAGCCGGCTCATGCGGTTCCACAGCGCGTTGCCCAGGATCGAGGCGAACAGGGCGACGCCGGCCGACACGCCGGCCAGCAGCGCCCAGGCCTGCCCGTCGTGCGGCTCGCGATGCAGCAGCAGCGCCACCGGCACCAGCAGCAGGGTCTGCGCGCAGGTGACCACGCCGGTGAGCAGGTTCCACTCGTGCATGGAGACGTCGCGCAGGCGCACCAGCCAGCGCCGGTTGCCCACCGCGTAGCAGGTCCACGAGGCCAGCGCGCCGGCGGCGCACAGCAGCCCGGCGAGCTGGCGGCCGGCGGAGCCTGAGGCCGGCGCCGCCAGCGCCTGCCAGCCGATGCACAGCGCGCCGGCAGCGCAGCAGGCGAGCGAGAGCCCCAGCCGGCGCAGCGGCAGCGCGCCCGCGTCGCGGCTGCCGACGAGGGTGACCGCGACCGGCAGGAAGCCGATGACCAGCGAGGTCATCGCGATGCCGCCCAGCTGCACGGCGCTGGCCAGCAGCACGTAGTAGAGGACGTTGCCGGTCAGCGCCAGCCAGGCCAGCGCGATCCACTCGCGCCGGCCCAGCTTCGGCCGCAGGGCGCGCCAGAGCGGGGCGATCAACAGCGCCGAGAACAGGCCGTAGAACAGGTAGCGGCCGATGGTCAGCTGCAGCGGCGCGAACTCGCGCACCAGCTCCGGGGCCAGGAACACCAGGCCCCACAGGGCGCCCGCGCCCATGCCGCAGGCGACGCCGAGGATCGTGTTGCGATGGCCGTGGTCGCTCATGCCGGCAGGGTAGGGCCGTGCCGGAGCCCCGTCTTGACCGGGACTCGCGCGTTCTAGTCGCGGGCTCCTGCCTGCCGGCGCCACGCGGCGGGCGTCATGCCGGTGGCCTGGCGCATCGCGCGGGTCAGCGCGCTCTGGTCGGCATAGCCGCAACGGTAGGCGACCTCGGCGATCGGCGCGGCGGTGTGGGCCAGCAGATGCCGCGCGCGCTCGAGCCGCCGCGCCGAGAGCCAGGCGCGGGGCGTGCTGCCCAGCTCGGCCTGGAAGATCGCGTGCAGGCGACTGGGACCGACGCCGACCGCGCGCGCCATCGCCTCCACGGTCCAGTCCTGCGCGAGCCGGCTCTCCACCGCGGCCAGCAGCGGCGCCAGCCGCGAGCGCGGCCGCGGCTCGTCGCCCAGCAGCGCGTCCACCAGCAGCGCCGTCCACAGCCGCAGGCGGTGCGCCGGCACCGGGCCGCGGGCGGCCAGCCGCGCCATGTAGTCGACCAGGCCGCCGGCCTCGGGCGCCAGCGGGATGTACGGGCGGCGCGCCAGCCGTTCCGCGGTGCGGTCGTCCAGATCGCCGGCGTGCAGGTCCAGGATGATCGAGCGGTTGGCGGCGCGGCTCACCTGGTCGTGGCGGGCGCCGGCCTCCACGTAGGCCGCGGTCGCGCGGTCGATGGTGGCCTCGCGCCCGGCGATGTCCATGGCCAGCGAGCCGGCGAGCGGCAGCACGATCTGCGCGAAGTCGTGGCGGTCCAGGGTGCTGTCCGCGCCGTAGGAGCGGATGGCGATGGGGCTGGTCGTCATCGAAGCGGCCATGGGCGGGGCCTGCGGGGAAGGGCGGGGCCATGCTAACGCGCCGGCCGCGGCGCGATGGCAGGATGGGCGCCCCGGCGCCAGCCCGTGTCCCCATGTCCCAGACGCTCGTTCTCGACGGCCGCCGCATCCACGATATCGCCTCGTTCTACGCCGAGGTGGAGCGCGTGCTCATGGCCGGCGTCGACTGGCCGCTGGGCCACAGCCTGGACGCCCTCGACGACCTGCTGTACGGCGGCTACGGCGCGCTGCAGGGCACGGCGCCGGTGACGCTGGTGTGGGCGGACTTCGAGCGGAACCGGCAGGCCCTGGGCGTGGAAGCGACGCGGCGCATGCTGGAAGACAAGCTGGCGCGGCCCGGGTACGACGTGGCGCGCATCCGCCGCGAGCTGGACGCGCTGGAGGCCGGCACCGGGCCGACCTTCTTCGACATCGTGCTGGAAATCCTCGCCTCGCACCCGAACATCGCGCTGGTCGCGCGCTGAGGGCGATCGCCGGACGCATCGGCCGCGCGTGCGCCGGCCGCCCGGTCCGCACGAGGCGACCGCCCCGGGGCCCTGGTAACGTAGCCGCCCCTCCCGCGTCCGGCGTCCATGTCGTTCAAGGCCTTCCTGCGCGCGCGCGACATCGAGTTCTCGCTGCGCCGCTACGGCATCGAGGCGCTCAACGCGATGACGCTGGGCCTGTTCGGCTCGCTGGTGATCGGGCTGATCCTCAAGACCGTGGGCGGCTGGACCGGGCAGGCCTGGCTGATCGATGCCGGCGCGATGGCGCAGCAGGCGATGGGGGCGGCGATCGGCGTGGCGGTCGCCTACGGGTTGAAGGGCCCGCCGATCGTGATCTTCGCCAGCGCCGCGACCGGGCTGCTGGGCGCGAAGCTCGGCGGCCCGGTCGGCTGCTTCGTCGCGGTCGCGGTGGGCACCGAGATCGGCAAGCTGGTCAGCCGCACGACGCCGATCGACATCATCGCCACGCCCGCCGCGGCGCTGGTCGCCGGCTTCGCCACCGCGCAGGCGCTGGCGCCGTTGATCGGCGGCGTGATGGCGGCGACCGGGCAGGCGATCGAGTGGGCGATGACGCTGCAGCCGCTGCTGATGAGCGTGCTGATCGCGGTGGCGATGGGCATGATCCTGACCGGCCCGACCTCCAGCGCGGCGCTGGCGATCTCGCTGGGGCTGGGCGGCCTGGCCGGCGGCGCGGCCACGGTGGGCTGCGCGGCGCAGATGGTCGGCTTCGCGGTCATGAGCTGGCGCGAGAACGGCGCCTCCGGGCTGCTCAGCCAGGGCCTGGGCACCAGCATGCTGCAACTGCCCAACATCGTGCGCAATCCGCGCATCTGGATTCCGCCGACGCTGGCCGGGGCGATCCTCGGCCCGGTCGCCACGCTGGGCTTCGGCATGCGCAACGTACCGACCGGCTCCGGCATGGGCACCAGCGGTTTCGTCGGCCAGGTCGGCACGCTGGCGGCGATGGGCGATGCGCCATCGGTGTGGCTGTCGATCGGGCTGCTGCACTTCCTGGCGCCGGCGCTGCTGACGCTGCTCATCGCGCTGCCGCTGCGGCGCTGGGGCTGGATCCGGCCGGGCGACCTGAAGGTGGACGCCAGGCTGTGAGGCGCTTCTTCGCCGCGGGCGCGGCTACAGCCGGGCGACCCGGAAGCGCCGTCCCTTGATCCTGCCCTCGCGCAGCCGCGCCAGCGCCTGCGCGGCCTGCGCGCGGGCGATGGCGACGTAGCTGCGGGTCGCGAACACGTCGATGCGGCCGATCGCGTCCTTGTGCAGGCCGGCCTCGCCGGTCAGCGCGCCGACGATGTCGCCTGGGCGCAGCTTGTCGCCGCGCCCGGCATCGATGCGCAGCGTGGCCATCGCCGGCGGCGGCACGTTCGCCGCCCTGCCCGACAACGGCGCCAGTTGCTCCCAGCGCAGCGGCCGGCCCAGGCGCGCCTCGATCGCGGCCGCGCGCGGCAGCTCGCGCGGCGCGACCAGGCTCAGCGCCAGGCCGGTGCGGCCCGCGCGCCCGGTGCGCCCGATCCGGTGCACGTAGGTGTCGGCATCGTGCGGCAGCGCGTAGTTGATCACCGCGGCCAGGTCCTCGACGTCGAGCCCGCGCGCGGCGACGTCGCTGGCCACCAGCACCGTGCAGCTGCGGTTGGCGAACTGCAGCAGCACCTCGTCGCGGTCGCGCTGCTCCATGTCGCCGTGCAGGGCCAGCGCGGCGAAGCCGTAGTGCGCCAGCGAGCCGGCCACCTCGGCCACGTCCGCGCGGGTGTTGCAGAACACCACCGCCGATTCGGGCCGGAAGCGCAGCAGCAGCGCGGCCAGCAGCGGCGCGCGCCGCGCCGGGTCGGCCTCGAAGAACCGCTGCTCGATCTCAGGCGCCCGCGTCTCGCCCTCGGCGCCGACCTCGACCGGCTTGCGCAGCATCGCCGCGCCCAGCGCGCGGATGTCGTCGGGGAAGGTGGCCGAGAACAGCAGCCCCTGCCGGGTCTCCGGGGTGCGCCCGACGATGTCGCGGATCGCCTCCTCGAAGCCCATGTCGAGCATGCGGTCGGCCTCGTCGAGCACCAGCGTGCGCACGTGCCGCAGGTGCAGCGCCTTCTTCTTCGCCAGCTCCTGGATGCGCCCTGGCGTGCCGACGACGACGTGCGGATCGTGGCTCAGCGAGGCCAGCTGCGGGCCCAGCGGGATGCCGCCGCACAGCACCGAGACCTTGAGGTTGGGGATGCCGACCGCCAGCCGGCGCAATTGCCGCGCCACCTGGTCGGCGAGCTCGCGCGTGGGGCACAGCACCAGCGCCTGCGTCTCGATGCGCATCGGGTCCAGCCGCTGCAGCAGGCCCAGGCCGAAGGCGGCGGTCTTGCCGCTGCCGGTCGGCGCCTGCGCGATCGCGTCGCGGCCCGCGAGGATCGCCGGCAGCGCCTGCGCCTGGATCGGCGTCATCGCCGTGTAGCCGAGCGCGGCCACGCCCTGCAGCAGGGCGGGCGACAGCGGGAGGGTGTCGAAGGCGGCGGGCTCGGTCATGCGCACATGATCGCAGGCCGGAGCGCGGGCAGGTGGAGGGCCGGCCATCGTGCGGGCCGCGCCCCGGGGCGTGTGGCCGGGCTGCGCGTGCCGATGCCGGCGTCCTGCCGCCGCGGCGCATGCGCAGCGATGGCACACGTCCGCACGGCGCCTGCGACGCGTGGTCGCCCGCCAGCGCGCGCCTACGGCCCCGTGGCGCTCAGCGGATCGCGCCAGGGCTCGCGGGCGAAGACTGCGCTCAGGACCAGAGCTGGTCGATGGTGTTGAGCGCCAGGCCCTGGGTGGGGTGGGTGGGCTGCGCCTCGGAGACGCAACCGGACACGCCGAGCGACTCGCGCGCCTGCTGGACGGCGTCGCGGGCCGTCGCCACCGCATCGGCAGCCTGTCGCGCGTCCTCGGCGGCGAACTCGGCGGCCGCCTGGGTCACCGAAGTGGGGTTGGCCGCGGCGAGGTCGGCCACCGCCTGCGCCTGCTGCTGCGTCTGCGCGGCGGCGGCTTCCGCGCGCGACAGCGCGGCCTCGGCGTCGCAAGCCAGGCCCGCCTGTGCGGCCTGGGTGGCGTTCTGCGCCTCGCTCGTCGCTTCCGACGACGCGCGGCCCATGCTCTCGACGGCGCTGACGGCGGCGTCGTTGGCGGCGTTGTCGGCCGCGCTGCCGGCGTCGCCGGCGCCTCCGGAAGCATTGGCGCCGGAAGCGCCGGAAGCTCCATCCGTCATGGGGGTTCACTCCAATCTTGGGGGTGGGAAGGATCTGGCGCCGCCCATGAGGCCGGGGGCGACGGACCGGCACCCACCCTAGAAGCCGGCCGCCGGCCTGCCATCTAGGGATCACCCTAGGTGGAGAAGGCGCATTCAGTCCTCCCTTGCCGGGCGCGGGGCGTGCATCGCCGCGTTTGCGCGCCTGCCTGGCCTTGGCTATGGTGGCCGCGTGATGTCGCACCGTGGGCATGCCGGTGCCTTCCCGTCGTCTACACCCTCCCCTTCCCTCGATTCCAAGGAGCTCCCCATGGAGATCGCCGCCGCACGCGTCGCCAGCATCCACTACACCCTCACCGACGACGCGGGCCAGGTGCTCGACAAGTCGCCGCCCGCGCAGCCGCTGCGCTACCTGCACGGCGCCGGCAACATCATTCCCGGCCTGGAAAACGCGCTCGAAGGCCGCCAGGCGGGCGACACGCTGAAGGTCGAAGTGCCGCCGCAGCAGGCCTACGGCGAGCGCAACGAGGCGCTGGTGCAGTCGCTGCCGCGCGAGGTCTTCCAGGGCATCGACACGATCCAGCCCGGCATGCAGTTCCAGGCCCAGAGCGAGCGCGGGCCGCTGCTGGTGACCGTGGTGGACGTGGCCGGCGACCAGGTGCGGATCGACGGCAACCACCCGCTGGCCGGGCGCACGCTGCATTTCGACGTGGAAGTGGCCGACGTGCGCGAATCCACCGAGGACGAGCGGCAGAGCGGGCGCGCGCTGGCGGCCTGAGCGTCCGCGCGCGGGACCGGCCGGTACGATCCGCGCCATCGCTCGCCGCAGGACGAATCGGAATGGCCCAGCGCAAGCGCGCCACGTCGCCGGAGGACTTCGGGCAGCGCATCGAACCCGCGGAACTGCCCTGGGCCGAAGCGCTGGCGCGGGCCCTGCGCGCCGGCACCGGCGACGACGAGGAATTCGCGCGGATGGCCGAACTCGCCATGCGCTGGGTCGCCGCGAACCCGGCGCCGATCCCGCCGGCCGATCCCGCTTACCGGCGCTGACCTTCGCGCCATCGCTTCGCATCGGGGCGGTGGTGCTGGATGCGGCCGAAATCGTCGGCCCGCGTTCTGTCCGCGGGCATGGCGACCAGGAGGTCTGCGGCCCTGCGCGCGTGCTCCTGCGAATGCCTTCGAGTGCGCTATCTTCGCCGTGCTGTGGTGGCGCAAGGAGGAGGCGCGATGGATGGGAGCGAGCGGCCGCGGCTGACGTTTGCGCAGATGGAGGCGTGGATCGAGGCATTGCCCGTCGGGCCGGTGGCCGCACGCGGTACGCCGCGCTGGATCGTACGTTGCAACCTGGTCGGTATGGCCGGCATGGCGCTCGCCTTGTCGCCCTCGATGCTGATCCAATGGCTGCAGCCCCAGCTTTGGATGCTGTGGATGGCGCGCATGGGCCTGGCGACGATGATCGCCGGCCTCCTGCCGGGATTCGTTCGTAACGTCCGGGTCTTGCTGCAGGAATTCCGCCATCATCGGCGCGGACTGATCGAGCAGTTCGACCATGACGTGGATCAGTTCCGTGCGCTCGTCGCCCGGTTGGCCGCTTATCCGTGCGAAGTGCTGGACGAACGGATGCGGTACGCGCGGATGGGCCATGAGCGGCTCGCTTCGCGGCTGAGCATGATGGTCGGCGGCGTCGAGCGGCTGGGCTTGCTGCCGGTGCTGCTTTCGTTGTTCGTGGTGCTGCGCAATTGGCGCGATCTGCTCGGGCTGCCCTTCTGGCTGGCATTGCTCGCAGCGATGGCGGCAGGGCTTTGGCTGATCGGCTGGGCGGGCGCGGAATTCCGGAGGCGCCTGCAGCTCTACGAATTCCTGCTCGGCGAGGCGTCGCGTTCGGCGAGAAGCGGCAACGCTCCCGCCGATGCGCGTCGCGGCGACGCGGCTTCTGCCTGAGGAATCGCCGGGCACCTTGCGTGCAAACGCGTCCCCGGGCCGGGCGGGTGCGGCCGACACGCTACACTCGGCGGCGCGCGCTGCGCAGGAGACCTGCATGCCCATCCCTCAGGATCGCGCCGCCCTGCTCGCAGCGATCGACAAGGAATTCTCCGCGCTCCTGCGCGAGCTCGCGACGCTGCCGCCCGACGCCGTCGACGAGGCCACCATGGACGGCCACGTCGCCGGCAGCCGGATGCGGCCGCGCGACTTGGTCGCCTACCTGGTGGGCTGGAACGAGCGCGTGCTCGCCTGGCACGACGCCGAGGCGCGGGGGGCGGACATCGCGTTTCCCGCGCCCGGCTTCAAGTGGAACGAGCTGGGCCGGTTGGCGCAGTCGTTCTACGAAGCGTACGGCGACGTGCCGTTCGATGCGCTGGTGCTGCGGTTGCAGGCGTCCAAGGACCGCATCGTCGCGCTGGTGACGGGCTTCGACGACGACGCGCTGTATGGCCGCCCCTGGCACGGCAAGTGGACGCGCGGGCGCATGATCCAGTTCAACACCGCCTCGCCCTACGCGAATGCGCGTGGCCGCCTGCGCCGCTGGCGCCAGGCGCGCGAGACCGCGCAACCGGCGCGCTGAAGACGCAGGCGTTCGGGGGACCGCACCGGCCCGCGCGCGCCTCAGGCGTAGAGCGTGGCCGGCGCGCCGTCCTCGACGATGGCGTGCGGGACGAAGCGCGCGCTGTCGCGGGTGATCGGGCCGTCGTCCTCGCGGATGCCGATGCCGCAGGCGCGGTCGCCGACCACCCAGCTGCCGACCAGCGGGTAGCGGCCGTCGAACTGCGGCAACGGGTGCAGGGCCTGGCGGATGCAGGGGCCGGCGTAGGGGCCGTCGCTCTCCAGCCAGCGGCCGTCGGGCAGATGCATGGCGACGTTGGCGCCCTCGCGCGAGTGCAGCGGCTTGCGCACCCAGCCGGCGGGCAGGGCGCCGCCGTCGTCGAACGCGGCCGGCAGCAGGTTGGGATGGCCGCGGTGGCGTTCCCACAGCAGCGGCAGCACGCCCTTGTTGCTCAGCAGCGCCTTCCACGGCGGCTCCAGCAGGCGCAGGCCGGAGCCGGGCAGGGCGCGGCCGAAGTCGTCGGCGAACAGGTCTTCGAGCGGATACAGCTTGAACAGCGAGCCGATCACCGTGTCGTCGAGGTCGGTGAAGCGGCCGTCCTCGGACAGGCCGATGTCCTCGATCGCGATCGCCTCGCCGTGCAGGCCGGCCTGGGCGGCGCAGTCGCGCAGGTAGGCGACCGTGCCCTGGTCTTCCTCGGATTCGCGCACCGCGGCGAACAGCAGCGGCGGCGGCAGCTGCGCCGACAGCGCGACGAAGCGTTCGACCAGCGCCTCGTGGATCGAGTTGAACTGGTCGGCCGAGGCCGGCAGGCGGCCGGCCTCGCGCTGGTCCTCCAGCCATTGCCACTGGAAGAACGCGGCCTCGAACAGCGAGGTCGGGGTGTCGTAGTTCAGCTCGTAGAGCTTGGCCGGGCCGCGGCCGTCGTAGGCGAAGTCGAGGCGGCCGTAGAGATGGCCCTCGCGCCGGCGCCAGCTGTCGGCGATCCAGTCGCGGAAGGGTTCCGGGATCGCCAGGCGCTGCATCAGCGCCTCGCTGCCGGCGATCTCGTCGACCAGGGCCAGCGCCATCGCGTGCAGCTCGGCGCTGGGATCCTCCAGGTCGTCCTCGATCTGGCGCAGGGTGAAGGCGTAGTAGGCGCGCTCGTCCCAGTAGCGCTCGCCGCCGATGGTGTGGAAGCGGAAGCCGCTCTCGGCGGCGCGCGCGCGCCAGTCGCCGCGCTCGACGATCGCAACCCGCCGCACCGCGCGCGCCTTAGCCGCCGACGCTGCGGCCGCGGCTGCTGGCGCCGAAGCCGCCGCGGTTGACGGTGGTGGCGCGGTCCGGGGTGGCGGCGACCGGGGTCAGGGCGGCGCGGCCGGCGCCCGCCGCGCCGGAGGGACGCAGCCAGCCGTCGCTCTTGTCGCGCCAGGCCGGCGTGGCCTGCGCGGCCTGCGGCTGCGCCAGGCCGGCGCGGTTGCCGCTCATCATCTGCGACAGGAAGAAGCCGGCCATCATCGGGCCGATGAAGGAATGGCCCGCGGTGGTGCGCTGCTCCACGCACTGCTCGGCCGGGTAGTCCTGCGCGCACTCGGCGCGGCTGGCGTACTGCGGCGCGGCATCGGCGGCCTGCTGCCGGGCCTGCTCGAACGCGGTGCGGCAGGTGTCGGGTTCGCCGGTGACCTCGATGCAGCGCGCCACCGAGGTGTACAGCCCCTCGCGCACCTGCACCTGGGCCTCGGCCGGCTGCTCGCGCTGGCAGGCGGTGAGCAGCAGCGGCGCCGCGCTCATCAGCAGCAGGGCCGTGGTCTTCGATCGCTTCATGCGCGCTCCCTCGGGGCTTCGGAATCCGGCCGACATGATACTGCGCGGCCGCCGGCCGGGACGCGCGCGGCGCCGGCCGATCAGCCGAAGATCAGGCTGCGGTGGGCCGCGGTGCCGGCCATCGCGCCGTCGCCGATCGCCAGCGCCACGCTGTGCGCGCCGCGCGCGGCGTCGCCGCAGGCGAACACGCCCGGGACCGAGGTGGCCTGCATCGCGTCGGTGCGCACGAAGGCGCCCAGCGGGCCGTCCTCGAAGGCGCAACCGAGCTGTCCGGCCAGCGGGCTGGCGACCTGGGTGCGACTGGCGACGAACAGGCCGTCCTGCTCGATCCGGCGGCCGTCCTCCAGTTCGACGGTGGCGCGGTCGCAGACGCGGGCGATCCGCGCCGGCTCCACCGCCACCCCGCGCGCCGCGAGCGCGGCGCGCTGCGCCTCGTCCGGCGCGAAGCGGCCGTCGAGGAAGAAGGTCACCGTGCCCCAGTCCGGCAGCATCAGCGCGTGGTGCATCGAGACCTCGCCGACGGCGACGACGCCGATGCGGCCGCGGTCGAGCTCGTAGCCGTGGCAGTACGGGCAATGGAACACGCTGCGGCCCCAGCGCGCCTGCAGGCCGTCGATCTCCGGCAGGGTATCGACCACGCCGGTGGCCAGCACCAGCCGCCGCGCGGCCACGCGCGCGCCGGCGTCGTCCTCCAACTCGAAGCGATCGATCGCGCCGTCGGCGCGCAGCGCGGTCGCCTGCCGCCATTGCACGGTCGGATAGGCCAGCACCTGGGCGCGGGCGTCGGCGGCGATGGCCTCGGGTGCGCGCCCGTCCTGCCCGATCAGGCCGTGGGACGCGGTGGCGAAGCGGTTGCGGCGCTGGCCGGCGTCGACGATCAGCACGCGCCGGCGCGCGCGCGCCAGCTGCATGGCGGCCGACAGGCCGGCGTAGCTGCCGCCGACGACGACGGCATCGAAGGTCTCAGGCATGGTGAGGGCGCTCGCAGGCGGGAAGGGGGCGGCGCGGCATGCGCCGGGCGAAGGATGCGGCCAGTTCGGCCAGCGTCACCTCGCCCAGGCGCGCGATCAGCAGCGCCTCGGCGTCGCGGAAGGCGCTGTCCAGGGCGGCGTTGACGGCCTGCTCGACGGCGCATTCCGGGTGTTCCAGCCGGTGGCCCATCGCGAACACCGTCGGCTCGCCGACCGCGCGGTAGATGTCGAGCAGGGTCACGGTGCCGAGGTCGCGGGCGAGCGTCCAGCCGCCGCCCGGGCCCTTCGCAGACGCCACGTAGCCGCGCTCGCGCAGGCTGGCGAGGGTGCGCCGGACCACCACTGGATTCGTGCCCAGCATGCGCGCCAGGGTCTCGGAGGTCAGCGGGCCGTCGTGCTGCGCCATGTGCAGCAGCACGTGCAGGACCGAGGACAGGCGGCTGTCGCGTTTCATGTAACTCAGAATATTACGATAACCGCCGGGAGGCAAGCGCGGGCGCGCTGGGGCAGACTGCGCGTTCCGTGACGCCGGAGCCTTCGATGCGCTTTCTGCTGCTGCCCGCCCTTCTGCTCGCCGCCGCGGCGGCCCCGGCGCAGACCGTGCCGCCGGCCTCGCCCGAAGCGCACGCGCGCGCCGTCGCCGCCGGCTACAAGGCGCTGACCCTGTGCAGCGCGCACTTCGTCGCCGGCCGCGATCCGGCGCAGGTGGAGGCGGTGGAGCTGCGCGGCATCTACCCGGAGTACCAGGCGCAGGTGCAGGCGCTGCCGGCGTCGATCGACGCGTCCGCGCGCACGGTCTCGGTCGCGTTCGATCCCGCGCTGCCGCCGCGGATCGCGGCGTGGCGGCCGAACCTGGGCTGCGCGCAGCTGCCGATCGGCGCCGACGCGGCGGCGGTCGCGTCGCTGCCGCGTTTCGACGCGCCGGCACCGGACCTGGACGCGCGGCCCTGGCCGCTGGGCGAGCGCGATGCCACCGCGCCGGTGGATGGCGATGCCCGCGCGCTGGACGCTGCGCTCGCCGCCGCGTTCGACGGCACCGCCTTCGGCGAAGGCCACGCGACCACCGCCGTGGTCGTGGTGCAGGGCGGGAAGATCGTGGCCGAACGCTACCGCGAGGGCTTCGGCCCGCACGTGCCGCAGCGCACCTGGTCGGTGGCCAAGAGCCTGGCCGGCGCGCTGCTCGGCGTGGCCGAGGCGCAGGGCGTGCTGGACCCCGCCGCGCCGGCGCCGGTGCCCGAATGGCAGCGGCCGGGCGATCCGCGCGCGGCGATCGCCGTGGAGCAGTTGCTGCGCATGGCCAGCGGCCTGTACAGCGACACCGCCGGCAACCGCACCGATGCGCTGTACTTCGGCGGCGCCACCGTCGCCGAGGCCGCCGCCGGCTGGCCGCTGGCGGCGCCGCCCGGCACGCGCTTCCGCTACGCCAACAACGACATCGTGCTGGCCGCGCACGCGCTGCGCGCGGCCACCGGCGACGACGCCCGCGCGCTGGCGCGCCCGTACACCGACCTGTTCTGGCCGCTGGGCATGACCCGGACCCACGCCGAGACCGACTGGCAGGGCGGCTACGTGTTGTCGAGCCAGGTCTGGTCCACCGCGCGCGACCTCGCGCGCTTCGGCCTGCTGTTGAGCAACGACGGCGTGGCCCACGGCCGCCGGTTGCTGCCCGAAGGCTGGGTGCGCTGGGCGACCACGCCCTCCGGCCCGCAGCCCGAAGGCGCGTTCGGCTATGGCGCGACGCTGTGGCTGCTGCAGCGCTCGCCCGGCGTGCCCGCCGACGCCTTCGCCGCGTTCGGCAACCGCGGCCAGTACGTGGTCGTCGTGCCTTCGCGCGATCTGGTGCTGGTGCGTCGTGGGGAAGACCCGACCGGCCAGCGCTTCGACGTCGCCGCGTTCGCCGCCGCGGTGCTGGCGGCGCTCGAATGAGCCAGGGCGGCCCGCGCGCGTGCGGAGCCTTGGGTCGCGTCGGCATTCAGCGTGTCTTTTCCTTCCCCCGCAAGCGGGGCCATGCTCTCTTTCCCTTCCCCCGCAAGCGGGGAGCACTCTGTTTTTCCCTTCCCCCGCAAGCGGGGGGCATTCTCTTTTTCCTTCCCCCGCAAGCGGGGGAAGGTGCCGAAGGCGGATGGGGGCACGCCGCAGCTTGCGGGAAAAGGGATGATCCGCTCTCACGCTCCGCGACAGGCCCCGGGGCGGCTGCGCGCGAGCCGCGGGCCGGCGAACGCTTCGAAGGCGGCGCGCTGCGATGGGTCGAGTGCGCGGAAGGGAATCGGCACGGCGCCTTCCCGCAGTTCGATCAGGTAGCCGGGGCGGTAGAGGTGGACCGCCTTGACCCGCGTCCAGGGGACGCCCGACGTGCCGCGACGCGTGGTGCGGCGCAGGCCGTCGGCGTCGATCTCGAAACGGCAGGCGCCGTGGCGGCGCGTCTTGACCAGGAATGCGACGCTCGCGACCCCGGCCAGCGCGATGCGGAACAGCCGGACCTTCCAGCGCGGGGCGCGACGCACGAAGGCGTCGGTGTCCACGGCGTGGTCGACGGCGAAGGCGAGGTACTCGCGCAGCCGGTAGGCGACCTCGAACGCGAGCGGCACCTGCGGGGCCATGCGGTGCGGCGACGTGCGGCGCAGGGCCGCCCCGGGGCGCGGCCGCGATCGGCCTGCGCCCGGGACGGCGCGATGCGTCAGCCCGCCTTCTTCTGGGCGATCCAGCGGTCCACGCGCTGCTCCAGCAGGTCCAGCGGCAGCGCGCCGCCGCCGAGGATGGTGTCGTGGAAACCGCGGATGTCGAAGCGCTCGCCCAGTTCGGACTCGGCCTTCCGCCGCAGCGCCTGGATGCGGATCATGCCGACCTTATAGGCGGTGGCCTGGCCGGGCATGATCAGGTAGCGGCGCACCTCGGAGCGGATCGCGGTCAGCGGGATCGAGCTGTTCTCGCGGAAGTAGTCCACCGCCTGCTGCTCGGTCCAGCCCTTGGCGTGCATGCCGGTGTCCACCACCAGGCGGATCGCGCGCCACATCTCCGACATCAGCCGGCCGTAGTCGGAATACGGGTCCTGGTAGGTGTCGGGCATCTCCTTGGCCAGCCACTCCGCGTACAGGCCCCAGCCCTCGGTGTAGGCGGTGTGGAACTGCTGGGTACGGAAGGTGGGCACGCCCTCGAGCTCCTGCGCGATCGAGATCTGCATGTGGTGGCCGGGCAGGCCCTCGTGGTAGGCGATGACCTCCAGCTCGGTCTTCGGCATGGCGTTCATGTCCGAAAGATGCGCGTAGTAGATGCCGGGGCGCGAGCCGTCGGGGGTGCCGGGGTAGTAGTGCTGCGCGGCGCCGGGCTGCTCGCGGAACGGCTCCACGCGCTTGACCACCAGCTCGGCCTTGGGCAGCAGGCCGAAGTACTCGGGCAGGTGCCGCTCGATGTTGTCGATGACGCGGGTGGCCTCGTCGATGTAGGCCTGGCGCCCGGCGTCGGTGTTCGGGAAGCGGAAGCGCGGGTCGGTGTCCAGGAAGCGGAAGAAGGCGGCCAGGTCGCCCTCGAAGCCCACGCGCGCCTTCAGCGCTTCCATTTCGCCGCGCAGGCGCGCCACCTCGTCCAGGCCGAGCTGGTGCACCTCGTCGGCGCTCATGCCGGTGGTGGTGTTGTCGCGCAGCTGGTAGGCGTAGTAGGCGGCGCCGTTGGGATGGGTGGTGCCGACGCCGGCGGGGTTCTCGAGCGCGTTGGGCAGCTCCTCCTCGCTCCAGGCGATCACCCGCTCGTAGGCGGGACGCACCTGCTCCAGCAGCGCGGTGCGCGCCTGCTGCTTCAGTTCCTCGGCGCGTTCGGCGGTGATGGCCCCCTTCTCGACCAGCGCGTCGGCCTTGGTCTGCAGGTCGGCCCACAGCGCGCTGTCCTCGCCGTCGTCGAAGGGGGCGCCCGAGATCACCTTGCGCGCCTGCTCGACGACGCCCTCCAGGGCGAACTTCGGCGGGCGGATGCCCTGCGCGGCGGAGGCGCGGCCGCGCTCGAGCAACTGGTCGAACAGCCGCGGCAGGGCGTTGAGGCGCGCGATGTAGGCCTGGTAGCCCTGCTCGTCGTCGGCCTTGTGGATGCTGATCAGGAAGGTCGGCAGCGAGCTCTGCATGCCGTTCATCTGGTCGAACGCGTAGCCGTCGGCGAGGAACGGCATGCCGTCGCGCGCGGTCTCGTACTGGCGCTTCCACAGGGCCCAGGACAGCTTGGCCTCGTCGTCCAGGCGGTCGTAGTCGAAGGTGGATTCCATCTCGCGCACGGAGGCTTCCAGCCAGGCCAGGCGCTCGCGCGCGGCCTGCTCGGAGACGTCGTCGAGCTGGTCGTTGAGCTCCTTGCGGCCGAGGAAGGTCAGCTGCATCGGGCTGAAGCGCAGCAGTTGCTCGTACTGGGCGTCGAACCAGGCGTTGAGGCGCGCCGACGGGTCTTGCTCGGACTGCTGCTGGGCGGTCCCCGCGGCCTGCGAAGCCTCGGGCTGGGACGGCGAGCAGGCCGCCAGGGCCAGGGCGAAGGCCAGGGTGCTGCAGGCGAATGCGGGTCGCACGGGCGGTTCTCCACGGAAACGGGATCGGACCGCCATTCTGCGCGACCGGCAGCGCCCGTGCCCCTGCAGGATGTCATGCCGGGCGCCGAGCCCGGCACCGGTCAGCCGGCAGTGGCCTCGGCCAGGATGCGGCGGCCGGTTTCGCTCGCGTCGTCCTGCGCCGGCGCGGTCGGCGCAGGGATCGGCGCCTCCTGCCCGGGCACGTAGCGGTGGCCGGACATCGGGCAGTGCGCGGACATGTAGTCGATCTCCAGGTTGAGCCGTTCCAGCAGGAAGTCGACGAACGCGCGCACCTTGGGCGACTGCACGTGGCCGCGCGGGAACACCGCGCTCAGCGGGTACTCGCCGCCGGACCAGCCCGCCAGCACGCGCTTGACCAGGCCGTGCTCGACCGCGGACTTGACCATCACGTCGGCGGCGATCGCCAGCGCCTCGCCGCACAGCAGCGCGCCCTTGAGCGCGGCGGGATCGTTGGCCACCAGGATCGGGTTGACCGGGAAGTCGCGCGCGCCGTTGCCGTCGTCGAGCGTCCAGCGGTAGCCGTTGCCCTGGCGCTGCTTGGTCATCGCGACCACGCGGTGGTACTGCAGGTCGTCCGGGTGCAGCGGCTCGCCGTGCCGGGCCAGGTACTCGGTGCCGGCGAACACCTGCGTGCGCAGCGTGCCCAGCGGCCGCGCGATCAGGTTGGAATCGGGCAGGTTGCCGAAGCGCAGCGCCACGTCGATCTCGCCGCCGATCAGGTCGAGCGATTCGTTGGCCAGCAGCATCTCCACCCGCACTTCGGGGTGGCGGGCGTGGAACTCGCCCAAGAGCGGCGCGATCTTGTCGATGCCGATGGAGTAGGGCGCGGTGAAGCGCAGCCAGCCGCGCGGGCCGGCCTGCAACTGGGTCACCGCGCTCTCGGCCTCGGCGAGGTCGCGGGCGATGCGCTGGCAATGCTCGAAGTACACGTTGCCGGCCTCGGTCAGGCCGAGCCGCCGGGTGGTGCGGTGGAGCAGCTGCGCGCCCAGCCGGGTCTCCAGCTCCTGCACCTTGCGGCTGACGGTGGTCTTGGGCAGGCGCAGCGCGCGGGCGGCGGCGATGAAGCTGCCCAGCTCGGCCACCTTGACGAAGACGAGGGTGTCGTTGAGATCGCGGGACATGCGGGCCTCCGGCGGTGCGGGCAGGGATTGGCCCGGGAAAGGGATAATAAGTCCTCGACATCGGGGCTAATCAAGTGCCGCCGGCGGGCCTAAGGTAGCGGCCTGTCGTCATGGGAGCCTGTCGTGGCCCACCCTTCCGTCTCCACCGCCGTCCGCCCGGACGGCCGCTCCGATCCCGCTTCCGGCCCGGAAAAGTCGCCTTTTTCTCATGGCGATCAAGGGCTTGGCGGCGGGCGCCCGGCCGCGTCTCGGGGATCGGGCATGCCGCCGGCGGATTCCGCCCGGCGGCATCCTCAGGCGGGCGCGGCACCGATTGGATCGGCCCATGGGAGGGATAATCCCGATATCGGGACAATGCAGCCGATCCTCGTACTCGGCACCGCCGGCGCGCTCGGCCGCGGCATCGTCGAGGCCGCGCTGGAAGCCGGGCAGCCGGTGCTGGCGGTGGCCGACGACGCCTGCGCACTGGACGCGCTGCGCCGCGGCCATCCCGGCGGCCCGCTGCACACCCGCGTCGCGCGCCTGGCCAGCGAGCCGGACGCCGCGCGCCTGGCCAGGCGCCTGCGCGCGCTGGGCTACCGGCCGCGCGGGGTGATCGCCGCGCTGGGCGGCGAGGGCGCCTGCGGGCGCCTGCTCGACCAGCCCGCCGACGTCCTGCGCCGCACGCTCGACGAAGACCTGCTGCCGCACCTGGCCGCGGCGCGCCACCTGTTCGGCCTGCTGCCGCGCGAGACGCGGCCGGCCTACGTCCTGGTCGGCGGCCCCGGCGCCAGCTATCCCTGGGCCGGCTACGGCCATCGCTCCATCGCCGCCGCGGCGCTGCGCATGCTCGCGCGCGTGCTGCACGAGGAGGCGCGCCGCGAGGGCGTGGACGTGCATCTGCTGTCGGTGGATGCGCCGGTGCGCACGCCGGAGAACTGCGCCCACGCCAGCGAGGCCTGGCCGCAGGCGCGCGCGGTCGGGCGCCGCGCGCTGGCGCTGGTCGACGCGCCCGCCGCCGCGCGCGGGCGCGCGGTGATCCCGTTCGTCCCGCGGCCGTTGACCTCGACCGAAGTCGAGGTCGCATCCTCCGCCGCCGCGCCCGATGCGCGCGCCTGGCTCGACCGTCTGCTGTCCTCTCCCACGTTCCGGAATCCTTCTCCATGAACCGCACGCTTCCGCTTCCTTCCCGATCCTTCCCGCGCCGGCCGGGCGCACGCGCGGCCGCCGCGGGCCTCATCCTGCTGGGAGCGGCCCTGCTGGCGGCCTGCAGCGGCCGCGCGGAACCCGGCGCGCCGCCGCCGCCCGAGGTGAGCGTGGCCGAGGTGATCGCCCGCCCGGTGGTCGAATGGGACGAGTACACCGGCCGCGTGGTCGCGCCGGAGACCGTCGAGCTGCGCCCGCGGGTGAGCGGCTACGTCGATCGCGTGGCCTTCGAGGAGGGCGACGCGGTGCGCAAGGGCGACCTGCTGTTCGTCATCGACCCGCGCCCGTACCGGGCCGCGCTGGCGCGCGCCGAGGCGCAGCTGGCGCAGGCGCGCAGCCAGGCGCGGCTGGCCGAGGCGCAGAACGCGCGCGCCCGCGACCTGGTGGCGGTCAGCGCGATCTCGCGCGAGGACTTCGAATCGCGCGAGGCCGGCGCCTCGCAGGCGCAGGCGGCGGTGCGCGCGGCGGAAGCCGCGGTGGCCAGCGCGCGGCTGGACCTGCAGTTCACCGAGGTACGCTCGCCGATCGACGGCCGCGCCGGCCGCGCGCTGGCCACGGTCGGCAACCTCGCCACCGCCGACGTCACCGCGCTGACCACCGTGGTCTCGCTGGACCCGGTGCACGTGTACTTCGAGACCGACGAACAGCGCTACCTGCACTACCAGTCGCTGATGCGCAACGGCGCGCGCGAGTCCGACGGCAATCCGGTGCGCGTGGGCCTGGCCAACGAGCGCGGCTATCCGCATGCCGGCCGCGTGGACTTCGTGGACAACCGCGTCGACCCGGGCACCGGCACCATCCGCGCGCGCGCGGTCGTGCCCAACCCGGACCGGGTGTTCACCCCGGGGCTGTTCGCGCGCGTGCAGCTCGCCGCCGGCCGCTAGCGCCAGGCGCTGCTGATCGACGACCGCGCGGTGCTGACCGACCAGGACCGCAAGTACGTGTACGTGATCGGCGAGGGCGATACCGCGCAGCGGCGCGACATCGTGCCCGGCCGCATGGTCGACGGCCTGCGCGTGGTCGACGAGGGCCTGGCCCCCGGCGACCGGATCATCGTCCACGGCGTGCAGAAGGTGTTCATGCCGGGGATGCCGGTACGCCCGGTGGCCGTGGCGATGGGCGACGCGCCGCCGCCCGCCGCGCCCGCCGTCGCTGCCGCCGGCTGAGTCCGCTCACTCCCGCCCGGTCGCCCGTGCGACCCGCCGGCCTCCCCGCCGGCCCCCTTCCCCCGGCGCGCCGGCGCACCGGGCGGGACCCTTTCCGCCCGCCGTCGAACGGCGCGGCTCCACAGGACCGTTTGCGATGGATTTCTCCCGCTTCTTCATCGACCGCCCGATCTTCGCCGCGGTGCTGTCGATCGTCATTTTCGCCGCCGGCCTGATCGCGATCCCGGTGCTGCCGATCGGCGAGTACCCGGACGTGGTGCCGCCCTCGGTGGTGGTGCGCACGGTGTACCCGGGCGCCAATCCCAAGGTGATCGCCGAGACGGTGGCCACGCCGCTGGAGGAGGCGATCAACGGCGTCGAGGACATGATGTACATCAAGTCCGTCGCCGGCTCCGACGGCGTGCTGGTGACCACGGTGACCTTCCGCCCCGGGGTCGATCCCGACGATGCCGCGGTCCGCGTGCAGAACCGGGTCGCGCAGGCGCTGTCGCGGCTGCCCGAGGACGTGCGCCGGCAGGGCGTGACCACCCAGAAGCAGTCGCCGACCTTCCTGATGGTCGTCCACCTGACCTCCCCCGACGGCCGCTACGACACCCTGTACCTGCGCAACCACGCGCGGCTGCACGTCAAGGACGCGCTGGCGCGGATCCCGGGCGTGGGCGACGCGCAGGTGTTCGGCGGCGGCGACTACGCGATGCGCGCCTGGCTCGATCCCGAGCAGATCGCCGCGCGCGGGCTGACCGCCAGCGACGTGGTGCGGGCGATGCGCGAGCAGAACGTGCAGGTCTCGGCCGGCCAGCTCGGCGCAGAGCCGATCCCCGACAGCCGCTTCCTGACCCTGATCAACGCGCAGGGCCGGCTGACCACGCCCGAGGAGTTCGGCACCATCGTGCTCAAGCGCGGCGACGACGGCACCATCGTGCGCCTGTCGGACGTCGCGCGGCTGGAGTTGGGCGCCGGCGACTACACCCTGCGCGCGCAGCTCGACGGCAAGGCGGCGGTGGGCATCGGCATCTTCCAGGCGCCCGGCGCCAACGCGCTGCAGATCCGCGACCAGGTGATCGCGACGATGGACGAGTTGTCGGCCTCGTTCCCGGAGGGCGTGAAGTACGAGGCGGTGTACGACACCACGATCTTCGTGCGCGATTCGATCAAGGCGGTGGTCTCCACGCTGCTGGAGGCGGTGCTGCTGGTGGTGCTGGTGGTGATCCTGTTCCTGCAGACCTGGCGCGCCTCGATCATCCCGCTGCTGGCGGTGCCGGTGTCGATCGTGGGCACCTTCGCGGTGCTGCACCTGCTGGGCTTTTCGATCAACACCCTGACCCTGTTCGGCCTGGTGCTGGCGATCGGCATCGTGGTCGACGACGCGATCGTGGTGGTCGAGAACGTGGAGCGCAACATCGAGGAGGGGCTGAGCCCGCTGGCCGCGGCGCACCAGGCGATGCGCGAGGTCTCCGGGCCGATCGTGGCGATCTCGCTGGTGCTGTGCGCGGTGTTCGTGCCGATGGCGTTCCTGGACGGGGTGACCGGGCAGTTCTACAAGCAGTTCGCGGTGACCATCGCGATCTCCACGGTGATCTCGGCGATCAACTCGCTGACCCTGTCGCCGGCGCTGGCCGCGCGCCTGCTGCAGGCGCACGGTACGCCCAAGGACCGGCTCTCGCGCGGCATCGAGCGCGCGTTCGGCTGGCTGTTCCGCCCGTTCAACCGCTTCTTCGGCGCCAGCGCCGCGCGCTACGAGCGCGGCGTCGGCCGCATCCTCGGTCGCCGCGGCCTGGTGTTCCTGGTCTACGCCGGCCTGCTGCTGGCCACCGGCGGGCTGTTCAAGGCGGTGCCGCCGGGCTTCATCCCGGTGCAGGACAAGCTGTACCTGATCGCCGGGGTGAAGCTGCCCGAAGGCGCGTCGATCGCGCGCTCGGACGCGCTGCTGCGCCAGGTCGCCGACATCGCCATGGACACCGAGGGCGTCGCCCACGTGATCTCGTTCCCGGGCCTGAACGCGCTGCAGTTCACCAACACGCCCAACACCGGCGTCGCCTTCGTCGTGCTCGATGCGATGAGCGAGCGCTCGCGCAGCGCGGCGGAGATCAACGCCGAGATCAACCAGCGCATCGGCGCGCTGCAGGAGGGCTTCGCCTTCGCGATGATGCCGCCGCCGATCCTCGGCCTGGGCAACGGATCGGGCTACCAGCTGTTCATCCAGGACCGCGGCAACCTGGGCTACGGCGCGCTGCAGGATGCGGTCGACGGCATGACCGGGGCGATCTCGCAGACTGCCGGCATGGGCTTTCCCATCAGCAGCTACCAGGCCAACGTGCCGCAGCTCGACGCGATCGTCGATCGCGAGAAGGCCAAGGCCCAGGGCGTGCCGCTGACCGAGCTGTTCGACACCCTGCAGACCTACCTCGGCTCGGCCTACGTCAACGACTTCAACCAGTTCGGCCGCACCTGGCAGGTCATCGCCCAGGCCGACGGCCGGTTCCGCGACAGCGTCGAGGACATCGCCAACCTGCGCACCCGCAACGAGCACGGCGAGATGGTGCCGATCGGCTCGATGGTCGACGTGCGCCAGACCTACGGCCCCGACCCGGTGCTGCGCTACAACGGCTACCCGGCCGCCGATCTCGCCGGCGAGTCCGATCCGCGGCAGCTGTCCTCGGCGCAGGCGATGGACGCGCTGACCGGGCTGGCCGCGCAGGTGCTGCCGCCGGGCATGACCATCGAGTGGACCGACCTGAGCTACCAGCAGGCCACCCAGGGCAACGCCGCGCTGATCGTGTTCCCGCTGGCGGTGCTGCTCGCCTTCCTGGTGCTGGCCGCGCTGTACGAGAGCTGGACCCTGCCGCTGGCGGTGATCCTGATCGTGCCGATGACGATCCTGTCGGCGCTGTTCGGCGTCTGGCTGGCCGGCGGCGACAACAACGTGTTCGTGCAGGTCGGCCTGGTGGTGCTGATGGGGCTGGCGTGCAAGAACGCGATCCTGATCGTCGAGTTCGCCCGCGAGCTGGAACTGCAGGGCAAGGGCATCGTCGAGGCCGCGCTGGAGGCGTGCCGGTTGCGCCTGCGGCCGATCGTGATGACCTCGATCGCGTTCATCGCCGGCGTGGTGCCGCTGATGCTGGGCAGCGGCGCCGGCGCCGAGGTGCGCGCGGCCACCGGCATCACCGTGTTCGCCGGCATGGTCGGGGTGACCCTGTTCGGCCTGTTCCTGACCCCGGTGTTCTACGTCGCCCTGCGCAAGCTGGCCAACCGGCCGCTGGTCTCGCACGGCCCGCCCACGGTCCATGCCGCCCAGGCCTGACCCCCCATCCCCCAAGACCCAGAGGACCTCCCATGAACTCCACTTCCAGGATCGCGCTGGTCACCGGCGCCACCCGCGGCATCGGCCTCGAGACCGTGCGCCAGCTGGCCGAGGCCGGCGTGCACACGCTGCTGGCCGGCCGCAACCGCGACCGCGCGGTCGAGGCCGCGCTCGAGTTGCAGGCCGAGGGCCTGCCGGTCGAGGCGATCGCGCTCGACGTCACCGACGCGGCCAGCATCGCCGAGGCCGCGAGGACCATCGAGGCGCGCCACGGACGCCTCGACATCCTGGTCAACAACGCCGGCATCCTCGTCGACGATCCGGCCAAGGGCGCGGCCGGCCAGTCGCTCGAGACCTGGCGCACGACGTTCGAGACCAACGTGTTCGGCCTGATCGCGACCACGCAGGCGCTGCTGCCGCTGCTGCGCAAGTCGGCGTCGGCGCGCATCGTCAACGTGTCGAGCCTGCTCGGCTCGATCAGCCAGCACCAGAACCCGGCGTCGATGATCTACGACATGAAGGGCATACCGGCCTACAACGTGTCCAAGAGCGCGGTGAACGCGTGGACCGTGCATCTGGCGCACGTCCTCAAGGACGCCGGCATCAAGGTCAACACGATCCATCCGGGCTACGTGCGCACCGACATGAACAAGGCCGGCGACGAGCAGAACGGCGAGCTCGAGGTCGCCGACGGCGCGCGCACCAGCGTGCGCTTGGCGCTGATCGACGACGACGGCCCGACCGGCGGCTACTTCTACCTGGACGAGGCGCTGCCGTGGTGACCCGTCCGCTGATCGCGACACTGGCGGCGGCGCTGCTGGCGGCCTGCGCGGTCGGGCCCGAGCACGTCCGCCCGGCGCCGCCGACGCTCGCCGAGACGTTCCGCGACCCGATCGACGGCACCGCGGCGGCGGACCCCGCCGGCGCGGTCGTCGCCGCCGACGCGGCGTTCTGGAACGCGTTCGGCGATCCGCTGCTCGATGCGCTGGTCGGCGAGGCGCTGGCGCGCAACCACGATCTGCAGGCGGCGCTGGCGCGCTACGAACAGGCCAACGCGCTGCTGCGCGGCGCGCGCTTCGACCTGCTGCCCACGATCGTCGCGCAGGGCGAGGCGGCTTCCGCGCGCGCGTCCGCCTCGCAGGCGCCGGGCGCGGCGCGCGAGGCCCGCGACGCCGACGGCTACGGCGCCGGCATCGCCGCTTCCTGGGAGCTCGACCTGTTCGGCCGCGTGCGCCGCAACGTGGAGGCCGGGCGCGCCGACGCGGCCGCGCAGGCATCCGACCTGCAGGCGCTGCAGGTGGCGATCGTCGGCGAGACGGTGGCCACCTACGTCGAGGTCCGCGGGCTGCAGGCGCGGCTGCGGGTGGCGCGCGACAACGTCGCCAACCAGGCCGACACCCTGCGCCTGGTCGAGGCGCGCATCGCCGCCGGCGGCGGCAGCGAGTTCGACGGCGCGCGCGCGCGCGCCCAGCTCGACATCACCCGCGCCACCGTGCCGGCGCTGGAAGCGCAGCTCGGCGCGGCCATGCACCGCCTGGGCGTGCTCACCGGCCAGGCGCCCGACGCCTGGGCGCCGCGCCTGGCCGCGGCGCGGCCGCTGCCGGCGCTGCCCGCGGGCCTCGACCCGGACTCGCCCGGCGGCCTGCTGCGGCGCCGGCCCGACATCGCCGCCGCCGAGCAGCGGCTGCACGCGGCAACGGCGCGGATCGGCATCGCCACCGCGGACCTGTTCCCGCGCTTCACCTTGTCCGGGTTGATCGGCAGCCAGGCGGTGGATGCCGGCGGCCTGTTCGAGCGCGACAGCGAGACGCGGCGGGTGGCGCTGGGCATCGACTGGTCGTTCCTGGACGTTGGCCGCGTGCGCGCGCGCCTGGCCGCGGCGGAATCGGGCGCCGACCTCGCCCTGGCCGAATACCGGCAGGCGGTGCTGCTGGCGCTGGAGGACGCGGGCAACGCGCTGCTGCGCTACGCGCGCAGCCGCGAGGAGGACGCCCTGCTCGAGCGCGCCGCGCGCGACAGCGCGCGGGCGGCGACCCTGGCGCGGCTGCGTTTCGACGCCGGCGCGGTCGGCCTGCTCGACGTGCTCGAGGCCGAGCGCACCCGCCTGCAGGCCGAGGACGCCGCCGCCGCGGCGCGCGCGCGCAGCGTGGCCGCCGCGGCCGGGGTCTTCCGCAGCTTCGCCGGCGGCTGGCCGCAGGCCATGCCGCAGCCGATCGCCGGGCGCGGCTAGGCGCTCGCCGGCGGGCGCGCACCGTCCCACCCGGCGCGGCGAGCGCGCCTGCACCGTCTGCGCATCTCTGAACGGCGCGTGTCGCCGCGGGCGCGGCGCGCGCCGATTTCACCGCTCGCGGACCGGCCCGTGGCCTACGGTGTGCCCCAGCCCCCCACGCGCGCCGTTCCCCCCGCCATGGACAAGTCTCACGCCCACGCCGTGCCGTCCGGTCCGCCGGTCGAATCGGGCCGTCGCCCGGGCGACGAATCCCCCTACGAGTACTACCGCCGCAGCTATCGCGACGCCCCCTACTTCTCCAGCGGCCGCGCCTGGTCCGACTATGCGCCGGCCTATCGCTACGCGATGGAGCAGGCCACGGCGCTCGGCGTCTCCGCCGCCTCCTTCGAGGCCATCGAGCCGCGGCTGGAGCAGGGCTGGGAGGCCGCCCGCGACGGCTCGCGGCTGACCTGGACCGAGGCGCGCGCGGCGATCCGCCACGTCTTCGAGGACGCGGCCGGCCGCCGCCGCGGCGACGGCCGGATGCTGGACTGACCATGGCCCGCCTGCAGAAGGTCCACGTGCTGGGTGCCGGCGCTTGCGCCCTGATCGGTGGCGTCCTGCTGGGCGGCATCGGCTACCTGCCGTTCGGCCCGCCCGGCTTGGTGGCGGGCGTGGTCGCCGGCGTGGCGCTGGGCGCGCTGCTCGGCCACCGCCTGTCCGAATCGGCCGATCCGCGCGGCGATCTCGGCCACTTCGAGCAGATCTACCGGCGGGCCGAGTACTACGTCGAGGGCATGACCTGGGACGACTACGCGCCCGCCTACGGCCTGGCGCTCGACGCCTACGCGCGGCGCCAGCGCGATCCCGAACTGGTCGCGGCCGAACTGGAGGCCGACTGGCCCTCGCTGCGCGGGCGCTCGCGGCTGGAGTGGGCGCAGGCCTACCCGGCCATCCAGCACGCCTGGCGGCAGCTCTCCGAGCGCGAGCGCGCGCAGGAGCGCTGAGCGGCGGCGACGGCGCGTTAACATGTCCGGCCCTCTCGCCGACAGAGCCGCGCAATGGCCGAACCATCCGACACCCCGCCCGAGGTCACCCGTGAGCAGGCCGAGGAGGCGGTGCGCACGCTGCTGCGCTGGGCCGGCGACGACCCGGCCCGCGAGGGCCTGCAGGACACGCCGAAGCGGGTGGTCAAGGCCTACCGCGAGTGGTTCAGCGGCTACGCGCTCGACCCCGACGAATACCTGGCCCGCACCTTCGAGGAGGTCGAGGGCTACGACGAGATGATCGTGCTGCGCGACATCGAGTACGAAAGCCACTGCGAGCACCACATGGCGCCGATCATCGGCCGCGTGCACGTGGGCTACCTGCCCGCCGGCCGGGTGGTGGGGATCAGCAAGCTGGCGCGCGTGGTCGATGCCTACGCCAAGCGCTTCCAGGTCCAGGAAAAGATGACCGCGCAGATCGCCGGCTGCATCCAGCGCGCGCTGGGGCCGCTGGGCGTGGGCGTGGTGGTGGAGGGCGCGCACGAATGCATGACCACCCGCGGCGTGCACAAGCGCGGGGTCAGCATGATCACCTCGACCATGCTCGGCAGCTTCCGCGAGGATGCCCGTACGCGCGCCGAGTTCCTGCGCTTCGTCGAGGCCAGCGGCCCCCGCCGCTGATGGACGCGGACTGTCCCTGCGGCAGCGGCGGCGCCTACGCCGCCTGCTGCGGCCCGCTGCACGCCGGCGCGCCGGCGGCCGATGCCGAGGCGCTGATGCGCTCGCGCTACAGCGCCTACGCGCGCGGCGACGGCAGCTACCTGCTGCGCACCTGGCACCCCTCCACGCGGCCGTCGCGCAGCGAGCTCGAAGCGGGCGAGCGCCCGGTCTGGCTCGGCCTGAAGGTGCTGGGCCACGACCCCGCCGGCCCCGACGCCGCCGAGGTGGAGTTCGTGGCCCGCTACCGGATCGGCGGCGGCAGCGCGGTGCGCATGCGCGAGCGCAGCCGCTTCGTGCGCGAGGACGGCCGCTGGTACTACCTCGACGCGATCGGCTGAGCGCGCGCCGTAACGCTGCGGTCACCGCGGCGGCCGCACGCTTGGCCGATGCATGCCGTTCCGCACGCCGCCCCGGACCCCGACGAACTCCAGCGCCTGTTCGCCCACGTCAGATCGCGGACCCGCGCGCTCGCCGCGCCGCTGTCGGCCGAGGACGCGATGGTGCAGAGCATGCCCGACGCCAGCCCGGCGAAATGGCATCTCGCGCACACGACCTGGTTCATCGAGCGCTTCGTGCTGGCCGCGCGGCCCGGCTACCGCGCCCACGCGCCGGCCTGGGACGCGGTCCTCAACAGCTACTACCAGAGCCTCGGCCCGGCGCACCCGCGCCCCTGCCGCGGCCACCTCTCGCGGCCGTCGCTGGACGAGGTGCTGGACTACCGAGACGTCGTGGACGCACGCATCGAGGCCCGCCTGCGCGACGACGATCTCGACGACGAGGCGCGCCGCCGGCTGCTGGTGGGCCTGCAGCACGAGCAGCAGCACCAGGAGCTGCTGCTGACCGACATCCTGCATGCCTTCTCGTGCAATCCGCTGCGCCCGGCCTACCGCCAGGACCTGCCGCGCCCCAGCGCCGAGCCGTGGCCGATGGCCTGGTGCGAGGCCGGCGAGGAGGTGGTCGAGATCGGCGCCGAGCCGTGGCCGGGCGAGGCCGGCTTCGCCTACGACAACGAATCGCCGCGCCACCGCGTGCTGGTGCCCGCGCATGCGCTGGCCTCGCGGCCGGTGAGCAACCTGGAGTACCGCGCCTTCGTCGAGGACGGCGGCTACCGCGAGCCCGCGCTGTGGCTGTCCGACGGCTGGGCGGTGGTGCAGGCGCAGGGCTGGGCGCGGCCGCTGTACTGGGACGAGGACCTGGAGCACGCGCACACCCTCGGCGGCCGGCGCGCGCTGGATGCCGCGGCGCCGGTCTGCCACCTCAGCTATTACGAGGCCGACGCCTACGCGCGCTGGGCCGGCGCGCGGCTGCCGACCGAGTTCGAGTGGGAGCGCGCCGCCGCCGCCGCGGGAACGCCGCAGGGTCACTTCGCCGACGACGGCGTGCTGCAGCCGATGGCCGCGCAGGATCCGCCCGGGCCCGGACCGGCGCAGCTGTTCGGCGACGTCTGGGAATGGACCTCGAGCGCCTACGGGCCGTGGCCGGGCTACCGGCCCTGGACCGGCAGCCTCGGCGAATACAACGGCAAGTTCATGGTCGGGCAGTGGGTGCTGCGCGGCGGCAGCTGCGCCACCGCGCGCGGCCACGTGCGCGCCAGCTACCGCAATTTCTTTCCCCCGCACGCGCGCTGGCAGTTCGCCGGCCTGCGGCTGGCGCGCGATCCGTGAGCGGGGCGGTGGAGCGGGGCGGGCTGGTCGATCTGCAGCCCACCCCGGCGCGCATTCTCGCCGACGTCGTGCAGGGGCTGTCGGCCACGCCGAAGCGGCTGCCCTCGAAGTACTTCTACGACGCGCGCGGCTCGGCGCTGTTCGAGCGCATCACCCGGCAGCCGGAGTACTACCTGACGGCGACCGAGCTGGCGCTGCTGCAGGCGCGCATGGCCGACATCGCCGCCGCCATCGGCGCCGGCGCGCACGTGGTGGAGTACGGTAGCGGCAGCGGGCGCAAGACCGAGCTGCTGCTGGGTGGGCTGGACGCGCCGGTGGCCTATACCCCGGTGGAGATCTCGCGCAGCGCGCTGGAGCACAGCGTCGCGCGGCTGGGCGCCCTGTTCCCGGAGATCGAGATGCTGCCGGTGTGCGCGGACTTCACCGGGCCGTTCGCGCTGCCGGTCCCGGCGCGCGCGCCCGCGCGCACGCTGCTGTTCTTCCCCGGCTCCACGCTGGGCAACTTCGACGGCCCGCAGTCGGTGGCCCTGCTGCGCGGCATGCGGGACGCGGCCGGCGCCGATGGGCGCGCGCTGATCGGGCTGGACCTCGACAAGGACCCGCGCCGGCTGGAGGCCGCCTACAACGACGCCGCCGGCGTGACCGCCGAGTTCACCCTCAACCTGCTGGCCCGGCTCAACCGCGAGATCGGCAGCGATTTCGACCTCGGCGGTTTCGCCCATCGCGCGGTCTACGCGCGCGAGCGCATGCGCATCGAAACCGACCTGGTGAGCCTGCGCGCGCAGACGGTGCGCGTGGGCGGGCGCACGTTCGCGTTCGCGCCGGGCGAGGCGATGGCGGTGGAGATCAGCCAGAAGTACACCCGCGACAGCGCCGCGGCGCTGGCCGCGCAGGCCGGCCTGGCGCTGCGCGCATGGTGGACCGATCCGCAGGGCGACTTCGCGCTGGCGCTGCTGGCGCCGGCATGAACGCCGCGCGGCGCGGCGGGCAGCGCGACGGCCGCCTGGGTATGCTGCCGGCCATGACGTCGAACCGCTCCGCCCCGTCGCATCGCCTCGCCCTCGCCCTCGCCCTGCTGCTGGCCGCGCCGGCCGCCGCCGTTCACGCGCAGGCCCCGGCGCCCGCCGCCTCCGCCGTCTCGCCCGTCGCCGCGCCCGATCCGGCGTTCGCGCGCTGCCTCGCCGGGCTCAAGGCCACGGCCGGCGCCCAGGGCGTCAGCGCCGCGTCCTTCGACCGCTTCACCGCCGGTCTCGCGCCGGACCGCAGCGTGCTCGAATTGCTCGACGCGCAGCCGGAGTTCACCACGCCGATCTGGGACTACCTGGCCGCGCTGGTGGACGACGAGCGCGTCGCCGACGGCCGCGCCATGCTCGCCCGCCATGCCGACCTGCTCGCGCGCATCGAGGCGCGCTACGGGGTCGATCCGGCGACCGTGGTGGCGGTGTGGGGCGTGGAGAGCGACTACGGCCGCGTCTTCGGCAAGCGGCCGTTGCTGGTCTCGCTGGCGACGCTGTCGTGCGAGGGCCGCCGGCAAGCGTTCTTCCGCGGCGAATTCATCGCCACGCTGAAACTGCTGCAGGCCGGCGACATCCGCGCCGAAGGGCTCACCGGCTCCTGGGCCGGCGCCTTCGGCCACACCCAGTTCATGCCGAGCACCTACGCGCGCATCGCGGTCGATTTCGACGGCGACGGCCGCCGCGACCTGGTCGGCAACATCGCCGATGCGCTGGGCTCGACCGCGAACTACCTCAAGCAGTCGGGCTGGCGCAGCGGCCAGCCCTGGGGCTTCGAGGTCCGGGTGCCGGCCGGATTCGACGCCGCCCAGGCCGGGCGCACGAAGCGGCGCCCGCTCTCGGACTGGGCCGCGCGCGGCGTGCGCCGCCACGACGGCTCGCCGCTGGTCGCCGGCGGCCTGGTCGCCGATACGCGCTCGGCGCTGCTGCTGCCGGCCGGGCGCGAGGGACCGGCCTTCGTGGTGTTGCGCAACTACGACGCGATCTATGCCTACAACGCCGCCGAGAGCTACGCGCTGGCGATCGCCTTCCTCGCCGAACGTCTGCGCGGCGGACAGGTGCCGCGCGCGCCGTGGCCGACCGACGACCCGGGCCTGTCGCGCGCGCAGCGGCGCGAACTGCAGACCCTGCTGCTGGCGCGCGGGCACGACATCGGCGAGGTCGACGGCATGATCGGCACCAACACCCGGCGCGCGATCCAGGCCGAGCAACGGCGCCTGGGCCTGACCCCCGCCGACGGCCGCGCCGGCCGCCGCATCCTCGACGCCCTGTCGCGCGAGCGCGGCGCGGCGGGCGGATCGTAGCGGCGCCGTCCGGGCGCGTCGGCGCCGGCCGCCGCGCGGGCTCCAGGGGTATCGATACTCGACCTGCAGCGCGACGCTGCCCCCTCTCCGCGCAAGCGGGCCCATGTCGTTCCTTCTCCCGCAAAGCGGGTGCATATCGTCCCTTCTCCCGCAAGCGGGTGCACATCGTCCCTTCTCCCGCCCCCGCTTGCGGGGGAAGGGGAAAAACAAGGTGGCCCTCGCCTGCGGGGAAAAGAAGGCTCCCGCGCGCTGGGCGTCGATACCGCCTAGGGTCGGTCCCAGCTTACCGGCGCGCTGGCGCGGCGCTAGCTTCGCCCGGGAGACCTGGTGGAGCGGACGACATGAGCGACGGTAGCGATGGTGCCGGCGGCGTCGGCGGCAGCAGCGGCAGCAGCGGCAGCAACGGAACCAGCGGGACCGGGAGCGCGGCCGATTCGCTCGGCGCGGCGGCGGACGCCCTGGGCGGCATGGCCGAGTCCCTCGGCGCCGCCATCGGCGAGGCACTCGGGGGGCTGGCCGATGCGACCGGCCTGGCCGGCGCGCTGGGCGACCTGGCCGATGCGCTGGGGATCGACCAGGGCATCCTCGGCGCGGCGGTCGTCGGCTTCGCCACCGGCGGCCTGCCGGGCGCGATCATGGGCGTGGCCAACGGCCTGGTCGGCGGCAGCCTGACCGAGGCCGCGCGCGATGCGATCTCGACCAATGTGCCGGCGGGCTTCCAGCAGGCGGCCAACCTCGCGCTCGATGCCTTCGCGGGTCGCGTGCCGGGCGCCGGCATGTCGCTGCAGTCGGCGGTCGATGCGCTCGCCTCCGGTGCGCTGACCAACGGCCGCGCGCCGGGTATCGGCGACATCGGCGCGGTCGCACGCTCGCTCTCCGAGGTCGCCTCGGCCGCGCGCAGCGCGCTAGACAGCGCGACCCGCGGCGATTTCGCCAGCGCCGCCGATGCGGTGGGCGCGCTGGAGGGCAGCCTGCAGTCGCAGCTCGCCACCGCCCGCGACGTCACCGCAGCGGTCGCCGGTGCCGTGGCCAACGGGCACGGCGTGCATCCCTCCGGCCGCAGCGGCTTCGAGGGCCGCGTCGAGCAGCTGGCGATCGACACCGCGCGGGTGCTGCTCAACCGCTGACGTCGGCAAGGCTTCCCTGCGTCGGGGGCAAGAAGCGGCACTGCGCGATCCTGCTGGCATGCCGCGCTTAACAGGCTGCTGAAGTACTGTTTGACACCTTTCAAGAATCCCTACGACACCCACCCAACCATTGATTATTCGTTCCAGGGATACGCGAATTGATTCGATTTGTTTCTTTTTCGAGCCTCAGAAACAGTATTTCAGCAGCCTGTTAAGTGGCTGGGACGCGCGGTTCCCTCGGTCGGGATATTCCGTTCCGGCGCGCGCGCGCATGGCGCTCTTCACGACACCGGGCTGCCTGGGCGCGGCCATCTCGGTGTCTGGGCGCGGCGTTTCGTTCGCCAGGACGGAACCGGTCGACTGGGCGCGGTGGCGGGAGGCGGTTGTCTGGGGCGGCGTTGGGGGCGACCGGGGTCGCGCTTGTGCACGACGCGTCGATGATGCGTCGGCCCGGCGTCGGGATGGGGCGTTCTTCAGCGATTGCCCAGCGCCCGCGCCGGGGGTAAGGTGGCAGCAGGGGTTGCCAGGGACGAAGGCATGGGGATGCGATCATTCGCTCGGACGCTCGGGGGCATTGGCCTCCTCCTCGCGTGCGCCTACGTCGCCCAGGCCACGCCCGGTTCGGCCTACGCCGACCTGCAGCGGCACCTCACCCAGCCCGATCAGTCCGTGGACTTCGCGGCCGCCAAGATCGCGATCGACCGCCTGATCGATCCGAGCATCGACGTCGCGGCCGTCCAGCGCGAGTTGGACCGGCTGACCCGCGCGGTCGCTGCCCGCACGCCGGCCGGCCTGACGCCGCGCGCGCGGATGGACGTGCTCTTGTCCACGCTCTACACCGCCGGCGACTGGAACGACCATCGACCCTTCCGCTACGACCTCGACGACCCGATGGGCCGGCAGCGCGAGAACAAGCTGCTTTCCACGTACCTGCGCACCCGCAAGGGCAACTGCGTGTCGATGCCGACTCTGGTGACGATCATCGGCCAGCGGCTCGGCCTGGTTGTGACTCTGGCAACCGGCCCCGAGCACGTGATGACCAAGTTCGCCGATGGCCACGACTGGCTGAACGTCGAAGCGACCTCCGGCGGCTACAAGTGGGACAGCAGCTACGAGCGCGACCTGGACATCGGTGCGCTCGCGCTCGAGAACGAAATCTACCTGCGGCCGCTCGCCCCGCGCGAAGCGGTTGGCGTGATGGCGAGCACGCTCATGGAAGCGCTGGCCGCCAACCGTCGTGCCGACGACCTGATGGTCGTGGCAGACATGGTGCTGGCGGCCAATCCGACCGATGTCGTAGCGATCATCCAGAAGGCCAACGCGTACTACTTGCAGCTGCAACAGCGCTACAACAGCCGCTACGCGCGACCGGCTGACATCCCGCCCGAGCTGCAAGCCGACTACGCGATGCGCAGCCGCGCGAACCTGGAATGGTTCGCGAAGGCCGAAGCTCTTGGATGGCACCCGCCGACCGCACAGAACCGATCTCGCTATCTGCAATCCATCGACCAGGAAAAGGAAAAGAGGGGGCAGCTATGAAAAAGACACTCGCGGCAGCAGGCATCGTGGCGTGCCTTGCGACAGGCGTTGCGCAGGCCCGTTTCGTATCGACGGACCCGGTGAAGGCCGATCCCAACACCGGGCAGAACTTCAACCGCTACTCCTATGCCAACAACAATCCCTATCGCTTCACCGATCCGGATGGGCGGCTTTCGCGCGGGACCGGCTGGACCGATCGGCAATGGCGCAACTTCGACAGCGCGCAGCAGAGCGCCGCCGGCAGCCTCGAGAAGGCCGCGGGCCGGATCACCAACGCCCTGGAATCCGGAAGGGGGCTGGGTCGCGTCGAGCGCTCGTTCGAGCGCACGTTCGGCGCCGGCTCCGCGACGCCGGAGAACATGGCGAAGGCCGCATCGGACATGGGCGCGATGGCCGCTGCCTTGCGCGACACCAGCCCGTCCGCGATCCCGGCCAACGGCATGTCGGCGCAAGCGATGACGGCCGCCTTCAGCAACATGACGCCCAGCGCCATGATGGGCGTGCCCACCACCGGTCCCAAGCAGGTGATCGTGAACCTCGACCACGCACAGCTGGGCAATCGCAACCTGGTCACGTGGGGCGTCGGACACGAAATGGGACACGCCGTGCTCGGCTACAAGGATCAGGTGTTCAACGGATATCCGGCCTACAAGTTCGGCTCTCCGGACGAACAGGGCAGTTTCAGGTCGCTCCCCGGCCAGCAGCGCCTCATCAATCCCGATCACATCATGGATTTTTCCCGGTGAGAGCAATCGGCATGGCGCGGGTGGCGGGTCTGGCGGCTGCCGTGCTCCTGGCCGGCGCATGCGCGCAAACCTCAACGCGAGCGACGCCGGATCGGTACGCGCTGCAGGTCGTCGACAACGCAGCGGACCAGCGTTTCGACCTGGCGCTTCAATCCCACGACACTCTCCCGCTATGCGTTGCGGTCGAGAGCTGGCCCAGTCGCGTCGGCCAGCTTCACATGGGCAGCAACCTCGCCACGTTGCAGACGGCAGCCGGTTCGCTGCCGGCTCGCGACGAGAACTTCGGCTACTGCCCGGGCGGCTGCGGTGAGCACCGCATCGAACCGGGCGGCACCCTGCGTGGGTTCATCGCCTACGACGCGTTCGGTGATGCGTCGCAGCTGGCGGCCGATGCCGACAAGCGCCTTCAATTCTCGGTGATGCCCCACTACTGCCGGCGGTGACGCGGTCCGCTCCCCGGCGAGCTGAAGGCGACTTTGAAAGAAATGCCGCCCCGCGAGGGGCGGCAAGTCGACGACCTTGGAGAGAGAGATGGGCGCAGGGCGCCTAGCGGGTCGGCGGAGACTCGGGATCCTCGGGTGGCATCTGTTCGTCGGCGGGATCCGTCGAGGGGGGCTGCGCCAGCGTCGGCGGCCGGTCGGCGTTCTGGCTCGGCGGCGTGGTGCCGTCGATGGGGTCGGCCTGGACCGGTTCCGGCGCGTTCGGGCCGGTCGATGCGGGCGGTTGCGGTGGGACTGCCGAGTTCCCGCTGGCGGGCGGGGGCGGGGTGTCGGTCGGTTCCGGCGACTGCGGCTGGCACGCCGCCAGGGCCAGGGCGAACGCAGACGCGAGCGACAGGCGGATCAGAGGGGACATGTCGGTTCCTGCGGCCAGGGATCGATGGCCAGCGTGCGGGTTCGCGCGTATGGCGGGCGTTACGGCGGCGCTAACGAAACGCAAAGGCCTGTGTCAGCCGCAGCGAAGCTCCGCGATCGTCCCGGCCTCGTCCAGGTACAGGTTGAGGCGGCCTTCCATGTATTCGAGGGTCACCGCCTGGCCGGGCTTCAGCGTGCGCGCGACCGAAGCGCCGGCGCCGACGCGGGCGCGCTCGACCACGTCGTCGCTCGCGGCCTGCCCCACGAAGGATTGCACGCGGCCGGCATCGCAGGCCCCGGCGACGGGCGGCAACGCGGTCGTGCCGTCGCCGGCGCCGCTGTCGCGCGTGGCGGGCGCGCAGGCGGCCAGGACCAGGACGGCCAGGCCCAGGACGGGGACGGTATGGGCGGTGGCGATGCGCATGCGGGGCTCCTCGGGGGCGCGGGCGGGCGTTCAGTGTGCCCGTGCGTTCGTGTCGGCCCGGTTAACCGACGCATGGCATGCTGGGTTTTCGCCGCATTGACGCCCTCGTGCACAAGCTGGCGCGCATGCCGACCGCGCGCGCTTCCGATGCCGACCGCGTCCCGTGCGCGGATCCGCGCGCCGACGCCCGCCTCGCCGGGCTGGTCTACGTCACCGATGCGCAGCCCGGCATCCGCCGCCGGCGCGCCGGCAAGGGGTTCAGCTACCGCCTGCCCGACGGCCGCACGCTGCGCGATCCGGAGACGCTGGCGCGCATCCGCGCGCTCGCGATCCCGCCGGCGTACACCGACGTGTGGATCTGTCCGCACCCGCGGGGCCACCTGCAGGCCACGGGCCGCGACGCGCGCGGGCGCAAGCAATATCGCTACCACCCGCAATGGGCGCAGGCGCGCGGGCTGGGCAAGTTCGAGCGGGTGATCGCCTTCGGCCGCGCGCTGCCGCGGCTGCGCCGCCGCCTGCGCGCCGACCTGCGCCTGCCCGGATTCCCGCGCGACAAGGTGCTGGCGATCGTGGTGTCGCTGATGGCCGACACGCTGGTGCGCGTCGGCAACGAGGCCTATGCCAGCAGCAACCGCTCCTATGGCCTGACCACGCTGCGCAACCGCCACGTCGATTTCCTGCGCGGCGGCCGCGCGCGGCTGAAGTTCCGCGGCAAGGGCGGGCAGGAGCACGACCTGGAGATCGACGACGCGCGCCTGGCGAAGCTGGTGCGCGCCTGCCAGGAGCTGCCGGGGCAGGCGCTGTTCCAGTACCGCGGCGACGACGGCACGCTGCAGCCGGTGTCCTCCGGCGACGTCAACGACTACCTGCGCGAGGCGATGGGGGAGCAGTTCACCGCCAAGGATTTCCGCACCTGGGGCGGCACCGTGCACGCCTTCCGCGTCCTGGGCTGCACCCCGCGGCCGCCGCCGTCGCCGCGCACCGGCCGGCCGAGCGAGCGGGCGCTGAACCAGGCGCGCAACGCGGCGATCTGCGAGGTGGCGCGGGTGCTGGGCAACACGCCGGCGGTGTGCCGCAAGGCGTACATCGACCCGCGCGTGTTCGAGGGCTGGGAGGACGGTCGCCTGGAGCGCGCCGCGGCGGGCGCGCGCGGGCCGCGGCAATGGGAACAGGCGGCGCTGAAGTTCCTGGCCAGCTGCGAGCGCGAGCGCCGCAAGCGGCGTTGAGCCGGCCCGTGCGTGGATTCCGCGGCGCGGGTAGCGCATCCTGGGCCGATCCCAGTCCAGGAGCGATCGCCGCATGATCCGTCGTTTCCCCGCCCTCGCGTTGCCGCTGGTCCTCGGCCTGTCGTGCGCGCATGCCGGATCGCCGCCCGCCGACCCCGCGGCGATCGACGGCGAGCGCCTCGCCGCGCACCTGCGCGTGCTGGCCTCCGACGCGTTCGAGGGCCGCGCCCCGAACACGCCCGGCGAGGCGCGGACCATCGCCTACATCGCCGAGCAGTTCGCCGCCGCCGGGCTGGAGCCGGCCGGCGAGGACGGCGGCTGGCTGCAGGCGGTGACCCTGGAGCGCAGCGCGATCGCCGGGCCGGTGGCGGCGACGTTGCGCGTGGGCGGTGCCGAGCGCGCGCTGGCCAACGGCGAGGACATCGCGGTGGAGAGCCTGCACCCGGATGGCCGCGTGGACCTGCGCGACGCGCCGCTGGTCTTCGCCGGCTACGGCATCACCGCGCCCGAGCTGGACTGGGACGACTACGCCGGGCTGGACGTGCGCGACAAGATCGTCGTGGTGCTGGTCAACGATCCCGACTTCGAGGCCGGCGAGGGCGCGTTCGGCGGCCGCGCGATGACCTGGTACGGGCGCTGGCCCTACAAGTACGAGGAGGCCGCGCGCCGCGGCGCGGCCGGCGTATTGATCGTGCACGAGGACGCCCCGGCCGCGTACCCCTGGGCCACCGTGCGCAACGGCCGCGCCGGGCCGCAATTCGACATCGTGCGCGACAACGCGCGCTCGCATCACCTGCGCGTGCGCGGCTGGATCCAGCGCGACGCGGCCGCGCGGCTGCTGGCCGACGCCGGCCACGACTTCGACGCGCTCAAGCAGCGCGCGCAACAGCCGGGCTTCCGCGGCTTCGCGCTGGAAGACGCGCGCCTGTCGATCGCCTTCGACGTCGAGCGCAGCCGCATCCGCAGCCACAACGTGGCCGGCCTGCTGCCCGGCGCCGAGCGGCCGGACGAGACCGTGATCCTCTCCGGGCACTGGGACAGCTTCGGCATCGGTGAGCCTGATGCGCAGGGCGACGCGATCATCAACGGCGCGGTCGACAACGCCACCGCGGTGGCCTCGCTGATCGAACTGGCGCGCGCCTTCGCGCAGGGCCCGCGGCCGGCACGCAGCCTGCTGTTCCTGGCGCTGACCGCCGAGGAGAACGGCCTGCTGGGCGCGCACCACTACGCCGCCCATCCGCTGCGCCCGCTCGAGACCACCGCCGCTTTGCTCAACATGGAGATGTGGAGCCCGGACGGGCCGACCCGCGACATCTCGTCCTGGGGCACGGGCAAGGTCTCGCTGGAGCGCGACCTCGCGACGGCCGCGCAGGCCGAGGGCCGGCGCTGGTCGCCCGATCCCGACCTCGAGGCCGGCTTCTTCTACCGCGCCGACCATTTCGCCTTCGCCCAGGCCGGCGTGCCGGCGATCACCATCGGCCCCGGCATGGACCAGCTCGACGGCGGCGTCGAGGCCGGCCGCGCCGCGCGCGCGGACTACTTCGCCCACCGCTATCACCAGCCCGGCGACGAGTTCGACGACAGCTGGGACATGCGCGGCCCGACCGAGGACACCCGCGTGGTCTACCGCCTCGCCCGCTCGCTGGCCGATGCCGAGGACTGGCCGCAGTGGGACGCCGACAGCGAGTTCCGCGCCCGCCGCGCCGCGACCGACGCCGCCCGCGCGAGATGAGCGCCGGGGCCCTGGGCCGCATCGACATTCGGCCTGCGGCGCCGTAGCGGTTCCGTCCACCGCAAGCGGGCCCTTCTCCCGCAAGCGGGTTGCGGGGGAAGGGAAAAAACAGGATGGTCCCCGCTTGCGGGGGAAGGAAAAAACAGGATGCTCCCCGCTTGCGGGGGAAGGGAAAAACAGGGTGCTCCCCGCTTGCGCGGGAAGGGACCGGCGCAAGGCGAGCGCTCAGTCGCCGTGCCGGGAGCGCACCCGGTCGATCTGGGCGGCGGCTGAGGCGGCGATCGATCGGAACGCCTTGCCGATTTCGCCGGTATCTGCGATCCGCCGCCAGAACTCGGCGGCGGCCCGCGCGGCGATCGACCATTCCGCACGCTGCTCGGGCAGCGGCGGCGAGACCTCGAAGGGCCGTGCGACCACCTCGCCGGAGACCGCAGGGCGGAACAGCATCGGCAGCATGTCGTAGGCGGGGGCGAGCGCCAGCGGCCGGCGATCGTCGAGCACGAGCCCGGCGTTGCCCAGGTGCATGTCGCTGTTGGCGATGAGCGCCCCGAACCAGCCCAGCACCGCGAGTCGGCGGGCGGCGTCGGCATTGATCCAGCCCTCGCGTTCGAGCTGCGGCGCGTAGCGCCACCAGTCGATCCGGCCGTGGCCGTGGAACGCGGCGTCGAGGGCGGCCAGCGACACGAAGCCGCGGCGCCCGCCGTCCGGGGTGCGGTCGAAGCGGATCGATTCCAGGAAGGTGCGCCCACCGGCGACCAGGATCGAGGACTGCGCGGCCGCGACACCGTGCGCGCGCAACACGTCGCCCGCGATCGCCTCGCACCGCAGCAGATCCGCCCAGCGTTGCGCCGCCGGCGCGTCGCCGGCCTCGCTGAACTTGACGATCGCCTCGCGCACGGTGCCGTCGCCCGGGTCGAGGCGGACGACGAACTTGGGCTGCTCGCCGCCGGCTGACGATCCGACCGGGTCGCCCCGCAGCGCCGCTTCGGCGAGCGCCGGATAGCGCTCGGCGCGTTGCGCGACGGGCAGGGCGCCGGCGCCGTCGAGCGCCTGTCGGGCGGCCGATCGCAGCGCGCGTTCGCCCAGCAGCAGGTCGCCTGGGAGATCCTGGCCGTGCTGGAGCAGGGCGAGCAGCACGTCGTCCGTGCCCCAGCGCGCCAGATCCTCGGGCGCGCCGATGTCGGCCGCCAGGCGGCGAGCGAACGCACGCCCGAGGAACCCCTGCGGGCACTGATCGTCCAGGAACCAGGGCAGGCCCGGGAACAGGCCGTCGGCGAATTCGCCGTGGAGGAAGGCGGGCAGCGGCCGCGCGGGCTCGAAATGGAACCCGCCGCCCGCCAGCGCCCGCAGCTCGCCGAGCTGTTCGGTGCGCTGCTGCGCGTCGAGCCGATAGAGCGGCCATCGATGGCCGGCGCGGGCGACGTCGCGCAGCAGCGCGTAGCGCGTGGCCCGGGCGCGGCCGATGCGCAGGATGCGCGGCGCGGCGGCGATCGTCCGCGACACGGTCGGTTGGCTGATGCCGAGCGCTGCCGCGATTTCGCGGGCGGTCAGCAGCCCACGCTCGCGCAGCAGCAGCTCCAAGCGTGGGATGCGAGGATCGGGCATCCCTGGATTGAATAGATACTTGAATGGATAGTCAAGGGCGAAGGCGAGGAATCTCGTCCAAATAGAAAGGATTCGGCGCCGATGATCGGATCATTGTGAATAGATAAAGGTATTGATTCCGGACCGACGCGCCGGCCCCGGTTCGTGCCGGTGCGGCGCGTGTCCCGGCGTCCGGCGTCCCGGCGGTCAGGCGGCCTGCGCCGGCGCCGGCGCCACCACCCGCAGCGGGTCGTTCCACTGTCGCAGCAGTTCGGCCTCGCGCGCCTTGGCGCTTTGCAGGTGGGCCTCCTTGACGTGGCCGTAGCCGCGGATGCGCTCGGGGATGCCGGCGATCTCGGCGGCCAGGGCCACGTTGCCGGCGTCCAGCCGCTCCAGCAGCCCGCCCACGGTCGCCTCGTAGTCGGCGATCAGCCGGCGTTCCATCCTGCGCTCGGCGGTGTAGCCGAACACGTCCAGCGGGGTGCCGCGCAGGCCGCGCAGCCGGGCCAGCAGGCCGAACGCCTTGAGCACCCAGGGGCCGTACTCGCGCTTCTGCAGCTCGCCCCGATCGTTCTTTTTCGCCAGCAGCGGCGGGGCGAGGTGGAAGCGCAGGGTGTAGTCGCCCTCGAACTGCTGTTCCAACCGGCGACGGAACTCGCCGCTGGTGTACAGCCGCGCGACTTCGTATTCGTCCTTGTAGGCCATCAGCTTGAAGAAGTAGCGCGCCACCGCCTCGGTCAGCGCGGTGGAGCCGGGGACGCGCTCGGCCTCGGCCTTGCGCACGCGCTCGACGAAGCCGGCGTAGCGGCGCGCGTACTTCGCGTTCTGGTAGTCGGTGAGGAAGGCGACGCGGCGGGCGATGGCCTCGTCGAGCGAGCGCGACAGGCGCAGGTCGTCCAGGGGCAGGAAGGCGACGTTGTCGCTTTCGGTCGCCCTCACCCCACCATCGGCTCCGCCGATGGTCCTCCCCTCTCCCGCAGGGCGTGAGAGGGGCATCGGTGCGCGGCCTGCGGCCGCCATCGTCCCTTTGGGCGCGGCGTTGGCGCCCCATTCGTGGCCTTCCCACTCGCCCGGCGGCAGCGCTTCGAGCACGTGCGGGACATCGCCGGGGGAGCGCGGCGCGGGCTCGATGCCGGCAGCCTCGCGCACCGCGGCGGGATCGACCGCGGCCAGGCGGCCCCAGGCGAAGGCGGTCTTGTTCATCTCCACCGCGGCGCCGTTGAGCTCGATCGCGCGCATCAGCGCCTCGAACGACAGCGGCACCCAGCCGCGTTGCCAGGCGTAGCCCAGCATGAACAGGTTGGCGGCGATCGCGTCGCCCATCAGCGCGGTGGCCAGCCGGGTGGCGTCGATGACGTCGAGCGCGTCGCCGGCGGCGGCCTCGCCGCCGAGCGCGGTGCGCACCGCATCGACGATCTCGGCGGCGGGGAAGCGCAGGTCCGGCTGGGTGGTGAAGCTGCCGGGCATCGCTTCGTAACTGTTGAGCACCACCCGGGTGCGGCCCTCGCGGATCTTCGACAGCGCCCAGTAGTCGTTGACCACCACCATGTCGCAGCCGAGCACCAGGTCGGCCTCGCCGGCGGCGATGCGCACCGCGTGCAGGTCGGCCGGGGTGCGGGCGAAGCGGATGTGGGTGGTCACCGCGCCGCCCTTCTGCGCCAGCCCGGTCTGGTCCAGCACCGTCGAGCCGAGCCCTTCCAGGTGCCCGGCCATGCCGAGCAGGGCGCCGATGGTGACCACGCCGGTGCCGCCGACGCCGGTGATGAGGATGTTCCAGGGCTGCGAGAGATCGCTGGCGAAGACCGGCTGCGGCAGCGCGGCCAGGCGCTCGGCGGCGTCCACCTTGCGGCCCTTGCGCGGCTTGCCGCCGTGCACGGTGACGAAGCTGGGGCAGAAGCCCTCGACGCAGCTGTAGTCCTTGTTGCAGTTGGACTGGTCGATCGCGCGCTTGCGGCCGAACTCGGTCTCCTGCGGCAGCACCGAGACGCAGAAGCTCTTCTGCCCGCAGTCGCCGCAGCCCTCGCACACCAGCGTGTTGACGAACACGCGCTTGGCCGGGTCCGGCAGCTTGCCGCGCTTGCGCCGGCGGCGCTTCTCGGTGGCGCAGGTCTGGTCGTAGATCAGGATCGAGACGCCCGGCACCTCGCGCAGGCGCCGCTGCACGGCATCGAGATCCTTGCGGTCGTGGAACTCCACGCCATCGGGAAAGATCTCGGGCTTCGACCACTTGGCGATGTCGTCGCTGACCACCACGATCGTGCGCACGCCCTCGGCGCGCATCTGGTGGGCGATGTCGGGCACGGTCAGGGTGCCGTCCACCGGCTGGCCGCCGGTCATCGCGACCGCGTCGTTGTAGAGGATCTTGTAGGTGATGTTGACCTGGGCGGCGATCGCCTGGCGGATCGCCAGCGAGCCGGAATGGAAGTAGGTGCCGTCGCCGAGGTTCTGGAAGATGTGCGGGGTTTCGGTGAAGGCCGCCTGCCCGGCCCAGGTGACGCCTTCGCCGCCCATGTGGGTGTAGGTGTCGGTGCGGCGGTCCATCCAGGTGACCATGTAGTGGCAGCCGATGCCGCCCTGCGCGCGCGAGCCTTCCGGCACCCGGGTGCTGGTGTTGTGCGGGCAGCCCGAGCAGTAGTGCGGCACCCGCGGGAACTGCGCGCGCGGAAGCGCCAGCGCGCTTTCCTTGCGCTCCATCCAGCGCAGGGTCTCGCGGATGCGCTCGGAGTCGTGGAACTTCTGGATGCGGCGCGCCATCACCGCCGCGATGGTGGCCGGGGTCAGCTCGCCGGTGGAGGGCAGGATCCAGTGCCCGTCCTCGTCGTACTTGCCGACGATCGACGGCCGTCGGCCCTCGAAGTTGTAGAACAGCTCCTTCATCTGGCTCTCGATGAAGGCGTGCTTCTCCTCGACGACGAGGATGTCCTCCAGCCCCCGCGCGAAGGCGCGGATGCCCACCGGCTCCAGCGGCCAGGTCATGCCGACCTTGTAGACGCGGATGCCCAGTTCCGCGCAGGCGCGCGCGTCCAGGCCCAGGTATTCCAGCGCCTGCAGCACGTCGAGGTAGCTCTTGCCGGTGGTGACGATGCCCAGCCGCGCGTTGGGCGAGTTGATCACCACGCGGTCGATCCGGTTGGCGCGCGCGAACGCCTGCGCGGCCTTCACCGCGTAGCGGTGCAGGCGCATCTCCTGCTCCATCGGCGGGTCCGGCCAGCGGATGTTCAAGCCCCCCGGCGGCAGCTCGAAGTCCCCGGGCGTGGCGATCTCCAGCGCGAACGGATCCACCTCCACCGAGGCCGAGGACTCCACGGTCTCGGCGATGGTCTTGAAGCCCACCCAGCGGCCGGTGTAGCGGCTCATCGCCCAGCCCAGCAGGCCCATGTCGAGGATGTCCTGCACTCCGGCCGGGTTGAGGATGGGCATCATCGCGCTGGTGAACTCGCCCTCCGAGCCGTGCGGCAGGGTGGACGAGCGGCAGGCGTGGTCGTCGGCGGCCAGCGCCAGCACGCCGCCGCGGGGATTCGTGCCGGCGGCGTTGGCGTGCTTGAACACGTCGCCGCTGCGGTCCACGCCCGGGCCCTTGCCGTACCACATCGCGTACACGCCCTCGACCTTCGCGCCCGGGAACAGTCCGGTCTGCTGGGTGCCCCAGACCATCGTCGCGCCCAGGTCCTCGTTGAGGCCGGGCTGGAACTTCACCCGCGCCGCTTCCAGGTGCTTGCGCGCGCGCCACAGCTCCAGGTCGAAGCCGCCCAGCGGCGAGCCGCGGTAGCCGGAGACGAAGCCGGCCGTGTTCAGCCCGGCGGCCTGGTCGCGCAGGTGCTGCATCAGCGGCAGCCGCACCAGCGCCTGTACGCCGGACAGGTAGATGCGCCCCTGGGTGCGGGTGTACTTGTGGTCCAGGGTGTAGTCGGGATCGACCGCGCCGCGGGTGAGCGCGGTGCCGGCGGAATCGGGCGAGGACAGTTCGGCGGTGCTGGTCATGGCGGACGTCGTTCGGGCTTGCGCGCGCGGCGCTGGCGGGCCATGGCGGGATTGCCGGATGGCGCGGCCGCCGGGCGGCGGCCGGGACGGGTTCGGCGGCCGGAACGGCCGGAAAACCGGGCGCGATTGTATCAGCGGCCCCCCGGGCGCCCCGGCGCCCCGGCGCCGTGCCGCTAGAATGCGGCGCGACGCCAACGGGGGAGAGGACGATGGGGTTTCGCGCGATCGTGGGCCTGGCGCTGTGGCTGCTGTGCGGCGCGGTGCAGGCGCAGGCCGTCCCGGCGATCCGGGAGTTCTATTTCGACGAGGATGCGGTCGCCCGGCCGATCCGGGTGGTGGAGGGCGAGGACGAGGCCGCGATGCAGCGGATGGCGCGCATGATGGAGCGCGGCCACCGCAACGCCGCGCTCGCCGCCGCCCAGCTCGCGCACCTGGCCATCGCCCAGGGCCGCACCGACACCGGCCGCGCGCTGTACCGGCAGGCGCTGGACGCCACCGCGCCGCGCAGCGCGCACCGGCAGACGATCCAGTGGAACTACGGCTGGGATCTGCTGCGGCTGGGCGAGACCGAGGCCGCGCTCGAACACTGGGCGGGCCTGATGGACGGGCGCTTCATCGCCCCCGACTGGCTGCCGCCGACGCTGGCGATGGCGCTGTGGCGGCTCGGCCGCCGCGACGAGGCGGTCGCCTGGTTCGCCGCCGCGGTGCGGACCTATCCCGACCGCTGGCCGGACGCCGCGCACTGGCCGGCGCTGCTGCCCGGCTGGCGCGACGACGAGCGCGCCACCCTGGCCGAGGTACGCGCGGCGTGGGCGGAGGATCCGCCAGGCTGGCCCTGAGGCCGCTCAGCCGGCGTCCTCGATCGCGATGTCGTGCGCGCGCAGCCAGGCGCGCACCGCCTCGCGGTCGCGCTTCGCGGCGACGCTCAGCGCAGCCTCGTTGGCCTTGAAGAGGAAGCGCTGGAAGGTCGCGCCCTGGACGTTGCGGCGCGTCGGATCCGCGCCGGCCTCGAGCAGCTTCAGCGCATGGCCGGGATCGTTGTACTTGCCGGCCTGATGCAGCGGCGTGTTGCCGCCGCTGTCCTCGGCGTTGGGATCGGCGCCGGCGGCCAGCAGCGCCTCGAGCTGGGGTTCGCGCTTGCCGCGCAGGGCGGAGAACAGCGGCGTGGCGCCGGTCCGCGGGTTGCGCGCATCGGCGTCGGCGCCTTCGCGCAGCAGCAGCGCCAGGTAGCGCGGATCGTCCGCCATCGCGGCCAGGTGGACCACGGTATCGCCATCGATGCCGGGCTGCGCGGGGTCGGCACCGGCTTCGAGCAGGGCCTGGAGACCGGACAGCGACTGGTTGAGCAGGGCGTACTGCAGGAGGGTGACGTCGCGATCGCCTCGCGCGTCCAGCGGCACGCCTTGCTCCGCCAGGCTGCGCACCGCGCCGGATTCGCCCCGGGCGGCGGCATCGGCCAGTTCGGCGACGCGGGGATCGGAGAAGACTTGGTTCGCATCCACGGACGGGGCTCCCTGTCGGGCGCAGGCCACGCCCGATACCAGCATAAACGAGGCGACCAGCGCCCAGGCCCGGCGCCGGGCGGAGGATACGGGGCGGCGATGGGGAAGGCGGCTCATGGGGGAGGGGGCGGGCGCGGTGGACGACGGCGATGGTACGGATCACCCGCTCGCGGCAGCGCGACGATCGCGCCCGGCGGGTTCGCCGCCTTCGCGGATCAGAACCAGTTGCCGGGATTCCAGTTGCTCGCCTTGAAGTCGTTCCAGCGGTCCTGGGCCCATTCCCCGGCGGTGTTCAGGCCGTCGCTCGCCCAGCCGCCCACGGTGTCCAGGCCGCTCTCGGCCCAGCCGCCGAGGGTGTCGAGCCCGTCGCCCAGCCACTGGGTGCCGTTCTCGATCCAGCCGCCGGCGGTGTTGCCGGCGTCCTTCAGGCCCACCAGCTCGCCGAGGTCGCGGACGAGGCCGCCGGCCAGGTTGCCGGCGGCATTGACGGTGTCGCCGGCCAGCGACAAGGTCCGGTTGGCGAGATTGCCGCTGCCCTGCAGGGCGAACTCGACCGTGTCGCCCACGCCGCCGGCGACGGCGTCGATCGGCCGGCCGTCGAGCAGATCGCGGCCGGAATCGCCAAGGTCGGCGAGCAGTTCGCCGCCGTCGCCGAGCGTGTCGGCGATCAGCCCGCCGCCTTCGCGCAGCGCGTTTCCGGCGAGATCCAGCGCCGCCTCGCCCGGGCGCTCGATGGCCCGATCCAGCGGCGTGCGCTCGACCACGGTCGGATCGCCGGCGTCGAGCCCGTTGAGCACCGCATCCATCATGTGGGCGCGGATGGGGTCCTTGATGAAGTGGGTGTTCTCGAGCTGCAGCTGATGCCCGAGCGCATCGGGCAGCGGCGAGCCGTTCTGCTGCACTGCGGTCAGGATGTCGTTCTCCACCGTGTAGCGGCGGACCTGTCCGTCGGCGGCGAGTTCGCGCGCGCCGTTGGGCGTGAAGCCCAGGTCGCGCAGGGTCTGGTCGCTGAGGCCCGCGGCGTTGAACGTGACCGCCGGGTTGCCGGTCGCCAGCGACGCGGCGGAGGCCAGGCCGCCGCCGAGCGAATGCCCGGTGATGACCAGGTTGTCGCCCCACTCCGCGGACGCCTCCTGCGCCAGCGCCATCGCATCGCGGTACTGCGCGGTCTCGAAGCCGAGGCCCTGGCCGAGGTTGGCGAGCCAGTCCGCGCCGCTGGTGAACTCGGTGCCGGCGAAGGCCAGCGCGTAGTTGCCGTTGCCGTCGGTGTAGATCTGCGCCTGGAAGCCGCTGGCGTCGCTCTGCAGGGGCGTGGTGATGCCGGGCGGCAGGTGCTCGACCCGGGTCCACCCGGCCGCGCCGATCGGGCCCGAGGCGTCGGTCTGGTAGACGTCCTGCGACAGCAGCGCCAGATCCTTGTCGATGCCGGGCTGGGGATCCTGTCCCCGCACCTGATCCGCGAACGGCACCTGCGGCGCTTGCGCCGGCTGGCCCTGGACGGGCTGCAGCAAGTGGGGCGGCAGCTGGTAACGCTGGAGGATCGACGCATTGTCGAGATGGACGGTCATGGCCTCGCTCCCACGCTGAATTCCCTTCGCGCCACGTTAGCGGGGCGGACACCAGCGCGCAGCTAGGGCGTACCCGAGTCGGTCGGACCGGCGCCGCCGCGGGTTCAGCCCCCGGTGCCCGCCTCCAGCGGCACCTCGTGGGCGCGCAGCCAGGCGACGATCGCGGCGCGCTCGGCGCGCGCGCGCGCGCTGAGGACGTTGTCCGGGATGCGGAAGTAGTAGCGCTGGAAGCTCGCGTCCTGGGCGTTGCGCGCCTGCGGGTGGGCGCCGGCCTCGAGCAGCGCCAGCACGTGGGCGCCGGCGTTGATCATGGCCGCGCGGTGCAGGGGCGTGTTGCCGGTGCCGTCGGCGAGGTTGGGGTCGGCGCCGGCGGCCAGCAGGCGCCGGAAGGTGGCGTCGGTCCGCGGGCCCACGGCCTGCGCCAGCGGCGTCTCGCCGTTGCGGGCGTGGCGGACGTCGGGGTCGCCGCGGTGCGCCAGCAGCAGGTCGAGGTAGCGCGGGTCGTCCACCAGCGCGGCGGTGTGCATGGCGGTGCTGCCGCCGTAGCCGGGCCGGTTGGGGTCGGCGCCAGCGGCGAGCAGCGCCTCCAGCCCCTCCGGGCTCCGCTTGAAGATCGCGTGCTGCAGCAGGTTCAGCCCGCCCTCGCCGGCGGCATCGGGGTCGCCCCCTTCCGACAGCAGGGTGCGCACGACGTAGGCGTCTCCCGCCTCCACCGCATCGGCGAGACGGGCGGTGGCGGCATCGGTGAACGGACCGGTCTGCATGGAGCTCCCGTGGCAGGAGGCCGTGGCGAGGGTGGCGGCCAACAGCACCGCGGAAGGCCAGGACGTCTTCACGGCCGGATTCTGCCACGCCGGGGCGCGGGCCATGGCGACGGCAGGGCCGCCGCCCGGCGGGGGCCTATCGGAAGAAGTCGACAATGCGCTGGCCGACGTCGCCGACGCCGTCGGCCAGCGTCTCGACGCCCTGGCCCACGACGTCGGTGAGCGCCTCGACGCCGTCGCCCAGGCGGTCCGCGCCGGTGGCGACCGCGCCGCCGCCGCCCTCGACCACGCCGGCGGCGAACTCGCCGAAGCCGCCCCAGCCGAGGTCGCGGATGCCCTGCGCCGCGTCGGCGCTGCCGTGCTCGATCCCGCCGGCGGCGGCATCGGCCAGGCCGTCCACGGTGTCACCGGCGGAGTTGAAGAAGCCCTCGCCGAAGTCGCCGACGATCCGGGCGGTGCCCTCGACGTAGTCGCCGCGCGCGTAGGCGCCGTCGACCACGCCGGTCACATCGCGCGCGAAGTCGCCGACGTTGCGCGCGTAGTCGTCCTGCATGGCGTCGGGGATGGCGCCCAGCAGATCGCGGATGGGCGTGCTGGGGTTCTCGTAGCCGGCCTGCCACGGCTGCTGCTGCAGCATCGTGTCGATCATGAGTTGCTGCTCGTGGCTGATCGCCGCGCGCACCACGTCGCGGACCACGGGGATGCCGTCGATCAGGGCGGGATCGAGCCAGTCGGGCGCGCCGGCGTAGTCGAGCGCGCGCTCCACCAGGCTGCGGTCGAGCTCGCCCTCCGGCCGCACCACGATCGGCGCGCCGAGCGCGTCGGGCATCATCGGCGCGGTCGGCGGGAAGGCCTCCTGCAGCTGGGTCAGCACGTCCTCGAACATCGAGTAGCGGCGGATCTGGCCGTCGGCGGCGGTCTCGCGCGCGGCGGCGATGTCGATGCCCAGGCGATCGAAGGTGTCGGGATGGACGCCCGAGGCATCGAAGGTCACCGCCGGGATGCCGGTGACGATGGAGCCCACCGTGGCTAGCCCGCCGCCCTGCGAGTGGCCGGTGATGGCCAGGTTGGCGACCTCGCCGTCCGCGCCGTACCGGCCCAGCGTCTCCAGGAATTCCTGCGCGACCTGCGGCGCGAGGCGGTCGAACTCGTCGGTCTCCAGGCCCGCGCCCTGCGCGTAGTTGGTCTCCCAGTCCGGCCCGGTCAGCGGCGCGCCCTCGGCCTGGGTGCCGCGGTAGGCCAGGACGTAGTTGCCCTGGCCGTCGGTGAACACCTCGGCGCGGAACTGGCTGCCGGGCACGTCCAGCCGCACGTCGGCGTTCCAGCCCAGCGCCTCCAGCTCGTCCTGGCCGACCTCGGTCCAGCCGCAGACCGTCTGCGGGCCGTCGTCGTAGGTGGCGTAGGACATGCGCATGAAGTCGACGTCCAGCTCGCGGGCCTGGGTGCCGGCGACATAGCTGGAGAACCCGCCCGGCCCGTAGGGCGTCGGCGCCGCGGGGCCGCATTGCGGCGCCGCGCCGCCGACGATCGCGGCCAGTTGGGGGGGGTAGCTGATCTCCGCGCGGTAGCCGCCCTGGTACGGCGCGTGCCGCGGCACCTGCGCCGGCGCATGGGGCGGGGGCTCGGGCGGAGGCGGCTGCAGCCTCGAGACGCTGCCGCCGTCGGAAATGGTCAGGGCCATGCTGGCGTCCCGTTCGGATCCCTGCCGCGACCTTGCCGCGCCGGTGCGCGACGCCGCAATCCGGGACCGACCCTAGGGTGTATCGCAAGCGGGCGCATATCGTCCCTTCTCCCGCGAGCGGGCTCATGTCATCCCTTCTCCCGCAAGCGGGCGCATGTTGTTCCTTCTCCCGCGCGTGCCCCCATCCGCCTTCGGCACCTTCCCCCGCTTGTGGGGGAAGGAAAAAGCAGGATGCCCCCCCGCTTGCGGGGGAAGGGAAAAACAGAGTGCCCCCCGCTTGCGGGGGTAGGTGCTTTCGCTCGCTGAAGGCCGGTACGGCCTGGGGCTCGCGGCGGCGCACCGCCCGACGGGCGCCCGGCTTGGTATCGTGACGGTCGTTTCGTCCGCCGTCCGAGTCCCGATGTCTCCGAGCCGTCTCCGCGCCGCCGCGGCCTTGCTGCTGTCCCTGTCCCTGCCGGCGGTCGCCGCCGACCGCATCTCCGGCGAGACCTTCGCCACCCGCAGCGAGGTCTATGCGCCGCACGCGATGGCGGCCACTTCGCACCCGCTGGCCACCCAGATCGCGCTCGACGTCATGAAGGCCGGCGGCTCCGCCGTGGATGCGGCCATCGCCGCCAACGCCGCGCTGGGCCTGATGGAGCCCACCGGCAACGGCATCGGCGGCGACCTGTTCGCCATCGTCTGGGACCCGGCCACGCAGCGCCTGCACGGCTACAACGGCTCCGGCCGTTCGCCGCGTTCGCTGACGCTCGAGGAGTTCCGCCGTCGCGGCCTCACCGAGATCCCCTCGCACGGCCCGCTGCCGGTCACCGTGCCGGGCGCGGTGGACGGCTGGTTCGCGCTGCACGCGCGCTTCGGCCGGCGGCCGATGGCCGAGAACTTGGCCCCGGCGATCCGCTACGCGCGCGAGGGCCATCCCGTGCACGAGGTGATCGCCCACTACTGGGCGCGCTCGGTGCCGCGGCTGTCGCGCTGGCCCGGCTTCGCCGAGCAGTTCACGATCGACGGCCGCGCGCCGCGCACCGGCGAGATGTGGCGCAATCCCAACCTCGCCGACACCTTGCAGAAGATCGCCGACGGCGGCCGCGACGCGTTCTACAAGGGCGAGATCGCGCGCGTCATCGACGCCTACTTCGCCGCCAACGACGGCTTCCTGTCCTACGAGGACCTGGCCGCCCACCGCGGCGAGTGGGTCGATCCGGTCTCCACGAACTACCGCGGCGTGGACGTGTGGGAGCTGCCGCCCAGCGGGCAGGGCATCGCCGCGCTGCAGATCCTCAACCTGCTCGAACCCTACGATCTCGCGTCCTACGGCTTCGGCAGCCCCGAGCACGTGCACCTGTTCGTGGAGGCCAAGAAGCTCGCCTTCGCCGACCGCGCGCGCTGGTACGCCGACCCGGCCTTCCACCCGGCGCCGGTCGAGCGGCTGATCTCCAAGGACTACGCCCGCGAGCGCGGCGCGCTGATCTCGATGGAGCGCGCGCTGCGCGAGGTGCAGCCGGGCACGCCGGCGCAGCTCGACGAGGGCGACACCATCTACCTGACCACCGCCGACGCCGACGGCATGATGGTCTCGTTGATCCAGTCCAACTACCGCGGCATGGGCAGCGGCATGGCGCCGCCGGGGCTGGGCTTCATCCTGCAGGATCGCGGCGAGCAGTTCGTGCTGCGCGACGACCATCCCAACCGCTACGAGCCGGGCAAGCGCCCGTTCCACACCATCATCCCGGCCTTCGCCACCAGGGACGGGCGGCCGTGGCTGTCGTTCGGGGTGATGGGCGGCGCGATGCAGCCGCAGGGGCACGTGCAGATCCTGATCAACATGATCGACTTCGGCATGAACCTGCAGGAGGCGGGCGATGCGCCGCGCATCCACCACGACGGCTCCACCGAGCCGGTCGGCCAGAACCGGGCGATGACCGACGGCGGCCGCATCGAGCTGGAGAGCGGTTTCCCCTACGCCACCGTGCGCGCGCTGATGCGTCTGGGGCACTCGGTGCAGTTCGCCGACGGCCCCTACGGCGGCTACCAGGCGATCATGGTCAACCCGCACGGCGGCTGGGTCGGCGCCAGCGAATCGCGCAAGGACGGGCAGGCGGCCGGCTACTGACCGCCGGCCCTGATCGGGAACAGGGGGAAGACCACGATGACGATCCACAAGGCGATGGCCGGGCTGTTGGCCGCATGGCTGCTGCTGCCGGTGTCCGCGCCGGCCCAGGACCGGCCCGCCGGCGCCGCCGGCGCACCCGCCGCGGATGCCGCGGAGCTGGCCGCGCACCGCGCCTATACCGCGCGCCTGGCCGAGCGACTGACCGCCGAGGGCGAGCCGCGCGGGCTGGCGCTGGCGGCGCTGCTGCGCGAGGCGAGCGCGGCGCCGGCTGCGGCTGCGGACCCCGCCGTGCCGCGCGCCGACCCGACTTCGCGCCAGTGGCGGGCGCTGGCCCTCCAGCGCGCGGGCACGGACGTCGTGGCGCTGTCGCTGCTGGCCCTGGCGCCCGAAGGCGACGCCGGCACCCGCGACGCGGCGCTGGCGCGCTGGCGGCAGCTGGAACCGGCCAACCTGGTGCCTTGGCTGCACGGCGACGTCGATGCGCCCGCGCGCTTCGAGGCCGCGCGCCGCGCGCGCAGCGCCGACAGCCATCTCTACGCGCAGGTGCGCGTACTGGTCGAGGCGCAGCGTCGCCATCCGCCCACCGAGGCCGAGCGCGCCGCGCTGATCGGCGGCGACGGCCAGCCCGGCGGACTCGACGGCTACGCGGTGCTGCACGGCACCGGCCTGCTCGGTCCGCTGGCCGTGCCTGCGCTGGCGCCATTCGCCGAGGCCTGCGCCGCCGCGGCGCGGCAGGCCCCGGGTTCGGTGCAGGCCGAGGACTGCCGCCACGCCGCGCAGGCGCTGCAGCGCGCCGACACCCGCGCCCTGGAGAGCGTCGGCCTGGCGCTCGCCGCCGATCTCGCCCGCGACGCCGAGGCCCGGCGCGCCGCCCTCGCCGCCCTGCGCCGCTTCGACTGGCAGATGGTGGCGCTGGGTCGCCTGAGCGCCGGTCGGCCCGCCGGCGGCGTCGATGCCTTCGCCGCGCTGCTGATGGCCGAGCCCGCCGGCACCCGAGAAGCCGCGCTCGACGAGCGGCAACTGCGCGAAGCCGGCATCCCGCTCGATCCTCCGGCGCGCTGAGCCGTACGGTCGCCGACGCGCCGGCGCGATCCTGCGGCGGCTGAGCGATCGCATCGATCCAGCATGGCGACCGTGCGCGGCGGATCCTCAGTCCGCCGGCACCGTGCGCGCTGCGGCCCAGGCGCGCAGCGCGTCCACCTGCTCGCGCATCAGCACCGACAGCGGGCGCGACTGCTTCAGTTCGGCGCGCAGCAGGAAATCGTTGAGGGAGGCTTCGGCGGCGTGCGCGGCGTACAGGGCGGAGACGATGGCCTGCTCGATCTCGGCGCCGGAGAAGCCTTCCGAAGCCTGCGCCAGCGCCTCGAGGTCGAACGCGGCCGGGTCGAAGCCGCGCGCGGCCAGGTGCAGCGCGAACACCTCGCGGCGCACGTCGGCGCCCGGCAGGTCGACGAAGAAGATCTCGTCGAAGCGGCCCTTGCGCAGCAGCTCGGGCGGCAGCGCGTGGACCTGGTTGGCGGTGGCGACCAGGAACACGCGCGAGCGGCGCTCGGCCATCCAGGTCAGCAGGTAGCCCAGCACGCGCTTGGACACGCCGCCGTCGCCGTCCTCGCCGGAGGCGGCGAGCCCCTTCTCGATCTCGTCGATCCACAGCACGCAGGGCGCGAGCTGCTCGATGGAGGCGAGCGCGGTGCGCAGGTTGCCCTCGGTCTCGCCGTGGTACTTGGCGTAGAGCGCGCCGAAGTCCAGCCGCACCAGCGGCACGCCCAGCGCCCCGGCCACCGCCTTGGCCAGCATCGACTTGCCGCAGCCCTGCACGCCCAGCAGCAGCACGCCCTTGGGCGGGTCCAGGCCCGGCGGCGGGTCGCCCTCGACGAACGCGCGCCGGCGCTGCTCGACCCAGCGCTTGAGCCGGCGCGCGCCGGCCACGTCGGCGAAGCGGGCAGTGTCGTACTCGTAGTGCAGGTGGCCGCTGCGGTTGAGCAGCTCGAACTTGAGCCGGTTGAGCCGGGGCAGGTCGTCGTCGCCGAGCGCGCCGTCGTCGAACACCAGGTGGCGGGCGATGCGGCGCGCGTCCGGCAGGCTCAGGCCGCGCAGGTTCGCGGCGATGCGGGCGATGGTCGCGTCGTCGGTGCGCACCCGCCGCCCGCCGTGCTCGGCGGCGTAGGCTTCGGCCACCTCGCGCACCAGCCGCGCCAGCGCGGTCGCGTCGGGCGGGCGCGGCCGGTAGCGCACGGCCTTGGCCTCCAGGCCGGGCGGCAGCTCGATCCGGTGCCCGACCAGCACGATCACGTGCGGCAGGCAGTCGCGCCGCTGCAGGATGTCGCGCAGCTGGCGCTGGGTGCCGGCGTAGTCCAGGTAGGGGTGGAAATCGAGCAGCAGGTACACGCCGCGCTGGGTCGCGCCGCGGATCGCCTGCAGGGTGGCACCGGTGTCGGGCGCGGTCTCGGCGGCGTCCTCGCGGTCCAGGTCCAGCCGGCGCAGCCCTTCGGTGATCGTCCAGCGGTACATCGCCCGCCAGACGTGGCGCAGGGTCTGGCGGAACAGGGCCACCACGCCGGGCTCGTCCGGCGTCTCGATCACGATCAGCGGCGTATCGGCGCGGATCAGCGCCACCAGGTCCTGCAGTTCGCTCATGCGGTCCCCCGAATCCCGACCGACGATAGCAGTTTCGCCGCCGCGCGCAGCGGCGCCGGGACGTTCCGCCCCGCTCGCGCGGTCGCCCCGGCGGCGGCAGCCGGTGTACGCTGCCGGCAGGCACTGACCGGAGGGCGCGATGAAGACGATCCTGGTGGCCGGTTCGAAGGGCGGCGTGGGCAAGACCACCATCGCCACCCATCTCGCGGCGGAGTCGGCGCTGGCCGGCCGGCGCACGGTCCTGATCGATGCCGACCCGCAGGGCTCGTCGATCCGCTGGGCCGAACGCCGCGCCGAGCTCGACAGCGCGGTGTTGCCGGTGGACGGCAGCCGCCGGCGCAAGCAGGCGTGGAAGTCGGTGCCGGACGACGCGCAGACCGTGGTGATCGACGGCGCCGCCGGCGCCATGCGCGAGGATCTGGAACCGTGGCTGGAGCGGGCCGACGCGGTGGTGGTGCCGGTCCTGCCTTCCGCGCTGGACATCGACGCCACCGTGCCTTTCCTCAACGGCCTGGCCGGGCACCCGCGGGTGCGCAAGGGCGACCTGCGGGTGGGCCTGGTCGGCAACCGCCTGCGCCCCTGGACCACGGCCTCGCAGCAGGCGATGGCCCTGCTGGCGCAGTGGCCGTACCCGCTGGTGGCGCAACTGCGCGACAGCCAGGCCTACGTGGTGCTGGTGGCGCTGGGGCGCAGCCTGTTCGACTACCAGTCGCGGCAGGTCCGCGAGCACCAGGCCGACTGGGCGCCGCTGCTGAAGTGGACCCGCCGCGGCTGAGGCGGCCGTCCGCCCCCCGGACCCGCCGCGCGACGCCGCCTGCAACGCGCAGCCGCGATCCTGTACCTTCCACCGCGAACCTTCCCCCCGACCCCGCCCGATGCGCGAACTGATCCTGCTCCGCCACGCCCACGCCGAAGCCGCGTTGCCCGGGCAGTCCGACCTGGACCGCCCGCTGTCGGCGGACGGGCTGGCCGAGGCGGAGGCCGCCGCGCGCTGGCTGCGCGACCGCCGGCTGGTGCCCGACCAGGTGCTGTGCTCGCCGGCGCGGCGCACCCGCGAGACGCTGGAGGTGGTGCTCGCCACCGTGGGCTACGTCGATCAACGGCTGGAATCGTCGATCTACGAGGCCACGCCCGGCGCGCTGGCGCTGCTGCTCGAGCGCTACCGCGACACCGAACGGGTGTTGCTGGTGGGGCACAACCCGGGCCTGGAGCGGCTGGCCGCGCTGCTGCACAGCGGCCAGTCCGGCGATTACCGCGGCATGCCGCCGGCGGGGGTGGCGGTACTGGAATTCGTGGACGACGGCGCGCCGATCGAGCCCGGCAGCGCGCGCCTGTCGGCGTTCTGGTGGCCGTGAGCCGCCGCCTGGCGCGCTGGTGCGCCGGGCTGCTGGCGCTGCCCATGGCCTGGCCCGCGGCGGCGGTCGCGCAGGGCGCGCTGCGCATCGATGCCGACGGCTCCGAGGCCGGTTTCCTGTTGCGCACGCGCTGGGGCCAGCGCCTGGAGGGGCGGTTTCCGCAGCTGAGCGGCGAGGTGCGCGGCCTGGAGGACGGGCGCAAGCAGGTGCGGCTGGAGCTGTCCGCGCGGGAGGTCGAGATCGTCGATCATCCCCGCTACACCCGGCTGACCCGCGGCGAGGCGTTCTTCGACGCCAGCCGCCACCCGCACGTGGCGTTCGTCTCCGATCCCTTCGACGAGGGCCTGGTGCGCACCGGCGGCGATCTGGTGGGCGTGCTGGAGATCCGCGGCGTGCAGCGGCGCGAGACCTTCCGCATCGAGCCGGCCGCCTGCCAGCGGCCGGTGCTGGACTGCCCGGTGGTGGCCGCCGGCACCGTCGATCGCGGCGACTACGCGATGGACCGCTGGGGCTTCGCGCTGGGCGAGCGCGTCGAATTCCGCCTCGCGCTGCGCGGCCGGGAGGCGGACGCCCCGTGACCGCATTCGGGCGCGGTCTGCTGCTCGCGCTGCTGGCGCTGGCGGCCTCGGGGTGCGCGGGCCTGGGCCCGGTGCAGCGCGCCGAGGCGCAGCGCGTGGCCGAGGCCGCGCGGCAGACCGCGCTGGACTGCGACGACCCCGCCACCCGTTGCGCGCGGCCCTCGCCGCTGCGCGCCCTGGGTTCGCGCGCCTACGTCGCCAGCGCGCCCGAGGCGCCGCGCCACTACGCGCTGCTGCTCGACTACGGCCAGGACGCGCTGCTGGCGCGGCTGGACCTGATCCGCAGCGCGCGCGAGACCATCGACCTGCAGACCTACATCTTCGACGAGGACGACGCCGGCCACCTGGTCCTGGACGAGCTGCTGGCGGCCGCCCGCCGCGGCGTGCGCGTGCGCGTGCTGGTGGACCAGCTCTCGGCGCTGCGCAGCGTCGACACCCTGGCCGCGCTGGCCGCCGCGCACGTCAACTTCGAGCTCAAGGTCTACAACCCGGTGCTCGGCCGCGCGCGCATCAGCTACCCGATGTACGTCGCCGCCGCCGCCTGCTGCTGGCGCCAGCTCAACCGGCGCATGCACAACAAGATGCTGCTGGTCGACGGCATCGTCGGCGTCACCGGCGGGCGCAACTACCAGGACACCTATTTCGACTGGGACGCCAGCTACAACTTCCGCGACCGCGACATCCTGGTCGGCGGCCCGGTGACCCGGGTCATGCGGTCGAACTTCGACGCGTTCTGGCACGCGCCGCTGAGCGTGCCGGTCGCCCAGCTCAGCGACGTCGGCCGGCGGCTGCTGCGCGAGGGCGCGCCGGCGATGCCGCACGAGCCGTTCGAGGCGCCCGACCGCGTCGCGGCCGTCTCGCGCCAGGCCGACGATCCGCTGCTGCTGAAGGCGCGGCTGATCGATGCCGCGATCCCGGTCGGCGCGGTGGAGTTCATCGCCGACACCCCGGACAAGCACCGGCCCGGCAGCGAGCGCGTCGCGCCTTCCACCGGGCGCATGCGCGAGCTGATCGAATCGGCCGAGCGCGAGGTGCTGCTGCAGACGCCCTACCTGGTCCTGTCGCAGCCGGCGCAGCACATGTTCCGCGCGCTGCACGACCGGCCCGACGGGCCGCAGGTGACGATCTCCACCAACAGCCTCGCCGCGACCGACTCCTTCATCACCTACGCGATGTCGTTCAAGTACAAGCGCCGCTACCTGCGCGACTTCGGCTTCCACATCTACGAATACAAGCCGTTCCCGCAGAACGCGCCGATCGACCTCGACGCCACCCGCGCGCTGGCGCCGGGCTGGGGACTGGCCGAGGACGCCGATGCGCGTGCGCTGGGCGACCTCGACGCCGCCCACCGCGACGATGCGGGTCAGACGGCGGCGCGGGGCGCACGGCCGCCGGCCGATGCCAGCGCCTCGCCGCGCGCGCGGCCCGGGCGCGGATCGTCCGCGGCGCTGCCGCCGGGTCAGCGCACCCAGCAGCAACGCTTGCCGCTGGAAAGCGAGTACTCGGCGCTGCGCTACGCCGGCGTCGGCGTGAACCGGCCGGTGCCGCTGCGCCGCGCCGGGCTGCGCATCGGCCTGCATTCCAAGTCGCTGGTGATCGACGAGCGCATCGGCGTGGTCGGCACCCACAACTTCGACCCGCGCGGCGACAACCTCAACACCGAGAGCGCGGTGGTGATCGAGGACGCGACCTTCGCCCAGGCGCTGGCCGCCAGCATCCGCAACGACATGCGGCCGGAGAATTCCTGGGTGATCGCGCCGCGCGACAAGCCGCCGGTGTTCTCGGGGCTGGAGTACTCGCTGGCCAAGGTGTCCGAGCACCTGCCGGTGTTCGACCTGTGGCCGGTGCGCTACGCCACCAGCTACGAGTTCGTGCCCGGCCCGGATTGCCCGCTGCCGCTGCCGCCGGACGATCCCGGCTTCCGCCGCTGCTACGAGCCGGTCGGCGACTTCCCCGAGGTCAGCCTGGGCATGAAATCGCTGCTGACGCGCATCTTCACCGCCTTCGGCGCCGGGCTCGCCCCGATCCTCTGAAGCCCCGCGCGGGCACGCGACGGCCCGGCGCCTGCGCAGGGTCTGCGCCCGCCGCAACCTTCGCCCCGCCGCGAGCATCCATCCAGGACCGGCCGCGCGAACCGCACGGCCGCCGCCGTGCCGGGGGCCGTTTTCGCGCCCGCTCGGCCAGTCGGAACAACGACTTATGAGGGGTGCCCCGCATCCCATGACTTCCGGCACATGGTTTATCGTTGTGGTGTTGTAGTCTACCAGCACACCGCAGCACTACATCCCCAAAGGAGATCGCCATGTACGACGTCCACGCCGCTTCCGCCCGCCGCGAACTGCTCGCCCAGGCCCTCCAGGCCGCCCGCCTGCTGGCGCCGTCCGCCGTCCCCCGCAACGTCCGCCGCGCCCGCGACTTCGGCGTCGGCTACGGCGAGAGCAGCGGCTACCGCCACGCCGCCCGCTACGCCGCCGTCCCGGCGATGGCGTCGCGTTTCCGCCTGTCCTGAACCGTTCCGCCCCCCCCCTTCTCCGAGGCCATCGCCATGCGTACTGCCAATCCCGCTCCGCCTGCCCCCGCCGTCCCGGCGAGCCCCGCGCGCCGCGAGCGCCCGGTCCGCGACTCCGGCCAGGGCTACGGCCGCAGCAGCGGCTACACCCACCGCCGCTACGCCGCCGGTTCCGCCGTTTCCCGCTTCCGCATCGGCTGACGGGGCACGCACGACGCTGGCCGGACGCGGCCGGCCCCGGTATCTTGTCGCGATGAAGGCAGATTCCCCGGCTCCCGCCGCCTCCCCGTTCCGCCGTCGTCTCGATCTCGACGCCCTCAATGCCCTGTCGCGCGGCACCGCCATGGAGCCGCTGGACATCGTCTTCACCGAGATCGGCCCCGACTTCCTGCGCGCGACCATGCCGGTCGATGCGCGTACCCGCCAGCCCTACGGCCTGCTCCACGGCGGCGCCTCGGCGCTGCTGGCCGAGACCGTCGGCAGCACCGCCGGCATGCTCGCGCTGGACGAGGATCGTGCCTGCGTCGGCCTGGAGATCAACGCCAACCACCTGCGCGCGGTGCGCAACGGCACGGTCACCGCCACCGCGCGTCCGTTCCACATCGGCCGCCAGACCCAGGTCTGGGACATCCGCATCGAGGACGAGGCCGGGCGACTGGTGTGCATTTCGCGCCTCACCCTGGCGGTGATCCCGCGCCCGCCGGGCGGCTGACGCGCCCCGACCGGCGCACCGGCCGCTTCTGGCCCATAATCGCAGCCCCTTCCGGCGAATCCTGAATGGCCGGCCGCAGCGATCGATGAAGCCCCCATCCTCTACCGCCGTCTCCGCCGGTCGCGGCGCGCGCGCGCTGCGCTACGCCTGGCGCGTGCCGCTGCTGCTGTGGCACGTGCTGGTGCACCTGCCGGTGGTGCTGCTGGCGATCCTGCTGCCGGTGGGCCGGATCCGGGTCGCCGGCGGCGAGCGCCTCGACCACCGGATGATCCGCGCCTGGCAGGGCGGGCTGATGCGGGTGTTCGGCTTCCGCGTGCGCCGGGTCGGCACGCCGCTGCCCGGCGCCACGCTGTTCGTGGCCAACCACGTCAGCTGGGTGGACATCGTCGCCCTGCACAGCCAGCGGATGATGGGCTTCGTGGCGAAGAAGGAAATCGCCGGCTGGCCGGTGGTCGGCTGGCTGGCCGCGCGCGGGGAGACCATCTTCCACCAGCGCGGCAACCAGGAATCGCTGGGCGGCGTGCTCGAGGAAATGCGCGCGCGCCTGCGCGAGGGCCGGTCGGTCGGCGTGTTCCCCGAGGGGCGCACCCGCGACGGCCGCGAGATCGGCCCCTTCCACGCGCGCATCTTCCTGGCCGCGGTGGAGGCGGGCGTGCCGGTGCAGCCGGTGGCGCTGCGCTACGGCGCGCACGGCGAGGCGCAGACCGTGGTCGCGTTCGGCGCGCGCGAAAGCTTCGCGGCCAACTTCCTGCGCCTGCTCGGCGAGCCGTCGCGCTCGGCCGACATCGTGTTCCTGCCGCCGGTGCTGCCCGGCGACGCCGAGGGGCGCCGGCGGATCGCCGAGGTCGCGCGCGAACGCATCCTGGAGGCGATGGGCCAGGCGCCCGGCCGGCGCCCCCGCCGCGCGCAGGAGCGGGCCGAGGCGGATGCGGGCTAGCCCGTCCGCGCCCCCGGGCGTCTACGCGCCGCCGCGCTGGCTGCGCAATCCGCACCTGCAGTCCGCGCTCGGCACCAGTCCCTGGCGCCGCCGCCGCGGCGCGCAGGCGCTGGCCGCCACCGGCGCGGTCGCCACCGAGCACCTGTTCGACGGCGGCGACGGCGTGCGCCTGCTCGGGCTGCACAGCGCGCCGCCCGGCGGCGGCGCGCGCGGCCTCGCGCTGCTGCTGCACGGCTGGGAGGGCAGCACCGAGTCGAGCTACATGCGCTTCACCGCCGCGCACCTGCTGCGGCGCGGCTACGAGGTGGTGCGGCTGAACTTCCGCGACCACGGCCCCACCCACCACCTCAACGAGGAACTGTTCCACTCCAACCGCATCGACGAGGTGGTGCAGGCCGCGCTCGATATCGCCCGCCGCTTCCCGGCGCGGCCGCTGGTTGCGGCCGGTTTCTCGCTCGGCGGCAACTTCGCCCTGCGCCTGGCGCTGCGCGCGCCGCAGGCCGGCCTGCCGCTGGCCGCGGTGGCGGCGGTGTGCCCGGTGCTCGATCCCGCGCTGACCCTGGTGAAGATGGAGGAGGGGATGCCGCTGTACCTGCGGCACTTCGAGCAGAAGTGGCGCGAGTCGCTGCTGCGCAAGCGGGCCCTGTTCCCCGAGCGGCTGCAGGTGGACGACGCCACCCTGCGCCTGGGCATGCGCGAGCTCACCGAATGGCTGGTGCTGCGGCACACCGATTTCGGCTCGCTGGACGCCTACTTCGCCGGCTACGCCATCGCCGGCGACCGGCTGGCCGCGCTGCAGGTGCCCGCCCACGTGCTGACCAGCGAGGACGACCCGGTGATCCCCGCCGACGGCTTCCGCGCGCTGCCCGACCACCCGCTGCTGCGCATCGAGATCGCGCGCTGGGGCGGCCACTGCGGCTTCCTGGAGAACGCGCGCCTGGACGGCTACGCCGAGCGCTGGGTGGCCGCGCGCCTGGACGGCGCGCGGTAGCGCGCTCGCCCGCGTCGAGCCGGGCCGCTTCCGTACAATGGCCGGCCCGGCCGCCCGGCCGTCGCCTGCGGATCCGCACCCGATGCACGACCCGATTCTCGACGCCCTGCGCCGCGGCGCCCACGACGAGGCCGCGGCCGCCGCCCGCGCCGTGCTGGAAACCCACCCCGACGACGTGCGCGCATGGGAGCTGCTGGCCTCCGCGCAGCGCGCCGGCGGCGACCACGCCGCGGCGCTCGACAGCTTCGACCGCGCCATCGCGCTCGCGCCCGAGGACGCCAGCCTGCATTTCCAGCGCGCCGCGGCCCTGCTCGGCGCCCGCGACCTGGAAGGCGCGCAGGCCTCGCTCGCGCGCACCCTCGAACTCGACCCCAACCGCTTCGGCGCCTACATCGTGCAGGCGGAGCTGGCGATCGCCCGCGGCGACCTCGACGAGGCCGAGCGCCTGGCGACCCTGGCCGCGCGCCTCGGCGAAGGACACCCGGCGCTGTCCACCGTGCGCGGCATGATCGCGCTGCGCCGCGGCGAGTCCGATCGCGCATTGTCGATCCTCTCGCAGGCCGCGCAGCGCGCGCCCGACGATCCGCAACTGCTCAACGCGCTCGCCTTCGCCTACATCGCCAAGGACCACCTGGCCTTCGCCGAGCAGACCCTGCTGCGGCTGCTGCGCCTGTCCCCGCAGGCGCTGCCCTCGCGCCGGCTGCTGGCCGAGATCGTGCTGCGCCAGGGGCGACCGGAAGACGCCGCCCGGCAGATCGCGCCGGCGCTGGAAGGCGCGTCGCCCTCGCCCGAACACCTGCGCTTCGCCGGCGCGCTGGCGCTGCGGCTGGGCCGCGCCGGGCAGGCGGTCGCGCATCTGAAGCGGGTGCTGGCCGCCACGCCGGAGGACGTGGTCGCCATCGACCTGCTGCTGCGCGCCTGGCAGGCGCTGGGCGACCGCGACGACGCCTGCGCGACCCTCGACGCCGCGCTCGCCACCGCGCCGCAGGTCGCGGCCCTGTGGCAGGCGCGGCTCGGGGTGGAGCCGGACGCGGCCGCCGCGCGCGCGCTGGTCGAGCGCTGGCTCGCGGCCATGCCCGATTCGCCCGCGCCGCTGCAGGCGCGGCTGAATCTCGAACTCGCCGCCGGCGCCGCGGCCGACGCGGAAGCCACCGCGCGCGAGATCGCGCGGCGGGCGCCCGACGACCCGCGCGCGCACTCGCAACTGCTCGACCTGCTCACCGCGCGCGACCCCGAGGCCGCGATCGCCTACCTGCGCGAACTGGAGGCCGCCACCGCGGCCGGCGACGAAGCGCGCCGCCGCCAGCTGCAGGGCTGGACGGCGATGGCGCACGAGAACGCCGGCCATCACGACGAAGCGGTGGCGCACTGGGCGCGCATGCACGCCGACTGGGCCGAGCGGCTGGTCGCGCTGCCGGCCTGGTCGCCGGCCGACGCGCCGCGCGCGGCCCGGGCCGAACCGGCCGCCGGCGCGCCGCGGCTGATGTTCATGGCCGGCCTGCCGGGCTCCGGCCACGAGCACGTCGGCCGCCTGCTCGACGGCGTGGTCGGCGCCTTCCGCGCCGACCGCCTGGGCGCATCGCCGCCGCGCGACCCCATGCAGAACCTGCATACCGTCGGCCGCCTCCTGCGCGGCGAGACCACGCCCCGCGCCGTCCACGACGAGTGGCGCGCGCAGCTGGCCGCACGCGGCGCCGCCGACGGCGCGCTGATCGACTGGCTGCTGTGGTGGGACAACGCCCTGCTCGACGTCACCCGCGCCCACCTGCCGCATGCCGAACTGCTGATGGTGATCCGCGACCCGCGCGACATGCTGGTCAACTGGCTCGCCTTCGGCTCGCCGGTGCCGCTGCGGCTCGGCACGCCGGAAGAAGGCGCGGCCTGGCTGGCGCAGGGCCTGGAGCACGTCGCCGCGCTGCTGGAGCAGGATCTGCAGCCGGTGCGCGTGCTGCGCACCGACGACGCCGTCAACGATCCCGCCGCGCTCGCGCTGTCGGTCGGCGAGGCGCTGGGCGTGGCCCTGCCCGCGCCGCCGCCCGATCTGTTCGGCGGCCGCCGCTTCCCCGCCGGGCACTGGCGCCGTTATGCCGGGTCGCTGGCCGGCCCGTTCGCGACGCTCACCCCGGTCGCGGTACGGTTGGGCTATCCGGACCACTGATCGAGGACACCACCATGCGCATCCGCAGCGACAGCTTCGAACGCGGCAAGCCGATCCCCGCCGATTTCGCGCTCGGCGCGCCGCAGGGCTTCGGCGGCAACCGCAACCCGCACCTGGCCTGGGACGGCGCGCCCGAGGGCACGCGCTCGTTCGTCCTGCTGTGCATCGACCCGGACGCGCCGACGCGCCCGGAGATGGCCGGCCAGGCGGGCGTCGAGATCCCGTCCGAGCAGCCGCGCACCGACTTCGTGCACTGGGCGATGGCCGACATCCCGCCCGACGTCGCCGAGATCGCCGCCGGCAGCTTCAGCGACGGCTTCACCCGCGGCGGCAAGGCCGCGCCGCCCGGGCCCGCCGGCGCGCGCCAGGGCCGCAACGACTACACCGGCTGGTTCGCCGGCGACGCCGAGCTGCGCGGCACCTACCGCGGCTACGACGGTCCCTATCCACCGCCCAACGACCTGCGCGTGCACCGCTACTTCTTCCGCGTGTTCGCGCTCGACGTCCCGCGCCTGGACCTGCCCGACGACTTCGGCGCCGCCGAGGTCTTCGCCGCCATGCACGGCCACGTGCTCGCCGAAGCCTCGGTGCACGGCACCTATTCGTTGAATCCGAAGGCTGGCGCCTGAGCCAGCGGGGCGGGCGCGGTCGAGCCCATTGATCGCCTCCGTCCCCATTCCCGAGCCGCCCAGGACCGCATAGACTGCCTCGACGGCGCACGACGCCGTTGGGGGACGGCCCTCGGGCCGAACACGGAAGGCCGGCGCCATGCGCCGGGGAACAATCAGGGGCTTGGGAATGGCGATCGACGCTTGCGCCGGCGGGACGGCGCGTGGGGCTGTGGGGGCAGGGACGAAGTGGGAGAAAACGCGGGGCCGCCGACTGGCGGTATCCCTGCTCGCCGGGATCGTGGCGGGCCATGCGCTGGTCCAGGACGTCCGAGCGGACGCGCGAGAGAACTTCTACAAGGGGCCGGTTGCCGTTTACTACCTCAACAACGGCGGAGGTGGCGGCGGTAGCGGTGGCGCGGGAGACGGATCCATCAACACCCTGGAGACGGTTGTCGCTCAGGGAACGCGTTACATATCGTTTCCGACGTCGACGGCCCTGTTCTGGTCCAATACGCCGAGCGGCTTAGGCACGACGTTCTCCGGTAGCTCCGGATCGAGCGCGCAGGAAGACACCAAGGACAAGCGCGATCCCTCGCCCTGCGAGGCCGACCAGGAGCGCTCCGGCAATCCGGTGGTGCTGTCCACCGGCAACAAGGTCGAGCACGAGCTCGACTTCGCCGCCGGGGGCGAGATGGGCCTGTACCTGGAGCGCACCTACAACCATTTCTGGAGCGCGACCGGTCTGTTCGGCCGGCACTGGATCAGCAACCTCGACTATTCGCTCGCCTCCTCCAATGGCGGCCGCTGGCTCTGGGCGCAGCGCCCGGACGGGCGGCGCATCAAGTTCATCCTCAATGCGCAGGGCGACCGCTGGCTGGAAGAAAAGGCCCATCCGGTGGCCTATGTGACCCGGGAGGCCAACGGCGACTACCTGCTGCACAGCGAAACCCATGAGATCGAGCGCTACAACGCCGACGGCTACATCCTGCAACGCAGGAACGAGCAGGGCATCGCCTGGAACTTCCACTACCAGGGCAAGTTCCTGCAGGAAGTGGTGCATACCTCCGGCAAGCGCATCGCGCTCACCTGGCAGGACCGCCAGCTCGTGCGCGTCACCGATCCGGGTGGTGCGGTGTACGCCTACACCTACGACGCAAACGTTTTCGGCAGCGGTCGCGGCCGCCTGGCCAGCACCACGCTGCCGGGCAGCCCCGCGACCACGATCCGCTACCACTACGAGGACAGCCGCCGGCCCGGCGCGCTCACCGGCAAGTCGATCGGCGGCGTGCGCTATTCGACGTTCGCCTACGACGCGCAAGGCCGCGCCGTTCTCAGCGAGCACGCCGGCGGGGCCGACCGCCACACCTTCAGTTACGCGATCGAAGCGGTGGAGCAGGTCGCGCCACCGCCCGCGCCGCCGCCGCCGGGCGGCTTCGTTCCCGGCGTCGACGATCCGGGCCGCGGCTGGTGCGAGTACCAGCCCGGCACCGGACAGGTGTGCTATCAGCCGCGCAGCGAAACCGGCCCGATCGTCGCGCCGATGTCCACGGGTACGACCAAGCCCCGGCCGGTCCGCCTTCGGGTGACCGAGACGAATCCGCTCGGGCGCAAGACCGTGCACCTGTACGAGGACGGCCGCAAGGTCTCGGTGACCGGCGAGGCCTCGCCCAATTGCCCGGCCTCCTATCGCGAACAGACCTACGATGCCAACGGCTACCGCGACATCGTCAGCGATTTCGAGGATCGGCTGACCGACTTCGACTACAACCCGCGCGGACAGCTGCAGCGGGTGGTCGATGGGGTCGGGACGCCCGCTGCCCGCACGACTCAGTACCAGTGGGACGAAGCTCGCAACCGCATCCTGCGCGAGACGCTCGTCGGCCGTCAGGAAACCACCTACGAATACACCGCCGACGGCCGCGTCGCGGCGGTTTCGGTCAAGGACCTGACTTCGCACGGCCAGACCGGGCAGATCCGGCGCACCACGTACAGCTATACCCGCCATGCCAACGGCATGCTGGCATCGGTGACCGAGCGCGGTCCGCTGGGCACCCCGGAGTCGGTGACGATTTACCGCTACGACGCGCTCGGCAACCTGCTCAGCGCCGAGAACGGCCTGGGCCACAAGACGACTTACTCGGCCCACAACGGTCTCGGGCAACCGGGTCGCGTGGTCGGCCCCAACGGCGAGGCGACCGAATACGTCTACGACGCGCGCGGCCGCGTCCTCAGCCAGCGCAACTGGCCGGAGGGCACGCTGGTCGAGACGCGCTACGTCTATGGCGAATCGGGCCTGCTGGAATCGGTGGAGCACCCCGACGGGCAGCGGACGGTCTACGCCTACGACGCCGCGCGGCGCCTGGTGGCGCAGTCCACCCGGCACGGCAGCGGCTACGCGGTGCGGCAGACCGTGTACAACGCGATGTCGCTGCCGATCGAAGAGCGCGTCGGCAGCGCGGCGGCGCCACCGGGCTCGGTCGTGACCGGCATCATCGACGGGGTGACCGGCGACGAGGCCAACGGATATTCGATCGGCGGCTGGGCCTGCTCGCTGTACTCCGACGCGTCGATCGACGTGCATGTCTACGCCGGCGGCCCCGCGGGCAGCGGTACCGGCGTGCTGGCGACGACGGCCAACCTGTCGAGCGAGTCGGCGGTCGCACGCGCGTGCAGCGCCTCGGGCAACGCCTATCGCTTCCGCATCGGCATCACCCGGGCCATGCGCGAGCAGCACGGCGGCAAGGCCATCCACATCCACGGGATTTCGCCGATCGGTGCGGGCAATCCGACGATCGCCCGGTCGGGGCAGTTCAAGATCCCGGCGCTGCCCAGCGCTCCCCCGCCGGCACCACCACCCCCTCCGCCGCCGCCACCACCTCCGCCACCGCCGGAACCCCCCTGCGGTCCCGGCTACACCTGCGTCCCCCGGGGCGGGGGCGCGGTACTCGCCCCGTTGGCGGTGCAGCAGGTCACGCTGTCCGACGTCGTCTACCGCAGCTACACCGACTACGACGAACTCGGCCGGGTCCGCGCGCGCCGCGGCAACAACGGCCAGCGGATCGCGTATACCTACGACGGCAACGGCAACCTGCTGACCACGACCGACGCGCTCGGCCGGACGTCGACCCTGGCCTACGACGCGCTCGGCCGCGTGGTCCGCGCCGTCGACGCCGCAGGCGGCGTGACCACGTTCGCCTACGATGTCCAGGATCACCTGATCCGCGTCGTGGACCCGAAGGGCAACGCCACCACCTACGAGTACGACGGCTTCGGCCAGCTTCGGCGCCAGAACAGCCCGGATACCGGCACGACCACGTTCGCGTACGACGCCGCGGGCCTGCTGACGGCCATGGTCCGGGTCGATGGCAGCGCGCTGAGCTACCAGTACGACGGACTGGGGCGGCCGACCCAGATCGGCAGCGGAGCGGAGGTGCGCACCTTCAGTTACGACGGTTGCGAGCATGGCGTCGGGCGCCTGTGCGTGGCCGCCTATCCTGGTGGACAGCGCAATTTCGGCTACCGGCCCGATGGCCGTCTTGCGGCCACGCGCGACCTGGGACTGGGCAGCAACGACTACACCTCCTATGCCTACGACAGCCTCGGCCGGCTGGGCGGTATCGCGTATCCGAGCGGCGTAGCGGTCGGCTACGGCTATGCCCAGGGCCGACTGGCGCTGGTGCAGGCGCTGATCGGCGAGTCCAGCCTGGATGTGGTGCGCGACATCCGCTACTCGCCCACCGGCGCGGTGCTGCAGTGGACGCATGGCAACGGCGTGCCGCAGACCAGCGAATACGACCTCGATGGTCGGCTCACGAGTCGAGTGGACACCAGCGTGATCGGCCACAGCTACGACTACAACGCCGCCGACGAGATCGTGCAGATCCTGGACTGGGGGCGCCCGCGGAACAGCCGCACGCTGTCTTACGACGTACTCTCGCGGCTGGTGCGCGACGAGTCGCAGGTGGGCAACCAGGCGTTCGAGTACGACCCGAACGGCAATCGGACTCGCCACCATTGGCATCACCCCGAGCCGTACCTCGTGGACGCCGGCAGCAACCGGCTGCTGGCGACGGACATCGCTTTCAGCCACGACGGCCGAGGCAACCGTGCCACGCAGTCGTGGGGCGGCTCGACCGCGACCTACGGCTACGACGCGTTCAACCGCCTGAAGACACTGCACCGCGACGTTGCCAGCACGTACCTGAGCCCCAACTACGAAACGCGCACCTATCCGGCGGGCACGACCACGTACACGGTGAACGCCCTGGATCAGCGGGTGGCCAAGAGCGGCCCGCTGGGCAGCAGCCGGTTCGTGTACGCGGGGCAGAACACGCTGCTGGCCGAATACAGCGACGGCAAGTGGTCGAGCTACCTGTGGCTGGGCGGCACGCCGGTGGGCTTGGTGCGGGACGGCCAGCTGTACCACCTGCACAACGACCATCTTGGCCGCCCGATCGTGGCGACCGACAGCGCGAAGGTGCACCGCTGGGTCGCGTCGAACTTCGCGTTCGACCGCCGGGTGGACCGCGACACGATCGGCGGTCTGAACCTGGGACTGCCCGGGCAGTATTTCGACGCGGAGAGCGGGCACTGGTACAACGGTTTCCGCGACTACGACGGGCGGACCGGGCGCTACCTGCAGTCGGACCCGATCGGGCTGGCGGGTGGGTTGAATACGTATGCCTATGTGGGGGGGAATCCCATGTCGCGCATTGATCCGCTCGGCTTGGCACCCGCGTCGGGCGCGATGGCGGATTGTTTGGAGCAGACTTTTGGTGAGTCAGTCGCTGGCGTGAACGTCAGAAATAAGACTGTCGTCAACAACGATTTCATAACGACACGAAGGAACTCAATCCGTCTTCCGCCTACCTTATCAGTCGATGAGTTCTTTTCTGATCACAGCTTGGTTCTGCATGAGTACTACCATGTTCTGCGGCAGTGGAATACAGGTGAGTTGTCTCGCAGGGCTTATGCGGCAGAGTTCATGCGGAATGGATCAGCAGATGGAAACCGCTTCGAGGATGCTGCAAATGCGTTTTCTAAGAACCATGCCCAGGCGCTCAAGGACTGCCTGCAACAGAAGAAGGAGGAGTGCAGCAAATGAAGATGGCGCTGCCAATTTTCATGGGCGGATTGATGGTCACGGGATGCACGGCCTTCGGTGGCGATATGATTATTCGGGTGTCTGGCTCAGTGCCAGCGCCGGGGTTGGCGGATAAACAGGGTGAGCCGTGCCAACTTGGCATGGTTTCAGCCGAGACGGGTGAGCAGTCGCCAACAAGGGATATCCCTGCTGACTTCTCTACAACAATGATGGTTGTTGCTGGCCCGAGGCCGAAATCCTACTACTTCGTGGCTGAATGCGAAGATGGCCGCAATTTTCGCTCGGATGAAGTCACCATCAGTAGCCGTAGCTCATACAGCAGGAAATTTGATCTGGGAACGCTTGTCGAGAACGACCCTAGTTCAACGATGATGCAGGAACCGTAGGGCTGGTCTTGATCTGCCACGCTGCGCTGTAAGAACACCGAAGCTCCGCACGGTGCGGGGCGTACAAGTTGAGTAATTACCCGACACTGGGCCGTCGGTAGCGGCGGTCAGGCGATGAGTTTCTCAGCTTCGTTTTCGGTTGTCTGCTCGGGCTCTGGAACGATCGGTGGCAGGGCCTTGCGCTTGAGCGCCTCGCGCAGGGCTTGAGCCGGCGTGCGGCTCTTGAGGAGGTAGCCCTGATGGCTGCGTTAGAGGTTGTAGTAGCGCAGGAAGGTATCGAGGTCGCGCTGGATCTCGGTGGGGGTGATGTACCAGGTCTGGCGCCCTGCGACGCGGAAGCACTCGTCCAGCAGCGTACGGTTCATGCGCTCGACGAATCCGTTGGTGCGCGGGGTGGCGATCTTGGTAGTGCGATGCTCGATGCCCTCCAAGGCCAGCAGCAGCTCGTAGGGATGGCTGTCGGGCTTTCCGCAGAACTCGCGGGCGTTGTCGGTCAGGATCGCCCGCACCGGCACGTCGAGCGCCTCGTAGAACGGCAGCACGCGCTCGTACAGGGTATCGGCGGCGGTCACCGGCGTCTTGCTGGTGTAGACCTTGGCGAAGGCCAGCGAGAGCTTGCGCTTGGTGCGCTGGGATTAAGCGGACATCTGGGTTCTCCGGCTCGGTTTGGACGGTGTGGTAACCGCCAATCTACTGAAGACCCAGGTGTCCGCCCCTCAGGAAGCTATGAGGGGGGCGGACTGTCGGATAAATACTCAACACAAACACACTGTCTCACGCTCCGTGCGCAAAGGCATGCGTGGCGTATAACGGATTGCGATCCCGTACCTACTACCGAACCGCCTCCGTCTCCACCGTCATGTCCAGCACGTAGGCGGACGACGAGGCGTCGGCGGGGGCGTCGGGGCGTTCGAAGCGCTTGAGCCGCAGCACGTTGCGCACGCCGGGTTCGTGGGTATAGCCCTCGATCTCCTCGTACAGGGGCCGCCACTCGCCCGGCTCGCCCACTCGCAGGCCCTGGCCGTCGTAGCGGACGTCGCGCACCTGCAGGCAGCGGTGGTCGGGGATCAGCGGGTGCTGGCAGGCCACGCGCTCCGGTGCGATCTCCAGGAACACGATTTCGCCGGGGCCGCCGTAGCGGGTTTCGGCGGTGGGCTCGCCGATGAAGACCAGGGTGCCCTGCGTGCCGGCCAGCGTGAGCTGCGGCGGGCGGTCGCCAGCGGCGGGCTCGCGGCGGATCTCGGCACTGCCTTGCAGGGCGTCCGCGGCGGCGGTGTCCAGCGCCATCAGCCGGGTGTCGGCGCAGGCCATCTGGGTGCTGACGAACTGCTGCACGCGCAGGGTGTCGCCTTCCACGGCGTAGGCTGCGCTGCCGCGGTTGCAGCCGCCCGACAGTCCCAGGTGGCCGTTCGCGAAGTCGATGGTGAGCGGTTCGGCGCCGTCCACGAACAGGGCGTCGAGACGACGGCCGTGCGCATCGTGCGCTTCGGTCAGCCGCCAGTGGTAGGCGGACAGTTCGGGCGTCGCGCGCTCGGCGGTCCGCGGGCCCGGGGTCGCGGTCTCGGTGGACGGGGCGTCCGCGGGCGGATCGGCCGGGGATTCGGCCTGGCAGGCGGCGAGGGCGAGGGGCAGGGCGGCGATCAGGGCGAGGCGGCGCATGCGCGTCTCCGGGACAGGGGCGCGTGCGAACGTATCAGATGCGCGCGTGGGGTTGCGCGCGCCGGCTGCGGCCTCGGCGTCGGCCGGCGGAATTGCGGGGCGATCAGCTGCCCGAGGGCATGAACAGCAGCAGCAGGCCGCCGAGGGCGATGCGGTAGAGCGCGAAGCCGGTGTAGCGGTGCTGCTTGATGTAGCCCAGCAGCCACTTCACCACCACGAAGCCGGTCGCGCTGGCGGCGAGGAACGCGACCGCGACTTCGTCCCAGGCCTCGCCGGCCAGGCCCTGCTCGGCCCACAGTTCCAGGAAGGCATAGCCGCTGGCGGCGAACATGGTCGGGATGCCGACCAGGAACACGAATTCGGTCGCCGCCGAGCGCCGCGACAGCCCCGCCAGCATCGCCATGAAGATCGCCGCCGCCGAGCGCGAGGTGCCGGGGAACACGCCGGCCACCACCTGCGCCAGGCCGACCAGGATCGCGACCTTCCAGGTGACCGAGGCGCTGTCGTCGCCGCGGCGTTCGGCCACGCGCTCGGCCATGAGCATCCACAGCCCGCCCAGCACCAGCGCCCAGGCGATCGGGGTCACCGTCTCCGGCAGTTCCCAGCCGGCCAGGCGTACCGGCAGGCCGACCACTGCGGTCACCAGGAACGCCACCGCCAGCTTCATCGCGTAGTCGCGCTGGTCCGGCTGGTGCAGGCCCGTCGCCAGGCGCCACAGCCGCTGCCGGAACACCAGGGTGACGGCGAGGATCGCGCCGGCCTGGATGACGATGTTGAAGAAGTCCGAGCGCGCGCCCAGCCAGTGCTGGGCGATCAGCAGATGCCCGGTGCTGGAGACGGGGAGGAACTCGGTGAGGCCTTCGATGATGCCCAGCAGCAGGGCGGAGAGCAGGTCGGACACGGGCGGGCAGGCGGGGAGCGAGGCGCAAGGATACGCGACCGGCGAGAACGGGACCCCGCGGGCCGGGTGCGCCGCCTTGCACCTTAGTGGTGCGGGGCGCGCGCAATGGTGCACCGCTCTTGTGCAAATGTGCGCCGGAGAGCTCCCGTGCGCTCCTGAAATCAACGACTTGCGGTTGGCACGGGGATTGCTTGTCTTCCTGCGCCATTCCCTTCCCCGGAGCTCGAGTTCCCGATGTCCATCGACAACGTCGAAAAGCTGATCAAGGATCACAAGGTCGAATTCATCGACCTGCGCTTCGCCGACATGCGCGGCGTGCAGCACCACGTCACCTACCCGGTGTCCATCTTCGAGCCCGGCCTGTTCGAGGAGGGCAAGATGTTCGACGGCTCCTCGATCCCCGGCTGGAAGGGCATCAACGAGTCGGACATGGTGCTGTTGCCCGACGCGGGCAGCGCCTTCATCGATCCGTTCACCGCCGATCCCACCCTCAACATCGTCTGCGACGTGCTCGACCCGTCGACGATGCAGTCCTATTCGCGCGATCCGCGCGGCGTGGCCAAGCGCGCCGAGGCCTACCTGAAGTCCTCCGGCATCGCCGACCAGGCCTTCTTCGGCCCGGAGCCCGAGTTCTTCGTCTTCGACTCGGTGCGATTCGGCGTGGAAATGGGCCACACCTTCTTCCATGTCGATTCCGAGGAAGCGCACTGGAATTCCGCCAAGGAGTACGAGGGCGGCAACAGCGGCTACCGTCCGACCATCAAGGGCGGCTACTTCCCGACCCCCCCGGTGGACTCCCTGCACGACCTGCGCGCGGAGATGTGCAAGACGCTCGAGCAGATCGGCATCGAGGTCGAGGTGCACCACCACGAGGTCGCCAACGCCGGCCAGTGCGAGATCGGCACCAAGTTCAACTCGCTGGTCAAGAAGGCCGACGAGCTGCTGGCGATGAAGTACGTCATCAAGAACGTGGCCTTCCGCAACGGCAAGACCGCGACCTTCATGCCGAAGCCGCTGGTCGGCGACAACGGCTCGGGCATGCACGTGCACCAGAGCCTGGCCAAGGGCGGCACCAACCTGTTCAGCGGCGACGGCTACGGCGGCCTCTCGCAGACCGCGCTGTGGTACGTGGGCGGCATCTTCAAGCACGCGCGCGCCATCAACGCGTTCGCCAACTCCACCACCAACAGCTACAAGCGCCTGGTGCCGGGCTTCGAGGCGCCGGTGATGCTCGCCTACTCGGCGCGCAACCGCTCGGCCTCGTGCCGCATTCCCTACGTGGCCAATCCCAAGGCGCGCCGCATCGAGGTCCGCTTCCCCGATCCGATGCAGTCCGGCTACCTGATCTTCGCCGCGCTGATGATGGCCGGCCTGGACGGGATCAAGAACCAGATCGACCCGGGCGGCCCGAGCGACAAGGATCTCTACGACCTGCCGCCCGAGGAGGAGAAGGGCATCCCGAAGGTCGCGCATTCGCTCGACCAGGCGCTGGAAGCGCTCGACCAGGACCGTGCCTTCCTGACCGCCGGCGGCGTGTTCACCGACGACTTCATCGACGGCTACATCGACCTGAAGATGCAGGAGGTGACCAAGTTCCGCGCGGCCACCCATCCGCTCGAGTATCAGCTGTACTACACCGTCTGACGCTGCGCCGGTACCCGGGCATCGGCCATTTCCCCCGGCCGCTGTCCGGACCGGCGCGGGGCACCGGACGGGTGCGCGTTCCTCGCCCGTCCGCGTGCCCGCACCAGTCCATCGCTTGATCCGGGGGAACACGGCTCGCGCAGGGCGCGATCCGTGCGGACTGCAGCTTCGTGGCGCCGGCGCCTGCGCGGGCCGGCGCCACGAGGATGCACCGGGCCGGGACGCCCCAAGACCAGGCACCATCCGGGACAGAGGCGGTCGGCCCGCCCGGACGATGCACGCGACACTTCCACGCGGTGCGCCAGCGCATCGCGACGACCGGGGGGGTTCCATCGCACGGGGAGCCTGCATGCAGCCACGTCGATCCGAGCGCGCCTCGCCCGCGGCCTTCGGGGTGCGGCCCGGCATCCGCTCGCCACTGGCGATCGCCCGCCGCGTTCCCCGGCGATCCGCAGCGTCGTGCCCGACGCACGCCGCGTCGCCCGTCCGCCGGGCCGCGAATGGCTCCGGCAGCCCGCCGCCGCGCGCTGCGCGCGCCACCGCCGGCCCGCACCGGTCGCCCGATCCCGCCACCACCGCCCGTCTCGCCGCCGCCCGCCGCCGGCGCCGCGGCGCGATGCCCGCATTCCAACGGAGGACTTCCATGAAACTGATCACCGCCATCATCCGGCCGTTCAAGCTCGACGAGGTCCGCGAGGCGCTCGGCGCGGCCGGCGTGACCGGCCTCACCGTCACCGAGGTCAAGGGCTTCGGCCGCCAGAAGGGGCACACCGAGCTCTACCGCGGCGCGGAGTACGTGGTCGATTTCCTGCCCAAGCTGAAGATCGAGTGCGCGGTCGCCGACGACACCTTCGACGCCGCGATCGAGGCCATCGCCAAGGCCGCAGGCACCGGCAAGGTCGGCGACGGCAAGGTCTTCGTCACCTCGCTCGAGCGCGTGGTGCGCATCCGCACCGGCGAACTCGATGCCGACGCCCTCTGACCGCCAGGAGAACCGACCCATGAGCCTTCCGACCCCTTCCGGCGTCGCCCTGCGCGCGCTGACGGCCGCGTTCGCGCTGTCGGCCAGCGGCGCCGCCTTCGCGCAGGATGCCGCCGCGGCCGCGGCCCCCGCGTTCGACAGCGGCAACGTCGCCTGGATGCTGACCTCGACCCTGCTGGTGCTGCTGATGGTGGTGCCCGGCCTGGCGCTGTTCTACGGCGGCATGGTGCGGCAGAAGAACGTGCTGTCGGTGCTGATGCAGGTGCTGGTGGTCTACTGCGTGGTGATCCTGGTGTGGGTCGCCTACGGCTACAGCGCGGCGTTCACCGACGGCAACGCGTTCTTCGGCTCGTTCACCGAGAAGGCGTTCCTGCGCGGCATCGCCGCCGAGACCGACGCCGGCGGGCTGCCCGAATTCCTGTTCGTCGCCTTCCAGTCCACCTTCGCCGGCATCACCACCGCGCTGGTGGTGGGCTCCTTCGCCGAGCGCATCAAGTTCACCGCGGTGCTGCTGTTCGCGGTGCTGTGGGTGACCTTCGCCTACCTGCCGATGGTGCACATGGTGTGGAGCGGAGAGGGCGGCTTCCTCGCCCATCGCGGGGTGATCGACTTCGCCGGCGGCACCGTGGTGCACATCAACGCCGGCGTCGCCGGCCTGGTCGGCGCCTACTTCCTCGGCAAGCGGCTGGGCTACGGCCGCGAGCCGATCAAGCCGCACAGCGTGCCCTTCACCTTCGTCGGCGCCTCGCTGCTGTGGGTGGGCTGGTTCGGCTTCAACGCCGGCTCCGCGCTCGCCGCCGACGCCAGCGCGTCGCTGGCGATGCTCAACACCATGGTCGCGACGGCGGCCGGCGTGGTCGCCTGGAGCCTGGTCGAGGCGATCGCCAAGAAGCGGCCCTCGGCGCTGGGCGGCGCCTCCGGCGCGGTCGCGGGCCTGGTCGGCGTCACCCCGGCCGCCGGTACCGTCGGGCCGATCGGCGCGATCGTCATCGGCCTGGCCGCCGGCGCGCTGTGCGTATGGGGCGTCAACGGCCTCAAGCGCCTGCTGCGCGCCGACGACAGCCTCGACGTGTTCGGCGTGCACGGCATCGGCGGCATCGTCGGCGCCCTGCTCACCGGCGTCTTCAGCGCGCAGTCGCTCGGCGGCACCGAGGCCGGCCTCGCCATCGGCGCGCAGGTCTGGGTGCAGCTGGTCAGCGTGCTGTTCACCGTCGGCTGGTGCGCGGTGGTGACCTCGCTGGCGATGCTCGTCGTGCGGCTGCTGGTGGGCCTGCGGGTGTCGGAGGAGGACGAGCGCCAGGGCCTGGACATCGTCTCCCACGGCGAGCGCGCCTACGAGGGCTGAGGCGGGCGATCGGGCGGCGCGGCCACCGCGCCGCCCGATCTGCGCTAGCATCGGCGGCCCGCCGGCTCCTGCCCGAGACATGAAGCTCCCCGCCGCCCATTCCGCTCTGCGCGTGGTCGTTCTGGAAGACGACGCGATGCTGCGCGACGGCATCCTGCTGCCGGGGCTGCGGCGGTTCGGCTTCGATGCCGAGGGGCTGGGGACCGCCGCGGCGCTGGAGCGCCGCGTGCGCGCGGGCACGGTGGATCTGGCGGTCGTCGACGTCGGCCTCCCCGACCGCGACGGATTCAGCATCGCCCGGGACCTGCACGCGCACCACCACCGCATCGGCGTGGTGATGCTGACCAGCCGCATGGAAACGCAGGACAAGGTGCGCGGGTTGAGCGAGGGCGCGGACGCGTATCTGACCAAGCCGGTCGAGATCGATCTGCTCGCCGCCACCCTGCACAGCGTCTCGCGCCGGCTCGGCGGGGAGGCGCCGCAGCCGACGATCCGCGATTGGGCATTGTCCGCGGACGGGTGGCGGCTGATCGCCGCTTCCGGCGCCGCAGTGGCGCTGACCGCCAGCGAGCGCAAGCTGTGCGCGAAGCTGTTCGAGCGGCGCGGGCTGCTGGTCGAGCGGGAGGAGCTGATCGCCGCGCTGACCGACCAGGTGTACGAATTCGACGCCCACCGCCTCGACTCGATGATCCACCGGCTGCGAAGCAAGGTGCTCAAGCGTTGCGGCGTGCCGCTGTCGCTTTCCGCGGTGCACGGGCACGGCTACATCCTCGCCTGATCCCGGCCGCCGGTGGCGCCGGCCAGCGGCAGGCGGACCGCGAACGCGGTGCCCGTGCCGGGCTGGGACGCCACCGAGATGTCGCCCCCGGCCTTGCGCACCAGGTCGTGCACCACGGCCAGTCCCAGCCCGGTCCCGCTCTCGGCCGGCTTGGTGCTGAAGAACGGCTCGAACACGCGCCGGAGCACCGCCTCCGGCATGCCGGGGCCGTCGTCGGCGATGTCGATGCGGACCATCGCGCCCTCGCGGCCGATGCGGATCGAGAACCGGCCCTCGCCCTCGATGGCATCGCGCGTGTTGGAGGCGAAATTGAGCAGCATGAGCTCGAATTCGCTGCGGTCGAACTCGATCGGCGTGGGCATCGGCGCAGGCTCGATCCGCAGCGCGATGCCGGCATCCAGCAGCTGAACCAGCATCGGCCGCAGCGCCTGCGCGGCGTCGGAGGCGTCGAAGCGCTCGGGCTGGGCGCGGTCGGGGCGGTTGAAGCGCAGCAGCCGGCGACTCGTGGCCATGCCGCGCCGCGCCGCCGCCTCGACCGCTTCGAGGCCGCGTTCCAGCTGCATCGCCCGTTCGCGATCGCTGCCGGCGTCGTCGTGATGGCGCTCGGCGGCGAAGCCGGCGATCACCGCGAAGATGTTGTTGACGTCGTGGGCGACGCCCGCGGCCATGCGTTCGGTGATTTCCTTCTTCTGCGCATGGATGAGCTGCGCATGGGTGCGCTCGCGCTCGCGCATCTCCGCCTCCAGCCGCGTGCCGCGGGCGTTGGATTCGCGCAGGCTTTCCCGTAGCGCCTCGGTGGTACGGTCGATCAGGATCGCGACCAGCAGGTAGCTGAAGGCGGTCTGCGGCACGTTGTAGAACGCCCGCAGGGGGGTGTCGGCGAACAGCGAGAAAGCATCGCGCAGGGCGCCGATCGCGACGACGGCCAGCAGAACCGCGAACACCGTCCACAGCGTCCGCCGCCCCAACACCAGGCCGCTGAGGATCAGCACCAGCATCTGCGCGAGCTGGTCGGGCAGCTGGCGCTCGAATCCGTTCGCCGCGGCGTTGACGCACAGCATGACCAGCAACACCACCAGCAGCATCCGCACCGCTGGGCGGAACCGGCCGCGGCGGATCATGCGCACGCCCACCAGCGCGAGCATCGCGATGCCCAGGCTGAAGCCGAGCGAGATCGCCAGCTGCCACGGGAACGGCCCGCGGCTCAGGACCGGCCACGACACCGCCAGCCCGAACAGCAGCATGGCCGGGATCGTGATCGCCAGGAACAGCAGCAGCGCCTGGATCACCCGGGCGTTGCGCCTGTCCACGGCGTCGGGAATGGGCAGCCGGTCGAACCAGCCGATGAGGGCCTTGAACATCGTCGCGCCTGCCGGCCTGGGTCGGTGAGAAGCCGGTGATCTTCCGGCGAGAGGGTGCGGGTGACAAGCCGCCGACGGGTTTCGTACGGTCGCCGGCGGGGATGGCCCTACCTGTTCTCGGTGACAGGGCCAAGACACGGACGCTGATGGCGCGGATTCCGATCCGCGGCAGGCGCCTGCTCGTTTTCAAGTCATGCTGGAGAGCTTCTCGATGAACAGAATCTACAGGGTCCTTTGGAACGCCGCGCTGGGCCGGATGGTGGTGGCTTCCGAACTCGCCGGCGCCCGCCGCGGCCGCCGTACCTGCGCGACGATCCTGGTCGGCGCGCTCGCGGTACCGGCGCTCGCGCACGCGCAGGCCACCGCCGTCGGTGCCGACGTCCACGAGGCGGCCGGCAACGCGACGCCGGCGGCGGCGGATATGGCCTACTACTTCCAGGCCAGCGGCAGCGCCGACAGCGACGCGGGCGCCTGGGTCGAAGGCGACAATGCGCTGGCCGCGGGCGAGGCGGCCTCGGCGATCGGCGACGGCACCACCGCGCTGGGCGGCGGTGCGGTGGCCTATGCCGAATCGGCGACGGCGGTGGGCAGCGACAGCCTCGCCCTGGCGGATTCGTCGACGGCGCTCGGCGGCGCGCTGCGGGTGGATTACAGCCAGGGCAATCCCTACGGCGTCGTGCTCGACCAGCAGACGCTGGCCGGCGGCCTGGCGGCCACGGCGCTCGGCGCCGGCGCGCAGGCGCATGGGGATTTCAACACCGCCATCGGCGCCGGCAGCGAAAGCGAGGGCAAGTCGGCCGTGGCCATCGGTGGCATCGCCGACTTGCTGGAGGATCAGCTGGGCAGCGGCTTCGCCGGCCAGGACCTGCGCAGCACGCGGGCGTCGGGCCGGTTGGCCACGGCGCTCGGCAGCGGCGCGCAGGCCACCGAGTACGCCGCGACCGCCATCGGCGGGCTGGCGGAAGCCACCGGCATCCGTTCGGTGTCGATCGGCTACGCGACGCAGGCGACCGGCTACGACGCCACGGCGATCGGCGATCGCGCATCGGCGGAGGCGGATTTCACCACCGCGATGGGTTCCGGGGCGCGTGCGCTGCGGCAAGGCGCGGTGGCGCTGGGCAGCAACAGCAACGCCTGGGCCGAGGGTTCGACCGCCGTGGGTAACGGTGCGATGGCCAACAACCAGAACAGTACCGCGATCGGCGTCGGCTCCTGGGCCGCGGGTCGAAACAGTCTCGCGATCGGCCAGGCGACCGTCTGGAACGGCTACTTCTGGGGCGAAGGCGATCCGATCCTGTATGTGGACAGCATCGCGATGGGCACCGGCGCGGAGGTGCACGGCTCCGATTCGATCGCCCTCGGCTCCCGCGCCATCGTGGGCGTGCAGGAGGACAGCGGGCTGTGGGCGCCGGTGGACGGCGCGGTCGCGCTCGGCGCCGGCTCGCTGGCCGATCGCGACAACACGGTCTCGATCGGAGACGCCTCGAGCGGGCTCACCCGGCAGATCGTCAACGTCGCCGCGGGCACCGAGGACACCGACGCGGTGAACCTGGAGCAAATGCGCGCAGCGGTCGCGAAC
>NZ_JAAN01000044.1 GCF_000559025.1 Luteimonas huabeiensis HB2 | reverse complement strand
ACGCGAACGCGTTCTCGGCGGACTCGACGCTGGCCGCGCAGGACCTGCGGGTCGCGGTGGCCGAGGGCGGGATCGCGCAGTCGGCGGCATGGCGGGTCGGGACCGCGGCGCTGGATGCCGGCGCCGGCGACATCGCACTGGACCATGCCGGCAACGACTTCGCCGGCGCGGTGCAGCTGCGCGGCGGCGCGGTGGCCGTGCGCGACGCCAACGATCTGACGGTGGCGTCGCTGGTCTCCGGGCCCGACCGCGACGTGAGCCTCGTCGCCGGCGGCACGCTGTCGCTGCCGGCGCAAGCGATCGATACCGGCAGCGGTGCGCTGACGCTGGCCTCGCAGGGCGGCGCGCTGGCCACCGCCGGCGCGCTGGCGGGAGGCGACGTGACCCTGACCGGCCGCGACGGCCTGGCGCTGGGCCACGACGTCGATGCGCGCGGTGCGCTGGGCCTCGCCGCGCGCGATGCCGCGATCGCGCAGGGCGGCGGCCGCATCGTCGCTGCCGGCCGCACCACGGTGGACGCGGGCGCAGGCGAGGCGACGCTGGCGCAGGCCGGCAACGACTTCGCCGGGCCGGTCGATCTGCGCGCCGGTTCGGTCTCGATCCGCGATGCCAATGCGCTCTCGCTCGGCGCGGTGGACGTGGCCGGGGCGCTGGCGGTCGTCGCCGCGGGCGAACTCGGCCTCGGCGCCGGCCGCATCGGCGGCGCGCTGACGGCGTCGAGCGGCGGCGGCGCCATCGGCCAGTCCGGCGCGCTCTCGGTCGGCGGCGACGCCGCGCTCGATGCCGGCGGCGGCGCCATCGCGCTGGATCAGGCCGGCAACGACTTCGCCGGCACCGTGCACCTGGCCGGCGGCGCGGCCGCGATCCGCGACGCGAACGCGCTCGCGCTCGGCACGCTGGCGGTGGACGGGCTGCGGGTCGCCAGCGGCGGCGCGCTCTCGCTCGGCGAGGGGCGCATCGGCGGCGAGCTGGACGCGCGCGCCGGCGGCGGCATCGGCCAGTCCGGCGCGCTGGCCGTGGGCGGCGCCAGCCGGATCGACGCCGGCGCCGGCGACATCGTGCTCGACCACGCCGGCAACGACTTCGCCGGCGCGGTCTCGCTCGCCGGCGGCGCAGTGTCGGTGCGCGACGCCGGCGATCTCGTCGTCGCCGGCCTCGCCTCCGGCGCCGACCGCGACGTGCGCCTGGTCGCCGGCGGCACGCTGTCGCTGCCCGCGCAGACCATCGAGACCGGCGCGGGCGCGTTGCGCCTGGCCTCGCTCGGCGGCCGCCTGGACACCGCCGGCGCGCTGCGCGGCGCCGAGGTGTCGCTGGCCGGTGCCGCCGGCCTCGGCCTCGGCCACGACGTGGAGGCGGGCGGCACGCTGTCGCTGTCGAGCGGCGGCGACATCGCGCAGACCGGCGGCGCGCTGGCCGCGGGCACGCTGACCGGCGATTCCGTCGGCTCGACGCGTCTGGGCGGCGCCAACCGCATCGGCACCCTCGGCGCGTACGCCGCGCAGGGCCTGGAACTGGCCGTCGCCGGTCCGCTGCGGATCGCGGGCCCGGTCGAGGGCGGCGCGCGCGCGATGCTGACGGTCGCCGGCGACCTGACGATCGAGGGCCGGCTCGCTGCCACCGACGTGCGGCTGGAGGCCGGCGGCGGCATCGCCGGCGGCGCGGGCGGCGCCATCGATGCGCGGACGCTCAGCGGCCAGGCCGGTGGCGCGGTGGCGCTGGGCGACGGCGGGCGGTTCATGGACAACCAGGTCGATGCGCTCGGCGACTTCGTCGCCCGCGCCGGCTTCAGCCTGACCAACGGCCGCTCGCTGACCCTGACCTCGCTGGGCGGCAGCGCCTACACCGTGGACGCCGGTACCGCCGCGACCTACCTGCGGGTGGAGGGCGATCTGCTGCAGTCCGGCGAGGTCTCCCTGCGCAACGGCGCCGGCACCTGGGCCGCGAGCGGGCGCATCGGCGCGCAGGACGCGCCGATCCGCGTGGTCGGCGTCGATCCGCAGCGGGTGGAGGCGATCGGCCTGCCGCCGGCGTACTTCTACGCGGTGCGCGCCGACGGCTCGGTGCTGCCGGTGATCGGCGCCTTTGCGGTGAACGTGCCGGCCTCGATCTGGGCCGGGCGCATCCAGAGCAGCAGCCGCCGCGACGTCGGCTACGTCGATGTCGGCGCCGATGCCTCCAACTACCGCCCCTACGGCGTGATCGGCGCGGGCATCCGCCTGCCGGAGGACCAGCAGCCCGAGTGCGATCCGGACTTCCCGGCGCCCGAATGCCTGCAGGCCCCATGACATGAACCGCACGCTGCCGGAGCAATGCCCATGAACGCCGCCGTGGACATCGCCGCGCTGGCCGCGCCGCTCGACGCGGACGCGCCGGCCGGCCCCGACCTGGAGTACGACGCCGACTTCATGGTCCTGGAGCGCGCCGCCGCCCCGCGCGAGGAACGCGTGTTCGGCGACAGCGTGGTCGCGGCCGAGGAGCCGGACTGGGACAAGGTGGCGCTGTCGGCGCTGGCGTTGTTCGAGCGCACCCGCGACCTGCGCGTGGCCATCGTGCTGTGCACGGCCTGGCTGCGGCTGCGCGGCCTGCCCGGCTGGTGCGACGGCCTGGCGCTGGTGCATGCGTTGCTGGACGGGCTGTGGGGGCCGGTGCACCCGCAGCTCGACGCCGAGGACGACGACGACCCGACCGCACGCGTCAACGCGCTGATGCCGCTGGCCGACCCGCTCGGCGCGCTGCGCGACCTGCGCGCCGCGCCGTTCGTGCAGTCGCCCCGGCTGGGGCCGTACTCGTTGCGCGACCTGCGCATCGCCGGCGGCAGCCTGAAGCCCGCAGGCGGCGACGGCGACGCGCCGCCTTCGCTCGCCGACATCGAGGCCTGCTGCCTGGACTGCCCCGAGGCGCACCTGGCGGCGTCGGCCCAGGCCGCGCGCGAGGCGCTGGCGCATGCGCGCGCGATCGACGCGCTGCTCGCCGAGCGGCTGTCCATTCGCGCGCCCGAACTCAAGCCGCTGCTGGCCGACCTGTACGAGCTCGACCGCTTCCTGCAGGCGCAGTGGGCCGCGCGTTCCGGCGTTGCCGCCGACGACGCGCAGGCCGACGGCGACGGCGCGGCCGAGGATGCCGGCGGCGCCGCGGCGCCCGCGGCGCGGGCGCCCGGGCGCATCGCCGGCCCGGCCGACGTGGTCGAGCGCATCGAGGAGCTGTGCGAGTACTACGCCCGCCAGGAACCCTCGAGCCCGGTGCCGATCCTGCTGCGCCGCGCGCAGCGCCTGGTCGGCCGCGGCTTCGAGGACCTGCTGCGCGACCTCGCCCCCGGCGGGCTGGGCGAGCTGCAGCAGATCGCCGGCCCGGCCCCGGAGTAGAGGACCCCGCACGTCCGCCGCGGCGGACCGGGCACCGATGCCGGTCCGGCGCCGTCGCGAGCGCCGGCACGACGCGCGCTAGCCGGCCACGCCGTCCGCGCGCCGGCCGCGGATCCGCCGCCACGCCCAGTCCATGGCCCGGTTCCCGTAGATCCAGGACAGCACCGTCAGGACCAGCAGGGCCACGGAGTACTCGTCCTGCGCGCGCCAGTAGCGGGAGATCGGGAGGAACTCGGACAGCATCTCCAGCGGCCCGAAAAGCGGCATGTCGACGACGGCCAGGCCCGAGAACGCGAGCGCCAGGAGCGGGCCGGCGAGGCGCGGCCGCGTCTGCGGCGTGCGCTCGTCGGCGCGCAGCGCCCAATGCAGCAGGCGCAGCAACTGGACCGCGACCGCCACCAGCGAGACGAGCGCGGCCAGGACGAGCGCGAGGATGAGGGCGGGGACCCAGAGCGGAAACATGCGGAGACTGTAGCCTCGCCCGATGCGCGTCGCGAGAGGGCGCCGCCTAGCCGCGCGCCGCGGCGCCGTGCAGGAACATGGCCACCGCGCGCCCGACCATCGCGCGGATGCGCGCCAGCGACAGCGGCGCCGGGTCGCGCTGGTACACGCGCGCGTTGATCTCTGCGGTGATCAGGGCCAGGAACTGCAGCGCGCGCGTCTTCGGATCGGCCTTGTGCAGCCAGCCGCGCGCCATCGCCGCGGAGAACAGCCGCGCCAGCGCCGCGATGCCCTCGCTCGGACCGGCGGCGTAGAACAGCTCGCCCAGCTCCGAGCGCCCGGCCTCGCCGACCACCATGCGGTAGACCGTCAGCGCGCGGCGGTCGTTGGTCAGCACGAACAGCATGCGCTCGCCGAAGCGGTGCAGCGCCGCCTCCAGGCCAGTCGCGTCCTCGACCCCGGCCTGCAGCTCCGCGGCCGCCTCGGACATGTGCGAGGTGGCGTGCTGGCGTACCACCGCGCTGAACAGGGCCTCCTTCGAGGGGAAGTAGCCGTAGAGCGTGGTCTTCGACCCGCCCAGGCGCCGCGCCAGCTCGTTCATCGAGGCGGCCTGGTAACCCAGCTCGCCGAACAGCTCGGCGGCCGCGTCGACGATCGCCTCCCGCCTGGCCTCGGTGCGGACCTTCATCGCCTTTCTCCCCAAAAGAGGACCGGACTGTACATTTTTATTGACGGCGGCGGAATGCCGGTTCAATAATGGACCGTACGGTACGGTTCTCTTTAGGCGCCCGTCGCCCTTCCCCGAGGTCAAGCCCATGTCCAGAATTCCCGCTCCCGCGGCGGCGCTCGCCGCCGCCTGCCTCGCCCTGGCCGGCTGCGCGACGACGCAGCCGGTCCGCTACCAGGGCGTCGAGTCCGCCACGCTGATGCGGCCCAACGCCGCCGACGAGGACGGCCGCACGCCCTTCCTCTACCGTGCGCCGGGCGTGGACTGGGGCCGCTACTCGGGCGCGATCGTCGAGCCGGTCTCCCTCTACGACCAGGCCGACCACCAGTTCGGCGACATGGACCGCGAGCGCAGGCGCGAGCTGGCCCTGCACATGCACGGGCGCTTCATCGACGTCCTGCGCCGCCGTTACGACATCCCGCCGCGCGCGAATGCCGACGCGCTGCTGGTACGGCTCACGCTCACCGGCGCGAAGGCCAACACGCCGGTCCTGAGCACCTTCACCAAGTTCGACCTCGGCGGCGGGCCCTACAACGCGGTGCAGGCGCTGCGCGGGCGCGAGGGGCTGATGTCGGGCTCGGTCAGCTATGCGGTGGAGATCCTCGACGCCTCCAGCGGACAACTGCTGATGGCCTACGTTGAGAAGCAGTATCCCAACGCGATGAACGTCAGGGCCAGCCTCGGCGCGCTGGACGCGGCCAGGACCGGCATCGACAAGGGCGCGCAGGCGCTGCTCGACCGCCTGCAATGAGCATGCGCCGTCGCGCAGCGGCCGTCGCGCTCTCACTCGCGCTGTCGCTGGCCGCCGCGGCGGCCGAGCCTGCCGCCGGGCCGTTGCGCACGGGACTCGGGCTGGCGATCGCGCACGCCGAGCGGCCCTACCGCGGTGCCTCCGCGCGCACGCGCTGGAGGCCGTTCGCGGTCTACGAAGGCCGGCGACTGCATTTGCACGGCGACGCCGCCTCGTTCGATCTCGCCGCCGGCGAGGCGTTCGCGCTGGCGGCGGTGGCGTCGCTCGCGCAGGACGGCTACGCGCCGGACGATGCGCCGGTGCTGGCCGGCATGGCCGAGCGCGGCGCTCCCCTGTGGGCGGGCGCCTCGCTGCGTTGGCGGCGCGGCGCGTTCGAGGCGGCGCTGGAATGGACCGCCGACGTTTCCGGCCACAGCGACGGCCGCCGCGCCGCGCTGCGCGCGCAGCGGGCGTTCGATCTGGGCCGCTGGCGGCTGGCGCCGCGCGCGGTCGCGACGCGGCTCGATGCGCGCGCCGCCGGCTACTACCACGGCGTGCGCGCGGAGGAAGCGCGCACGGGCCGGCCCGCCTACGCGCCGGGCGCGTCGGTGTCGCTGGGCGTCGGCCTGCACCTGGCCCGCCGGCTCGGCCCTGCCGACGCGGTCTTCCTCGATCTCGGCGCCGAACGCGCCGGCGCGTCCCTGCGCGCCGGTCCGTTGGGCGGCGACGGCGTGCGGACGCACGCCGTCGTGGGCTACCTGCGGATGTTCTGAGCGCCGGCCCGCCGGTCAGCGCATCCGCTGCGCGGCGTCGAACTCGCGGCGGTCGAGGCGGCCGTTGCGGTCTCGGTCGGACATCTCGAAGTGCGGCAGCAGCGGGTGGTCGGCCGGCAGCTCGGCGCGCTGCAGGAAGCCGTCGCGGTTGGCGTCGAGGCGCTCGAACTCGCCGGCCGCCGGCGCCGCCGCGGGTGCGGGCTCGTGGTCGGCATGGTCGTGGTTCTGCGCGGCGGCGGGTGCGGTGGCGGCGATCAGCAGGGCGAGCGTGGCGAAGGTCGTGGTACGCATGGCAGGTGTCTCCGGAAGGTATGGGGAAAGGGAGTCGGAACGGCGCGGGGATCAGAACCAGAGCCGGACGCCGGCGACCACGCGAGTGTCGCGTGCGTGGCCGCCGGCGGCCTCGGCGAGATCGGCGGACGCGCCGAACGCGCGCTCGTGCACCAGGCCCACGTAGGGCGCGAAGCGGCGGCTGATCTCGTAGCGCAGGCGCAGGCCGGCCTCGATCTTCCCGAGGCCGGAGCCGATGCCGGCCTCGGGCTCGTCCTTCAGCGAGGCGGTGGCCTCCACCCACGGCTGCAGGATCAGCCGGTTGGTGAAGCGCACGTCGTACTCGGCCTCCGCCTTGGCCTGCACCTGGCCGCCGTCGCCGACGTAGGCGGTGGCGGAGACCTCGAACAGGTACGGCGCCAGGCCCTGCACGCCGAACGCGGCCCAGGTGCGCGCGTCCGGGCGGACGTCGTGGCGCACGCCGGCCACCACGTCCCACCACGGGCTCACGCTGCGGCCGTACAACGCTTCGAGATCGGACGACGCCGTGCGCCCGCCGCTGCGCTCGCCTTCGCTGCGCAGCCACAACCGGTGGAGGTCGCCGCCGATCCAGGCGGCGGCTTCCCAGGCCTGGCCGGCGCCGTGGTCGGCGTCCCAGGCCTCCAGGCGGTCGAACCGCACCATCGTGGTGGTGGGCGAGGCGTGTTCCATGGCGCCGTGGTCGAGCACCGGGAAGCCGGAGGCGATGTCGGCCGCGGTGAGCGGCGGGATCGGCGTGCGCGGCTGCGTCGGCGCGGTGCCGTGCGCGGCATGGGCGTCGTGCGCGCCGGGCTGCGTCGCGTGCGCGTCGTGGCCGGCGTGACCTGCATGACCGGTCTGCGGCGCCGGCTCGGCCTGCCCGGCGTGCCCGGACTGCGCCCGTGCGCCGTGCGCGTCGTGGGCATGGCCAGCGTGCGGGCCCTGCGTGCCGGACGCGGGGACCGGCGTCGGCGCATCGTGCCCGGCATGGTCCGCATGGCCTTCGTGCGCGCCGTGGCCGGCCTGGTCGTGCGCGCTCGCAGGGGCCGCGTCGTCGCGCGCCGGCACGTCCGGGCCGGACTGCGCCCGTGCGCCGTGCGCGCCGTGGGCATGGCCGGCGTGCGGGTCCTGCGCGCCGGACGCAGGGGCCGGCGTCGGCGCATCGTGCCGGGCATGGCCCGCATGGCCTTCGTGCTGCGCGGGCGCGAGCTGCGGCAGCGCCAGCAGCACGGCGAGCGCCAGCGGTGCAGGGGATGCGAGGAACGGCAGGAATGGGCGGGTCCGCATGTTCATTCCTCCACCCGCACTTCGCGGAACATGCCGGCTTCCATGTGGTAGAGCAGGTGGCAGTGGTAGGCCCAGCGGCCAAGGGCATCGGCGCGCACGCGGTAGCTGCGCCGGGTGCCGGGCGGCATGTCGATGGTGTGCTTGCGCACCATGAAGGCGCCGTCGGCGTCTTCCACGTCGCTCCACATGCCGTGCAGGTGGATGGGGTGGGCCATCATCGTGTCGTTGACCAGCACGATGCGCATGCGCTCGCCGTAGTCGAGCCGCAGCGGCTCGGCGCCGGAGAACGGGATGCCGTCGAACGACCAGGAGAACTTCTCCATGTGGCCGGTCAGGTGCAGCTCCAGCGCGCGGCCCGGGTCGCGGCCGTCCTCGTCGCCGGCCACGCTGCGCAGGTCGGCGTAGGTCAGCACGCGGCGGCCGTTGCCGCGCAGGCCGATGCCGGGGTCGTCCAGCCTCGGCGCGGGCGTCATGGTCTGCATGTCCACCAGCGGGTTGCGCGACTCGCTGGCCGGGTGCGCCTGCATGCCGGCGCCGCCGTGGCCGGCGTGCGCGCCGTGGCCGGCATGGCCGCCATGGCCCATGTCGTCCAGGGTCAGCAGCGGGCGCGGATCGACCGCCGGTATCGGCGCCTCCAGGCCCGCCTGCGCGGCCAGGGTGCCGCGCGCGTAGCCGGTGCGGCCCATGTCCTGGGCGAAGATGGTGTAGGCGTCCTGGCCCGAGGGCTCGACGATCACGTCGAAGGTCTCCGCCACCGCGATGCGGAACTCGTCCACCGTCACCGGGTGGATCGGCTGGCCGTCGGCGGCGACCACGGTCATCTTCAGCCCCGGGATGCGCACGTCGAAGTAGGTCATCGCCGAGCCGTTGATGAAGCGCAGCAGCACCTTCTCGCCGGCGCGGAACAGGCCGGTCCAGTTGCCCGCCGGCGCCGTGCCGTTCACGAGGTAGGTGTAGGTGTGCGCGTTGACGTCGGAGAGGTCGGTCGGGGTCATCCGCATCCGCCCCCACGCGCGGCGGTCGGCCACGGTGGCGGCCCAGCCTTGCTGGCGCACGTCGCGGATGAAGTCGCCCACGGTCGGCTTGTAGACGTTGTCGTACTCGGCGTACTGCTTCAGCCGGCGGAACAGCCGGCCCGGGTCGAGGTCGGTCCAGTCCGACAGCAGCACCACGTGCTCGCGGTCGTAGGCGTAGGGCAGCGGCTCGATCGGGTCCACGATCAGCGCGCCGTACAGGCCAGCCTGTTCCTGGAACAGCGAATGGCTGTGGTACCAGTAGGTGCCCGACTGCCGCACCCGGAAGCGGTAGACGAAGGTCTCGCCGGGGCGGATGCCGTCGAAGCTCAGGCCCGGCACGCCGTCCATGTTCGCCGGCAGCAGGATGCCGTGCCAGTGGATCGAGGTCGGCAGGTCGGGCAGGCGGTTGGTCACGCGCAGGGTGACGGTGTCGCCCTGGCGCCAGCGCAGGATCGGCGCCGGCAGGCGGCCGTTGACGGTGACCGCGGGGCGGGTGCGGCCGGTGAAGTCGACCGGCGAGGCGCCGATCGACAGGTCGAACTCGCTGCCGCGCAGGACCTGCGGGCCGGAGCGCGCGTCGGTTTCGGCGGCGAACGCCGGCAGGCGCAGGCCCGCGGCGCCGAGGGCGACGCCGCCCAGGGCCAGGCCCTGGACGAAGCGGCGGCGCGACAGCGGCGCGCGCGCCCAGTGCCCGGGGCGGGAAGGATCGTGATGCATGGCGGACTCCTGGCGACGGCCCGCCGGCACGGGCGGGGCGTCGTCGACATCGAAGGACGCGCCGCTCGGGCGGCGCGCGCGAACGCGGGCAGGGCGCGGGCGCCCCGGCGTCAGGCGGCGATGGGAGGCCGGGTCGGCGGGAACGGCGCCCGGGACGCGGGCGCGGGGCGGTCCTGCCCGCGTAGCGTGGACGCCGGCGGCAGCGGGCCGGCGCGTGGCGGCGCCGGCGCCAGCGGCGCGTGTTGCAGGCAGAGATCCAGGCACCGCTCGATGCAGTCCACCTCGCCGGCCCCGGCAGGGCCGCCGGGATCGGCGGGGGCGTCGGCGGCGGCCGCGGCGTGCGGACAGTCCGTCCCGGCGGGCGCGTGGGCGTCGGCGGTGGCCGCGGAGCGCGCCAGCGCCTCCGACGCCAGGGCCACGTGCGCCGATGCCACCGCCGAACCGAGGCCGTTGATCAGCAGGCTGGCGCAGAGCAGCAGTCGGAGCAGGGCCTGGGGCACGGGCGGCGCAACGCGGCAGCGAGGGGACGCCGCAGCATACCGAAATCGCGCCAGGCGATCGCGCGCCGCCGCGGCCGTGGGCGCTCGCCGCGCATGCCTGGCTGGGCGGATTAGAACAGCCGGATGGCGAAGGAAACCGCCAGCAGGACGACGCCCGACTTCAGCATGAGGTCGTCCACGCGGCTCCATCTACGGACGACGCCGAGCATGGTATCGGCGATCTTGCGCGAGGCAGTCGCGTCGTCGACGTAGTCCGGCCGGGTCGCGGCGGCCTGGCGCACATTCGCTCGCCGCTCGATGGCATCGATTTCCTTCAGGATGGCGCCGGCTCGCCAAGCCGGCAGCGCCAGCAGGATGCCGGCAAGGGTGCCCACCGCGTCCGGCAGCCATGCAGGCCCCATCTTCAGCCTGCGCGGAGCAGGTGCCCGGCGAGCGGGTAGTGGGCGGACTCTTCCTGATCGACGGTGACGTTGAGCGTCAGGTCGAGGGTCACGCCCGACGGCGCCAGGTACCGTTCGTAGCTGTCGACGATGGCGGTCAGCGTGGCGAAGGTCGGCCCGCGGGCACCGGTGCCTGCCTCGAGCCGGCTCAGCTCCGATTGCGGAATGCCGATCAGGCGTGCCGCCTCGGTCTGCGGCAGCTTCAAGTGCGCTTCGCGAACCTGCCGCAGCAGGTCGCCCAGGCGGGAAATCCGCTGCTGCAGGGCGGCGCCTTCATCGACGCCGGCGATCGTGCGCAACCGTGCGGTCGCTTCGTCGTGTCCGATCCAATCCTTGCTCATGGTCATACCCTCGATGCCGCCACGGCGGCGATATGCGCGAATCGAGCGGTGCCTGCCTCGATCTCGATCCCCATCGCGGCGACGCGCACGATAGGCGGTGTGACCCGCAGGAACACGCACAAGCGCCCCGCCTCGAACCACCGCATCGCCTTGCCCTCGGTCAGTTGGGGTGGAACTGGGTCGAAACGGGTCCATCCAGCGGATTCGGCCCGGTCGAGCAGCCACCAGACCCTTCCGACTTCCCGAGCCTGCGCACGCCCCTGCTGTGCATACTCTTCCAGGTCCCGCAGCGCCCGTTCGTGCCATTCCAGCTTCATCGGATCCTTCCTGTGAGACTTATATCAAATTCCACATGAACTGATCTCGTCTGCGGGCCTGCGTCGGACGGGCGCAGCTCCCCGGCCGGGATGCGCCTGTCGCCCCGCCTAGTCCACGCAGATCGCGACCACGGTGCCCCGGCTGACGTGCTGGCGGCAGCCGAAGACGTCGTTGTTCGCGCTGCAGGTACCGGTCGCGCGGCTGCCGTCGGTGGCCCCTTCCGGCGCCAGGCAGACGCCTTCGCACTGCGCATTGTCGGTGCAGGCCTTGCCGCCGTCGGCGGTCGGCAGCACGCATTGCTCCACCCCCGCCCGGCCCATCGCCTTCCATTCGCCGCCGCGCTCCTGGCAGCGCGAGGCGGTACCGGCCGACGCGCCCCCGGCGCCGCGCTCGGCGGGAACGCTGCAGGCGGTCAGCAGGGCGGCCAGGCACAGGGGCGCGAGGATTCGGTACATGCGGGTATTCGGGAGACGGGGAGTCGGGAGTGTAGCGGGTGCGGAAGCCGGACCCCGACAGAATGCGAAGGAGCGCGGGCGCCTGCGCGAGGGCGAAGGACGCCATCGCGGTGCAGCGCGCTCGCGTGCGCGGACGTTCGGTGGCGCATGAGCGATTCCCGTGAATGAAGCGGCCTAGGCCAGCGGTCGCGCGGTCAGCGCACCGGTCTCATCGTCGTGCAACGCGCGGATGCGATCGGCCACAGGGTCGACGGATGCGGTATTCCCCAGCGCATACAGGAAGCGGCAGGCGGCGAAACGGGAGGCGGCGCGTTCGTAGCGTTCGATCCAGGCCAACCGACCAGGAAGGGCGGCCTGCTCCGGCGACCAAGCCGCCGACGGGGGGCGGATGCGCCGGCGGATGCCCGCACGCCACGGCTTGGCGGTCAGCCGGGCACGAAAGCAGTGTTGCGCTTTGCACAGCACCGCGTACAGGGGATCGGTGCCCAGCGCGTCGAAGCACGCAGCCACCTCGGGGTCCAGGGGGTCGAACGTGCGGTGCAGCGCCATCACGCGCAGACCGCCAGGCGAGCGATACACGCGCAGATGCCAGTCCGGATGGGCGACCGAAAACGCCTCGGCGCGCCTCAAGGACCGCGCCAATGCGCGATCCTCGTGCGTACGGTACCTGCGGACGAGTTCCGCCAGCCAGATGGAAAGAATCAATCCGGCGAACGCGGGAACGATCGGCCAGATCCAGTCCTGGATCCAGATGCCAATCGCCAGCCCGACAGACGCTCCGAGCAATGCGATCGCGATCTGAGCGCCCGACCCTCGACGCGCGAAGTCGACGTCGGTGAACAGGACGTTGGGCGAGTTGAGGCATCGTGCGCCGTAGCTGTTGCGCGTGACGGCGGCACCATCGGGGTAGCGCGCAACGATCTGCTCGCGGATCGGCACGCCATGCACGCCGTAGTTCGAGCGCCGCTCTCGCCGTGGCAGGGCCTCGCCCGCGGCGATGCGATCCAATGCCTCCTGTGCACGGGCCTGCGCATGCGCCTGTGCCGCCGCCTGGCTCTCGTCGGACCAACCGAAGCGCCGCACGGTCGCGCGGCGCCCGCCGAGGCGGGATTGCAGCCGCGCCTCGGCCCAATAGGCCGGCACGATCATCCTTGAAGCGGTCTCGCTTTCCATCCTCGTCTCTTGCCGGACGGCGCCTGCGCCGCGTCGTGTCGGACAGGTCGGAACGCCCAGGAGTCGCAGAATACCGGCGACGAGGTGCGGTTCGCGACCCCGGCAGCTCCGCCACCCGCCATCGCCTGCGGCCTTCCGGATCGAGCATCTCTGGCCCTTGGGCGCCAGCGCGCATGAAGCGGTCACCGCTTCGTCATGATCGGCGCCTAAGGTGCCGCGCACTCCAGGGGCGGACCGACGCATTGGCCGAGCAGGCAAAACGGCGCTTTGCGCGCATGTTCGCGGAACACCGGCCGGTGCTGCGCGGGTTCTTCGCCCGCCGCGGCGCGCACGACGAGGCCGACGATCTCGTGCAGGAGACCTACCTGCGCCTGTTGCGCGCCCACCAGGCGCGGGGCGAGGCGATCGCCAATCCCGAGGCCTATCTCTTCACCGTGGCGACGAACCTGGCGCGCGAGCAGGCCGCGCGCCGGCGCCGGATGCCGGTGCCGATCGAGGAGCTGGAGCACGTCGCCGCGCAACTGGCCGAGGAGGACGGCGCCGAGCGCGCGGCCGAGCGTGCGCAGCGGCGCCGGCGGCTGCAGGCGGTGCTGGCCACGCTGCCCGAGCGCACGCGCGCGGTGCTGGTGATGCAGCATCGCGACGGGCTGAGCTACCGGCAGATCGCCGAGCGCCTCGGCGTGTCGCCGCACATGGTCAAGAAGCACGTGGTCCGCGGCCTGTTCCTGTGCCGGCAGGCGCAGCGAGACGATGCGGAGGCGGAATGACGCGGCCCGATCGCATGGAGGCGGACGCCACCCTGGCGGCGGCGCAGTGGCACGCGCGGCAGCGCGAGGGCGCCCTGGACGCGGCAGAACGGGATCGCTTCATGGCCTGGCTCACCGCCTCGCCCGGGCATCTGCGCGAGTACCTGGCGATCGCGCGCATCGCCGGCGAGCTGGGCGAGGCGATCCGCGCGATGCCGGCCGAGACCGGCGACGCGCCGCCGCGCGGCAACGTGGTCGCGCTGCCGCTGCCCGCGCGCAGGGCGGTCGCCGCGCCCGCACCGCGGTCGCGCCTGCGCGGCGCCCGGTTCGCGGCGGCCGCGGTCCTGGTGCTGGGGCTGGGCATCGCGGCGCACCTGGGCTGGCCGCGCACCATCGAATACGCCACCGCGCACGGCGCGCCGCGCCGGATCGAACTGCCCGACGGCACGCTCGTCCATCTCAATGCGCAGAGCGCGCTGGCCGCGCGCTTCAACGCCTTCGCCCGCCGGGTGGAACTGACCCGCGGGCAGGCGAGCTTCGTGGTCGCGGCCGAACGCCGCCCGTTCGCGGTGGAGGCCGCCGGCCTGCGCATCCGCGACATCGGCACCACCTTCGACGTCTCGCTGCGGCGCGAGCAGGCGCGCGTGGACGTGGTCGAGGGGCGCGTGCACGTGGTCGCCGACGGCCGGCTGCTGGCCGACCTGGGCGCGGGGCAGCGCGCGCGCATCGCCCATCGCGACCGCGCCGTCAGCGTGAGCCGCGAGGATGTCGCCGCGATGACGGCGTGGTGGCACGGCCGGATCGTGTTCCGCGACGAGCCGCTGCAGGAGGTGGCCGACCAGTTCAACCGGCTCAATCGCGTGCGCATCCAGGTGGAAGACGCGGCGGCGGGAAGATTGCGCCTGACCGGCAGCCTGCGCGGCGGCGACGTGGCGTCGCTGCGCGCGTTCCTGGACGGGCAGCCCGGGCTGGCCACCACTGTCGAAGGCGATCTCGTCCGCGTGGCCGCCCGACACTGAGCGCGGGCGCCGCCGGTGTCAAAAAAAATTCATCGAAAAACGGTGCCCGACTTCCGCCCCGCGCACTCGTAGGTCCGGTACGCGCGCGCTGCCGCACGCGCCCCGCCAACCCTCACCGGACCCCACGATGCGCCGACTTCTCGTTCTTTCGATCGCCCTCGCCCTGCAGACGGCCGCGCCCGTCCTCGCCCAGGACGCGGGCGCGACCGCCACCCCCGCCATTCCGGCGCAGCCGCTGGATCGCGCGCTCGACGCGCTGTCGCGCCGGACCGGCCTGCAGTTCGTCTACAACGCCGAGGCCGCGGGCAATCCGCGCACGCACGCCGTCGATGCCGGCCTGCCGATCGAGGAAGGATTGACGCGGATGCTCGCCGGCACCGGCCTGCGCCATCGTCGGCTCAACGCCAGCACCGTGACCATCGAGCCCGATGACGGCGCCGCCGCGCCGCCGGCGGCGGCCGGACCGGCGACGGCGCCGAGCGCATCGCCGGCCACCACGGGCGCGGCCCTCGGCGCGCAGGCGCCGCTGCAACTGGAGAAGGTCGAAGTGGTCGGCAGCTACAGCCGCAGCCTGGAGCGCGCGGTGGACATCAAGCGCGCCAACCTGGCGTTCTCCGATTCGATCGTCGCCACCGACGTCGCCGACTTCCCGGAGCAGAACCTGGCCGAGGCGCTGCAGCGCATGCCGGGCGTGACCATCGAGCGCAACAAGGGCCTGGGCAGCCGCGTCAACATCCGCGGCCTGCCCTCGGACTACACCCACGTGGCGATCAACGACCTGGCCACCGCCTCGGGCAGCGGCGGCCGCGACGTCGAGTTCGACATCTTCGCCTCCGAGATCATCCAGCAGGTGACCGTGCAGAAGTCGCCGACCGCCGCCGACGAGGAAGGCGGCATCGCGGGCTCGGTGCAGATCTCGACCGCGCGGCCGTTCGACTACGCGGGGCGCAAGCTGGTCGCCTCCGTCGAAGGCGCGCGCAACTCCATCTCCGGCGAGAACGATCCGAAGTTCTCCTTCCTGGCCAGCGACACCTGGGGCGACTGGGGCGCGCTGGCCTCGTTCTCGCACGCCGAGCGCACCAACCGCACGGATTCCACCTCCGGCATCAACTTCCGCCCGATGTCGCGCTTCCTGGGCGCCTCCGGCGTGCGCGGCGAGCAGGCCGAGGCGGTGCTGGAGCGCGACGCCGGCGTGGTCATCGACGACCGCACCGACACCGACGAGAGCAACCTGATCGTGTTCCAGGACAAGGTCGGCGACCGCGTCTATCTCAACGAGCAGGAGAAGTGGGGCGCCACCGCCTCGCTGCAGTACCGGCCGAGCGCGAACTTCAGCCTGACCTTCGACGCCATGCTCGGCGGCTACGACACCACCGAGGACGAGTACGACGCCGCGGCCTACTCCGCCTCCAGCCGCAGCACGCTGGAGACCATCCACGACTACGACGCCGAGACGCTGGCCCGGCACGGCATCGTGGTGCTGCGCGACGTCTCCTACACCGCGACCCAGCACGAGTTCCTGAGCAAGGAACGCATTTCCGAGACCGACTACCGCCAGTACAGCGTGGCGATGGACTGGCGCGGCGATCTGTGGCGGATCGACGCGATGGCCGGCTACTCGGGCGCGGAGAAGACGCTCGACTACGCCAACCTCAAGCACGTCGCCTACGCGCCCTCGCGCACCCGCTGGACCGGCCGCAGCGGCGAGACGATTCCCAGCGACAACCCGGACACGATCGACATGTACGACGCGCCGGAGCGCTACCTGTTCGAGGCCTACGAGACCACCCTGGAGCGGGTCAGCGACGACAAGTACGCCGCCCAGGCGAACTTCTCGCGAGCCATGGACCTCGCCTTCCTGCCCGCGCTGCACACCGTGCGCTTCGGCGCGCGCCGCACCGACAAGTCGAAGGAGCGCGAATACGGCGAGGCCAAGATCGCCGGGCCCGGCGCCGGCGACAGCTCCTGGGCCAACACCCGCACCCTGGCCGACAGCCCGCTGGAGTGGATCGGCGACATCGTGCCCGGCGGTGAGTACCGCACCAAGGACCTTGCCTGGCGCCAGGTCTCGAACGAATACGCGCGCGGCGCGTTCCGCTACCCCGGCTTCGTCACCCCGTTCGAGGACGGCCAGTACTACCGCGTCGACGAGGACGTGACCAGCGTCTACGCGATGGCCGAGCTGGCCTTCGACCTGGGCCGGGTGCCGGTCTCGGCCAATGCCGGCGCGCGCTGGGTCGATACCGCGGTGACCTCCTCCGGCTACCACCCGGTGCAGCACGACGACGGCAGCACCGGCTACACCGACGCGCCGGTCTCGCGCGACGGCGGCTACACCGACCTGCTGCCCAGCTTCAACGCCACCGCGGAGCTGGCCGACGGCCTGCTGCTGCGCGCCGCCGCCTCCGAGACGCTGATGCGCCCGGCGCTGACCGACATCGCCTACAAGCGCACCGCGAGCTGGAGCTCGTTCCGCTTCACCGACGGCAACCCGGACCTGCAGCCGACCCGCGCCCGGCAGTGGGAGATCGGCCTGGAGAAGTATCTCGACAACGGCGGCCTGCTGGCGGCGTCCTACTTCCGCAAGACCATCGAGGGCGTGGTCGTCAACGCGCTGACCGGCGTGGTCGAGGACGTGCCGGTCTACAACGCCAACGGCACCCTCAACGGCATCTACGATTTCGACGTCTACCAGCCGGTCAACGCCGACGGCAGCTACGAGGTGGACGGCGTCGAGCTGATCGCGCAATTGCCGTTCTCGATGCTGCATCCCGCGCTGGAAGGCTTCGGCATCAACGCCAACTACACGATGCTCGACAGCTCGCTGGCCGGCGAGTCCGACCTCGGCATCGCCACGCCGATGCCGGGGCTGTCGGAGAAGACCTACAACCTCACCCTGTACTACGAGAACGACCGCTTCGACGCCCGCCTGTCCTACAACCACAAGGACGAGTACGTCGAGAGCATCGGCTACAACATGTACCCGATCTGGCGCGACGCCTACGGCCAGCTCGACGCCTCGATCGGCTACCGCATCAGCGACCGGGTGAAGATCAGCCTGAAGGGCATCAACCTCACCGACGAGGCCACCACCGGCTACACCATGGACCCGTCGTTCCCGACGATGTACGAACTGTCGGGCAAGCGCATCAGCCTCGGCCTGCGCGCCGATTTCTGAGCGCCCCGACCGCGTCGCCGCAGGCGCGTCGCCTGCGGCGACGCACGCAACCAGGAGTCTCCCCATGTCTCGACCCGTATCCCGGGCGCTGCTCGCGCTCGTCCTCGCCTGCGGCGGTTGCGCCCATGCCGCCGATCCCGACGCCGGCCGCGCGTGGCTGGCCGGCGATCACCACGTCCACAGCGAGTGGAGCGTGGGCTGGGACCGCGCGGTCTCGCCGCCGCGCCCGGTCCCGGGCGGCGATTCGCCCTACACCCGCACCCGCAACGCCCGGCAGGCGCTGGCCTACGGCCTGCGCTGGATGGTGCACACCGATCACGGCGGGCCGGGCCATTCGGCGGTCACCCGCGACCACGCCTGGCCGGCGCTGCAGCAGGCCAGGCGGGCGGTGCCGGCGCTGATCCAGTTCAACGGCATGGAGTTCGACGTGCCGGCCGCCGAGCACGCCTCGCTGATCGTCGCGCCGGGGCCGGACGAGCGCGACCAGCTGGTGGAGATCGAGCGCCGCTACAGCCGCAGGGAACCGCTGCAGGACGGCACGCGCGACGACGAATCGCTGATGCTCGACGCGCTGGCGTACATGCGCGCGCTGCCCGCGCCGCCGCTGCTCATCGTCAACCACCCCTCGCGCACCGCCACCGGCGTGGGCGCCTGGGGCGAGGTCGAGCCGCGCGAGCTGCGCGCCTGGCACGACGCCGCGCCCGCGGTGGCGATCGGCATGGAAGGCGCCCCCGGCCACCAGGCCACGCGCAGCGAGCGCGGCCTGTACCGCAACGCCGCCGCCCCGACCTTCGGCGGCTTCGACCAGATGACCGCCATCGTCGGCGGCGCGTGGGACGCGATGCTGGCCGAGGGCCGGCGCTTCTGGATCACCGCCAGCTCCGACTCGCACCAGAACCTGCGCGACGGCGGCCGCGACTTCGATCCCGGCGAGTACAGCAAGACCTGGGTCTGGGCGCGCCCGGAGGCCGGCGACATCTTCGACGGCCTGCGCGCAGGGCGCATGTTCGCGGTCACCGGCGACCTGATCGACGCCCTGGAGCTCACCGTGCGCGCAGAGGGCGACGCATCGCGGGCCGCCGCGATGGGCGGCCGGCTGGCCGCGCGTCCGGGCGAGCCGTTGCGCGTCGAGCTGCGCGTGCGCCAGCCCGCCTCGCCGAACGCGCACGGCCAGCGCCCGCGGCTGGAACAGATGGCGTTGATCGTCGGCGAGCCGGCCGCCGACGGCGGCGTGCGCACGCGCGTGCATCGCTTCGACCGCGAACGCATGCATCGCGACGGCGACTGGTGGTCGGTCTCCCTGGACCTGCCCGCGCCCGCCCGCGGCGGCTACGTCCGCGCCCGCGGCAGCAGCACGACCGAAGCCGAGCCGCTGCCCGACGCGCCCGGCGAGGATCCCTGGCAGGACCTGTGGTTCTATTCCAATCCGGTGTTCGTCGAGGCCGGTGCGCCGTAGCGGCACGGGCGCGCGGCGCTCGGCGTCCGCGGGGGCGACTCCATGCGACCCTCCGGATCGGCCGGAACCCGCCGGGACCGGAGGCGGGCGCTTTCCCGCCCATCGCACGTCATGCGGTGCGCACGCGGGTCGGAGGCTGGTCCTGGGGCGATCCGAGGTAGAATATCCGCCATGAAAACGCCCAGCCGCCCAGTCGGCGAGCGCCCATCGGGCCAGCGCCTCAAGGACGCCATCGTCCGGTCCGTGGCCAGCTCCACCGCCATCGAGACCGGTCAGCCCATCGACGGGCTCGAGCGCAAGTTGCGTACCGGCAGCAGCAAGTACGGGCACCTGAAGCTGGCGCGGTGAACGGCGATTCCGGTCAATCCTGACCGTTCCGCCAGGCCAGGGCGACGTAATGCCGCATGGGCGAATAGTCCCCGGCCAGCCACCGCCCCAATGGCCTCGCCGTTCGATCGAGCAGCCTGCGGCGGCCAGTTCCCGGAATCAGGCCATCGGCAGCTTCAGCCCCTGCTCGCGCGCGCAGTCCCTGGCGATCTCGTAGCCGGCGTCGGCATGCCGCATCACGCCGGTGGCGGGGTCGTTCCAAAGTACGCGCTCGATGCGGCGGTCGGCGGCCTCGCTGCCGTCGCACACGATCACCACGCCCGAGTGCTGGCTGTAGCCCATGCCCACGCCGCCGCCGTGGTGCAGGCTGACCCAGGTCGCGCCGCCGGCGACGTTGAGCATCGCGTTGAGCAGCGGCCAGTCGCTGACCGCGTCGCTGCCGTCGCGCATGGCCTCGGTCTCGCGGTTGGGGGAGGCGACGCTGCCCGAGTCGAGATGGTCGCGGCCGATCACGATCGGCGCCTTCAGCTCGCCGTTGCGCACCATCTCGTTGAAGGCCAGGCCGAGCCTGTGGCGCTGGCCCAGGCCCACCCAGCAGATGCGCGCCGGCAGGCCCTGGAAGGCGATGCGCTCGCCGGCCATGTCCAGCCAGCGGTGCAGGTGCGGGTCGTCGGGAATGAGTGCCTTGACCTTGGCATCGGTCCTGGCGATGTCCTCCGGGTCGCCCGACAGCGCCACCCAGCGGAACGGGCCGATGCCGCGGCAGAACAGCGGGCGCACGTAGGCGGGCACGAAGCCGGGGAAGTCGAAGGCATTCTGTAGCCCCTCGTCCTTGGCCATCTGGCGGATGTTGTTGCCGTAGTCGACGGTGGGGATGCCCTGCGCATGGAAGGCGAGCATCGCCTCGACGTGCACGCGCATCGAACGCTTGGCCGCGTCGCGCACGCGCTGCGGGTCGGTCGCCTGCGCCGCCTGCCATTCCTCCACCGTCCAGCCGATCGGCAGGTAGCCGTGCAGCGGGTCGTGGGCGCTGGTCTGGTCGGTGACGCAATCCGGGCGCACGCCGCGGCGCACCAGCTCGGGCAGCACCTCGGCGGCGTTGCCGAGCAAAGCGACGGATTTCGCCTCGCCGGCGCGGGTGTAGCGTTCGATCCGCGCCAGCGCGTCGTCCAGATCGACCGCCTGCTCGTCCACGTAGCGGGTCTTGAGGCGGAAATCGATGCGGCTCTGCTGGCACTCCACGGTCAGGCTGCAGGCGCCGGCCAGCGAGGCGGCCAGCGGCTGCGCGCCGCCCATGCCGCCCAGGCCCGCGGTCAGGATCCAGCGGCCGGTCAGGTCGCCGCCGTAGTGCTGCCGGCCCATCTCCACGAAGGTCTCGTAGGTGCCCTGCACGATGCCCTGGCTGCCGATGTAGATCCACGAGCCGGCGGTCATCTGGCCGTACATCATCAGGCCCTGGCGGTCGAGCGCGTCGAAGTGCTCCCAGGTCGCCCAGTGCGGCACCAGATTGGAGTTGGCGATCAGCACGCGCGGCGCGTCGGGGTGGGTGCGGAACACGCCGACCGGCTTGCCCGACTGCACCAGCAGCGTCTCGTCGTCGCCGAGGGTCTTGAGCGTGTCCAGGATGGCGTCGAAGCAGGCCCAGTCGCGCGCGGCGCGGCCGATGCCGCCGTAGACCACCAGGTCTTCCGGGCGCTCGGCCACCTCCGGGTCGAGGTTGTTCTGCAGCATCCGGAACGGCGCTTCGGTCAGCCAGGACCGGCAGGTCAGCGCCGTGCCGCGCGGGGCGCGGATGCGGCGGGCGGGGTCGTGTCGGGTCATCGGGGCCTCCGGGGCGCGGGGTCAGTCGTCGAGGCCGGGCAGCGCGAGGCCGGCGGCGGCCACCGCGCCGCCGCCGGTCACCAGGGCGGTGGCGGCCTGCAGGTCGGGGTGCACGTAGCGGTCCTCGTCCATCGCCGGCACCGCGTCGCGCAGGCGCGCGCGCACGGTCTCCAGCGCCTGGCTGGAGCGCAGCGGCGCATGGAAGTCGCAGCCCTGCGCGGCGGCCAGCAGTTCGATGCCGACCACGTGGGCGGCGTTGGCGGCCATGCGCCGCAGCCGGCGCGCGCCGTGCGCGGCCATGGACACGTGGTCCTCCTGGTTGGCCGAGGTGGGGATGGAGTCCACGCTCGCCGGGAACGCGCGCTGCTTGTTCTCCGACACCAGCGCCGCGGCGGTCACCTGCGGGATCATGAAGCCGGAGTTGAGGCCCGGCCGCGGCACCAGGAACGCCGGCAGGCCGGACAGCGCCGGGTCCACCAGCATGGCCGTGCGGCGCTCGGAGAGGGAGCCGATCTCGCAGACCGCCATCGCCAGCATGTCGGCGGCGAAGGCCACCGGCTCGGCATGGAAGTTGCCGCCCGACAGCGCCTCGCCGGTATCGGCGAACACCAGCGGGTTGTCGGAGACGCCGTTGGCCTCGTCGGCCAGGGTGTGCGCGGCCTGCCGCATCACGTCGAGCGCCGCACCCATGACCTGCGGCTGGCAGCGCAGGCAGTACGGATCCTGCACGCGCTCGTCGTGTTCCAGGTGCGAGGCGCGGATCGCCGAGCCGTGCATCAGCGCGCGCAGCGCCGCGGCCACTTCCTGCTGGCCGCGATGGCGGCGCAGGGCGTGGATGCGCGGGTCGAACGGGGTGTCGGCGCCGCGCGCGGCCTCGGTGGAGAGCGCCCCGGCCACCAGCGCGGCGCGGAACACGTCCTCGATCGCGAACAGCCCGGCCAGCGCGCAGGCGGTGGAGAACTGGGTGCCGTTGAGCAGGGCCAGGCCCTCCTTGGCGGCCAGTTCCACCGGCGCCAGCCCGGCGCGGCGCAGCGCGTCGGCCGCGGGCATGCGCTCGCCGGCGTGGAAGGCCTCGCCCACGCCCAGCATGGTCGCCGCCATGTGCGCCAGCGGCGCGAGGTCGCCGGAGGCGCCGACCGAACCCTGCGCCGGCACCAGCGGCAGCACGTCGCGCTGCAGCATGGCTTCCAGCAGGGCGAGCGTTTCCGGGCGCACGCCCGAGGCGCCGTGCGCGAGGCTGGCGAGCTTCAGCGCCAGCATCAGCCGCACCTCCGGCGCCGGCAGCGGCTCGCCGACGCCGGCGGCGTGCGAGAGCACGATGTTGCGCTGGAGCGCGGCCAGGTCGGCGGCATCGATGCGCACGCTGGCGAGCTTGCCGAAGCCGGTGTTGATGCCGTAGACCGGCGCGCCGCGGGACACGATCGCCTCCACCGTCTCCGCGCTGCGGCGCACGGCCTCGGCGGTGGCGGGATCGATCGCGACGGAGGCGCCGCCGAGGACGGCGCGCCAGTGCGCCAGCGGCACGGCGCCGGGGCGGAGCAGCAGCGGTGCGTTCAAGGCGATCTCCCTGGCCTGCGATTTATGTCTATACAATAATGGCGCGACCTCGCCGCCGTCCAGACGCCCCGCGCCGGCGCTCGTCCCCACCTTCGGAAAGCCTCCCGCGCATGGAGACCGCCGTCGCCGTTCCCCTCAACCAGCGCATCCGGGAGGACATCGAGCGGCGCATCCGCAGCGGCGAGTGGCCGCCCGGACACCGGGTCCCGCCCGAGCACGAGCTGATGGCCGAATACGGCTGCTCGCGGATGACGGTCAACCGCGCGCTCACCGCGCTGGCGCAGGCCGGCCTGGTGGTGCGCCGGCGCAGGTCGGGCAGCTTCGTGCGCGCGCCGGATCCGCGGTTCGAATCGGTGGCGCTGCAGATCCCGGACATTCCCATGGAGGTGGCCGAGCGCGGGCACGCCTACCGCTTCCGGCTGCTGTCGCGGCGCCGGCGCGCGGCCCGGCGCCGCACGCCGCACGAGATGGCGCTGGCCGACGCGCAGGGCCGGGTGCTGGAACTGCGCGGCGTGCACCTGGCCGACGGCCGGCCGTTCGCGCTGGAGACGCGGTTGCTCAATCCGGACGCGGTGCCCGGCGCGCTGACGATGGACTTCTCCGCCACCGCCCCGGGCAGCTGGCTGCTGCGCACGGTCCCGTGGACGCGCGCGCGCCACCGCATCGGCGCGGTGGCCGCCGACGAGGCGCAGGCCGCGGCGCTGCAGGCGCCGGTCGGCAGTGCCTGCCTGCGCATCGAGCGCCAGACCTGGCGCGGCGCGGAATGCGTGACTTTCGTCGAGCAGCTGTTCCTCGGCGGGCGCTACGAACTGGTGGCGGGCGCCGGCCCCGGCTGAACTCGCGCGCATACACCCTTCCCGTGAAGAAAGCGTTGACACCGGCGCGACGCGCGTGATAACTGTGACCGCGTTGGTATATACAAATAGCCACGGCCCATTCAGCGCCCGAAATGCACGCCAAGCCCGCCCTCCTGCGCGTCCTGCTGAGCCTGCTGCTCTGCCTCAACGGCAGCACGGCGCTGTGGGCGTCGGCGGGGATGGCGCTGGCGCCGGGACACCTGGCCGACCACGCCGGCGCGGACCAGGCGACCGGCGCGTCCCATGGCGACCACGGCGCCCCTGTCGCCTGCGCCGGGTCCGATCCGGCCGCGTGCCTGGCGTCCGCGGCGGACGCCGCGACCGCCGACGACCATCGCCACGCCGACGGCGAGCGCTGCGACTGCGGCGCCGGCATGATCGCCGGTTGCGCCTGCAACTGCGCCTATCCCGCGGGCACCATTGACGTCACGGTGCCGTTCGCCGGCCGCCACGCCCTGCGCAGCGAGCCGCCGCTGCACGTCGAGATCCTCGCCCCGCAACGGGGCAGCGGCAAGATCTTCCGACCTCCGATCAGCTGATCTGCGTCTCTCTCCCGGCATGCCTGCCGCGACGCGCGCGTCGCGCGCCTCGCGCATGCCCGCCACGCCAGATCGATTCCAGCTGTCTTCCGGAGAACCTCCCATGCCGTTCCAACGCCATCACCTCGCCCTGGCGATCAGCGCTCTGCTGGCCGCCGGGCCCGCCGCCGCGCAGTCGAGCGCGGCGCAGGACGAATCCGCCGCCACGCTCGACGCGGTGACCGTCACCGGCACCCACATCAAGGGCGCGCAGCTGTCGGGCGTGGGCCCGGTCAGCGTGGTCGACGCCGAAACCATCGCCCGCTCCGGCGCCACCTCGGTGGAGTCGCTGCTGCAGCGCCTGCCGGCCTCGGCCGGCTTCGCCGGCAACCAGGGCAACGCCTACTGGACCGGCAACGGCTACGGCACCACCCAGGTCAACCTGCGCGGCATCGGCATCAACCGTACCCTGGTACTGCTCAACGGCCGCCGCATCGTCAACGGCGGCACCGGCGCCAACAGCTCGGTCGACCTCAACGTCGTCCCGGTGGCGATCATCGAGCGCATCGAGGTGCTCAAGGACGGCGCGTCGGCCATCTACGGTGCCGACGCCGTGGCCGGCGTGGTCAACATCATCACCAAGCGCGGCCTCGAGGGCGCGGAGCTGAGTCTGCGCTACGGCAAGACCTTCCAGGGCGACGGCGCCGACCAGGCCGCCGACCTCGTGTGGGGCACCACCAGCGAGCGCGGCTCGCTGATGGCGGCGCTGAACTATTCCGAGGGCAAGGCGGTCAACATGGCCAGCCGCGCGCCCTGCGGCCTGGGCGAGGTGAACGGCGAACTGCAGTGCGTGGGCAGCTCCGCCACTATCGGCGGCCGCGCGCTGCTGGCCGACGGCCGCATGGTGAACTTCAATCAGGAGCCGGGCGGCGACGGCGATTTCTACGAGCCCTACGCCAGCCGCCACAACTACAACGGCAATCCGACGCTCAACGCGGTCAATCCGATCAAGCGCACCAGCTTTAGCGTGTTCGGCGACCTGGCGCTCAACGACAGCGTCGACCTGTTCACCGAGCTGATGTTCACCAACCGCCGTTCCAACCAGCTCGCCACGGCCGGCTCGGTCGGGCAGTACCGGCCGATCCGCATCGCCGCCGACCACCCGACCAACCCGACCGGGCAGGACCTGACCCTGGTGCGGCGCCGGCTGGAGGAAGCGGGCCCGCGCGAGTTCTACCAGGACGTCGACACCTGGCGCGTGGTGGCCGGGCTGGACGGGCACTTCGGCAACGGCTGGAACTGGAGCGCGGCGATCAACTACGGCCGCAACACCGGCATCGACGGCTCCACCAACGTCGCCAACCTGGATCGCGTCGACCAGACGCTCGACACCGCCCTGTGCAGCGACGCGCCGGGCGCGGCGATCCCCTGCGGCGACTACCTGGGTTACGGCGACCTCACCCCCGCCGTGATCGACTACATCATGTTCACTACCCGCGACAGCGGCGGCAACGAGCAGCGCAGCTTCACCGCCAACGTCAGCGGCCAGCCGTTCGAGCTGCCGGCCGGCTGGATGGGCTTCGCCGCCGGCGTCGAGCTGCGCACCGACCGCGGCTGGCGCGACCCGGACATCCTGACCCAGCTGGGCATCGCCAACAGCAATGCGCAACAGCGCATCGACGGCGAGTACGACGCGCGCGAGGCGTTCGCGGAGGTCTCCGTGCCGCTGCTGGAGGGCCGCCCGGGCGCCGAGCTGCTCACCTTCAACGCCGCGTTGCGCTACTCCGACTACGACCTGTTCGGCGGCGACACCAACTACAAGCTCGGCCTCGACTGGCAGGCGACGCCCGCGCTGAAGGTTCGCGCCACCTACGCCACCGCCTTCCGCATCCCGAACATCCCGGAACTGTTCGGCGGCGTCAGCGAGGGCAACCTCACCACCACCGACCCGTGCAGCGGCTGGAGCGGCGCGGACCCGTCCTCCAACATCTACCGCAACTGCCAGGCCGATGGCGTGCCGGCAGGCTACACCCAGCTCGGCAATACCGTGCTGACCCGCACCGGCGGCAACATCGAGCTGCAGCCCGAGGACGCCAAGACCTTCACCATCGGCACGGCGTGGACCCCCACCTTCGCGCCCGGCCTGACCCTGACCGTCGACTGGTTCGACATCCGTATCGAGAACGCGATCCAGAGCGTGGCCGGCTCCACCAAGCTGTCGCTGTGCTACAACAGCGACGGCCTGTCGCACCCGTTCTGCAGCGACAGCAACTTCACCCGCAACCCGGTCACCGGCGAGCTCGACTTCCTCTCCTCGCAGCCGGTCAACGCTGCCAGCGAGCGGATCTCGGGCCTCGACCTCGGCATGCTCTACGAATTCGCGTTCGCGGGGCTCGACGCCACCTTCGACCTCGACGTCTCCTACCTCGACCGCTACGACCTGACCCCGTTCCCGGGCGGCAACACCATCGAGTACGCCGGCAGGATCACCGGCGGCCGCGGCAGCTTCGCCAAGTGGCGCTCGTTCGGCTCGCTGGTGCTGGCGCAGGGCCCGTGGTCGGGCTCGTGGAGCGTGCAGTACATCGGCGGCGCCGACGACATCAACGCCTCGCCCGGCGACATCGGCGACCATGCCGGCAGCCTGACCTACCACAACCTGCAGCTGCAGTACGCGGTGAGCCAGGCCTTCGACATCGCCCTGGGCGTAGACAACCTGTTCGACAAGCAGGCGCCCTTCATCCAGAGCTACACCGACGCCAACACCGACACGATGACCTACGACCTGCTCGGCCGCCGCTGGAACGCCAAGCTGAGCTATCGCTGGTGACGCGGGCGGGGGGCCGGCCCGCCGGTCCCCCCGCGCATGTCCGACATCGCATCGGGGGTACGCATGAAACCTGCGTTCTGGGCGCGCCGCGCCCACAAGTGGATCGGCCTGGTCGTGGGCGTCCAGGCCTTGCTGTGGACGGTGAGCGGCGTCTACATGACGGTGATCTCGCTCGACATCATCCACGGCGACCATCTCGCCCACGCGCACCGCGAGCCGCTGGCGCCCGAGGGCGGCTACATCGCCCAGGACGCGCTGCTGGCGCGCTATCCCGACGCCCGGGGCATCGCGCTCAAGCGACTGCTCGGCCGCGACGTGTTCGAGCTGCGCACCGCCGAGGGCGCCCTGCTGGCCGACGCACGCAGCGGCGAGCGGCTGACCCCGCTGCCCGAGGCGGACGCGATCGCGCTGGCGCGTTCGCTGTACCAGGGCGAGGCGCAGGTGGAGCGTGCCGATTGGGTGACGCAGGCGCCGCAGGAGGTCTCGACTCGGCCGGTGCCGATGTGGGCGGTGCACTTCGCCGACCGCGGCGCCACCACGCTGTACCTCTCGCCCGATACCGGCGAGCTGCTCGCCCGCCGGCACAGGCTGTGGCGCTGGTTCGACTTTCTGTGGATGTTCCACATCATGGACTACGACGCCCGCAGCGACGTCAACAACACACTGCTGCGCGTCGCCTCCGCGGTCGGGCTGCTGTTCGCGCTCAGCGGCGTCTGGCTGCTGTTCTACGGCTTCCGCCGGAGGACGCCGGCATGACGCCCTGGATGCGCCGCCTGCACAAGTGGATCGGGCTGCTGGTCGCCGCGCAGTTCGTGCTGTGGATGGTCAGCGGACTGATGATGGCCTGGCTCGACCACGACCGCGTGCAGGGCCACACCTGGCGCGCGCACCCGGCCGAGCCCGCTGCGTGGCCGCGCGACGCGCTGCCCGCAGCGCAGGTGCTCGCCGCCGGCGGCGACGTGCGCGGCGTGGCTTCGGCCTGGCTCGGCGCCACGCCCGTGTACGAGGTGAGCGACGCCGCCGGCACGCGGCTGGTGGACGCGCGCAGCGGCCTGCCGCTGGCGCTCGATTCCGAGCGCGTGGCGCGGCTCGCGCAAGCCTCCTACACCGGGCCGGGGCTGCCGGGCACGCCGCAGCTGGTGGAGCGCACGCTCGAGGCGCGGGGTCACCAGGGTCCGTTCTGGCGCGTGGACTTCAGCGACGCCGAGGACACCACCGTCTACCTGTCCGCGCAGACCGGGCGGGTGCTCGTGCACCGCAACCGCACGTGGCGGCTTTTCGACATCTTCTGGATGCTGCACATCATGGACTACACCGGCCGCAGCGACTTCAACAACCCGCTGGTGGTGATGGCCGGCATCGGCGGGCTGTGGATGTCGCTCAGCGGCGTCTGGCTGCTGGTGGTGAGCTTCCGGCTGCCGGAGTTCGTGCCGCGGCGCTGGCGCCCGCGGCGCGCACTGTCGGTGTTCGCGCCCGACGGCGCCCTGCTGCGCACCGTGCCGGCGGCCGCCGGCGAGACCGTTTACGTCGCACTGGCCCGCCACGGCCTGCAACTGCCGTCCAACTGCGGCGGCGGGCAGAGCTGCGGCCTGTGCGAAGTGCGCGTGCGCGGCCGCGCGCCGGAACCGACCGCGGCCGATCGCGCGCACCTGCCGGCTGGCCGCCTGCGCATGGGCTACCGCTTGGCCTGCAACCTGCCGCTGGACGCCGACGCCGAGGTGGAGGTGGCCGGCGGCGCCGGGCTGTGGACCGAATCGGCCGCCACCGTCGAGCGGGTCGAGGCGGTCGCGCCGTTCCTGCGCGAGATCGTGCTGCGCCCCGACGTTGCGCCCGGGCCGGACTACCAGCCCGGCGCCTACCTGCAGGTGCACGTGCCGGCCTACGAACTGCCGCGCGAGGCGATCGCCTACCCGGACGCGCATCGCGCCGACTTCGAAGCGCTCGCGCTCCCGGCCACGCTGCGCAACCGCGAGCCGGTGCGGCGGGCCTACTCGCTGTCGCTGGCGCCCGCGGCCGACGGCGGCCGTCTCGGCCTGCTGGTGCGATTCAGCCCCGGCGGCGCGCGCGGCGGCCGCCACCCGCCCGGCAAGGGCTCGGCCTGGGTCTACACGCTCAAGCCGGGCGACCGAGTGCGCTACAGCGGCCCCTTCGGCGACTTCGCGCTCAAGCCCGGCGGGCGCGAGAAGGTGTTCATCGGCGGCGGCGCGGGCATGGCGCCGCTGCGGGCGATGATCCGCGCGCTGCTGGGCGCCGGGGCGAGCGAGCGCATCCATTTCTGGTACGGCGCGCGCGACCTGCGCGAGGCGCCCTACGTGGACGAGATGCGCCGGCTCGCGCGGGAGCACGCGAACTTCAGCTGGCACTTGGTGCTATCGGAGGCGGCGGAGTGCGGCGACGGCCTGCAGCGCGGCCTGGTGCACGAGGCCGCCGGCGCCGGTTTGCTCGCGACGCACCCGTCGTTGCACGATTGCGACTTCTACCTCTGCGGCCCGCCGGCGATGCTGGCCGCCACCCGCCAGCTGCTGCAGCGGCTGGGGGTGCAAGACGACCGGATCGCCTTCGACGACTTCAAGATCTGAACGCGGCGCGCGCCGCACAGGAGCCGACCATGACCCGATGGTGTCTTTCCCTGCTCGCCGGCCTCGCGCCGATCGCGCTGGCCGCCTGCGCGGAGCCGGCGGCGACGCCGGCGCCCGAGCCCGTCGCGGCGTCCGCGGCCGCGATGGACGCGCGCCCCGCGCCGCAGGCCGCGGCCGCCGGCGCGCCCGTCGCCGCGCCGGCCACCTGGCCGCGGATGGTCGTGCACAAGACCGCCACCTGCGGCTGCTGCGGCGCCTGGGTCGAGCACGTGCGCGCGGCCGGGTTCGAGGTCGAGACCATCGACCACGCGGAACTGGGCGAGGTGAAGTCGCGCCTGGGCATTCCCTACGGCAAGGGCTCCTGCCACACCGCGGAGATCGGCGGCTACTTCATCGAGGGCCACGTGCCGGCCGAGGACATCCAGCGGCTGCTGGCCGAGCGCCCGAACGCGCGCGGCCTGGCCCTGCCGGGCATGCCGATGGGCTCGCCGGGCATGGAAATGCCCGACGGCAGCCGCGAGGCCTTCACCGTCGAGCTGATCGCCGCCGACGGCGCTTCCGCGCCGTTCGCGCGGCATCCCGCGAAGCCGCCCGCCGCGGCGTCTCCGTAACGGCGCGCCCGCCGCGGCTCAGGCCAGCTCGATGCGGTCGCGGCCGGCGGCCTTGGCCCGGTACAGCGCCGCGTCGGCGGCGCCCATCCACTGCTCCAGCGTGCGCACGTCGTCGGTCAGCTCGGCGATGCCGATGCTCAGCGAGCAGCACAGGTCCGGGTGCTCGTCGAAGCGCATCGCCCGCACCAGGTCGCGCGCGCGCTCGACGATCCGGGCGGCGGCCGCGCCGCTGGTGTCCACCAGCAGCATCGCGAACTCGTCGCCGCCGTAGCGCGCCGGCATGTCGATGTCGCGCACCGTCCCTTCGAGGATGCGCGCCACCCGTTCCAGCACCCGGTCGCCCATGCCGTGGCCGTAGCGGTCGTTGACCTCCTTGAAGCGATCGACGTCGATCAGCACCAGCGTGATCGGCCGCCCGGTGCGCCGGTAGCGCAGGAACTCGTGCTGCGCGCGCGCCTCGAAATGCCGGCGGTTGGGCAGCTGGATGTGCGGGTCGGTGCGGTTGAGCCGTTCCAGCGCGCGGTTCTGGTCGGCGATCCGCCGGCCCAGGCGGTGGTTGAGCAGGCTCAGCGCCACGCTGTAGAGGAACAGGAACGGCAGCGTCGCGGCCAGCGTGCGCGGCGAGGTCGCCGGCTCGAACGGGAAGCCGAGCGCCCACCAGGCGATGGCGAAGCCGGCCAGCAGGGCCAGGCACGTCCGGCCCAGCAACGCCGCGCCGCCGGCCGCGATCTTGTCCGCGGTCAGGGCCGTGACCAGCACCGCCGAGGGCACGGCGCTGACCGCCATCGCCGCGATCCACGCGCCGCCGAAGCAGGAATCGAGCGCCAGGCAACGGAACTCCGTCGCCGCCGGCCGGCGCGCGCGCCGGCCCAGCCGGACCGCCAGCTGCGGCCAGGCGAAGGCGTTGAGCAGCAACAGGCCCCAGGCCCAGGCCGGGGCCGCGCGTTCGTCCAGGACCGAGGCGATCGGCAGCATGGACAGCGCCGTGCCGAGCATGCGCATCCGGTAGATGCGTTCGACGAACCTCAGTTCGCTCGCTCGGCGCTCCTCTGCGATCGCGTAGTGGGGCACGGCACGGGTCCTTGATGCGCATGTCGGGCAGTGTCGATCCCGGCATGGCGCGCGGAGGCGTCCGCGTGCCGTACCAACCGATCCAGGGCGGGACGGGCGGCGGCGGCGCGACGCCGGGCGCGCGCGCCGACGGGATGGCCCGCGCATTTCCGTCTGGGCCGGATCAAGTCCCTGTGAAGCCGTGGCGGGAGGGCGGCCGCGTCCCGGAGCGGAACCGCAGCGCGACCGACGGGCCGCGCCGGGCATCTCCCGGTCGCGTGCGCGACGAAGGGATGGCGCGCCTGGAGGGATTCGAACCCCCGACCAACGGCTTCGGAAGCCGCTACTCTATCCGGCTGAGCTACAGGCGCGTAGCGGGGTATTGTCCATCATCGCGGCGTTTCGCGCGAGTCCGCCCCGCCCGACGTCGCCGGCGTCCCCCCGCGCAGGAACCCGAGGCCGTTGAACACCGAACCCGCCCGCCATGCCCCGCCCGCCGCGCCGCGCTGGCGCGAGCGCCTCCGCCAGTACTGGAAGCTGACCCGCGGCGACCGGCCGATCGGCTGGCTGCTGCTGCTGTGGCCGACGTGGTGGGCGCTGTGGCTGGCCGCCGGCGGGCTGCCGCCGGCGTGGGTCCTGTTCGTGTTCACCGCCGGCGTCTGGCTCACGCGCGCGGCCGGCTGCGTCATCAACGACTACGCCGACCGCTGGCTCGACCCGCAGGTCGAGCGCACCCGCGACCGCCCGCTGGCCAGCGGGCGGGTCTCCGGGCGCGAGGCGCTGGCGCTGTTCGCCGCGCTGATGCTGGCCGCGTTCGCGCTGGTGCTCACGCTGAACCGCCTGACCGTGCTGCTGAGCTTCGTCGGCGTCGCGCTCGCGGCGACCTATCCCTACCTCAAGCGCTACACCCACCTGCCGCAGGCGTACCTGGGGCTCGCCTTCGGCTGGGGCATCCCGATGGCCTTCGCCGCGGTGCAGGGCGCGATACCGCCGCTGGCCTGGGTGCTCTACGCGGCCAACCTGTTCTGGACCGTCGGCTACGACACCTGGTACGCGATGGTCGATCGCGAGGACGACCTGCGCGCCGGCGCCAAGTCCACCGCGATCCTGTTCGGCCGCCACGACCTGGCGATCCAGGGCGTGCTGTACGCGCTGTTCTTCGCCGGCCTGGCCGTGGTCGGCCGGCTCGCCGCGCTGGGCGCCTGGTACTGGGCGGGTCTGGCGGCGGCCGCGGCGCTGGTGGTGTGGGAATTCGCCATCGCGCGCGGCCGCGAGCGCGCCGCCTGCTTCCGCGCCTTCCTGCACAACCACTGGGTCGGCACCGCCGTCTTCGCCGGCCTCGCCATCGACCTGGCGCTGCGCTAGGCGCCAGCGCGTATCGGCGTTACGACCCGCAACGCCGAAGCTGTGCCTGTTCCCGCAAGCAGAGCCAAGTCGTCCCATCTCCCGCAAGCGGGCCCATGCTGTCCCTTCTCCCGCGAGCGGGGGCATATTGTCCCTTCTCCCGCAAGCGGGGGCATATTGTCCCTTCTCCCGCAAGGGATGAGGGCCGCTTCGGACGCCTGCGGCGTGCCCCCATCCGCCTTCGGCACCTTCCCCCGCTTGCGGGGGAAGGGAAAGACAGGATGCCCCCCGCTTGCGGGGGAAGGAAAAGGCAGCGTTCCCCCCGCAGGCGGGCACTGCGCGCCGGATGCCGGTACAGCCAGGGCTGCCGCCGCTCACATCGGCCGCGCGCGCCTGCGCAGCCGCAGCGCCACCGCCACCTGCAGCGCGCCGTAGAACAGCGCGCCGATCGCGATCCACACCGCGATGGCGATCAGCCCGATGCCGGGCCGGGCGAAGAACAGGATGCCCAGCGCGATCGCCAGCGCGCCGCTGAGCGCCAGCAGCCATTCGCCCCGCACCAGCTTGCGTATCTGGATCGCGAACACGATCCGGGCCACGCCGGCGACGATCAGCCACAGCGCCAGTACCCACAGCAGCGCCGTGGCCATCTCCGCCGGCCGTAGCAGCGCCAGCGCGCCGAAGCCGATCGAGACCAGCGCGTAGAGCGCCAGCAGCCAGCGCGGCAGCGCCAGGTCGCGGCGAGCGATGCTGAGCAGGCTGACCGCGCCGTCGGCCAGCGACAGCGCGCCGAAGGTCAGCACCAGCGCGATCACGGAAAGATCCGGCCACAGCAGCATGGCCGCGCCGAAGGCGATGGCGACCAGGCCGTACAGCAGGAACACCCACCAGCTGCGGTGCAGCGCGTGGACGAGGGGCGGGGCGGTCATGGACGGTTCCTTGCGCGCGGGGACACCCCTGGATACGCCCGCCCCGCGACAGGGTCAAGGCACGCGCGCGCAGACCCACGCATCCACGCGGTCGGCGCCGGCGCGCCGCAGCGCCCGTGCCGCTTCGGCCAGGGTGGCGCCGGTGGTCATCACGTCGTCCACCAGCGCGACGTGGCGTGGCATGGCGCCCGTGCCGGCCGCGCGGAACGCGCCGCGGACGTTGCGCCGCCGCGCGGGGGCGTCCAGGCGCGATTGCGGCGCGGTCGCGCGCACGCGCCGCAGCAGGTCGGCGCGCAGCGGCAGGGCGAGGCCGCGGGCCAGCGGGCGGGCCAGTTCCAGCGCCTGGTCGTAGCCGCGTTCGCGCAGGCGCGCCGGGTGCAGCGGCAGCGGCACCAGCGCGTCCGGGCGCGGCGCCTGCGCGCAGGCCGGCAGCATCCACTGCGCCAGCAGGCGCCCGCAGGCCAGGTCGCGGTGGAACTTGAAGCGCGGCAGCAGGCGGTCGAGCGGGAAGCCGTAGCGGAACGCGGCCAGCGCCAGCCCGAACGGCGGCGGCCGCCGCAGGCAGGCGCCGCAGGCCGGGCCGGTGCCGTCCCCGGGCGCCAGCGGCGCGGCGCAGCGCGGGCAGGCTGGGCCCAGCCAGGGCAGCGCCCGCGCGCAGGGCGCGCACAGGCCGTCGCCGGCGGCCGGCTCGCGGCAGAGCGGGCAGCGCGCCCGCCACAGCGATCGCGCCAGCCGGGCGGGCCAGCCGTCAACCGCACGGGGGCGGATCGAGTTGACAGGGGCGGGCATGGTTTCCAGACTGCCGGGTCCGCTTCCCAGCGTCCGTCGGAAAACGCCCATGTCCGCCGTCAGCCCAACCCGGCCGCAGGCCGAAGCCGCGGCCCACGCCCCCCGCTACGACTGGAGCCGGCGCGAGGTCGAGGCGCTGTTCGCGCTGCCCTTCCCCGAGCTGCTGCACCGCGCGGCCACCGTGCATCGGGCGCACTTCGACCCGGCCGAGGTCCAGGTCAGCACCCTGCTGTCGGTGAAGACCGGCGGCTGCCCCGAGGACTGCGCCTACTGCCCGCAGGCGCAGCGCTACCACACCGGCGTGCAGGCGACCAAGCTGATGTCGACCGAGGCGGTGCTGGAGAAGGCGCGCCAGGCCAAGGCGGCCGGCGCCTCGCGCTTCTGCATGGGCGCGGCCTGGCGCTCGCCGAAGGACCGCGACATCCCCAAGGTCGCGGCGATGATCCGCGAGGTCAAGGCGCTGGGCCTGGAGACCTGCGCCACCCTGGGCATGCTCAGCGGCGAGCAGGCGCAGGCGCTGAAGGCGGCCGGCCTGGACTACTACAACCACAACATCGACACCGATCCCGAGTACTACGACTCGATCGTGCGCACCCGCGAGATCCAGGACCGGCTCGACACCCTGGCCCGCGTGCGCGACGCCGGCATGAAGACCTGCTGCGGCGGCATCGTCGGCATGGGCGAGTCGCGCGCCCAGCGCGCCGGCCTGCTGCACACCCTGGCCACGTTGCCGGCGCACCCGGATTCGGTGCCGATCAACCGCTTGGTGCAGGTCGCCGGCACGCCGCTGGCCGAGCGCGACACGGTCGCGGAGCTGGACCCGTTCGAGTTCGTGCGCACGATCGCGGTGGCGCGCATCCTGATGCCGAAATCGATGGTGCGGCTGTCGGCCGGGCGCGAGGAGATGAGCGACGAGCTGCAGGCGCTGTGCTTCCTCGCCGGCGCCAACTCGATCTTCTACGGCGAGAAGCTGCTGACCACCGGCAACCCCGATACCGAGCGCGACCTGGCGCTGTTCGCGCGCCTGGGCCTGAAGCCGATGCAGGTGACGGTGGATGCCGACGGCCACGACGGCATCGCCCATGGAGGCGGCGGCACCGTGCACGCGGACATCGTCGAATGCGCGAGGAGCCGCGCGGCGTGATGCCCTGGGGCGCCGCGCTGTACCTGCTGCTGGTCGCGGCGATCGGCGTGCTGCACTTCGTCGTCGAGTGGCGCGCCGGCGGCCACCGCCCGCGCGCCGTGCTGCGGCTCGCGGCGGTGGCGGTGATCGGCGCCGGCGTGGTGCTGTTCTACCGCGGCAGCGGTGCCGGCACGCTGTACATGCTGGCGCTGTTCCTGTCGGCGTTGCTGATCGCGCGCAAGTCGGTCGAGGACGCGCACGCCGCGCGCGCGCCCGCGCCGGGGACCGCGGCGCCGCCGCCGTGGCTGGGCCTGACCCGCCTGCTGCTGCTGCCGGCGATCGGCTGGGGCGCGATGGCGGTCTGGACCCAGCAGCATGCCTGAGCGGGAACGCCTGGGTGCGCGCATCGCCGCGCAGCGCGAGCGGCTGCGCGCGCAGTCGCGCCTGCGCACGCGCCGCACCGTCGCCCGCCGCGACGGCGTGCGCGCCGAGGTCGACGGCCGCTGGCTGCTGAACTTCTGCGGCAACGACTACCTCGGCCTGGCGCAGCACTTCCAGGTCGGCAACGCCCTGCAGGACGCCGCCGCGCGCGAGGGCGTGGGCGGCGGCGCCTCGCACCTGGTCTGTGGCCACCACGCCCACCACGCCGCGCTCGAGCGCGAGGTCGCCGACTGGCTGCAGGTGCCGCGCGCGCTGCTGTTGGGCAGCGGCTACGCCGCCAACCTCGCGGTGCTGCAGGCGCTGCTGGGCGAGGGCGACGTGTGCGTGCAGGACCGGCTCAACCACGCCAGCCTGATCGACGCCGCGCGCTTGGCCGGTTGCCGGTTGCGCCGGTATCCGCATGCCGATCCCGAAGGCGCGCTGCGGCAGCTGCGCGCCGCGCCCGGCGGCGCCGCGGTGCTGGCCACCGACGGGGTCTTCAGCATGGACGGCGACCTCGCCCCGCTGCGCGCGCTGGCGCTGGCCGCGCACGCGCAGCACGCGCTGCTGTACGTGGACGACGCCCACGGCATCGGCGTGCTCGGCCCCGAAGGGCGCGGCAGCGTGGCCGCCGCGCGGCTGGACCGCCTCGCGCGGCCGCTGCAACTGGTCACCCTGGGCAAGGCGCTGGGCGGCTACGGTGCGATCGTGGCCGGCGACGAGGACCTGATCGAGCATCTGGCCGGCACCGCCCGGCCCTACGTCTACACCACCGCCTTGCCGCCGGCGCTGGCCGCCGCGGCGCTCGCCGCGGTGCGGCTGGCGCGGCGCGAGCACTGGCGCCGCGAGCGCCTGCAGGCCTTGATCGCGCGGCTGCGCGCCGGCGCCGCCCGCCACGGCTTCGACCTGCTGCCCTCCGAGACTCCGATCCAGCCGCTCGTGTGCGGCGACGACGCCACCGCGCTGGCCTGGTCGCAGGCGCTGGAAGCGGCCGGCTTCTGGGTCGCCGCGATCCGCCCGCCGACCGTGCCCGAGGGCCGCGCGCGCCTGCGCATCGCCCTGAGCGCGGCGCATGCCGATGCCGAGGTGGACGCGCTGGTCGAGGCCCTGGCCGCCGCGCGCGATCGCCTCGCGCCCGCCGCCGGCCCCCGCGCATGAGCGCGCCGCCGCGCAACGGCCTCGCCCTGGCCGCGGTGGGCATCGCGCTGGCCTCGGCGCTGTTCTTCACCATGACCTACGTGCTCAACCGCGCCAGCGCCTCGGAAGGCGGGCACTGGGCGTGGATGGCCTCGCTGCGCTACCTGATCACCCTGCCGCTGATGCTGCCGCTGATGCGCTTCCAGGGCGGCGCGCGGCCGGTGCTGCGGGCGATCGCGGCGCACCCCTGGGCATGGCTGCGCTGCGCGGGGATCGGCTTCGTGCTGTTCTACTGCATGCTCAGCTACGCCGCCGCCAGCGGACCGTCCTGGCTGGTGGCGGGCTCGTTCCAGTTCACCGTGATCGCCGGCATGCTGTGCGCGCCGCTGCTCTATCGCGACGCGCGCCGGCGCATCCCGCCGGCCGGGCTGGCGGTGGCGGCCATGATCCTGGCCGGCGTGCTGCTGATGCAGTTCGGCCACGCCCGCGCGGAGCAGGCCGGCGGGCTCGATCGCGCCGGCTGGATCGCGCTGGGCTGCGTGCTGGTGGCGGCGATCAGCTACCCGCTCGGCAACCGCCTGCTGCTGCTGCACCTGGAGCGCAGCGGCGAGCCGCTCAACGCCACCCAGCGGGTGTTCGGCCTGACCCTGGCCAGCCAGCCGCTGTGGCTGCTGGTCGCGATCTACGCCGGCGCGCGCGCCGGGGCGCCGGCGATGGCCCACGTCTGGCTGGCCGCGGGCGTGGCGCTGTTCGCCGGGGTGATCGCGACCATCCTGTTCTTCCAGGCCACCGGCATGGTGCGCGACCAACCGCTGGCGCTGGGCGCGGCCGAGGCGATGCAGGGCGCCGAGGTGGTGTTCGCGGTGCTGCTGGGCGTGCTGCTGCTGGGCGAGGACTGGCCGAGCGGCGCGGCGCTGGCGGGCGCGGTCGTGGTGATCGCGGGCATCGTCGCCTTCGCCTGGGTGGTGGCGCGACCGGCCGCCGGCAGCGAAGCGAAGACCCGGGCGCTGAGAACGGACAAGGGCGCATGAGCGAGTTGCACATCCAAACCCTGGGGCAGGGCCCCGATGTGGTGCTGCTGCACGGCTGGGCCATGCACGGCGGCGTGTTCGCGCCGCTGGTCGAGGCGCTGCGCGGCGACCACACCCTGCACCTGGTGGACCTGCCGGGCCACGGCCACAGCCGCGCATCGGCGTTGCCGCTTGCGCTGGCGCCGGTGGCCGACGCGCTGGCCGCGCGGCTGCCGCGCGCGCTGTGGCTGGGCTGGTCGCTCGGCGGCCTGTTCGCGCTGCAGGCGGCGTCTGCCCACCCCGGGCGCGTGCGCGGCCTGTCGATGCTGGCCGCCAGCCCGCGCTTCGTGCGCGCCGACGACTGGCCGCACGGCATGGCCGCGCAGGTCTTCCGCGACTTCGCCCAGGGTCTCGGCGCGGACTACCGTGGCACCCTGGAGCGCTTCGTCGCCCTGGAGGCGTTCGGTTCCGATGCCGCCCGCGACGAGATGCGCACCCTGCGCGAGGCGCTGTTCGCGCGCGGCGAGCCGGCGGCGCGCGCGCTCGCCGACGGCCTCGACCTGCTCGAGCGCAGCGACCTGCGCGCCGTGCTGCCCGATCTGGCGATGCCGAGCCTGTGGCTGGGCGGGCGCCGCGACCGCCTGGTCGATCCGCGCGCATTGCAGGCGGCCGGCGCGCTGGCGCCGCGCGCGCGCGTGGAGGTGCTCGCGCACGCCGGCCACGCCCCGTTCCTGACCCACGCCGAAGAAGTGGCGGCGGCGCTGCGCGCGTTCGAGGCGACGCTGGCCGACGACGGGGGCGCGGCATGAGCGTGTTCGATCCCCGCCATGTCCGCCAGGCCTTCGGCCGGGCCGCGGCGAGCTACGCCGATGCCTCCGCGCTGCAGCGCGAGGTCGAGGACTGGCTGCTGGAATCGCTGATGTACCTCGACGACCGCGTGCCGGCCACGGTGGTGGACCTGGGCAGCGGACCGGGCCGGGCGGCGCAGGCCATGCGCGCGCGTTGGCCGCGCGCCCGCGTGCTCGCGCTCGATCTCGCCCTGCCGATGCTGCAGGCGCAGGCGCCGCGCGGGCGCGGCCTGCGCGCCGGGCTCGGGCTGCGGCGCGCGGTCGATCGCGTCTGCGCCGACGCGCGCGCGTTGCCGCTGGCCGACGACAGCGTCGATCTGCTGTTTTCCAACCTGTGCCTGCAGTGGGTGGACGACCTGCCGGCGGTCTTCGCCGGCTTCCGCCGGGTGCTGCGGCCCGGCGGCATGCTGCTGCTGTCCACCTTCGGCGAAGGCACCCTGGGCGAGCTGCGCGCGGCCTTCGCCGAGGCCGACGAACGCCCGCACGTCAGCCCCTTCGTCGGCATCGCCGGGCTCGGCGACGCGCTGATGCAGGCCGGCTTCCGCGATCCGGTGCTCGACCGCGAGGCGCTGCGCCAGGACCAGCCCGACCTGCCCGCGCTGATGCGCGCGCTGCGCGCGATGGGCGCGACGAATGCGCTGGCCGAGCGCCGCCGCTCCCTGACCGGGCGCGGTCGCTTCGCCCGCGCCGCGCGCGCCTACGACGCCCTGCGGCCCGCGCCCGGCGCGCCGCTGCCGGTCACCTGGGAAGTCCTCACCGCGCTGGCCTGGGCGCCCGAGCACGGCGCGCCGATCCGCGAGGGCGGCGCCGAGGTCGCGCGCTTCCCCGCCCACGGCATCCCGGTCCGGCGGCGCGCCAGCTGAGGCCGCGGCGCGCACGCGGGATTCAGCCCGCGCCGCCTAGACTCCCGCCGTCCGACCCGGAGCCGCGCCGATGCCCAGCCGACCCTTCCGCCCCTCCACCTGGTGGCTCGCCGCCTGTCTCGCCGTGCCGGCCGCGCCGCTGGCCGCGCAGCAGGGCCCGGCCATCGACCTGTCCGCGATCGATCCCGCGCTGGTGATCCAGGGCGTGGGCGACGTGATCCTGCGCGCGCCCGACCGCGACATCGACGGCGTCTACCAGGCGGTGCACGCCGCCTCACGCGACGAGCGCGAGGCCGAGGCCCTGTGCGCGCTGTTCGACGCCGATGCCGATCGCAGCCTGCTCGGGCTGCAGCGCGCCGCCAATGCGCTGGGCCCGGACAGCCGCCAGCGTTTCGTCGATGCGGTGCTGGCGCTGGCGGTCTCGGGCAGCCAGGGCGTGCCGCGTCCCTACGACGCCGCCGCGGCCGAGCAGGTGCTGCGCCAGGCCGGCGTGAGCGCCATGCTGCTGCACGACGGTTTCATGATCGGCATGTCGGCCACCGGCGACGACGCCGCCAGCCGCGCCGCGCGCTGCCGTTCGTTCCGCCAGCTGGTGGACGTGATGCAGGACTTCCCGCTGGAGCAGCGCGCGCTCGCCACGCGCTACCTGCTGCGCGAGGGCCTCGACCGCTACGGCGCGGAGTTCTAGGCTGTATAGACATTATTCAGCGCGCGAAAGGCCCGCTCTTGGAGACACGCTGTCTTTGGCCCGCCTCCGCAAGCGGGGAGCATCTTGCTTTCCCTTCCCCCGCAAGCGGGGGGCATCCTCTCTTTTCCTTCCCCCGCAAGCGGGGGAAGGTGCCGAAGGCGGATGGGGGGCACGCCGCAGGCGTGCGAACGCGCCCTCATCCGGCGCTGCGGAGAAGGGACGACATGCACCCGCATGCGGGAGAAGGAACGACATGCACCCGCTTGCG
>NZ_JAAN01000043.1 GCF_000559025.1 Luteimonas huabeiensis HB2 | reverse complement strand
GGAAGGGAAAACAGGGTGCTCCCCGCTTGCGGGGGAAGGAAAAACAGAGTGCTCCCCGCTTGCGGGGGAAGGGAACAGCAGAAGGTGTCTGCACCCGGGGCCCGCCCCGGCGCTACGGCCCGATCGCGTGCCGGGCCCTACAGCGTGCGCGATGCCGGCGCGTCGTCGCCGCGCCGCCGTCGCCAGGGTAGCGGCAGGTTCAGCAGCATCAGCGCCGCCCAGGCCAGGCGGCTGGACGGGCTCTCGCGGTCGGGCGGGTCCAGGGGCGCGGTCTGCTCGTCCAGTGCGTAGGCGCCGGCGTCCAGCGCCGCCAGCACCTCGCGCGCACGCCCCGCCTGCGCCGCCGGCACCCGCAGCTTGGCGCCGCCGATCGCCAGCCGCCATTCCCAGTTGGCGAGGTTGCTGTGCTCGTCGTCCAGCCGCGCCTCGATGCCCTCGGCCTGCAGCCGGCCGCGGGCGAGCTGCGCCTCGATCGGATCGGTGAAGCTGGCGACGACGACGTCCAAGCGGATTTCCGGTACGCAGGCGAGCGGCCAGGGTACGCCATCGCCGGCGGCGCGGGCGTGTGCGGCATCCGGGGCTACACTGCGGCCCGTCGAGATCACACAGGTCCTGCCGATGCGCGCCGCCCTGCTCCTGCTGCTGTCCACCGCGCTGCTCGGCGCCTGCGGGCGCGACGGTGCCGACCTGCGCCCGCACGCGCCCGACGCGCTCGACGCGCCCACCCGCGTCGAGCCCTGGCCGCTGCCCGCGCAGCCCGGCAGTTCCGCCCCGGACCTGACGGTGGCCCCGGACGGCCGCGTGCTGCTGTCCTGGATCGATTCCCAGCCCGGCCGCCGCCACCTGTTCCGGTTCTCCAACTGGTGGCCGGCCGACGTGCGCTGGGACAGCGCGCCGAAGACGATCGCGGTCGGCAACCGCATGGTCGTCAACTGGGCCGACACCCCGCACATCCTGGCCACGCCCGACGGCGCGCTGTGGGCGCACTGGCTGCAGAAGAACGGCGACGCGCCCTACGCCTACGACGTGGCGCTGACCCGCTCGCGCGACGGCGGCGCCAGCTGGAGCCCGCCGGTGCTCCCGCACGACGACGGCACCGCCACCGAGCATGGCTTCGTCGCGCTGTGGCCGCAGGGCGAGTCGCTGCTCGGCCTGGCCTGGCTCGACGGTCGCGCCACCGCGGGCGCGCATGCGGCCGCGGACGGCGAAGCGGACGCGCACGAGGGCGGCGGCGCGATGGCGCTGCGCGCGGCGCTGTTCGACGGCGCGCTGCAGCCGGTGCTCGCATCCACCCTCGACACCCGCGTGTGCGATTGCTGCCAGACCGACGTCGCCGTGACCGCCAAGGGGCCGCTGCTCGTCTACCGCGGGCGCAGTCCCGACGAGGTGCGCGACATCCTGGCCACGCGCCTGCAGGGCAACGTCTGGACCGCGCCGCGCCGCGTGCACGCCGACGGCTGGACGATGCCGGCCTGTCCGGTCAACGGTCCGGCGGTGGCCGCCGACGGCGACGCGGTGGTGGTGGCCTGGTACACCGAGGCCGGCGGCGCGCCGCAGGTGCGGCTGGCGCGCAGCCTGGATGCCGGCGATACCTTCCAGGCGCCGCTGACGCTCGACGAAGGCGCCGCGGTGCTGGGCCGCGTGGCGGTGGCGCTGGACGCGCAGCAGGCGCGCGTGCTGTGGCTGCGCGAGGAGAACGGCGCGCAGTCGCTGTGGCTGGCGCGCTACACCCCCGACCTCGCGCGCGAGCTGGAGCGCGTGCAGGTGGCCGCCCTGCAGGGCGGCGGCCGCGCCACCGGTTTTCCGCGCCTGGCGGTCAGCGGCGGCATCGCCCACGTCGTCTGGACCGACGTCGTCGACGGCAGCCCGCAGCTGCGCGGCGCGCGGCTGGGCGTGGCGCCGAACGGATGATCAGGGCGTTCGCGTCCGGCGACATGGACGCCGTTGTCGACATCTGGCTGCGCGCGTCCGTCCGCGCCCACGACTTCGCCGCGCCCGGCTTCTGGTCCGCGCAGGTCGACGCCATGCGCACGCGGTACCTTCCGGCATCCGAGATCCACGTGTTCGAGCACGCGGCGGCCATCGCCGGATTCTGCGCGCTGGCCGGCAACCGGCTGGCGGCGCTGTTCGTCGCGCCGGAACGGCAGGGCCGCGGCATCGGCACGGCGCTGCTGCGCCATGCCCAGCAGCGCAGGAGCGCCATCGAGCTGTCGGTGTACGCATCCAATGCGCCCAGCATCGCCTTCTACCGCTCGCACGGCTTCTCGATCGTGGCGCGGGGCGTCGATGCCGCGACAGGCCAGGACGAGTACGCGATGCGCTGGACGCGGGCCGGCGCGCCGGGCCACGCGCACGCCGCAGCCCTTTCCGATCCGCACGGTTGAACCCGGAGGCGACAGCGACGCCGATGCGCCGGTCGCCAGCGCGCCGGATTCCGAGGTCGCGCACCGCCCCGTCCCGCGGTGGCGGCCGCCGCCGGCCGCGCCTCGCGCCCGCTCGGCCGGCTCGCTCGGCGCTTCTCGGCGAGAGGCCCCGAGCGCTATCGTGGCCGATCCGCGCGCCGCGGAAACGGTCGGTCGCCGCCGCCATTCCCATACCCCGGAGACCCGCGATGGGCAAGACCAACAAGGCGTGGCACGCGCAGCATCGCATGCCCGAACACGCGACGGCCGAGCAGCGCCTCGCCTGGCATCGCGCCCACGCGGCGGCCTGCGGTTGCCGGCCGCCGCCGCCCGACATCGCGCGCCAGATCGAGGCGTGCGCGCATTCCGGCCCCGCACCGGATCCGGAATCCGGACGCTGACCCCGCGGCGCCTCGGCGGGGCATCGCTCCCGCAAGCGGTCGGGGGATCGAGGCGCCGGCCGCCGCGGTGCGCTCGTCGTCGACGGCCCGACGCGCCGCGGGCGCTCGCCCCTGGCCGCGCGAGCCGGCGCGCCTCGCGCGCGGCGCCGGTTCCGTGCGAGGCTGGCGCTCCTTCGAGCACGGGAGCGAGGCATGGATCTGGGCATGATCGGGCTCGGCCGCATGGGCGCCAACATGGCCGAGCGCCTGCGCCGCGGCGGGCACCGGGTGGTGGGCTACGACCCGAGCCCGGCGGCGGGCGCGGACGCGGCGGCGCGCGGCATCGAGACCGCCGATGCGCTGCCCGCGCTGGTGGCGATGCTGCCGGCGCCGCGCGCGCTGTGGCTGATGGTGCCGGCGGGCGCGGCCGTGGACGCCACGCTGGAGGCGCTGCGGCCCCTGCTGGCGCCGGGCGATGCGGTGATCGACGGCGGCAACAGCCACTACGGCGACAGCCAGCGCCGCGCCGATGCGCTGGCCGCCGACGGCATCGGCTGGCTCGACGTCGGCACCAGCGGCGGCGTCTGGGGGCTGGAGGCCGGCTACAGCCTGACCATCGGCGGCGACGCGGCGCTGGCGCAGCGGCTGGCGCCGCTGTTCGCCACGCTGGCGCCGTCGCCCGAGCGCGGCTGGGGCCGCGTCGGCCCCGCCGGCGCGGGCCACTTCGCCAAGATGGTGCACAACGGCATCGAGTACGGGCTGATGCAGGCCTTCGCCGAAGGCTTCGCGATCCTGCAGCGCAAGCGCGAGTTCGACCTGGATCTGGCGCAGGTGGCCGACATCTGGCGCGACGCCAGCGTGATCCGCTCCTGGCTGCTGGACCTGGCCGCCGATTCGCTGCGGGGCAATCCCGGGCTGGCGGGCATCGCCCCGCACGTGGCCGATTCCGGCGAGGGGCGCTGGACGGTGGCCGAGGCGATCGCGCTGGACGTGCCCGCGCCGGTGATCACCCAGGCGCTGATCGCGCGGTTGCGCTCCCGCGACGGCGACGCCTTCGCCGACCGCCTGCTCGCCGCCCTGCGCGACGCCTTCGGCGGCCACGGCGTGCAGCGCGAGTAGGGCCGGATCGCGCGCGCCGCGCCGAGGCCGTCGTGCGCTTACCGGCTGGTCGCGGCCGCGAGCGCGATGCGCGCGCCGCGGATCGCGCTCTCCTGCGCGGCCTCCAGCACCCGCATCGCGGCCAGGATCTCGGCGGCCGTCACCGGCGGCGGAGCCCCGTCGCGCAGGGCGTCGCGGATGCCGGCGTAGTAGGCGCGGTAGTCGCCCGGCACGCTCGCCACCGGCGCGCGCCGCGCCGCGCCGTTCTCGATCCGCACCAGTTCGCCGGGAACGGGGTCGCGATCCCAGCCGGCCGCGCCGGGCGCGATCCCCTCGCGCAGTCGCGCTTCCTGCGGGTCGAGGCCGTGCTTGAGGAAGCTCGCCGCGGTGCCGTGGGCGAGAAAGCGCAGGCGGTGCTCTGCGGCGAGGGTGGAGGCGTGCAGCACCGCGCGCCGACGCGGCCAGTGCAGGCTCACCTCGAACCAGTCGTCCACCCGGGCGCCGTCGCGCAACGCGGCGATGTCGGCCTGCACCGCCTCGGGCGGGCCGAACAGCTGCAGCGCCTGGTCCACCAGGTGCGGGCCGAGGTCGAGCCAGAGCCCGGCGCCCGGGCCGGGCCGCTCGCGCCAGCGGTCGGGCACCTGCGGCCGGTAGCGGTCGAAGTGCGAGCGCAGTTCGACCACCTCGCCGAGCGCCCCGTCGGCGATCAGCCGCTGCAGGGTCAGGAACTCGGTGTCCCAGCGCCGGTTGTGGAACGCGCTGACCAGCCGGCCGGCGGCGTCGGCGGCGGCGACGACGGCCTCGGCCTCGGCCAGGGTCGGCGCGAAGGGCTTGTCGACGACGACGTGGCGGCCGGCGCGCAGGGCGGCGACGGCCAGCGCCGCGTGGGTGTGGTTGGGCGTGGCCAGCACCACGAGGTCGATCGCGGGATCGGCGAAGGCCGCGTGCGGGTCGGCGACGACGCGCGCCCGCGGCCAGTCGGCGCGCACCTTCGCCGCGTCGGACGACGCCACGGTGTGCAGGCGCAGCCCGGGCGTGTGCGCGATCAGCGGGGCGTGGAAGACCCGGCCGGCGAAACCGTAGCCGACCAGGGCGACGTTCGCCTCGCTCATGGGCGCGGGCGCGGGCGCGGCGCGCTCAATCCCATTCGAACAGCTTGTAGTACGTCTGCGGAGGATCGTCGCCCTCGCCGCGGTCGAGGCTGCCGTCGCCGTCGCGGTCGTAGAGGTAGTAGACCGGCCCGCGCGCGGACTGGATGCGCACCGCGCGCAGCTGGCCGGCGACCCGGTACTCGGTGATCGTGTCGCCGTTGGGCTCGACGCGGGTGGCCTCGACCGCGTCCGGCGGCAGGCCCTGCGGGCGGTCGAGCGCGGGCGAGGTGGCGCAACCGGCCAGCAGCAGCGCCGGCAGCAGGCAGGACAAGAGCAACGGACCGGCAGGCACTCGGGCGTTCATCGCAGGCTCCACGGCGGATTGCGGCCATTATGCGCGCCCCGCGCGGCGGCGTGCCGTGATCGGGGGCGGCGGATCGCCAAGGTAGAATCCATCGATGCCACGCCTAGTCCTGATCGACGGTTCGTCCTACCTCTACCGCGCCTTCCACGCGCTGCCGCCGCTGACCAACGCCCAGGGCGAGCCGACCGGCGCGCTGTTCGGCGTGGTCAACATGCTGCGCGCCACGCTGAAGGAACAGCCCGAGTACGTGGCCTTCGTGGTCGATGCGCCCGGCAAGACCTTCCGCGACGATCTCTACCCCGACTACAAGGCCAACCGCCCGCCGATGCCCGACGAGCTGCGCGCGCAGCTGCAGCCGATGTGCGACATCGTCGAGGCGCTGGGCATCCCGATCCTGCGCGTGGACGGGGTGGAGGCCGACGACGTCATCGGCACCCTCGCGGTGGCCGCCGCGATCGACGGGCTGGAGGTCACCATCTCCACCAGCGACAAGGACTTCGCCCAGCTGGTGCAGCCGCGCATCGCCCTGGTCAACACCATGAGCGGCAGCCGCCTCGACAGCGAGGACGCGGTGCGCGAGAAGTTCGGCGTGCGCCCCGACCAGATCGTGGACCTGCTGGCGCTGATGGGCGACAGCATCGACAACGTGCCCGGCGTGGAGAAATGCGGGCCGAAGACCGCCGCCAAGTGGCTGGCGGAGTACGAATCGCTGGACGGGGTGATCGCCAACGCCGGCAGCATCAAGGGCAAGATCGGCGACAACCTGCGCGCCGCGCTCGAGCGCCTGCCGCTCAACCGCACCCTGGTCTCGATCCGCACCGACGTGCCGCTCGAGCGCGGCCCGCGCGACCTGCCGCTGCGCCCGCGCGACGCCGACGCCCTGCGCGCGCTCTACACCCGTTACGGCTTCACCCAGGCGCTGCGCGAGCTGGACGGCGGCGCGGCGCCCGAGGCGGCCGAAGGCCCGGTCAGCCTGCGCGCCACCGAGGCCGGCTTCGCCCGCAGCGGCGCGACGCCGGCGCCGGCCCCCGACCCGGCCCTGGCCGGCGCGGGCGCCTACGAGACCGTGCTCGACGCCGCCGGGCTGGAGGCCTGGGTGTGCCGGCTGGAGGCGGCGGACGAGTTCGCCTTCGACGTCGAGACCGACTCGCTCGACCCGCTGCGCGCCCGGCTGGTCGGCCTGAGCGTGAGCGACGCCCCGGGCCGCGCCGCCTACCTGCCGCTCGCCCACGACTACCCGGGCGCGCCGCCGCAGCTCGGCTGCGAGCGCGTGCTCGACGCGCTGCGGCCGCTGCTGGCCGATCCGGCGCGGCGCAAGCTCGGCCACCACGGCAAGTACGACATCCACGTGCTGCGCCGCCACGGCGTGGAGGTGGCCGGCTATGCCGACGACACCATGCTGGAGAGCTTCGTCTACAACGCCACCGCCAGCCGCCACGACATGGACTCGCTGGCCCGGCGCTACCTCGGCGTGGAGACGGTCAAGTACGACGACGTGACCGGCAAGGGCGCCAAGCGCATCCCGTTCTCGCACGTGGCGCTCGACGACGCCACCCGCTACGCCGCCGAGGACGCCGACATCACCCTGCGCCTGCACCGCGTGCTCGGCGCGCAGCTGAAGGCGGAACCGGCGCTGGAGCGGGTCTACCGCGAGATCGAGATGCCGCTGGTGCCGGTGCTGGCGCGGATCGAGGCCAACGGGGTGATGATCGACGCCGACGAACTGCGCCGGCAGAGCGCGGATCTCTCGCGGCGCATGCTCGCCGCGCAGCAGAAGGCGACCGAGCTGGCCGGCCGCGCGTTCAACCTCGATTCGCCGAAGCAGGTCTGCGCGCTGCTGTACGACGAGCTGGGCCTGCCGGCGCTGGTGAAGACGCCGAAGGGGCAGCCGAGCGCGAACGAGGAGGCGCTGGAGGCGATCGCCGACCAGCACGAACTGCCGCGGGTGATCCTGGAGTACCGCAGCCTGGCCAAGCTGCGCGGCACCTATACCGACAAGCTGCCGGAGATGATCAACCCGGAAACCGGCCGCCTGCACACCAGCTACCACCAGGCCGGCGCGGCCACCGGGCGGCTGGCGTCCTCCGATCCCAACCTGCAGAACATCCCGATCCGCACCGACGACGGCCGCCGCATCCGCCGCGCCTTCGTGGCGCCGCCGGGCCGCAAGCTGGTCGCCTGCGACTACTCGCAGATCGAGCTGCGGATCATGGCGCACCTGTCGCGCGACGCCGGGCTGCTGCAGGCGTTCGCCTCGGGCGCCGACATCCACCGCGCCACCGCCGCGGAAGTGTTCGGCCGCCGGCTCGACGAGGTGACCGCCAACGAAAGGCGCGCGGCCAAGGCGATCAACTTCGGCCTGATGTACGGCATGGGCGCGTTCGGCCTGGCGCGCAACCTGGGCGTGGGCCGCGGCGAGGCGCAGGACTACATCGCGCTGTACTTCTCGCGCTACCCGGGCGTGCGCGACTACATGGAGCGCACCCGCGAGCAGGCGCGCGAGCAGGGCTACGTGGAGACCGTGTTCGGCCGCCGGCTGTACCTGGAGAACATCGCCGCGCGCAACGCCGGCCTGCGCGCCGGCGCCGAGCGCGCGGCGATCAACGCGCCCATGCAGGGCAGCGCCGCGGACATCATCAAGCGGGCGATGATCGCGATCGACGCCTGGCTCGGCGCCGAGCTCCCGGACGCGAAGATGATCCTGCAGGTGCACGACGAACTGGTGTTCGAGGTCGCCGGGGACCAGGTCGATGCGCTGCTGGCCGGCGCCACCGAGCGCATGGTCGCGGCCGCGGAACTGGCGGTGCCGCTGGTGGTGGACAGCGGCGTGGGCGACAACTGGGACGAGGCGCACTGAGCCGCCGCGGACGGTGCGCAGCCTGGGTAAACGGCGCCTGAATCCACAAGGAAATCCAAGCGGAATCTTCACGAACCATCCATGTAGAGAATGGTCATATAGACCGCGACGGATGCAACGTCCGTCGCCGATCTCTCCCTTCCCCTGGAGTGATCCCCCGGAACGCAATAAGGCTTCTCCCCGAGCCCGCGTTCCACCGAGCCCCGCCGGCCCCCCCTGCCTGCGGGGCTTTTTATTGCCCGCGCCGCGGCCCGGGTGCAGGGCGACCGTAGAGCGCGCATGTTGCAGTGCGATGGCGCCTCGTGCCGCGCTGCCGCGCGAGATCGCGTTCAGTCGGTCTCGCGCCGCCAGTTCAGCGAGCCGCGGTTCTCCAGCGAACTGGATTCGATCTCGACGTCGAAGCCGCGGCTGAGCAGGTACTTCAGCGTCAGCACCTGGCCGGTGCCCAGCAGCGAGACGCCGAAGCCCACGTACAGGCGCGGCGAGAGCTGCTTGCCCACGCCCAGCACGCTGCCGCCCAGGGCCCGCGAGTGGCCGATGCCGGCACTGTCCAGGCCCAGGCTGCCGCCCAGCCGCGAGGCGATCAGGTCGCCGCCGGCCGTCAGCGCCGCCGAGGCGGCGTTGAGCTGCTCGCCTTCGGCCCCGGTGACGGTGGACAGCGAGCGCCCCAGCGCGAGGTAGGACAGCGCCTCGGACTGGTCGCGGCTCGGATCGGTCCACACGCTGATCGAGGGCGAGGACACGCGGCCGCCGACGTCCACCCCGGCGGTCAGCTCCTCGGCCTCGATGCGGCGCTCGGCGCGCAGGTCCACCACCGGGTCGGCGACCGGGTCGTTGCTCCAGACGAAGTTGCCGCGGGTGATGCGCAGTTCCTGGCCGTAGGCCTTGAAGCGGCCGCTGGCCTGCAGCGAGCCCAGGCCCATGATCTCGCGGCCCGGCACCTGCCGTACGCGCAGGCGCCCGCCGAGCTGGCCGGTCAGGCCGAAGCCGTTGAGATGCACCTCGTCGCCCAGCGCGACGGTCAGGTCCATGCGCAGGCCGGTCGGCGGACCTTCCTCGGGATCGACCGGGTCCAGCACCACCACGTCCGGCGAGGTGGACACGCCCTCGCTCAGCCGCTCCAGGTCCAGGCGGGCCTCGGGCACCGTCACCGTGCCGGCGACGTCGATCGGCTGGCCGGGTGCGATGCGCACCACCAGGTCGGGATCGGCCACCGCGTGCAGGTCGCGGGTGTCGGAGACCAGCACGTTCTCGCCGCGCAGGTTCAGCTCGATCGGCGCCTGCCCGGTCCAGCCGAGGCTGCCGTCGATGTTCAGCACGCCCTCGCCGGAGCGCACGCTGCCCGACAGGCGGCCGGTGCCGTCGGGCGCGGCGTCCAGGCGCAGGCTGCCGTCGGTCAGCTCGATCGCCAGCGCCGGCAGCTCGGTGCGGAAGCCGGTCAGGCCGGCGGTGCCGCCGATCTGCGGTTGCGCGCGGGTGCCGCCCAGGCTCAGGCGCGCGGTCAGCTGGCCCTCCGGCTCGACGATGTCGGGCGAGAACAGCTCGACCCAGGTGAGGTTGTCGATGTCGGCGTCCAGGCGGCCCGACAGCGGCGCGTAGGCGTCCCAGCCGGTGGCCAGCTCGGCGCGGATGCGGCCGCTGTCGTCGACCGTGGTCGCGAGCGTGGCCTGCAGGCTGTTGGCGCCGAACTCGGCGTCGAGCTGCAGGCCGCTGTAGCCGACCACGTCGCGCGGCGCGCGCGGGCTGAAGCGCAGGCCGCCGCTGTCCGAGCGCACCGAGACGTTGCCGGCGAAGGCGTCGCCGGCCGGGCGCACGCGGGCGTCGAGGTCGATCTCGCCGCGCAGCGCCCAGGACTGGCCGTCCTCGCGCGCGGACAGGTAGGGCTCGGCCAGCGCCAGCGGCAACTGCCGGCCGGTCGCGGTCAGGCCGTTGCGCGGCCAGTCGGCGGACAGGCACAGCGAGCCGCCGCCGGTGCTGGCGAAGCAGGACTCGGCCACCTGCCAGCCGGTCCCGCGCTGCGAGAAGCGCGCCGGCGCCTGCAGGGCCCAGGCCGCGCCGCGCGCCGGCGCCAGCCGCATCGAGGACAGCGCGCCCCGCCAGCCCTGCGCCGCGCGGTCGAGTTCGGCGGCCAGGTCCAACGCGCCGATCTCGCCGCGCGCGCTGGCGCTCGCGCGCAGCGACTCCACCGCGCCGGTCGCCTCGATCTCCACGCTGTCCAGCGCCACGCCGGCCTGCACCGCGCTCGCGGCCACGGTGAGGCGACCGTCGCCCCGGCCCCAGGGCAGCTCGCCGTGGATGCGCGCGCGCTCGGCGCCGTACTCGCCCCAGCGCAGGGCGGTGGCGGTCAGGTCGGCGACGATGTCGGGCGCGGTGCGCGCGCCGTCGAGCGCGAGCGTGCCCTCGATGCGCCCGCTCGCGCCCGGCAGGACGTCGTCGAGCTGCAGGGGGGCGAGGGTGGCGTCCACGTCGAGGCGGTCGGCCACGCGTCCGCGCGCCTCGACCCGGCTCTGGCCCAGCCGCAGGTCCAGCTCGCCCTCGACGTCGTAGGGCGTGCCCGGGACCGCGCCGGCGGCGGGGCCGCGGATCTCGGCGCGGGCGCGGCCGCCGAGCCGGCGCGCGCGCAGGGTGCCGTCGAGCGAGGGCACGTCGAGCAGGATGTCGAGCCCGCCGTCGTCGCGGGTGCTGCCGTGGCTGGCCAGGGTGCCGTTCACCGCGCCGCGCCAGTCGGGCAGGAAATAGCCGGGGTCGAAGCCGGACAGCTCGGCGTCCAGCGTCCAGCCCAGCGCCGGGGCCCAGGCCGCTTCGCCGCGGCCCTCCAGCCGGCCGCCGGGCATGGTCGCGCGCAGGGTACGCAGGGTGGCGCGCTCGGCGTCGCCGCGCGCGTCCAGCGCCACCTGGGCGGTCTGGCGGTCGCGGGCGAGGGTCGCCTTGCCGATCGCGGCCCAGCCCTGCAGGGTGCCGGCCAGGCCGAAATCGGCGTCGGCGGTCACCGGCGGCGGCGGTTCGCCGGTGGCCTCGTCGGGGCTGCCGCGCCACTGCAGCCCGCGCGCGGAGACCGAGAACTTGCCCCGCGGATGCCCCGGATCGCTGAAATCGGCGCGGCCGCGCGCGGCGATGCGGCCGTCGAGCAGGTCCACCCGCAGCGGCTTCAGCTCCAGGATCTGGTCTTCCACCCGCACCACCGAGGGCCGCAGGTCGGCGCGCAGGGCGCCCTGCGCGACGTGGCCCTGCAGCCTGGCCTCGCCGCCGGTGCCGTCGGCGGTCAGCGCGAAGGCCAGCGGCTCGCCGCCCGCCTCGCCGCTGCCCGTCAGCAGGCCCAGGTCCAGCGCCTCGGCCTGCGCCGCCAGCCGCCAGCCCGGGCGGTCGCGGCCGCGCAGGGAGAGGTCGGCCGAGACCGGGGCCGGGGCGTTGCCGCGGATCGCCACGCCCAGCTCGGTGGCGTCGCCGCGCGCGGCCAGGCCGATGCGCGGGCGGGTGCGCCCGGCCGGCGCCGGCAGCACCGCGCTGGCGACCAGGTCCATGCGGTAGTCCTCGGACGGCACGTAGTCGCCGTGCACGGCGAAGCGGCCGCGGTCGCTGTCCACGACCAGGCGTTCCACGTGCAGGCGGCCGTCGCGCGCGTCCAGCGCGCCGGTGGCGCTGCGGATGTCGATGATCGGGCCCTCGGCGCCGATCACCTCGAAGCCGTCGATGCGGATCGCGTCGGCCTGCATCGCCAGCGGCAGCGGGCCGATCTGCGGCAGCGCGTCGGGCCAGCTCGGCAGCTCGAAGGGCGTGTCGTCGCGGCTGGGCGGAAGCTGCAGGCGCCCGCCGTCGATCTCCAGCGCGTCCAGCCGCAGCAGCTTGCCCAGCAGCGGGCGGATGTCGGGGTCGATCATCACCCGCGCGGCCTGGAAGCTCAGCGCGTCGGGCGTCTCGCACCCGCCGAAGGGCACCGGCTCGCCGTCGCGATCGGGGCAGCTTCGGTACACGAAGCGCACGTCGTGCAGGGTCAGCGGGCCGGTCGCCGGGCCTTCGGCGTCGCGCCACTCGAAGGTGGTGCCGGCCGGCAGCCGGGCGACGATCTGCGCCAGCAGGAAGTCGCGCCCGCCCAGCGTCATCAGCAGCCAGTAGAGCAGGCCGGCGGCGAGCAGGGCCAGGCCGCCGACCACGAACGCGGAGCGGATCGCCAGCCAGCGCAGGCGCTTGCGGCGGCGCGCGCGCAGCTCGGCGATGCGCGCCTCGCGCGCCTCGGGGCTGGCGTCGGGGTCGCGGTGGCTGCGGAAGACGGGCGCCATCAGAAGGACGCTCCGATGTCGAGATGCAGGGTGAAGGGCGAGTCCGGATCGTCCAGGCCGCGCGCGATGTCGAAGCGCAGCGGGCCCACCGGCGAGGCCCAGCGCACGCCCGCGCCCACGCCGGTGTGCCAGTCGGGGGTGTCGTCGTAGGCGCTGCCGCTGTCGACGAAGACCGCGAAGCCGAAGCCGTTCTGGAAGTAGTGCTCGAACTCGACGCTGCCGGTGGTGACGTTCTTCGCGCCCACCGCGAAGTCGCCGATGCGCGGGCCGACCTCGCGCCAGTCGTAGCCGCGGATGCTGCGGTCGCCGCCGGCGTAGAAGCGCAGGCTGGGCGGCATGTCCACTAGTGCGTCGGTCCAGGTGGTGCCGACCTCGCCGCGCACGATCAGGCGGTTGCGCTCGCCGATGCCGCGGTACCAGGTGGCGCGGACGTGCAGCTGGGCGAAGTTGGCGTCCGAGCCGGCCCCTTCCACGCCGCTGCGCAGGAAGGCCGTGCCGCCGATGCCGTCGCGCGGGAACAGGCGGTCGTCGACGTCGACGTATTCGGCGCGCAGCGAGGGGTACAGGAAGGTGGCGTAGCGGTAGTCGGGCTCGATCGTCTCGTCGCCCCCGTTCTCCTCCACGTAGGCCCAGCGCTCGCGCAGCGCGTGCACCGAGGCGACCAGGTTGAGCCGCTCGTTGAACTGGCCGCTGCGGCTGCCGACCAGCTCCAGCCGGCGGGTGTCGATGTAGTCGGTCTGCTCGTCGGCGCCCTGCAGGCTGAGCGTGTACCAGCCGTCGAGCCAGGCGAAGGCGGGGATGCGGTACTGCAGGGTCGCGGTCTTGCGCCGCTGCGCCCAGTCGATCTGCGCCAGCGCCTTGTGGCCGCGGCGGTTGACGTAGCGCCGCTCCTCGCCCAGGCGGAAGCCGGCGCCGCTGTCGGTGCCGTAGGACAGGCCCGCGGTCTGGATCTTGCGCGGCGCCGGCGTCAGGGTCACCTCGATCGGCACCCGGCGGTCCACCGCGTTCTCCGGCTGCGGATCGATGCTGATGCTGCCGAAGTAGTCCAGCCGCTGCAGCGAGGCGCGCAGCCGGTCCAGGCGGCCCTGGTGGTAGTAGTCGCCTTCTTCCCAGTACACCAGCCGCTCCAGCAGGCCGGTGTCCACCACTTCTTTCGGGGTCTGCGCGAAGGTCAGCGGGCCCATGTCGTAGCGCTCGCCGCTGGTCCAGACCAGCTCGATGTCGGCGGCGCGCTCGGCGCGGGTGACCTCCACCCGGCGCGCGCTGAAGTCGGCGTCGAAGTAGCCGCGCTGGGCGAGGCGGCGGCTGATGCGGCTCTTGCTGGCCTCGTAGATCGGATGGTCGAAGATCGCCCCGGGCGAGGGCGCGAACGCGTCCAGCTCGCGGCGCAGGTAGCGGTCCTCGCCGCCGGCGCCGAGGATGGCGATGCTGGAATGGCGCACCCGCACCGGCTCGCCGGGCGTCACCTCGATCCGCACCCGCACCGGCGCGCCGCGCTCGGCGCGCTCCTCGCGCTCGACGCGGATGGCGGGATCGTAGAAGCCGAACGGTTCCAGCGCCTCGCGGGTCTCGTTCTCGGCCTCGCGCAGCATGTAGGCCAGCCGCCGGTAGGAGACGTCGCGGCCCTGGGCCTGCGCCAGCGAGAGCGAGACCCGCACGTTCTCGGTCATCTCCTCGTCGAGGCCCTCGATGCGGACTTCGCCGACCTCGATGGCGTGGGCGGCGCCGCTGGCGAGCAGCGCCAGGATGGCGATGAAGGACGGGATTCCGGGCGCGCGCATCGCGGCAGGATACCCAAGCCGGCGTGGATGCCGGTTAACGCGTGCCGAGCGCGCCGCTGCGCTCAGGCATCGACGCGTGCGGGCGCACCGGGATCGGACGGCCGCGAACGGGGCCGCTCGCCGTCGATCGCGATCCAGCCCCGGGCCTGCGCGGCCTGCGGATCCAGGCGCACGCGCTCGGGATCGGTGCCGGCGCCGGCGGGCAGGCCCCACAGGCCCGCCCAGCCGCCGGCCGCGCCCTGCACCGAGGCGCACGCGCGGTCGGCCATCCGCAGCGAGGCCTCCCACTGCGGCGCGTCGTGCGGAAAGAACGGGCAGGGCGCCACGCCGATGCGGACGGCGGCCTCCGCATCGGCCCGCGGCATCTCCGCCAGCGCGCGTCGCAGCGTCCCCAGTAGGTGCCCGGCCAGCGCGCAGGCGGCTTCCCGGTGGGTGTCCGGGCGCATCACCACGAACGCGTCGCCGCGCCGGCGCGCGACCACGTCGTGCCCGTCGCAGGCCTCGCGCAGGCGCTGGGCGAGGCCGTCGGGCAGCGCGTCGCCGGCTGCCGCGCCCGTATCGATCTCGATCGACAGCAGCGCGTGGCGCATGCCGTCGTCGGGTGGAGGCAGCGCTTCCAGGCGCGCGATCGCCTCGCGCAGGCCGGGCAGGCCGCCGCCGTTGCGCGCCGCCGCTTCGCGGCGCCGGCGCCGGGCGCGATGAAGCGCGAGGCCGCCGATCGCCAGCAGCAGCGCCAGCGCGCCGAGCGCGGTGTCGCGCAGCGCGGTGGATCGCGGCGACGGGACGGATCGCTGCGCGCTGGCATCGGCCCGGGCCTGCAACGCGGTCAGCCGATCCGCGCCGCCGGTCGGTGCCGATCGCCGCTGCAGCTCCCGCAACCGCTGCGCGTCGTCGGCGGCGCGGGCCGCATCGCCCATCTGGGCATGGAGGTCGGCGAGCAGGCGTAGGCTGCTGCGGATCTCCGGCACGAAGTTGCCCTGTTCGGCCACGGCCAGCGCACGCAGCGCATGCGGCAAGGCCTGCTCCGGCCCGTCCTGCTGCAGCGCCAGCCCGGACAGCCAGATCGACGTCACCGCCTCGCCCTGCAGGTCCTGGTCGGCATGCTGCCAGGCCAGCGCCCGCTCCAGGCGGGCACGGGCGGTCTCGGAATCGCCCTGCAGGCGCGCGATCTCGCCGCGATGGCTGAGGATGGCGTAGCGCAACCGGTCCAGCGCCGTCCTGCCTTCCGCCATCTCCAGCGCGCGCAGCAGTGCGGCCTCGGCATCCGCCGGCCGGCCGGCCAGCAGCAACGTGTAGCCGAGGTTGTAGTGCAGCATCAGCTCGGCCATCGAGCCGGGCATGCGGTGGCGGTCGATCACCGCCAGCGCGCGCCGGAAATAGGCCTCGGCCTGGGCCTGATCGTCGCGAGCCAGGGCATGCACCATGCCGATCCCGTGGAGCGCGGCGACCTGGCCGTGCGGGGAGTCGTCGCCGACCAGCGCCAGCGCGCGGTCGTACAGCGCCAGCGCGTCGTCGGCCCGACCGAGGGGCAGCAGGGTACCGGCTGCGTTCATCGTGGCGCTGAAGCGATCGTCCGCATGGATGGACGGCGCCTCCAGCAGCGGCAGGATCCGTTCGATCGTCTCCAGCGCCTGCGCGTGCCGGCCCAGCTTGTACTGCGCGATCTGCTCGCAGGTCAGCGCGCCCAGGCGCGGTCCGTCGGGAAGGCCGCGCTCGGCGAGGAGCGAGCCGGCCAGCGACAGGCCGGTCCGCGGCTCGTCCTGCAGCGCCGCCTGCATGCAGCGGTCGATGCGCGCGGCGTAGGGGTCGCCGGCCGGCACGTTCTGCGCGTGCGCCGCGGCGCAGAAGACGAATGCGGCGGCCAGCGGCAGCCGTCCGGCCCGGTTCGAGCGCATGCTGTCCCTCGATCTCGATGCGATGGCGCCGGGCGATGGGCGCGTCGGCGAACGCGCGATTATCGCATCGCGCGCGGCGGCGGTCGGGCGGCGCGTCTTCTTCGCTACAGTGATCGTCATGGACGGCTCCGCATCCCCCGCATCCGTGTCCGCCGCCGTCGCGCCGCGCGCATGGCGCCGTGCCGCCGCCTGGCTGGGCGCCGCGTCGCCGGCCGATCCGGTGGAGCGCAACAACGCCGCGATGATGCGGTGGCTGCTGGTCTTCATGGGCCTGTACCAGCCGCTGGTGCTGCTGGACGCGATGTGGCGGCCGGGCGCGGCGCCGGTGGCGGCGGCGCCGGCGCTGCTCAACACCGCCGCGATGTGGATCTGTTTCCTGATCCTGCGCCGAGGGCGGCTGCGCCTGGCCGCGGGCCTGTTCGTGGCCGTCTCGCTGTCGCTGCAGGGCTACGGCTATCTGCGCTGGGGCCTGCAGGCGCAGGCATGGAACCCGCTCGGCCAGATGCTGCCGGTGCTGGTGGGCGGCCTGGTGCTGAGCCGGCGCGCGCTGTGGGTCGCGGTGGCCTGCCTGGTCGCGCTGATGCTGCTCGGCGCCTGGCGCGACGCCGGCGCCTATCTCGACCCCATCGCGATCGTGCGCGTGCGCGACCGCGCGCTGCACCTCGTGCTGATGCTGGTGGCGATGGCCGCGGTGCTCGACCTGGCGGTGGCCAGCCTGCGCGACAGCCTGGACGCGCTGCGCGAGCGCAACCGCGAGCTGGCCCGGACCCGCGACCGCCTGCAGCTGGAGATGCAGGCGCGCGAACGCTCGCACGAGCAGCTCGTGCACGCGCAGAAGATGGAAGCCGCCGGGCGCCTGGCCAGCGGTCTGGCGCACGATTTCAACCACCTCCTGACCCTGATCCGCGGCTACGCGGCGAGGGGCACGCGCACGGACGCGGTGGACGAACTGAAGGCGGCGCTGGCGGGCGTGGACGCCGCCGCCCGGCGCGCGACGGCGGTCAGCCGCAAGCTGCTCGACTTCAGCCGCCACGAACCCGCGCGCCCGGAACCCTTCGATGCCGGCGAGGCGCTGGCGCAGATGCGCCCGCTGCTGCGCCAGCTATGCCCGCCGGCGGTGGCGCTGGAGCTCGAGCCGCCGTCGTCGCCGCGCCCGGTGCGCCTGGACCGCGCGCAGTTCGAGCTGGTGCTGCTGAACCTGGCGGCGAACGCGGTGCAGGCCATGCCCGACGGCGGCGTCGTCCGCATCGCCTGTGCGCAGGCCGGGCCGGACTGGATCGAGGTGGCCGTCGCCGATACCGACCACGGCATGACCGAAGACGTGCGCGCGCGCTGCCTCGAACCGTTCTTCACCACCCGGCCCAGCGGACAGGGCACCGGCCTCGGGCTGGCGGTGGCGGCCAACCTGATCGAGGCCGCGGGCGGCCGGATCGCGGTCGAGAGCGAACCCGGACGCGGCAGTACCTTCCGCATCCGGGTGCCGCGATACCCGGCGGACTAGGGTGCCGCGGCATTCGACCTGCAGCGCCGAAGCAGTCCTTCTTCGCCCGCAAGCGGGCGCATGCTGTTCCCTCTCCCGCGGGCGGGCTCATGCCGTCCCTTCTCCCGCAAGCGGGACCATGCCCTCCCTTCTCCCGCGAGCGGGAGAAGGTGGCGCGCTTCGGCACCTTCCCCCGCTCGCGGGGGAAGGGAAAAACAGAGTGCTCGCCCGCTTGCGGGGGAAGGGAAAACAGAGTGCTCCCCGCTTGCGGGGCGATACGGCCCTAGCCGGAGAGCTGCTCGATGGCGGCGACGCTGCCGAGGCGGTCGCCCAGGCGCTTGAGCAGGGCCAAGCGGTTGCTGCGCACGGCCGGGTCGTCGGCGTTGACCATCACCGCGTCGAAGAACGCGTCCACCTGCGGCCTGAGCCGCGCCAGGTGCGCCAGCGCATCGACGTAGTCGCCCTGGGCCAGCGCGCGGCCGGTCTCGGCGTAGACCGCTTCCACCGCTTCGGCCAGCGCGCGCTCGGCCGGCTCGGACAGCAGCGCCGGGTCGATGGCCGCCGGGATCTCCACCCCGGCCTTGCGCAGGATGTTGCGGATGCGCTTGTCGGCCGCGGCCAGGGCCTCGGCCTCGGGCAGCGCGGCGAAGCTGCCGATCGCGTCGATGCGGCGGTCGAAGTCGTACAGCGAGGCCGGCCGCAGCGCGGCCACCGCGGCGAAGTGCTGCGGCGGCACGCCGCGCTCGGCGTAGTGGCCCTTCAGGCGGTCGAGGATGAAGTCGTAGAGTTCGTCGATGTCCGCGGCCGCGCTCGCGCCGTCCTGGCCGGTCGGCAGCGGGCCGATGGCGTCCGCCGCGGCCGCGAGCAGCGCCCGCAGGTCCAGGTCGAAGCCGCTGCCGACGATCGTGCGCGCCAGCCCCAGGGCGTTGCGCCGCAGCGCGAACGGGTCCTTGCTGCCGGTGGGCTTGAGCCCGGCGGCGAAGCCGCCGGCCAGGGTGTCCAGGCGCTCGGCGATCGCCAGCACCTTGCCCAGCGGCGAGAGCGCGATGTCGTCGCCGGCGAAGCGCGGCTGGTAGGCCTCGTCGATGGCGTCGGCGATCGCCCGCCGCGCTTCCGGCGCCAGGTCGTCCAGCGACGGGTCCTGCAGCGCGTAGTAGCGCCCGGCGATGCCCTGCAACTCCGGGAACTCGCCGACCAGGCGCGACTGCAGGTCGGCCTTGGACAGTGCCGCCGCGCGCCTGGCCAGCGCCGCGTCCACGCCCACCTGCGGCGCGATCGCCTCGGCCAGCGCGGCCACGCGCGCGGCCTTGTCGGCCAGGCTGCCCAGCTTGGCCTGGTAGGTGACCGTGGCCAGGCCCGCCTGCATCGAGGCCAGGCCCTGCCGGGTGTCCTCGACGAAGAAGAACTTGGCGTCGGCGAAGCGCGGGCGGATCACCCGCTCGTAGCCCTTGCGCACCTCGGCCTCGTCCTTCGACTCGATGTTGGCCACGCCGACGAAGCGCTCGCGCAGGCGGCCGTCCTCGCCCAGCACCGGGAAGAACTTCTGGTTGGCCTCCATGGTGGCGATCAGCGCTTCCTGCGGCACGGCCAGGAACTCCGGCTCGAACGCGCAGGCCACCGCGTGCGGCCATTCGACCAGGCAGTTCACCTGTTCCAGGTTGTCGGCGGCGATGCGCGCCTCGCCGCCGGCCGCGCGCGCGGCGGCCTGCACCTGGGCGACGATGCGCGCGCGGCGCTCGTCGGGGTCGGCCAGCACCTTGGCCGCGCGCAGCGCCTCCACGTAGTCGCCCGGCCGCGCGATGGGCACCGGCGCGTCGTGCATGAAGCGGTGGCCGCGGCTCTCGCGGCCGGCGCGCACGCCCAGCGCCTCGCCCTCGATCGCCTCCTCGCCCAGCAGCAGCACCAGCCAGTGCACCGGCCGCGCGAAGGCGTAGCCATGGGCGCCCCAGCGCATCGGTTTCGGGATCGGCATCGCCGCGATCGCCTCGCGCACGATCTCCGGCAGCAGCTCGGCGGTGCGCGCGCCCGGGCGCACCGTGCGGTGCACGAAGCGCTCGCCCCTGGCGTCGGCGGTCTTCTCCAGCGCTGTCCAGTCCACCCCGGCCTTGGCGGCGAAGCCCTGCAGCGCGCGCGTCGGCCGGCCGTCGGCGTCCAGCGCGATGTTGAGGTAGGGGCCCAGCACCTCCGAGCGCTGCTCCGGCTGCTCCACCGCCACACCCGGCAGCAGCACCGCGAGGCGCCGCGGCGTGTACAGCGGCTTCGCCTCGCCGCGCTCCACGGCGATCCCGCGCCTGGCCAGCGCGTCCAGCGCGCCGTCGAAGAACGCCTGCGCCAGGCCCGGCAGGGCGGAGACCGGCAGTTCCTCGGTGCCGAGTTCGATGAGCAGCGGTTGGGTGTGGGTCATGTCGCGGTGCCTTGGGTCTCGAAGCCCCGTTCCCGCGCGCGGGAATGGGGTGGGGGGTGAGGGCCTGCCGAGGGGGCTGCGCGGATGTTCCGCGCGGCGGCGCCGCGCGCCCCCATCCGCCCGTCGGGCACCTTCTCCCGCAGGCGGGAGAAGGGTCAAGCGGCCTGTTTCGGCGTCTTCAGCCCGGGAAAGCCCAGCGCCTCGCGCTTGGCGTAGTAGCGCTCGGCCACCGCCTGCGCCAGCCTGCGCACGCGCAGGATGTAGCGCTGGCGCTCGGTGACGCCGATGGCGCGGCGCGCATCGAGCAGGTTGAAGCAATGGCTGGCCTTGCAGACCTGCTCGTAGGCCGGCAGCGGCAGGTCCAGCTCGACCAGCTTCAGCGCCTCGGCCTCGCAGGCGTCGAAGCGGTGCAGCAGCTCGGGCACGTCGGCGACCTCGAAGTTGTACGCGCTCTGCTCGACCTCGTTCTGGTGGTAAACCGCCCCGTAGGTCACCGGCGCGCCGTCGGGGCCGTGGGTCCAGACGAGGTCGAACACGTCGTCGACGTTCTGCAGGTACATGCACAGCCGCTCGAGGCCGTAGGTGATCTCGCCCAGCACCGGCCGGCACTCCAGGCCGCCGGCCTGCTGGAAGTAGGTGAACTGGGTCACCTCCATGCCGTTGAGCCAGACCTCCCAGCCCAGGCCCCAGGCGCCGAGCGTGGGCGATTCCCAGTTGTCCTCGACCAGGCGCAGGTCGTGCACCTGCGGGTCGATGCCCAGCGACTTCAGCGAGCCGAAGTACAGCTCGACGATGTCGTCGGGGTTCGGCTTCAGCGCCACCTGGTACTGGTAGTAGCGCTGCAGGCGGTTGGGGTTCTCGCCGTAGCGGCCGTCGGTGGGCCGGCGGCAGGGCTGCACGTAGGCCGCGTTCCACGGCTCCGGGCCCAGCGCGCGCAGGAAGGTGGCCGGGTGGAAGGTGCCCGCGCCCACTTCCAGGTCCAGCGGCTGGATCAGCACGCAGCCCCGCGCCGCCCAGTAGGCGTTGAGGCGCTGGATCAGCTCCTGGAAGGTCGGACCGGGCATCTCGGCGGGCTCGCGTGACGGGGCGCGCTAGTATAGCGGCGCCCTTTCGCGAGCCCGGCCGTCGCCTTGAACGAAGCCCGCCCCGTCCGTGCCGCCGTCGCGCCCGGCACCCTGCCGCCGGGGCGCCTGGCGGTGGCGCCGCTGATCGACGCGCTCGCCGCCGACGGCGTGATCGGCGCCGAGGAGGCCGCGCGCGCGCGCGCCGGCAGCCGCCACCTGCGCGGCGTCGATGCGGTGCACCCGCTGGTGCTGCTGGCCAACCTCAAGCTGGCCTCGGCGCGCACCCCGGGCGCCGAGCTCGGCCTGGAGGCGCTGACCGAATGGCTGGCCGCGCGCACCGGCCACCGCTACCGCCGCATCGATCCCACCCGGCTCGACGTCGCCGGGATCACCGATCTGGTCTCCCACGCCTACGCGCGCCGGCACCGCATCCTGCCGCTGGAGGTGGGGCCCGAGCGCGCGTTGATCGCCACCAGCGAACCGCTGGCGCTGGACTGGCTGCCCGACCTGCAGCGCCTGCTGCGGCGCGAGATCGTGCTGGAAGTCGCCAGCCCGCTCGACCTCAACCGCTACACGATGGAGTTCTTCGGCGTCACCCGCTCCATCCGCGGCGCCAAGGACCAGCGCGGCGGTACCGACGCGCCGACCTTCGAGCAGCTGGTCGAGCTGGGCAAGTCCGGCGACGTCAACGCCGACGACCACCACATCGTCCACATCGTCGACTGGCTGCTGCAGTACGCCTACGAGCAGCGCGCCTCCGACATCCACCTGGAGCCGCGACGCGACCTGGGCCGGGTGCGCTTCCGCATCGACGGCGTGCTGCACAAGGTCTTCGAGATGCCGCCGCCGGTGATGGCCGCGGTGCTGAGCCGGATCAAGGTGCTGGGCCGGATGGACCTGGCCGAGCGCCGGCGCCCGCAGGACGGCCGCATCAAGACCCGCTCGCCGGGCGGGCGCGAGGTGGAGATGCGCCTGTCCACCATGCCCACCGCGTTCGGCGAGAAGTGCGTGATGCGCATCTTCGACCCCGACACCGCGTTCAAGCCGATCGCCCAGCTCGGCTTCGACGCCGGCGAGGCGCGCACCTGGAACGAGCTGGTGCAGCGCCCGCACGGCATCGTCCTGGTCACCGGCCCGACCGGCTCGGGCAAGACCACCACGCTGTATTCGACGCTGAAGACGCTGGCCACGCCGGACGTCAACGTCTGCACCGTCGAGGATCCGATCGAGATGGTCGCGCCGGAGCTCAACCAGACCCAGGTCCACGCCGCGATCGACCTCGGCTTCGCCCAGGGCGTGCGCACCCTGCTGCGGCAGGACCCGGACATCATCATGATCGGCGAGATCCGCGACCTGGACACCGCACAGATGGCGGTGCAGGCCTCGCTCACCGGTCACCTGGTGCTCTCGACCCTGCACACCAACGACGCGCCCTCGGCGGTCACCCGCCTGCTCGACCTGGGCCTGCCGCATTACCTGATCGCCTCCACCCTCAACGGCGTGCTCGCGCAGCGCCTGGTGCGCACGCTGTGCCCGCACTGCAAGCGCCCGGCCGAGCTTTCCGAGGACGCCTGGCGCGCGGTGCTCGACCCCGGCGAGCCGGTGCCGCGCGGCCGGCCCTGCGCGCCGGTGGGCTGCCTGGAATGCCGCAACACCGGCTACCTCGGCCGCGTCGGCCTGTACGAGCTGATGCCGGTGACCCCGCGCCTGCGCGCGATGATCCGCCCCGACATGGAGCTGGCCGCGTTCGCGCGCGCCGCGGTCGCCGGCGGCCTGCGCACCCTGCGCCGCGCCGGCGCCGAGAAGGTCGCGCAGGGCCTGACCACGGTGGAGGAGGTGCTCACCGTGCTGCCGCCGCGCGAATGACGCCGACCGATCCGCCTTCCCCTGCGACCCGCATCGCCATGCCGCACGACCGCCCCTTCCTGATCCTGCAGACCGGCCGCCCGGTGCCCTCGATGCGACGCCACGGCGGCTTCGCGCACTGGATCCGCGTCGCCGCCGGGCTCGGCCGCGACGAGGTCGCGGTGGTCGATGCCCAGGCCGGCGAGGCGCTGCCGCCCGCATGGGGCTACGCCGGGGTGCTGGTGACCGGCTCCGGGGCGATGGTCAGCGATCGCGAAGGTTGGAGCGAGCGCGCCGCCGGCTGGCTGGGCGAGGCGGCGCAGCGCGGGGTGCCGGTGTTCGGCATCTGCTACGGCCACCAGCTGCTGGCGCACGCCCTGGGCGGCGAGGTCGGCGACAACCCGCGCGGCCGGCGCATGGGCACGGTCGAGGTGCGGGCCCTGCCGGCGGCCGCGGCCGACCCGCTGTTCGCGGCCGCGCCCGTGCGCTTCGCCGCCCAGGTCACCCACCTGCAGACCGTGCAGCGCGCGCCGGACGGGGCGGTGCTGCTGGCGGCCGCCGATCACGATGGCCACCACGCCTTCCGCTGGGGCCGGCATGCCTGGGGCGTGCAGTTCCACCCGGAGTTCTCGGCCGGCCACATGCGCGGCTACATCGGCGCGCGCGCGCAGGCGCTGCGGCACGAAGGGACGGACCCGCGCGCGCTCGCCGCGCAGGTGCGCGCGGCGCCGCAGGCGCGGCGTCTGCTGCGCCGGTTCGCGCGCTACGCGCGTACACTGTCGCCGGAAACCGGCAGCGGCCGGGATGCGATCGAGGAGCGGGTATGACGGATGTGCGCAAGGTGTCGGCAAGCGCAGGCGCGGAATGGCTGCTGGGGGGCTTCGGCCTGCTGCGCAAGGCGCCGGGCGGCCTGATCGCCACCGGGCTGGCGTTCGGCCTGATCAGCGCCATCCCGATGCTGTTCGTGGCGCTGTCGCCGGCGCTCGTCGTGGCCCTGCAACTGTTGATCGTGCTGGCCACGCCGGTGCTGATGGGCGGCTTCGTGCACGCGGTACGCGAAGTCGATCAGGGCCGCGCCGCGTCGCCGGCCCACCTGCTGGAGGGCTTCCGCGGCGGTCGCACCGCGTCGCTGGTGGCCCTGGTGGTCCCGCAGATCGCGTTCGGCATCGTGGCCATGCTGCTGCTGGTGATGATGATCGGGATGGAACAGCTGCAGGCGCTGGTGGCGGCCATGGAGCAGGCGCAGGCGCAGACCACCCCCGACCCGGCCCTGTTCGCCGGCCTGCCCGCCGGGCGGCTGTTGCTGTGGACGCTGATCGTGGTGGCGCTGGCGGTCGTGACCTACTTCTACACCTTCGTCGCCGCGCCGCAGATCATGTTCGAGGGCCGCGCCGCCTTCGCCGCCATGGGCCGCAGCTTCCGCGCCTGCGTGCGCAACCTGCCGGCGATGGTGGTGTTCTTCCTGCTGCTGCTGCTGGTCGCGGTGCTGATGGGCGTGGCCTCGCAGCTGGTGTCGATGGTGCTCGGGGTGTTCGTCGGCATGCTGCTGGCCGCGTGGATCGCGCAGATCGTGCTGATCGCGGTGCTGATGCCGGTCGTGGTCGGCGCCCTGTACACCGCCTGGCAGCAGGTGCTGGCTCCGGCCGGCGGCGTTCCCGCCGCGCAGTCCACGGCGGCGGGGATCGAGCTCTAGGCGCGCGGCGCACACCGCCGCGTAGCAGGCCCTAAGGCGGCCCGAGCAGCCGCAGCAGCGAAGCGTCCACCGCGGCCTGCAACCGCATCGCCAGCCAGGCCAGCGCCGCGCAGGCCAGCGCCGCCTGCAGCCACAGCCAGGCGCGCGCCCAGCCGGGCAGCGCACCGGACTCGCCCTCCACGCGGGCGCCGGCGATGCGGTCGTGCAGCGCCTGCCGGCGCGGCGGCAGCGCGGCCAGCAGGTGGCCCAGGTTGAGCGTCAGCCACGAGGCCAGCCCGGCGACCTGCCGCAGTGGGTGGCGCCAGCCCGCCAGCGGCCCGCCGCGCGCATCGGCCACCCGCAGGCCCAGTGCGCGCTTGCCCGGCGTGGCCCCGCGCCAGGCCTCGAAGCCCGCGCCCCACGCGCCCATCGCGCAGGCGAACACGACCATCGTCGGCACCAGCGCCGCGCCCAGCGCCGAGACGAACGCGGCCACCGCCGGGTCCGCGGCCAGCGCGGCCGGGGAAGGCAGGCCCGGCGCCGCCTGCAGCAGCGCGCGCAGCACCGCATCGATCAGCGCCTCCAGCGCGGGTCCGAGCGCCTGCCAGCGCGGCCGCAGCGCGCCGCGCAGCGCGGCCAGCAACGGCAGCGCGACCATCGCCGCGTCCAGCGACCACGCGGCATAGCGCCGCGGCAGCGAGACCTGTCGCTCAGCCATGCGTCCGCTCCCCGTGCGATGGGTACCGCACGCCTCCGCGCGTCCTGCGCCCGCACCGCGCGGCCCTAGGCATATCGACATTCGACCTGCACCGCCGAAACGGCCCCTTCTCCACGAGCGGGTGCATCCTGTTCCTTCTCCCGCAAGCGGGAGAAGGTGGCGCGCAGCGCCGGATGAGGGTACGTACGCACGCCTGCGGCGTGCCCCCCATCCGCCTTCGGCACCTTCCCCCGCTTGCGGGGGAAGGAAAAAAACAGGATGCTCCCCGCTTGCGGGGGAAGGGAAAGACGGAATGCTCCCCGCTTGCGAGGCAGCGGTAGACAGCATGGCGCCCGCAGGCGGCGACGGCGCTTCGTCGCTGCGTATCGACATGCGCGTCGCCGTGCTCGCCCGCATGGGCGGTGCGAGGCGCGCCATCGGCGTCCATCGGCCCTACGGCTCTTCCGCGATCCGGTCCTGGCGCGGGGCCAGCATCCGCGCGGCCACGATCCCGGCCTCGTAGAGCAGGCACATCGGGATCGCCAGCATCAGCTGCGAGATCACGTCGGGCGGGGTGACCACCGCGGCCAGCACGAACACGCCGACGATCGCGTAGCCGCGCGACTCGCGCAGCTGCTCCGGCGTCACCCAGCCCAGCAGCACCAGGATCACCATCGCCACCGGCAGCTCGAAGCTCAGGCCGAAGGCGAGAAAGATCACCAGCACGAAGTCCAGGTAGGCGTGGATGTCGGTCATCATCGCCACGCCCTCGGGGGTGACCGAGGTGAGGAAGCCGAACACCACCGGCAGCACCAGGAAGTAGGCGAACGCGCAGCCGGCGTAGAACAGCGTCAGCGCCGAGACCAGCAGCGGCATCGCCAGCCGCTTCTCGCGCCGGTACAGCCCGGGCGCCACGAAGGCCCACAGCTGGTAGAGCAGCCACGGCATCGCCGCGAACAGGGCGACGAAGAAGGCCAGCTTCACCGGTGCGAAGAACGGCGAGGCGACCTCCACCGCGATCAGGTTGGAGCCCTCCGGCAGCTTGTCCACCAGCGGCTGCGCCAGCCATGCGTACAGCCGGCGCGCGAACGGCAGCAGGCACAGGAACACCGCCATCAGCCCGGCCAGCCCGCGCAGCAGGCGCGCGCGCAGCTCGATCAGGTGGTCGAGCAGGCTGCTGTCGAGATCGGATTCAGCGTCGCGGTGCATCGGCGGGCGCGTCGCTGCGGTCGGTGGGCGTCGTCGCGGCCTCGGACGGCGCGGAGGGCGCGGCGGGTTCCTGGTCGGCGGCGGCCGGCGCGCGGTCGCCGGCGACGGTATCGCGCAGATCCTCGCGCAGCCGCGTCGCCTCCTGGCGCGCGGTCTCGTCGAAGCCGCGCATGCCGCTGCGGGCCTGGTCGATGTTGCGCTTGAGCTCCTCGGCCGCCAGCTCGCGCTCCAGCTCCGAGCGCACCGACTGCCACTGCGCGCGCGCGCGGCGCACCCACAGCCCGGCGAAGCGCGCGGCCTTGGGCAGGCGCTCGGGCCCGAGCACCACCAGCGCCACGACCGCGATCACCACGATTTCGGCGAAGCTGAGGTCGAACATGGAGACGGACCGCCCGCGCCGGCCGGCGCGTCAGCGCGCGGCGTCGTCGTGCTTGCTGGGCTCGCGCTCGGCCTGGGTGCTGGCGTCGGCCCGGGGGCGCTGCTCGATCTGCGCGGCCGGCTTGTCCTCGTCGCGCATGCCTTCCTTGAAGCCCTTGATCGCCTCGCCCAGATCGCGCCCGGCGCCGCGCAGCTTCTTGGTGCCGAAGACCAGCAGCACGACCACCGCGACGATGATCCAGTGCCAGATGCTCATACTACCCATGACGCGCTCGGAGGATGCGGGAAGACCCGCAGGATAGCGCAGCTGGCGCGGCCACGCGCGGGCGCGGCGGTGCCCGTTCAGGGGTTGCCGTCGAGCGGCTCGCTGCGGATTTCGCCTTCGCGCACCGGCTCGAAGGCCGACGGCACCGGCTCGGCGCCGGCCGGGCCCAGCGGCATCGCCTGCGCGCTGCCGGCCTCGGGCGGCGGCGGCAGCGCCGGCTGCGCGGCCGGGGCGGTCGCCGCGCCGCGGGCGTCGGTGCCGCGGTTGGCGCGGGCGATGGCGGTCGCCTCTTCCAGGCGGTCGCGGAAGTCCACCACCGCCGCGGACGGCTGCCCCTGGGTGCGGCGCTCGAAGATCATCCGCGGCGTGGTGCCGGGGCCGTAGACCGCCTGGTTGGCGTCGTCGTCGATCGACAGCACCGCGCCGTCCAGGGCGACGCCGGCGAACAGGCCGCGCGCGCGCGACCAGGACCAGATCTCGGCCTTGAGCTGGCCGTCGGTGGCGGTGGCGGCGTTGCGGCCCATCGGGCCGGCCGCCACGCCCGCGTCCGCGCCCAGCGTCAGCTTGCCGTTGACGATGCTGTCCAGGCTGCGGTCGTTGCGGAACACCAGCACCACGTCGGCCGACTGCACGCCGGCCTGGAAGCCGATGCTGCCGCCGGTCAGGGTCACGAACGCCGGCTGCGACCAGGTGCCGTCGGGCGACTTCACCGCCATCACGCCGTGGCCGCGGCGGCCGCCGATGATCAGCCCCGCCTTGATGGTGTCGGGCACCACCACGATCGCGCGCGCCTCGTCGAGCAGCTTGTCGGGAATCGCGCTCTCGGGGATCTCCTGCACCTCGGTGAGCACGCGCACCGCGTTGCGCGCGCGTTCGTCCTCCCGCGGGCCGGCATGGACGGCGCCGGCGGCGAGCGACAGCGCCAGGGCGGAGGCGAGCAGCGGACGGAAGACGCGGCGGGACTGGGGCATGGGAACTCCGGGAAGGGATGTCGGCGCGGCGCGGGCGGCACCGGGCGCAGGCTAGGCACGCGGGAATGAATCGGGTCTGAGTTTTTCGCGACGCGACACGCGCGAACGCCGCGAGGACGGCCGGGGCATCCGGCCCCGGCGCGCCCGGCCGCGAAGCCGCAAGCGCGCGAATTGCTGTCATCCTATGCCGATGCCGCAGCCAGTTCATCCGCCCGCGACGGCGAACCCGATCGATCCCGCCCGCTCCACGCCCGCCGCCGCGCACGATGCGGTCCTGGTGGTCAACCTGGGGACCCCCGACGCGCCGACGCCCGAAGCGGTGCGGCGCTACCTGCGCGAATTCCTGTCCGACCGCCGCGTGGTCTCGCTGCCGCCGCTGCTGTGGCAGCCGATCCTGCGCCTGGCGGTGCTGCCGCTGCGCGTCAAGCGCGTGGCCGGCCTGTACCGCGGCATCTGGATGGAGGGTGGCTCGCCGCTGCTGGTGTACACGCGCGGCCTGGCCGAAGCGATGGCGCCGCTGCTGCCCGGCGTGCGGGTCGAACACGCCATGCGCTACGGCCGTCCCGGGCTGGCGCAGGCGCTGGCGCGCCTGCGCGCGGAGGGCGCGCGCCGGATCCTGGTGCTGCCGCTGTACCCGCAGTACTCCACCACCACCACCGCCTCGGTCGACGACGTGGCCCGGCGCGCCGGCGACGGCGTGCGCGTGGTGCAGGACTACCACCTGGAGCCGGCGTGGGTGGCCGCGGTGGCGGACTCGATCCGCGCGGCCTGGGCCGAGGGCGGGCGCGGCGAGCGCCTGCTGTTTTCCTTCCACGGCATCCCGCAGCGGGTCGTCGATGCCGGCGACCCCTACCAGCGGCAGTGCCGCGCCAGCACCGACGCGATCGCGCGCGCGCTGGGCCTGGGCGCGGACGAGATCCTGATGACCTTCCAGTCGCGCTTCGGCAAGGAGCGCTGGTTGCAGCCCTATACCGACGCCACCTTGCGCGCGCTGGGCGACCAGGGGGTGAAGCGGGTGGACGTGGTCTGCCCCGGCTTCGCGGTCGATTGCCTGGAAACGCTGGAGGAGATCGCGCTGCAGAACGCCGAGCTGTTCCGCGAGCACGGCGGCCAGTCGCTGCGCTACATCCCCTGCCTCAACGACGGGCCCGCGCACGCGCGCGCGCTGGCGGCGCTGGCCTCGCGCGAGCTGGCCGCCTGGGCGCCCGGGCGATGAAGGCGTTCTCGCTCGAGATCCCCGCGGTCGCGATCCGCGGCCTGCGCGGCGGCCGCGCGGGCGGCCCGCGGGTGCTGGCGCTGCACGGCTGGCTCGACAACGCCGCCAGCTTCCTGCCGCTGGCGCCGTACCTGGCCGAGGTGGATCTGGTCGCCCCCGACCTGCCCGGCCACGGCCGCAGCGGCCACCTGCCGGCGGGCGTGGAGTACACCTTCGCCGGCGCCGTGCACGACGTGCTCGACATCGCCGATGCGCTGGGCTGGGAGCGCTTCGGCCTGCTCGGACACTCGATGGGCGCGGGCATCGCCAGCCTGGTCGCGGCCGGCTGCCCGCAGCGCGTCGAGCGGCTGGTCGTCATCGAAGCCCTGGGCGCGCTGCCGGAGGACCCGGCCCGGACCGCCGCGCGGCTGCGCGAATCGGTCGCCGCCCGGCGCGCGCTCGGCGGCAAGCGGCTGCGCGTGTTCGCCGATGCGGAGCCGGCGGTGCGCGCGCGCATGCAGGCCAACGGCCTGTCCGAGGCGTCGGCGCGGCTGCTGGTGGAGCGCGGCCTGACGGCGGTGCCCGGCGGCGTGGCCTGGAGCAGCGACCCGCGGCTGACCGTGCCCACCCCGACCCGCATGACCGACGCCCAGGTCGACGACCTCGTCGCCGGCATCGGCTGCCCGACCCGGGTGATCTACGCCGACCCGCCGCAGCCCTACCTGCCCGAGCCCGAGCGCAGCCGCCGCGCCGGCCTGCTGCCGCGGGGCGAACTGGCGGTGCTGCCCGGCGGGCATCATCTGCACATGGAGGATCCGGCCGCCGTCGCCGCCGCGATCGGGGACTTCTTCCTCCGCGCGTCCTGAGCCCGCGGCGCGGCGCCGGCCGCGCTCAATCCGACAGCAGCACGTGCAGCGCGGCCTTCAGCCGGCGGCCTTCGTCGTGGAAGTAGTCGCGCGCATCGCGCCAGTCCGGGCAGCGCGCCTCCACCTCGCGCCAGAACGCGCGCGAATGGTCGGCATGGATCAGGTGGCACAGCTCGTGCACCAGCACGTACTCGAACGCCGCCGGGCGGCCCAGCACCAGCGCCAGGTCCAGCGCGAGGGTGCCGTTGCAGGCCAGCGACCCCCACTGCGAGGACATCGGGCGGATACGGATGCGCGCCGGCGCGCGCGGCAGCCCCGGCAGGTAGCGCGGCAGCCAGCGGCCGACGTCGGCGCGGGCCTCGGCCTCGTAGAAGTCGCGCAGCGCGCGCCGCAGCGCGGCGGCGCCGGCGCGCGCGGGCACCGCGAAGCGCAACGCGTCGCCGTCGGCGGACAGGCGCGCGTAGCGGCCCTCGCACCAGTGCAACGGCCGCAGGGCGCCGCGCAGCGGCAGGCGCGCGGTCTCGCCGGGCCGCAGCGGCGCGATGCCTTCGCCGCGCTGCGCCGCCAGCTGCGCGGCCAGCCAGTCGCGGTGCTCGTGCAGGAAGCGCGCGCCCGCGGCGTCGCTGGCGCCGGGCGGCAGGGTCAGCCGCGGCCCGCGCTCGGCCACCGACAGGCGCATGCGCTTGGCGCGCGGGTCGCGCACGCGCAGCACGTCGATGACGCGGCCGTCGCCGAGGTCGAGGGGCACCGTGTCGCGCGCGAGCGCCGGCGGCGGCGTGCGCGGCGCGAGCAGGCGGCGCAGGGTCGGGGGCATGGGCGGCGGCCGGGGTCAGGCTTCGGCGCGGCTGAACTTGAACGCCGGCTCCAGCACCGCGAACAGGCGCCGGAACTCGCCGCTCATCAGCGCGAAGCGCGCGTCCAGCTCGGCGCGGATGTCGTCGGCCTCGGTCTGCTCCAGCTGATCGACCGCGCCGTCGAGCAGCTTGAACTTGCGCACCACCAGATCCTCGCCGAGCACGAAGGACACGTGGTCGTCGAGCACCAGGGCGAGCTTGGTGACCTGCTTGCCGGACTCCAGGTGCCGCGCGATCTCGTCGGACTGCAGATCCTGGCGCTGGCACTTCACGATCGCGCCGTTGTCGGCCGGGTCCTTCAGCTCGCACTCCTCGCCCAGCGAGAGTCCCTCCGGCAGCGCCTCGCCGGCGATCCAGCCGGTCAGCACCGAGCGCGGCGCGACCTCGGCGTTGAGCGGCAGCGCGGGGAAGCTGCCCAGCGCGCGGCGGATCTCGGAGACCACGTTCTCGCCGGTCTTGCGGCTGGAGGTGTCCACCGCGCACACGCCGAGCTTCAGATCCACCAGCGCATCGGTGCGCGACGGCTTGACGAAGGCGCGCGGCAGCAGCTCGTGGATCAGGTCGTCCTTGAGCTGCTTGCGCTTGCGGCCGCCGGGCTTGCGCCCCTCGCGGGCCTCCAGTTCCTCGATCCTGCGCGCGAGCATGTCGTTGACCACCGCGCCGGGCAGCAGGCGGTCCTCGCCGCCCACGGTCAGCCACAGCGCGTCCTCGATGCGGTGGGAGAGCGCCTCGGCATCGCGGCCGAAGGGAGAAACGAAGCCGCGCGAGGACAGCTCCAGCGGGCCGACGGGCTTGAGCGCGGCCTCGGCGAGGCCTTCGTCCAGGTGGTCGATGTCGAGCGAGACGGGAAAACGGAACAGGGTCAGGTTGCGGAAGAACATGCGTATCCGGGAATGGGGTCGGGGAGGGGCGGAGCGGTGCTGCGTGGGAGCCGGCCGGCGGCCGTCAGGAGGCGTGCGCCTCGCGATCCCGCTCTCCGCCCGAGAGCCACGCATGCGCATCCGGCAGGGCGGTGCCCGCGCCCGTCCCGAGCGCGAGGAAATCGAACAGCTTCGGGTCGGCGAGCTGCGAGGGGCGGATGTCGCCCAGCGCGCGCGCGATGGTCTCGATGCGCCCGGGCGACTCGCGCTCCCATTGCGCCATCATCTTCTGCACCTGCTTGCGCTGCAGGTTCTCCTGCGAACCGCACAGGTTGCAGGGGATGATCGGGAACGCCTTCGCCTCGGCGTAGGCGGCGATGTCGTCCTCGCGCACGTAGGCCAGCGGGCGGATCACCACGTGGCGGCCGTCGTCGGACAAGAGCTTCGGCGGCATGCCCGAGAGCTTGGCGTGGAAGAACAGGTTGAGGAAGAACGTCGCCACCATGTCGTCGCGGTGGTGGCCCAGCGCGATCTTGGTGTAGCCGCGCTCGGCGGCGTAGGTGTAGAGCGCGCCGCGGCGCAGCCGCGAGCACAGCGAGCACATCGTCTTGCCCTCGGGCACCACCCGGCTGACCACCGAGTAGGTGTCCTGCTCGATGATGTGGTGTTCCACGCCGATCGAGCGCAGGTATTCGGGCAGCACGTGCTCGGGAAAGCCCGGCTGCTTCTGGTCCAGGTTGACCGCGGCGATCGAGAACGACACCGGCGCCTTCTTCTGCAGCTGCAGCAGGATGTCGAGCAGGGTGTAGCTGTCCTTGCCGCCGGACAGGCAGACCATCACCCGGTCGCCCTCGGCGATCATGCCGAAGTCGGCGATCGCGCGACCGACCTGGTGGCGCAGCCGCTTGGCGAGGCGATTGGCCTCGAAGCGCGCGGCGCGCGGATCGCGTTCGCGCCGGCGCAGGGTCGGCTCGGGCAGGGGCAGGACGGTGCTCATGGCGCGGATAGTGTAGCGGCAGCGCGCGCATTCCTTCGTTGCGATCCTGCCGGCATCGTTCGCGCGCGCGTCCGCGCCGTCGCGACGCCGCGCGAGCGCGCCGCCGCAGCGCAGGCGACGGGGCCCTCCGCGGCGCGCGATCGCCGTCCGCGCGATCCGCGCCGGCGAACGGCCCGCGCCGTGCGCGGCTGCCGGCTGCGTCGCCGCGGCCAGCGCGCGCCGGCCATCGCCCCGGCCCGCGGCACGGGCCGCCCGTCGTCGCAGCAAATCCGGGGATCGCCGCGTCGTCGCCGGCATGCCGCGGCGGGCCGCTTGCGCATCGCAGCAAGACAGGCGGCGAACCGGCTCTGTACAGTGCAGCCGGGTCCGACGCCGTCGTCGGGCCGGGGCGCGAAAGCGCCGGCGGCCCGGAGGCGGTTTCTTTTGGCCTGTTTTTGTTAGCGCTATCATCGAAGGAGCCCGCCCTTGCGCGCCGATCCAGGACTTGTCGCCGTGCCGCAGACCGCCCCGCCCCCCGCGCCGCGCCGCGGGCGCTTCCCGGCCGGACCGGGGGCGCAGGCATGAGCCTTTACTTCGGCCTCGACGTCGGCACCCAGAGCGTCAAGCTGATCGCCTACGACCCCGCGGCGCGGCAGGTCGTGGCCTCGGCCGGGCAGGCGCTGGAACTGATCGCCGGCGAGGACGGCAGCCGCGAGCAGCAGCCGGCGTGGTGGATCGACGCCATCGCCCGGTGCTTCGCCCGCATCCCGGCGCCGGTGCGCGCCCGCGCCGCGGCCATCGGCGTGTCCGGCCAGCAGCACGGCTTCGTGCCGCTGGACCGCGACGGCGCGGTGCTGGCGCCGGCCAAGCTGTGGTGCGACACCAGCACCGGGCCGGAATGCCTGCGGATCATGGAGGCCGCGGGCGGCGCGCAGCGCTGCATCGAGCTGGCCGGCAACCCGATCCTGGCCGGCTACACCGCCTCCAAGCTGCCGTGGACGCGGCAGCACCGGCCGGCGGCCTATGCGCGCTTGGCGACCGTGCTGCTGCCGCACGACTACGTGAACTTCTGGCTGACCGGCGAGCGCTGGATGGAGCGCGGCGACGCGTCCGGCACCGGCTGGCTGGACGTGCGCCGCCGCGACTGGTCCGACGCGATGCTCGCCGCCACCGATCCCGAGCGCGACCTGCGCGCCTGCCTGCCGCCGCTGGTGGAGGCCGACGCGCTGTTCCCGATCCGCGCCGCCACCGCCGACGCGCTCGGCCTGCCGCGCAGCGTGCGGGTCTCGGCCGGCGGCGGCGACAACATGATGGCCGCCATCGGCACCGGCAACGTGACGCCGGGCCTGCTCAGCATGAGCCTGGGCACCTCCGGCACGCTGTTCGCCTACGCCGATCGCCCGCTGGTGGACCCGGCCGCGCGCTGGGCGGCGTTCTGCGATTCCACCGGCGGCTGGCTGCCGCTGATCTGCACCATGAACTGCACCGTGGCGACCGAGGCGATGGCCGGCCTGTGCGGTTTTTCCAGCCGCGAGGGCGACCGCCGCCTCGCCGGTACCCGGCCCGGCGCCGACGGCCTGCTGATGCTGCCCTTCCTCAACGGCGAGCGCACGCCCGACCTGCCCAACGGCCGCGGCAGCCTGTTCGGCATCACCGCCACCAACCTCACCCAGGCCAACCTCTATCGCGCGGCGATGGAAGGCGCGCTCTACAGCCTGCGCAACGGCTACGACGCCTTCGCCGATGCCGGCCTGCGCTTCGAGGCGATCCGCCTCACCGGCGGCGGCGCGCGCAGCCCGGCCTGGCGGCAGATGGCCGCCGACGTGTTCGGGCTGCCGGTGGACGTGCCGGCGCAGGACGAGGGCGCGGCGTTCGGCGCCGCGCTGCAGGCGCTGTGGGCGAGCCTGCGCGCCGACGACCCGAGCGCCGACCTCGCCGCGATCGCCGCCGAGCACGTGCGCATGGACCCGGCGCTCGCGGTGTGGCCGGACGCCGACGCCGCCGATGCCTACCGCGCCCAGTACGCGCGCTTCCTCGCCCACCTCGACGCGATCCGGCCGCTGTACGCCGCCGCGCCGCCGCCGCTTCCGTAGCGCGCAGCCCGCACCCCGAACTCCTCCATGCCAAAGCGAGAGCCCACATGACCACGACCCCCTTCATCGGCGCCCGGGAATACTTCCCCGGCATCGGCCGCATCCCCTTCGAGGGCAAGGATTCCGACAACCCGCTGGCGTTCAAGGTCTACGACGCCGGCAAGAAGATCGGCGACCGGACGATGGCCGAGCACCTGCGCTTCGCGGTGTGCTACTGGCACACGTTCTGCAACGCCGGCCAGGACCCGTTCGGTCCGGGCACGCGGCGCTTCCCCTGGGACGGCGGCGCGCCGATGGCCGCGGCCGAGGCCAGGCTGGACGCCGCGTTCGAGTTCTTCACCAAGCTCGGCGTGCCGTACTGGTGCTTCCACGACGTGGACATCGCCCCGGACTCCGACGACATCGGCGAGTACGAGAAGAACCTCAAGCGCATGGTCGGCCTGGCCAGGGAGCGCCAGCAGGCGACCGGCATGAAGCTGCTGTGGGGCACCGCGAACCTGTTCGCGCACCCGCGCTACATGAACGGCGCGGCGACCAACCCGGACTTCGCGGTGGTCGCGCGCGCCGCGGTGCAGGTCAAGGCCGCGCTGGAGGCCACGGTGGAGCTGGGCGGCGAGCACTACGTGTTCTGGGGCGGCCGCGAAGGCTACGCCAGCCTGCACAACACCGACATGAAGCGCGAACTGGCGCACTTCGCCCGCTTCCTGGCGATGGCGCGCGACTACGGGCGCAGCATCGGGCTCAAGGGCAACTTCCTGATCGAGCCCAAGCCGATGGAGCCGATGAAGCACCAGTACGACTTCGACAGCGCCACCTGCGCCGGCTTCCTGAAGGCGCACGGGCTGGACCAGGACTTCAAGCTCAACGTCGAGGCCAACCACGCCACGCTGTCCGGCCACACCTTCGAGCACGACCTGCAGGTGGCCTCCGATCACGGCCTGCTGGGCAGCATCGACGCCAACCGCGGCAACGCGCAGAACGGCTGGGACACCGACCAGTTCCCGACCGACCTGTACGACACCGTCGGTGCGATGCTGGTGGTGCTGCGCCAGGGCGGGCTGGAAGGCGGGTTGAACTTCGACGCCAAGCCGCGCCGCGAATCGAGCGACATGCAGGATCTGTTCATCGCCCACATCGGCGGCATGGACGCGTTCGCGCGCGGGCTGGAAGTGGCGCACGCGCTGCTGACCGAATCGCCGTGGGAGCAGTGGCGCCGCGAGCGCTACGCCAGTTTCGACGGCGGCGACGGCCAGGCCTTCGAGCAGGGCCGCCTGTCGCTGACCGACCTGTGCGCGATCGCCGCGCGGTCCGGCGAGCCCGAGCAGCGCAGCGGCCGCCAGGAAGCCTACGAGAACCTGCTCAACCAGTACCTGTTGCGCTGACGCGGGGCGATCGTGCGCGAACGCGCTCGCCGCAGCGGCTCGCGCACGATCGCCGGTCGCGTCGCCTCAGCGCTTCTTTCGCGCCTGCGCCGGCGGCGCCACCGAGTCGCGCCGCACCAGCTCGTGCGCGACCACGTGGTCCACGACCAGCCGCGTCTCGCGGTCGCCGCGGCGGATGCCGCGCAGCAGGGTGTCGATGGCGGAATCGGCCATCGAGGCGATCGGCTGGCGGATGGTGGTCAGCTCCGGCCACACCGTGGTCGCGGCCGAGCTGTCGTCGAAGCCCACCACCGACAGGTCGCGCGGCACGTCCAGGCCGCGCCGGTGCGCGACCGAGACCGCGGCCGCGGCCATGTCGTCGTTGCTGGCGAAGATCGCCGTCGGCGCGTACCGCCTCGCCAGCAGGCGCTCGGCCGCCTCCAGGCCCGAGCGGTAGGTGAAGTAGCCCTGTTCGACCAGCTTCGGATCGAAGGCGATGCCGGCGGCGTCGAGCGCCGAGCGGTAGCCTTCCAGGCGGCGGCCGCTGGCGGTCTGGTTGGGGTCGCCCTGGATGAAGCCGATGCGCCGGTGGCCCAGCGAGAGCAGGTAGGCGGTCATCTCGTGGCTGGCGCGGTAGTCGTCGATGCGCACGCAGGAGATCTCGTCGCGCGACCTGCCCGAGGCGATCGCCACCGTCGGCACGCCGGCCTCGGCCAGCTCCGACACCACCGCCTCCGATTCGCCCAGCGGCGGCGGCAGGATCACCCCGGCCACGCTCCTGGCCAGCGCGCGCGCGGCCGTGCGCTCGGCCTCCACGTCGGACGGGTCCCACGCCTCCACGACCAGTTGCACCGCCGCGCGCGAGGCGCCGCGCAGGGCCCCCACCACCAGTTCGCTCAGGTAGGCCGTGCTGGGGTTGGTGAAGATCAGCGCGATGCGCATGCCCGGGGCGGCCGCCAGCTGGCGCGCGGCGGGGTTGGGGGTGTAGTTGAGTTCGCGCACGGCCCGCATCACCAGGTCCCGGGTCGCCGGGCGCACGTTGCTGTTGCCGTTGACCACGCGCGAGACCGTCATCGGCGACACGCCCGCGTGCCGTGCCACCTCATGGATGGTGGCTGCGCGTCCCCTGCGCCGGACCGATTTCTTCTGGTTCAAGCGTTCCTCCGGTGTGCCGCAGCGCGGGTGCGCGGGCGCTGCGTCGCGACATCGCACCATCTTAGCCGCGGATCGCGACCCTGTGGACGCCGCCCGAATCTTGATGTTAGCGTTACCAGAAAAGCGCCGGACACAGGCGCGACCACGCAACACGGCGGTGCCGAAGGCGCCGCGAGGGAGGGCGGATGAAGGCTGCAGGCATGCCGGGCCGGCGCGCGCACGCGCGGCCGCGCACGGCGCGCGGATGGTTCCGGTGGGCGACGTCGATCGCGCTGTCGGTGTGCGCCGCGGTCGCCCCCGCGGCGGCGGAAGACGGTTACGACCTTTGGCTGCGCTACGCGCAGGCAGGCGCCGAACGGAGCGCGCAAGCGCCGCGCTTCGAGCAACTGCTGGCGGCGGACGCGACGCCGGCCCAGCGCGCCATCCGCGACGAGTTGCTGCGCGGCCTGCGGGGCCTGCAGGGGCGGGCGCCTGCGCTCGCCGAGCGCGTCGATCGCGCCGGTGCGCTGCTCGTCGGCACGCCGCACGCGCTGCCCGCGATCGAGCGGCTGCGCCTGGATCTCCACGACCTCGGCGATGAGGGCTACCTGATCCGCAGCCTGCGCATCGACGGGCACCCGGCGACCGTGGTCGCCGCCAACACCGATGCCGGCGCGCTCTACGGCGCCTTCGCCCTGTTGCGCGCGCTGCAGACCGGGCAGGACATCGCCGCCCTCGACCTGCGCGACGCGCCCCGCCTGCGCCACCGCGTGCTCAACCACTGGGACGACCTGGACCGTCACGTCGAGCGCGGCTACGCCGGCCAGTCGATCTGGGACTGGCACCGGCTGCCCGGCTGGATCGACCCGCGCTACACCGACTACGCGCGCGCCAACGCCTCCATCGGCATCAACGGCACCGTGCTCAACAACGTCAATGCCGATGCGCAGGTGCTCACGCCGATGTACCTGGAGAAGGTCGCCGCGCTGGCCGACACCTTCCGCCCCTGGGGCATCCGGGTGTATCTGTCCGCGCGCTTCAGCGCGCCGATCGAGATCGGCGGCCTGGCCACCGCCGATCCGCTGGACCCGGCCGTGCGGCGCTGGTGGCGGGCCAAGGCCGACGAGATCTACGCGGCGATCCCGGATTTCGGCGGCTTCCTGGTCAAGGCCAACTCGGAAGGGCAGCCCGGCCCGCAGGACTACGGCCGCACCCATGCCGACGGCGCCAACCTGCTGGCCGACGCGCTGGCCCCGCACGGCGGCATCGTGATGTGGCGCGCGTTCGTCTATTCCGACGAGGAACCCGAGGACCGCGCCAAGCAGGCCTACAACGAGTTCGTGCCGCTCGACGGCGCCTTCCGCGACAACGTGATGGTGCAGGTCAAGAACGGCCCCATCGATTTCCAGCCGCGCGAGCCGTTCCATCCGCTGTTCGGCGCGATGCCGCGCACGCCCCTGATGATGGAATTCCAGATCACCAAGGAATACCTCGGCTTCTCCACCCACCTGGCCTACCTCGGCACGCTGTACGAGGAAGTGCTGCGCGCCGACACCCACGTGCAGGGGGAAGGCGCCACCGTGGCCCGCGTGCTCGACGGCTCGCTGCACGGCCAGGCGCTCACCGGCATGGCCGGGGTGGCCAACATCGGCAGCGACCGCAACTGGAGCGGCTCGCACTTCGACCAGGCCAACTGGTACGCCTACGGACGGCTGGCCTGGAACCCCGGGCTGCCGGCGCGCGCCATCGCCGAGGAATGGACGCGCATGACCTTCGGCAACGACCCGGCCGTGGTCGCGCCCATCGTCGGCATGATGATGGCCTCGCGCGAGGCGGTGGTGGACTACACCGGCGCGCTCGGCCTGCACCACCTGATGGCGCGCGGCCACCACTACGGCCCCGGCCCCTGGGTCGAGGGCGGCCCGCGCGCGGACTGGACCTCGGTGTACTTCCACCGCGCCACCCGCGACGGCATCGGCTTCGACCGCAGCCGCCGCGGCAGCGATGCGGTCTCCCAGTACGCGCCCGCGGTGGCCGAGGTCTTCGACGATCCCGATCGCGTGCCCGAGGAGTTGCTGCTGTGGTTCCACCACGTTTCCTGGGACCGGCCGATGGCCTCGGGCCGCACGCTGTGGGAAGAACTGCTGCACCGCTACGACCGCGGCGTGGCCAGCGTGCGCGCCATGCGCGCCACCTGGGCCGGGCTGGCGGGCCGCATCGATCCCGAGCGGCACGCGCAGGTCGCCGCGTTCCTGGCCATCCAGGAACAGGAAGCGCAGTGGTGGCGCGACGCCAGCATCGCCTACTTCCAGTCCATCTCCGGCCGCCCGCTGCCGCCCGGCGTCGCCCCGCCGCCGCACCCGCTGGCCTACTACCAGTCGCTGGCATTCCCCCACGCACCGGGGGATACGCAGTGACGACGCCGACCGCCCAGCCGGCACTCGAAACCCTTCTCCCGCCTGCGGGAGAAGGTGGCGCGAAGCGCCGGATGAGGGCCGCCCTTCGCGCGGTGGCGGCGACGTCTGCGTGGGTCGCCGCGTCGATCGCCTGCATGTCCCCCGCGTTCGCCGACCCGCCCGATCCCGCGACCCCGCTGCTGCACCCGCTGTTCCAGGACCATGCCGTCCTCCAGCGCGACCGGCCGCTGCGCCTGCACGGCGACGCGCCCGCCGGCGCCACGGTCCACGTCGAACTGGCCGGCCACCGCGCCCAGGCGCGCGCCGATGCCGGCGGCCGCTGGCGGGCCGACCTGCCGCCGCTGCCCGCCGGCGGCCCGCACACCCTGAGCGTGCGCGCCGGCGGCGCCACGCAGACCGTGCGCGACCTGCTGGTCGGCGATGTCTGGCTGTGCTCGGGCCAGTCGAACATGGAACTGCCGGTGTGGCGCTCGCTCGATGCGCGCGCCGAGATCGCCAACGCCGATCACGCCGCTGTCATCCGCCTGCTCACCGTGCCCAAGGCCGGCAGCCCGCTGCCGCAGGCGCGCTTCGGGCTGCCGGCGGCGTGGCAGGCGGCCACGCCCGAGACCGTGCGCGATTTCTCCGCCGCCTGCTTCTACTTCGCCCGCGAACTGCGCAAGACCCTCGACGTGCCGATGGGGCTGATCGACGCCTCCTGGGGCGGCTCGCGCATCCAGGCCTGGACCAGCGCCGAGGCGCTGCGCGCCGGCGGCCACGCGGACGAGGATCTCGACGTGCTCGCGCTCTACGCGAAGGACCCGGCGCGCGCGGCCGCGCGCTGGGGCGAGCGCTGGGCCGCCTGGTGGGCGCGGGCGCCGGGCGTGGCCGCCGGCGACCGGCCCTGGGACGGCACGCCGCACGGCGACTGGCGGCAGGCCCCGCGCGAACTCGGCGCCTGGGAGCGCTGGGGCGTGCCGGAACTGGCCGCCTTCGACGGCATGCTCTGGTACCGCACCACCGCCACGCTCACCGCCGATCAGGCCGCGCAGGCCGCGACGCTGGTGCTCGGCCCCGCCGACGAGATGGACCTCACCTGGGTCAACGGCATCGCGGTCGGCAGCACCTACGGCGCCGGCACCGTGCGCGAGTACCCGCTGCCGCGAGGCCTGCTGCGCGCCGGTACCAACACCATCGTCGTCAACGTGCTCGACACCTACCGCGACGGCGGCCTGGCCGGCCCGGCCTCGGCGCACCGGCTGCGCCTGGCCGACGGCACCAGCGTGCCACTGGACGGCGGCTGGCGCTACCGCATCGTGCCGCCGGCCACTGGCGCGCCGCCGCGCGCGCCGTGGCAATCCGCCGCCGGCCTGTCCACGCTGTACAACGGCATGATCGCGCCGCTGGCCGGCACCGCGCTGCGCGGCGTGCTCTGGTACCAGGGCGAATCCAACACGTCCGAGCCCGATGCCTACGCCGGCCTGCTGCGCAGCCTGCGCGAGGACTGGCGCCGCCGCTTCGACGATCCGCGATTGCCGTGGCTCATCGTGCAACTGGCCAACTACGGCGCCCCGGCGCAGGCGCCCGGCGACAGCGGCTGGGCGGCGCTGCGCGAGGCCCAGCGCCGCGTCGCCGCCGAGCCGCACAGCGCGCTGGCGGTGACCATCGACATCGGCGAGCGCGACGACATCCACCCGCCCAACAAGCAGGCGCTCGGCCTCCGCCTCGCGCGCGCCGCGCGCCACGTGGTCTACGGCGAGGCGCTGGCGCCCAGCGGCCCGGTGCCGCGCGGCGCCCGGCGCGAGGGCGGGGCGGTGGTGGTGACCTTCGGCGATGTCGAAGGCGGCCTGGTCGCCTACGGCGCGCCGGGGCCGCTCGGCTTCGAGCTGTGCGGCGCCGAGCCCGGCAGTTGCCGCTGGGCGCAGGCCGCGCTCGACGGCGACGCCGTGCACCTGCACGCCCCCGACCTGCCCGCGCCGACCCGCGTGCGCCACGCCTGGGCCGACAACCCGCTGGTCAACCTGTTCGACCGCGCCGGCCTGCCGGCGGGGCCGTTCGAGATCGAGATCCGCTGAAAGCAAACCCTTCTCCCGCGCGCGGGAGAAGGGGCCCCGCAGGGGCGGATGAGGGCACCGATCGCGCCGGTGGCGCGTCCTCCATCCGCCTTCGGCACCTTCCCCCGCACGCGGGGGAAGGGGGCACGCCACCCCCACCGCCACCCGAGCCGCCCGCATGCCCGCCACCGCCGAGCCCGACCGCCACAGCAGCCACCGCGACCGCGAGATCGTCGAGGCGCGGGTCATCGTCACCTGCCCCGGCCGCAACTTCGTCACCCTCAAGATCGTCACCCGCTCGGGCGTTCACGGCCTGGGCGATGCCACGCTCAACGGCCGCGAGCTGGCGGTCGCCGCCTACCTGCAGGAGCACGTGGTGCCCAACCTGATCGGCCGCGACGCCGGCCGCATCGAGGATCTGTGGCAGTTCCTCTACCGCGGCGCGTACTGGCGGCGCGGCCCGGTCACCATGACCGCGATCGCCGCGGTCGATGTCGCGCTGTGGGACATCCTCGGCAAGATGGCCGGGCTGCCGCTCTACCAACTGCTCGGCGGCCGCTCGCGCGAGGGCGCGCTGGTCTACGCGCACGCCAACGGCCGCGACATCAGTGAGGCCAGCGACGAGGTCGGCCGCTACATCGAGCGCGGCTTCCTGGCCGTGCGCGCGCAATGCGGGGTGCCGGGCGTGCAGAAGGCCTACGGCGTCGCCAGTGCCGGCAAGCCGTACGAACCCGCCGAGAGCGCGCTGCCGGCCGAGACCGTCTGGAACACCCCGCGCTACCTGGAGACCGCGCCGAAGCTGTTCGAGCGCCTGCGCGCCGACCACGGCAACGGCGTGGAACTGCTGCACGACGTGCACCACCGGCTCACGCCCATCGAGGCCGCGCGGCTGGCGCGCGACGTCGAACCCTACCGGCTGTTCTGGCTGGAGGACGCGACCCCCGCCGAGCACCAGGCCTCGTTCGAGCTGATCCGCAAGCACTCGGTCACCCCGCTGGCGGTGGGCGAGGTGTTCAACTCCATCTGGGACTGCAAGCACCTCATCGAGCGCCAGCTCATCGACTACATCCGCACCACGATCGTCCACGGCGGCGGCATCACCCACATCCGCCGGCTGGCCGACTTCGCCGGCCTGCACCAGGTGCGCACCGGCTTCCACGGCGCCACCGATCTCTCGCCGGTCACGATGGGCGCCGCGCTGCACTTCGACACCTGGGCGCCGAACTTCGGCATCCAGGAATACATGTTCCACAGCGAGGCGACCGATGCCGTGTTCCCACACGACTACCGCTTCCGAGACGGCCGCCTGCACGTGGGCGACACCCCCGGCCACGGCGTGGACATCGACGAGGCGCTGGCCGCGAAGTACCCCTACGCCCCCAAGCAACTGCCCGTCGCGCGCCTGGAAGACGGCGCGATGTGGGACTGGTGAGGTGGCCTTGCCTGCAGGAACGCGCTCGCGCGCGACGCCTTTCGTACCCGGCTTGGGCAAGAAGATGCCGCGCGCGAGCGCGCTCCTGCCGGGGCTCCTGCTGATGCTGTCGGCCCCCGCATGCGCCGAACCCGCGCCCGTCCTGTTCGACTGGTTCGAATACACCGGCCGCGATGCCGTGTTCGAGCGCCCCCTGCCCGAGGGCCACTACCGCAACCCGATCCTGGCCGGCTTCCACCCCGACCCCAGCATCGTCCGCGTCGACGACCGCTACTACCTGGTCAATTCCAGCTTCGCCTACTTCCCCGGCATCCCGATCTTCGAAAGCCGCGACCTGGTGCACTGGACTCCGCTCGGCCACGTCATCGACCGCCCCGGCCAGCTCGACTTCGACGGCCTGGGCATCTCGCGCGGCGTCTTCGCGCCGGCCGTCGAGCACCGCGACGGCGTGTTCTACGTGGTCAGCACCGCGGTGGACGCCGGCGGCAACTTCGTCGTCACCGCCACCGATCCCGCCGGCCCGTGGTCGGACCCGACCTTCCTGCCCGAGGTGGGCGGCATCGACCCGTCGCTGTTCTTCGACGACGACGGCAGCGCCTGGCTGCTCAACAACGGCGCGCCCGAGGGCATCCCGCGCTACGACGGCCACCGCGCGATCTGGCTGCAGCGCTTCGACCCCGACACCCTGCGCACCGTGGGCCCGCGCCGCGTGCTGGTCGACGGCGGCGCCGACCCCGGCGCGAACCCGATCTGGATCGAGGGCCCGCACCTGTACAAGCGCGACGGCTGGTACATCCTGACCAGCGCCGAGGGCGGTACCGGCCCGCAGCACTCGCAGGTGGTGCTGCGCAGCCGCGATATCTGGGGGCCGTACGCGCCCTACGCCCACAACCCCATCCTGACCCAGCGCGACCTGCCGCCCGGGCGCCCCGCGCCGGTCACCAACGCCGGCCACGCCGATCTCGTCGAGGCGCCCGACGGCCGCTGGTGGGCGGTGTTCCTCGCCAGCCGCCCCTACGAGGGCGACCGTTACAACACCGGCCGCGAGACCTTCCTGCTGCCGGTCGACTGGCGCGACGGGTGGCCGGTGATCCTCGACCGTGGCCTGCCCATTCCCGACGCGGCCCCCGCGCCCGCCGCGATGCCCGCCGCCGCCGCGCAGGCGCCGCTGAGCGGCAACTTCGCCTGGCGCGACGACTTCGACGGCCCCGCGCTCGACCCGGCGTGGACCTTCGTGCGCGTGCCCAAGGCGCCCTGGGCCGACCTCGCCGCGCATCCCGGCCGGCTCGCCCTGCGCCCGCTGCGCGACGGCCTCGACAGCCTGCGCAATCCCGCCTTCCTCGCCCGCCGCCAGCAGCACCGGGCGTTCGAGGCGCGCACCGCGCTCGCCGTGCCGACGGAGGCCGGCGTCTCGGCGGGGCTGGCGCTGTTCCAGGGCGAACGCCACTGGCTGTTCCTCGGCGCGCGCCGCACGGGGCGGGGCGCGGAACTGTTCCTGGAACGCCACGACGGCGACGCGCGCGCCATCGTCGCCGCCGCCGCGATCGATGGCGACGCCCCGCTGACCCTGAAGGTCGTGGCCGACGGCGCCGACCACGCCTTCGCCTACGACGACGGCCGCGGCTGGCGCTGGCTGGCGCGCGACATCGATGGCCGCCTGCTCAGCACCGACCACGCCGGCGGCTTCGTCGGCACCACCCTCGGCCCGCACGCCCGCCTCGCTCCCGAGCCCGCCGAATGAACGCCCCGCGCCTGTCCGACGCCACCCTCGCCGCGCTGCCGCCCGCCATCGCGCGCCCGGCCTACGACCGCGCCGCCACCCGCATCGGCGTGGTCCACCTCGGCGCCGGCGCGTTCCATCGCGCCCACCAGGCGGTCTACCTCGACGACGCGCTCGCGCTCGACCCCGACTGGGCGGTGTGCGCCGTCTCCCTGCGCCACCCGGACCTGCGCGACGCGCTGCGCCCGCAGGACGGCCTGTACACGCTCGCCATCCTCGGCGACACGCCGCGGCTGCGGGTGATCGGCGCCCTGCGCGAAGTGCTGTGCGCCCGCGACCAGACCGCCGCCGTGCTCGCCCGCCTCGCCGACCCGGCCGTGCGCCTGGTCACCCTGACCGTGACCGAGAAGGGCTACTGCCTGGCCGGCGACGGCCTCGACCTCGCCCATCCCGACATCGCCCACGACCTCGCCGCGCCCGACGCCCCGGTGAGCGCCATCGGCCACATCGTCGCCGGGCTCGCCCGCCGCCGCGCCGCCGGCCACGCGCCGTACACCGTGCTGAGCTGCGACAACCTCGCCGACAACGGCACGCGCCTGCGCCGCGCCACGCTCGACTTCGCCCAGCGCCTCGACCCCGCGCTGGCCCGCTGGATCGAGGCCGAAGCCGCCTTCCCGCGCTCGATGGTCGACAGCATCACCCCCGCCAGCGACGACGCCCTACGCGGGCGCGTGGCCCAGGCCCTGGACGCGCACGACGCCTGGCCGGTGCAGCGCGAGCCCTACGCGCAATGGGTGGTGGAGGACCGCTTCTGCAACGGCCGCCCGCCGCTGGAACGCGTGGGCGTGACCCTGAGCGACGACATCGCCGGCTTCGACCGCGCCAAGCTGCGCCTGCTCAACGGCCCGCACAGCGCGCTGGCCTACCTCGGCCTGCTGCTGGGCCTGGAGACCGTGGCCGATGCCATGCGCCACCCCGGCCTCGCGCGGTACGCCGAGCGCCTGATGCGCGAGGACATCGCGCCCACGCTCGACGCCCCTGCCGGCCTCGACCTCGACGCCTACATCGCCGCCATCCTCGAACGCTTCCGCAACCCCGCCATCGCCCACCGTCTCGCCCAGATCGCCTGGGACGGCAGCCAGAAGCTGCCCGTGCGCCTGCTCGGCACCCTCCGCGACGCCCGGGCCGCCGGCCGCCCCATCGACCGCCTGTGCCTGCCCATCGCCGCCTGGATGCAGTTCGTGCGCCGGCAGGCGCAGGCCGGCGTGGCGCTGGCCGACCCGATGGCGGAGGCGCTGGCGCGGATCGGCCGCGCGGCCACCGGTGACGCCCAGGCCGACGTCGCGCGCTTCCTGGCCCTGGCCGAGGTGTTCGGCCGCGCCGACGCCGGCCTGGCGAGCGCGCTGGTCGAGGCCTACCGGCGCCTGGACGCCGGCCCGGACGCCGCACTGGCCGCGGCCGCGCGGGTCTAAGATCGCCCCTCCCACCCCGGACGCCGGCCGTCATGATCCCGCCCGAAACCGCCTTGCAGTTCGTCGCCGTCGCCGCCGTGCTCGCCCTGGTGCCCGGCCCCGACAACCTGTTCGTGCTGATGCAATCGGCCATCCGTGGCGCGCGATCGGGCCTGGCCGTCACCCTGGGCCTGTGCACCGGCCTGATCGTCCACACCACCGCGGTCGCCTTCGGCGTCGCCGCGCTGTTCGCGGCGTCCGCGCTCGCCTTCACCGCGCTCAAGATCGTCGGCGCCGCGTACCTGCTCTACCTCGCCTACGGCGCCTTCCGCGCCGGCGCCACTGCCGCGCCCGCGGCCGACCCCGCCGCCGGCTCGGCGCGCGCGCTGTACCTGCGCGGCGTGGCGATGAACATCACCAACCCCAAGGTCGCCATCTTCTTCCTCGCCTTCCTGCCGCAGTTCGTCGCCGCCGACCGCGGCCCCGTCGCCTGGCAGATGCTGCAGCTCGGCGCGCTGTTCATGGCCACCAGCCTGCTCGTGTTCGGCGCCATCGCCGCCGTCTCCGGCCGCCTCAGCGGCTGGCTGCGCCGCAGCCCCCGCGCCGTGCCCGCGATGAACAAGATCGCCGGCCTCGTGTTCGTCGGCCTCGCCGCCAAGCTCGCCACCGCGCAGCGGTAGCCGCATGGAAAAGCGCGACCCGACCGGCGGACCTCCGCCCCCGCAGGAGGAAGCCGGCGACTGGCCCGGCGACGCGGCCGCCGCACTGCGCGCACTGGCCCAGGCCGGGCTCGACAGCGGCACCAGCACCCGGACCCTGGCGGCGCTGAAGGCCGACGCGCGGCGCCGCCTGGGCAAGATCGCGCGCGACTGACGCGACCTGCGCCTGCGCAGCCGCCCCGCAACGAAGGACTCGATCGCCCCTGGCCGGCATTCGCCCAGGACGCCCCGGCCGCGCGGACCGGATGCTGAGGGCCAGCGGCGCCCGACCTCAGAACCGCCCCGCGCCCAGCACGACCCGGGCAAGCACCACGGCGGTCACCGCCGCCGCCAGCACAAGCGACGCCAGCGCCCAGGTGGGCCGCGCGAGCGACACCGCCCCTGCGGCGGCCAACAGCACCGGCAGCACCAGCAGGCGACGGCCCACCCAGCGGTGCAGGGCAGCCGGATCCGACACCTGCGCGTAATCGACGAAATTCAGCACCTTCGCCGTGCCCGCGAACCGGATTCCCAGTGCCACCGCGAAGAGCAGCGGCGCCACCGCCAGTTGGATCACCGCGAGGGATTTCAGAGCATCCACGGGAGTCCTCCTCGGGTCGCGCGCAGCGCCCCGGTGCCGCGCGTTCGCACTCCGGTTTCGTGGGCTGGCGCGCCGGCCGGCCACACGGCCGGCGGTCCCTGCCGCCGGGCGGTATGAGCGGGCTGCTGAAGCGCGGTTGCCAAGTGTGGAAAATTGCCAAATTCTCCGCGCATGGCCAAGAACGTCCGCGTCTCCGATTCGCATTACGCGCTGGCGCAGGCGGAAGCCCGGCTGCAGGACCGCAGCATCGCCCAGCAACTGGAACACTGAGCGAAACGGGGGCTGGCGGCGCTGGAGGCGAGCGCCCCGGGGGAGGTGAGCGCGCTGGACGCGGCCGTCGCGGTGACCCGGCGGCTGGATGCCCTCGACGTGTTCGACGGCAAGCGCAGCGCGGACGCGCTGCACTTCATCCCGCGGGCCCTGGCCCGGGAGAGCAAGCCGGAGTTCCCGGCCAAGTACCGCAAGAGCTGACCGGTGAGCGGGGCGGGCGAGGCCTACATGCCGCCCGCGTTGGTGCGGCGCGTGCTGGAAAGCGCCTCGCCGGACGTGGTCCTGATCGGCGGGCAGGCCCTGGCGTACTGGATGGGCTACTACGACGTCCACACGCCGGGCCGCGCACCGCCGGCCGTGACCCACGGCGTGGATTTCTTCGCTCGCGATGCCGGCAACATCGCACCGCTCCGGGCCTTCGCCCAGGCGATCGGTGGCCAGTTCCGGCTTGCGATCGAGGTGGCGCGCAAGTACCTGGAAGAACGGATCGACGGCATCGAACAGGCCCCGGCCCTCGGCGACGGCGCGCGCAACCGGGAGAGCCTCGATGTCATCCGCGACGTCGTCGCCTATTCGGCCGAGGACGCCGCCCGCAAGAACGCCCAGCGCTACGGCATCTTCCTGGCCGATGCGATCCCCGCATGGCGCATCCGCTCGACCGCCTTCTGGGAGCGGCGGTGGCCGCATCTGCGCGAACGGAATGTCGCCCGCCCACGCGCAGGCGTGCGAACAAGGGGCGGGGCGCGGCGGATAAAGCCGGACGCTCCGGCGACCTCTCCCAGTGCGAGGTCCACGCCCGGACGTGTCGTGCGAGTAGGAACGAGTCGAACGGCACGGCCGTCTGAGGCACCGCTTCGGTTCATTGGGGGCGCTGCTGCAGACGAACTGGCGCACGCTCGATCGAGCGGAAGCCGCATACGAGGTCATTGGCGAGACGGGAATCCATGTTTTGGACGAGCTTGAGGAATCCAGTTGCCTTAAGGGCTAGCGATCACGCGCAGATCGACGTTCGCAATATCACGCAGATACATGTAACTGGTACCAAGCACAGTCATGACACTGTCCGTACCTCTAGCCGTAACGCTAGCGGCAGAAAAAGCTGGCTGCACGATGAAGAACCCCATTCGCATTTCAATATCCCGAGCTTTGAGCCTCAAGATGTCGATTTGCCGTGGCGTGCCCTTCAGCAGTCGTTGAGTGCCATTGCCCTCGCCCGCGCTATAGCGATCCAACAGGCGCTGGAAGAGCGCGGGGCCCCTATGGAGCCATTTCGCGGACCGGCTTGCTTGCCCAGCGACAACATACGCATCGTCCACACGCGCTCCTGGTCGTTGACCACTACCGCAGTATTTGCAGTGGTAGAGATCCACCACGATGTGGTCGGGTGCGTCCCGGATCGCGACAAGGTCGGCAATCTCACCGGCGCCGTCATCGTCGAAGATGATGTCGTAGCTATCGAAAACTTTTTGAAGTGTGAAGCCTTGGACCGAATCGAAGTCCGTGGCATGGGCCATCGACTCTCTATGGATGTTGGTGTTTCCCCAATCCCAGGCTGAGAGAAGATTGGCCGGGAGCGGGACGTTAAGCGTGGCGTGAGTGAAGTAGCGATAGTTGCCAATGAGGATGGAACCGTCGGCTTGCAATAATCGCATGCGCTCGCGATCCAGGTATTCATTGAGATCGTGCTCTTTAGTGCCGATAAGCAGCGTGGCGCGGCCACTCGAATACCGGTAGCCATCACTCTCAAGGTGGATCCGAATGGTTGTCAAAGCCCGTTCGTCGCCGTTGGGTAGAACGGCCGACAACGCAATGGCTAGCGTGTCATCACTCTCCTTGATCGGTTGTCCAAGTTTGGTGTCCAGCAATGGGTAGGATTCCCCATTGACGGTGATCGCGCAGCGTCCTTCGGTTTCGACACCTAGCGCATCCGGCCAGTCGGCGAAGAAGATGCCGTCCGGCCAACGGCCGCTTAGCTTCTCCGCTCGCATGACGTTTCGAAGAATGGCGGCTGTATCGATTGCGGAGTTGTTGATCTTCGAAGCGACGTCGTCGCACCAACGTACCCATTCGTCAATGGCGCCGGAATCCATCTTCCAGAGCTTGCCCTTAGCCGAACAGCCTGCGGTAGTGCTCTCTCCGTCTGCGTATCCAACGCCGAAAATGTTGGACTTGATAGATCGGCCACTCTCAAGGTCGTCCATAACCCGGTTGACGTCCTGCCCAACGTGCATGGTAAACCGTACGTCACGTCCAGATCTGCTAAGGCCAACGTTTTGCAGCTTCAGTCGTTTAATCCCATACATAATGCGAAAGACGTCGTCGCCGTTGATTCGACGTGCCGATGGCGCAACAAGAGACTGAAAACGCGAGGTCTGCCGTTCGTCTCCGGTGCACGAGATGAAGAGAGTTGCGTCGCTTTGCCGGAAGTAGGCGAGATATAGGTGCCAATTTGAGCCAGAGATAGACTCGCTCCTCGCCCAGGAAACTGGAGTGGTCTCATGGGAAACAGCCATTACAACCGATTCGTCTTCGCTCACCGAGTGCAACTGAATCGTCTCGTTCGGCGACCCTAGGCTTTTTACCGCGCGGGGATGCCAGTTAGATTTCGTCAGGCGGTAGGCGAGGCAGCTGATGTTAGGTGTTGGATTGAGAGCCGCGATCTTCGCTCCCTCAGAATCGCCTTCGAACCTTGATTCAAATTCCTGGCGCCGCAACTCCCGTCCGATGCGCTCAGTGCTGACTTCACGAATGATCAAACTCCAGTCCGCGCTTTCTTCAAAGAGGCGCCTCATGGGGCCATCCGCACGCTGGTTAGCGATGTTGGCGACGAACTTTGCGGTTCCCAGGCGCGTGTCTGTTCGGGTCAGGCGACCAATAAATTGCAGTGTGACCGCTGGACTTTGATGCTGATCGTGGATTGCAGCAATCTTAAGCTCTGGCAAGTCAAATCCCTCGCCGAACATGTCGACGCAGACTACGATACGACTCTGCCGCGTTCGTATGCGTTCTAAATCCCGCTCCTTCGTTCTACTGCTCCTGCTGCTGTGGATGACAACTGGATCAAATTCCGGTCCCAGTTCACGGTACAGCTCGATGATCCGGTTTGCCTTAGCTATCTTTGCGCATCGCGCCATGAGAATGTGATCGAAACCTGCTTCCAGGTCGTTGGTTAGCAGCTCAACGGCTTTGGCTGCGATGGTTCGATCAATCTCGCTGGCTACATATTCGCGAACAGGAAAGAAATCAATCTTCTGAAAGTAGTTGTCTCGCTGCGCTTGGCTCAGGCTGTAGTTGAAGATGATCTTGCCTTCTAGCCGTTGCTGGTCGAGGCGGAAAGGTGTCGCAGTGAAGTAAAGGGATGGTTTGGAATCAAAAGCATTTCGAATGCGTCCCCATGTTGCGGCGGCAACGTGGTGAGCCTCGTCAAAGATGAGGTGACTGAAGCGCGCCGCAAAGGCTTTCAGTTCGTTGTCATCTAGTTGGGCCAGCGCGGCAGGCGTCGCGATGGTGACGTTGGAGGTTTCGATGGCGTGCACGTCGACTGCAGCATCGCGACCATCGATGCGATGGACGACCGGTGAAAGAACGTCTTCGGAAATCGCATTGATGGCCCGTAGACGGTGCAAACTGGCCAATCGATCACCTATTTGTGTGCGAAGCGCCTCAGTTGGCACGATCAGCAGTGTTCGACGGAACCGACTTCCTATGATGATTGCGAAGATCGTGTCCGTCTTTCCCGTGCCAGTAGGCATAACAACGATCCCCGGCACTTCGGGCTCGGAATCGAGATGGGAAAAAACAGCAAACGCAGCAGCGCGTTGGGGTCTTCGAAATCCAGTGAACCCATTGGCTGGCCCTTCGACAGCGAAATTTAGGGTGTGGTCGGCCCAACTGCGGTAAACCACGTTCTCTCGGCAAAACTCGACATCAACATCCATTGATTTCCCCCTGTGAAGCGGACTTCCATCTGCTTGCCGCCCGTTTCGGTAAGACGATTCACACTAAGCTCCTATTCTGCCAGTGGATCATGGAATTGGAAGTAGGAATAGTCCGATTTTTGGCTTTTCCCAGAAGAAGTGGACGCCAAACGTGGGGCAACAAAGGGGGCATGTCTGCATTGTGTAGAGCAGACGTTTGGGAATGTCCGTTCTTAGTCGAAGCGGACGCAGGCCGATCGAACGTCTTCCCGCGAGCCGTTGACTAGCTCAAAAAGCAGTGGCACGATCAACCCGCTGCGATAAATCTCGCAGCCGAGTTTGACAGCTCGAACACCGAGGCGCACCAGCGCCCATCGTCGATGTCGGCGCTTTTTTTGTGCCTGCGCGATGCTGGGCGGCCATGCCTGCTCTACGGCGGGCGGTGCGCGGAGGCCGAAAGGTCTGCCGGTCCTCGGTCCGGTCTGTCAACCGCGTGCCGTCCGCCACCTCGATTGACAGCGATGTGGCGGATTCCATCCAACCGAGGAGTCCGACATGAGCCGTCCCAAGCAAGCCACTCGCGTTTCGTCTTCCGTGTCCGAACCCGCTTCGCGTGCCACGCGCGCCCGGCGCGATGTTCCGTCGCGGCAGATGCAAGACAGTGCCTCCGAAACCTCCGCGCCTCCGCTCACCGAGGCAGAGCTGCGGTGGCGCGCGCGCTTTCCGAACTTTCGCACGCCGGTGCGTTGCACGATGGGCTATCACTACTACGACGAGCGGCGCGGCGATCAGGTCGTGGGCTGTGCGGTGCCGCAGTTGCGGTTGTCGGGCCGGTGGCTGGCGGAGCATGGGTTCGCGGTCGGCGACGATCTGCAGGTGTCGGTGGGGCGGGGCGTGCTGCTGATCAGCCGGCGGCGGCAGGCGGGCTGAGTCTGTGCCCCGGCGGTTCGCGCCGGGGTGACGACCGGGCACGGCCGGTCGCGTGCCGGTCGTGTTCGCATGCGTTCCATACGTGGGTCGGTGCGCCGGCGGCTACACTGCCGCCGGCGGAAACGAGGCGTCCCGAATCGCTGCCAGCCGGGTGCATCGGTGCGGCCGATGGCGCCTGCTGCCGGCGGGCGGGGGCGCTCGCTGTGCTCCTGGAGGATCAGATGACCCATGTCCTGCTGGTGTTTCTCGGTGGCGGCCTGGGCGCGGCGTTGCGGCATGGGGTGAACGTGCTGGCGCTGCGCGCGGGCGCTTCGGCGTTTCCCTACGGCACGCTGTGCATCAACGTGGTGGGTTCGTTGCTGATGGGCGTGGTGGTGGCATGGTTCTCGGCGCGCGGCGGGTGGTCGCCGTCGCTGCGGCTGTTCCTCACCACCGGGGTGCTGGGCGGGTTCACCACGTTCTCGGCGTTCTCGCTGGAGGCGGCGCTGCTGTACGAGCGTGGGCAGGTGGGGCTGGCGGCGGCCTACGTGGTGGCGTCGGTGGCGCTGTCGATCGGCGGGTTGTTCGCGGGGATGGGGCTGGTGCGGACGATGCTGTAGCGGGTCGCCTGTCGCCTCCCGCGGTGTCGCATATATTTGACATGCACGCGTCCCGGCGTACCATCCCGCCATGGGTGCGATCCATGAACTCGGGCAGGCAATCCGGGCGCGGCGGGCCGAGATGGGGCTGAGCCAGACGCAGGTGGCGGCGCTCAGCGGGCTTTCGCGGCAGACGGTCAGCCAGTTGGAGACGGGAGCGGTTCCCGACCTGGGCCTCAACAAGGCCGAGCGGCTCGCGGCGCTGCTGGGCCTGGCGCTGCGGGTCGATACGGGTCGCGCGAGGCCCCCCGGGCGGCACAAGATGACGCCATTGATGCGAGCCGCGGCGACGGCCAGTGTGAGCTACAAGACGCCACTCACTGCGGCCACGCTCAAGCGAATTCTGGTGACGGGGCGGATTCCTGAAGATTACGCGCCGCATCTGCATGCACTGCTCGATGATGCGCCGGTCGCGTTGCTGGCGGCGGTGGCCGACCAACTGCATGCGGAAACCGGCATGGACCGGCATGCTGTGTGGACGACATACCGGCGGCTTGCCCATGAGGTGAAAAGCCGGCGCGGGATCTGGACATGAGCACGATCGATCTGGAGCGGCCCGGCCCCTGGCGCGATCTGTTCGCGCCGGCGCTCGAGTTGATGGCCCATCTTGAGCAGAAGGTGCCGGGCGCGGTGTGGACGTTCGGCGGCGGCACGGCGCTGATGCTGCGTATCGCGCACCGGCACAGCAAGGACATCGATCTGTTCGTTCCCGATCCCCAGTACCTGGGCTACGTCAGTCCACGCTTGAGCGATGTCGCCGAGGGCATCAGCACCGAGTACGTGGAGGCCGCCGAGTACATCAAGCTGTTTCTGCCCAAGGGCGAGATCGATGTCGTCGTCGGGAAGGCGCTGACCGATGTGCCTTATGAGACGGTGTCGTATCGAGGGCGGCAGATCAGGGTGGAAACGTCGGCCGAGATCGTCGCCAAGAAGATGTGGCATCGCGGTGACAGGGCGAAGGGGCGCGATCTGTTCGACCTGTGTGCGGTCGCCGATGCCGAGCCGGAGCAGATCCTGCGAGCCGCGCCGTTCATGCGCCGGCACGGGGCCGCGTTCCTGCAGGCGCTGATCGAGCGGGACGCTATGTTGCGTCGCGAATTCGCGCAGATCGATGCGATCGGGCCGGGGCTGGCGTTCGAGCGGTGCCGGGCGCAGGCGGACGCGTTGCTCCGGCCTTTGCTCAGCGGCCCCGCGCCCGCAGCGCCGCCATGACGATGGGCTTGGCCCAGTCCGGCACCTGGGCCAGTTCCTCGATGGCGCGGGGGTAGCGCAGGCCGTCGCGGTCCATGTCGAGCACGAGCAGCGGCGTGGCGTGGCCGTCGGCGTCGGCGGGGCGGCTGTTGTCGTGGACGTGCAGGGCGGCGAGGTGCGGGATCAGGTCGATGAGGTTGGCGCGGGCGGCGTCGTAGCGCTGCCGGATTCTCGCCTCGGGAATGTCGTGGCCGCCGCGGGCGACCCGGGCGGCGACGCGTTCGAGGTGCAGGTCCACGCTGGACAGGCCGCAGAACCAGATCGCCACCTCGTGGTGCGCGCAGGCCTGGCGGAGCAGGGCGGGGAGGGTGTTGCCGCCGAGGGTGGTCTCGAAGACGTGGTCGTGGCCGTCGGCGAGGGCGCGTTCCAGCCGGCGGCGGCCTTCCTGCCAGGCTTCGGCGTTGGCCTCGGCCGGCGGCCATCCCTGCCGGACGAGGGCGTGGGTGAAGCTGTCCGGGTTGAACCAGGGGATGCCGTCCTCGCGGAGCATCGCGCCGAGCAGCGAACTCTTGCCGGCGCCGTTGACGCCGGCCAGCGCCAGGATCCGCGCCACCGCTACCGCGAGGGGCCCAGCGCGATCTTGCCGCTGCGCCGCGCCGGGCGGCGCAGGGCTTGCGCCAGGGCGTCGCCGGATCGCAGCGTGGCCAGGTGCGCGTCGAATTCGGCCTGCAGGGCCTTCAGCGATTGGGCGCGCGCGGTGGCTGTGGCGGCGGCGTTCGCCTGCGCCACGAGCTGCCGGTAGCGTTCCGCGTCCACGACCACGGCTTCGGGGTGGTTGTGGTGGGTCACCACCACGGCGCCGTGCGCGCGCACCTTGCGCATCAGGCCGGGCCAGCCCTTGGTCTTGACCTCGCTGGCGGTCGCCTTGTCCAGGTCGAGCAGGTCGGGGGCGGGGGCCATGCGGGCGAGCCTCGGTGGATGGACCGCTCCAGCCTACGCCCGAAATGGCCGGAATGGGCAATTTGGACCTATCGCGTTCAGGCGCCGCGCGCGCTGGCGGCGGACCGCGCCTGCGCTTCGATCCAGTCCAGCGCCTGGCGCCACAGCGGCTCGGCCGTGGGACGGAAGTAGCCCATGTGGCCGATCGGCGCGCCGAGCGCGCGCGGGTCGATGTCATGGCGCTCGATCGGCGCGTTGCGGTAGGCGGCGATGAAGGCCTCGCGCGAGCGCGGCGGGGCCCAGCGGTCGTCGAGCGCGTTGACGAAGGCCATCGGCGCGCGGACGGCGGCGTAGCCGCGCTCGATGCCGCGCATCGTGGGGTCGTCGAAGAAGTACCGCGGGAACCGGCACCAGCGGCGCCATTGCCGGTACACGCCGACCGGCAGGTCCTCGCCCAGGCCCAGCAGCTTCCACGGGCAATAGCCTTTCCAGCGGGTCAGCACGGGAAAGCCCACGTGCCACATCGCCAGCACCTTCAGCCGCTCGGCGGGCGGCATGTGGCCGTGCCAGCCGGCGCCGGTGCCGAAGATGTAGAAGCCGGCGACTTGCTCGGGCGAGGGCAGCAGGCCCGGCGCGTGGCCGCCGTAGGAATGGCCGACGACGTAGAGCGGCAGGTCGGGCGAGGCCATGCGGTCGATGGCGGCGGGCAGGTCGAGGCGGCCCCAGTCGAGCATCTCGGCGTGGTAGCCGCGCAGCGTCGGCGGCGCGGACAGGCCGATGCCGCGGTAGTCGAAGGTCAGGACGTCGTAGCCGCGGGCGGCGGCGAACCGGGCGAAGCGGCGGTAGAAGCCCTGCGGCACGGCGGTGGCGCCGGAGACGACGATGCGCCCGCGCGGCGTGCCGGCGGCGGCGAAGCGCAGCGCGCCGAGCGGGGTGCCGTCGGCCGCGGTCAGCGCCACGGGCGTGGGCTCGGCCTGGTCCGGGATATGTTCTATGACGACCGTCATAGCCGGCGAGGCTAGACGCTCCACGGCGGCGCTGCAAGACTGCCGGCATGACCCCCCGCCGTACCGACGCCCGCGCGCGCGTGGTGGCCGCCGCCGCCGAGATGATGGCGCGCCACGGCCTCAATTCGACCAGCATCCGCGAGATGGCGCGGCGCGCCGAGGCGCCCTTGGGCTCCACCTACCACCATTTCCCGGGCGGCAAGCAGCAGGTCGTGGCGGAGGCGGTGCGCCATGCGGGCGAGCGCATCGACACGGCGATCGCCGAGCACCTGCGCGCGGGGCCGGCGGCGGGGCTGCGCGGGTTCCTGGCGATGTGGCGCGAGCGGCTGGAGCGCTCGGCGTTCCACGGCGGCTGCCCGGTGCTGGCGGCCGCGGTCGAGGAGCCCCTGGACCCGGAAAGCGAGGGGGCGGCGGCGGTGGCGGCGGAGGCGTTCGCGCAGTGGGAGCGGCGCTTGCGCGATGCGCTGGCGGATGCCGGCGTGGCGGATTCGCGTGCGGCGGAACTGGCGACGGTGATCGTCGCCGCCGTCGAGGGCGCGGTGGTGCTATCGCGCGCGCGCCGCGCGCTGGGCCCGTTCGACCGCGTGGCCGCGCAACTGGAACGGTTGGTGGCGGAGGCGGTGGGGGAGGCGCCGCGACGCTGAGGCGAATCGACATTCGACCCGCAACGTCGGAACCGCCCTCTTCTCCCGCGAGCGGCCCATTCCGTCTCTTCTCCCGCAAGCGGGTGCACGCCTGCGGCGCGCCCCCATCCGCCTTCGGCACCTTCCCCCGCTTGCGGGGGAAGGGAAAACGGAGTGCTCCCCGCTTGCGGGAGAAGGGAAAAACAGGATTCTCCTCGCTTGCGGGGGAAGCGATCGCCTTTCCGCGCCGAATGTCGATACGTCCCAGGAGCCTGGGCGGCAGAAGCCGTCCGGGCTGCACGACGCGCCGAACGGTCCATGTCCGCGCCGCTTCTTGGCCTGTGGGCCCGCTACAGGCCGGTGAAGCGACACGAAACTGGCCTCGCCCGGCGCCGTTCGCCTCGACCGTTTCTGCCGCCCAGGTTCCTAGACCTCGTCGGGGGCGCGCCACGGATCGATGGCATGCAGGCCGCAGGCGGCGAACGGTGCGGTGTCGCGCGTCGCGACGATGAAACCGTGCGACGCGGCGATGGCGGCGATGTAGCCGTCGGGCGTGGGAAAGCCGCGGCCCCGGGTGCGTGCCGCCACGGCCAGCGCGGCGTAGTGGCGTGCCGCCTCGGTATCGAAGCCCAGGATCCGGCCCTCGAACAAGCGCTCCAGCTTGCCGATGGCGCCGGCCAGTGCGTCCCGGCGGCGTCCCGCAGGCAATGCCGCGGTGCCGAACAGCAGTTCGGCCAGGGTGACGCTGGACAGGTAGAGCGTGTCCGCGTCCTGGGCGTTCAACCATGCCAGCACGGCCGGGGAGGGCGCCGCCTTCATGGTTTCAGAGACCACGTTGGTGTCGAGGACGATCATTCGAAACGCGGCGGCTGCGCGGGGGTGCGGTCGCGCTGCCGCTCCAGCGCGGCGGCTTCCTGATCGGTCAGGGCGACCTCGCGGCCGAGCGCGGCGAGCGCATCGCCCATCGGGATACGCCGGGAGGGCTTGACCGCCTCGGCGAGGATGTCGCGCACCTCCGCTTCGGTGCTGCGGCCATGCTGGGCGGCGCGCAGGCGAAGGGCGCGATGCACGTCGTCGGGGAGGTTGCGCACGGTGAGTACGGCCACGGCGGGCTCCGTGAAGTCATTGACAGCGATGATATCCAATTGAAGCCAATGACAGCAATGGAGTCCTCGCCGGAGGCGGCGGCCGCCGCGCCGCCGCCCCCATCCCCCTCAGAGCGCCTGCCCGCCCGAGACCTCGATGCGCTGGCCGGTGACCCAGCGGTGGGCGTCGCCGAGCAGGCTGGCGATCATCGGGCCGATGTCGTCGGGCACGCCGACGCGGCCGAGCGCGGTGATGCCGGCGAGCTGCGCGTTGACCTGCGGGTTGTCGCGCACCACGCCGCCGCCGAAATCGGTCTCGATGGCGCCGGGGGCGACGGTGTTGACGGCGATGCCGCGCGGGCCCAGTTCCTTGGCCAGGTAGCGGCTCAGCACCTCCACCGCGCCCTTGGCCGCGGCATAGGCGGCGTAGCCCGGGAAGGCGAAGCGGGTCAGGCCGCTGGACAGGTTGACGATGCGGCCGCCGTCGGCGATCAGCGGCAGCAGCGCCTGGGTCAGGAAGAACGTGCCCTTGAAGTGCACGTCCACGAGGCGGTCGAACTGCGCCTGGGTGGTTTCGGCGAAGGGGGCGGTGTCGCCGTGGCCGGCGTTGTTGACCAGGTGGTCGATGCGCTCGCGCTGCCAGGTCTCGGCCAGCGCGGCGCGCAGGGCGTCGGCGAAGGCGGGGAAGCTGGCGGCGTCGCCGACGTCGAGTTGCAGCGCGTGGGCCTTGCGGCCGAGCGCCTGGATCTCGGCGACGACGGCCTGGGCCTCGTCCGCGCCGTTGCGGTAGGTCAGCACGACGTCGCCGCCGGCGCGGGCGACGGCCAGCGCGGTGTTGCGGCCGAGGCCGCGGCTGGCGCCGGTGATCAGGGTGATGCGGGTCATGGAGGCGGTCCTGTGGTGCGCGTTGCGGGGCGAGCATGATCGCGCCGGGCCGGCGGCGGGGGTTGCCGGAAGCTCGGCGATGCTTGCGCGATCCTCCGGCGCCCTATCCGGCCGGAGTGCGCGCGGCGTAGGCTGGCGCCATGTCCACGTTGCTCGATCGGGTCCGCCGCCACGCGGCCGCCCACGCCCCCGGTGGTGGCATCGCCGCCACCCCGGTCCCCGGCCTGTCGACGGTGCATGCGCTGGCGCCCAGCGGATTGGGCCACGACGTGCAGCGCCCGCTGGCCTGTCTGGTGCTGCAGGGCGCCAAGGAGGTGACGATGGGCGCGCGCACGTTCGCGTTCTCGGCCGGCGACACGCTGGTGATCGCCGCCGACCTCCCGACCGCGAGCCGGATCGTGCGGGCGAGCGCGGCGGCGCCGTACTGCTCGCTGGTGCTGGCGATCGACCCGGCGGTGGTGGCCGACCTGGTCGCCGACATGGCGGGCGCGCCGGACGAAGGCGCGCCGCCGATCGGCGTGGCGCCGACCGATGCCGAGCTGGCCGAGGCCGCGCTGCAACTGATGCGCTTGCTCGACCGGCCGGCGGCGCTGCCGGTGCTGCAGGCCCAGCGCGTGCGCGAGATGCACTACTGGCTGCTGGCCGGGCGCCACGGGCCGGCGATCCGGCGGCTGGCGTGGCCCAACGGCAGCGCGCAGCGGGTGGCGCGCGCGGTGGCGGTGCTGCGCGCCGAGTACGACCGCCCGCTGCCGGTGGAGCGGCTGGCGGCGCTGTCGGACATGAGCGTGTCGGCCTTCCATGCGCACTTCCGCGCGGCCACCTCGCTCACCCCGCTGCAGTTCCAGAAGCGGTTGCGGCTGATCGAGGCGCGCCGGCGGATGCTGGCCGATGGCGTGGCCGCCAGCGTCGCCGCGCATGCCGTGGGTTACGCCAGCGTGCCGCAGTTCACCCGCGAGTACGCGCGGATGTTCGGCCAGCCGCCGGCGCGCGAGACCGACGCGGCGCGGCAGCGGGCGCAGGCGGTGTAGGGCCTGCGCGCCCGCGGCCGCGCGCCCGTTGGCACGGCCTTCGACGGCGCGCGTGGCAGGATGGCGGCCCCATCGGCAACTAGGGAGCGACGCATGGCGAACGTCTTCATCGTCGGCGGTGCCGGCCAGGTCGGGCGCCGGCTGGCGCAGCGGCTGGCCGCGCGCGGGCACGTCGCGCGCGCGCTGCACCGCGATCCGGCGCAGACCGCCGAACTCGAAGCGCTCGGCGCGACGCCGGTCGCCGGCGATCTGGCGGCGCTCGATGCCGACGCCCTCGCGACGCGGATGGCCGGCAGCGACGCGGTGGTGTTCAGCGCCGGTGCCGGCGGCAAGGGCGGGCCGGAGCGGATCGACGCCATCGACGGCCGCGGGCTGGAGCTGGCCGTGGCGGCGGCGCAGCGGGCCGGTATCCGCCGCGTGCTGCTGGTGTCGGCGTTCCCCGAGGCCGGGCGCGGCCGCCACGTTTCCGACACGTTCGAGCACTACATGGCGGTCAAGAAGCGCGCCGACGTGCACCTGGCGGCTTCCGGCCTGGACTGGGCGATCCTGCGGCCGGGCACCCTCACCGATGCGCCGGGCACCGGCCGCGTGCGCGCGGGGCTGGCGATCCCCTATGGCGAGGTGCCGCGCGACGACGTGGCGGCCACGCTGCTGGAGCTGGTCGAGCGGCCGGCCGTGAACCGCGTCATCATCGAGCTCACCCAAGGCGATACGCCCGTGGGCGAGGCGGTGCAGGCGCTGGCGCGATGAGCGCGGCCGCGGGCAGGCGCCTGCTGCTGGTCGGCGCGACCGGGCTGGTCGGCCGCCACGTGCTGGCGCAGGCGCTGGCCGACCCGCGCGTGGCGGCGGTGACCGCGCCGGTGCGCCGCGATCTGCCCGCGCACCCCAAGCTGCGCGCACCGCGGGTGGACTTCGAGCGCCTGCCGGACGACGCCGCGCTGTGGCGTGCCGACGCCGTGGTCTGCACGCTCGGCACCACGATCCGCGCGGCCGGCTCGCAGGCGGAATTCCGCCGCGTGGACCACGACCTTCCGCTGGCCGTGGCGCGGCTTGCGCACGCGCACGGTGCCCGCGCCTTCGCGCTGAACTCGGCGATGGGCGCCAACGCGGCCTCGCGGATTTTCTACAACCGGGTCAAGGGCGAGCTGGAGCGCGACCTCGCCGCGATCGGCTTCGATTCGCTGACCTTCGTGCGCCCGGGCCTGATCGGCGGTGCGCGCGACGAATTCCGGCTGGGCGAACGCGTGGCCGGCGTCGTACTCGGCGCGCTGGGCCCGCTGCTGCCGCGTCGCTGGCGGATCAACCCGGCGCCGCGCATCGCCGCCGCCCTGCTGGACGCGGCGATCGGTGCGCCGCCGGGCGTGCACGTGGTGGGGTCCGAACGGCTGGCCTGAACCGTCGCGGACGGCGCAGCGCCGTGCCATGCGAGAATCCCGCCGGCTTGGCTTGCCCTGCACCGGACGCATGACTCCGAGCTTCTCCCGCACGCTGCACGTCATCGCCACGCCCGCAAGCGCCAACGCCTGGGTGATGGGGCTACTCCTGCTGCCTACCCTGGGCTGCCTGTCGGGCCCCGTGCTGGGGGTGGCGTGGGATCTGCGCGCGGGCTGGGTCGTGGCGCTGTCGCTCGCCGGTGCGGCCAGCGGCTTCGCGCTGGCATGGGGCTTGCCGGCGGGCAGCGTCCTGCGGCGCGAGGGGCGCGCCTTCGATGCGCAGGCGAAGGTCGAGCTGGATGCGCGCGGACTGTGGATCGAAGGCCTGGGGCTGTCGCCCTGGCGGGAAGTGATCGCGGCCGAGGCAGACCACCGGGAGGGCACGTCGGTGACCGTGCAGACGGTGCGCTTCGGCCGGCTGGCGCTGCAGGTCTCGCCGTCGACGCTGTGGCCGGTGCTCGCCTTCCACATGCGGCTGGGCGGGGCGACCGGTGCGACAGGCGACCGGCCGGTCCGCTTCGCTGCACGCGTCTTCAGCTGGCCCGTGTACCGGGCGTGGATCCTGGCCGGCTACGCGGCCGCGATCGCGATGGCCTGGCTGCTCTTCGCCCACGGCGACAAGGGGCTGTTGATCACGCTGGCGACCGCTGCGGTGATCGTGCCGCTGGCGGCGTGCTCGGTCTGGGCGCTGCCGGATTTCCGCTTGGAGCATTTCGGGCTGTCGCATCGGCACGTCTTCGAACTCGATGGACCGATCTTGACGCGCAGCGATGGCCGCTGGCGCGCGGACATGCGCGAGACCGAGGCGCGAGCGCGCATCGAGACCGGCCCCACCTACGAGCTCGCGTTCCTGGAGCTGATCCCCAGGCGCGGCCGGCGCGTGTACCTCCTGCTCGCCGATGCGGGCGCCCTGGAGGCGGCGATGCGCGGGCTCGAAGCCGTGCCGCACCGGGGTGCCGAGGGCGCGTAGGCGCCCCGGCCCGCTGCGGCACCCGCGACGGATCGCGCGCTACCGGGCGAAGCCCAGGCCGGTCGCGCGCACGCGCACGCGGGCGAGGATGTCGTCGGAGGTCATGTACAGGGTGCGGCCGTCGTCGCCGAAGGCGACGTTGGAGACGGCGCGGCCGGTCTCGATACGGCCCAGCCGGGTGCCGTCGGGCGCGAACACCAGCACGCCGCCGGGGCCGGTGGCGAACACGGTGCCGTCGGCGGCCACCGCCATGCCATCGGGCAGGCCGGGCGCATGGGCACCGAGCAGGTCGCTGGCGTCTGCGAACACGCGGCGATCGGCGACCGCGCCGTCGGCGCCGAGCGCGTAGGCATACCAGACCGGTGCATCCGGATCGGAGCTGGCGACGTAGAGCGTGCGCTCGTCGGGCGACAGCGCGATGCCGTTGGGGAAGGGCACCGTGGCGTCGAGCAGGTGCAGGCCGCCATCGGGCGCGATGCGGTAGACGCCGTTGAAGTCGAGCGCCTTCGCGGGCGAGGCGTTCAGGCCCTTCAGGCCATAGGGCGGATCGGTGAAGAACACGCTGCCGTCGCTGCGGCGGGCGAGGTCGTTCGGGCTGTTGAGGCGCTTGCCTTCGTAACGTTCGGCGAGCGTGGTCTTGCGCTTGGTCGCTGGATCGAAGCGCGCGACCAGGCGGTTTCCGGAATCGGCCAGCAGGACCGTGCCGCCGGGCTCGGCGAGCAGGCCGTTGGCGCCGGCCTCGCGCAGTTCGCCGGTGTCCGGGCCGTCGTAGCCGGAAGGCGCCAGAAACACCGAAACGCCCTCGGCCTGCGACCAGCGATGCATGCGGTTGGCGGGCACGTCGGTGAACAGCAGGTAGCCGCCGTCGGCGATCCACGCCGGTCCCTCCGACCACGCGAAGCCGTCGGCGAGGCGTTCGATGCGCGCGTCGGGCGCGACGACGCGATCGAACGCGGGATGCCAGCGGGTCAGCTGGCCCAGCGCGGAGGTCTCCGGTGCCGGCGCAGGCGTTGCGCAGGCGGCCAGCGCGGCGATGAGCGGCAGCGCGAGGAAGCGGGCGTGGGATCGCATCGGGACTCGGGCGTTCGGGTGTCGGCGCAGGATGCACCATGGGCGGGTCGCCGGCGGGTGAGCGCCGCGTGGATGCGGCGGCTCGCGATGCTCCGCGCGCCTAACCGCCCGCGGCCGCCCCGGGCACCGCCAGCACCGCCTCCAGCGCGGGCTTCGGGCGCCGGTCGCGATCGAACAGCAGCGGGTAGTTGGTGCGGTCGGGCACCGGGTAGTCGTTCTTCCAGCTCATGCCGTCGTGCACGCCCCACAGCGAGACCCGGTCGATGACCTCGCGCTTGCGGTGGAACAGCGCGAACAGCTCGGCGTAGCGCTCGGCGAGCCGGCGTTCGACCTCGGGCGGCAGGCCGTCGGGGTACGGGTCCAGGTAGCGCTCGAATTCCTCGAGCTGGAACTGCGGGTGCGCCATGACCGTGCCGATGATCTGGCCCTCGCGGGTCAGCGGCAGCACGTCGATGTCGAGCTCGCTGATCATCACCTTCACCCCGAGCGCGGCGAAGGCGTCGATGGAGGCCTCGATCTCCTCCAGCGGCGGGTAGTGGAGGCCCCAGTGGCCCTGCATGCCGATGCCGTCGATGCGGATGCCGGCGTCCTGCAGCATGCGCACCATGCGCACGATGCCGTCGCGCTTGGCCGGGCGCCAGGTGTTGAAGTCGTTGTAGTACAGCTCGGCATCGGGCGCGGCGCGCGCGGCGGCGGCGAAGGCCTCGCGCACCACGGTGTCTCCGTCGCCGAGCGCGCGGGTCCACACGGTGTCGCGGTACTCGCCGTCCTCGCCCATGATCTCGTTGACCACGTCCCAGGCATCGAGCCGGCCGGCGTAGCGGCCGGCCACCGTGCGGATGTAGTCGCGCAGGCGCTCGGTCATGGCATCGGCATCGAGCGGCGCGCCGTCGGCATCGCGGAAGAACCACTCGGGCGTCTGGTTGTGCCAGACCAGGGTGTGGCCGACCAGGAACTGGTCGTGGCGCTCGCCGAAGGCGACGAAGGCGTCGGCCGCCGCGAAGTCCCAGGTGCCGGGCGCGGGGTGCAGGACCTCGGCCTTCATGACGTTCTCCGGCGTCAGCACATTGAAGTGCTGCACGACCAGCGCCCGCGAGCGCGGATCGCGGCCGGCGACGATGTCGTCGTCGACGGCGGTGCCGATGCGGAAGGCGCCGGCGTAGGCGGACTTGAGGCTGCCTGCGGCCGCGGGCTGCGCAGCGGGCGTACCGGGGGCCGGTGCAGCCTGCGGTCCGGTGGCGTGGGCGGCGCCGGTGACTGCGACGAGCGCGAGGGCGAGCAGGGCGTGGCGGGTCGATGCGGTCATGGTGCGGCTCCTTCGGTCGGTGCCTCTGCCCGCACGACGACGCGTGCAGGCCGTAGGCCGTCGGCCTCGGCGTGGACGACGATGTCGCCGCCGCCGCCGGGCAGGGCGCGGACGATGGCCAGCGCCTTGCCGCTGAAGGCGCGGCGCTCGGCCGAGGGGAACGGGGTCATGTCGGTCGGGTCGCCGTTGTCGGTCGCGACGAGTTCGGCGGCGCCCTCGACGCGGAAGCGGATCCGGTCGGCGGCCTCGGGCACGGGCTCGCCGGCGGCGTCGCGGACCTGCACGGCGATGAACGCCAGGTCGCGGCCGTCGGCGGCGATGCGCGTGCGGTCGGGGGTGGCGTCGAGCGCGGCGGCGGGGCCCGCGGTGCGCACGCGGGTCTCGGCCCACGGGCGGCCGGCCCGGTAGGCCTGCACGCGCAGTTCGCCGGGGCGATAGACCACGTCGTCCCAGCGCAGCCGGTACTCGAACGCGCCCTTGCGCTTGCGCCCCTGCGAGATGCCGTCGACGAACAGTTCGGCCTCGTCGCCGGAGGTGAACACGTGCACCGGCGTGACCTGGCCCTCGCGGCCGGGCCAGGTCCAGTGCGGCAGCACGTGGACCGTCGGCAGGTCCGGGCGCCAGCGCGATCGGTAGAGCCAGTAGCGGTCCTTCGGGAAACCGGCGAGGTCGACGATGCCGGAATACGAGCTGCGCGATGCGTAGTAGGGGGTCGGCTCGCCCAGATAGTCGAAGCCGGTCCAGACGAACTCGCCGCCGACGTACGGGTGGCGGTCGAGCTGGGCGAACACGTGGTCGGCGCTGGCGCCGAAATCGGCGGCATGCAGTTCGTAGGCGCTGACCTGCCGGCGCGCGGCGTCGCCGCCGCGGCCCTCGCGCACCGGGCCGCTGATCGCCGGCGAGACCGGGAACAGGTAGACCCCGCGGCTGCTCAGCGCCGAGGCGGTCTCGCTGCTGAAGATCGGCCGCCCGGGGAACGCGGCGCGGAAGGCCGGGTACTGCGGCGGGGTGCGGATGCGGTCGGTGCCTTCGAACTCCGGCGACTGGCGGATGCCTTCGCCCTGGTAGTTGAGGTGGATCACCTCGAACACCGCGGCGAACGGCGAATCGGGCTTGGCCCAGTTCATCGATGCGGCCGCGGGCCGCGTGGGGTCCTCCTCGGCGACGATGTCGCGCAGGCGCCGGGCGATCGCCGCGCCGGCTTCCCCGGTGTACTGCTCGCCGACCTCGTTGCCGACGCCCCACATCACGATCGAGGGGTGGTTGCGGTCGCGGCGCAGCATCGCGCGCAGGTCGGGTTCGTGCCAGTCCGGGAAGACGAGATGGAAATCGAGCGGGGTCTTCTTCCGCTCCCAGGCGTCGAAGATCTCGTCGACGACCAGCAGGCCCATGCGATCGGCGAGTTCGAGCAGCTGCGGGTCGGGCGGGTTGTGCGCGGTGCGGATCGCGTTGGCGCCCATCTCGCGCAGGATCTCCAGCTGGCGCTGCGCGGCGCGGCGGTCGAACGCGGCGCCGAGCGCGCCGAGGTCGTGGTGGTTGTTGACGCCGCGGATGACGATGCGCTCGCCGTTGACGTACAGCCCGTCCGGTGCGAAGCGCAGGGCGCGGATGCCGAACGCGGTCTCGACGCGGTCGATCGTCGCGCCGTCGCGGTGCAGCGTGGTGACCGCGACGTAGCGGTGCGGCGCCTGCGTCGGCGGCGGCCCCCACAGGCGCGGGTGGGCGATCGCGACGCGTCCGCGCGCGGTGGCGCTGGCGCCCGGTGCGATGCGCAACCAGGCCGGGGCGATCCGCGCGACGACGGCGGCCTCGGGGCGGCCGTCGGCATCGAGCGCGTGCAGTGCGGTGCGCACCTCGATGTCGGCCGGGACATCGCCGACGTTGTCGACGGCGACGTCGAGCGCGACGACGGCGCGCTCGGCCGACACCTCGGGCGTGGTGACGAAGGTGCCCCAGTGGCCGACGTGCACCGGCGCGGTGCGGGTCAGCCAGACGTTGCGGTAAAGCCCGCCGCCGGGGTACCAGCGCGCGGACGCGGGCGGGTTGTCGAGCCGGATCGCGAGCTGGTTGCGGCCCGCGACGAGATACGGCGTCAGATCCAGCCGCCAGCTGCTGTAGCCGTAGGGCCAGCCGCCGACGAGGCGGCCGTTGAGCCAGACCGTGGCGTAGGACATCGCGCCGTCCACGTCGAGATAGTGGCGGCGGCCGAGGTCGGCGGCGTCCACCTCCAGCGCGCGGCGGTACCAGCCCACGCCCCAGCTCGGCAGCCGGCCCATGCCGCCGTGCGGGCCGTCTTCGATGAACGGGCCGGCGATGGCCCAGTCGTGCGGCAGCGTGACCGCCTGCCAGCCGCGGTCGTCGAAGCCGGCCTGCACGAACGGATGGTCGCTGCCGGGATCGCCGTCGGGGCGGACGTGGCGGCGCGCGGGGTCCGCGATCAGGGCGTTGCCGCTGGGCAGGATCCAGGGTTTGAGCACGCGGCGCTCGCCGGCCTCGGCGCGGCGCGCCTCGGTGGGGCGGGCGTCGGCGTCCTGGCCGTCGGCGTGGTCGCCGGCCTCGGGGCGCACGTCGTAGTCGAGCTGCGGGTCGGGGCCGGGCGCCTCGCCGCGGTGGAAGCGCCAGCCGGTATCGAGCGGCACGCGTTCGTGCGGCAGCGCGGCCTGCGCGCTGGCGCATGCCAGCACGCAGGCGAACAGCAGCCAGCGCAGGCGGCAGGTGCCGGCGCGCGGCCGCTGCGTCGTGGGCCGCACGACCGGCCAGCGTACCGGCGCAACCGCCCTCACAGCCGGTACGCTCGCTTCGGCAGGCGGTAGGCCAGGTCGATGGCGACCTCGGTGGCCTCGTCCTCGTCCAGGCGATGCTCGGCCACCAGCTTGGCGAGGAACGCGCAATCCACCCGGCGGGCGACGTCGTGGCGCGCGGGGATCGACAGGAACGCGCGGGTGTCGTCGTTGAAGCCCACGGTGTTGTAGAACCCGGCGCTGGCCAGGGTCTGCTCGCGGAAGCGCCACATGCCCTCGGGTGCGTCGTGGAACCACCACGGCGGGCCGAGGAACAGGCAGGGCCAGTGCCCGGCCAGCGGCGCCAGCTCGCGCGCATACGCGCTTTCGTCGAGCGTGAACAGGATCAGGCGGAAGTCCGGCGCATGGCCCACGCGGTCGAGCAGCGGCTTGAGCGCGCGCACGTACTCGGTGCGCAGCGGGATGTCGGCGCCCTTGTCGCGGCCGTAGCGCTCGAACAACGCCCGGTTGTGGTTGCGGTAGCAGCCCGGATGGATCTGCATCACCAGGCCGTCGTCCAGGCTCATCGTCGCCATCTCGGTGAGCATCTGCGCGCGGAACAGCTCGGCCTCGGCCGGCGTGGCGCGTCCGCGCACGACGGTCTCGAACAGCCGCCGCGCCTCGGCGGGCGGCAGGTCGGCGGTGGCGCAGCTCGGGTGGCCGTGGTCGGTGGAGGTCGCGCCCAGCCGCGCGAAGAACGCACGGCGCGCGCGGTGCGCGCGCAGGTAGCCGTCCCAGTCGTACACGTCCTCGCCGGTGAGCTCGCCGAAGCGGCGCAGCGCCTCGGGGAACTGCTCGTGCTCGGGATCGATCACCGGGTCCGGGCGGTAGGCGGTGATCACCCGGCCGCTCCAGCCGCTGGCGCGGATCGCGGCGTGGTGGTCGAGCGGGTCGAGCGGCGATTCGGTGGTGGCGATGACCTCGATGCTGAAGCGCTCGAACAGCGCGCGGGGGCGGAAGGCGGGCGTGGCCAGCGCCTCGGCGATGGCGTCGTAGTAGTGGTCGGCGGTGCCGGCATCGAGCCGCGCGCGCAGGCCGAACACCTCGTGGAAGACGTGGTCGAGCCACAGCGACGACGGCGTGCCGCGGAACAGGTGGAAGCGCTCGGCGAAGACGCGCCAGGCCGCGCGCGGATCGACCGCCGCACGCGTGCCATCGGTGCGCGGGATGCCGAGCGCGTCGAGGTCCACGCCCTGGCTGTGCAGCATGCGGAACAGGTAGTGGTCCGGGACCAGCAGCAGCTCGGTGGCGTTGTCGAACGGCGCGTCGGTCGCGAACCATGCCGGATCGGTGTGGCCGTGCGGGCTGACGATCGGCAGCCCGGCGATCTCGGCGTACAGCCGCTGCGCGATCGCGCGCTGGGTGGACTCCGAGGCGAACAGCCGGTCGGGGTGGAGATCGAGCGGGCGAGGGGATTGGGCGGTCATGGCGCGGGCTGGGGAGATGGATGCGACGAGGATGGGAGGAAGGCCCTCATCCGCCCCTTCGGGGCACCTTCTCCCGCGGGCGGGAGAAGGGAGCGGGCCACGGCATGTCTGGGGCACCTTCTCCCGCAGGCGGGAGAAGGGCGTGGGTCACGGCATGTCGGGCGTGGGCGCGCGGTGGGTGGTTCATCGCCGTGGGCTCGCCGGTGGGCCGAGCGATGTCGTGGGCACGCCGTCGCGGACGATCTCGATGCGCTGGACCACCACGCCCGGGTCGATACGCCAGAGCTTGAGGGTGCGGGCGCCGGCCTGGACCCGGTGGCGGGAGTGGGCGATGTGCACGCTGTCGACCACGGCGCGCTCCCAGGCCGGGAAGTCCGGGTGGCCGGGGGTGGGGTCGAGCCGCATCGTCTGCAGTTGCGGCGCGTCGTCGTCGAACGACACCGCGAAGCGCTGGCCGCCGCGGCGTGCGTAGTCGAGCGTCGGCGACAGCACCACGCGCACCTCGACCTCTCCGCCGCGATGCAGGTGCACCGGGTACTCCAGCCAGGCGCCGCCGGGGCCGGCCTCGCCGGGCGCGGCGGTCACCGGCACCGTGGTCACGCCGCCGCGGGTGCGGCCCAGGTGCGGGATGGTCTCCCAGGCGAGCCCGGCGGGGGCGACGGCGCGGGCGTGGTCGCCCGCCTCGATCGCGACGATGCCGGCGCTCTCGACGAAGCCGGCGACCGGCCCGGGCGGGGCCGGCTTGGATACCGGCACCAGGACGCGGACTTCGGTGCGGTCGCTGCCGAGCAGGTCGATGCGGGCGGGGTGTTCGCCGGCGGGGACTTCGTCCCAGTCGATCTCGACGCGCAGCGGTTGCGCGTCGGCGACTTCGGCGGTGGCGGGCGTCACGCGCAGCCAGGGCGCGGAGGCGCTGGCGGCGTAGCGGAACGGCGCGGCGCCGCGGTTGAACACCACCAGTTCCGGCGCGCGCGTGGCATACGGGTCGAGGACGGGCAGGCGCGCGGTCTCGGCCGGCACCGGCCAGCCGCGCGCATCGCCTTCCACGGCGACGCCCATCGTGCCGCGCTCGCGCACGTCGATGCGCGCGAGCGCGGGCAGCACGTTGCGGTCGGGCTGTTGCCAGTGGGTGTAGCCGATGCGCGGCTGCGACATCATGCGCACCCACTTGCCGCCGGCGATGTCGGTCTCGTAGACGCGCGCCAGCTCCGCGTCGCGGGCGAACAGGCGCTCGGCCTCGTCGGCCCAGGCGTTCGTCGAGGCGCGGCCCTGGTCGGCGTACAGCCGGTTGCGCGCCACCGCCACGTGGAAGCGGTTGAGGTTGGCGCTGGCCAGCACCGGGTATTCGACCAGTTGGTCGTACGCGTCGCGGTACGGGGCGGGCAGCGCGGCGCCGATGCGTTCGGTGGTCTCGACCAGCGCGTCCCATTCGGCCAGCACGCGCTCGGCCTCGCCGAAATGCAGCAGGCTCCAGGTGTCGGCCGACAGCAGCTCCGGCTTGCGGCGCGCGTTGTACTGCGTGTAGCGGGTGAGGATCTCGCCGATCGCCGCGGCGTGGGCGTGGGCGTGGCCGAACTGCTGCGCGGCCCAGGCGGCGGGATAGGCGGCCACGGCGTCGCGGGTCATCGCGTCCGGGGCCCAGGCCTGGTCGAGGAAGAAGCCGATCGGCAGTTCCATCGGCTTGATGTCGCCGACGTTGACCACCCACAGCCGGTCCACGCCGTGCGCGTAGGCCAGCCGCATCTGCTCCCAGACCCGCTCGATCTGGGTGGTGTTGATCCACTTGTAGTTGCGCGGCCCGCCGACGTAGTCGAAGTGGTAGTAGACGCCGTAGCCGCCGGCGCGGCGCGCGAGCGCTTCCGGCAGGCGGCGCAGGTTGCCCCAGTTGTCGTCGGCGAACAGCAGGGTGACGTCGTCGGGCACGTCCATGCCGGCATCGAGGTAGTCCTGCACTTCCTTGTACAGCGCCCAGACCTGCGGGGTCTCCTGCGGCGCTCGGCCGGTGACCTCGGCCAGGATCCGCCGCTGGTCGGCGACGATGCGCTCCAGCAGCGCGATCGCGGTGCCCTCGGCCATCGGCTCGTCGCCGTCGCCGCGCATGCCCAGGGTGACCACGGCCTCGCGGCCGTCGAGGCGCTCGATGCCGGTGCGCCAGAAATCGCGCAGCCGCCCGGTGTTGCGGGTGTAGTCCCAGGGGCCCTCGCCGTGCCGCGACCACTCGACGTGGGCGCGCATCATCGGTTCGTGGTGGCTGGTGCCGATCACCACGCCCATGTCGTCGGCGAGCGCGGCGTTGCGCGGGTCGTCGTCGTAGAACGCGCGGCCCCACATCGCCGGCCACAGGAAGTTGCCCTTGTGGCGCAGGATCAGCTCGAAGACGCGTTCGTAGAAGCGGTGGTTCGGGCCGCCGAAGGTGGCGTCCATCCAGCCGCCGAGCGCGGGATCCTCGTCGTTGATGAAGATACCGCGGTAGCGCACCGCCGGCGCATCGACGAAGCGGCCCGGGGCGACGTGCAGCGCGGCGTGGCGCGGCGCCGGCACGTCGGCCCACCAGGTCCAGGGCGAGACGCCGATGCGGCGCGAGAGTTCGTACAGGCCGAAGATCGTGCCGCGCCTGTCGGCGCCGACGATCACCAGCGCGCGCTCGATGCCGGGCTCGGGCGCCTCGACGACCTGCAGCAGGTGCGCCTCCCAGCGGCCTTCGACGCCGGACACGTCGAGGCCGCGCGCGCGCACGATGCGGTCGATCCGCGGGCTGCGGCCGAGGGTGCCGGCGATGACCGCCAGGCGCGGCGCGGTGTCGGGCGCCGCGGCGCCGGCGACCGCGGCGAGGTCGGCGCGCAGGTCGGCGGCGGCGCGCTGCACGCCGGGGAAGTCGGCCGCGTCCACGAGTACCGGCAGCGGCCGGCCGCCTTCGATCAGCGGCAGCGCGCCGGGCACGGCGGCCGTGCAGACCGCGGCCGGCTGCGCGCAGTCGCCGGCGTCCCGGGGCGTGGCGGCGGCCAGCGCGGGGCAGGCGGCGGCGAGCAGCAGCAACGCGGGAACGGCCAGCCGCTCGAGCAACGCGCGGCGGGCGCGCCCCGCCACGCGCGGGCGCGCCCGCGCGCTGCCGCAGACGGCGGGCGGCGCCGCGCGCGGTGCCCGGCGTTGCGCCGCCGCGGTCGCGCGCGGCGGCCACTGCGCGGCCCCGGTCGTCATTGCGTCTCGCCGCGCAGGTAGCGGCGCAGCCATTGCAGCGCCGGCCGCTCGCTGCCGTCGTCGCGGATCAGGTAGGCGCCCTGTTCGTCGCGCCACAGGCCGCGGCGGAAGCCCCACATCGTGATGCCGTGCACCGCCGGGTGCTCCCAGAACACCGGGAAGACGCGCTGGTAGTCGCGCAACTGGGTGGCGTCGTCCGGGCCGTCGATGTCGAGCTCGGTCACGTAGACCGGCAGGCCGGTCGCGCCCAGCGCGTCGAGGTTGGCGCGGTGCACCTCCATCGGCGTCTCGGTGGTGGTGGAGAACGCGTGCCCCTGCACGCCGATCGCATCGATCAGGTCTTCGGCCTGCAGCAGCCGCACGATCTCCAGATAGCGCCGCGTCGCCTCGGGATCGTTGGTGACGCTGTACTCGTTGATCATCAGCCTGGAATCGGGGAAGTGCTTCCGGGCCAGCCGGAACGATTCCAGGATCCAGTCCCAGCCGCTGGCGCCATCGCCGCCGAGCGCCTGGATGTAGTGGCCGCCGCCCTCGTCGGCCTTCGACGGCGGGTCGTTGAGCGGTTCGTTGACGACCTCGACGAAGTCGATGCCCGGGTAGCGCGCGGCCACCGCGGCGAACCATTGCTCGATTTCCGCGCGCTGTTCCTCGGGCGGCAGGGTCTTGATCCATTCCGGCTGTTGGTTGCCCCAGATCATCACGTGCATCTGGAACGGCAGGCCGTGCGCCTGGGCCACCTGCCAGGCGGCGTCGAGCTCGTCCCAGACCATCGTGTCGCGCTCGGCCTCGACCTCGCCCCACTTGCCGCCGTTCTCCGGGGTGACCTTGTTCCAGTAGTCGGCGAAACCTTCGGCTTGCGCCGGGCTGTGCGCGCCGCCGAGGAACTTGTCCAGGCCGTGCGCCAGCGCGGTGGAGGCGGGCGCCGGCCCGTCCGCGGCGTCGGGCGCGGCGGGGGGCGGCTCGCCGCAGGCCGACAGCGCGAGCGCCAGGGCGCCGATCCACAGCGGGCGGGGTGTCTTCATCGGTCTACGCTCCCAGGTCCGGAAATGCACGTCGCGCATCGGGACGGGGAAGGCCCGATCCGCGCCAGGAAAAGCGCCCTCATGGCGCGCGCGCCTCCAGCTGCGCCGGCTCCAGCCGCGGCGCCAGCAGGTGCACCGCCAGCAGCGCCAGCAGGTAGGCGCTGCCGGCCATGAGGAACACCGGCAGGTAGCTGCCAGTGGTGTGCAGCAGCCAGCCGGTGAAGGTGGCGATCATCATCCCGCCGACCGCGCCGGCGAAGCCGCCGAGGCCGACCACCGAGGCCACCGCCTGGCGCGGGAACATGTCCGAGGTCAGGGTGAACACGTTGGCCGACCAGCCCTGGTGGCCGGCGGTCGCCAGGCCGATCAGCGCCACCGCCAGCCACAGGTTGTCGGCCTGGGCGGCGAACACGATCGGCACCACGCACAGCGCGCACACCAGCATCGCGCTCTTGCGCGCGCGGTTGACGCTCCAGCCCATGCGGATGAAGCGCCCGGCCAGCCAGCCGCCGAGGATGCTGCCGACGTCGGCGAGCACGAAGATCGCCACCAGCGGCAGGCCGAGCGCGAGCAGGGTCAGTCCGTACTCGGCGTTGAGGAACTTCGGCAGCCAGAACAGGAAGAACCACCAGATCGGATCGGTGATGAACTTGGCGGCGACGAAGGCCCAGGCCTGGCGATGGCGCAGGATGCGCCGCCACGGCACCTTGGCGGTGGGCTCGGGCGGATCGCTGCGGATGTGCGCAAGCTCCGCCGCCGACAGCGCCGGTTGCTGCTCGGGCGCGCGGTAGGTCAGCAGCCACACCGCCAGCCACGTCGCGCTGAGCGCGCCGGTGAACAGGAACGCGGCCTGCCAGCCCCAGGTCACCGCGACCACGGGCACCAGCAGCGGGGCGACGATGGCGCCGATGTTGGAACCGGAATTGAAGATGCCGGTGGCGAACGCGCGCTCCCGGCGCGGGAACCATTCGGCCACGGTCTTGATCGCCGCTGGGAAGTTGCCGGCCTCGCCCAGGCCCAGCATGAAGCGCGCGATCACGAAGCCGACGACGGTGGCCGCCAGCGCGTGGCTCATCGCCGCGACGCTCCAGACGGTGATCGCGATCGCGTACCCGGCCTTGGTGCCCAGGCGGTCGATCACGAAGCCCGCGCACAGCAGGCCGATCGCGTAGGCGGCCTGGAAGGCGGTGACGATGTAGCCGTACTGGATCTCGTTCCAGCCGATCTCGTCCTGCAGGAACGGCGCGAGCACGCCCAGTACCTGGCGGTCGACGTAGTTGATCGTGGTCGCGGCCAGCAGCATGGCGCAGATGCGCCAGCGGTAGCGCCCGATCCTCTTGCCGTCGGCTTCGGCGGCCAGTGCGGCGTTCATGCGGTCGCACGCAACGCGCGGCGACGCCGGTGTGCGTCTGCTTGCAAGGCCGTTCCCTCCCCAGGGTGCGATCGGTCGCGGATGGTATCGCTATCATTACCACAGCGCGAGCGGCCGGGCCAACGGCGCGGACGCCCAGAAGATCGCGCTGCAATGCAGCAAAATCAGCGATTTAACGCGGTGCGGCGCCCGGCGCGCAGGGCGCCCCGGCTTCGCCGCAGTGCGGCTTGCACCTTTTCGATTGGGAGCGCTACCATCGCGCCGCGCTGCCGGCCGGCGGTTTCCCGTCCGGCCGAGCGCGTCGCCAGGCGCGGCACATCGCGGGCACCGCGGAAGCATAACCGCGGGCACGCACGCAGGCCGAACGGTCCGCGATCCGACATCGCAGAAGCCACCAGAAACGGGAGGGGAGTACGGTGCAGATCCAAGTCTCGAAAACCGCATTGTCGCGCGCGCTGACGCTGGCGCTGTTGGGGACGGCGAGCGCGGCGGCGCTGGCGCAGGAGCCCGAGGCGCCGCCCGCGCCGTCGGACGCGTCGGCCACCGATCTCGACTCGGTGGTGGTGCGCGGCTACCGCCAGAGCCTGCAGTTCGCCACCGAGGCCAAGCGCGAATCGACCGGCTTCACCGATTCGATCTTCGCCGAGGACATCGGCAAGTTCCCGGATACCAACATCGCCGAATCGCTCAGCCGCATCCCCGGCATCCAGCTCAACCGCGACGTCAACGGCGAGGGCCTGAACGTCGCGATCCGCGGCCTGCCCAGCAGCTTCACCAAGACCACGATCAACGGCGCCTCGGTGGCCACCGCGTCGATCGGCCTGGATGCGACCAACCAGAACCGCGAGGTCGACCTCAACATCTTCCCGACCGAGTTCTTCAACCAGCTCACCGTCTACAAGTCGCCGACCGCCGCGCTGACCGAAGGCGGCGCGTCCGGCGTGGTCGACATGCGCAACATGCGGCCGTTCGACATCGGCCGCAACCAAGTCACCTATTCGCTGCAGGCCGACTACAACGACATCGGCGACAAGGTCGGCCCGCGCGGCACCGTGATCGGCAACTGGGTCAACGACGACGGCACCTTCGGCGTGCTGGTCGGCGTGACCTCGCAGCGCGGCAAGATGGGCGTGGAGGGCTACGAGACCGTCGGCTGGACCAACCCCAACCTGACCAACGCGCAGTGCGGCAACGGCGGCGATCCGGCCGGGTTCCCCGCGTTGGGCAGCCCCTGCAACGTCACCGGCGGCAACGGCTGGCGGATTCCCGATACCGTGCCCGGCAACGCGTCCACCATCGGCGCCGGGCTGGTGCCCGGCCAGGTCATCGATGCCGACTGGCTGCGGGCGAACAACCCCGGGCTGAGCCCGGAACAGATCGGCGAGGCGCTGATCCCGCGCCTCGGCCGGCCGGTGCACATGCAGGGCGACCGCGATCGCGACGCCTTCCTCGCCTCGGTCCAGTGGCGCCCCAGCGACAACGCCGAGTTCTACGCCGACGTGCTCTACACCAAGGCGCGCCGGACCAACGACCGCATCGACATCAACCTGATCGGTCGCAACGGCAACATGATTCCGCTGGACATGCAGCTCGACGCCAACAACGTCGTCACCGCCGCCACCTTCGCCAACGCGCAGTTCTTCCTGGAGGCGCGCCCGTACACCGAGGACGTGCAGTACTGGCACCTCACCCCGGGCGCGACCTTCTGGTTCGGCCAGGAGCAGGACGTCAAGCTGGACGTGCAGGCCAACATGAGCCGCAGCTGGATGTTCCGCGACTCGCCGACGATCCTGTTCAATTCGCCCTACACCACGCTGCAGTACGCCAATGCCGGCGACGTCCCGACCTGGACCACCGACCTCGACCTCAACGATCCGAACCTGGGCTGGACCTGGAACGGCGGCCGCGTGTGGGCGCAGAACGAGAAGCGCGTCACCGAGACCAGCGGGCTGCGCGCCGACCTGCAGCTCGGCGACGACCGCAACAACGTCACCTTCGGCGTGGCCTGGGACAACAACCAGCGCCGCGTGCAGGGCTTCGGCGACACCGGCACCGACTGGCAGCCCTACGCCTTGTCGCGGATCGGCGACGCCGAGCTCGCCGACTACATCCTGCCCGGCCCGATGGGCTTCGTGACCGTCGACTTCGAGCGCTTCATGCGCGACACCGACTACGCCCGCTACCGCGACGCGGCCGGCGAGGCCAGCGGCGCCAACACCGGCGGACCGACCGGCGGCTTCGACGAGACCACGAAGGCGGCCTACGTGATGGTCAACGGCGAGTCGGAGATCTGGAACCGCGGCCTGCGCTACAACATGGGCGTGCGCTACGCCTCCACCGACCAGGAGATCAGCGGCCCGGTGACCATTGGCGGGGTGCGCCAGTGGCAGACGCTCGAGGGCGACTACGCCGAATGGCTGCCCTCGTTCAGCGCCGCCTGGGATGTGGCCGAGAACGTGGTCCTGCGCACGTCGGCCTCGCGCACCATGACCCGGCCCAATCCCAGCTCGATGCTGCCGGCGACCACGTTCACCGACATCTCGGCGCAGGTGGCCAACCAGGGCAATCCGGACCTGACGCCGTACACCTCGACCAACTTCGACATCGGCGGCGAGTGGTACACCGGCGGCGAGGGCTTCGTCGGGCTGACGCTGTTCAACAAGCGCATCGAGGGCTACACCTACCAGGGCGTGACCACGCGGCCGTTCAGCAGCCTGGGCATTCCGTTCGAGAGCCTGGTGGCCGAGCAGCAGCAGGCGATCCTGTCGCGCGGCGGCCCGGACGTGGCCACCGTCAACGTCAACCAGCAGGTCAACGCCGACGCGGAACTCGAGGTCCGCGGCTGGGAGGCGATCTGGGTGCAGCCGCTGAGCATGGTGTTCGAGGGCCTGGGCTTCATGGCCAACTACACCAAGCTCGACATCAAGACGCTGGGCAACGATGCCGAAGCGCTGGCCGGCAACGTCTACGGGGTGGCACCGTCGATGTGGAACGCGACCGCCTACTGGGAAAACGACGTCGCCTCGGTGCGGCTGTCCTACACCTGGTCGGAGGGCGCGGTGGGCACCGGCCCGAACCAGCAGGGCATCCCGTTCGCGCAGATCTACGGCGAGGACCGCGGCCAGCTCGACCTGTCGGCCAGCTACACGCTCAAGGGCATCCGTTCCGAGCCGCAGCTGACCTTCAACGTGCTCAACATCACCGGCGAGGAGCGCCGCTCGTACTTCGCCTACCCGAACGCGGTCAACGACATGTACGACCCCGGCACGACCTTTACCGTCGGCATCCGCGGTACGTTCTGAAGCGCCCGCCCGGCGTTGCGTCCCGGCGCCCTCCCCGGGCGCCGGGCGGCGCCGCCGGACCGGGCGACGCGGGGCGCTCGCCGCTCCCCCGCGCCCGTACCCCGTACCCGCAGTCGAAAAGGCAGGATGGATGAACGACGCAGCGCAGACGCTTTCGGTCACGGAGAAGGTCGGCTACAGCCTGGGCGACCTGGCCGCCAACCTGATCTTCCAGACGCTGGTGACCTTCCTGGCGTTCTTCTACACCGACGTCTACGGAATTCCGCCGGCCACCGCGGCGACCATCATCTTCGTCGTCGGCCTGCTGGGCGCGTTCGCGTTCACCCCGCTGATGGGGCTGGTGGCCGACCGCACCCGCACCCGCTGGGGCAAGTTCCGCCCCTGGATCCTGTGGACGGCGGTACCGTTCGGCGTGCTGTCGCTGCTGGCGTTCTCCACCCCGGACCTCGGCGCGGACGGCAAGATCGCCTACGCCTGGGCCACCTACACCCTGCTGGTGCTGGTGTATTCGGCCAACAACCTGCCGTACTCGGCGCTGGGCGGGGTGCTGACCGGCAACATGGACCAGCGCAACAGCCTGCAGGCCTACCGCTTCGTGGCGGTGATGGCGGCGCAGTTCGTGATCCAGGTGCTGCTGCTGCCGCTGGTGCTGATCCTGGGCGACGGCGACCGCGCGGTCGGCTTCCGCAACGCGATGACGCTGTTCGCCGTGGTCGGCACCGCGTTCTTCCTGATCACCTTCTTCACCACCCGCGAGCGCATCGTGCCGCCGCCCGAGCAGCGCTCCAGCGTGCTGCAGGACCTCGGCGACCTGGCGCGCAACCGCCCCTGGCGGGTGATGCTGGCGCTGACGATCCTGGTCTTCGTCACCCTCGCGCTCAAGGGCGGCATGACGATCTACTACTTCCAGTACTACCTGAGCGAACCGCACCTGGCCGCGTTCCTGGAGCGGGTCGGCTTCGAGCGCGCCATCGCCGCACTCAATGCGGCGCTGACCGGCGCCGGGCTGACCGCGTTCCAGTGGCCGCAGGACGCGCCCACCTCGGCCTTCAGTCTGTTCAACGCAGGCGGCATCGTCTTCATGATCGTCGGCATCGGCTTCTCGCGGCGCCTAGCCGATCGCCACGGCAAGCGCAACGTGTTCGGCGGCGCGCTGTCGGTCTCCACGCTGTTCCTGCTGGCGTTCCTGTTCTACCCGCCGGATGCGATCGGCTGGGTGTTCGCCTCGCAGATGCTGCACGGCTTCTTCTACGGCATCACCATCCCGCTGCTGTGGGCGATGATCGCCGACGTGGCCGACTACTCTGAGTGGCGCAACCACCGCCGCGCCACCGCGATCGTCTTCTCGGCGATGCTGTGCGGCCTGAAGATCGGCCTGAGCGTGGGCGGCGCGCTGGTGGCCGGCATCCTCGCCTTCCACGGCTACCGGGCCGGGGCGCCGGTGCAGGCGGCCGACACGGTGGCCGGCATCCGGCTGGCGGTGAGCCTGTACCCGGCGCTGCCGTTCCTGGCCGGCGTCGCGCTGCTGTTCCTCTACGAGATCGACAAGGCCACCGAGCGCCGCATCGAGCGCGAGCTGGGCGAGCGCCGCGCGCTCGCCCGCAACGCCGCCCCCACCGTTTCGACCGCACCGGACGCACCATGACCGAAGACACCGATGCCGAGCGCCTGGCCGCGCTGGCCGCGCGCGCCATCTCCCAGCCGCTGGTGACCCACATCTACACCGCCGATCCGTCCGCGCACGTGTTCGAGGGGCGGATCTACGTCTACCCCTCGCACGATATCGATGCGGGCATCCCGTTCGACGACGACGGCTCTCACTTCGGGATGGAGGACTACCACGTCCTGCGCATGGACTCGCCCGAGGGCGAGGCCGTCGATTGCGGCGTGGCGCTGCACGTGCGCGACGTGCCCTGGGCCGAGCGGCAGATGTGGGCGCCCGACGCGGCCTGCCGGGACGGCCGCTACTACCTGTACTTCCCGGCCAAGGCCGCCGACGGCCTGTTCCGCATCGGCGTGGCCGTGGGCGAGCGCCCGGAGGGCCCGTTCGTCGCCGAGCCCGAACCGATTCCCGGCAGCTATTCGATCGACCCGGCGGTGTTCGCCGACGACGACGGCCACCACTACATGTACTTCGGCGGCCTGTGGGGCGGCCAGCTGCAGCACTACCGCGACAACGCCTACGACCCGGCGCACGCCGAGCCCGCCGACGACGCGCCGGCGCTGGGGCCGCGGGTGGCGCGGCTGGCCGCGGGCATGACGACCTTCGCCGAGCCCCCGCGCGAAGTGGCGATCCTCGACGAGCACGGCCGGCCGTTGCGCGCCGGCGACCACGCGCGCCGCTATTTCGAAGGCCCCTGGCTGCACAAGCACGCCGGCCGCTACTACCTGTCCTATTCCACCGGCGACACCCACCTGCTGGTGTACGCCATCGGCGATTCGCCGTACGGGCCGTTCGTGTACCAGGGGCCGATCCTGAGCCCGGTGGTCGGCTGGACCACGCACCATTCGATCATCGAGTTCGGCGGCCGCTGGTGGCTGTACTACCACGATGCGCTGCTGTCGGGCGGGGTGACCCACCTGCGCTCGGCCAAGGTGACCCCGCTGCAGCACGACGCCGACGGCCGCATCGCGCCGATCCATCCGTATGGCGCCTGAGCCGGCGGCCGGCGCGCTGGCGCCGCTGCCGCCGGGGACGCTGCTGCGCCTCGCCGCCGGCGCCACCGAGGTCCTCGTCGCGCCGGAGGCCGGCGGACGCATCGCGCAGATCGTGCACCGGGGCGCAGCGCAGCTGGTCGGGCCCGAGGACGGCGACCTGGCGGCGATCGCCTGGGGCTGCTACCCGATGCTGCCGTGGGCGGGCCGCGTGCGCCACGGTCGCTTCGCCTTCGGCGGCCGCCGCTACGCGCTGCCGCGCAACCTCGGCGAGCACGCGATCCACGGCGTCGGCTTCGTCCTGCCGTGGCGGGTCGATGCGCACGCCGCCTCCCGCGTCGAGCTTTCGCTCGACCTGCCCGAGGACGCGCGCTGGCCGTTCGGCGGCCGCGCCCGCCAGCGCATCGAGGCCGGCGACGACTGGCTGCGGCTGGAACTCTCGATCGCGGCCGGCGCGCAGGCGATGCCGGTCGCGCTGGGCTGGCACCCCTGGTTCCGCAAGCCCGAGCGCATGACCTTCGCGCCGGAAGGCATCTACCCGCGCGACGCCGACGGCATCGCCACCCGCGCCCTGGGGCCGGTGCCGCCCGGGCCGTGGGACGATTGCTTCCTCAACCGGGAACCCGTGCGGCTGCATCTCGCCGGGCGCGCGCTGACGCTGCGCTCGGACTGCGTGTACTGGGTGGTCTACGACGCGCCCGAGCACGCCACCTGCATCGAGCCGCAGAGCGCGCCGCCCGATGCGCTCAACCGCGACGCGCAGGTCCTGGAGCCCGGGCAATCGCGCTCGATCCGGTACCTGATGCGGTGGCGTTGAGCGCGGCCGCCGCTGCCGCTGCTGCTGCTCGACCACGATGCCGCGTTCCTGGATGCGCTGGCGCTGACCCATCGCCTGCACCTGGACGCGACCCGCCTGCGCCTGGAAGCGGCGCCTTAGGGCCTGCATCGACATCCGGCCCGCGACGGCCAAGCGGGGGGCATGCTGTTTTCCCTTCCCCCGCAAGCGGGGAGCATGCTGGGGCACGCCGCAGGCGTGCAAAGCGGCCCTCATCCGGCGGCTTGCGGGAGAAGGGACGCCATGATCCCGCTTGCGGGAGAAGGAACGACATGACCCCGCTTGCGGGAGAAGGGACGACATGACCCCGCTTGCGGGAGAAGGGACGATACGGCCCTGCTTGCGGGAGAAGGAACAACGTGGTCCCGCTCGCGATGCCCGGGTGCGCGGGGCGCCGCCGGGGCGGGTCAGGCCGCTTCGGGCGCCGCCGCCGGGGGCCGCACCGCTTCCGGGCTCACCTTCTCGATGGTGTGGCGCAGCTCGCGGCCCAGGATCACCTTGGCGTCGCGCGCCCATGCGTCCAGGCGCTGGTCGAAGGTGAGCTTGCTGTTGGCGTCGAGCTTCACCAGCTCCAGCTCGCGCAGCTTCTGGATGAAGCCGCGGAACAGCGACTTGTCGAAGAACTCCGGCGCCGCCGGGGCGTACAGCAGCGAGAGGCGCTGCGCGGCCAGCTGGCACAGGCTCTCCAGCTCCGCCGTGCCCAGGGTGCCGGAGCCGTTCTTGGCCAGCACCGCGATGGTGATGTAGTAGCGCTCGAAGGCCTGCTGCAGCGGGTGGCCGAGCGCGCGCAGGCGGAACACCTCGTCGGTCTGGCCGGCGTTGCGCTGGTAGATGCCGCCCTCGTCCTCGCCGACCACCTCCAGCAGGCCCTCGCGCACGAACACGTCGAGCGTGCGCTGCAGCCGGTCGGCGAATTCGTCGGCCTCCCACGGCAGGAACAGCTCCGCCTGCAGGAACGGGTACAGCGAACGGCCCAGCCGCAGCAGGGTGTTGCCGCTCATGCGGCGGTTGTTCTGGAAGCACGAGGCGATCCAGGCCGAGGCGGTGAACAGGTGGACGACGTTGTTGCGGAAGTACGACAGCAGCACCGCCGTCTCCTCGTCCACGCTGAGCACGTCGCCCAGCGGGTGCGACACGCGCTGCAGCACGCCGATCTCCTCGCCGTGGGCGACGATCTCGGCCGGCGAATGCGGGGTGACCGTGACCAGGTCGCTGTAGGGCACTTCGGTCAGCGTGGTCTTGGACAGCGCGATCTGCGCCAGCAGGTCGGCCTCGCCCATCGCCCGCTTCGGCGTGGACAGCAGCGCCAGCGCCAGGAAGTTGATCGGATTGACGTCGGCGGCGCGGTTGATGTTGACCTGGATGCGCTGGGCGGTGGCATCGACCGTGCGCGACAGCCATTCCGGGCGCTCGTCGTCGGACAGCGGCCGGCCGTTCCAGTCGGCGGCGTGGCGGGCGAGCATGTCGGTCAGCGGGATCGCCTCGCCGAAGTTCACCACCACCTGGCCGTAGTTGCGGCGCAGCACCTGCGGGATGCTCCACAGCAGCTGCCAGATGGATTCCTTCTGCTTGGGCTTGCCCGACAGCTCGTCGAGGTAGCTGTTGCCCTCCATCAGCTTCTCGTAGCCGATGTACACCGGCTGGAACAGCACCGGCCGGGTCGGCTGGCGCAGGTAGGCGCGCACGGTCATCGAGATCATGCCGCCCTTGGGCGCGAGCAGGCGCCCGGTGCGCGAGCGCCCGCCCTCGATGAAGTACTCGATCGAGTAGCCGCCGGCGACCAGCTGCGCCACGTATTCCGACAGTACCGCCGAATACAGCGCGTTGCCGCGGATCGAACGGCGGATGAAGAACGCGCCGCCCTTGCGCAGCAGCGTGCCCACCACCGGCAGGTTGAGGTTGATGCCGGCCACGATGTGCGGCGGCACGATGCCCTTGGTGTAGAGCAGGTAGCTCAGCAGCAGGTAGTCCATGTGGCTGCGGTGGCTGGGCACGTAGACGATCTCGTGCCCGGGCGCGGCGGCCTTGAGCGCATCCAGGTGGTGCACCAGCACGCCGCGGAAGATGCGGTTCCACACCGTGGTCAGCAGGTAGCTGGCCGAGCGCACCACCGGGTGCGAGTAGTCGGCGGCGATCTCGTAGGCGTACAGGTAGGCTTTCTTCCACGCCTCCTCGGGCGTGGAATTGTCGCGCCGGGCCTGGTCGGCGATGGCCTCCTTGACCGGCGGCGAGGACAGCACCTTGTCCACCAGCAGCCGGCGCGTGGACAGGTCCGGCCCGACCACCGCCTCGCGGATGCGGTTGAAGTGGGTGCGCAGCACCCGCGAGACCTTGCGCACGGTGCGCTCGGGCGTCAGGTCCTCGGCGACGATGCCGCGCACCTCCATCGGGCTGGCGAAGCGCACCAGGGTGTCGCGGCCGTTGAGCAGGATCGCCAGCAGCCGGCGGAACCGGCCCACCAGGGTCCAGTTCTCCGAGAACAGCACCGAGAACCAGCCGCTGGCCTTGTCCGGGCTGCGGCCGACGAAGATCGAGACCGGCAGCAGCTGCACGTCCAGCGCGGGATCGGCGCGGTGCGCCTCGAGCAGCCGGGACAGGGTCTCGGAATGGGTGCTCGGGCGCGGCGGCCGCTTGCCTTTGGCCAGCGCGTTGAGCGCGCTGCCGGCGCTGCGGCGCGACAGCGCCACGTAGGCGCGCTTGCGCCCGACCGGATCGCCCGGCAGCGGCTGCAGCGGCGAGGGCATGCCGGCCTCGCGGCAGGCGCGGTCGAGGATCAGCGCGTTCGACAGCCCGTAGTCCTCCAGCACGTAGCAGACCGGGCGCTGGTCGATCTGCTGCAGCGGCTCGGCCGGCTCGATCTTCAGCGAGATCCAGGGCGCCAGCAGCCGCCCGAGCAGGCGCGACCAGAGCGGTCGCTTCGGCGACCGCCGCGGCCCGCCGCGACGCGGGACGTCCGTCTCGGCCGCGGCCTGCGCGCCGGCCTCGGCCTCCGCGCGGGCGTCGGGCAGGCCGGCTTCGGCCCCGTTGGGGGCATCGGCGCCGGGGAAGGGCAGGGGCGTCTGGTCGGGGGGATGTCGGGACATAAGTGGTCCAGATTATCGCCCAGCGGCCGCCCGCGCTGTTCAGGCGCCGTCGGACCGCGCCGGTGCGGGGCGCGCGGCGGCCGCCTCGGCGTGCCGCAGCCAGTCGCTGCGGTACCAGCGCCGGTCGCGGCGTTCGGCCTCCACCCGCACGTCCACGGGCTCGCCGGCGAGGGCGTAGCGCACGCGCAGCCGGGCCCGGTCCCCGGTCTGCTGCTCCAGCTCCACCGTCATCGCATCGAGGCTGGCGTCCAGGTCCAGGCCGTAGCCGGCCAGCACCGCCTTGGCCTCGGCCAGGAAGGACGACAGCCGGCGCAGGCTGTCCTCCATGCCGGCCTCGCGCAGCGCCGCCTCGGAATCCAGGCCGGTCGCCCGCGCCGCCGCGCACAGCCGGGCCAGCGCGGCGCGCGCGCGTGCCGGGTCGGTCAACGGCGCCTGCAGCGCCCAGCGCGACAGCGCGACCAGGCGCTGGGTCTCGCGGTCGCGCTCGGCCTCGTCCAGGCGCGGATCGCTGCGCAGGTACTGCACGCCGAAAGTGCCCAGCGTCTCCACCGCCTGCCGCAGCTCGCCCTCGGCGCCGGTGAACTGGCGCTCGAAGGCCGCCATCAGGGTGCGCTCGGCGTCGGGGGCGGACAGCGCGGCGATCAGCCGCGGCAACTGGCCGTGCAGGGGCAGCTCCTCCAGCGGCCAGCGGCTGCGGTCCGCGGCCCAGGCGGCGGCCAGCCGCGCGTGCAGCGCGGGCGGTACGGCATCGCGGGCGAGCGCGACCAGGTCGTTGGCGCGCAGGTGGCGGGCCGGTCCCTGGACCGCGTCGATCGGGCGCGCATGGACGGGCGCGGAAGCGTCCGGGCCGGCGCCGGCCGGGATGCGCTCGCAGCCCGGCAGTGTCGCGGCGGCGAGCGCCGCCAGCAGCAGGAGCGCTCCGAGGCGCATGCTTGTCTCCCCCACGTCCGCCGCCCGAACCGGCGGTGCCGGCGCATGGTGGCGGCCCGCGGCGGGCGCGGCAAGTGCGCGGGCGCCAGGCGGTGACGGCGGTCGCGTACTCGCCGCCGGGGGCGGCGACGGGCTACAGGTCGCGCACCACCCAGCCGCCGGGCGCCTGCTCGGGCACGGCGTCCAGCGCCGCCTGCGCGATCTCCGCGGGCGCCTTGCCGGCCTTCCAGGCCGCCGCCACCGCGGCCAGCCGGTCGCGGGTGGCGCGGGTGTAGGCGCCTTCCAGTTCGTTTTCGGCGTCCGCGGCCAGCTTCTGCGGGTACAGCGCGCGCGCCTCCTCGCTGTGGTCGAGCAGGTCGATCAGGTGCGCCAGGCTGTCGCGGAAGGCCTGCGCGCCCAGCGGCGTGCGCTGGGTGCGCTGCATGTGCCAGACCGTCAGGTATTCCACCGGCCCCAGCAGCCGGCGCGGGGTGGCGCCGAAGAACTGGCCCGACAGCGCGCTGGCGGCGAACGGGGTGACGTTGTCGGGCAGCCGCGTCGCGCCCCACGAACTGAGCGCGCCGCCGGGCAGGTCCATGCGCCGCAGCGCGGTGCCGATGGTGCCGGCGAGCAGCCGCTTGGCGCGCTCGTCGTCGCTCTCGGCGACCACGTTGAGCAGGCGCAGGAACACCGGGTAGTGCTCCTCGCCCAGGCGGCGCGCCAGGCGCTTGAGCACGGTCAGGCGGTACTCGGGATCGTCGTGCGCGGCCAGCGCCGAGACCAGCCGGTCGGCGGCGGCGCGCAGGGCGGGGGGCGAGGGCGGGGCGGGATGGGTCATGGGCGTGGCGCGAACGGACCCGCAGCAGGGTACAACGCGCCCGCCCGGGGGTCAGCTCACGAGGCGAGCGCGGAGAGGATCGCGTCGAGCGCGCTGTCGGCGGCCGCGGACAGGTCCTGGCCGGACAGCGCGTGCTCGAAGGCGAGATCGCCCGACAGCAACCGTTCGCCCGCGGGCACCTCGGTCCAGGCCGCGGCGGTCAACACCCGCTCGCCGATGTCGACGTCGGGGACGGACGGCGCGCCGGCCTCGGCCAGCGGCGCGGCCTCGCGCAGCGGCTCGGTCCCGCCCGGCTGGCGCTGCGCATCGTCGAGCGCGATCCGGCCACCGAGCCGGTCGAGACCGGCCAGGCCGAGATGCGGATCGGAACCGATGCTGCTCATTGCCGTCGTCGCGCCTGTGGATCGGAAGAGGACGCCGGCCCGGGGGCGCGGCGTTGCGGTGAATGTAACGATGCCGTCGTGCCGCTGTCACCCCGGGTCGACCCTAGGTGGCGAGGCCACGGCCACCGGCCATTCAGCCGGTCGCCGCCGATGCCGCCGCGGCGCGCCCATGCTAGCCTGCCGCCATCCGCAGCGCAGCGTTCGGGAGCCGCGATGGCCGACAAGGACCAGGGCGCCGACAAGACCGAAAAACCGACCCCGAAGAAGCTCCGCGACGCGCGCAAGGAAGGCAACGTCGCCAAGAGCAAGGAGCTGACCTCCACGGTCCTGGTGCTGGGCTGGATCTGCGCGGCATGGATGCTGTCGGGGTCCATCGGCGGCCGCATGGTGCTGCTGTTCGACCAGAGCCTGCAGGCCATCGGCCTGCCGTTCGCCGAAAGCCTGCCGCGGCTGGGCATGCTCGCCTTCCATACCCTGCTGTGGATCCTGCTGCCGCTGCTGGCCATGGCGCTGCTGCTCGGCCTGCTGATCGAGTTCCTGCAGGCCGGGCCGGTGGCCAGCATGAAGAAGCTGGTCCCGAAGATGGAGAAGATGAACCCGGTCGAGGGCATCAAGAAGATGTTCTCGATGGACAACCTCGTGGAACTGGTGAAGTCAGTGCTCAAGAGCGCGGCGCTGATCGGGATCGGCTACCTCGTGCTCACCCGCATGCTGCCCGACCTGCTGCGCCTGCCCTACAGCCCGCCGGCGGCGATCGGCGAGGCGATCTGGCACGCGATCAAGTGGATCGTGATCTGGACCATCGCGGTGTTCTTCTTCGTCTCCGCGCTGGACGTGTGGTACCAGAAGTTCTCCTACATCAAGAAGCTGCGCATGAGCCGGCGCGACATCAAGCAGGAGGTGAAGGAGAACGAGGGCGACCCCTACGTCAAGCAGCGGCGCCGGCAGTTGCACCAGGAGTGGGCGCAGCAGAACATGCTGGGGGCCGTGCGCAAGTCGAGCGTCGTCGTGACCAACCCCACCCACATCGCGGTCGCCCTCCAGTACGAGCACGGCGTGGACGACCTGCCGATCGTCGTGGCCAAGGGCGAGGGCGCGTTCGCCGAGGAGATCAAGCGCGTGGCCGAGGAGGCCGGCGTGCCGATCCTGCAGAACGTGCCGCTGGCGCGCGGGCTCAACGAGAAGACCGCGCTGGACGACTACATCGGCAACGAGTTCTTCGAGGCGGTGGCCGAGGTGCTGCACTGGGCCGAGACCGTGCGCGACCAGCGCGACGGCCGCTGAGCGCGCCGCGGCGGGCGCGTGCGCCGCGCTACGGGGCGAAGATGCGGTGGAGCAGGTCCACCAGCGCGCTGCTGTCGCCCAGCCGCCGCACCAGCACCTCGATGAAGACGCCGAGCATCATCAGGATGATGGCGGTGGCCAGCCACGCCTTGATCGGCAGCGTCAGCGCGAACACGTTGAGCTGCGGCGCGTAGCGGTTGACCAGGCCGAAGGACATGTCGATCACCAGCAGGATCACCATCGCCGGCGCCGCCAGCACCAGCACCGTGGTCATCAGGAAGCTGAAGTGGCCGACGAACAGGTTCATGCCGGTCATGGCCAGGTTGGGGAAGAACGAGGTCGGCGGCCACAGCGCGTAGCTTTGCATCAGCAGCCCGAGGAAGATCAGGAAGGCGCCGCTGGCCATGAACACCCAGGCCGCGAACTCGGACAGGAACTCGCCGTGCAGCGTGGTCTGGTGGCCCTGGATGGGATCGAAGATCTGCGCCATGCTCATGCCGACCTGGGTGTCGATGACGCTGCCGGCGGCGGAGATCGCCCAGAACACGATGCCGAAGCAGAAGCCGATCGCCACGCCGACGAACAGCTCCTTGAGCACCATCATCGGCCATTGCAGCGTGCTCATCGACACCGCCGGCGAGGCCGCCATCGCCACCGGCAGGGCGACGATGGCCAGGCTGACCAGGAAGCTGTTGCGCACCATCGCCGGCATGTTCGACGAGGTGATCAGCGGCAGCATCATGAACGCGCCGATGATGCGCGGCAGGGTCAGGCCCAGCGCCAGCATCGCATCGCCCAGGGACGCGAACGGCAGCATCAGCCTCGCCTCGACAGGCCGGGGAAGTTGACGAAGATGTAATCGGTGTAGTTGTAGAGCGTGCCGCCGATCATCGCCCCGGTCACGAACAGCGCCAGCACGATGGCGACGAACTTCAGCGCGTAGGCGAAGGTCTGCTCCTGCAGCTGGGTGGCCGCCTGCAGGAACGCCACCACCAGTCCGACGATGGCGGCCGCGGCGATCGGCGGGCCGGACAGCATCAGCACCAGCACCAGGGCCTGGCGGGTCAGCTCGAGGACTTCGTTCATGGCCGCGCGCTCATCCGGCGTAGGTCAGCACCAGGCCGTGGACCAGCTTGGCCCAGCCGTCCACCAGCACGAACAGCAGCAGCTTGAACGGCAGCGACACGGTGGTCGGCGACATCATCATCATGCCCAGCGCCAGCAGGATGTTGGCCACCACCAGGTCGATGATCAGGAACGGCAGGAAGATCAGGAAGCCGATCTGGAACGCCGCGGTCAGCTCGCTGACGGTGAAGGCCGGGATCACCACGATGAAGTCGTCCACGCTGAGGTCGGCGCGGCGCTCCGGCGGCAGCAGCATCTGCGCGCTGCGCAGGAAGAACGCGCGCTCGGCGTCGTGCGCGTGCTCGATCAGGAAGGTGCGCAGCGGCTCCTTGCCGGCCTCGACCATCGACAGCAGGCGCGAAAGGTCGCTGCCCTCGGGCACCAGCGGAGCGGGCGGCGGCGGCGGGCTGGCGCTGACCCAGCGCCCGTCGGCGGGCACCTGCGGATCCTCGGTCGCGCCGATCACGCCCCCGGTGACGCCCTGGAAGCGCTCGCCGCGCTGCGGCGCCGGCGCCGGCGCGGTCCCGGCCGCGGCGGTGCGTTCGGCCTCGGCCTGCAGCGCGTCGGCGGCGGCGGGGCTGGACGACGGCGCGTCGGTCGTCGCCGCGGGCGAGGCCGCGGCGGCGGCCGGCGGCTGCGCCCGCGCCGCCCGTCGCGCCCGTTCCGCCGCTTCGCGCGCATCCACCTGCGCCTGTACCGATGCCGGCATCGGCTGCCCGGCCAGGCGCGCGCTGATCGCGGCGTTGGTGTCCAGGATCACCGGGTACATCACGTAGATCGACAGCACGATGGCCAGGCCGTTGATGACCACGTTCGGCGGCACCTGCTGCAGCCCGAGCGCGTTGCGCAGCAGGCTGAGCACCACCACGATCTTGGTGAAGGAGGTCACCATCACCGCGACGAACGGCGCCAGCGCCAGCGACACCACGATCAGCAGGACCAGCGCCGGGGAGTAGTTGTTGAAGTCCATCGCGGCGGTCCCGCTCAGTTCCAGGCGATCAGCCGCACGCCGAGGGTGTCGCCCACGGCCACCAGTTCGCCCTGTCCCACCGCCTCGCCGTTGGCGCGCAGCACGACGTTGGCGCCTTCCAGCCGCGCCGGCAGCGCGAACACGTAGCCCGGTTGCAGTTCGGCCAGTTCGCCGACCCGCAGGTCGATCGCGCCGATCTCGAAGCTCAGCCGCACCGGCAGCGCGCGCGGCCCCGCAGCGTCGGCCTCCGTCGCGGCGGCGGCGTTGTCGGGTGGCGTGTCCTGTTCGCTCATGCTCGCGGTCTCTTCGAAACGGGGAAGGGGATGTGCCGGGCCCTGCACGCGCCAGCCCTGGGCAGTGGCGGCCAGCGGCCAGGCCAGGCCGGCGCCGTGCGCCTGCACCGGCGGCGGGGCGCTGCGGCGGCCGATCAGGATCACGTCGCCCGGCCGCAGCGCGTCCCAGTCGCCGGCCGGCAGCGGCGGCACCGACAGCGTCAGGCGCAGGCGCACGGGCAGTTCGGCCCAGCGGCCCAGCGGCGCGGGCGGATCGTCGGCGTAGGGCGGCGCGGCCTGCGCCAGCAGCCGCGGCAGCCAGGACAGCGGCGCGCGCAGGCTGCCCTGCGCCAGCGCCGCGCCGGGCACCCTGGCTTCGGCGTCGTCGTCCTCGATCAGGAAGTCGAGCCAGACCTGGTCCGCGCCGGCCTCGTCCGGCGTCGCGTCGGGCAACGGCGTGAGCGCGACGCCGAAGGTCTCGCTCAGCCGCATCAGCCAGGACTCGTGGGCCAGGCTCCAGGCCAGCACCCGCGCGCGTCCGCTGTAGTCGCTCCAGTGCGGGGCGTCGTCGCGCGCCGGCGGGGCCTGCAGGCGCAGGCCCAGGCGGGTGCCTTCGGCGTCGAGCTCGAAGGTCTCCGCGGCCGCGGCCGGGGCGCCGGGCCCGAAGCGCAGCAGGCCGTTGTCCTGCAGCAGCCAGTGCTGCGGGCGCTGGAAGAACTCGCGCAGGTGCTGCAGCCCGGCGGGCGGGATCTCGGGCAGGCGCCCGCGCAGCGATGCGGCCGCTGCGCGCGGTGCGGCGGTGATCGTGTCAGCCATGCCCGAGCGCCACCTTCATCAGTTCGGGGAGGGAGCGAACGCCGAGCTTGGCCATCATGTTGGCGCGGTGCAGCTCGACGGTCTTGATGCTGATGCCGAGGATGTCGGCGATGATCTTGTTCGGCTTGCTGGCCACCACCAGCTCCAGCACCTGCCGTTCGCGCGGGCTGAGCCGGGCCAGCGCCGCGTTGTCGCCCCCGCCCTGCTGGCGGGCGGCGGCCACCGCATGGCGGATGGCCTCGATCAGGGCCTCGTCGCCGAACGGCTTCTCCAGGAAGTTCGAGGCGCCCTTGCGCATCGCCTCCACCGCCAGCGGCACGTCGCCGTGCGCGGTGACGAACACCAGCGGCACCTTGCAGCCCTGGCGGCGCAGTTCCTCCTGCAACTGCAGCCCGCTCATCTGCGGCATGCGGATGTCCGAGACCACGCATTCGGCGTCGCCGCGCCGCCGCGCCGGCCAGTCGGCGAGAAAGGCCGGCGCCGAGGCGTAGGCGCGCACGTCGAAGCCGGCGGTCTCCAGCAGCCACGCGGTGGAATCGCGGAAGCCGTCGTTGTCGTCGACCAGGAACACCTGCGTCTGCGTCTGGCCCATCACGTCCTCCCTTCCGCCGGCGGCAGGGTGAAGCCGAACACGCTGCCGCCGCCTTCGCGCGGCTCGAAGAACAGCCGCCCCTCGTGATACTCGATGATCGACCGGCAGATCGCCAGGCCGATGCCCAGCCCGTCGGTCTTGGTGGTGAAGAACGGCGAGAACAGCTGCTCGCTCTCGGCCGGCGACAGGCCCTTGCCGCGGTCGAGCACGCGCAGTTCGATCTCGCCGTCCAGGTTCACCCGGGCCTCGATGCGCAGCGCGCGACGGTCCGCCGGCACCTCGCGCATGGCCTCGATCGCGTTCTTCACCAGGTTCAGCAGCACCTGCTCGACCATCACCCGGTCGGCGTAGGCGGCCGGCAGCGAGGGGCCGAGATCGACCTCGATGCGCAACTGCTGGCGCTCGGCCTCCAGGCGCAGCAGCTCGAGCACGGTGTCGGCGATCTGCGCCAGCTGCTGGGCGTCGCGGCGGGGCTCGCGCGCGCGCACGAATTCGCGCACCCGCGCGATCACCGCGCTGGCGTGCTCGGCCTGGGTGCGCGCGGCCAGCAGCGCGCGCTCCACCTGCGCCGGCCCGCCGGACTGCTGCACCAGCCGCAGGCTGCCGTTGAGGTAGTTCACGATCGCCGCCAGCGGCTGGTTGAGCTCGTGCGCCAGGGTGGCGGCCATCTCGCCCACCGACATCAGCCGCGAGGTGAACAGCAGCTTGTCCTGCCGGCTCTTGTGCGAATCGAGGATCTCGATGCGCTCGGAGATGTCGACCGCGGTCAGCAGCAGCGCGCCCACGCCCGCCGCCTGCCCGGCATCGCGCCAGTACAGCGCGTACCAGCGCCCGTTGTGCGGGGCGCGGACCTCGCCGCCGGTCTCGACGTTCGCGCCGCAGCCGTGCAGCGCCTCGAGCAGGCGCTCGCGCTGGCGATGGCCCTCCAGTTGCCCGAACTCGGCCTCGAACGCCGCGTTGGCCGCGATCAGGCGGCCGCTGTCGCGCGCGTAGGCGGCGCAGGCGAACGGCAGCGCCGCCAGCAGCTCGGCCAGCGCCGCCGCGGGGGCGGCGGGTTCGCGGGCGCCGGGCGCGCGCGTCGCGCTCACCGGCCGCGCCCGCCCGCGGCGGGGCGCCGCGCCGCGCGCCAGGCGCGCATGGGAGGAGGAGCGGCTTGGGGTAACCTGCAGCGGCCGCGCGCGGCCGCGCGCCGGCCCGCTGCCGACGTTGCGTCCCCCGCCTCCGATCCCGATCTCAGATGCGCCATCCGACCCGTTCCCTTCCGTGCATTCTCGCCTGCCTCTGCGTGGTCGCCCCCTGCGCGGCGCGCGCGGCGGCCGCACCGCCCACCGCATCGCCGACGTTCTGGGGCGAGTTGCTGGCGATCCTGGTGCCGCTGGCTTTTATCATCGTTGCCCTTTTGCTGGCGTTACGCCACATCCGGCGGCGCTACGGCTTCACCGGCCAGGACGCGCCGCTGTCGGTGGTGCAGATCCTGCCGGTCGGGCCGCGCGAGCGCGTGGTGCTGGTGCGCGCCCGGTCCGGACGGGTCCTGGCGATCGGCGTCGGCGCGCAGTCGGTCGGACTGATCGCCGAGCTCGACGCCGAGGACATCGCCCCGCCTCCCGGCCAGCCGGCCGCCGCGCCGGACCCGGCCGCCAGGCGGACCTTCCTCGACCTGATGCGCCGACCGCAAGGGCCTGGCACGCGTTAGTGTGAATCCGGTCACATAACACGCCGCACGCGCGCCGCTCATCGGCCTGCAACACGTTTTTTACCTACTGCTCACTTGCGCGGGCTATCGTAACTCGGCAAAAAGTGACGCACGAGGGCAGGGGCGATGCGGCATCCGGAAGTCGGCAAGCGGACAGGGGCGGGGGACCAGGCGGTCGGGACGAGGCGCATCCAGCGGTGCGCAGCCCGGCGTTCGGTCCCGGCGGGAGCGTGCGCGTGCGCGCCCTAATCGCCAACCTGTTCGCCGCGCCGCCCGGCACCGCGCAGCGGCGGAGCTTCAGCTACAGCGACGTCGTCCTGGCGTTCGCGGCGGTCACGATCATCACCGTCATGATCCTGCCGCTGCCGCTGTGGCTGATCGACAGCCTGGTCGCGGTCAACATCTCGATCGGCTTCGGCCTGCTGCTGCTGGGCATCTACATCCCCAACCCGGTGGCGTTCTCCAGCTTCCCCAGCGTGCTGCTGCTGACCACGCTGTTCCGGCTGGCGATCTCGATCGCGATCACCCGCTCGATCCTGCTCCACGCCGAGGGCGGCCACATCGTCGAGACCTTCGGCACCCTGGTGGCCGGCGGCAACCTGGTGGTCGGCCTGGTGGTGTTTCTGATCATCACCGTCGTGCAGTTCATCGTGATCGCCAAGGGCGCCGAGCGCGTGGCCGAGGTGGCCGCGCGCTTCACCCTCGACGCCATGCCCGGCAAGCAGCTGTCGATCGACTCGGACCTGCGCGCGGGCCTCATCGACAAGGACGAGGCGCGCCGCAAGCGCCGCCTGCTGGAGACCGAAAGCCAGCTGCACGGCTCGCTCGACGGCGCGATGAAGTTCGTCAAGGGCGACGCCATCGCCGGCATCGTCATCATCCTGATCAACCTGCTCGGCGGCCTGGCCATCGGCGTCCTGCAGCGCGGCATGCCGCTGGCCGACGCGACCCGCACCTACTCGATCCTGACCATCGGCGACGGCCTGGTCTCGCAGATCCCGGCCATCCTCGGCACCATCGCCGCCGGCCTGGTGGTCACCCGCACCACCGGCGAGATCGAGGACCGCCACCTCGGCGACGCGATCACCCGCCAGGTCTCCGGGCAGCCGCGCGTGCTGCTGATCACCGGCTGCCTGGCGCTGCTGATGATGCTGGTGCCGGGCTTCCCCATGGGCGTGTTCCTGGTGCTGGGCCTGGCGCTGCTGGGCATGAGCGCGTGGCGCTACCGCTACGACTTCGAGCACCTGCGCCGGCTGTTCCGCGTGTCCGACGACGAGATCGCCGCCAGCCTGGCGCCGGCCGACGGCGAGGAACTGGCGCCGCCGCCGCCGTTGCAGATCGAGGTCGCGCCGTCGCTGGCCGAGCGCTACGGGCAGGAGGCGGTGCGCGCGCGCATCGGCGAGGTCGCCCAGCGCCTGCGCGAGGAGTACGGCGTGCCGGTGCCGTCGCCGAAGCTGCGCATCAACCCCGCGCTGGAGGAAGGCGAGTACCGCCTGAGCGCTTACGGCGCGCGGCTGGCCTCCGGCCGCCTGCCGGCCGATGCACGGCTGCGGCCGGCGCGCCCCGGCGCCGACGCCTCGGCGCGGCTGCCCGGCTTCTTCCCGGCGCTGTCGGGCGAGTGGACCCAGGAGGCCGACGAGACCGCGCGCGCGCCGCTGGACGTGCTGGCCGATCATGCCCGCGGCGCGCTGCAGCGCCGGCTGGGCGGCTTCCTGGGCATCCAGGAGACCTCCAACCTGTTCGGCAAGATGCAGCGCGACTACCCGGACCTGGTCAAGGAGATGCTGCGCGTGGTCGCGCCGCAGCGCGTGGCCGACGTGCTGCGCCGGCTGGCCGAGGAAGGCGTGCCGATCCGCAACCTGCGCGACGCCTTCGAGGCGATCACCGACGTCGGCGGCCGCGAGAAGGACGTGGTGCTGCTGACCGAATACGTGCGCGTGGCGCTCAAGCGCGAGATCGCCGACCGCTACGCCGATGCCGAGCGCACGCTGCACGTGCTGCTGATCCATCCCGAGCTGGAGGACAAGCTGCGGCAATCGGTGCGCGTGGCCGGCGGCGCCAGCCAGCTGGCGATCTCGCCGGAGCTGGCCGCGCGCCTGGGCGCCGAAGTGCGCGCCCACCTGGGCCGGCAGGCGCCGGGCGTGCGCCCGGTGCTGCTGTGCTCGCTGGACGTGCGCCGCCACCTGCGCAAGCTGATGGAGGTCGATTTCTTCGAGCTGCCGGTGCTGTCCTACCAGGAACTGGCGCCCGATCTGCGGATCGTGCAGGCCGGGCAGATCAACGCCTGAGGCCGCGCGCCGGGAAGAACCCAAGGAGTCCGCACATGACATCCGAAGCCATCGCCCAACCCGATGCCCCCGCCGGCAAGGTGCTGCGGATCGTGGCGGGCCTGCACGCCGGCGCCAGCCGCGAACTGGCCGAGCGCGAGATGATCCTGGTCGGCAGCGGCGACGACTGCGACATCGTGCTCGCCGACCGCGGCGTGGCCAGCCACCACGCGCTGATCAGCGTGGTCGACGGCGTGCTGCAGTTGCGCGCGCTGGATGCGCCGCTGAAGCTGGAAGGCCGCGTGCTGCACCCCGGCGATCCGGTCGAGCTCGGCGGCGTCGAGCGGGTCGGCCTGGGCGAGACCGCGGCGCTGGCCTTCGGCGACCTCGACGATCCCGCCTGGCTGGCCCTGGCGCCGGAAGGGGTGACCTTCGAGCCCGCCCGCCCGCGCCCCGGCCAGGCGATCGTCCGCCGCCTGCCGATGATCGCCGCGGTCTCGGTACTGTCGCTGGCGCTGCTGGCGATCTTCGTGGCGGTGGTGCCGGCGCAGGAGCAGCAGGTCGACGTCGAGCGCCGGCTGCGCGACCTGGCGGCCGAGCACGACGTGGCCAATCCGCAGGTGGAGCAGCGCGCCGACGGCAGCTACGTGCTGGCCGGCACCGTCGAAGACCGCGCCACCCGCGACACGCTGCGCCAGCGGGTGAGCGCCGAGGAGCTGCCGGCCACCGTGCGCCTGCGCAGCGGCGAGGATCTCGCGCATTCGGTGTCGGAGATCCTGCGCGGCGGCGGCTTCCGCGTCGAGCGCGTGCGCTACCTGGGCAACGACGACGTCGAGGTCACCGGCGAGTTCCCCGACGTGGGCAAGTTCGAGCGCTTCGTGCGCTCGCGGGCGATGGCCGAGACCGGGGTCAACAGGGTGCTCCCGGTGAACCTGGCCGAGCCGCAGGACGCGGGCCGGGAGGTCGCCGCCGAGGACCTCGATCCGATCCACATCGTCGCCATCGTGCGCGGCGAGAACGCGCACGTCGTCGCGCTCGACGGAACCCGCTACGAGGTCGGCGCCCGGCTTCCGGGCTGGGGCCAGCTGGTGTCGGTCGGCGAACACGCGCAGGTGCTCAGCAGCGACGGCACCCTGCAGCGGCTGACCCCGCGGCCGCCGCCGGTCGCGCCGGACCCGGAGGCGCCGCCCGCCCCCGGCGCCGCGGCGGCGCCCGGACAGACCGCGCAGGCGGTGCAAGAGGCCCGGGCCGCTGCGCGCCGCATGTAGCGGCACCCGGACCTGGGGCGTACCCCAGGTTACGCATTCATGTTGAACGGTTTCGGTAGAGTCGGCAGTTCGCGAAGCGCAGCAGTGGCAATCTCCACCATCGATCGCAAGCCAAGAGGAGTCCTCCTATGAGCACCATCGACAATTCGCAGTTGAACAATTCCATCCTCGGCGTGGCCGCGATGGACAGCAGCCGTGGCAGCTCGCGCAGCAGCGGCGGCGGTGGAGCAGGCTCGAGCAGCTGGTACGCGGCGATGGCGCGCGCCTGGGGCAACACGCTCGACGGCCAGGCGGCCAAGATCATGAACATGTCCGATCAGATCGGCGCAGGCGCCAACGAGCCGTCCAATCTGCTTCAGCTCACGACGATGAGCCACGAGATGTCCTTCATGGCCAACAACGCCTCGACCTCGCAGAACAGCGTCGGCCAGGCGCTGGAAACGCTGGGCAAGCGGCAGTAACCATCCCGCCAAGACATGTTGCCTGAGGGCCCGCGGGCCCGGGAGTCACTCCAATGATCGAAGCCATCCAGGTCGCGGCGCTCGACGTCGCCGCGCATACCGGCCCCGCCGGCGCCGCCATGGCGCCGCAGCAGGCGGGCGCCATCGACGTGCGCGACTTCGCGCAGGCCCTGCAGCGCACCGGCGGCGCCAGCGGCCCGGACGCCGCGGCCGCGCCGCAGGCGGTGCAGGACCCGGCCAAGGCCGAGCCTTCCGAAGGCGCGCGCATGATGATCTCCGCGTTCGACAGCCTGAACAGCGGTGCCAAGAACATCGAGGCGCTGTCGAAGGCCATGAGCGGAACACAGGACCTGACGCCGAGCCAGGTGCTCGAGATGACCATGAAGTGCCACGAGTTCCTGTTCCAGTCGCAGCTGACCTCCAACGTCGCCAACCGCACCTCCGACGGCGTGCAGCAGCTGTTCCGGCAGCAGTCCTGACGGTCGCAGGAGCGCGCCATGATGAGTCCCGGAAAGCGGTGGACGGGTTGGGCGGTGTTGCTGCTGTGCGCGCTGCTGGCCGCCTGCAGCCGCACCACGCTGTATTCCGAGCTCGACGAGCGCCAGGCCAACGAGGTCCTGGCGGCGCTGCTCGCTTCCGGCGTGGACGCCGAGAAGCGCACCTCCGTCAGCAAGACCGGCTGGGAGATCCGCGTCGACCAGTCGGATTTCCCGTACGCCATGCAGATCCTGCATTCGCGCGGGCTGCCCGGGCAGCGTTTCGACCTGCTCGGCGACATCTTCAAGAAGGACGGCTTCGCCACCTCCGCGCAGACCGAGCGTTCGATGCTGCAGCACGGTCTGCAGCAGGAGATGTCGCGCACGCTGTCGCGCTACCCCGGCGTCGCCGAGGCGCACGTGCACATCAACCTGCCCGAGCGCGACCCGCTCGGCGGCACCGCGACCGACGCCTCCGCCTCGGTGGTGATCTTCGAACAGCCCGGCGCCAATGTCCGCGATTTCGAGACCGAGATGAAGATGGTCATCAAGGACGGCGTGCCGGGCATGAGCGACATCAACAAGGTGACGGTCACCTTCCAGACCTTCGCCAATCCGGTGCAGGGCCCGGCCGCCCGCCCCGGCGCGGTGGCCATGTCCGCGATCAGCCCGCTCGGGCTGGGCATCGCCGCGGCCGTGGTGGCGCTGCTGGGCGCGCTGTTCGCCTTCGGCGGGCGCTTGCGCCAGCGCATGCAGGCGCGCAAGGCCGAGACGCCGCCGGTGTGGAACGGCTGAATGCGCATCGGCAGCGCCGCCGCCGTTTTCGGGTGCCGCCTGCCGCGTGGCGCCGCTGCCGTGCCCGACGCACGGCGATGGTAGGGGCGGGCGATGGCGCTGCAGGCCCTGCTGTCGGAGATCGATCCGAGCTGGTTCGCGGCAGGCGATGAACCGCTGCCGCCCGAGCTGCTGCGGCGCGCGCGCGGCAGCGCCCTGGGCCGTCGGCTGCTGGTGCGCGGCCTGCTGCGCGAAGGCGCTGCCCGCGCCCTGTTCGCGCCGCGGCCGGGCCAGGACTTCGCCACCCTCGCCACCCGCTGGCCGCGCGCCAGGCTGGAACGCCTGACGCGGGATCTCGGCGTCCTCGCCTACGCGCCGCTGATCCGCGCGGAGGTCCGCCGCGAGCCGGTGCGCAGGCTGAAGCGCGCGCTGGGCAACAGCTACCTGCTCGCGCTCGACCCCAGCGTCTGGGACGCCAAGGTCGCCCCGGAGGTGGCGCGGCGCCTGGCGGCCGCCTGGGACGGCGCGCTGCGCGCGGATGCCGACGATGCGCGGTTGCTGGCGCTCTTCGCCAGGCAGGGGCGCGACGAACTGCGCGCCTGGGCGGCGCAGCGCGAGCCCGCGCTCGGGGAGTGGGTGGCGCTGCTGCACCCGCGCGAGGACGCGGGCCCCGCGCACCTGCCCGAGAAGCCGGTGCTGCTGCTGTGCACCCATCACGAGACCCGCGCCCTGACGGAGAACCGCCGCCGATGAATTCGCCCTCCGACGCCGCCGTGGCCGTCCAGGACGCGCAGCGCTTCGGCCGCGTGCTGGCCGCGCGCGTGGTGCCCGCGCAGGCCTGGGCGCGGCTGGAGGAGCTCGACGCCCTGCTCGAGCGCGTCAACGCCCTCTACGCCGAGGCCGGGCAGGAGATCGCGCGCGCGCGCGAGCAGGGCCAGGCCGAAGGCTTCGCCGAGGGCCTGGCGCGCGCGCAGCAGCAGATGACCGAGAAGCTGGCCGCGCTCAACGAGCAGCGCGCGCGCGTGCTGGGCGACGCCGCCGGGCGCATCACCGAGCTCGCCTGCGCGATCGTGGCGCGGATCGCTCCCGGCTTCGACGCCGCCCGGGTGGTGCCGCCGCTGGTGATGCAGGCGGTCGAGGCGGCGCAGGCGGAGCAGTTCCTGCTGATCCGCGTGCACCCCTCCGTGCGCGAGAGCGTCGCCGCCGGCCTCGGCGCGGTGCGCCAGGCGCATCCGGCGGTGGGCGTCATCGAGCTGGTCGACGACGAGAGCCTCGACCCGCTGAGCTGCGTGGTGGTCTCGGAAGCCGGCGAGGTGCGCGCCGGCGTCGCCCAGCAGATCGAGGCGATCCGCCTCGCCCTGGCCGGCGCCGCCGGCCGCGGGAGCGCCGGATGAGCGGCTCCGATCCGCTCGACGCGGTGCTGGCCGCGGCCGGCGATCCGCTGCTGAGCGCGCTGACCGCGGTCAAGACCGTCCAGCGCGTGGGCAAGGTGGCCGACGCCTACGGCACGCTGATCCGCGCCACCGGCCTGCGCGCCTCGATCGGCGAACTCTGCCACCTGCGCAATCCGCCCGGGGAGGGCGATCCGAATTTCTCCCTCGCCGCCGAGGTGGTGGGGGTGGCGCGCCAGCACACCCTGCTCACGCCGCTGGGCGCGCTCGACGGCATCTCCGCCACCACCGAGGTCTACGCCACCGGCCGCCAGGCCGCGCTGCGCGCCGGCCCCGGGCTGCTGGGCCGGGTGCTGGACGCCCACGGCGAACCGCTCGACGGCCGCGGCCCGATCGCCGGGCCGACGGTGGAGGCGCCGATCTACGCCGCCTCGCCCAACCCGCTGACCCGCAACCTGATCGAGCGGCCGTTCTCCACCGGCGTGCGCGCGATCGACACCGTCATGACCGCCGGCGAGGGCCAGCGCATCGGCATCTTCGCCGTGGCCGGCGGCGGCAAGAGCACGCTGCTGGGCATGCTCGCCCGCGGCGGCGACGCCGACGTCAACGTGATCGTGCTGGTCGGCGAGCGCGGGCGCGAGGTCAACGAGTTCATCCACGACAACCTCGGCGACAGCGGCCTGGCCAAGTCGGTCATCGTGGTCGCCACCTCCGACCGTCCGGCCCTGGAGCGCAGCCGCGCCGCCTGGGCCGGCACCGCCATCGCCGAGCACTTCCGCGACCAGGGCAAGCGCGTGCTGCTGCTGGTGGACTCGGTGACGCGCTTCGCGCGCGCGCTGCGCGACGTCGGCCTGGCGATCGGCGAGCCGCCGGCCAGGCGCGGCTTCCCGCCCTCGGTGTTCAGCGCGATGCCGCGCCTGTTCGAGCGCGCCGGCAACAACGAGCGCGGCAGCATCACCGCGTTCTACACCGTCCTGGCCGAGGACGAGGACGGCGGCGACCCGATCGTGGAGGAAGTCCGCTCGATCCTCGACGGCCACATCGTGCTCTCGCGCAAGCTCGCCGCCGCCTACCACTACCCCGCGATCGACGTGCTGACCAGCCTCAGCCGCACGATGCCGCGGGTGGTCGACGAGGGCCACCTGCGCGCGGCCGGTCAGCTGCGCAAGTACCTCGCCAAGCACCAGGACATCGAGCTGCTGCTGCAACTGGGCGAGTACAAGCGCGGCAGCGATCCCGAGGCCGACGTGGCCATCGAGAAGATCGGGCCGATCCGCAAGCTGCTGCAGCAGTCCTCCTCCGAGCTGGTGCCCTTCGAGCAGTCGGCGCAGGCGCTGCGGAGGCTGTTCGGATGAAGCGCTATCCGCTGCAGACCCTGCTGAAGCTGCGCGCCCACCGCACCGAGGCGGCGCGCCAGGCGGTGCTGGCGCAGCAGCGCGCGGCGGCGGCCTGCCGCGAGGAGTGCCAGCGCATCGGCGGCGAGATCGAGGCGCTGGGCCGCGAGCGCGCCGACCACCGCGCCCGCCTACTGGACCCGCCGCCGGCCGGCGTGCCCTGGCCGGTGGCGCTCGAGCATCGCGAGTCCCACATCGGGCTGCTGGCCGAGCGCATCGTCGCCGCGCAGCAGCGCCTGCAGGCGGCCCAGGCGCGTCTGCGCGAGGCCGAGCAGGCGCTGGAGACCGCCAAGCAGGCCTATTTCCGCGCCAAGGCGCGCGAGGACGCGCTGGAAAAGCGCAAGCGGATCTGGCGCGACGAGCAGTTCGCGCTGGAAGCGCACCAGGAAGAGGACGCGGCGGCCGATCTGCTGCTCGCGCGCTACATCGCCCCCGGATCGCACTGAGGTGACCCCATGAGCGTCGAACGCAGCCAGTCCGCAGACAACGCCGCCAACGCGCGGCTGCAGGAGAGCGCGAAGACCCGCGAAGGCGAGCGTCCGCCGCCGCCGCGCGAGAACGTGGACCGCTTCCGCGAAGTGCTGCGGCAGGCCGGCCAGGCGGGGCGGGAGGCGCGCGAGGAATTCCAGGCGGCTCGCCAGGAGCAGTCCGGAGCGCCGCACGGCGCCGGCGCCGACGACGGTCAGCGGGTCGAGGCCGTCGGTGCGCGCCGCGAGGAGGGCGCGGACGCCGGCCAGCAGACGCTGGAGGGAGCGGAAGTGCTGGCGATGATGCAGGCGCAGTCGGCCCTGCGCGACGGCGCCGCGGCGCCGCCCGTGGCCCCGCCGCCGGTCAATGCCAACGCCTTCGCCGAACTGGTCGAGCGCCACGTCCGCCAGCTCGCGGTCGGCGGCGGCGCCGGCCGCGATGCCGCCGACGGCCAGGTCCTGCTGCGCATGTCCGACGCGACCCTGCCCGGCACCGACCTGCTGCTCAGCCGCACCGAGACCGGCTGGGCGCTCAAGGCCGATACGCGTTCGCGCGGCAGTTACGACGCGATCCGGGAAGCGGCGCCCGAATTGGCCCGCCGCTTCGCCGAGAAGGGGCTGGGCCGGCTGGAGATCGATTCGGAGTTGCACGCGTGAGCCAAGATTGCCGGCAGCCCACGGCCTGTGGAGCCGCCATCTCGCCCATGCCGCGCCGACCTCGGGTGCGCCCTAGATTGCGATGGGAAGGCCGCTGCCGGAATACTCGGTCCCAGGATTCATCGCCATGTCCCCGGGCGCGGCGATTCGATTCAGGAGGAGGCAGGCGCTCCGGCGCTTTCGGCACATGATCAGACGACAGAGCATCAAGCGTCGCTCGACCTCGGCGGAAGCGCCGGACGTCAGGTCCTTGGCGGCCGAGTCCGCTGTTGCGCTCGCCGAGACGCCGGCCGCGACGGTTCCGCCGGGCGACGAGGCGGCGGCTCATCGCGATCGCCTGGTCGCGGAGTTCAGCGCGTCGCTCGATCGTCGCGACGACCTCGACGACGAAAGCCGCGAGATGCTGCTTCAGCACTATCGTGAAGCGGTCGAATCCGCTCCCATCGATCTTGAGCTGACGATCCCCGATCGGAAGCAGTGGATCGAGATGGTCGATGCGCTCAAGTCCAACGGCTTGCTCAGCGATGAGGATTCGAACAATCTGATCCGAAGCTTCGATCAGGCGATCAATCCCCTGCAGAACCCGGAACTCCGTGATGCCCTGGAGTTCGCGCGTCGTTGCCGCGATGAAGGGGAGGAGGCCGCCTTCGCGTGGCTGGAGACCCGAAAGCAGGCCGCGGGGTCGGAAGTCGAGGCGACCGTACCGGTCGCGGCCCATCAGCCGCCGCTAGGGGGCATCACCGAGCGGCGCGTGCGTCGACCGCGGGGGCCGCCGGCACGCTGATCGTCGAGCCGCCGGCATCTCCGCCGGCTCTCGAGACTCCGCATCGCCGCACAAGCCACGAACGCAAGATCCCATCTCCGATACCCACAAGGGAACCGCAATCATGTCGAGCTACGAAGCCATCTACAACGGAATCGCCACCGATGGTCTGCAGCGTGCCCAGCAAGGCGGAAAGGGCGCCGTGGGCGCCAAGAGCTGGCTGGCCGCGCTGGTCGAGGGCCTGAACAAGCAGATCGACAGCGTCGGCAAGGCGCTCCAGGAAGCCGCCGGTCGCGTCGACAAGGACGAGCCCAGCACCATGACCAACTTCCAGGTGCTCGCGCAGCAGTTCAGCCTGCTGACCAACACCGCGAACACGGTCGTCAAGACCATCGGCGAGGCCCAGTCGGCCGTCGCCCGCAAGCAGTAAGCCGACCTGGCACCGGAAAGGCGGACTTCGGTCCGCCTTTCCGCGTTTTTGGGACGGAGGAACGTTCAGATGGGCGCCCACGCCATTCGGCTTTTGTTTGCTGCGGTTTGCGCCGTATCGCTGCCTGCGGCGGCGCAGGACGCGTTCTTCGAGTCGATCAATCAGGGGGCTGTCGATTACGCCGGCACGCTTGCGAACAACAGCATGCTCGATGCCGTCGAGGACGACGATCCGCCGGACGAGGACAGGCCGAGCGCCGACCGCGGTGCGCAGTTCCGGCCCTCCGCTGCGGTCAGGCGGCAGGTGGAGCGCCGGTTCGTGGAAGCGTTCGGGGCGCGGGTGCCTTCCCGGCGAGCGCGGTTCGCCGAGGAAATCGCCGATGGACGTGCGCGGGCACCGTTCCAGGCCGTCCTCGATCGGCACGGGCTGTCGTCGAATGATTTCGCGGACGTGGCGGCGGGTTATTTCATCGCGATGTGGAGCGTCGTCCACGATCGGCCCGTGTCGGCGCGGGAGGCGGCGCCGGCGATCGCGCAGCTGCGCGAAATCACGTTGTCCTCCCCGGGCGCGCTGCCTCCGACCGACGTCGATCGCCAGACCATCTCCGATGCCAAGGGGCTTTATGCGGGGATCGTCCTGGGACAGTACGCGCGCAGCGCGGGAGATCCCGCCGCGCGCGAGCGTCTGCGGCGCCGGGTTGCCGAGCATGCCCGCGCTCAGGGCATGGATCTGCAAGCGCTTGCGTTGACCGTCGATGGCTTCCGTGTGGCCAGCGCACGTCCGTAGCGCCTGGATGCGGACATGGGCGCCTTACGCGCATCCCGCGTCGGGCCAGGGCCTGTCAGGCTTCATTCGCGCGCAGTCCCGGCGCGCTTCCGGCCCACTCTGGCGAGCTTGAAGGCGCCGATCGCGCATCCCGCTCCTGCGGCGCCCAGCAGGAACAGGGCCGTCGGATTGCTCAGGGCCGGATAAGCGCTCACGTCGCCCGACCACATCATGGTGGTCGCCATCAAGAGAAGGCCGAGCGATGCATAGGCCGTGATGGTCAACACCCAGTACAGCCACTGGTAGGCGAGTTCCGCCTTCTGCAGGTCGGCCAGTTCCTGGCGCGCGGCCTGCGAGGCGACGCCGATCATCGCGAACAGCCCGCTCGGGAACGAGCGCCCGCCGCCATCCCCGCCGTAGAGCGAGCGGCGGCCTGCGGCGGCGACGGTGTGGCCCTGGGCCAGCGCGCCGTCGGCGCGGCCCGGGCCGCTGCGCTCGCCGCCCATCGACAGGCCGGTGTGGCCGCGCACGTCGGCGGGGGACTGCGAGGCGGGGACCGCCGGTGCGGCCGGGGCCGCCATCGTGGCCAGCGTGGCGCCTGCAGCGGCCATCGCGGCGGGTGCCGTCGAGGCCGTCGTCGCACCGGCCGGGGCCGGGGATGCGGCGGTTCCCCCGGGCGCGTTCGCCGCGAACGCACCGGCGCGGTCGGCCACGACGCCGGGCGCGTCGCTGCGGGCCATCGCGGCCTGCGCCTCGGCGCGTGCGGGCGGCGGCGCCGCCGCCAGCGACATCGCGGCCCCGGCGAGGGGGGCGGGCGCCTGGGCCGCGGTCGCCACGGCGGGCATGCCGCCGGGCGCCGGCGCCAGGCCCGCGGCAGGGCCGGACGCCACCGCCGCCTGGGCGGCAGCGGGTGCCTGCGCCGGCGCGAGCGCCGCCGCGGTGGAGAGCGCGGCCGCACCGGACAGCGCGGCCGCCTGGAACGCCTGCGCGCTCCCGGCCGGACCGGCAAGCGCCGCCGCGCCGCCGGCCGCGGCGGCGCTGTTCGCGAGCTGCCTCGCGACGGCGACCGTCGGCGCATCCTGCGGGGACGGGGCCTGCGAGGTCGGGGCGGAGGAGGACGCGCCTTGGCCGACCAGCGTCGCGAGCGGCGGCGCCGCCCGGTCCAGTACCGCGTGCGTCGTCGGGATGGTGGACCCAGCGCCCGGCGCACCGGGCGGGGAGGGGCCGCCGGGGGCGCGCGAGCCAGGGCTGTCGTGGGTCTCGCGAGGCCCGTCGCCGCGGGGTCCACCGACGGCCGGATGGTTCGGTCCCGGATGGTAGTGGCTGGGCCGATGATCCGAGCGATGCTCGCCGCCGAAGCGGTTGGGGCCGAGCCCCAGGGTTTGCGCCAGCGAACTGGTGAGGCTCTGCGCGAGCGAAAGCAGGGGCGAATCGCGCAGGCCGCCGAGGGGCGGGGGGCCAGGGAGCCGGGAGATGGGATCGAACATGCGCGTCACCGTCTGGGCAGCGGGTGCGCCGGCCCCCGGGTACCGGCGCGTCCACGCTACCGCATGCGGGCCTTGCCACGCATCCTGAGGTGGACCCTAGGGCGTATCGACATTCGGCCTGCAGCGCCGGGCTGTCGCTTCTCCCGCAAGCGGCGTCATGCCGTTCCTTCTCCCGCGAGTGGGGCCATGTTGTTCCTTCTCCCGCCGCAGCGCCGGATGAGGGCACGTTCGCACGCCTGCGTTGCGGGGGAAGGGAAAAGCACAGTGCGCCCGCTTGCGGAAGGCGTCTTGCGCATGCTGAACGCCGATCCCACCCAGGCGCGCCAGCGCGCCCTTCTCGCGGGTGCCGGAAGCATCGGCGCGAGTGCGCGCCCGTGCCGCCTACCGCGCGGTGTTCAGCGCCTCGCGCTTCAGCGCGCGTCGCCGCTCGCGCGGCTGGTCCCAGGCGTTGCCGAACACCGCGGGTTCCCAGCTGCCGTAGGTGGGGTTGGGCAGCATCCACCAGCGCTCGCCGAACCAGTCGCCGTATTCCTCCAGCAGGCCGTCGCGGGCCTCGGGGGTGTTGGCGACCACCTGCACGAAATCGCCGAGCTGGTCGCCGAACTGCATGATCACCCGGTAGCTGCGGCCGGCCAGGCGGCGCCGGCAGAGCTTCTCGCTGCCGTGCTGCTCGCAGCCCTCGACATGGGTGCCCAGGCCGAGGAACACGCTGTCGTCCGCGACCGGCATGCCCACCGCGCGCAGGTTGGCCAGCGTGGCCTCGTTGAGGTGCTGGGCGCGGTTGGAGAGATACAGGAGGGTGACGCCCTTCTCGGCGGCGGCGCGGGCGAAATCGACCACGCCGGGGACAGGTTCCGCGCGCTTCTCGGCGACCCAGCCGGCCCAGGTGACCTCGTCGTACTCCTGGCCGTCGCGGACCAGGCGGGCCTGGTAGGGCGAGTTGTCGAGCACGGTCTCGTCGATGTCCATGATGACCGCGGGCGGCAGGTCGGCCCAGTCTTCGTTGTCGCGCTCGTCGGGCACCAGCGCGTCCCAGTGGCGTTCGGCGAGCGCGGCGTCCAGGTGATCCGCGGCGGCACGGAACAGCGACAGCGTGGTGGCGCGGTACTCCGCCGAGCGCTGCACCCACAGCACGGCGTTGAGGTTGTCGTCGGCGGTGCCGGGCGCGGGCGCCGCGTCCGCGGTGGCCGGCGTCGGCGTCGCGGCGGCGTCGGCCGGGGCGGCGTCGGGCGCCTGGCGGCAGGCGGCCAGGCCGAGCACGAGGAGGGTCAACGGCAGCAGCAACGGACGCATCGCGGTCTCCGCGCAGAAAACGGGCGCCGAGTGTAGCCGACGCGCGCGGGGCGGCCGGCGCGGCCGTGCGGCGCGCGCCGGCTCAGTCCGGGGTCGCGGGGTAGATCCCGCCCAGGACCCGCGGCCCGGCCGCGCCGGTGACGGACGGCAGGTTGCCCGGCCGCCCGAGCAGGGTCTGCCGGGCGAGCCAGGCGAAGCCCATCGCCTCGACGAAGTCGGGATCGATCCCGTGCTCGGCGCTGGAGACCAGCGGGCGCGCCAGCGCCTGGGCCAGCGCGGCCATCAGCACCGGGTTGTGCACGCCGCCGCCGCAGGCGATGACCTGCGCGGTCTCCGGCAGGGTCGCGTGCAGGGCGTCGGCGACGGTGGTCGCGGTGAGCGCGACCAGGGTGGCCTGGACGTCGGCGGGCGCCTCGCCGCCCGACAGCCGCGCCTCGACCCAGCCGAGGTGGAACTGGTCGCGTCCGGAGGACTTCGGCGGCGCCAGCGCGAACCAGGGTTCGGCGCGCAGCCGCGCCAGCAGCGCGGGATCGACCCGGCCGGCGGCGGCGAAGGCGCCGTCGCGGTCGAAGGCGGCGCCGGTCTGGCGCAGGCACCAGGCATCGAGCAGGCCGTTGGCCGGGCCGGTGTCGAAGCCGCGCACCGCGCCGGGGGTTCCGGCGGCGGGCAGCAGGGTGAGGTTGGCGATCCCGCCCAGGTTGAGCACCGCGCGCGCTTCGCCGGGCGCCTGCAGCAGCGCGGCATGCAGCGCCGGCAGCAACGGCGCGCCCTGGCCGCCGGCGGCCACGTCGCGGCGGCGGAAGTCGGCGACGGTCGCGATCCCGGTGCGCTCGGCGATCAGGCTGGGATCGCCGAGCTGCAGGCTGAAGCGGTTGCGCCCGTCCAGGTGCCGGCCGTGCGGCCGGTGGCGCAGGGTCTGCCCGTGCGAGCCGATCGCGGCCACGCGCGCGGCGGGCACGCCGGCTTCCTCCAGCGCGCGCAGGGCGGTGTCGGCGAACAGCGCCGCGATCCGGGTGTCGAGTTCGCCCAGCGCGTCGAGGGTCAGGGCGGCGTCGCGCTGGCCCAGTTCGACCAGATGCGCGCGCAGTGCGGGTTCCCAGGCGAAGGTGTGGCCGTAGAGCAGCTCGGCCCGAAGCGCGGGACTGCGGCCGGGAGCGTCCTCGAAGCGGACCAGCGCGGCGTCGATGCCGTCGGCGCTGGTGCCCGAGATCAGGCCCAGGTACAGGTCGGCTCCGGCGGCGGACATGCGGGCGGGGCGGGGCGGCGTCGCGGGAAACGCATCCGCGGCGCCGGGCCCGCAGTCGGGCTCAGCCGGCGGGACGGCGCGCCGGGGCGTCGCCGGCGCGGGCGACGCGGGCGCCGTCCTCGGCCTGGCGGTGCGCGTAGTGCACGGCCTCGACCTGCTCGATGCGCGCCAGCGCCGGTGCGATCTGGGCGCGGAAGGCGGCCAGGTCGGCGCCCTTGAGCGGCTCCGGCGGCGGCATGGTCTGGGTCAGCGGATTGCGGTGGGCGCCGTTGACGCGGAACTCGTAGTGCAGGTGCGGCCCGGTGGCCAGGCCGGTGGCGCCGACGTAGCCGATCACCCGGCCCTGCGGCACGCGCTGGCCCTGGCGGATGTCGGCGAAGCGGGACATGTGCGCGTACAGGGTGGTATAGCCGCGGCCGTGGTCCAGGATCACCACGTTGCCGTAGCCGCGCTGCCAGCCCTTGAACTGCACGCGGGCATCGCCGGCGGCCATGATCGGGGTGCCGGTGCGCGCGGCGTAGTCTACGCCCTTGTGCATGCGCATCGTGCCCAGCACCGGGTGGCGGCGCGAGCCGAAGTTGGAGCTCAGGCGCGAGAACTCCACCGGCGTGCGCAGGAAGCTCTTCTTCAGCGGGCGGCCGTCGGCGGTGAAGTACTCGGGCGTCTTGCCGTCGCGCGCGAAGCGGAAGCCGGAGTAGGTCTTGCCGCCGGTGGTGAAGGTGGCGGCCAGCACCTCGCCGGTGCCGATGCGCTCGCCCTCGCGCCACAGTTCCTCGACGACCACGCTGTAGCGGTCGCCGGGCTGGATCTCGCGCGAGAAGTCGATGTCGTACTGGAAGATGCGGTCGGTCATCGTGTGGATGACCTGCGGCGACAGCCCGGCCTGCCGCGCCGAGCCGTACAGCGAATTGGTGATCTCGCCGGTGATCACGGCGGTGTGCACCTCCACCGGGCGCTCGATGACCTCGGTCCGGACGCGGTCGCCGTCCAGCGAGATCTGCACGCGCTCGGTGGTGCCGCGGTCGAAGCGCAGGCCGCGCAGGCTGCCGTCGTCGGCCAGGTCCAGGCCGAGCTCGGCGCCGGCGCGCAGGCGGGCCAGCGCGCGCGCGGCCTCGGTCTGCATGATCCGCTGCAGGGTGGTCGCGGGGATGCCGTGCGCCTCGAAGATCGCGCCCAGGGTCTGCCCGGGCTGCACCGCGACGATCTGCCAGGCGGGCGCGGCCTCGGCGCTTTCGCGGGGGCGCGCCGGCATCGGCGGCAGCGCCAGCGCCATCGTGGTCAGCGCCGGCTGGGTGTCCTCGGCGCCTTGCATCGCGTTGGAGAAGCCCGGCACCAGCGCCACGATCAGCGCGCCCAGGGTGGCGAAGATGCTGGCCTGCGCCCAGTGGCGGCGGGTCCAGCGGCCGTTGAAGCGTTCGCGGTCGAGCAGTTGCGGCAGTTGCTGCGAGAGCTGGGTGGCCCGGAGCGCCACGGCCCGGAGATTGGCGAGACGGACGAGTCGGTTGCGTTCAGGATCGAACGCCGGATCGGGAGACGTCATCTGCGGTTCCGGTCGGTGGCGTGAATGGCGCGTCAGCGGGGTAACATAAAGACGTGAGCTCCATGCGTCAAACGCTTGAGCGCACAAGACTTTTCGGCGAAATCGCCGGTTAACGGCCTCTTAACTCCGTTTCCGGGCCTTCGTCACATTCAGGTCCACCGCCTTCCCGTTTCCGCCGCAGAGAACGCCCCGTGCCCCCCACTTCCGCCCCCCCGGCCGCGTTGCAGGCCGCCCTCGACCAGATCGCCCGTGGCGCCGACGAGCTGCTCAAGCCCGAGGAACTGGCCGAGCGCCTGCGCCAGGGCCGCCCGCTGCGGGTCAAGGCCGGCTTCGATCCCACCGCGCCGGACCTGCACCTGGGCCACACGGTGCTGCTCAACAAGCTGCGCCAGTTCCAGGATCTCGGCCACACGGTGATCTTCCTGATCGGCGACTTCACCGGGATGATCGGCGATCCCTCCGGCAAGAACGCCACCCGCAAGCCGCTCTCGCGCGAGGACGTGCTGGCCAACGCGCGCACCTACGAGGAACAGGTGTTCAAGGTGCTCGACCGCGCGCGCACCGAGGTGCGTTTCAACTCCGAATGGTTCGGCAAGATGGCCGCGGCGGACCTGATCCGCCTGGCCGGCCAGCACACCGTGGCGCGCATGCTCGAGCGCGACGATTTCGCCAAGCGCTATGCGGCGCAGCAGCCGATCGCCATCCACGAGTTCCTCTACCCGCTGGTGCAGGGCTACGACTCGGTCGCGCTGGAGGCCGACGTCGAACTCGGCGGCACCGACCAGAAGTTCAACCTGCTGATGGGGCGCGGCCTGCAGGAACACTACGGGCAGAAGCCGCAGATCGTGCTGACGATGCCGCTGCTGGTGGGCCTGGACGGCGTCAACAAGATGTCCAAGTCGCTGGGCAACTACATCGGCGTGACCGAAGCCGCGATCGACATCGTCAACAAGACGATGAAGATCGGCGACGACTTGATGTGGGACTGGATCGAGCTGCTGAGCTTCGAGATCGGCATCGACGAGGCCCGCGCGCTGCGCGCCGAGGTGGCCTCGGGCGCGCTCAACCCGCGCGACGTCAAGCTGCGCCTGGCGCGCGAACTGGCCACCCGCTTCCACGACGCGGCCGCCGCCGAGACCGCGATCGCCGGCTGGCACGCCGCGGTGACGGGCCAGGGCGATACCTCGCTGCTGCCGCTGCAGGAGGTGGCGGTGCCCGCCGAGGGCCTGCGCATCGCCGCGCTGCTGACCGCCGCCGGCATCACCCCCAGCAATTCGGAAGCCCATCGCAAGCTCAAGGAGCGCGCGGTCAAGGTGGACGGCGCGGTGGTGGAGGACGCGGGCCTCGCCCTCGCCCCCGGCTTCGAGGGCGTGCTGCAGGTCGGCAAGCGCAACTTCGCGCGGGTGCGACTGGTGGCGGCGGCGTCGCCGTAGACGCGTTCGCGCGCGCCGGGCGCTTGCGAGAGCCGGACACGACGACGGCGCCCGGAGGCGCCGCCGTCGTGGTCCGTCGCGATGCCGGTCAGCGCGACATCATCGCGTCGCGCTCGGCCTTGAAGGGATTGCCCTCGTACCAGTTCGGCCAGCGCTTGGGGTCGTCGGCCAGGACCCGGCCCACGCCGTAGAGCGCTTCCAGATCCTGCACCACGCCTTCCAGGTTCCAGTTCTCGTCGAACTCGTCGCCGGGCTGGTGGTAGACGGCCGCGTAGGCCCGGGTCGCCGCCTCGCCCGCGGCGGTGCCGCCGTCGATCAGGTCGTTGCCGCCCTTGGCGTACAGCGCCGGCACGCCAGCCTTGGCGAAGTTGAAGTGATCGGAGCGGAAGTAGAAGCCGCCGGCCGGGTTGCCTTCCTCCACCAGCACGCGGCCCTGGCGCTCGGCCTCCACCTTCAGCAGGTCCTCCAGTTCGGAGCTGCCCAGGCCGGTGACCACGAAGTCGCGGGAGGGGCCGGCCACGCTCATCGCGTCGAGGTTGATCACGCCGGCGATCTTCTCCATCGGGAAGGTCGGGCGCGCTACGTAGTACTTCGAGCCCAGCAGGCCGGATTCCTCCAGCGTCACCGCCAGGAACGCGACCGAGCGCTGCGGCTTGGGCTCGGCGGTGGCGAAGCGCTCGGCGATCTCGATGATGCCGGCGATGCCGGTGGCGTTGTCGACCGCGCCGTTGTAGATCGTGTCCTCGCCCTCGGCACCGTCGTGCTTGCCCAGGTGGTCCCAGTGGCCCATGTAGATCACCGCCTCGTCGGCGGCGGCGGTGCCGGGCAGCACGCCGATGACGTTGCGCGAGGACTTTTCGGCGATCGTGCTGGCGAGGTCGAACGACACCCTTGCCTGCAGCGGCACGGCGCGGAAGCCGCGGCGGTTGGCGGCGGCGATCTGCTCGTCGAGATCGAGGCCGGCGGCGGAGAACAGCGCGCGGGCGACGTCGCCGGTGATCCAGCCCTGCGCCGGCAGGCGCGGCTCGGGATCGTCCTCGGCGCGCAGGTCGAACTGCGGGCCGGACCAGGAGTTCTTCACCACGTCCCAGCCGTAGGAGGCGCCGGCGGTGTCGTGGATCAATAGCGCCGCGGCCGCGCCCTTGCGCGCGGCCTCCTCGAACTTGTAGGTCCAGCGCCCGTAGTAGGTCATGCGGTTGCCGTCGAACAGGGTCTCGTCGCCGGCGTGGAAGCCGGGATCGTTGACCAGGATCACGACCGTCTTGCCCTTCACGTCCAGGCCCGCGTAATCGTTCCAGCCCTGCTCCGGGGCATCGACGCCATAGCCCACGAACACCAGTTCGCTGTCGGCCACCTGGACCCGGTCCTGCCCGCTGCGGGTGCCGATGACCATGTCGTCGCCGAACTTCAGCTCGCGCGTGCCCTTGGGCCCGTCGATGCGCAGCGTGGTGGATTCGTCGGCGGTGGTCTCCACCATCGGCACGGTCTGGAACCAGCCGCCGTTCTCGCCGCCCGGCTGCAGGCCGATGCGCTCGTACTGCGCCTTGATGTACTCCACCGTCTTCTCGCCGCCGGGCGAGCCCGGCGCGCGGCCCTCGAACTCGTCGGAGGCCAGGGTCCGGGTCAACTCGGCGAAGTCGGCCGCGGTGATCTCGGGCGAGAACGCATGCGCCTGCGCGGCGCTGTCTTCGCCGGCGGCGGAGGGAGTGGCGGCATCGGTCGCCGGGGCTTCGCGCTCGCAGCCGGCGAGCGCCAGCGCGGAGGCGAGGGCGAGGGTCAGGAGGGATCGGGACATGCAGGATCTCCGTGGCGGAAACCCTGGATTCTAGGCCTTCGGGACGCGGATCGCGTCCCAAGGCGCGTGGGCGGCGGACGCCGTATGGGTCGCACGGTCCGCCGAGCGGCGCCCGCCGGCGTCGTACCGGTCCGCATGGCGGACGGTTCGCCTTCCATCCTTCCGTCGCCCAGGCGCGGATCGCGCTCTGGCCCTCCGCGCCGCGCTGCGGGCGTTTGACGATGGCAATTCGGGCGTGCTATCCCGACTCGCAGTAGTCGCGGGGCCAACAGGAGGGCGACATGGCGACACGGGTTGTCTCCGGCACAAGGCGAGCATGGCTTGCCGCGCGTGTCCTGGCGGGGCGTATCGGTCTGGCAATGGCCATGACGGCGGGGCTCGCGGCCTGCGGCGGCGGCAAGGCGGCGGGGCCGGCGCCGCAGCAGGCGCCGATGGATGCATCGCAACTCCCTGCCGCAGCGGCCGCGCCGCGAAAAATGATGCCCGGCCGCATCTACGCGCCGACGCAGGGCGGGGTGACCTGCCCCTCGATGGATTTCGAGACCTTTCTGCACGCGTTCTTCAATAGCGGCGACCTGCAGGTCCGCTATACGGCCAAGCCCGTGGTCTACAAGGTGCCGTACCACGACTACCACAATACCGAGCCGGGCGACCCGGCGAATCCACAGTGGCAGACCTACGAGCGCGATCGGCCGATGCATGACCGGTATCGTTACGATTCCCAATTGAGAGCATATGTGTGGGATAGCACGAGACTCCGCGCTGGCCAACGATGGACTGGTGTCGATGCAAGTGGGAATCACGTGCCCCATCCGGTCACCGAGCTGCAACTGCGCCGCCTCTCCGAGACCGAGTGGGAAGTCCTGACGCCGGGGCGTATCACTACCTTCACCCGTCGCCCGGATTGCTGGTACTTGACTGCGGACTGGTCGCTGGACCCGTTCGAGGGTTGCCGATGGCCGGACGAATGTCGGCAGTTGCGCGAATACGAAGCGCCTTACTACCAGGACGACTGACCTCATCCGTGGACAGGCTCGTGCCCAATAACGCATTCGATGCATGGAGGACACCATGACCCCGCAGGACAGCGCAGCCCCGACGCCAACGACCTATCGCATTCAGCAACTCGGCCCGCCACGCGGCCGCGACGGGAGCGTGCTGAGCACCGCTGGTGGCGTGCAGATGAACGAAGCGGTGACCGGCTTCGACAGCCTGGTATCGCACCATCCAGGGGACAACCGCGCGGTGCGGATGGCGGAGGGCATCGTTGTGGATGGTAAGCCCGGCCGCGTGCATGGCTACATCGGCGGGCGGTTGGAGGAGATCGAGGTCCCGAGGCGCAACCTGCGCGGGGAGTTCCGGGACTATGGGCTCGGACCCGATCAGGTGCTGCTGAAGAAGGATTTCATTTTGTCCGATCCTGGTCTGGACCCGATGAGCCGTCAGGCGCGCAGTGTTGATGTTCCCTCTCCGGTGGCCGGAGTCGCTGGGGCTCGGCGCGATGGCGAGGGTTTGGTCGACATCCTCGACCGGCCTGGTGGCGAAGTGATCGCCCGCTTTCGTCATATGAGAGACATCAAGGTCAATCCGGGGGACGAGGTGACCTATGGACAGACCCTGGGCACGCAAAGCAACGTCGCTACCGGCCCGATCCACGTTCACATGGAAATGGACACGCGCTATTACCAGCAGTTCCGTCATTACGTGGACGACCTGGCCAGTGGCCGCTTACCGATGGAGGCCGAGTACCGCGAAGGCGTCCAGCCGCGCCCGGTGGTCGACGACGGTACCTTCCGGCTCGGTGAGTCGAGCGAGCGCATCCGCGACCTGCAGCGGGTGATGGACGGCGAAGGCTACCGGGCGCCCGGCGGCCAGCGGCTGGACCAGGACGGCGTGTATCGCCCCGGCATGCAGGGCGCGCTGCTCGATTTCCAGCGCGACCACGGCGTGCCGCAGACCGGCGACGTCGATCCCGCAACGCTCAGGTTCGCGCCGCCCGCGCGAGGACGCGAGACGGCGCCGGGCTTCAAGACCGCGCCCGGACACCCGGACCACTCCGATCATCGCCCGGGCCTGCCGGAGACGCTGGAACCTGCGCGCAACGAGCGCGGGGCGTCGCTGTCGCGCTTCGGCGATCCGCAGCTCGACCGGCTGGCGGCCGCGCTCGATACCGACGACGATGTCGCCATTTCCCGCGTCTGCGCCGAGATTGAGCGGTCCCCGCAGGTGCGGGGGCGGATCGAGGAAGGACATGAATTCCTGGCGGCCGAGCAGGGGCTGGCACGCCAGCAGCAGGACGCAGCCCGGCAGATCGAAGCCGCCTTCGCCCGCGGCTGAGGCTGGGAGGTCCGATGTCCGCCCAAGAACCGATGAAAGAGATGCTGCGGGTCCTGGCCGCGCTGCTGGCCAAGTTCGAGCAGCGCGAAGCGCGGATGCAGGCCATCGTGGAGCAGAGGCTGCAGGCCGTCCACGACGAAGTCGCCCAGTTGCACCGCCGAATCGACGGCATCGTGAGCGGCGCGCAGGCCAGGATCGTGGAAGAAGCGAAGGCGGCCATCGTGCCGGTCGCGGCCGAGTACGGTCGCGCGGTGGACACTGCCTCCGCGCAACTGCGCGTCGCCGGCAGGACGGTCCGGGCCTGGTACGGCGCGCTGGCCGGGCTGTGCCTGCTGCTGGTCCTCGTCGCCTGGGGCGTGCTGGGCTACTACCGGCGCGAACTCGCCGAGGCCAGGGATGCGCTGGAACGATATGAAGACGCCGTCCCGGTGCTGCAGGCGTTCTACGCGTCCGACGCCACCGTCTGCGGGGATCGCATCTGCGTGAACGTGGACGCGAGCGCGCCGCGGCAAGGCGACGCGCGACAGTACGCGGCCGCCAGGCCTCGCCGGTCGCATTGACCGCAGATCGCCGGGGCGTCCTGGCCGCGGATGGCGCCCGGGACAGGGCGACCGATCAGTCGCGCGGGGGGCGGTCGCCGCTGTAGGGCTGCGCTTCGGCGCCGGTGATGCGGCCGGTTCGCGCGGTCTCGTGCACGTACAGCGTCACCTCGCGCTCGAAGGTCAGTTCGCCGTCGATCACCGCGTTCGGGCCGATGACGATGCGCGGCCGGCGCTTGTTGATGGTCACCGGGAACCAGTTCGAGGACGGCTTGCGCACGAACAGTCCGCCCTGCACGTGCGCGTCGGCGCCGATGGTGACGTCGCCGTTGACGGTCTCGACGTCGCCGGCCACGCGGGTGCCGACTAGGCCGATGCCGCCGTTGACGGTGCTCACGTCGTCGCCGACCTCGCTGCCGCGGTCGAGGAAGATGCCGCCGCTGACGGTCTCGACGTCGCCGCCGATGCGCGCGTCGCGGCCGCCGCGGATGCCGCCGTTGACGGTGGCGAGGCTGGCCACGGACACGCCCTCGCCGAAGCGGATGCCGCCATTGACGGTCTCCAGCGCGCCGGCGGTGACCCGGTCGCCCAGGGCGATGCCGCCGTTGACCGTCTCGACGTCGCCCACGCGCGCGTCGTCGCCGATGCGGATGCCGCCGTTGACGGTGTCGACGTCGCCCGCGGTCCGGCCGGACTCGACGGTGATGCTGCCGTTGGTGCGGCTGATGTCCGCCTGCGCGAAGGCGCCTGCGCTGGACAGGGCGAGGGCGGCGGCGAGCGCAATGCGGAGACGGGACATGAACGGACTCCCTGCGAGGGGGTGGGGCGGGCGCGGCGCGGGGCGCGTCGCGGCTCGGGCGGCCGATAGCATGCGTCGGCCTTCGCTACAATCGCATCTGTCCTAAGTCACAGGGCCCATCGTCGTGTCCAATGCGCCGCACCGCCCCAAGCCCGTGGTCCTGCTGATCCTCGACGGCTGGGGCTATCGCGAAGACCCGCGCGACAACGCCATCGCCCTGGCCGATGCGCCCAACTGGCGCCGCCTGTGGGCGGCCGGCCCGCGCACCCTGGTCCACACCGAGGGCCGCTACGTCGGCCTGCCGGACGGGCAGATGGGCAATTCCGAGGTCGGCCACATGAACATCGGCGCCGGCCGCGTCGTGTACCAGGAGCTGACCCGCATCGATGCCGCGATCGAGGACGGCAGCTTCTTCGCCAATGCCGAGCTCGTCGCCGCCTGCGACGCCGCGCTGGCCGCAGGCGGCACCCTGCACCTGCTGGGGCTGCTGTCGCCCGGCGGCGTGCACAGCCACGAGCGGCACCTGTTCGCGATGCTGGAACTCGCCGCGCGCCGCGGCGTGCCGAAGGTCGCGGTGCACGCCTTCCTCGACGGGCGCGACATGCCGCCGCGCTCGGCCGGGCCCAGCCTGGAACGGCTGGCGGCCGAATGCGCGCGCCACGGCAACGCCCGCGTGTACAGCGTGGGCGGTCGCTACTTCGCGATGGACCGCGACAAGCGCTGGGACCGCGTGCAGCGCGCCTGGGACGCGATCGTCGAGGCCCGCGGCGAGCGCGCCGCCGACGCCGCGTCCGCGCTGGCGGCCGCCTACGCGCGCGGCGAGAACGACGAATTCGTGCAGCCGACGGTGCTCGACGGCGCGGTGCCGATGGCCGACGGCGACGCGGCGGTGTTCATGAACTTCCGCGCCGATCGCGCCCGGCAGCTCACCGCGGCCTTCGTCGCGCCCGGCTTCGACGGCTTCGCGCGGCGGGTGCCGGCGCTGTCGCGCTTCGTCTGCCTGACCGAGTACGACGCCACCCTGCCGGCGCCGGTGGCGTTCGCGCCCGACAACCTGCCCAACACCCTGGGCGAGGTGCTGGCCGCGCACGGGCTGACCCAGCTGCGCATCGCCGAGACCGAGAAGTACGCCCACGTGACCTTCTTCATGAGCGGCGGCCGCGAGCAGCCGTTCCCGGGCGAGGAACGCATCCTGGTGCCCAGCCCGAAGGTCGCCACCTACGACCTGCAGCCGGAGATGAGCGCGCCGGAGGTCACCCGGCGGCTGCTGGAGGCGATCGAATCCGACCGCTTCGACGCCATCATCTGCAACTACGCCAATCCCGACATGGTCGGCCACACCGGCGACCTGCAGGCCGCGATCCGCGCGGTGGAGACCGTCGACGCCGCGGTCGGCGCGGTGGTGGCCGCGGTGACCGCGCGCGGCGGCGAGCTGCTGGTCACCGCCGACCACGGCAACGTCGAGATGATGCGCGACCCGGAGACCGGGCAGCCGCACACCTCGCACACGGTGGGCCCGGTGGGCCTGGTGTACGTGGGCGCGCGCGACGTCCAGCTGCGCAGCGACGGCGCCCTGCGCGATCTCGCGCCGACCCTGCTCGACATGCTCGGCATCGAGCGCCCCGCCGAGATGACCGGCACCTCGCTGTTGCTGGCCGGCTGATGCGGCGCGCGGCGCGCGCGCTCGCCCTCGGACTGGCGGCGCTGCTGCTGGCGGGCGCGGCCGCCGGCCAGAGCCCGCGCGAGACCGAGCGCCGGCTGCAGCAGGTCAAGCGCGAGCTCGACGCGGTGGCCAGCGAGCGGCGGCGCCTGGAAGGCCAGCGCGGCGAGGCCGCGCGCGCGCTGCGCGCGGCCGACGAGCGGGTCGCCGAGGCCGCCCGCGCGCTGCGCGAAACCGAGGCCCGGCTGGCGCGCGAGCAGCGCGCGCTGGCCGACCTGCGCGAGCGCCGTGCCGGGCTGCAACAGCGCCTGGGCGCGCAGCGCGAAGAGCTGGCCCGGCTGCTGCGCGCCGCCTACCGCGTCGGCGACCACGCCGCGCTCAAGCTGCTGCTGGCGCAGGACCGCGTCGGCGAGGCCAACCGCCTGCTGGCCTACCACCGCTACCTGCAGGGCGCGCGCAGCGCGCGCATCCGCACGCTTTCGGGCGAACTGGCCGAACTCGACGGCGTGGAGCGCGAGATCGGCGAGCGCACCGCGGCGCTGGAAGCCGAGCGCGCGCGCCAGCGCGAACAGCGCGCGGCCCTGGCGCGTGACCGCGAGGCGCGCGCTTCGACCGTCGCCGAGCTGGAAGCGCGCTACGGCGATCGCCGCGAGCGCGAGCGCGCGCTGGGCCGCGACGCGCGCGGCCTGGAACGGGTGCTGGCGCAGTTGCGCGAGGCCGCGCGCCGGGCCGAGGCCGCGCGCCGCCAGGCCGAGCGCGACGCCGAGCGCGCGCGCGCGCCCGCACGGCCCGGCGCGCCGCCGCGGCGCGCGCCGGCGCAGGTCGCGCGCACCGCGCCGATCCAGGTCGGCGGGCTGAGCTGGCCGGTCTCCGGCGCCCTGCTGGCCGGCTACGGCGCGCGCATGCCCGACGGCCGCGCGAGTTCCGGCGTGCTGATCGGCGCCGCCGCCGGCACCCCGGTCAAGGCCGTGGCCGAGGGCACGGTGGTGTTCGCCGAGTGGATGACCGGCTACGGCAACATCGTCATCGTCGATCACGGCAACGGCCACATGAGCCTGTACGCGCACAACGACGCCGTGCTGCGCCAGGTCGGCGACCGCGTGCAGCGCGGCGACACCCTCGCCAGCGTCGGCAACTCGGGCGGCCAGGGCCAGCCGGCGCTGTACTTCGAGCTGCGCCGCGACGGCAAGCCGGTCGATCCCTCGACCTGGCTGCAGCGGCGCTGACGCGCCTCCGCGCGCCCGACGATCCGCTGAACGCCGCCGCGGGACCGCCGCGCGGCGGCGTGCATAATCGGCCGGTCCGCCCGCGGACCGCTGTTCATCCCTACGGAGTTCGTTCGATGCGTGTGCGCCTGTTGCCGTTCCTGATCGCCGGCCTGTTGTCGTCGGCGCCCCTGCTCGCGCAGGAGCCCGCCGCGGCGCCGGTGCAGCAGGACGCGCAGCCCGCGCAGGCTCCCGCGCCGGCGCAGGACGCGCCCGCCGCCGACGGACCGCCCGCGGAAAGCGCGCCGCCCGCCGAAGGCCCCGCCGCCCCCGACGAGCGCGAGCGCGCCCGCCAGGTGCCCGCCGTCGACGATCCCGACGGCGGCGGCCGCGCCTCCAGCCGCGTGCCGCTGGACGAGATCCGCCGCTACGTCACCGTCTACAACGCCGTGCGCGAGGCCTATGTCGATCCGGTGGACGATGCCGACCTGATGCAGGCGGCGATCCGCGGCCTGCTGCTCGACCTCGATCCGCACAGCGCCTACCTGCAGGGCGAGGACGCCGAGGCCTTCGACGAGAGCACCACCGGCGCCTACAGCGGCATCGGCGTGGAGATCGTGCCGTTGCCGGACGGCTCGATGCGGGTGATCGCCCCGATCGACGACACCCCCGCCGCCCGCGCCGGCCTGCGCTCGGGCGACGTCATCGTCGCCATCGACGGCGCGCCGCTCACGCCCGCCAGCCACGAAGGGCAGGGCCCGTTGCGCGGAGAGCCGGGCACCACCGTCACCCTGACCGTGATGCGCGAGGGCGAGGCCGAGCCGCTGGAGGTTCCGATCCAGCGCGAGACCATCCGCGTGGTCAGCGTGCGCTCGCGGATGCTCGAGCCCGGCTACGGCTACGTCCGCGTGAGCGCGTTCCAAGTCGAGACCGCCGCCGAGTTCCGGTCCCAGGTCGAGGCGCTGAAGGCGCAGGCCGGCGGCCGCCTGCGCGGGCTGGTGCTGGACCTGCGCAGCAACCCGGGCGGCCTGCTGACCGCGGCGGTGCAGATCGCCGACGACCTGCTCGACGCCGGGCAGATCGTCAGCACCCGCGGCCGCATTCCGATCAGCGACGCGGTGTTCAACGCCACCCCGGGCGACCTGCTCGACGGCGCGCCGGTGGTGGTGCTGGTGGACGCCGGCTCCGCCAGCGCCTCGGAGGTGCTGGCCGGGGCCCTGCGCGACAACGGCCGCGCGCGCGTGGTCGGCAGCCGCACCTTCGGCAAGGGCTCCGTGCAGACCCTGCTGCCGCTGGACAACGGCGATTCGGTGAAGCTCACCACCGCCCGCTACTACACGCCCAGCGGGCGTTCGATCCAGGCCCGCGGCATCGATCCCGACGTGGTGCTGAAGCCGGACAACGCCCCGGCGCGGCGCAACGGCTACTCCGAGGCGACCCTGCCCGGGCACCTGCGCGGCGACGAGGAAGGCCGGCCCGGCGAAGGCGCCGGCGACGTCCTCGACGGCGACGGCCCGATCCAGGCCGCGCTGTCGGAGCTCAAGCAGCCCGGCAGCGTCGCCCGCGCCGCCGCCGCAGCGCCCGCCCCCGCGCCGACGGCAGCGGAGCGGCCCGCCGAAGGCGCCGTGCCGGCCGCGCCCGCGGAGGCCCCGGCGAACGACGGCGCACCGGCCGACAGCGCACCGACCGAAGGCCGGCCCGCCGAAGGCGCGCCGCCCAGCGCCGAGCCGCCGCCCGGAGACGGCGACTGACCGCCGTAGCGCCGCTGCGGGCGCTGTTCGTCTGCGCGCGCAACCGCCTGCGCAGTCCCACCGCCGAGCAGCACTTCGCCGGCTGGCCGGGCGTGGAGACCGCCTCGGCCGGGCTGCGCCGCGATGCCGACGTCCCGCTCGGCCCCGAACTGCTCGAATGGGCCGACCTGGTCTTCGTGATGGAGCGCCGCCACCGCGCGCAACTGGCCGGCCGCTTCGGCCTTGCCTTGCGCGGCCGGCGCGTGATCTGCCTGGAGATCCCGGACCGCTTCGCGTTCATGGCTCCCGAGCTGATCGAACGGCTCGAGGCCCGGGTCGTCCCGCACCTGCGCGCTCGCGCGCCGCTCCCGCCGGGGTAGCGGCGCTAGGGCGTATCGACATTCGGTCTGCAGCGCCGGGCTGTCCCTTCTCCCGCAAGCGGGGCCGTATCGTTCCTTCTCCCGCAAGC
>NZ_JAAN01000042.1 GCF_000559025.1 Luteimonas huabeiensis HB2 | reverse complement strand
AACGACCCGGATCCGGTCTGCGCCGCGTGCGAGACCCAGCACGAGGTGGTCGCGCCCGCGATCGCCGTATCGAAGACCGCCGATCCGGGCAACGGCGCGGAAGTGCGCGCGGGCGACACGCTCGTCTACACGCTGACGGCGACGGTCTCGAATTCGGCCACGCTCGACGCGCTGACCCTGACCGACACGCTGGGCGCGGGGCTGAGCTTCGGCGAGGTGACCGATGCCGGTGCGTTCGCCTGCACCGGTGCGCTGAGCTGCACGCTGCCGGCGGGCACGCTGCCGGGCACCTACGCGCTGACCTACACCGCGACGGTGAACCCGGACGCGACCGGTGCGGTCGGCAACGTGGTGGCCGCCAGCGGCGGGACCGGCGAAGGCGGCACGCCGCCGGAGTGCGCGGCGTGCAGCACCGAGCATCCGCTGGCCGCGCCGCGGGTGACGATCGCCAAGCACGCCGCGCCCGGCGACGGGCAGGAAGTGCGGGTCGGCGACAGCATCGAGTACACGCTGACGGTGACGGTGGAGAACTCGGCCACGCTCGCCGACGTGCGGCTGACCGACACGCCCGGGCCGGGCCTGGCGGTGGGCGCGCTGCCGGCGGGCTGCGCCGGCGATGGCGACGGGGTGACCTGCGTGCTGCCCGCCGGCGCGGTGCCGGGCGCGTACACCTTCGTCTACCCGGCGGTGGTGACGGCCGATGCGGCCGGTGCGGTGGAGAACGTGGTGCTGGGCGCGTACGTGGGCGAGGGCGGCGGCCCGGAGCCGGAGTGCACGCAGTGCCGCACCCGCCACGAGGTGGCCGACGAGGCCGAGCTGCGGATCGTCAAGACGGTGGGCTCGCGCAACGTCTCGATCGGCGACCTGGTGCGCTACACGCTGACGGTGGAGAACGTGGGGGCGGTGAACGTGACCGACGGCACCGTGATCGACACGCCGCCGGCGGGCTTCGGCTACGTGGAAGGGTCGATGGCGGTGGCCGACCGCGACGGTGCGTTCACCCTGGAAGGGCGGCATCCGCTGCGGATCGGCGGCCTGGACATCGCCGCCGGCGAGCAGGCGACCATCGTCTACCTGCTGCGGGTGGGCGCGGGCGTGCGCCCGGGCGTGCACGTCAACGAGGCGGTCGCGGTGGACGAGGCGGGCGAGCGGGTGTCCAACGTGGCGAGCGCGCAGGTGACGCTGGAGACGGATCCGCTGCTCGACGACAGCCTGATCTTCGGCACGGTGTTCGACGACCGCGACGGCGACGGCTGGCAGGACCGCGCGGACCTGAGCGGGGTGCGGGTGCAGGGCGGTTTCGCGCCGGGCGCCTATGTGGCGGGCTCGACGACGCTCGACCGCGGCGACGGCCCGCAGCCGGTGGCCGACGCCAGCGCGCCGCTGCTGCACGGGATCGAGGTGGGCGCGATCGCCGCGCGGCAGTCGGTGGCCGATCCGGTGGACGCGCACCGGGTGACGATCCGTCAGCGGCTGCGCACGCTCGAGTTCACGGACGATTTCGTGCTGACCAGCGCGCAGGGCGTGCGCGTGCGGATGGCGGCCGACGGTTCGACGCGGGTGGAACGCGAGGGCGAGGCGGCGAAGGGGCTCAATGCGGCCGAGCCGGTGGTGACGCGCAGCGTGGCGGCGGTGGAAGGCGGCTTCGAGGTGGCCTACGTCATCGACAACCATGGCATCGACGAGCGCGGCATACCCGGCGTGCGGATCGCCTCGGTGGAGGGCCTGCTGATCGAGACCGACCAGTACGGGCGCTATCACCTGGCGGACGTGCACGGCGGCGAATGGCACCACGGGCGCAACTTCATCCTGAAGGTGGACCCGGCGACGTTGCCGGCGGGGGCGGAGTTCACGACCGCCAACCCGCTGGTGCGGCGGGTGACGCCGGGTCTGCCGGTGCGGTTCGATTTCGGCGTGCGGCTGCCGGTGGAGGAGATCCCGGGCGGCGAGCAGCGGGTGGAGCTGGAGCTGGGCGAGGTGATCTTCGCGCCGGACAGCGCGGTGATCCGCGAGGCGTACCTGCCTGCGATCGAACGCATGGCCGAGCAGGTGGAGCGCTACGGCGGCGGCGAGGTGGCGATCGAGGCCGACGGCGAGACCCGGGCGCTGGCCTACGACCGCGCCAACGCCGTGCGCGATGCGCTGCTGGCGCGGCTGGGAACGGAGTCCCGGGCGGGCCTGAGCGTGGTGCTGCGCACCCGCGTGGACGATCCGCACACCCTGGTCGCGGGCGTGGACGCCGGCGGCGCGCTGCTGGGCACGGTGCTGTTCGATACCGATCGCGCCGAGATCCGGCCCGAGTTCGAGGGTCTGCTCGATGCGGTGGCGCGGCGGCTGGAGGCGCTGGGCGGCGGCGTGGTGTCGGTGGTCGGCCATACCGACGTGCGCGGTTCGCACGCCTACAACGCCGAGCTGGGCCTGCGCCGCGCCAAGGCGGTGCAGCAGGCGCTGGCGGCCAGGCTGAGCGCAGAAACGAGAGACAGGGTGCGCGTGGAGTCCAGCGGCGATCCGACGGTCCCCGTCGGTACGGAACGCGAGTAAGGGGGGCGTCATGGACAAGAACCGGATCATGAAGAAGACACTGCTCGACACCGCCCTGCTCGGCATCCTGGCGGGCATGAGTTCCGCCGCCCTGGCGCAGGCGCCGTCGTCGGAGGGGGCCGCGGCCGCCGACGCGGCGATGGACTGCGACGACGGCGCCTGCAGCGCCGACGGCGAATTGCTGTTCCGCGTGCGTACCCGCAGCTACGACCAGCCCGTCACCACCGGCACCAGCGAGCGCTCCTCCTCGCAGGCGCTGCAGCCCGATCGCCGGGCGACGGTGGCGCTGGACGCGCCCGGCCGCGCGGACGTGCGCGGCGGGTTTTCGGTGCAGCTGCCCGGCGGCGGCGTGGTCTGGGCCACCGAGGATCCCAGCCTGGGCGCCCCGGAACTGACCGTGTCGGCGCCGACGATGGTGGCCTTCGACGGGGGGCGCATCGTCGAGCCGGTCAAGTTCTTCGTGCGCAGCAACTACGTCGCCTTCGTCGATCGCTACGAGCTCGCGCTCTACCGCGGCAACGACGGCGACCTGATCGACCCGGTGGCGCGGCTGGCGCTGCCGGTCGAGGCGGTGTCGCAGAGCGAGTGGGACGGCGCACTGCCGGCCGACATCCGCTTCCGCGCCGGCGACGAGCTGGTGTACGTGCTGCGCGCCTACGACGCGGCCGGCAACTTCGACGAGACCGCGCCGCGCAAGCTGCAGCTGGTGCGGCCCGACGAGGCCGAGCGCGGCTCGCAGTACCTGCGCGACAGCCTCGAGCGCTCGCTGGGCGCGCCGCTCGGCGCCGAGCAGGCGCAGACCCAGGCCCTGCTCGACGACGTGTTCGCCGAGAACGGCCTGCGCCAGCAGAACATCCCGATCTACGGCTCGCGGGTGCGGGTGCAGGGCCGCAACCTGCCGGAAGGCTATGGCCTGCGCATCAACGGCGAGAGCTACCCGGTCGATCTGGAGCGCAAGTTCGTCGCCGAGTACCTGATGCCGATCGGCCGCCACCGCTTCGAGCTCGAGCTGGACGGGCCGGAGGGCACCCGGCCGCTGCGGCGCGCGCTCGACGTGGAGGTGAGCGGGCGCTACTTCTTCGGCGTGGGCCTGGCGGACGTGACGGTGTACCAGAACAAGGCCAGCGGCCCCGGCCGCTCGCTGGCGCTGGCCGGGCGCGAGGACGACATCCTCAGCGACGGCCGGCTGGCGTTCTACCTGAAGGCGAAGACGCAGGGCAAGTACCTGATCACCGCCCAGGCCGACACCCAGAACCGGCCGCTGGAGGACCTGTTCGACGGCTTCACCTCGGCCGACCCGCAGGACGTGTTCCGGCGCCTCGACCCGGACCTGTACTACCCGACCTACGGCGACGACTCCAACACCTGGCGCGACGTCGACACCATGGGCCGCTTCTACCTGCGCGCCGAATGGGACAAGAACGAGGCGCTGTGGGGCAACTTCGACACCGGGCTGACCGGGACCGAGTACGGCCAGTACGTGCGCTCGCTGTACGGCGCGGCGCTGAACTGGCGTTCGCGCGGGGCCAATGCGTGGGGCGACCCGGCCACGCAGCTGCGCGCGTTCGCCTCCGAGGCGCAGACCGCGCCGGGCCACAGCGAGTTCATCGGCACCGGCGGCAGCCTGTACTACCTGCGCCACACCGACCTGCTGCCGGGCTCGGAGCAGGTGGTGCTGGAGGTGCGCGACCGCACCACCGGCCGCGTCGAGCAGCGAGTGGAGCTGCTGCGCGGTGCCGACTACGAGATCGACGAGCTGCAGGGCCGGATCCTGCTGACGCGGGCGCTGGCGCAGATCACCCGCCAGAACATGCCCACGCTGACGCGCGACACGCCGCTGGACGGCTACGAGCAGCGGCTGCTGGTGGACTACGAGTGGGTGCCGAACGACTTCGACGCCGACGAGATCGCGGCGGGCGTGCGCGGCAGGCACTGGTTCGGCGACCACGTGGGGGTGGGGCTGACCTACGTGGACGAGAACCGCGCCGGCGAGGACTACTCGCTGATGTCGGCCGACGTCACCCTGCAGGCGGGCAAGGGCACGTACCTGAAGCTGGAGCACAGCCGGACGGAGGCCACCAGCGCGCCGGTGTTCTTCTCCGACAACGGCGGCCTGAGCTTCACCCGGATCAACCCGGCGGGCCCGCGCGAGGGCGAGGCCACGGCGGTGGAGGCGCGGGCGAACTTCCAGGAACTGGGCTGGGCGGCGCAGCCGTGGAGCGCGGGCGCGTGGTGGCGGCAGGTGGATGCCGGCTACTCGATCTCGCGCTTCGACACCGGCGCCGACATCGAGGAATACGGCGCCGAGGTGCTGGGCCAGTTCACGCCCAACGTGGGGGTGTACGCGCGCTACAGCCGCGCCGAGCGCGACGACGATGCGCTGACCCAGGCGCAGGCGAACGTCGAATGGCGGATCGGCGAGGTCGACGCGCTGGCCTTCGAGCTGCGCCGGGTGGAGGAGCGCCGCGGCTCGCTGGACGCCGCCGGGCTGCTGGGTGCGCTGCGCTACACGCGCCGCATCGGCACCGCGCTGGACCTGTACGGCATCGCGCAGCTGACCCTGGACGACGACAGCGGCCGCTACGAGGACAACGACGCCTACACCCTGGGCGGGCGCTACAACTTCGCCAACCTGTCCACGGTGGGCGCCGAGCTGACCACGGGCGATCGCGGCGACGCCGCGCGGGTGGACGCCGAGTACCGGCTGTCGCCGCAGCACAGTTTCTACGGCGCCTACACCTACTCGACCGACCGCAGCGACTACGACCCGCTGTTCAACCCGAACGCGCAGAACGGCTGGACGCTGGGCCAGCGCTGGCGGCTGTCGAACCAGGTCAACCTGTTCAACGAAAGCCAGTTCCTCAAGAGCCGCCGCGAGAGCGGGCTGGCGCACACCTACGGCATGGACTTCTATCCGGCCCAGGGCTGGAACCTCGGCTTCACCCTGAGCGACGGCGAGCTGACCAACAGCGCCGGCGGCCAGGTGGACCGGCGCGCGATCAGCCTCAGCGGCGGCCGCACCTCGGCCGTCACCAGCTGGCAGAGCAAGCTGGAGTGGCGCGAGGACAGCGGCGCCGAGCGGGTCACCCAGTGGGTCACCACCCACCGCCTGACCCACAAGCTCAACGAGAGCTGGCGGATCGCCGCGCGCTTCAACTACGCCGACACCCAGGACGACCTGAACCCGGCGGCGAGCGCGAAGTTCATCGAAGGCAACGTCGGCTTCGCCTACCGCCCGTGGAACAGCGCCCGCTGGGGCCTGTTCGGGCGCTACACCCACCTGTACGACCTGGCCACGCTGGGGCAGGTGGGCGGGGCGGACTACGACCAGCGGACCCAGGTGCTGTCGTTCGAGGGCGTGTACCGGCTGGACCATCACTGGGAGTTCGCCGGCAAGCTGGCGCGGCGCGAGGGCGACGTGCGCTTCGGCCGCGGCACCGGGGCGTGGTTCGACTCGGCCACGACCTTCGCCGCGGGCCAGGTGCGCTACGAGCTGGTGCAGCGCTGGCACGCGATGGCCGAGTACCGCTGGCTGGACGTGAAGGACGGCGGCACGCGGCAGGGCTGGATGGCCGGCGTGGACCGCGACATCGGCCGCAATTTCCGCATCGGCGCCGGCTACAACTTCACCGACTTCAGCGACGACCTGACCGACTTCGACTACGACCACCGCGGATGGTTCGTCAACTTCGTGGGCTCCTACTGAGATCGAGAGCGATGAGAAAGATCGAGACAACGACGCCGAAGACCCGCTTCGGCGCGGCGCCGCCGGCATGGACGGCCCGCCGCGCGTCGCGCCCGGCGCTGCTGCTGCTCTGCGCGCTGGCGCCCGGCCTGGCCGCGGCGCAGAACGTGCTGTGGGAGGACTATCGCGGGCAGGACAACGTCCCTTCGGACGCCAACTACATCGGAACGCCCGGCGCGCCGAAGTTCGACAACTTCCCGAACAACATCGCCATGCCGCTGTTCCGGGCCCTGACCGCGGACCCGGCCAACGCGGCGCGGACCGGCAGCAGCCCCAACATCGATTTCCGCCAGGCGCCGCAGGCCCCGGACGAACCCGCGTTGTGCAACAGCACGCTTCCGAACTGGACGACCAGCACCGCCTGCCGTTACCAGGCGCAGGGGCGGGTGATGTACTCGCTGATCTCGTTCCCGCTGGCGGGCACCTACACGCTTCAGGCCGCCCACGACGACAACCTCGTGGTGGAACTGTCCACCGACTACACCAACACCAACTACCGCAACGCCTCCTACGACATTCCGGTGGGCGCGCTGGCCGAGTACACGAGCAATGACCAGACCTTCGCGACGGTCGGCACCTTCAATGCGGCCAGCCCGAGCAGTTGCGCGCTGATCCGCGTGTACTGGACCAACCAGAACGGCGTCAACCACAGCAGGCTGCGCTGGACGCTGCCCAACGGCACGACCGAGATCGTGCCGGCCTCGGCGTTCCGGGATCCGTCGCAGCCGGTCAGCGCCGCGGACTGCAACGGCTCGATCACCGGACAGGGCCGGGCGCTGGTGTTGAACAAGGTGCTCGGCACCGAGCGCGTGGATCCCAGCGACCAGTTCGTCATCGAGATCGGCACGTCGCCGACAGGCGGCACGGTGCGGGCGGCGGTCACCGCGGGCAGCGGCACCGGCCAGGCGGCCAGCACCGGCGCGTTCCCCGCCGCGGCCAATACGACCTACTACCTGCGCGAAGCGATGGCGGCCGGCAGCGTTTCCTCGCTCGCCGCCTACGACACCAAGATCGAGTGCAGCAACAACGGCGCTCCGTTCGTGCCGACCCAGGTCGGCGCGCCCGGCGACCGGATCTGGAGCGTCGCCACCAGCGGCGGCGACGACCAGATCGTCTGCAGCATCGCGAACGCCGCGCGCCTGGTCGACCTGCGCATCGACAAGCAGGTCGCCGCGGACAACGTGGCCAGCGGCGACGACGTCGAGTACACCCTCGTGGTCACCAACGACGGGCCGTCGGCGGCGACCGGCGCCACGGTGACGGACGCCCCGGGCGCCGGCCTGACCTGCCCGGCCGCCAGCCCGGTGACGTGCAGCAGCTCCGCATCGCCATCGGCCTGCCCGGCGGCAGCGCTGACCATGCAGGACCTGTTGAACGGCGTCGTGCTCGGCGCGCTGCCCGCCGGCGCGAGCGTCACCTTCGGCTACACCTGCACCGCGGACTGAGCGGGATCGGCCGCGTTCGCGCGTCTGCGCACGCCTGGCCTCGCGGCGGGCCGGGCGCGGGCGGCGCGCTCCAGAGCGCATGACGCGCTCCGGCTCGACGCGCGCCTACCGCGCGCAGGCGCTGCCGCGATAGGTCCGCGCCAGCGCCTCGTACGCGGCCTGGCGTTCGTGCGCGCCGGGCGCGGCGGGCGCCACCCGCCAACGGAACTCCGCCTCGCGCATGCGGTTCTCCCAGGCGCGGCACAGCGCCTCTTCGGGTACCGCTTCGCAGACGTCCTCGACCTGCTCGCAGGCCTGGCCGGCGCCGAGTCCCGGCAGGCCGCCGATGCCGACCGTGGCCAGCGGGCGGCAGCGGGTGGCCGGCACCGCGTCCTCGGTGAGATAGCGCTCGCCGTCCCAGCGCATGCACTGGTAGAGCGCAGGCGGCGGCTCGGGCTCGGCGGGCGGTTCCGGGCGCTCGGCGTCGCCGGCGACGGCCGGCGCCTCCGCCGCCGCCGCCGGTTCCGCGGGCGGGGCCGGCGTGGGCGCCGGCACGAAGGTGGGCAGGGGCGGCGGCACCTCGACCTGGATGATCTGCTGGCGCTGGCCGGCGGGGCAGGGCGCCAGGTTCTGCAGGGTCACCGCGCCGCGGGCGTCGGTGCAACGGTAGATCACGCGCTCGCCGGCGCCTGCGGCGAGCGCCGCGGCCGCGAGCGCACCGGCGATGCCCCATCGCGCCTTCATCGAATCCCGCAATCCTCCGCCAGCCGCGCGTTGAGCGTGCGTTCCTCCACGCGCAGGCGGCTGCGTTCGCTCTCCTGCGCATTGAAGAAGCGGCGGCGCAGGGTCTCGCGCTGGTCGCGCAGCCGCGAACACACCTCCGCCTGCGGCAGCCGCGTGCACGCGTCGCGGATCCAGGTGCCGCCGCCGCCGTAGTAGGCCCCATCGGGGTGCGGCGGGCGCGGGCGGACCGGCGGCGGCGGCGGCGCCTGCGGCAGGTTGCGCGGCGAGGGAATGCTGATGTTGTTGATCGGCACCGTGCTCAGGCCCGTGGCCGGCGGGCGGGTCGCGCCGCGCTGTCCGGGCCGGGCCGGCCGCGGGCCGCGCGCGTCGTGCCCGCCCAGCGTCCACAGCGGCACGAAGCGCGGATTGCCCTCGCCGTCGTCGCTCAGATAGCGCTCGCCCTCCGGGGTCACGCATTCGTACATCGGCTGCGGCGCGCGCAAGACCGCCACCTGGGCAGGCTCGACGACCTGCGCGGGCGGGGCCGGGACGGGCGGGGGGGGCGGGCGCGGCGGCGGATCCTGCGGGCGCTGCATGACCCGCGTCTGCTGGCGGGCGCCACCGGTGCAGGGGGCGTCCTGCAGGGTGACCCGGCCGTGCGCGTCGGTACAGCGGTACAGCGTCACCTCGTCGGCGGCGCGCAGCGGCAGGGCCGTCGCCAGGGCGAGCAGCGCGCAGACGCGTATCGGGCGGACGTCGGGCATGCCGGCATCATGCGCGAGCCGGCGCCACGGGAAAACCTCCCCAGGCCCGGACGTTCAGGCGCGGCGGCCGGCGGACGCGCGCCGGGCGCCGGGCGCGGCAGAGACGCCCGGGGCGAACGGCTCGCGCCGCCCGGACGGTTTCCGCGGTCCGGGCCCCTATGCCGCGTCGAGCGCGGCCCGCCGCGGCTGGTCGGCGCGCAGCAGGCGGGCGATGGCGGCGGCGGCGTCGCGGCCCTCCTGCACGGCGGTGACCACGAGGTCCGCGCCGCGCACGGCATCGCCGCCGGCGAACAGCCGCGGGTGCGCGGTCTGGTAGGGCAGGCGGCCCTCGCCGCCGGCCAGGATGCGGCCGTTGGCGGCGGTCTCGACGCCGTGCGCGCGCAGCCAGTCGGGGGCTTCCGGCGAGAAGCCGAAGGCGATGACGACCACGTCCGCGGCCACCGTCGATTCGCTGCCGGCCACCGGCTCCGGGCGGCTGCGGCCGTGCGCGTCGGGCGCGCCCAGCCGGGTCTCGACCACGCGCACGCCGGCCACGCGCCCGTCGGCGCCGGCCTCCACCGCCAGCGGCTGGCGGTTGAACAGGAAGCTCACCCCTTCCTCGCGGGCATTGGCGACCTCGCGCGCGGAACCGGGCATGTTGGCCTCGTCGCGGCGGTACACGCAGCTCACCTCGGCGGCGCCCAGGCGGATCGCCGAGCGCACGCAGTCCATGCCGGTGTCGCCGCCGCCCAGCACCACCACCCGCTTGCCGCGCAGGTCCGGCACGGCGACGCGGTCCTCCCAGCCGGCGATCGGCCGCCCCTCGGGCTGCAGGCCGGTGACCACGCGGCCGTTCTGCACCAGGAACGGCAGCGCCGGCAGCACGCCGTCGAGGTCCTGGCCGGGCAGGCCGCCGTCGGTGTAGCGATAGGCGCCCAGGCCGAGGAACACCGCGTCGTGCTCGTCCAGCAGCGCGTCGAGGCCGACGTCGCGGCCCACCTCCACGCCCAGGCGGAAGCGCACGCCCATGCCCTCCAGCACCTCGCGGCGGGTGGCGATCACCGACTTGTCGAGCTTGAAGCTGGGGATGCCGAAGTGCAGCAGGCCGCCGATCTGCTCGTAGCGGTCGAACACCACCGCCTCGATGCCGTGGCGCGCCAGGCGCTCGGCGCAGGCGAGCCCGGCGGGCCCCGCGCCGACCACGGCCACGCGCTTGCCGGTGGCCACCACCTTCGACAGGTCCGGGCGCCAGCCCTGGGCGAAGGCGGTGTCGACGATGTACTTCTCGACCGCGCCGATGGTCACCGCGCCGAAGCCGTCGTTGAGGGTGCAGGCGCCCTCGCACAGGCGGTCCTGCGGGCACACGCGGCCGCACATCTCCGGCAGCGGGTTGGTCTCGTGGCACAGCGCCGCGGCCTCCAGCAGGCGGCCCTCCTCCACCAGCCGCAGCCAGTTGGGGATGTAGTTGTGTACCGGGCACTTGGCCTCGCAGTACGGGTTGCCGCAGTCCAGGCAGCGGCCGGCCTGCAGCGCCGCCTCGCCCGGGTCGAAGCGCCCGTAGAGTTCGTTCCAGTCGCCGGCGGTGCGCAGCGCGAGCGGGATCCGCCGCGGCATCTCGCGCGGCTCGTCGAGGAAGCGGAAGACGTTGCGCTTGTTCATGGGGCGGGAATCGGGAATGGGGAATCGGGCATGGGAGAAGCGGAACGCGCGTGCGCTGCGGGCGCGCGCGCAATGCGGGACCCGCGTTTTCGACTCCCCACTCCCGATTCCCGATTCCCAGCGCTCATGCCGCCCTCCGCAGATCCTCGGCCAGCGCTTCCAGGCTCGCGGCCTTGGGCTTGACCAGCCAGAAGCGGCCGATGAAGTCGCGGAACTCCTCCAGGATGCGCGCGCTCCAGGCGCTGCCGGTGAGCTGGGCGTGCGCCGAGACCAGGTCGGTCAGGTGCTGGCGGTAGTTGTCCAGGCCCTCCGGCGAGATGCGCAGGATGTCGATCAGCTCATGGTTGTAGCGGTCGACGAAGTCGCGGTCGAGGTCGAGCACGTAGGCCAGCCCGCCGGTGAAGCCGGCGCCGAAGTTGAGCCCGGTGCGGCCCAGCACCACCACCGCGCCGCCGGTCATGTACTCGCAGCAGTGGTCGCCCGCGCCCTCGATCACCGCCACCGCGCCCGAGTTGCGCACCGCGAAGCGTTCGCCGGCGCGCCCGGCGGCGTACAGCTCGCCGCCGGTGGCGCCGTAGAGGCAGGTGTTGCCCAGGATCGGCGTGGCGCGCGAGTCGTAGGCGCAGCCCTTGGGCGGGTACAGCACCAGCCGCCCGCCGGCCATGCCCTTGCCGACGTAGTCGTTGGCATCGCCTTCCAGGGCGATCTCCAGGCCGCCGGCGTTGAACGCACCGAAGCTCTGGCCGGCGGTGCCGGTGAGCTTGAGCGAGATCGGCTGCGCGGCCATCCCGGTGTTGCCGTGGCGGCGCGCGATCGCGCCGGACAGGCGCGCGCCGATCGAGCGGTCGGTGTTGCGCACGGCGTACTCGCCCCGCGCGCCGGTGCCGGCCTCGATGGCCGCGGCCAGCGCCGCGTCGAGCTGCCGCGACAGCCCGTCGGGCGGCGCATGCAGCGCGGGCGCGCCGCAGTAGGCGGCCGGGTGGCGCGGGTCGCGCTCCAGCAGCCGCGAGAGGTCGATGCGCACGTGCTCGCGCGGGGTGTCGAGCCACTGCTCCAGCAGCTCGGTGCGGCCGACGATCTCGTCCAGCGAGCGCGCGCCCAGCCGCGCCAGTTCCTCGCGCACGTCCTCGGCGATGTTGCGGAAGAAGGTCTCCACGCGCTCGGGCAGGCCCTTGAAGTGGGCCTCGCGCAGGCGCGCGTCCTGGGTGGCCACGCCGGTGGCGCAGTTGTTGAGGTGGCAGATGCGCAGGTACTTGCAGCCCAGGGCGATCATCGGCCCGGTGCCGAAGCCGAAGCTGTCGGCGCCCAGCAGCGCGGCCTTGACCACGTCGCGCCCGGTCTTGAGCCCGCCGTCGGTCTGCAGCAGCACGCGCTCGCGCAGGCCGTTGGCCTGCAGCGCCTGGCGCGCCTCCGACAGCCCCAGTTCCCAGGGCACGCCGGCGTAGCGGATCGAACCCAGCGGGCTGGCGCCGGTGCCGCCATCGTGGCCGGACACGGTGATCAGGTCCGCGCCGGCCTTGACCACGCCGGCGGCGATCGTGCCCACGCCGGCGTGGGAGACCAGCTTCACCGAGATCAGCGCATCCGGGTTCACCTGGCGCAGGTCGAAGATCAGCTGCGCCAGATCCTCGATCGAGTAGATGTCATGGTGCGGCGGCGGCGAGATCAGGCCGATGCCGGGCTTGGCGTAGCGCAGCCGCGCGATCAGCGCGTCCACCTTGCTGCCCGGCAGCTGGCCGCCCTCGCCGGGCTTCGCGCCCTGGGCGATCTTGATCTGCAGCACCTCGGCGTTGATCAGGTACTCCGGGGTCACCCCGAAGCGGCCGGAGGCGATCTGCTTGATCTTGCTGCGGCGTTCGCTGCCGTAGCGCGCCGGGTCCTCGCCGCCCTCGCCGGAGTTGCTGCGCCCGCCCAGGCGGTTCATCGCGATCGCCAGCGCCTCGTGCGCTTCCGGCGACAGCGCGCCCAGGCTCATCGCGGCGGAATCGAAGCGCCGCACGATCGCCGACACCGGTTCCACCTCGTCCAGCGGCAGCGGCGCGGCGGCCGCGCGCGGGCGCAGCAGGTCGCGCAGCGCCGCGGGCGGGCGCTCGTCGACGAAGGCGGCATAGCGTTTCCAGTCGGCGCGCTCGCCGGTGGCCACCGCGCGTTGCAGGCTCTGCACCACGTCCGGGTTGAACGCGTGGTACTCGCCGCCGTGCACGTAGTGCAGCAGGCCGCCGGGCTCGGGCAGGGCGTTGTCGTCCCAGCCCAGCGCGGCGAGGTGGCGCGCGTCGGCTTCCAGGCGCGCGAAGCCGGCGCCGCCGATGCGCGAGGGCGTGCCCTCGAAGCACAGCGCGACCACCTCGTCGTCGATGCCCACCGCCTCGAACAGCTGCGCGCCGCGGTAGCTGGCGATCGAGCAGATGCCCATCTTCGACAGGATCTTCAGCAGGCCCTTCTTGACCCCGCGGCGGTAGCTGCGGCCGATCTGCAGCGGCTCGCCGCTGAAGCGGCTGCCGAGGATGCCGCGCCGGCCCAGCGCGTGCAGGGTCTGGTAGGCGAGGTAGGGATAGACCGCGGTGGCGCCGTAGCCGATCAGGCAGGCGAAGTGGTGCGGATCGCGCGCGGTGCCGGTCTCCACCACCAGGTTCACCGCGCAGCGCAGGCCGGTGCGCACCAGGTGCAGGTGCACCGCGCCGGTGGCCAGCAGCGCGTGCACCGCCGCGGCGCCCTGGCGCGGGCGGCGGTCGGACAGGATCAAGAGCTCCACGCCTTCGCGCGCCAGCGCCTCGGCCTGCGCGCGGATGCGCAGCAGGGCGTCGCGCAGCGATTCGCCGGCGTCGAAGTAGAGATCGATGTAGCGATAGCGCTCGGCGAAGCGCGGCAGCGCCAACAGTTGGTTGAGCTTGCGCTGCGACAGCACCGGCGAGTTCAGCAGCACGTGATCGACGTTCTCGGCGCGGTCCAGGAACAGGTTGCCCTCGCGGCCGATCTGCGTGGACAGCGTCATCACGCAGTCCTCGCGCAGCGGGTCGATCGGCGGGTTGGTGACCTGGGCGAAGGCCTGCCGGAAGTAGTCGTACAGCGGGCGCACGCGCTGGCTCATCGCCGCGACCGGGGTGTCGTCGCCCATCGAGCCGATGCCTTCCTGCTCGGTCTCGGCCAGCGGCCGCAGCACCGATTCCTGTTCCTCGCGGCTGAGCTGGAACAGCTTCTGGAAGGCGAGCAGGGTCTCCGGGGTGAACGGCGCATCGGTCAGCGCCGGATCGATCAGTTCGGTGTGCAGGTAGGTCATGCCGCGCTTGAGCCACTGCTTGTAGGGCGCGCGCGCGCGGTTGATGTCGTCGATGGCGTCGTTGCCGAGCAGGACGCCCTCTTGCATGTCCACCGCGATCATCTCGCCCGGGCCGAGCTTGCCCTTGGCGCGGATCTTCTCCACCGGCAGGTCCCAGACGCCGGTCTCCGAGGCGATCAGGAACACGCCGTCGGTCGACAGCGTCCAGCGCGCCGGGCGCAGGCCGTTGCGGTCCAGCGTGCAGCCGGCGTAGCGGCCGTCGCACATGACCACGCCGGCGGGGCCGTCCCAGGGCTCGGAGTTGATCGAGTAGTACTCGTAGAAGGCGGCGAGATCGGTGTCCTTGTATTCGACCGATTGCGCGGCCGGCGGCATCAGGATGCGCATCGCCTGCAGCAGGTCCATGCCGCCGAGCAGCAGCCATTCGAGCATGTTGTCCAGCGTCTGCGAATCCGAGCCGTGCATCGACACCGGATCGTCGAACTCGGAGACGTCGAGCAGCGGCGACGCCCATACGCCCTTGCGCGCCTGCGCCCAGCGGCGGTTGCCCTCGATGCTGTTGATCTCGCCGTTGTGGGCCAGGCGCCGGAACGGGTGCGCCAGCGCCCAGCGCGGCAGCGTGTTGGTGGAGAAGCGCTGGTGGAACACCACCGCGCTGGCCGCCAGCTCGGGCCGCGCCAGGTCGGGGTAGAGCTGCGCGAGCCGGGTCGGCAGCACCATGCCCTTGTAGCCGAACAGCCGCGCCGACAGCCCGGTCACGTAGAAATCGGCGACCTCGCGCAGCGCCTGCTCCGCGCGGCGGCGCGCCAGGTACAGGGCGCGCTCGAGCTCCATGTCGTCGGCGCCGTCGGATTCCACGAACACCTGCTCCACCCGCGGCATCGCCTCGCGCGCCAGCGGGCCGCAGGCCGATGGGTCCACCGGCACCGCGCGCCAGCCGGCCACGCGCGCGCCGATCCTGGCGATCTCGGCGCCGAGCGCGTCGCGGCAGCGCTGCGCGGCCAGCGCGTCGTGCAGCGGCAGGAAGACCGTGCCCACGGCGACCGTGCCCGCGTGCAGCGCGATGCCGGCCTGGTCCGCCAGCCAGCGCACGCTGGCGCCGGCGTTGCACAACAGCACGCCGCAGCCGTCGCCGCTCTCGCCGTCGGCGTTGATGCCGCCGCGATGCCCCATCCGCGACAGCGCGGTCAGCGCATCGTCCACCGTCTCGCGGCGCGCCGCGTTGTCGATCCGCGCGATCAGGCCGAAACCGCAGTTGTCGCGTTCGTTGTCGGGGTCGTACAGGCCCCGATCCGGAGCATTCCGCATCGTCGCTGCCGTGTGCTGGGGGAGGGCGGGGTTCGGAGCGCCCGGCCTCATGCCTGGAGCGCAACGCATCCGCGTCCCGACTACAGCACACTTTAGTGCAGTGCGGCAATCGCCCGGCGGCCGCGGCTCGCGGGGGGCGCGTTCAGCAGGCGCCGGCGCTTGCTAGACTCGGGCCGTTGACCAGGCGAGGGATTGCACATGCGCAAGCGCGCGCGCTGGCTCCTGCTGCTGCCGGCCTGCCTGGCGGCCGGCGCCTGCGCGCAGCCGGCGCCCGCAGCCGAGGACGAGGAGGCGCAGCGGATGTCCGATACGGTGACTCGCGGCCGCACGGTGGACGGCTACACCTACACCGATGCGCCGGTGGAGGCGCGGCTGGGGCCGCATGTCTTTCGCTTCCCGGCGAACTACTACGACGACCAGATGGGCCCGTTCTTCGACGGCAGCCTGGGCCTGCGGGTGCAGTGGCCGGACCTGGCGCCGATGCCGCCGGGGGAGACCTCTCGGCAGACGATGGACGCGTTCATGAAGGCGGTGGACTACGCGCTGGACTACGTGGACCGCGTGCCGATCCGCGAGAGCCTGCGGCGGACCACCATGCGCGGCGAGTACATCTACGAACCGGACGACGTGGAATATCGCGACCCCGAGGGCCGGCTGGACCTGCGCGTGGCGCAGCCGGAGGCGATGGGGCTGGTGCGTTACGACGTGGACCCGGACGACGCGGCGGCGTATGCGCGCGCGTACGAGGCCCAATGGGGGCGCCCCTATGCGCCGATTCCCGGCTGGCGGAAGGACTGGTACGTGGCCCGGGATGCCGACGGGGAGATCGTCACCTTCATCCAGTGCGATACCGACAAGATCACCGATGGGCTGGTCGTGGAAGGAGGCGAGCTGCGTCCCAGCCCGAATCCGAAGGACCGAGTGGCTCAGTGTACGCACTACCTGATCCTGCCGGAGGACGACATTTCGGTTCGCATCACGTACGTGCGCGTGCTGCTGCCGGACTGGAAGCGTTTCGAGAGCCGGATCAAGCAAATTTTGCAGGACTACAGGGTGCGGTAGCGCAAGGAGGGGTGCATGGGCGGCTTGATCGAGAAGGATCTCAAGATACTCGGCGAGTATGCACGGGACGGCAATCGCGAACTCTACTGGAACTATCTTGCCCAGACGCCGGGCAACGACGGCTACGGCCTGCTGGCACTGGGCGTGGTGCGCAACGACAACATGCCCGGTGCCACCGCCAACGCCTATGCGCAGGGCCATGCACGGGTGCAGCAGACCCGGCACGGCTCCGAGTTCGCCGACCGGAACGATATCAGCGAGCGCGAGTGGGACCGGTTCGGGCAGCGCTTGGTCGAAGAGGACTTCAAACGGCGCGAGTTTTACATCGAGCGCCAGCGCCCCGAACTCGCGCTCAACCTGCCCGTGCGGGACGTGCAAGACTCCCATGACCAGGCCTTCCGCGACCACCAGATCGACCCCAACGCCTGGACGCCGCGAATCCTGCTGGAAGCGGCGCGCCGGCAGGGCGGCGAGGCGGCGGCCGAACAGGTCTGGGGCGACATGCTGGACAACGATGCGCGCGGCCTTGCGCGGGCGGCGGCGACCGCGCGCCACGTCGCCGAGCACTTGCCGGCACCGCAGCGACATCGCTACGCGAGGGACGTGGCACTGGCCTATGCGGAGGCGGCGGTCGCGTTGCCGGCGACCGATCCGGACCGGATCGGCGCGCGCAACGTGTACTACCGGCGGGAGGACGAGGGGCGGTGGTCGTGGGTCGTCGAGCACTCGCGCGGCGTATCCACGATGCCGGTACGCGAACCCGAACGTCTGGCGCGGCTGGAAGACACCCATGCGCTGCGCCTGGAACAGCAGCAGCGTCGGCAAGAGTTCCACCCCGAGGACGGCTATCGTCCGATCGCCAGGAGTCCGCGGCTGCTGGTGCAGGCGCCGGAGGTGGAGACGGCGCCGTACCTGGTCGCGGCGACCGCAGCGACGCGGCCGTCCGATCTGCGCGATGCCGGCCATCCCGGGCACCTGCAGTACCAGCGCGCCTACGAGCGGGTGCGGCTGTTCGAGACCCAGCACGGGATCGCCGAGAGCGCCTACAGCGAGCGGCTGGCGGCGTCGCTGTCGGTGCTGGCCAAGCGCGAGGGAATCGACCTGGATCGCGCGTTCGTGCGCGGCACGGTGGCCGATGGATTGGCGCTGGTCGAGCGCGCGTCCGCGGGCGGCGCGGGCGAGCGGCGGGTCGGATTCGATGCGGCAGCGCTTTCCAACCGGCCGATCGAGGCGAGCTCGCGGGCCTGGGCGGCGCTGCAGTCGCCGCACTACGCGAGCGACGCGCCGCCCGCGGCGCGGTCGCCGGCGCAACTGCAGGCGATCGCGCGGCTGTCGCCGACCGATCTGGCGCTGTATGCGCGCATCCGCGAGGGCGCGCCCGCGCACATCGGCGACGACCACGTGCTGCATGCGCTGTCGCAGGCGCGCGAGCAGGGGGCGAGCGACGCGGGCCGGGTGCAGCGGGTGGCGATGGCGGGCGATGCGCTGTGGGTGCAGATCGCACCGCCGGGCTGGCGCGCCGAGGTGGACGTGGCCGCGCCGGCGCCGGCGGCCGCCGAGAGCCTGGCGCGCATCGATGCGCAGCACGATCGGCATGCGCAACAGATGCACGAGGCTTCGCAGCGCGGCCAGCGGGCGCAGGAGGCGGCGCTCGCGATCTGAGCGACATCCGCCGCGCGGACACGCCATCCGGACGCATCGCCCTGCGGCCGATCGCGCGCCGCTCCTGGGTGCTTCTTCCCGCTCGCGGGGCGTCCGATGAGCGGTGATGCCCGGCGACGGCAGGAAAACGCCGGCTCGCCACCCAGGCCGGCGCGCCCGTGTCCTGGCGACGGGCGAGGAAGCGGCACGAAACGGGGCACGCACGGCAAGCGGTTCGCCTCGGGGTGCCGGCTGCCTGCGCGCTACAGCCGCAGCGCGCGTCCGTCGCGGGCGTCGCGGATCGGGGTAGGCCGGTCGAGGTCGCCGGTCTCGCCGTCCACCACGCCGTCGATCGCGGCGCGCAGCGCCGGTTCCATCTCCGCGAGGCTGCGCGGCGGCGGCGCGCCGGCGTGGTTGGCGCTGGTCGACACCAGCGCGCCGCCGAAGGCCCGGCACAGCGCGGCGACCTGCGGGTGCGCGCTGCAGCGCACCGCCACGCTGTCGTGTTCGCCGCGGATCCAGCGCGGTACGCGCGCGGTCGCCGGCACCACCCAGGTGTGCGGGCCCGGCCAGGAAGCGAGCACCGCGTCGCGTCGCGCGGACGGCAGCGCCGCCCAGTCGACCAGGCCGTCGAGCTGGGCCGGATCGGCCGCGGCCAGGATCAGTCCCTTGTCGGCCGGCCGCGACTTGATCGCCAGCAGCCGCCGCACCGCGGCCTCGTCGAACGGATCGCAGCCCAGGCCCCACACGGCCTCGGTGGGATAGGCGAGCACCGCGCCGGCGCGCAGGCGCTGCGCGGCCTCGGCGATCGCCAGGCGCGGCGCCGCGGCGTTCACCGGGCGCCGCCGCGGGCGGACAGGAGCGCGGACGCGCGCATGCCGGGCCGGCTCAGAACGGCGCGTCGTCGTCGCCGGCGGCCGGGCGCGCGGCCTTCTTCGCCACCGTCTTCTTCGCCGGCGCCTTTTTCGCCGCCGTTTTCGCGCCGGCGGCCTTCTTCGTCGCGGTCTTGCGCGCGGCCTTCTTGGCCGTCTTCTTGGCGGCGGTCTTGGCAGGGGCCTTGGCGGCGGCCGAGGTCTTCTTGGCCGGCGCCTTCTTCGCCGCGGTCTTCTTGCCGAAGCGCCCGCGCGCGGGCTTGCCGGTCTCCTCCAGCAGCCTGGTCGCTTCTTCCAGCGTCAGCGATGCCGGCTCGCGATCCTTCGGGATCTTGCCGTTGAGCCTGCCGTCGCTGATGTAGGGGCCGTAGCGGCCGTTGAGCACCTGGATGTCGCTGCCCGGGAACGCCTTGATGATCCGGTTGCGCGCGATCTCTTCCTTCTCCTCGATCAGGAACACCGCGCGGGCGAGGTCGATCGTGTACGGGTCGTCCTCCTTCTTCAGCGAGGCGTAGGTGCTGCCGCGCTTGGCGAACGGGCCGAAGCGGCCGATGCCGACGCTGACTTCCTCGCCCTTGTCCTCGCCCAGCACGCGCGGCAGCAGGAACAGTTCCAGCGCCTCCTCCAGGGTGATCGTGTGCATGCTCTGGCCGGGCCGGAGCGAGGCGAACCTGGGCTTGTCCTCGGCGTCCTCGGCGGTGCTGCCGATCGCCGCGTAGGGCCCGTAGCGGCCCAGGCGCACGCTGACCGGCTTGCCGGTCTTGGGATCGGTGCCCAGCTCGCGCGCGCCGGTCGCTTCGGAACGGTCCACCGATTCGGTCTTCTCGGCCACCAGTTCCTTGAACGGTCCCCAGAACTTCTCCATCAGCGGCACCCACGCCTCCTCGCCGCGGCTGACCGCGTCCAGCTCGTCCTCGAGCTTGGCGGTGAAGTCGTAGTCCACGTAGCGGCTGAAGTGGCTGGACAGGAACTTCGACACCGCGCGGCCGACGTCGGTGGGGCGGAAGCGGCGGTTCTCCAGCTCCACGTACTTGCGGTACTGCAGGGTCTGGATGATCGAGGCGTAGGTGGACGGGCGGCCGATGCCGTACTCCTCCAGCGCCTTGACCAGCGAGGCTTCCGAATAGCGCGGCGGCGGCTCGGTGAAGTGCTGCGCGGCGACGATGCGGTCCAGCGGCACGCGGTCGCCGGGCTTCATCTGCGGCAGCTTGCGGCCCTCGTCCTCGTCCTCGGCGGCCTTCTGGTCCTTGCCTTCCTCGTACACGGCCAGGAAGCCCGGGAACACCACCGTGGTGCCGCTGGCGCGGAAGCTGTGCTCGCTGCCGGCGGCCAGGTCGACGCTGACGGTGTTGAGCGTGGCGGGCACCATCTGGCTGGCCACCGCGCGCTTCCAGATCAGCTCGTAGAGGCGGCGGCCGTCGTCGTCGAGATGGCGCGCGACCTGCGCCGGGGTGCGCAGCGCGGAGCTGGGACGGATCGCCTCGTGCGCCTCCTGCGCGTTCTTCGACTTGGTCTGGTAGAAGTTCGGCTTGTCGGGCAGCGACCTGGTGCCGAAATCGCGCGCGATCACGTCGCGGATCTCGCCCAGCGCGTCCTGCGACAGGTTCACCGAGTCGGTACGCATGTAGGTGATCAGGCCGACGGTGCCTTCCTCGCCCAGGGTCACGCCCTCGTAGAGCTTCTGCGCCACGCGCATGGTACGCGAGGTGGTGAAGCCGAGCTTGCGCGCGGCCTCCTGCTGCAGGGTGGAGGTGGTGAACGGCGGCGCCGGGCGGCGCTTGCGCTCCTTGCTGACGACGTCGGTGACGTGCAGCGCGCCGCCGGCGGCCGCGGCGATGCGCGCGCGGGCGTCCTCGGCGGTGTCGCCGTCGGTGATGGTGAACTGCTCGAATTTCTTGCCGTCGAGCTTGGCCAGCTTGGCCGAGAACGGTTGCGCCGGGTGCGCCAGCTCCGCGGCGATGGTCCAGTACTCGCGGGCGACGAAGGCTTCGATCTCCTCCTCGCGCTCGACGATCATCCGCAGCGCCGGTGACTGCACGCGGCCGGCCGACAGGCCGCGCTGCACTTTGCGCCACAGCACCGGCGACAGGTTGAAGCCGACCAGGTAGTCGAGCGCCCGGCGCGCCTGCTGCGCGTCCACCAGCGGCTCGGCGATCTGCCGCGGGCGCGACATCGCTTCCTTGATCGCGCGGGGGGTGATCTCGGTGAAGACCACCCGGTGCAGGTCCTTGTCGTCGAGCAGGCCGCGCTCGCGCAGGATCTCCACGATGTGCCAGCTGATCGCCTCGCCCTCGCGGTCCGGGTCGGTGGCCAGGTAGATGCCCTCGGCGGCCTTGGCGGCCTTGGCGATCGCCTCGACGTGCTTCTCGTTCTTGTCGATCAGGTCGTAGCGCATCCGGAAGCCGTTGTCGGGATCGACCGCGCCCTCCTTCGGCACCAGGTCGCGGACGTGGCCGTAGGAGGCCAGCACCTGGAAATCCTTGCCGAGGTACTTGTTGATCGTCTTGGCCTTGGCGGGCGACTCGACGATGAGGAGGTTCTTGGCCATGACGGGGGCGTTTTCCGGAAAGGGCCGGGCGCGGGTGCCGCCGGGCCGACAAGTCTCGCAGACAGGGACGCCCGGGGCCTTGACCCCGGGCGTGCTCTTTCTAGTGGAATCATGCCGGGCCGTCGGCTGTCAAGCCGCGGGCCCGGCGCGGGCCGGGATTGTGGCCGGTCCGGCAGCCGGAGGCCAGCCGGAGCGGGCACGGGGCCGTGCCCCGGCGGCCCTGTGCGCTTCAGTGCACCGGCTCGGGCTCGTCGGCGAAGATCTGGGTCTCCATCCAGGCGTAGGCGGCCTCGCTGCCCGGCTGGTTGAACAGGACCATCAGCACCACCCACTTCAGGTCGTCGAGGTCGAGATCGTCCTGGTCCAGCGCCATCGCGCGGTCGAGCACCAGCTCGCGCTGGTCGGCGTCGAGCACCCCGTGCTGTTCCAGGAACAGCAGGAAGCCGCGGCATTCGCTGTCCAGCTTGTCCAGCTCCGCGCCGGCGAAGATGCGCACCGGGCCATGCGCGCGCGGCGTGACCGGCGCCGGGCGCTGGTCGGCCAGGGCGTCGAGCCAGTCGAAGGCCTTGCTGATCTCTGCGGGGCTGAACCCGGCCTGGAGCAGGCCGGTCTGGAGGGAGTCGCGGTCGCGGAGCAGATCCGAGTCGTCGGTGAAGTAGTGTTCGAACAGGTAGAGCAGGACGTCCAGAATGCTCTCTTTCATTGCCCCCGGCCTGCGCCCTGCGGACGCCTCGTTGCGGAAGTGCGGGAGTAGCGGCCGTGTTCGACCACCACGCGGCCATCGAGCTCCATGAGCAGCAGCATGGAGGACACCTCGGCCGTCGTCAATCCGGTTCGCTCGACCAGCCGATCCATACCTGTGGGGTCGTGCCCGAGGGCCTGCCACAAGCGGTTGTAGTCGGGGTCGGCGGAGACCGGCTCGGTTCCCGGGGCTCCGGGAGGAGCGCCGGGGGCGTAAATGGGGGCGCCCAGCCGCCGCCGCAAGGCGCCGCCCAGCGCCTGCGCCACCGGCGCCAGCGCCGCGGCCACCTCCTCGGCGCGCTCCACCAGTTGGGCGCCGTCGCGGATCAGGCGGTGGCAGCCGCGCGCCATCGGGTTGTGGATCGAGCCGGGCACGGCGAACGCCTCGCGGCCGGCCTCGGCGGCCAGGCGCGCGGTGATCAGCGCGCCCGAACGATAGGCGGCCTCGATCACCAGGACCCCGAGCGACAGGCCGGCGACGATGCGGTTGCGGGCGGGAAAGTGCTCGCGCAGCGCCGGGGTGCCGGGCGGGTGCTCGCTGACCACGGCGCCGGCGGCCTCGATGCGGGCGTGCAGGCGGGCGTTCGCGCGCGGATAGGCCAGGTCCGGGCCGCAGCCCAGCACCGCCACGGTGGCGGCGCCGGCGTCCAGCGCCGCCTCGTGGGCGGCCGCGTCCACGCCCAGCGCCAGCCCGCTGGCGATCCCGAGGCCTGCGGCGGCGAGGGCGCGGCTGAAGGCGCGGGCGTGGTCGAGGCCGCCGGCGGTGGGGCGGCGGCTGCCGACCACGGCGACCAGCGGCGACCACAGCAGGTCCACGTCGCCGGCCACGAACAGCACCGGCGGCGGGTTGGGGGCGTCGCGCAGCAGCGGGGGATAGTCGGGATCGCGCCAGCCCAAGACGCGGTGGCCGCGCGCGCTCGACCAGCCGGCGGCGAGGTCGGGCGGCGGCGCGCGCAGCGCACGGCGCTGCGCGGCATCCAGCCCGGCCGCGGCCCAGGCCTCCGGGCCGGCGGCCAGCGCCGCGGCGGGCGAGGCATGGGCTGCCAGCAGCGCGCGGCGCGGGGCCAGCGCGCCGCCCGCCGCGGCGAGGCGGAGCAGGCAGTCGGTGTCGGCGTCGGGGTGCGGGGCGGGCATGGCCGCAGCTTGGCCCGACGGGGCGGGGCTGCGCAGTCGGGAGGCGACGTGGCGCGGCGTAGGAAAGCCGCCCGCCGCGGATGCGGAAAAGCTGCAGGTGGCGGGCTCGGGCGGGGAGCGCTGGGGATCGGCATGCGGGCGGTGCGGGCCGGATCGCGGAGCGCGTCCGGCTCGGAATGCGCGCGGCCCTCGCCCCACCGCCTGCGGTCGCAGGCGGTCCCCCCCCTCTCCCGCGGGCGGGAGAGGGGCGGCGGTGGGCGGCCTGCGGCGGTGCGGGGTGCCCTCACCCCACCGCCTGCGGGTCGCAGGCGGTCCCCCCCTCTCCCGCGGGCGGGAGAGGGGCGGCGGTGGGCGGCCTGCGGCCGCCGGCAATCAGTAGGGGGCGTCGGGGTGCTTGAGGTGGTAGCCGACCTGGGTCGGCTTGATGCTGTCCATCACCAGGGCGTAGCTCACGCGCTCGTAGGTGCGGAACACCATGGCGTGGCCGGAGAACTCGTCCGGCAGGCGGACCTTGTTCTCGAAGAACACCGTCTGCGGGTCGCGGTCGGGGCCCTTCTCGACGCGGTCGATGCTGCTGGAACCTTCCCGCCACAGCGAGAACACGGTGCCGTTGTCCACGCCCTCGCGGCTGCCCACGGAAATGGCGATGACGTCGCGCGGGCCGCCGGAGGTGAGCATGTCGGCCACCGCCAGCACGCGGGCCCGGCCGTACTCGGTCTGCAGGCGCGGCGGGTGCGGGAAGAACTGCAGGTCGTAGGGCTGCGGGTTCACCGGCATCAGCCGGTCGCCCACGCGCACCTCGTTGCCTTCCTGGTCCAGCAGCAGGGTGGCGACCTGGATGCCGCCGACCTCGCCGCGGGTCACCGTGCCGCCGCCGACCCGGACCAGCTCGTGGCCCAGGGTCTCGCGGCCGCTGTCGGGGAACACCACGTTGGTCCAGAACTGGCGGCCGTCGCGGGTGTGGCGGCCGCGGAAGTCGAGGTCGTCCTTGTAGAACAGGTCACAGCACAGGCCGGAGCGCTCCAGCCGGTGGTAGCGCGTGGTCGGCCGCACGATGGTGTAGCGGTCGCCGGGATTGGCGTCGGCCAGGCCGCGCACGTAGACCACCTGGCCCTCGGCGGCGCGCATGCGCTCTTCCTCCAGGCCGACCACGTAGGGCAGGTGCTCGAACTCATCGACCACCTGCAGATCGCGCAGGAACGGCTCGATGTCCGACAGCGCGACCGCATCGATCGGCGCCGCGTCCTGGCGCGGTCCCGGCCGTACCGCCACGCCGGTGACCCGGTCGAGGTAGGACAGGCTGATGACGTCGCCCGGATAGATCAGGTGCGGGTTCTGGATCTGCGGGTTGGCCTGCCAGATCTCCGGCCACAGCCACGGCCGTTGCAGGAAGCGCCCGGCGATGTCCCACAGCGTGTCGCCGCGCTGGACCACGTAGGTGTCGGGGTGGTCGCCGCGTACGCCCTGGGCGGCGGCGTAGGTGGCCACGGTCAGCAGCGACACGGCGCAAACCGTGCGCAGCGACCGCGAAAGGCGCTCAAGCATGCGAGCCATGTACCTGCTCCCCTTGGATATTTCCCCTTGCAGCGCCGGCACTATAGCCTACAAATCGCGGCCGGGCGCAAGAGCCCGGGGTTACACTGTCGGGGTCGTTTTTCCGTTGTGACCCAGGCCCCCTTTTCATGTCCCTGCTGCAGATCATCGAGTATCCCAACCCGCATCTGCGCGAGCGCGCGCAGGACGTCGATGCGGCCCGGATCGTCGAGCCGGCGTTCCAGCGCCGCCTGGACGACATGTTCGAGACCATGTACGAGGCGCCCGGCATCGGCCTGGCGGCGCCGCAGATCGACGTGCTCGAACGCTTCCTGGTGCTGGACGTGAGCGAGGACCGGAACCAGCCGATGGTGTTCGTCAACCCGGTGATCCGCGAGCGTTCCGCCGAGCTGCGCGCCCACCAGGAGGGCTGCCTGTCGATCCCCGGCGTCTACGCCGAGGTGACCCGCGCCGACGGCATCGAGGTCGAGGCCCTGGACCGCCACGGCAAGCCGTTCTCGATGCGGGTGGACGGCCTGCTGGCGACCTGCGTGCAGCACGAGATCGACCACCTCGACGGCAAGCTGTTCATCGACTACCTCTCCCCGCTCAAGCGCAGCATGGCGCTGAAGAAGCTCGCCAAGCTGCGCAAGCGCGGCTGACGGCCGGCAGCGGGGAATGCGGGATTCGGCGAAGCGCCGCCCCGCCCCCGTCCCGGCCCTCGCGTTTTCCGAATCCGCGATTCCCGATCCCGAATCCCCGGTCCCCCGCCCATGAAAATCGTCTTCGCCGGTACCCCCGAGTTCGCCGTGCCCTCGCTGCGCGCGGCGGCGGGCAAGGCCGAGATCGTCGCCGTCTACACCCAGCCGGACCGGCCCGCCGGCCGGGGGCGCGCGCTCGCCCCGTCGCCGGTCAAGCAGGAGGCGCTGGCGCGCGGCTTCCAGGTGCTGCAGCCCGAGACGCTGCGCGGCGAGGCCTCGGTGCAGGCGCTGCGCGCGCTCAAGCCCGACCTGATGGTGGTGGTCGCCTATGGCCTGCTGCTGCCGCAGGCGATCCTGGACGTGCCCGTCTTCGGTTGCTGGAACGTGCATGCCTCGCTGCTGCCGCGCTGGCGCGGCGCGGCGCCGATCCAGCGCGCGATCGAGGCCGGCGACGCCGAGACCGGCGTGTGCCTGATGCAGATGGAGAAGGGCCTGGACAGCGGGCCGGTGCTGCTGGAACAGCGCACCCCGATCGGCGCGGAGGAGACCGGCGGCGAACTGCACGACCGCCTCGCCGCGCTCGGCGCGCAGGTGCTCGCCGATGGCCTGGGCCTGCTGCGCGCCGGCATCCGCCCGGTGGCGCGGCCGCAGCCTGAGGCCGGCGTCACCTACGCGCGCAAGCTGGACAAGGCCGAGGCCCGGCTCGACTGGCGCGAGCCGGCCGCAGTGCTCGCCCGGCGCGTGCGCGCCTTCCAGCCCTGGCCGGTGGCCGAGGCCGAAGTCGCCGGCGAGCGCCTGCGCATCCACGCGGCCACCGCGCTGCCGCTGGCCCACGGCAGCGCGCCGGGCACGCTGCTGGCGGCCGGCCGCGAGGGCCTGGACGTGGCCTGCGGCGAAGGCGCGCTGCGGCTGCGCCGCGTGCAGCGCGCCGGCGGCAAGGCGATCGACGCCGCCGACTGGCTCAACGCGCGCCGCGATCTGGCGGTGCCGGGCGCGCCGCGCGGATGACCGCGGCGGCCCCGGGCGTGGCGGTGCGCGTGGCCGCCGCGCGCGTGCTCGACGCGGTGCTGCGCAAGGGGCGCTCGCTGCGGCCGGAACTGGCCGCGGCGCTGCCGGGCCTGCCCGACGCCCGCGACCGCGCGCTGCTGGAGGCGATCTGCTTCGCCGCGTTGCGCCAGCACCCGCGCGCCGACGCCGCGCTGGCCGCCTGGACCGCGCGCCCGTTGCCGCCGCGCGACGGCCCGCTGCGCGCGCTGCTGCACGCCGGCTTCGCCCAGCTCGACCCGCTCGGCCTGCCCGCGCACGCCGCCGTCGCCGCGACCGTGGAGGCGGCGCGCGCGCTCGGCCGCGCGCACCAGGCCGGGCTGGTCAACGCCCTGCTGCGGCGCGCGCAGCGCGAAGGCTTGCCGCCGGCCGCCGCCGACGCCGCCTGGCCGGAGTGGTTGCGCGCACGCGTGATCGCCGACTGGCCGCACGAGGCCGAAGCGCTGTTCGCCGCCAGCGCGGTCGCCGCGCCGATGTGGCTGCGGGTCAACCGCCGCCGCGGCGACCGCGAGGCCTACCGCGCGCGCCTGCAGGCGGCCGGCATCGAGGCCGAGGCGCCGGCCGCCGGGCCGGCGGACGCGTTGCGCCTGCCCACACCGGTGGCCGTCGCCGCGCTGCCCGGCTTCGACGAGGGCGAGGTCTCGGTACAGGACGGGGCCGCCCAGCGCGTCGCCGATGCGCTCGCCCCGGCGCCCGGCGCGCGCGTGCTCGACGCCTGCGCCGCCCCCGGCGGCAAGGCCGCGCACCTGCTCGAACGCGACCCGGCATTGCGGCTGACCGCGCTCGACGTGGATGCCGGCCGGCTGGCGCGGGTCGGCGAGACCCTGCGCCGGCTGCGGCTCGACGGCGCGGCGCTCCGGCAGGCCGATGCGGCGCGGCCGCAGGACTGGTGGGACGGCGCGCCGTTCGACGCGGTCCTGCTCGACGCGCCCTGTTCCTCCACCGGCGTGGTGCGCCGGCAGCCGGACATCCTGCTGCACCGCCGGCCCTCCGACCTCGACGCGCTGGTCGCGCTGCAGGCGCGGCTGCTCGACGCCTGCTGGCGCACGCTGGCCCCGGGCGGCGTGCTGCTGTACGCGACCTGCTCGGTGCTGGCGGCGGAGAACGCGACCCAGGTGGCCGCGTTCCTGGCGCGCACGCCCGGCGCCGCGGCCGAGCCGCTGGAGGCCGATTTCGGCCGCGAGGCCGGGGCCGGGCGCCAGCGCCTGCCCGGCGAGGACGGCATGGACGGCTTCTTCTACGCCCGCCTGCGCAAGGCCGGCGGATAACCAAACCCTTCGGTGTCGCTGTGTAGACTCCGCGGGCCTCCTCCCTTCCAAGTCGCATGTCGCCCCCGCAACCCTGGCTGAGCGTGCTGGTGCCCTTCTACCGGGTCGAGCCCTACCTGCGCGAATGCGTGGAATCGATCCTGGCGCAGGTCGATGGCGGGGTGGAGATCGTGCTGCTCGACGACGCCTCGCCGGACAACTGCCCCGAGATCGCGCGCGACCTGCGCAAGCGCCACGGCGAGACCATCCGCCTGCTCGGCCACGACCGCAACCGCGGCATCTCGGCCGCGCGCAACACCTTGCTGGCCGATGCCCGCGGCGAGTACGTCTGGTTCCTCGATTCCGACGACGTGATGCTGCCCGGCGCGATCGCCGGACTGAAGGCCGCGATCGCGCGCACCGGCGCCGATCTGGTGCTGTGCGATTTCCGCGTGCTGCGCGAGCGCACCACGCTCAAGCACCGCATGCGCGGCGAACTGCATCGGTCCACCTATGCCGGGCGCGGCTCGGTGCTGGAGACCGATCGCAACGCGCTGGTCGCCGGCCTGCTGGCGGCCCGGCAACTGCACCCGTGGTCGAAGATCGCGCGTCGCGAGGCCTGGGGCCGCGCGCCGTTCCCGGTCGGCCGGCGGCTGGCCGAGGACGTGGCCGCGATCCCGGCGCTGGTGCGCGGCGTGCGCAGCTTCGTCCACGTGCCCGAGACCTGGGTCGGCTACCGGCAGCGGCCGGGCAGCGCGCTGGCCACGCTCGACGGCGACAAGTTCCGCGACGTGAACCTGTCGCTGCGCGAGCTGCACGAGGGCCTGACCCGCGCGCAATCGCTCAACGCCCGCGCCCGTTTCGCGGTGGACTACTTCTGCGTACGCACGCTGTCCTCGGTGGCGAACAAGATGCCCCGCGACGACCTCGCCCTGGCCGCGCAGATGCGCGAGACGCTGGGGCGGCTGTTTCCGGCCGGGCTGCCGTCGCTGCTGGAGGAATGCCGGCGCCGCGGCTGGTGGCTGCGCGGCTGGCGCATCCGCCGCGGCATCGAGCGGCTGGAGCACATCGCATGAGCGAACGCGCGCCGCGCAGGCCGCGCGTGCTCCACTTCGTCACCGGCGGGTTCTCGGGCGGCGCCACCCAGGTGGCGATCCAGCTGGTCAACGCCGGTCGCGACGGCGGGCGCGTCGAGCCCTTGCTGGTGTTGCGCCGCAAGCGCAGGACCGATCCGGCGCGCATCGCCGAGCTGGAGGCCGCCGGCACCCCGCTGCGGGTGGTGCCGGGCTGGTCGCACGCGGCCACCATCCTGGCGCTGGTGCGGCTGTGCCGCGCGTTCCGGCCCGACGTGCTGGTCGCGCACGGCTTCAGCGAGCACCTGTGGGGCCGCTATGCCGGGCTGCTCGCCGGCGTGCCGCACCTGGTGCACGTCGAGCACAACACGCGCGAGCGCTACACCCGCTGGCGGCTGGCGCAGACCCGCTGGCTGGCGCGGCGGACCTCGCGCATCGTCGGCTGCTCGGAGGGCGTGCGCCAGGTGCTGCTGGACATGGGCATGCCGGCCGAGCGCACCGTGGCGATCCCCAACGGTATCCGCCTGGCGCCGTTCGAGCATGCCGGCGCGCACCCGCTGGCCGCGCGCACGCCGGGGCTGGTGATGGTCTCGCGGCTGTCCAAGCAGAAGGACCATCCCACCTTGCTGCGCGCCGTGGCCCTGCTGCGCGCGCGCGGCCTGCAGCCGCCGGTGCTGCTGGCCGGCGCCGGCAAGGCCCGCCAGCGCGCGGCGCTGGAGCGGCTGGCGACGGAACTCGGGCTCGACGGACAGGTGCGCTTCCTCGGCCTGTGCCGCAACGTGCCGGAACTGCTGACGACGCATCGCATCGCGGTGCTCTCCACCCATTACGAGGGCATGCCGCTGGCGCTGATCGAGGGCATGGCCGCCGGCTGCGCGGTGGTCGGCAGCGCGGTGCCCGGCGTGCGCGAGACGATCGCGCACGAGGTCGACGGCCTGCTGGTGCCCGAGGCCGATCCGGCGGCGCTGGCCGACGCGCTGGAACGGCTGCTGCGCAACGACGCGCTGGCCGCGCGGCTGGGCGCGGCCGCGCGCGAACGCGCGCTGTCGGAATACGGCCGCGAGCGCATGAACGCCCGCTACGAGGCGCTGTGCCTGGAGCTGGCGGCGTCGCCGCCGTTCCGGGGCGATCGCGGGTCGCCGCTCCCCGGCGCGAGCGCCGCTGCGGTCTCAGGCGGCGGCGATGGCGGCGAGCAATTGCGACAGCCAGACCAGCAGCAGCGCCAGCCATAGCCAGCGCCAGCGGCCCATCCCGCGCCAGGCCAGTCGCCACGGCCCTGGCGGATCGTCCCGCCTCATGCGGTGCTCCGCCGCCGCGCCGAGCGCAGCGCGTCGGCGATACGCAGCCCGTACAGATAGATCCCGGTGAAGCACAGCGCAGTCAGCGCGGCGCCGAAGGCGAACCAGAGCCAGCGCACCGGCCAGCCGCCGAAGGTGCCGAAGTGCAGGGGATCGGCCATCTCGGCGATGCGCTGGTGCAGGGTCATCGCCCGCCCGTCGCGCAGGCCAGCGACCGTGCCGCCGCGCAGGTCGAGGCCGATGGCGTTGGCGCGGTCGCGCACCAGCCAGGCCTGGGCCTGGCCGTCGACGAGCAGCCCGGCCGCGTCGACGTCGTGCAGACCGCGGATGCGCAATTCGGGCCAGCGCAGGCGGGCCTGGCCGATCGCGCGGTCGATCGCCTGCGGATCGGCGCGCCCGTCGCCCGCGCCCGCCTCCGGCCGCGCCACCTCCGGCGGCGGCCCGGCATCGCCGCCGAGCGATTCGACCAGGTACCAGCCGCCGGTCAGGCCGATCAGCGCGACGAACCACAGGCTCCAGACGCCCGCGAGGCGGTGCACGTCGCCCCACAGCCGGCGCGGCCGGTCGGCGCGCGGCCAGGCGAAGAAGCCGCGCCACCAGCGCTTGTAGATGAAGACGCTGCTGGCCAGCGACAGCAGCAGCGGCAGCGACAGCGCCGAAACCAGCGGCACGCCGACCTTCAGCGGCAGCATCAGATGGCGATGGGTGTTGCGCAGGATGCGCTGGGCGTTGAACCACGTCGTGTCGCCGGTCACCCGCGCGGTGTACGGGTCGACCCAGGCGAAGCGGCGCGTGCCGTCGGGCAGGCGCATCGTCGCGCGCGCGGCGAAGCGCGAGGCGTGCGGCGCGGTGAGCGATTCGAGCGTCCAGGCCGGGTAGGCGCGCTGCACCGCGGCGACCAGCGCACCCCAGCTCGCGTGCTGCGCCGCCGGCGCCACGCGCGCCTCGGGGAAGACCAGCCAGTCGATCTCCTGCGACACCGTCGCGAGCGTGCCGGTGAGGCAGACGAAGCCCATCAGCAGGCACAGCTTGAGCCCGACCCAGCTGTGCAGGTCGAACCACAGGCGTCGGCCGCCGCCCTTCTTCGCGTTCGCGGAAGGGCGCTGGCGGCCGGCTGGCGCGTCGGCGGGCACGGTGACGGTCAGAACGCGTACGCGGCCTGCAGGTAGAGCCGGCGGGGCTCGCCGGGGAAGTGCCCGGTGCGCTCGGTGAAGCCGCTGGCCGCGTACACCTTGTCGAACAGGTTCTTGACGTTGGCCTGGAACTTCCACGGGCCGAGCGTCGTCTGCCAGCTCAGGTCGAACACGGTGTACGGCGCAACCCGCTGGCCGTCCAGGCTCAGGCGCTCGTCGGTGTAGTCCAGGCCGAAGCCGAACGCCGAGGACAACGCCGGCAGGTCGTAGCGCGTCCACAGGCCCAGCTTGTTGCGCGGCGCGTTGGCGAAGCGGTCGCCGGAGGCGTTGGTGATGCCGTTGCTGCCGGCTTCGACCACGCGGGCGTCGTTGTAGGCGTAGGCGACGTTGAGCACCCAGCGCTCGGTGAGGTCGGCGAGCAGGTCGATCTCCAGGCCCTCGCTGCGCACCAGGCCCAGCGCGGCGAGCTGGTTGACGCCGTCCACGACCTCGCCGGTGGCCTGCACGATGTTGCTGCGTTCGATCCGGTACAGCGCGGCGCCCAGCATCACGCGGCCGCCGGCGAGCTCGGTCTTCAGACCCGCCTCCCACTGCCGGCCGCGCTCGGCGTCGAACGGGCCGCCCGCGGCGGGATCCTGGTTGGCGGTCGCCTGCGGCACGAAGCCGCTGGCGACGTTGGCGTAGGCGTTCACGCCCTCGCGCAGCACGACGGTGCTGCCCAGCCGCCAGCTCAGGTCGTGACCGTTTACGCGGCCGCCGCCGAGGCGGTCCTCGTCCTCGAAGCCGTCCCAGCGCAGGCCGGCGAGCACCTGCCAGCGCGGGGTCAGCGCGATTTCGTCCTGGACGTAGCCGCCGTAGCGGACGCCGCGGGTACTGGTGCCGCGCCAGGGCAGCGCGTCGAGCCCGTAGTCCAGGTACGAGCTCAGGCCGTAGGCCGGCGCGAACAGGTCGATGCCCGGTACCGGGCCGGCGCCGCTGGCCAGGTCGGCGCTGTTGGCGGTCTGCGCGCGGAAGTCCGCGTCCAGGCGGTAGCCGTCGGCACCGAACAGCAGCTTGTGCTCGACCGCGCCCGTCGAGAAGCGCCAGACGGCGTTGCCGGCCACGGTCAGGCCTTCGTTGTCGCGGAGCTGGTTGCGCAGCTGGCGGGTCATCCACTCGGCGGTGCCGTCGCCGTCGCGGTCGATCAGGCCCATCGGCTCGTGGTAGATCTGGTGCTCGCTGTTCTCGAACCAGCGCGCCGACAGTTCGATGTCCCAGTCGGTCGAGGGCGAGACGCGGTACTGCGCCAGCGCCACGCGCGCGTCCATGTCGAGGAAATCGGTGGCCTCGTTGTGGTTCCAGCGGCGGTCGGTCAGGAACGCGCCGTCGTCGGTCGCCGGCACCCCGCGCAGCCGGTTGCCGCCGAGGTTCTGCTCGATGTCGGTCACCTGCAGCGTGAACTCGCCGGCGACGCCGACGTCGAAGGCCAGCGACGCATCGCCGATCCGGCTCTCGCTGTCCGCGTTCCATCGCACGCCCTCGTCGCCGTCGGCGTGCAGGCCGACCCGGTAGCGCATCCGGTCCGACAGCGGGCCGGTGGCCTCGAACGAGCCGGCCGCGAAGTCCTCGTTGCCCAGCGAGACCTCCACCCGGCGCAGCGCCCGGCGCTGCGGCTTGCGGGTCACGTAGTTGATCACGCCGCCCGGCTCGCCGCCGCCGTACAAGGCGCCGGCCGGGCCCTTCAGCACCTCCACGCGCTCGATGTTGAACAGCTGGGGCACCGAGAAGCCCGCGTACGGATCGCCGCGCAGGCCGTCGTAGAGGACGTTCTCCTGGCGGAAGCCGCGCAGCGTCACCCCCGCGTAGCTGAAGTAGCTCACGCCGCTGATGCTGCGGTACAGGTCGGTCACGTCGTAGGCGGCCTGGTCGTCGATCAGCTCGCGCGGCAGCACCTGGACCGATTGCGGCACCAGCGCGAGCGGGGTGTCCGTGCGGGTCGCCACGGCGGCGTCCTCCGACCGGTACAGCGTCTGCGCACGGCCGAACACCTTCACCGCGTCGAGCTCGGTCGCCTCCGGCTCGCGGCCCTCAGTCGGCGCCTGCGCGGCGGCATCGGGCAGCGCCAGCAGCAGCGCGAGGGCCAGGGGATGGGGGAGGAGGCGGAAAGCGGGTCGCGACATCCGGGGGCCAGGAGCGAAGGGGGGGGGCGGGAATGATAATTGTTATCGTCTTTTGTGTGTGCCCCCTCGGCCGACGCGATGCCGCGGCGCCGCTACCAGCGCAGCCGGCGCCGCGAGACCGCGGCGTTGAGGCGTTCCAGCAGCGCCTGCGCTTCGGCCACCGGCAGGTGGCGGATGCGCAGCGGCGGCGACATCGCCCCCGCGCCCGCGGTGTCCAGCCACAGCGAGGCCATGCCGCTGCAGCGGTCGAGCGGCGAGCGCCGCAGGCGCAGCGCCTGCAGCTTGTCGATCTCGGCGAAGCGCCAGTGCCGCGACCACCAGCCCTCGCGGACTGCCAGCATGCGCGCATCGAGCGCATAGCCCGCGCGGCGCGCGTGCTGCACCGCCACCAGCGCCGACCACGGCAGCCACAGCAGGCCGAGCAGGCCCCAGGCGCCGAACCACCACGACAGGCCCGCGGTCAGCGCGGCGGCGAACAGCGCGCCGGGCAGCAGCAGGCGCAGCCACGCGCGCGGGTGCAGCGGCGCCCAGCGCGCCGGCGGCCAGGCCTGCGCGCCGGCCAGGTGGCGCACCAGGCCGTCGCAGGCCTCCGGCGTGGCGATCGGCGCCAGTTCCGACAGCCCCCGCAGTTCGTTGCCGCGGCTGATCACCGCGGTGTCCACATGCAGCGCGCGCCGGCGCAGCAGGCGGTGCAGCAGGGTCTCGCGCAGCGTCCAGGCCTGGATCCGGCGCCGCGGCGCGCTGTTGCGCATGCGCGTGAGCAGGCCGCGCTCCACGCTCAGCCGGCGCCCGTCCTCGACCAGCCGGAAACCGTGGTACTGCACCAGCGCAAGCGCGACCGACAGCAGCCGCAGGGCCAGCAGCGCGAGGACCAGCAGCAGCGCCGCGGCGGCCGCGCGCTGCACGCCGGTTCCGGCCAGGTGGCTGGCGTAGCCGAAGACTTCGCCGGCGTAGCGATTGAGCAGGTCGCCGGCGACGTCGTCGGGCAGCGCCTGCATCAGCACCGCGAAGCCGCCGGCGACCACCACCATGCCGCGGTTGGAGACCAGGCCCAGCCGCACCACCTCGCCCAGCGGCAGGGTCAGCAGCGTGCGCGCCTCGGGCGTCGTCGCGGCGGCGTCGCCGGCGCCTTCGGCGGGCGCCGCGGCGGGCTTGCCGCGGCGGCGGATCACCTGCTCCAGCGCCAGCGCCTCGGGCAGCGCCAGCACCTGCATGCGCGCCTCGGGGCGGCTGCCGCCGGCCGACTCCAGCCGCACCTCCGCCACGCCCAGCAGCCGGTGCAGCGGGTTCTGGTGCAGGGCGACGTCGTGGATGCGCGAGAACGGGATCTGCCGCAGGCTGCGCTCCAGCACGCCGCTGCGCACGAACACGCTGTCCTCGCCGATGCGGTAGGTGAAGGTCAGGTAGCGCCAGATCGCCGCCGCCAGCAGCACCGCCAGCACGATCATCAGCAGCGCGAAGCGGATGTTGTCCTCGCCGCGCGCGCCGAAGATCGCCACCGCCAGCAGCGGCAGCAGCATCTGCCCGACCTGCGAGGACAGCACGAACACCCACGACAGCGGATGCAGCCGCCGCTCCGCCGCGGTCGGCAGCGCCGCCTCGGCCGCGTCGAGCGGGGGCGGGGTGTCGCCATCGCCCGGGGGCGGCTCAGGCCTCGTCGTCATCCGCCCCCACCCAGGCCGCGAGGCGGTCGCGCAGGCGCTCGGCGTCGCCGGCGTCCAGGCACGGCACCGCCACCGCGCTGTCGCGGGTGCCCGCGGTGTGGACCAGCAGCGTCGACAGCCCGGCGCGGCGCTCCAGCGGCCCGCGGCGGATGTCGATGTGCTGCACCCGCGAACCGGGCACCCGGGTCTCGGTGAACCACAGCCGCCCGCGCTGCAGGCCGAAGCCGTCGGCGTCCAGCCGCCAGCGGGTGTAGCGGTAGCGGCGCAGGCCCATCCACGCACCCCAGGCCAGCGTGCCGGCCCAGGCCGACAGCATCAGCGTGCGCACGCTCTCGCCGCCGCCGAGCAGGGTGCCGAGGACCGCCAGCCCGATCGCGCCCGGCAGCGCGAAGCCCAGCGCGCCCGAGAGCACGAACAGCCAGCGCGCGCGCGGCGGCAGCGCCTGCCAGCCGGTGTCGCCGTGCGGCGGCGCAGGCGGCGTAGATGGCGCGGACGGCGCGGACGGCGCCGGGGCGGGCGGCGGCGCGTCGGCCGCGGCCGCGTCGGGCGTGTCGCGATCGGGATCGGTCATGCGGCGCCTTCGTCGGCGCCGGGGACCTCGTGCGCCTTGGGGTAGGGGTAAGGCTCGCCGCTGCCGGGCGGGCGCAGCGAGTAGCGCTTGTAGGTCCACTGGTACTGCGCGGGGTCGCGGCGGGCGATGCGCTCCACCGCGGCGTTGAGCGCGGCCACCGACTCCGCCGGATCGTCCGAGGCCAGCGCCGGCGGCGCCGGCTCGATGCGCAGCGCGAACTCCGGCCCGGCGCCGATCCGCTCGCAGTAGGCGAACAGCACCGTCGCCCCGGTCCTGGCCGCCAGCCGGCCGAGCAGGGTCATGGTCAGCGCGCGCTTGCCGAAGAACGGCGCGTATTCGCCCTCGCCGGCCTTGGGCTGCTGGTCGGGCAGGATGCCGGCGACCCCGCCCTCGCGCAGCAGCTTGAACAACTGCCGCACCGCCGGGCCCTCGGCGCGGATCTGGGTGACCCGGTCGCCGGCGTCGGCGCGCACCCGGCGCAGGAAGGCTTCGCCGACGCTCGACTCCGGCGCCCGGTACAGCACCGAGATCGGCGTACGCGAGGCCAGCCACTGGTTCAGCAGCTCCCAGTTGCCGTAGTGCGGCGCGGCCACGATCAGGCCGCGCCCGGCCGCCAGCGCGGCATCGAAGTGGGCCACGCCGTGGGTCTGGCGGATCAGCGCCAGGTTGCGCGCGTGCGGCTGGGTCCAGAAGCGCAGGGTTTCCACGAACTGCAGCGCGGTGGTGCGCAGCACCGCGCGGTGCCAGGCGTCGCGTTCGCTGGGCAGCCACTCGGGATAGGCGATCTCCAGGTTCTGCCGCGCAACCCGGCTCTCGCGCGCATCCAGCCGGATCCACGTCCGCGCCAGTCCGCCGGCCATCGCGCGCTGCCAGGGCCACGGCAGCCGCGCGAAGCCGGCGGCGAGCGCGTAGAGGAGGCGGGCGAGCAGATCGGACATCCCGGCAAGTGTAGTGGGGCGGGGGGGCAGAGGTCAGAGGCCAGGGGTCGGGGGGCAGGGGCCTTCACCGCGCGAAGGCGATCGCGATACTTTCCTCGCTCCTCCCTGGCCCCCGGCCCCTGCCCCCCCATGCTCTCCCTCATCCAGCGCGTTTCCCAGGCCCGCGTCGTCGTCGGTGGCGAGGTCGTGGGCGAGATCGGTCCCGGGCTGCTGGCCCTGGTCGGGGTGGAGCCCGGCGACGGTGCGGCGCAGGTCGAGCGGATGGCGGCGCGGCTGCTGGGGTACCGGGTGTTCGGCGACGCGGCGGGGCGCATGAATCGCTCGCTGGCCGAGACCGGCGGCGGCCTGCTGCTGGTCAGCCAGTTCACCCTGGCCGCCGACACCCGCTCCGGAATGCGGCCCGGCTTCAGCACCGCGGCGGCGCCGGAGGCCGCCGAGCGGGTCTTCGACGCCTTGGTCGCCGCCTGCCGCGCCCGGCACGCGCCCGGGGTGGAAACCGGCCGCTTCGGCGCCCACATGGAGGTCGGCCTGGTCAACGACGGGCCGGTCACCTTCCTGCTCCGGTCCTGAACGGCGCGGCCGCCGGGTTCGCCGGCGCCGCTTGTGGGCCCGCGCCGCGCGGGCGCGTCCGGCGAGCGTGAACCGGGGCCCCGTGGCCGGCGCTGGAAAACCGGCGGAGCGGGCCCATATCGGGCGGGCCGGGCGCTGGCGCCGGCACTCGCCTGCCGCGTTCCTGAACCGCGCCGCAGGCGGCGTCCGCCGCCCGGCAGGGCGGGGCGGGCGCCCCGATGGTATAATTACGGGTTCACTTTTTCCCCATTTTCCGGTAGCGCGATTCTATGGCCAACGAACGTCAGGCAGCGCCGCAGTCCGACATCAAGCAGCTGATCAGCAAGGGCCTTGAGCAGGGCTATCTGACCTATGCCGAGGTCAACGATCACCTGCCCGACGACCTCGTCGATCCGGAGCAGATCGAAGACATCATCGGCATGATCAACGGCATGGGCATCCAGGTCCACGAGACCACGCCCGATGCCGAGACCCTGCTGCTGGCCGGCGAGTCCGGCGGCAACCGCGATGTCGACGACACCGCCGCCGAGGAGGCCGCCGCCACCCTGACCGCGCTCGACGGCGAAGGCGGGCGCACCACCGATCCCGTGCGCATGTACATGCGTGAGATGGGCACGGTCGAGCTGCTGACCCGCGAGGGCGAGATCGCGATCGCCAAGCGCATCGAGGAGGGCCTGAACCAGATGCTGGCCTCGGTGGCCAGCTTCCCGTGGTCGGTGCAGCTGCTGCTGGAGGACTACGAGCAGCACAAGGCGGGCAAGAAGCGCCTGGCCGAGATCGTGGTCGGCTTCAACGACCACCTCGAGGAGGAAGACGCCGCGGCCGCCGCCGAGGAGGCGCGCGCGGCCGACGTCGATGCCGACGCCGACGCCGATGCCGACGAGGAAGAGGACGACGACGCCGGCGAGGCCGAGGAAGCCGGTCCCTCCGGCCCCGACCCGGAGGAAGTCGCGCGCCGCATGGAGGCGATGGGCGCGCTGTACGCCAAGTTCCTGAAGTCCTACGCCAAGAACGGCCCCACCGCCAAGCCGGTGCTGAAGCTGCGCGAGGAGATGGCCGAGATCTTCGTCACCTTCAAGCTGCCGCTGCCGCTGGTGGATACGCTGGTGCGCAAGCTGCGCGAGGTGGTCAACGAGATCAAGGACCGCGAGCGTCGCATCCTCGACCTGTCCACCCGCGTGGCCAAGATGCCGCGCAAGGATTTCATCCGCGCCTGGGAAGGCAACCAGACCAACCTGGGCTGGGTGGACGAGATGCTCAAGCGCAAGCAGAAGTGGTCCTCGGGCCTGCGCGAGGTGCGCGAGCAGATCATCGCCGAGCAGGAAGCGATCATCGCCACCGAGAAGGCGATGGGCGTGACCCTGGCCGATCTCAAGGAGATCAACCGGGCGATGGCCTACGGCGAGGCGAAGGCGCGCAAGGCCAAGAAGGAAATGGTCGAGGCCAACTTGCGCCTGGTGATCTCGATCGCCAAGAAGTACACCAACCGCGGCCTGCAGTTCCTGGACCTGATCCAGGAGGGCAACATCGGCCTGATGAAGGCGGTGGACAAGTTCGAGCATCGCCGCGGCTTCAAGTTCTCGACCTACGCCACCTGGTGGATCCGCCAGGCGATCACCCGCTCGATCGCCGACCAGGCGCGCACGATCCGCATCCCGGTGCACATGATCGAGACGATCAACAAGTTGAACCGCATCTCCCGCCAGATGCTCCAGCAGTACGGCCGCGAGGCCACGCCGGAGGAGCTGGCCAAGGAGATGGACATGCCCGAGGACAAGATCCGCAAGGTCATGAAGATCGCCAAGGAGCCGATCTCCATGGAGACCCCGATCGGCGACGACGAGGATTCGCACCTGGGCGACTTCATCGAGGACACCAACGTGGAGTCCCCGGTCGAGGCCACCACCAACATCAACCTCTCCGAGACCGTCCACGAGGTGCTGGCCGGCCTGACCCCGCGGGAGGCCAAGGTGCTGCGCATGCGCTTCGGCATCGACATGAACACCGACCACACCCTCGAGGAAGTCGGCAAGCAGTTCGACGTCACCCGCGAACGCATCCGCCAGATAGAGGCCAAGGCCCTGCGCAAGCTGCGCCACCCCAGCCGCTCCGAGCAGCTGCGCAGCTTCCTCGACATCGACTGAGGCCGCGGGCCGAGGGCCCGGAACCGGTCGCAGCGACGAAGCCCGCCGTCAGGCGGGCTTCGCGTTTCCGGAGGGCGCAAGCTGCGCCGCCGCCGGGGTGTATCGGCATTCGACCTGCAGCACCGGCGCTGTCGCTCCTCCCGCAAGCGGGACATGCCGTTCCTTCTCACGCGAGCGGGGCCATGTCGCCCCTTCTCCCGCAAGCGGGCTCATCTTGTTCCTTCTCCCGCAAGCGCCGGATGAGGGCCGCTTTACACGCCTGCGGCGTGCCCCCATCCGCCTTCGGCACCTTCCCCCGCTTGCGGGGGAAGGGAAAAACAGAGTGTTCCCCGCTTGCGGGGGAAGGCAAAGACCGCGTGCCCCCGGGAGGGACCGCTTTCGCGCGATGAATGTCGATGCCGCCTAGCGTCTGGCGGGCTTCTTCTTCGCGATGCGCCTGGCGGGTTTCGCGGGCGCTCGCGCCTGCGGCGCGCTCTCGTCGGCGTGCAGCGTCATCAGCGATTCCATCAGGTGCTCGTCGGCGCTGGAGCAGACGCCGAGCAGCAGCACCTCGTCGCAGCCGTCGGCGGCGATGTAGGCGTGGCCCATGTTGGAGTCGATGTACACCGATTCGCCGGTTTCCAGGACGATCGGGTCGTAGAACTCGGTATGCACCTCCACGCGGCCTTCCAGGACGTGGACGTACTCCTCGCCGGAATGGCGCACCAGCTCGCCGAACTCGTCGAGGCTCTTCGCGCGCACCCGGGTCAGCACCGGGATCATGCGCTTGCGGCGCAGTTCCGGGCACAGGTAGTGGTAGTCGTAGTTGGGCGTGGTGACGCGGATCGCGTCCTCGATCCGGCCGATGCTGCGGCGCGCGGTGACCGCGGGCTCGGGCGCCTCGGTCTGCTCGGCGAACAGTTCCGACATGCGCAGCTGCAGGCGCTGGCTGAGCTGCAGCAGCTTGTCGTAGGTCAGGGTCAGGCGGTCGTGCTCGACCTTCGACAGGGTCGACAGCGGAATGCCGGAATGCTCGCTCATCTGCTTGAGCGTCCAGCCCCTGCGCGCGCGCAGCGAGCGCAGCAGCCCGCCGATGGTGGGGTGTTGCGATGTCATCCGTGCCGGATCTCCAGGAGAACGCCCGCGATGGCTCGTGCCCGCGGGGGAGCATGATCGCCCCGCCGGGGATCGCTGGGAAGGGCCGCGATCGATACGCTGAGGTGCATCGGCTCGGTCCCGGTTGACAATTCTCCAATTGGGATCATGATCGCCAGATCAGGACAGTCGAAGGGGCGGGCCGCGGTGCGGGCGCGGCCGCGGCGTCCCGAAGTCGTCACCCCGCCCGGAGACCGTTCGATGCGCGCGATTCCCTCGATCCTGTGCGGCTGGCTGCTGGCGGCCGGGCTCGCCTGCGCCGCGGCGCAGGAAGCCTCGCTCCCGCCCGCGGCCGTGCCGGCGCCGACGCCGGTCGCGCCGGCCGCGGAAACGGCCGGCGAGCCCGCGCCCGCGCCGGCGCCGGCGGAGACGGCCCGCCTGACCCGCCCCGACCTCGAGGCCTGGCTGGACGGCTTCCTGCCCTACGCGCTGGACGCGGGCGACGTGGCCGGCGCGGTGGTCGTGGTGGTGAAGGACGGCGAGGTGCTGCTGCAGAAGGGCTACGGCTACGCCGACCTCGCCGCGCGCGCGCCGGTCGATCCCGAGCACACGCTGTTCCGCCCCGGCTCGGTGTCGAAGCTGTTCACCTGGACCGCGGTGATGCAGCTGGTGGAGCAGGGCAGGCTCGACCTCGACGCCGACGTGAACCAGTACCTCGACTTCGAGATCCCGGCGCGCGACGGCGTGCCGGCGACGCTGCGCCAGGTGATGACCCACACCACTGGCATGGAAGAACAGATCCGCGCGCTGATCACCGCGCGCGCCGAGGAGCTGGTGCCGCTGGGCGACGCGCTCAAGCGCTGGGTGCCCGAGCGCATCCACGTGCCGGGGACCACCCCGGCCTATTCCAACTACGCCACGGCGCTGGCGGGCTACATCGTCGAGCGCGTCTCGGGCGAACCCTTCGACGACTACGTCGAGCGGCACCTGTTCCGGCCGCTGGGCATGGCGCGCTCCAGCTTCCGCCAGCCGCTGCCGGCGCCGTTGCTGGCGGGCATGTCGAAGGGCTACGCCAAGGCATCGGACGGCGAGCCCAAGCCCTACGAGTTCATCAGCCTGGCGCCCGCGGGCAGCCTGGCCTCCACCGGCGCGGACATGGCGCGCTTCATGATCGCGCACCTGCAGGGCGGCGCCTACGGCGACGGCCGCATCCTGCGCGCGGAGACCGCGCGCGCGATGCATTCGACCGGACAGGCTTCGGTCGGGCCGCTCAACCGCATGATGCTCGGCTTCTACGAGACCACGCTCAACGGCCATCGCGCGATCTCGCACGGCGGCGACACGCAGTGGTTCCACAGCGACCTGCAGCTGTTCCCCGACGACGGCATCGGCGTGTTCGTGTCGATGAACAGTTCCGGGCGCGACGGCGCGACGGGCCACATCCGCTATGCGCTGTCGCGCGGCTTCGCCGACCGCTACCTGCCCGGGCCGCCGGCGGCGCCGAAGCGCGTGGCGGAGGACGAGGCGAAGCGGTACGCGCGTGAGATCGCGGGGACCTACGTCAGCAGCCGCCGGCCCGAAAGCAGCTTCCTCTCGCTGGCCAACCTGCTCGGCCCGGTGAAGGTGGTGGCCAACGAAGACGGCACGATCGGCGTGAACCTGGCGCTCGGCCCGAGCGGCGCGCCGAAGCGATGGCGCCAGATCGAGCCCTACCTGTGGCAGGACACCGCCAGCAGCGACCGGCTGGCGGCCGAGGTGGTCGACGGCCGGGTGACGCGCTTCAGCCTGGAGCCGTACGCGCCGATCATGTTGTTCGAGCGGCTGTCGGCCTGGGCCGCGCTGGCGCCGCTGCTGCTGGCGGCGAGCCTGGCGATCCTGCTGCTGACCGTGGTGGCGTGGCCGGTCTCGGCGCTGGTGCGGCGCTATTACGGCGTGCCCTACCGGCTGGCGGGCGCGGATGCGCGCGCGCACCGGTGGGTGCGGATCGCGGCGCTGCTGGTGCTGCTGTCCATCGGTTCGGTGCTGGGCCTGGTGGTGGCGATGCTCGGCAACCTGGAGCTGACCGGTCCCGGCAGCGACGGCCCGATCGTCGCGCTGCGGCTGTTCGCCACGGTGGTGCTGCCGCTGGGCGCGGCGGTCGCGGTCTGGAACGCCTGGCAGGTGCTGCGCGGCCGCCGGCGGCTGCTCGCCAAGCTGTGGGCGCTGCTGATCGCGCTGGCCTGCCTGTTCCTGCTGTGGATCGGCATCGCCCACCACGTCGTCGGCTTCGGCGCGTACTACTGAACCGGCCGGCCGGCGGCCCGTGCTGCCGGCCCCGTGCCACATCCAGCCCCGGGAGCGCGCGCAGCCGTGCCGGTCGAGCTCGAACTTCACAACGAACCGTTGCCGCTGGCGGCGCCGTTCCGCATCGCCGGCCACGTGTTCGAGGCGATGCCGGCGACGGTGGCCACGCTGCGCGACGGCCGCCACGTCGGCCGCGGCGAGGCCGCCGGCGTCTACTACAACGACGACCGCCCGGAGACGATGCTGGCCACGCTCGAAGCGCTGCGCCCGCGCATCGAGGCCGGACTCGACCGCGGCGCGCTGCGCGCGCTGCTGCCCGCCGGCGGCGCGCGCAACGCGCTCGACTGCGCGCTGTGGGAACTGGAATCGCAGCGCAGCGGCCTGCCGGTGTGGCGGCTCGCCGGGCTCGACGGCGTGCGCCCGCTGCTGACCACCTTCACCGTGGGCGCCGACGATCCCGCAACGATGGCCGAGCGCGCGGCCGCCTACACGCAGGCGCGCGCGCTGAAGCTGAAGCTGACCGGCGAGCCGGACCTCGACGCCGCGCGCGTGCGCGCGGTGCGCGCGCGCTGCCCGGAAGCCTGGATCGGCGTCGACGCCAACCAGGGCTACGACGCCGCCACGCTGCCGCGGCTGCTGCCGGCGCTGGTCGCGGCCGGCGTCTCGCTGCTGGAGCAGCCCTGCGCGCGCGGCCGCGAGGACGAGCTCGACGGCATCGCGCGCGCGGTGCCGATCGCCGCCGACGAGAGCATCCTCGACCTCGCCGAGCTGGAGGCGCGCCATCGCCACTTCGACGTGGTCAACATCAAGCTCGACAAGTGCGGCGGCCTCACCGAGGGCCTGCTGATGGCCAGACGCGCGCGCGCGCTCGGCAAGCGGGTGATGGTGGGCAACATGGCCGGCACCAGCCTCGCCGCCGCGCCCGCGTTCGTGCTGGGGCAGTACTGCGACGTGGTGGACCTCGACGGCCCGATCTTCCTGGCGCAGGACCGCAGCCCGTCGGTGCGCTACGAGGACGGCCGCATCGTCTGCGGCGACGAGGTCTGGGGCCCGGGGGCCCCCGGTTGAGCGCGCCCGGCGGCCGCACCTGGTTCGGGCAGCCGCGCGGGCTGACCGTGCTGTTCCTCACCCAGACGTGGGAGCTGTTCTCCTACTACGGCATGCGCACGCTGCTGGTCTACTACATGACCAAGCAGCTGCTGTTCGCGCAGGAAAAGGCGTCCTTCGTCTACGGCGCCTACACCGCGATGGCGTACTTCACCCCGATCCTCGGCGGCGCGATCGCCGACCGCTGGCTGGGCAAGCGCAACGCGGTGGTCCTCGGCGGCACGATCATGGCGCTGGGCCACTTCGTGATGGCCTTCGAGCCGCTGTTCTACCTCGCGCTGGTCACGATCGCGCTGGGCAACGGCCTGTTCCTGCCCAGCCTGCCGAGCCAGATCGGCGACCTCTACCGCGCCGACGATCCGCGCCGCGCGCGCGCCTACAACGTCTACTACGTGGGCCTCAACATCGGCGGCTTCCTCGCGCCGCTGGTCTGCGGCACGCTCGGCGAGCTGTACGGCTGGCACTACGGCTTCGGCGCCGCGGGCATCGGCATGTGCCTGGGGCTGGCGATCTACGTCGCCGGCCGCCACGACCTGCCGCCGGAGCCGCCGCGCGCCCCGCCGCCTCCGGCGGATGCGCGGCAGGAACGCGGCGATCGCCGCCGACTGTGGCGGCTGCTGCTCGGCGTCGGGATCGCGGCGACGATCTTCCGCGGCGCCTACGAGCAGATCGGCAACACGCTGCCGCTGTGGATCGACACCGCCGTGGACCGCGGCTGGGCGGGGCGCGCGATCCCGATGACCTGGTTCCAGTCGCTGAACCCGCTGCTGGTGATCGCGATGACGCCGCTGCTGCTGATGGCCTGGCGCCGCCGCGCCGACGCCGGCCGCGAGACCTCGCCGGCGATCCGCATGGCGATCGGCGCGCTGATCGTCGCGGCCGCCTACGGGCTGCTGGCCGCGGTCGCCGCCGTGGCCGGCGAATCGCGGGTCGGCTGGGGCTGGCTGCTGGCGTTCTTCGCCCTCCTGACCCTGGGCGAGCTGTACATCCTGCCGACCGGCCTCGGCCTGTTCGCGAGGCTCGCGCCCGCGCGCCTCGGCGCGACCACCGTCGCGTCGTGGTTCCTCGCCGTGTTCGCCGGCAGCCTGCTGGCCGGCGTCGTCGGCACGCTGTGGTCGAGGCTCGACCACGCCGGCTTCTTCCTGCTGCTGGCGGGGCTCGCGGTCGCCGCCGCGCTGCTGCTGTGGCGGCTGGACCGGCCGATCCGCGCGCTGCCCTGACCTGCGGCGCGGCGGCCGGCCCGATCCGGCATGTTTTCCGAACGAGTTGACAATTCTCCGATTGGGATCATGATCCCCAATCAGGATATCCGGTGCGCATCGCCGCCAGGGGGCCCGCCGGGTGGTCGACCGCTCGATTCCGATGACCCATTCCGCCGACCGGCCGGGGAGCCCAGACATGAACGCGTTCCAGCCCGCACGCCCGTGGTGCCGCTCCCCGCTGTCGATGGCCGTCGCCGCGAGCCTGGCCTGCGCCGCCGCGGTGCCGGCGCTGGCGCAGGACGTCGGCGCGCTCGCCGCGGGCGACGCGTCCACGCTCGACACCGTGGTGGTCACCGCCAACAAGCGCGTGGAGAACGTGCGCGACGTCGGCGCCTCGATCAGCGTGGTCGGCGAGCGCGAGCTGGAGAACCTGGGCGCCAGCTCGCTGTCCGACTACGCCGCCCTGATCCCCGGCCTGCAGGTGCAGAACGCCGGCAGCCCCGGCCTGACCTCGGTATCGCTGCGCGGCATCTCCGCGCTGTCCTCGGGCGCCACCGTGGCGACCTACATCGACGAGGTGCCGGTCGGTTCCAGCGGCATCTACCAGGGCGCGGGCGCGCTGATGCTCGACCTGCTGCCCTACGACATCAGCCGGGTCGAGGTGCTGCGCGGGCCGCAGGGCACGCTCTACGGCGCCGGCGCGATCGGCGGCCTGCTCAAGTACGTGACCCATGCGCCGGACGCGGCCGGCCGCGAGTTCCGCGTCGGCCTCGGCGGGCGCGCGGTGCAGGACGGCGGACACGACTGGAACGGGCGCTTCGGCGCCAGCCTGCCGCTGCACGACGACCGGCTCGGCCTGCGCGTCAGCGCCGCCCGCAACGGCCTGCCCGGCTACACCGACAACGCCGTCGACGGCCGCCGCGACGTCAACACCGGCGAGCAGACCGGCGCGCGCGCGGCGCTGTCCTGGGACGGCGATACCGTCGACGTCGGCTTGTCGGTGCTGCAGCAGCGCGTGCGCAGCGACGACCGCGCCAGCGTCGCGCTCGATCCGCAGACCCGGGCGCCGCTGGCCGGCGAGCTGTCGGGCCGCAGCTGGCAACGGCAGCCGTTCGACAAGAAGCTGACGCTGGCCTCGCTGAGCCTGGCCTGGGACCTGGGCTGGGGCGATTTCGTCTCCGCCACCGGCTGGTCGAACACGAAGACGATGGACCGGATCGACACCACCGTGCAGTTCGGCGAAGTGGCCGACCAGCTGCTGGGCCTGCCCGAGCCCGGCAGTTCGTTCACGCGCTACGACTTCGACCTCGACAAGCTGACCCAGGAGTTCCGCCTGACCTCCGCCAGCGGCGGCCGCTTCGAGTGGATGGTCGGCGTGTTCTACACCAAGGAGGACGCGGAGCAGAGCCAGTTCGCCTGGCTGGGCCAGCGCGACGGCTCGCCGCTGCCGGCCGGCGGCGAGGCCTATTCGACGCTCGCGCGGATCGCGCTGCCGAGCACCTACGAGGAACTCGCGCTGTTCGCCAACGGTTCCTGGCGCATCGGCGAGCGCTTCAAGCTCGACGCCGGCATCCGCCAGGCGCGCAACGAGCAGTGGTTCAGCCAGAACGTCAGCGCCGGCATCCTCGCGCCCATCGGCGACGCGCCGGGCGAATCCAGCGAGGACGTGTTCACCTGGAGCCTGAGCCCGCAGTTCAAGCTCGCCGATGACGTGCTGCTGTACCTGCGCGCCGCCACCGGCTACCAGCCGGGCGGCCCGAACGTCGCGCTCGCCGGCATGCCGCCCAGCGTGGACTCCTCGATGCTGTCCAGCTACGAGGCCGGGCTGAAGTCGCAGTTCGCCGAGCGCCGTGTGCAGCTCGACCTGGCCGCGTTCCGGATCGACTGGGAGGACATCCAGGTGGCCTCGTCGTTCAACGGCATCGGCGGCCTGGTCAACGGCGGCGAGGCCAAGAGCGAGGGCGTGGAGCTGGCGGCGCTGTTCCGCGCCACCGACCGCCTGCTGCTCGGCCTCAACGCGGCCTACACCCGCGCCAGCGTCAAGAACGACTTCGAGCCGACGGTGATCCCGCAGGACGGCTTCGACGTGATCCTCAACACCGGCCTGGGCGGCGACCGCATGCCTTACGTGCCGAAGTTGTCGTGGTCGGCGACCGCCGAGTACGCGTTCGCCACCGCCGGCGGCCTGGACGGCCAGGTCGGCGCCGCGCTGCGCTGGACCGGCGATCGCGTCAACGACACCACCGAGCGCCAGCGCCTGACCGCGCCGGGCGATCCCTCCACGGTGCTGGGGGAGGCGCTGACCCCGCCGCTGGAACTCGACAGCTACCGCGCGCTCGACCTGTACGCCGGCATCGGCCGCGACCGCTGGTCGCTGCGCGCCTACGTCAACAACGTCACCGGCGAGGACGGCTGGTCGTCGATCGCGCCGATCGACGGTGCGCTCACCGGCGCGCGCGGGCACCTGGCCGCGGTGCCGATCCAGCCGCGCACCTTCGGCATCGAGTTCGACTACCGCTTCTGACTCCGAGCGCCGCCCGCCACCCGGGACGACGCACCCGACCGCATCCGAGCGCCTCCCCCATGCCGAATGCCGTTCCCGCGCTGCGCGAGGCCGATGCGCTCCCGCAGCCCTACCTGCTGTTCCTGGGCGACATCGCCGAGCCCGGCTACGCCAAGACCGCCTTCGGGCTGCGCGACTGGGCCCGCGAGCGCTGCGTCGGCGAGTTCGCCTGCCGCGAGGCGACCATCACCACGGGACTGCCGCGGCTGACGCCGGCGCGGGCGCGCGCGCTCGGCGCGCGCGCGATGGTCGTCGGCGTCGCCAATCCCGGCGGCCGGATCCCGCCCGCGTGGCTGCCGCCGCTGCTGGAAGCGCTGCACGCGGGCCTCGATCTCGTCGCCGGCCTGCACGCCCGCCTGGGCGATCTCGAGCCGCTGCGGCAGGCGGCGATCGCGCACGGCCGCCGGCTGATCGACGTGCGCGAGCCGCCGCCGGGCCTGCCGCTGGCCAGCGGCCGCAAGCGCAGCGGCCGGCGCCTGCTCACCGTCGGCACCGATTGCGCGCTGGGCAAGAAGTACACCGCGCTCGCGCTGGCGCGCGCGCTGCGCCAGCGCGGGATCGACGCGGACTTCCGCGCCAGCGGCCAGACCGGCATCCTGATCGCCGGGCGCGGCATCCCGATCGACGCCGTGGTCGCGGACTTCGCCGCCGGCGCCGCCGAGCTGCTGTCGCCGGACGCCGACCCGGACCACTGGGACGTGATCGAGGGCCAGGGCTCGCTGTCGCACCCGGCCTATGCGGGCGTGTCGCTGGCGCTGCTGCACGGCAGCCAGCCGGATGCGATCGTGGTCTGCCACGCACATGGCCGCGAGCGCGTGCTCGGCCATCCGCACTACGCGCTGCCCTCGGTCGAGGAGACCATCGAGCTGGCGCTGCGGCTCGGCGCGCGCACCAACCCGGCGATCCGCTGCGCGGGCGTGAGCCTCAACACCGGCGGCCTCGACGACGACGCGGCGCGGCGGGCGATCGAGGACGCCGCCGCGCGCCTCGGCCTGCCGGTGGCCGACCCGATGCGCGGCGGCGACGCCTTCGCGCGGCTGGTCGACGCCTGCCTGGCCTGAGCCGGCGCCCGCACGGCGCCACAGACCCTTCCACCGCCCACGAGGAGACGCCCATGACCGCCAAGATCCGTCCGCAGCGCGCCGCGATCGCGCTGATCGCGTGGTGCGCGGCGGCCGCCGCGTGGGCCGCGCCGCCGCCCGGCTTCGACGCCCGCGTGCAGGCCGTCATGCGCGCGCACGACGTCCCCGGCATGGCGATCGCGATCGTCGAGGACGGCCGGATCGTGCACGCGCAAGGCTACGGCGTGCGCCGGCTGGGCGCGCCCGGGGCGGTGGACGCCGACACGATCTTCCCGACCGGTTCCACCGGCAAGGCGGTCACCGCCGCGGCGCTGGCGATCCTGGTCGACGAGGGCCGGCTCGGCTGGGACGACCGCGTCGTCGATCATCTGCCCGACTTCCGCATGTACGACCCCTGGGTCACCCGCGAGATGACCGTGCGCGACCTGCTGCTGCATCGCAGCGGCCTCGGCCTGGGCGCGGGCGACCTGCTGTTCGTCCCGCGCAGTTCGCGCAGCCGCGCCGACATCGTGCGCGCGCTGCGCCACCTCCGCCCGGCCACCAGCTTCCGCAGCGGCTACGCCTACGACAACATCCTCTACATCGTCGCCGGCGAGGTGGTCGCCGCGGCGAGCGGGCAGAGCTGGGAGCGGTTCGTCCGCGAGCGCATCTTCGCCCCGCTCGGCATGCGCACGGCCACCAGCCACGAGGACGAGCGCTTCGCCACCGCCAACCGCGCGCAGCCGCACGCGCGCCTCGACCCGCGCCTGCGCGGCCTCGGCGCGCAGCAGCCGCTGCCCGAGCGCGAGGGGCTGGGGCAGGTCGGCGCGCCGGCCGGCGGGCTGTCGTGGAGCGCCAACGACTTCGCGCGCTGGCTGCAGGTGCAGCTCGCGCTCGGCGCGCTGCCGGACGGGCAGGCCGCGCGGCTGTACGGCGAGGCCAGCGCGCGCGAGATGTGGAATCCGCAGGTGCCGGTGCCGATCCGGCCCTTCCCCGAGCCAATCGCCGACATCACCCCGCAGTTCTCCGGCTACGCGCTGGGGTGGAACGTGCAGGACTACCGCGGCGTCAAGGTCGTGCAGCACGGCGGCGCGGTGTTCGGCGTGCTGGCCTTCGTCGTGCTGGTGCCCGAACGGGGCATCGGCATCTCGCTGCAGATCAACGCCGAGGACGTGGCGGTGCTGCGCGGCCTCGGCTACGAACTGCTCGACCACTACCTCGGCCTGCCGCCGCGCGACTGGGTGGCCGCGTTCGACGCCTGGAACCGGCAGCGCCTCGCCGACGGCCTGGCCGCCCTGGAGGCCGCCGGCGGCCCGGCGCGCAAGGCCTCGCGGCCCTCGCTGCCGCCGGCCGGCTACGCCGGGCGCTATGCCGATGCCTGGTACGGCCCGATCGCGATCGAAGCGCAGGGCGACCGGCTGCGCATCGACTTCCTGCAGACCCCGGGCATGGCCGGCACGCTGAGCCACTGGCACTACGACACCTTCCGCGCGGACTGGGACGACGCCTCGATCGAGCCCGCCTACGTCACCTTCGCGCTGGACGCGGACGGCGAGGTCGCGCAGATCCGGATGAAGGCCGTCTCCCCACTGGCCGACTTCAGCTACGACTACCACGACCTGCTGTTCGAGCCGCAGCCGCAGCGGTAGCGCCGTTGCGCCGGCTCGCGGCGCCGCGCATCGCCGCGAGCACGTCGTGGCAGGCGCCCATGGTGTGGTAGTCGGTCTTGCCGGGCGGGCTCTTGAGGTCGTCGTAGCGGCGGTTCTCGCGATCGAGGATGCGGTACCAGGCGCCGTGGACGTGGTCGACGAAATGGCGCCAGGCGTAGTCCCACAGGCGCAGGTAGTCGTCGCGGTAGCGCGCCTCGCCGGTGGCTGCGTGCAGTCGCCATGCCGCGGCGATGGCCTCGGCCTGCACCCAGAAGTACTTGTCGGCGTCGCAGACGTACATCGGCGCGGCGGCGAGGTCGGGCGGCGGCTCGCCCGGCGCCGGCGAGCGCGCGCGCAGGGACTCGGGCGCGAACCCGTAGACGATGCCGCCATGCGCGTCGTCCCAGCCGTGCGCGAGCGCGGTGTCGTAGAGCCGTCGCGCGGTGGGCAGCAGCCAGTCCGGGGCGTCGGCGCCGAGGTGGTCGCGCAGCTGCAGCAGCAGCTTGGCCCATTCCACCTGGTGGCCGGGCTGGAAGCCCCAGGGCCGGAACAGGTGGGTGGGATCGTCGCGGTGGTAGTCCCAGTCCACCGACCAGTCGGCGCAGTAGTGCTCCCAGACCAGGCCGCCGGCCAGCGACGCCTGCCGGCGGGTCATCGCGTCGGCCAGCGCCAGCGCGCGCGGCAGCCAGCGCGGGCCGCCGTCGGCCTCGTGCGCGGCGATGAGCGCCTCGCACAGGTGCATGTTGGCGTTCTGGCCGCGATAGTCGCTGTAGCGCCAGTCGCGATCCGCCTCGTCGCGGTAGAGCCCGTGCGCCGGGTCCCAGGCGTGCGTCTCCAGCAGGTCCCAGGTCTCGTCCATCCACGCCGCGGTGTCCAGCCCGGACTTGCGCGCGCTGGCATAGGCCAGCAGCACGAAGGCGAGCCCGTAGGTGTGCTGGGTGCGGTCCTCGGGCACGCCGTCGCGCAGCGTCCACGCGTAGCCGCCGGAGCCGGGGTCGCGGTGCGCCTCGCGCAGGAAGCGCAGGCCGTGCGCGGCGGCGTCGCGGTACTCGGCGGCCAGCGGCGCATCGGCGAACTCCACCGCGGCCAGCGCGTAGCCGTAGACGAAGCGCGTGCTGCTGACCAGGTGGCGCAGGCTGCGCTCGGCGATGCGGCCGTCGTCGCGCAGGCTGTGGAAGAAGCCGCCGGCCGGGTCGATCGCGCGCGGGTGGTAGAAGGCCATCGTGTCGGCGACGTGCGCGCGCAGAACCTGCGACGCGGTGAAATCGGGCAGGGGCGTGGCGGGCAGGTTCATCGGGCGGTTCCGGTCAGGGCGCGCACGGCGTCGGCATCGGGCATCGCCGCGAACGCGCCGTGGCGGGTGGTGGCCAGCGCACCGGCGGCCGCGGCATGCCGCAGCAGGTCGGCGCGCACGGCGTCGTCTTCGAAGGCGGCGGCGAGATCGCCCGGGCCGATGCCGCGCGCGGTCAGCCGCCACAGCAGGCCGGCGACGAAGCCGTCGCCGGCGGCGGTGGTGTCCACGGCGTCCACCGGGCAGGTCGGGGCGGTGCCGGCGCGCGCGCGCGTCCACCAGCGCACCGGCGCCGGTCCGTCGGTGACCACCACCGCCTCGGCGGCCTCGCCCAGCAGCCGCGCGATCGTCGCGTCCTCGTCGCTCGCCGTGGCCAGGAAGGCCAGTTCCTCGCGGCTGAGCTTGACCAGCCGCGCCAGCGCGAGCGCGCGCCACAGCACCGGGCGCGGATCGGCGCCGCGCGGCCACAGCGCCGGTCGCAGGTTGAGGTCGAGGCTGACCAGCGCGCCGGCGGCCGCGGCGCGCGCCATGCCGTGCAGGGTGGCCCCGGCGATGGCGGGCTCGGTCAGGCTGTTGGAACAGACGTGGAAGACCGCCGCGTCGGCGAACGCGGCCTCGTCGAAGTCCTGCGCGCGGAACAGCAGGTCGGCGGCAGGCGGGCGGTAGAAGCTGAAGCTGCGCTCGCCGCCGGCGTCCAGCGAGACGAAGGCCAGCGCGGTCGGCGCGTCGGCGGTGCGTCGCACCTGGGCGACGTCGACGCCGTGCGCGCGCAGCGCCTCCAGCAGCGCGTCGCCGAACAGGTCCGTGGCGAGCATGCCGACGAAGCGCGCGCGGCCGCCGAGCCGGGCCACGCCCACCGCGACGTTGGCCGGCGCGCCGCCCGGCTGGGCGAGGAAGCAGCGCGGCGCGCCCGGCTCGGCCGGGCCGCCGAGGAAGTCGATCAGCGCCTCGCCGAAGCAGACGACGGCGGTGCGGGCCTGGGCCATCAGTGCATCGGCCCGGGGCGCGCCGTGGCCGGCGCGCCGACGGTCGCCGCGCCGCCGCCGAGCTGCGAGCCGCGCAGCCCGTACCAGACGATGTAGGCGTAGCACAGCAGCGGCACCACGAACGCGTGCTGGATGCCGATGGCGTCGGCGAGCGCGCCCTGCGCCAGCGGCACGATCGCGCCGCCGACGATCGCCATCACCAGCAGGCTCGAGGCCTTGCTGGTCAGCGTGCCCAGGCCCTCGATCGCGGTGGTGAAGATGGTCGGGAACATGATCGAGTTGAACAGCCCGATCGCCAGCGCGCTCCACATCGCCACGCGGCCCTCGGTGGTCATGGTGACCGCGAGCAGCGTGCACGCCACCACCGCGCTCAGCGCCAGCAGCCGGCGCGCATCGAAACGGGTCATCAGCGCCGCGCCGATGAAGCGGCCGACCATCGCGCCGCCCCAGTAGAAGGCCAGGAAACGCGAGGCGTCGGCCTCGCGCAGGCCCCCGATCGCGGGCTCGGCCATGTAGTTGATCAGGAAGCTGCCGATCGAGACCTCGGCGCCCACGTACAGGAAGATGCCGAGGATGCCCCAGCGCACGCGCGGGAACGACAGCGCCTCGCGGTAGGTATGGCGGGCCTCGTCGCCGGCGTCGGTGGCCTCGCGCAGCGACGGGATGCGCATCAGCACCACGAACGCGGCCATCAGCAGCAGGCCGCCGGCCAGCATCAGGTAGGGCAGCTCCACCGAGCGCGCTTCGGCGGCACGGTAGGCGGCCTGCTCGGCCGCGCTCATCGCCGCGATCTCGTCCGCGCCCAGCACCGCGCCGACCAGGATCAGCGGGCCGATCAGCAGCGGGAACAGCGTGGTGCCCAGCGAGTTCAGCGCCTGCGCGAGCGTCAGCCGGCTGTGCGAGGTGGCCGCGCTGCCCAGCAGGCTGATGTACGGGTTGGCCGCCACCTGCAGCAGGGTGATGCCGCTGGCCAGCACGAACAGCGCGCTGAGGAACAGCCCGTACGACGGCAGCCGCGCGGCGGGATAGAACATCGCCGCGCCGGCCGCGGCCACCAGCAGGCCGACCACGATGCTGGCCTTGTAGCCCACCCGCGCCACCACCGCGCCCGAGGGCAGCGACATCAGGAAGTACGCGCCGAAGAAGGTGAACTGGATCAGCATCGTCTGCGCGTAGTTCATCGAGAACACGGCCTTCAGATGCGGGATCAGCACGTCGTTGAGGCTGGTCATGCCGCCCCAGGTGAAGAAGATCAGGCTGACCACGGCGATCGCGGCGGTATTGGACATGGGGCGCGTCGGTGCGCTCATGCGGCAGTTCCTTGGGTCGGGGAATCGGAAAGGGTGCGGCTGCTGTCGCGCACGCGCAGCGTGACCGGCGCGACCACCGCGTGCGGCGGCGGGGGCAGTTCGCCGCGCAGGCGCGCCAGCACCAGGCGCGCGGCCTGCAGGCCGCGCTCGCGCGGGGCGGCGGCCACGGTGGTCAGCGGCGGCACGGCCACCGCCGCCTCGGCGATGTCGTCGAAGCCCACCACCGCGAAGTCCGCGCCGGCGCGGCGGCCGCGCGCGGCGAGCCCGGCCATCAGCCCGAGCGCGACGGCGTCGTTGTAGCAGACCGCCGCGGTCGGCGCCGGATCGCGCGCGAACAGCGCACCGGCGTGGCGCGCCGCTTCCAGCCGCGTCGGCGCGCACTCGACCAGCCAGCCGGGGTCCGGCGCCAGGCCGGCCGCGGCCAGCGCATCGCGGTAGCCCGCGCGCCGCTCCTCGCAGGAGCTGGAATCGCGGTGGCCGCCGAAGAACGCGATCGCGCGATGGCCGTGGGCGAGCAGATGCTCGGCGGCCAGCCGCGCGCCCTGGCGGTTGTCCAGCGCGAGGTAGTCCCAGCTCGCCGCGGCCTCGCCGTCGAGCGCGCGGTTGAACACCAGCACCGGCAGCCGCGGGCCGAGCAGCCGGCGCAGGCGCGCGCCGTCGGTGTGCTCGGCCGGCGACAGGATCAGCGCCGCCGGCCCGTGCTCGACCAGCGAGGCCAGCACCGCCTGCTGCCGCTCCGGTGATTCGCCCGTGCTGCCCAGCAGGAGTACATAGCCGGCCTCGGCCAGCGCCGCATCCACGCCGGCGGCGAACTCGGCGAAGAACGGGTTGGCCAGGTCGTTGACCACCAGCGCCACCGCGTTCGAGCCGCCCCGGCGCAGGCTGGCCGCGCCGCGGTGGTAGACGTAGCCCTGCCGCTCCAGCTCCGCGCGCACGCGGGCGCGGGTATCGGGATGCACCAGCGGGCTGTCGCGCAGCACCAGCGACACCGTGGCCTTGGACAGGCCGCAGGCGGCGGCGATGTCGGCCAGGGTGACGCGGCGGGCTGCGGGGCGCTCGGCGGGCATGGGGGCTTGGATCGGTTCAACGGCGGCATGGTGAGGCCAGCGCACGGTCGCGGCATCGTGCAATGCAGCATGCCCGGCCACCGCGGCGATGCTAGGGTCGCGCCAATTGGATCGATCCAAAGAGGGGGGCGAACATGGTTCGACGCGGCGCGACGATGGCGGCGGCGCTCGGCGCGCTGATGGCCGCCGGCACGGCCCTGGCGGGCCCGACCGCGGTGGGCGAGCGCGCCTTCGACGCAGTCGATCCCTTCATCGGCACCGGCGGCGAGGGCCACACCTATCCCGGCGCCACGGTGCCCTTCGGCATGGTGCAGCTGAGTCCCGACACCCGCATCCAGCCGCGCGAGCGGGCCTACGACTGGGCCGCCGGCTACCGCTACGACGACGAGAGCATCGTCGGCTTCTCGCACACTCACTTCTCCGGCACCGGCCACTCCGACCTCGGCGACGTGCTGCTGATGCCCTTCACCGGCGATCCCGGCCTGGAGCGCGGCGACCCGGAGGTGCCGCGCAGCGGCTACGCCTCGCGCTTCCGCCACGACGACGAGCACGCCGAGCCCGGCTACTACGCCGTCACCCTGGACGATTACCGCGTGCGCGCCGAGCTGACCGCCAGCGCGCGCGCCGGCGTGCACCGCTACGCCTTCCCGGCCGGCGCGCCGGCGCGCGTGCTGCTCGACCTGCGCACCTCGATGTACGACTACCCCGGCAAGATCCTGTGGTCGCGGCTGCGGCGCATGCCCGACGGCACCATCACCGGCTTCCGCGAGACCCGCGGCTGGGCGCCCGGCCGCCAGCTCTACTTCGCCATGCGCTTCTCGCGGCCGCTGCAGGGCCACGCGTTCCACAACACCGAGACCGACATCCGCTACAAGGGCTTCGCCCCGCCCGCCGACCGCACGCCCGGCGAGCGCGCGCAGATCGAAGGCCGGCAACTGGTCGGCACCTTCGACTTCGGCCCGCTCGACGCGCCGCTGGTGGTCAAGGTGGCGATCTCCCCGGTCGACGAGGCCGCCGCGATCGCCAACCTCGACGCCGAGGTGCCGGACTTCGACTTCGACCGCGTGCGCGCGGAGGCGAAGCGGCAATGGGTGGAGGCGCTGTCGGTGCTCGACATCGAAGCGCCCGAGCCCGAGCGCCGCAGCGCCTACACCGCGCTGTACCACGCGCTGCTCGGCCCGACGCTGTTCATGGACGCCGACGGCCGCTACCGCGGCCCCGACAACGCCGTGCACCGGGCCGAAGGCTTCACCCACTACTCGACCTTCTCGCTGTGGGACACCTACCGCGCGCTGCACCCGCTGCTGACCCTGGTGCAGCCCGAGCGGCGCAATGCCGATTTCGTCAATTCGCTCCTGGCGCACCGGCGCCACAGCCCCTACGGCGTCCTGCCGGTGTGGTCGTTCCACGGGCTGGAGACCTGGACGATGATCGGCTACCACGCGGTGCCGGTGATCGCGGATGCCTGGCTCAAGGGCATCCGCGGCTTCGATGCCGACGAAGCGCTCGACGCCATGGTCGCCAGCGCCTCCTACGGCCCCTACGACGGCCTGCGCCAGTACATGGAACTGGGCTGGGTGCCGATCGACGAGGAGGGCGAGGCCGCCTCCAAGACGCTCGAATACGCCTACGGCGACTGGACCATCGCGCGCATGGCGCAGGCGATGGGCCGCGCCGACGTCGCCCGCGACTTCGACGCCCGCGCCGCCCACTGGCGCCACGTCTTCGACCCCGGCACCGGCTTCATGCGCGCGAAGAACCGCGACGGCAGCTTCCGCACCCCGTTCGACCCCACCGCCAGCGGCTACGGCACCGACTACACCGAGGGCAACGCCTGGCAGTACTCCTGGTACGTGCCGCACGACGTCGCCGGCCTCGCCGCCGCGCACGGCGGCGCCGACGCGCTGCTCGGCCGGCTCGACGCGGTCTTCGACGCCGAGGTCGATCCCGCGATCTTCGAACACATGGAAGACATCACCGGCCTGATCGGCTGGTACGCCCACGGCAACGAGCCCAGCCACCACGTCGCCTACCTCTACGCCCACGCCGGCCAGCCCTGGCGCACCCAGGCGCGGCTGGCGCAGATCATGGCCACCCAGTACGCCGACCGGCCCGACGGCCTCGCCGGCAACGACGACCTCGGCCAGATGTCGGCCTGGTACCTGTTCACCGCGCTGGGCTTCTATCCCGTCGCGCCCGGCAGCGGCGAATACATCATCGGCCGCCCCTTCCTGCCGCGCGCCCGCCTGCACCTGCCCAACGGCCGCACCTTCGAGATCGTCGCCGAAGGCCTGGAGCGCGGCCACGGCTACATCGCCTCCGCCACCCTCAACGGCCAACCGCTGGTGCGCGCCTTCCTGCGCCACGACGAGATCCTCGCCGGCGGCCAACTGCGCTTCGCCATGCAGGCCGAGCCCAACCGCGACTGGCCCGGCACCGGCGCCGAGGCGCCGTACTCGATGAGCCGGTAGGCATCGCGGCGGACCGTCCGCCGGACGTCCCCGGGCGCCCGCCGCCGGCGCCGCCGCTGGTCTACACTGCTCAGCCTCGCGGGGGCCTATAGCTCAACGGTCAGAGCAGAGGACTCATAATCCTTTGGTTCCAGGTTCGAATCCTGGTGGGCCCACCATCTTGTGGTCGGATGCAGTCCGAGTATGCGATGGCGATCTCCAAAGCATGGCCACGCACAACGTCAACCCCGTCATCAGCACCGACACGGATCAGATCATCCTTGCGGAGTCGGGCCAGCATCCCCACGGCGCACTGCCGCCGATCGCCCATCGATCCGACGGATTGGAGACAAGGACATCGCAAAGCCGTTTTCGACATCCTGGAAGGCGGCGAAGGCGCGTTCCAGAAGCGGGCGTGACGTGGAGCGGTAGTCATCGCTTCGCTTCAGCGACAGGGGCGCGGGCGAATGGTTGTGCAAGGCGATGCGCACGGCCCGAGTGCAGCAACGGCCCCGCGCCGCCATCCGCGCCTGAGCCATTGCTAGACTGTCGTCAGCGAGGGCAGGTCGAATCATGGATAAGAAGACCTACGACCAACTGATCGGATTCTGGCGCGCGGTGGAGGTATTCACGCCTCAGGACATACCCAGGAAGGCGCCGGACGACCCCGGCTTACCAGTCCGCGATTGGGCGCCGGACGGTCTTCCAGCATGGCTCGATCCAGGATTCGCCGAGCGCAGAATCGCGCCCTCCTGCATGTGGCGCCACAGCGTGTACGGCGCGGCGTATCAGCAGTCCCGGTTCATCGCCTTGCTCGAGGAGCGACTGGGCAGGTCCGAAGCCTTATACGAGGAGCGGCAGAGCGGACAATCGTCCGTATTTTACCTGGCCTTCGACGAAAGCGGTCGTCCGCTGGTGGAGACGTTCGCGGTCAGCATGGCGGCATGGGCGTTCGGTATCGTGCGTGCGAGAGGGCTCACTGGTTTGTCCGATCGCGACGCCTGCGACGTCGATGGCCTGCATGCGCCGGAGGACGCGCTCGACATCCCGGCTTCGGACAGTGGATTTCCCGGCTTCGATCGGCAACTGGATGCATTGCGCGACGAACTTGCTTGGCGTGTCGGACATCTCGAGGAGAATGAACCGGTCTGCGGTGCCTGGTTCGGGGCGTTCGCCAAGCTGGTGGTCGAGAAGCTTCGTCTGGAGGAATTGTTTGATGCCGAGCCCATGCACCGGATCCGTTCGGTCAAAGTACGCCGCCCGAAGACACCCCAGGCCGATGTCGGTGCCCGTGACAGAACCGAGGACGATTTCCTCAACTCGTTCTTCATCAAGGATCTGAACCGCCTGCTTGCTGCCGGTTGGGGCAAGACCGGAAACGCGATGCGGGCGATGCTCGGTTCGGCGTCCGATTCCAGGAGAATCGATGTCCGGCGCGATCAGGCGCGCGCGCTCGAGATCCTGGACCCGGCGGGCTTTCCTGAAGGCTGCTGGCCCGCCGAACACCCGCTGGTCTGGAGCCAGCAGATCGCAGTGAACGCACTTTGGAAACAACTGCGAGATCGTCCGGGCGCATTCGCGATCAACGGACCGCCCGGAACGGGCAAGACCACGTTGCTACGCGACATCGTGGCCGCCGTCGTCGTCGAGCGGGCCAAACGATTGGCAGCAGGCGGAGCGAAGCTGTTGGGGCGGAGGCAGTCCCTAGAAGTGGGCGGGCGTACGATTCCCTATTTTCCGTTGGATGCGGCGCTTTCCGGCTCCGCGATCGTCGTCGCTTCCAGCAACAACGGTGCGGTCGAGAACGTGTCGCTGGAGCTGCCGAAGGCGCAAGCGATCCATGCGACCTGGCATGGCAAGACCATTGCGTATCCCGACCTGGCAAGCGAACTCATCGGTACTCCCGCTTGGGCACTGGTGGCCGGGAAACTCGGCAACAAGAGCAATCGCACGGACTTCGTGGGCACCCTTTGGTGGCAGAAGAGCGATGGCGGAGCGCGTATGCCTGGTTTGCGCGAGCGCCTGCTGGCGGTCAAGCAAGGCGAGGCGACGGCGGCGTTGCCCTGGGACGAGGCGGTCTCGCAGTTCGAGCGCGCTCTGGCCGACGAGGCGCGATGGCGCCGGAAGATAGGTGTTCTCAGCGCCATGCCGGTCGAGGTCGCGAAGCTCGAAGAGAGCCTGGCCCAGATCGAGTCCGATGCCGTGGTTACCGCGCGCAGAGCCGAACTCCAAGCCGATCTTGATGCCCTGGCTGGTGAATTGGACGTGGCAGGGCGATCCCTGCGGCAGTATGAAGGCAACATCAAAGAGCTTCGCGACATCCGCCCCGGGTTGCTGGAGTGGCTCTCGACGTTGGGCCGTTCGCACCGCGAGTGGCGGAACGAACTGGACACCTACAGGTGCCGGCGGAAGGAAGCCGAGGGCCTGCTGCACGGCCTGGGCGAGCGTAGGCGGCAGGTGGAACTGGAACTTGTCCACCTCGACGAGCAGGCATCGGATCGAAAGCGCGAGGTGGAGCGGATTTCGAAGCGCCTGTCCTCCGCAAGGGCCGCGCTGGCCGAAGCCCAGGAGGCACTGGGAGCGCATTGGCCGCCCACGATGGCGGACGACCAGGATCGGGAACGTTCCAGCCCATGGGCGCACCCGGTTTGGCGGGCGGCACGCATCGAAGTCTTCATTGCGGCAATGAATCTGCATCGCGCATTCGTCGAGGACAATGCCCACAAGATGCTTGCCAATCTCGGCCTCGCCATGGACATGCTGGGGGGCGGCATCCCGGATGTCAGGGTGCGTTCCATCGCGCTGGACAGTCTGGCGCTGGTCTGTCCGGTCATCTCGACCACCTTCGCGTCCACCGGGAGCCTGTTCGGCAATCTCGGTCCGGAAAGCATCGGTTGGCTGCTGATCGACGAGGCGGGCCAGGCAGCGCCGCAGCTAGCGGCCGGCGCCATCTGGCGATCCCGGCGGGTCGTGGCCGTCGGTGACCCGCTTCAGCTTGAGCCGGTCGTGTCCCTGCCGCGTACGATCGAAATGGCGCTGGCGAAGAACTATGGGGGTGTCGATCCTCGTTGGCATCCGGGCCGTACCTCGATCCAAGAGGTGGCCGATCGTGCGGCGGCGATCGGCACGTGGATCGGCAAGGACGACGACGCCATCTGGGTTGGCGCGCCTCTGCGGGTGCATCGTCGCTGCGACGAGCCGATGTTCTCGATCTGCAACGAGATCGCCTACGAAGGGCTGATGGTGCACCACAAGCAGGCGTATACATCAACTTGGCCGGACAGCGGGTGGATCGACGTGCCGAAGTCCGCGCCGCGCGGCAACTGGCTGCCGGCCGAGGGAGAGGCGCTGCGAGCCTTGCTCGATGCACTGCTACAGGCACATGGAGTGCCGAAGGACAAGGTCTTCTTGATCTCGCCGTTCCGCGAGGTCGTACGCGAACTGAAGAACATCGGCCGTCGCTACGGACTCGATCCGGAGCGCGTGGGCACGATCCACACCACGCAGGGCAAGGAGGCCAAGGTCGTAATCCTGGTGCTCGGAGGCGGCACCGCGGGCGCGCGCGACTGGGCGGCATCGCGCCCGAACTTGTTGAACGTGGCGGTCAGCCGCGCCGAGACGCGCCTCTATGTCGTGGGAGAACGTGCCGACTGGGCAAGGCGGCAGTACTTCGATGTCCTGGCCAAACGGCTCGACAGGCTTCATCTCGGGTGAGACGCGCGACCCCGAACGAGCGGGCCAGGTTGCTCCGTCGTCGTCCTGGGTCGGGTCGCGCCAGAGGGGACAGCGCCGGCAGCGGCGCGCTTCGCGGCGCAGCCTGCCGGGGAATACTCGTCCACTGGCTTGGCCAGCGTGGGCGCGTCGGGCAGCGGTTGGGCGGGCTCGGCCAATGCCGCCACGCTAGCGACCCGCCATGATCCTGCGGTGGGGCGATCCGCTACGCACGGACGCGTCGCGAGCGGGCGGATCGGCCCGCGGCCACGGTGCTGGTCACTCGCAGCCGATGCCATCGTTGTCGCGATCCAGGTGCGGTCCGTAACCGGGGGCGCCGCGGCGCACGGGGGCGGCGCCGGCCGCGCGCGCCTCGGCGCAGTTGGCGTAGGGGCGGTCGCCGCCGCCGCCAGGGCCCAGCGGCTGGACGGGGCCGAAGGCGCTGCGCGGGGCCGGGGCGCTCGGCCCGCGATGGCAGTGGTAGCCGCCGTTCTTGCGGTCGTGATGGCAGCCCTCGGCATTGAGCCCGCCGCCGTGGCCGGAGGCCGTGCCGGCCACGAGCAGCGCCAGGGCCGCGGCGGCGCAGGCGCGGATCATTCCGGCACCCGGATGCGGGCGCAGGCGTCGCAGCGCTTGGCCGGATCGGGTTCGTTGCGGGCGGCTTGCGGAGCCGGGGCGGTCGTCGGCTGCGGTGCGGGCGCAGCGGCGGCCATGGCTGGGGCCGAGGGGGCCGGCGCCGCGGTCGCATCGGCACCGTCCGGCACGTGGATCGCCAGCCCGCTGCCGATCTTGTCGTACTGAGCGCTGCTGCTGCCCAGGGCCCAGGCGCTGCCGTTGCCGGCCCAGGCATTGGCGATGCCGATGCTGCCGGCGTACTGGTTGCCGACGCCGCGCACGACGATGCCATTGGCGCCGAGCCGGGCCGCCTCGGCTCTCATCCGCGCCACGACCTTGTCGGTCTTCTGCTGGGCGGTAATCGCCCAGGAGGCGGCATCGCTCGCTTCCAGGATCGCCACTTCCTCGTACACCGGCGGCGGCTGCAAGTAGAGCCGCACCTGTTCGGGCGGGATCGGCGGGCGCGCCTGGCCGACCAGGATGTGGGAGGAGGCGCAGCCGCCCAGGACGAGCGCGGCCACGAGCGCGAACAGGTGCTTCATGAGGGTCCCCTGGAGCGCCCGGACGCCCGTCGTGCCGGCCGGGATCGGCCGGTGCGCGAGAGCTTGCGCCGGAATGTGACGATCGTCATTCGGAAAATGCCGCGCCGTGCTGTAGGAATTTTCCGAGCGGGCCATTCACGGACGGCTGTCCCGCCTCGGGCCTCATCCCGGAAAGCCGCAACTGCCCCGGGTTTCCGCAGGGGGGCGCCGGCCTCGCCTTGCTCGGGCGCCTGCGCGCGCAGGCCAAGGGCGTCGGCGCCACGATCGCCAGCGACCAGCGCATCGGCATCTACGGTCCGGCGCGCGGGCTGCTGGGCCACGCGCGCTTCCTGCGCAGCTACTCGGCCCACGTCGCGCTGCTGCCGGCCGACCGCGCGCCCGGTCGCCATGCCCTGCGCGAGGCCCGGGCGCTCGGCATGGCGGTGCTGCCGGCCGGCGGCGCGCTGGCGTTCGACGGCGTGCGCTGCCGCTACCGCGCGCCCGACGGCACCGAGGCCGTTTTCGACACCGTCTACCCCTACCTCGGCTACGCGGGCCGCAACACGCTGCTGCGCGGGCTGGGCCTGCCGGCCGAGGACGACGGCGCGCTGCGGGTCGACCGCCACCAGCGCACCCGCGTGCCCGGGCTGTACGCGATCGGCGACGTGGTCAGCGGCCTCAACCAGATCGCGGTGGCGGTGGGGCAGGCCGCGGTCGCCGCGACCCACGCCCACAACGCGCTGCCGTTCGCGCCGCGCGCCTGAGCCGCCCGGCACCGGCGCAGGCCCCGCCGAGACTCACCGGCTGAGACGCGCCGCGGCTACAACACCGGCCCCTCCGCCGCCGGGCCGCCGCTTGAACGCCATCCTTCGCGCCACCGACCATCCCGTCGCCGCCGAGCGCGCGCTCGCCCCCGCCGGCGGGCGCGGGCTGGCCGAGCGGCTGACCCGCCGCTACGCCGAGCGCATCACCGGCAGCCTGCTGGTGCCCGGGCAGGCGGGCGCGTTCGTGCCGTTCCCCGACGACCTGCCGGAGGCGCTGGCCAACGCGCTGCGCGCGCGCGGCCTGGAACGGCTGTACAGCCACCAGGGGCGGGCCTGGGCGGCGGCGCGCGCCGGGCGCCACGTGGTGGTGGCCACCCCGACCGCCTCGGGCAAGTCGCTGTGCTACACGCTGCCGGTGGTGGCCGCGGCGCTGGAGGCGGGCGGCAAGTCGCTGTACCTGTTTCCGACCAAGGCGCTGGCGCAGGACCAGGTGGCCGAGCTGCTGGAACTCAACCGCGCCGGCCAGCTCGGCCTGCGCGCGGCCACCTTCGACGGCGACACCCCGGGCGACGCGCGGCAGGCGATCCGGCTCAACGGCGACATCGTGGTCAGCAACCCCGACATGCTGCACCGGGCGATCCTGCCGCACCACACCAAGTGGGCGCAGTTCTTCGAGAACCTGCGCTACGTGGTGATCGACGAGGTGCACACCTACCGCGGTGTGTTCGGCTCGCACGTGGCCAACGTGATCCGCCGGCTCAAGCGCGTGTGCGCCTTCTACGGCGTGCGCCCGCAGTTCGTGCTGTGCTCGGCCACCATCGGCAACGCCGCCGAGCACGCGCGGGCGCTGGTCGAGGACGAGGTGGAGGCGGTGCTGGAGTCCGGCGCGCCCCGGGGCGACAAGCACGTGCTGCTGTGGAACCCGCCGGTGGTCAACCCCGACCTCGGCCTGCGCGCCTCGGCGCGCTCGCAGTCCAACCGCATCGCCCGCATCGCGATCAAGGCCGGGCTGAAGACGCTGGTGTTCTGCCAGACCCGGCTGATGGTGGAGGTGCTGACCAAGTACCTGAAGGAGGTCTTCGACCACGACCCGCGCAAGCCGCGCCGCATCCGCGCCTACCGCGGCGGGTATCTCCCCACCGAGCGGCGCGAGGTGGAGCGCGCGATGCGCGCCGGCGAGATCGACGGCATCGTCAGCACCTCGGCGCTGGAGCTGGGCGTGGACATCGGCAGCCTCGACGTGGTGGTGCTCAACGGCTATCCCGGCAGCGTCTCGGCCACCTGGCAGCGGCTGGGCCGCGCCGGCCGCCGCCAGCAGCCCTCGCTCGGCGTGCTGGTGGCCAGCTCGCAGCCGATGGACCAGTACATCGTGCGCCACCCGGAGTTCTTCGCCGACGCCAACCCCGAGCACGCGCGCATCGAGCCCGACCAGCCGCTGATCCTGATGGACCACATCCGCTGCGCCGCCTTCGAGCTGCCGTTCGTGGACGGCGACCGCTTCGGGCCGGTAGAGCCCGGCCCGTGGCTGGAGGTGCTGGCCGAATCCGGCGTGCTGCACCACGAGGGCGAGCGCTGGGAGTGGATCGCCGACAGCTACCCGGCGCAGGCGGTCAGCCTGCGCGCGGTGGCCGACGGCAACTTCGTGGTCGTCGACCGCACCGACGGGCGCCAGACCATCGTCGCCGAGGTGGACTATTCCGCCGCCGCGCTGACCCTGTACGAGGGCGCGATCCACATGATCCAGTCCGAGCCCTTCCAGGTGGAGCGGCTGGACTGGGACGGCCGCAAGGCCTACGTGCGGCGCACCCACGTCGACTACTACACCGACGCCATCGACTACACCAAGCTGAAGGTGCTCGACGAGGCCGAGCGCGCCCATGCCGGCGAGGGCCGCGCGCTGCACGGCGAGGTGCACGTGGTGCGCCGGGTCTCCGGCTACAAGAAGATCCGCTTCCATACCCACGAGAACATCGGCTACGGCCCGGTCAACCTGCCCGACCAGGAGCTGCACACCACCGCGGCGTGGTGGCAGCTGCCGCAGGCGGTGCTGGACGCCGCCTTCGACAGCCGCCAGCACGCGCTCGACGGGTTCCTGGGCGCGGCGCACGCGCTGCACCTGGTCGCGCAGCTGCTGGTGATGGCCGAGCCGCAGGACCTGCAGAAGGCGGTGGGCAGCGGCGACGGCGCCTGGTTCGCCAGCGCCGACGCCGCCGGCCGCGGGCAGTGGCGCGATGCCGAGGGCCGGCCGGGCGCGCCCGACGCCAGCCGCGGCTTCGTCCCCACGCTGTACCTCTACGACAACTATCCCGGCGGCGTGGGCCTGTCGCTGCCGCTGTTCGAGCGCCGCGCCGAACTGCACGCGCGCGCGGTGGAGCTGGTGCGCGATTGCGCCTGCGCCGCCGGCTGCCCCGCCTGCGTGGGGCCGGTGCTGGCCGCGCAGGAGGACGCCGGCGAGGATTCCCCGAAGCGCCAGGCCGAGCGCGTGCTGGCGTTGCTGGGGGAGGCGGCTTGAGCGCGCTGGCCAGCCGCCTGGCCGGGCTGCGGCGGCAGGCCGGCGGTTCGGTGCCGTCGCGCCCCGCGCCACCGTCGCGGTCGCCGGTGCCGCCCACGCCGCCCATGTCCGCAGCGGCGCCCGCGCGCCGCGCCGATCCGGCCGCGCAGCTGCGCCGGCTGCTGGACCTGCGCCCGCAGCCGGCGCTGCGCCCGGCGCCCGCCGCCGACCGCGCGCTGCCGGGCGAGGAGATCGCGCCGGGGCTGCGCTACCTGGAGCAGCGCATCCCCTGGGAAGGCGCCGGCGAGGCGCTGCCGCTGCACGGCATCGGCCAGGGCGAGGTGGCGCGCGCGCGCGTGCTGGCGTTCGACACCGAGACCACCGGGCTGGCCGGCGGCACCGGCACCCGCGCCTTCATGATCGGCGCGGCCGACTGGCGAGACGGCGGCCTGCGCCTGCGCCAGCTCACCATCGCCACCCTGGCCGCCGAGCGCGCCATGCTGGCGGCCTTCGCCGGCTGGATCGGCGCGGACACGGTGCTGCTCAGCTACAACGGCAAGAGCTACGACCGCCCGCTGCTGAGCACGCGCTATCGGCTGGCGCGCATGGCCGATCCGTTGCCGGCCTGCGGCCACATCGACCTGCTGCACCCGATGCGGCGCCGCTACCGCAACGTCTGGCCGAACTGCCGGCTCGCCACCGCCGAGCGCCAGCTGCTGGGCGTGCTGCGCGAGGACGACCTGCCGGGCGCGGAGGCGCCCGCTGCCTGGCTGCACTACCTGCGCGGCGGCAGCGCCGCCAAGCTGCGGCGGGTGGGGCTGCACAACGCGCAGGACCTGCGCAGCCTGTGCGGGTTGCTGGAGGCGCTCGCCGACGCGTCCTGAGCGCGGCCGGGCGGTCCCGCTTTTCGTGCGGCGCTCGCGGCCCGGGGCCGCGGGCCGAACCCGCGCGGCGCGGCATGAGTGCGCATGGCGGCGTCGCTCTCGGCGCCCGGGCCGCCGGCTCCCGGCCGGGCGCGGTCCCGGCGTTGCGGTTCTTCGCCGGCTAACGAAAGGCATGCGCAGGAGTCACCACGCGATCACCCCGCCCCGCGTAGCGTCTGGCTCCGTCGCCGGGCGCGGCGGCATCGCATCCCCTCATCGATTCGCTTGCGGAGACACCCATGGCCGTCACCACGATCGAAGAACTTTTCATCCACGAGTTGTCGGACATCTACAGCGCCGAGAAGCAGTTGACCAAGGCCCTGCCGAGGCTGGCGCGCGCCGCGCAGAACCCCGAGCTGAAGACCGCGTTCGAGACCCACCTGGAGGAGACCCAGGGGCAGATCGAGCGCATCGACCGCGTGGTCGAACTGCTCGAAACCCGGGTCAAGCGCATCAAGTGCGCGGCGATGGAGGGCCTGATCGAGGAGGGCAAGGAGGTCATCGACACGATCGAGGCCGGGCCGCTGCGCGACGCCGCGTTGATCGGCGGCGCGCAGAAGGTGGAGCACTACGAGATCGCCTCCTACGGCACCCTGTGCGCGCTGGCCAAGCAGCTCGGCTATACCGATGCGCTGAAGCTGCTGAAGGAAACGCTGGAGGAGGAGAAGGCCACCGACGAGAAGCTGACGCTGCTGGCCGAGGGCGGCGGCAACGCGCAAGCCGCGGCGGCCTGATCCGCACGCAGCGCGCGCCTGCGGGCCGCGCTCCCGCAGGCGCGCGCTGCGCCGGTCGCGGCCGATGCCGCCCGGCCGGCGTGACAGGATGGGACGCCCAGGGCCGGCGTCGTCCGGCGCACGCCGGCGGCCGACTTCCAGCGCGGCCTGCGGACGGCGAGGGAAGACGCCGACCGATCGCAGGCCCGCACGACCTCGGCGCCGTGCTGCCGCGCATCGTCGCGCGCGGCGCGTCGCCATCGCTGCGGCTCGCCCGCGGCCGGAAACGTTTGCAGGCGCGCGAAGCTGTCCCGCGGTTGAGCGCGGGGAGGCGAATCGCTCCGGATTTGCGAAAAATGAACGCGGGGTGCGGGCATCATGTCGGTCTTGTCCGCAGCAGGAGCGCGCGTGATCCATCGCCAGTCGCCCCGGGTCCGGTCCGCCGTCCGCGCGCCGTGCCTTCCGTTCTCCACGCCATCCCCTCGCGCATGAGCCCCACGACCTCGCCGCCGCGCGCCCCCGCGCCGGCCGCTGCCGCCCGGATGCCGCCCGAAGCACCGATGGCCATGCCGGTGCGGCCGCTGCATGCCGGCCGGGTGCCGCCCGGCCGCCTGCCGACCACGCCGCGCGGCATGGCCTGGCGGCGCGCCGCGGTGATCGGCGGCGCGGCGGCGCTGACGCTGGTGGCGACCTACCAGATCTGGTGGCTGCTGCGCGCCGGCGGCATCAGCGTGGCCGAGGGCGTGCTGCTGGTGATCTTCGTGGCGCTGTTCGCGTGGATCGTGCAGTCGTTCGTGAGCACGCTGGCCGGCTTCCTGGTGATGCTGCAGCGGCGCCCGGCCCGGCTCGGGCTGGATCCGCGCGCGCCGCTGCCGACGCCGCGCGAGCGCACCGCGCTGCTGATGCCGACCTACAACGAGGATCCGGCGCGGCTGATGTCCGGCCTGCAGGCCACCTGCGAATCGCTGATCGCCACCGGGCACGCCGACCTGTTCGACGTGTTCGTGCTCAGCGACACCCGCAAGCCGGAGCTGCAGGCCGCCGAGGAGGCCGAGTTCGCGTTGCTGCGCGAGCGGATCGGCGACCGCATTCGGGTGTGGTACCGGCGCCGCGAGGACAACCGCGAGCGCAAGGCCGGCAACATCGCCGACTGGGTGCGCCGCTGGGGCGGCGGCTGGCCGAAGTTCCTGATCCTCGACGCCGACAGCCTGATGAGCGGCCAGACCCTGGTGCGGCTGGCCGATGCGATGGAGCGGCACGACGACGTCGCCTTGATCCAGACCCTGCCGGTCATCGTCAACGGCCAGTCCCTGTTCGCGCGCATGCAGCAGTTCTCCGGCCGCGTCTACGGGCCGGTGATCGCCCACGGCGTGGCGTGGTGGCACGGCGCGGAGAGCAACTACTGGGGCCACAACGCGATCATCCGCACCCGCGCCTTCGCCGCGCACTGCGGGCTGCCGAAGCTGGAGGGCCCCACCCCGTTCGGCGGCCATGTGCTCAGCCACGATTTCGTCGAGGCGGCGATGATGCGCCGCGGCGGCTGGGCCCTGCACATGGTGCCCGGCCTGCCGGGCAGCTACGAGGAAGGACCGCCCTCGCTGACCGACATGCTGGTGCGCGACCGCCGCTGGTGCCAGGGCAACCTGCAGCACGGCGGGGTGCTGGTGGCGCGCGGGCTGCACTGGGTCAGCCGCTGGCACATGCTGATCGGCATCGGCCATTACCTCACCGCGCCGCTGTGGGCGATGCTGATGCTGGTCGGCCTGGCGCTGCCGCTGCTGGCGATGGAGCCCGGGCAGGGCTATTCCGCCGGGCGCTACTGGATGCAGCAGGACGCCGACCGCTTCCTGTGGGTGTTCGCGCTGACGATGTCGATGCTGCTGGCGCCCAAGCTGTTCGGCTACCTGGCCACCGTGCTCGACCGCGACATGCGCCGCGGCTGCGGCGGGGCGTTGCGGGCCGCGGCGGGCGTGCTGCTGGAGACGGTGCTGGCCGCGCTGATGGCGCCGGTCACGATGTACGTGCAGTGCCGCGGCGTGGCCGAGGTGCTGGCGGGCAGGGACTCCGGCTGGGACTCGCAGCGCCGCGACGACGGCACCCAGCCGCTGTCCTCGCTGCTGCGCACCTACGGCGGCACCACCCTGCTCGGCCTGCTGGCGCTGGTCGCGGCGCTGGCGATCTCGCCGGGGCTGGCGGCGTGGATGTCGCCGGTGATCCTGGGCCTGGTGTGCTCGATCCCGATCGTGATGCTGACGTCCTCGACGGCCGCCGGCCAATGGCTCAAGCGCCGGCGCATCTTCTGCACCCCCGAGGAGCTGGACCCGCCCGAGGTGCTGGTGCGCGCCAGCGAACTGCGCGCCGAGCCGCACCCGTCCTCGGCGCGCGCGCCGCGGCGCCGCGGCGGTTGAACCCGGCCGGTGCCGCGCCCGCGCGGCACGGACGGCCGCGGCCCGGTACCCTGTCGCCTCCGCCCGACCCCGCAGGACCGCAATGCCGCTCGATACCTTCGAACGCGAAACCGCCGCCGACCCGCAGTGGACCGTCCTCTGGCTGCACGGCCTGGGCGCCGACGGCCACGACTTCGCCCCGATCGTGCCCGAGCTGGTGCGCGGCGACTGGCCGGCGCTGCGCTTCGTGTTCCCGCATGCGCCGGTACGGGCGGTGACGATCAACAACGGCATGCGCATGCGCGCCTGGTACGACATCCGCGCGCTCGACCTGGCCCAGCGCGCCGACGAGGCCGGCGTGCTGGCCTCGGTGGCGGAGGTCGAGGCGCTGATCGCGCGCGAGGGCGCGCGCGGCGTGCCGCCCTCGCGGATCGTGCTGGCCGGCTTCTCCCAGGGCGGCGCGGTGACGCTGGCCGCCGGCCTGCGCCGGGCCGAACCGCTGGCCGGGCTGGTCGGGCTGTCCACGTACCTGCCGGCGCCGCAGACCGCGGCGGCCGCGCTCGCCGCGGGCGCGCAGCGGCAACCGGTGTTCATGGCCCACGGCACCCAGGATCCGGTGGTGCCGTTTGCCGCCGGCCAGCAGAGCGCCGAGGCGCTGCGCGCGCTCGGCTTCCAGGTCGACTGGCGAACCTATCCCATGCAGCACGCGGTGTGCATGGAGGAGATCGCCGACCTCGGCGACTGGCTGTCGGCGCGCTTCGCGGCGGGGTAGCCGGGCGCCTGGGGACGGGGAATGGACGAGGCGCGCGCGACCGAGCCGTGGCTGCCCGACCTGTGCCGGCTGCGCCGCGTGGGCGCGATGCTGGGGCTGGCCGAACTGGTTGTCGTGGTGGTGGCGCTGGTGCCCGACGGGCGGCCGGCGTGGACGCTGCCGCAACTGCTGAGCGTCAGCGGCTACGCGCTGTGGCTGGCGCTGGCGGTCTCGGTGCTGTTGTGCGTGTCGCGCGGCGCGCTGTCGCGGCTGCCGATGCGGCTGGGCGCGCTCGCCGCGCTGGCCCTGGCGGCGGGCGTGGCGTGGCTTGCGGCGGCGATCGTGCACGGGCTGTACGCCAGCGTGGGCGCTGCGGCCGCGTGGTCCGGGTTCTGGCGCTTCACCACCGGCTCGGCGGCGGTCACCGCGCTGATCGCCGCGCTGGCGTTGCGCTACTTCTACGTGACCGACCGGTGGCAGGCGCAGGTCAGCGCGCATGCGCGCGCCGAGGCCGACGCGCTGCAGGCGCGCATCCGTCCGCACTTCCTCTTCAACAGCATGAACATGATCGCCGGCCTGCTGCGCCGCGATCCGGCGGTCGCCGAGCGCGCCGTGCTCGATCTGGCCGACCTGTTCCGCGCCTCGCTGACCGCCGGCGAGGGCAGCGCGACGCTGGCCGAGGAGGTGCAGCTGGTCGAGCGCTACCTGGCGATCGAGCAACTGCGGCTGGGCGAGCGGCTGCGCGTGGCGTGGCGGCGCGAGGAGCCGTTGCCGTGGTCGCTGCCGATGCCGCGGCTGGTGCTGCAGCCGCTGCTGGAGAATGCGGTGCTGCACGGCATCTCGCGGTTGCCGGAGGGCGGCACCATCGAGATCGTCCTGCGCGCGGACGCGCGCCGCCTGCACGTCGGGGTGCGCAATCCGTCGCCGCCGCCCGCCGCGCGCGACAGCGGCGGCGCGGGTGCCGGGCACGCCCGGCGCAGCGTCGCCCACCGGCTGGCCTGGGCTTTCGGCCCGGAGGCGCGGATGACCGGCGGGTGGGACGGGGGCTACTATGCATGCACGCTGGAGCTGCCGCTCGGCGACCGGCCGGGGACCTGACCGGTCGACGGCGGCGCCGCGCGAATGCGCGCGAGGGGATGAGGAGGCGGATGCCATGCGGGCCCGAAGGACCACGATCGCGCCGCGCCGCGCCGTCCGGGCGCGGCCATGAAGGTCGTCGTCGCCGACGACGAGCCGCTGGCGCGCGAGCGCCTGCGCGACCTGCTGGCCGACGAGCCCGGCGTGCGGCTGGTGGCCGAGGTCGGCAACGGCCAGGAGGCGCTGCACGCCTGCGCCGAGCACGCCGCCGAGCTGGTGCTGCTGGACATCGCCATGCCCGGCATCGACGGACTGGAGGCGGCGCGCCACCTGGCCGCGTTCGAGCCGCGGCCGGCGGTGGTGTTCTGCACCGCCTACGACGCGCACGCGCTGTCGGCGTTCGAGGCGGCGGCGGTCGATTACCTGCTCAAGCCGGTGCGCGCCGAGCGCCTGCATGCCGCGCTGGAGCGCGCGCGCACCTTCACCCTCGGCCGCGAGGCGGCGGCCGGGGCCGGCCACGCGCACCGGCGCACGCACCTGTGCGCGCGCCTGCGCGGCAGCCTGCGCCTGATCCCGATCGAGGAAGTGCGCTACCTGCAGGCCGAGGAGAAGTACGTGGTCGTGCACCACGCCCGCGGCGAGGACCTGATCGAGGAATCGCTGAAGTCGCTGGAGGACGAGTTCGGCGAGCGCTTCATCCGCATCCACCGCAACTGCCTGGTCGCCCGCCACGAGCTGGTCGAGATGCGCCGCAGCCGTCCCGGCCAGGTGCAGGCGGTGCTGCGCCACGTGCCGCAGCCGCTGGAGATCAGCCGCCGCTGCGTGTCCCAGGTCCGCGAGCTGATCCGCCGGCTGTAGGGCCGGCGCCGCGAGCCGCGCCGCGGCCGTGCGCTCTGGGATAATGCGCCGATGAAGTCCCTCCTGCGCATCGCCACCCGAAAAAGCCCGCTCGCGCTCTGGCAGAGCGAACACGTCGCAAGATGCCTGCGCGCCGCACACCCGGGGCTGGAGGTGGCGCTGGTGCCGATGTCCACCCGCGGCGACGAGGTGCTCGACCGTTCGCTGGCGGCGATCGGCGGCAAGGGCCTGTTCCTGAAGGAGCTGGAGCTGGCGATGCAGCGCGGCGAGGCCGACTGCGCCGTGCATTCGCTCAAGGACGTGCCGATGGACCTGGAGCCGGGCTTCGCGCTGCCGGCGGTGCTGGTGCGCGCCGACCATGCCGATGCCTTCATCAGCGGTCGCTACGCCAATCTCGCCGAACTGCCGCAGGGCGCCCGGGTCGGCACCTCGTCGCTGCGGCGCCAGGCGCAGCTGCGCGCGCTGCGCCCGGATCTGCAGCTGCGCGACCTGCGCGGCAACGTCAATACTCGCCTGGCGCGCCTGGATGCCGGCGAGTACGACGCGATCGTGCTGGCCTGCGCCGGCCTGGAGCGCCTGGGCCTGGGCGAGCGGATCCGCTACCGCCTGCAGGCGCCGGAATGGCTGCCGGCCCCGGCGCAGGGCGCGATCGCGGTGGAATGCCTGCGCGACGACATCGACACCGTCGCGCTGGCCGCCGCACTGGAAGACGCCGACACCCGCACCTGCGTGGAGGCCGAGCGGGCGATGAACCGCGCCCTGCACGGCAGTTGCCACGTGCCCGTGGCCGCGCTGGCCGCGCTCGACGGCGAGCGGCTGCACCTGCGCGGGCTGGTCGGGCGCGCCGAGGACGGCGCCGCGCTGCGCGCCGAGGCCACCGGCGCGCGCGCGGCGCCGCAGGCGCTGGGCGAGGAGGTGGCGCGGCGGCTGTTGGCCGCGGGCGCGGCCGCCTACTTGAACGTGTAGACGAGGTTGATCGTGGTGAGGGTGTCGGTCCGCCGCGTCTGCGGATCGTCGACCTCGGTGTTGTGGCGGGTCTGGAAGCCGGCCTTCAGCGCCAGCGCGGCATTCATCGCCACCGCCACGCCGAAGTCATTCTGCGCGTAGGTGTTGTCGTCGCCGGCTTCCACCAGCAGCGTGTTGACCAGCGTGGTGGTCTCGGTGAGCTGGGTCTTGAAGTCCACCAGGCCGCGCAGCAACACGCCGCTCTGCACGTCGCCGCCGATCTCGTGGGCGCGGCGGTAGCCGGGGCCGATCTCGGTCAGCAGCGTGGTGCGCTCGTTGCGCAGGAAATAGTGGCCGTAGCCGATCGAGGCGGTGCCCTGGTACTCGTAGGAGGAGAAGTCGTCGTTCTCGTAGCGGAACGCGCCGACCATGTAGCGGCGCGGGTCGAACTTGAGCGCGGTGGAGGCGCCGACGTCGTAGCGGTTGGCGGTGACCTCGTAGCGCGTCTCCGGCTCGCCGTCGCCGTCGAAGTCGGCGGTGACGTCGCTGCGCGTACGCAGCGCCGAGGCGCGCAGCTGGTGCTTGCGGCGCGCGTTCTCGCGCTCGAACGACAGCCGGGTATTGAGGCTTTCCGAGCGGCTGTTGCCGCGCGCCATCGCGAAGCCCAGTTCCCCGGTACCGCGCCATCCGGTGTCCTCGACCACCGCATCGATGTTGTCGGCGGGCAGGGCGGTGGCGAGCAGCAGGGCGGGCAGCAGCATGGGCATCGTGCGGGGGTCCTCGGGGATCGGATGGGCGCGCGGCCCGGGCAGGGCTTCAGAACGCGTAGCGCAGGCGCACTTCGCCGGAGCGTTCGGTGCGGCCCTGGCCGCCATCGGCGGCGGTGTCGTGCCACATCTCCAGCGAGGAGTGCAGCGTCCAGTTGTCCAGCAGGTAGACGTCGAGGCCGATGGTCTGGCGCACGTAGGTGTTCTCGCGGCCGGTCTCGAACAGCACGCGCTGGTTCCACAGCGCCTTGTCGCCGAAGCGCTGGCGCAGGCTGAAACCGCCGCGCGCGACCACGCCGGGCACCGCGGTGCCGTAGTCGGTATAGGGCTCGATCCGGTAGCCGGTGCCCAGCTCGACCTGCAGGCTGGTGTCCTGCTCGCGCACCGCGTCCAGGCGATAGGTGGTGTCCACGCGCCAGTTGCGGGCATAGGCGATGACGCGGTCGCGCGCGGCGGCGGGGGTGTACAGGTCGATCAGGCGGCGGTAGGCCAGGCGCTGGGTCGCCGCCTGCTTGCGGCGCACGTTGGCCGCGGCCCCGGGCGGCGGCGGCAGCGGCAGCGCGCGCGGCCGCTGCCCCGTCCACTCGGCATCGCGGCACACCAGCCGGTAGCAGGGCGCGCGCAGCGAGACTTCGCCGAGCACCAGCGCGATCGGCGCCGGCTTCAGCGCATCGGGCAGGGGCTGGGTGAAGACGGGGAGCCCGACGACCGCGAGCCACCAACCGGGAAACATGAACGACCTTCTCTGGAAACGTTTTCAGACGAATGCAGTATGAATCCCAACGCATTCAGGGGCAACCCCGGCGAACGTTGCGGTGGCCGGCGGCGCTCGCGGTCAGCGCCCGCCGGGGCGGATGTCGACCGCCACGGCCTCGGTGAAGGCGACCCGCAGCAGGTCGCCCACGCGTAGCCCGGGCAGTGCGGCGCGATGCTCGGGCGTCTCGACCGCCAGGGTCACCGGGCGCGCGCCCGGCGCCTCGATGGTGAGGGTGTTGGCGGCCGGGTCCACGGCCAGGATCGGCGCGACCACGGTGACCCGTTCGGCGAGCCGGCGCCCGGGCCGGCCGGCGTGGCGCGGCGCCTCGCTGGCTTCCTGCAGGTAGGCGCCCGGAGGCAGGCTGCCGGCCGGCTGGATGTCGGCGGCCACCGCCAGCAGGTAGTCCAGGGTGACCACGTCGCCGACGCGCAGACGCTCGAAGCCGCGCACCGAGGCATCGGCGTGAACCTGCAGGGCCTGCCCGCCATCGCTGCGTACGGTCACCAGGCGGCGCGCCGCGTCGAGCGCGACGATGGTGCCGGACGCCGTCAGCCGGGTCGCTTCGATCTGTTCCATGCCCTCGGTGTCGGGCAGAGGGACCCGGCCGGCGCAGGCGGCGAGCGCCGCGGCGAGCAGGGCAGCGGCGAACGGAAGGGGGCGGCAGACGGGCATGACGGGCTCCAGGGGTCAGGGGGCAGGTGCGAAGCGGCGTTCCAGGCCGGCACCGGCGATCAGCGACAGGGTGGCACAGGCGAGCAGCAGCGATGCGGGCAGCCCAAGCGCCGCGAGGCCCCAGCCCAGCAGCGGGCCGCCGGCCATCAGCGCGAGCGCGGCGAGGCGCCACCGCGCAGGCGGCGCGCCGCCGGGGGTGACCTGCCAGCGCCAGGCCGCGCAGGCGGCCAGCAGCACGCCCAGCAGGCACAGGATCGACGGCATGCCGCCGCCCGCACCGCCGATCGGCAGCAGCAGGGCCATCAGCCAGAACAGCAGGCCCAGGCCGGGGGCCAGCGCCGCCAGCAGGCGGACCGCCAGCGCCGACGGCGGTTCGGGACCGGCGCCCACGCCGGCGCAGGCGATGGCGGCCAGTGCCGAAGCCACCAGCAGCAGCCCGAGCAGCCCGAGCGCGAGCGCGCGATCGGCGCTGGGCGGCCACGCCGCCAGCACGAGCGCCGTGGCGGCCGCCGCCAGCAGCGCGCCGCCGGTCGCGGCCCGGCGCAGGCGCGCGCGCCGCGAGGGGCCGGTCCGGGCCGGCAGGGCGGTCGCCGCCAGCGCCGCCCCGGCGATCAGCGCGCACAGTTGCAGGGGAGACAGCGCCGCCGCCAAGTCGGCGCGCGCGTGCAGCAGCACGATCGACAGGCCGAGCCAGGCCAGCAGCCCGAAGCCGGCGCCGGACAACGTGGCGGACAGGACCGCCGGGAAGGCTGTGGGCATGCGTCAGGTCCTGGGGCGCCGCGCGCTCGCGCCGGCGCCGGATGGGTCCGCGTGTGGATGGGCGGCCGCACCGAGCGTCTCCCCGTGGTGCGTCCGCGCCGCACCATACCGCCTCCCCGGGCGCGCGCCCAGGTCGCGGGTCACATTCCCGCCGGCGGCGGCGCTCAAGGGGGATCGTCGCCGCGATCGAGCAGCCGGCGCCCGTAGAGCGCGACCAGCACCGCGAACAGCACGACCAGCGCGCCGCGCCAGCGCGGCGAGGGCGGCGACAGCGGCCCCGGCGGCGGCGCCGGGAACAGGTGCGGCGCGACGATGGCCAGCGCGCCGGCGATCGCCGCGACCGCCGCCAGCAGCAGGCACAGAGCGCCGAGCGCGCGGCGCAGGCCGCTCACGGCGCAGGCCCCCGGCCGCCGCCGAAGCCCGGCGGACGCGCCGGGCGGGCGCGGGACGCGGGCGCGGGCGCGACGGTCGGCATGCGCGCATCATGCCCGATCCGGGCGGGCCGGCGGCGCCCGCGACGGCCGCCCCGCAGCGTCGCGGGCCGGCCCGCGCGCGGTCGCACGCAGGCCGCATAATGGCGCCATGGACCGATACGAACGCATCCTTTCGCTGCACCGCACCCTCAAGAGCGCGCGCTACCCGGTGACGGTGGCGCGCCTGCAGGACGAACTGGGTTGCTCGCGCGCGACCGTCTACCGCGACCTCGCCTTCCTGCGCGACGCGCTGATGGCGCCGATCGTCGGCGACGGCGAGGCCGGCTTCCGCTACGACGCCGAGGAGGGCGACCGCTTCGAGCTGCCGGGGCTGTGGCTGAGCTCCGACGAGCTGCACGCGCTGCTGGCCGCGCAGCAATTGCTCGCGCGCAGCGGCGGCGGCGTGCTGTCGAGCGCGCTGGCGCCGCTGCAGCAGCGCATCGAGAAGCTGCTCGACGAACACTCCTCCGGCCGCCACTGGCCGGTGGACCGGGTGCGGGTGATCCCGCACCACTCGCGGCGCATGGACGAACAGGCGTTCCGCTTCGTCTGCTCGGCGGTGCTGGAGCGCAAGCGGCTGAGCTTCGAGTACCGTGCCCGCTCCACCGACGAGAAGACCCGCCGCACGGTCTCGCCGCAGCGGATCACCCACTACCGCGGCAACTGGTACCTCGATGCCTGGGACCACGACCGCGACGGCCTGCGCAGCTTCTCGGTGGACCGCATCGGCGGCGCGCGCGTGCTCGACGCCGCCGCGCAGGACATCGACGAGGCCGAGCTGGACCGCCACCTGGCCGGCAGCTACGGCATCTTCTCCGGCGAGCCCAAGGGCTGGGCGACCATCCGCTTCAACGCCAAGGCCGCGCGCTGGGTGGCCGACGAGCACTGGCACTCGCAGCAGCAGGGCCGCTTCCTGTCCGACGGCAGCTACGAGCTCAAGGTGCCCTACAGCTCCTCGCGCGAACTGCTGATGGACGTGCTGCACTACGGCGCCGACGCCACCATCGTCGAACCCGCCTCGCTGCGCGAGCAGGCGCGCAGCCTGCTGGAGCTGGCGCTGACCAACTACGAGCGCTGACATGGCGACGTCCGGCGAGGCGGTGGCGCTGGTCCTGGGGGCGGGCGGGGCGCGCGGGCTGGCGCAGATCGGCGTCATCGAGGTCCTGCAGGCGCGCGGCTTCGACATCCAGTCGATCGCCGGCTCCTCCTGCGGCGCCCTGGTCGGCGGCCTGTACGCCGCCGGGCGGCTGGAGGTCTACCGCGACTGGCTGCTGGGCATGAGCCGCGCCGACATCCTGCGCCTGCTCGATCCCGGCTTCGGCGGGCCGGCGCTGTTCCGCGGCGAGCGCCTGATGCAGACGCTGCGCGCGCTGACCGGCGAGCCGCGCATCGAGGACCTGCCGATCGACTTCACCGCGGTGGCGGTGGACCTGCGCCGCGAGCGCGAGGTCTGGCTGCGCGAGGGCGACCTGTGGGACGCGATCCGCGCCTCGATCGCCATCCCGGGGGTGTTCACCCCGCACGTGCTCGGCGGCCGCGAGCTGGTGGACGGCGGCGTGCTGGCGCCGCTGCCGATCACCGCGACCCGGCTGTCGGGCGCGCAGCGGCTGATCGCGGTCGACATGCACGGCCTGTCGGGCCGCCCGCTCGGCCGGCTGGCGCAGCCCGCGCCGGCCGCCGGCGAACCGGTCGAAGCCGAGGCCGAAGCGCCGGGCCCCTCGCCGCTGGCCCTGCTCAGCCGCTGGACGCGGCGCTTCGGCAGCCCCAGCCGCGACGCGCGCGGCATCGGCTTCACCGAGCTGATGTCGCGTTCCCTCGACACCATGCAGGCGCAGATCGCCCGCGTGCAGCTCGCGCTCGACCCGCCGGAACTGGTGATCCGCATCCCGCGCGACGCCTGCCAGTTCTACGAGTTCTGGCGCGCCGCGGAGCTGATCGACCTGGGCCGCGCGCAAGCGACGCGCGCGCTGGACGCGGCCGGGTACTGAGGGCTGCCGGCCGGCGCTGCCGGGAACGGATCGCAGCCGGTGCGACGGCGGCACGGGAGGCTGGCGCCATCCACCCTCCCGGAGCCCGCCATGTCCCGTCCCCATGCCCATGCCCGTGCCGACCTCGACGATGCCCTGCCGCTGCTGCGCCGGTGGCTGCTGGGCGCGTTGTTCCTGGGCGCGGTGGCCATGTTGTCGCTGCCGGCCGCGCGCAGTCTGGCCTCGCCAGTGGGCGCGATGCCGCTGTGGCTGATCGGCATGCCGCTGGCCAGCCTGGCCGCGCTGGCGCTGCGCGCGCGGCTGCGGGCGCCGCCGCGGATGACGGCCCCGTCGGTGCCGTCGATCCGCCGGCGGGCGGCCACGGCACCGGCCCGGGGCGCGGTCCGCCCGCGTCGCCGCGCCCTGCCGCGCGCGGCCTGAACCCGCGCCGCGGGCCGGGGCAGGACCTCCGGCACGGCGGCCGGCGCCGGCGCGTGTGCTAGCGTTCGCGGTTTCCGCAAACACCGCCAAGGGAGGCCGCATGCCGAAGTTGTCGCAACTGTGCCTGGCCGCAGGGCTCGCGTTCGGGCTGGTCGCGGGCGCTCGGGCGCAGGAGGAGACCGCCATGACCGATCCGTACCAGTGGCTCGAGGACGTCGAGGGCGAGCGCGCGCTGGCCTGGGTCCGCGAGCAGAACGCCAAGACCGAGGCCGAGCTAGCGCAGACGCCCGAGTTCCGCCGGCTGGAGGCCGAGCTGCTGGCGATCTACGACTCCGACGACCGCATCCCCGAGGTGGTCAAGCAGGGCGACTACTACTACAACTTCTGGCGCGATCGGAACCACGAGCGCGGCATCTGGCGCCGCACCACGCTGGAGGAATACCGCAAGCCGCAGCCGGCGTGGGAGGTGCTGCTCGATCTCGATGCGCTCAACCGCGCCGAGGGCGAGAACTGGGTCTGGCACGGCGCCGACTGCCTGCGCCCCGACTACGACCGCTGCCTGATCGCGCTGTCGCGCGGCGGCGCGGATGCCGACGTCACCCGCGAGTTCGACCTCGAGACCCGGAGCTGGGTCGAGGACGGCTTCTTCCGCGAGGAGGCCAAGGGCGGCCTGGGCTGGATCGACCGCGATACGGTCTACGTCTACACCGATTTCGGCGAGGGCTCGCTGACCGCGTCCGGCTATCCGCGCATCGTCAAGGAGTGGAAGCGCGGCACCCCGATCGAGCAGGCGCGGGTGGTCTACGAGGGCCGCCCCGACGACATGTACATCGCCGCGATGCGCGACCACACGCCCGGTTTCGAGCGCGATTTCGTCAGCCGCACCATCGCCTTCTACAACGACGAGCTGTACCTGCGCGGCGAAGACGGCGCGTTGACCCGGATCGACGCCCCCAACTCCGCCAACAAGGGCGTGCACCGCGAGTGGCTGACGCTGGAGCTGCGCGAACCCTGGGAGGTCGGCGGCCGCACCTATCCGGCCGGTTCGCTGCTGGCGGCGAAGTTCGACGACTACCTGGCCGGCGCGCGCGAGTTCGAGGTGCTGTTCGAGCCCACCGAGACCACCTCGCTGGCGGGCGCGACCTTCACCCGCAACCACCTCGTGCTCAACGTGCTCGACGACGTCAAGAACCGGCTGAGCGTGCTGACCGCGGGCCCGGACGGCTGGACCCGCGGCGAGTTCGTCGGCGCGCCGGAGTTCGGCACCGTGTCGGTGCGCGCGGTGGACAGCGACGAATCCGACGCGGTGTGGATGACGGTCGCCGACTACCTGACCCCGAGCACCCTCTCGCTGGTCGAGCTGGGCCGCGCGCCGGAGCCGCTGAAGGCGATGCCGGCGTTCTTCGACGCCTCCGGTCACGAGATCGAGCAGCACTTCGCGACCTCCAAGGACGGCACCCGCGTGCCGTACTTCCTGGTGCGGCCGAAGGACCTGGCCTTCGACGGCCGCAATCCGACCCTGCTGTACGGCTACGGCGGCTTCGAGATCTCGCTGACGCCGGGCTATTCGGGCGGCGTCGGCAAGGGCTGGCTGGAGCAGGGCGGCGTGTACGCGGTGGCCAACATCCGCGGCGGCGGCGAGTACGGCCCGCGCTGGCACCAGGCGGCGCTGAAGGCCAACCGCCACAAGGCCTACGAGGACTTCGCCGCGGTGGCGCAGGACCTCATCGACCGCCGCGTCACTTCGCCCGCGCACCTGGGCATCCGCGGCGGCAGCAACGGCGGCCTGCTGACCGGCAACATGCTCACCCAGTACCCGGAGCTGTTCGGCGCGGTGGTGATCCAGGTGCCGCTGCTGGACATGCAGCGCTACCACAAGCTGCTGGCCGGCGCCTCGTGGATGGCCGAGTACGGCAACCCGGACGTGCCGGAGGAGTGGGCCTACATCCGCACGTTCTCGCCGTACCACCTGTTCGACCCGGCGAAGGACTATCCGCCGACGCTGATCCTCACCTCGACCCGCGACGACCGCGTCCACCCCGGCCATGCGCGCAAGATGCATGCGCTGATGTCGGAGGCCGGCAAGGACGTGCGCTATTACGAGAACATCGAAGGCGGCCACGGCGGCGCGGCCAACAACCGCCAGGCCGCGCACATGGACGCGCTGTACTACACCTTCCTCTGGCGGCACCTGAAGTAGCCGCCCGCTGCCGGTCCGCCGCCGGCGCCCACGGGCGCGGCGGCGGTCTTGCGCCCCGACGCACGGACCCCATCCCATGAAGCGCCTGCTCTCGCTCATCGCGACCCCGCTCATCGCCCTGACCATGACCGCCAACGCCAAGACCGCCGACCTGCCGACGCCGCCCGACGCCGCCCGCCATCCGCACGAGGTCCGCGCCCCGCACGGCGCGGTGCGCAGCGACGAGTACTACTGGCTGCGCGACGACAAGCGCGAGGCGCCGGCGGTCATCGAGTACCTGCAGGCCGAGAACGCCTATGCCGACGCGGTGATGGCCCCGCTGAAGGGCCTGGAGGACCGCCTGTACGAGGAGATCGTCGGCCGCATCAAGCAGGACGACAGCTCGGTGCCGTACCGCGAGCGCGGCTGGTGGTACTACGCGCGCTACGAGACCGGCAAGGACTACCCGGTCTACGCCCGCCGCGCGGACGCCGACGGCGTGGATGCGGCGCGCCTGCTGGCCGACAACGACGCCGGCCGCCTGGACGGCGAGCAGGTGCTGCTCGACGTCAACGCCTTGGCCGAGGGCAAGGACTACTACAGCATCGGCGACTACGCGGTCAGCCAGGACAACCGCCTGCTGGCCTACGCCGAGGACACCAACGGCCGCCGCCAGTACACCGTGCGCTTCCGCAACCTGGCCACCGGCGAGGACTATCCGGACGTCATCGCCGGGGTCTCGCCCAACCTGATCTGGGCCGACGACAACCGCACCCTGTTCTACGTCGAGAACGATCCCGAGACCCTGCTGACCGTGCGGGTGAAGAAGCACGTGCTGGGCACGCCGGTCGCCGACGACGCGCTGGTCTACGAGGAGGAGGACGACAGCTTCTACATGGGCATCGACCGCACCCGCGACGACCGCTACATCGTCATCGGCGTCAGCAGCACGGTCTCCGACGAGCTGCGCTACGCCCCGGCCGACGCCCCCGAGACCTTCACCGTGCTCGCCCCGCGCGAGCGCGACGTGGAGTACAGCGCCGACCATCACGGCGGCCGCTGGGTGATCCGCACCAATGCCGACGGCGCCGCCAACTTCAAGCTGGTCACCGCCCCCGACGGCGCCACCTCGCGCGCGCAGTGGACCGACTGGGTCCCGCACCGCGAGGACGTCTTCATCGAGGACTTCGAGCTGTTCGACGGCTTCGCCGCGATCGGCGAGCGCGCCGAGGCGCTGGAGCGCGTGCGCATCCTGAAGGACGACGGCAGCGAGCAGCATGTCGCCGCCGACGAGCCGGCCTATTCGATGGGCCTGTCGGTGAACGCCGAGCCCGACACGCGCTGGCTGCGCTACACCTACACCTCGCTGACCACGCCGGCCACGACCTACGAGGTGAACATCGACAGCGGCGAGCGCCGCCAGCTCAAGCAGCAGCCGGTGATCGGCTACGACCCCGCGCAGTACGTGACCGAGCGGGTCTGGAGCCAGGCGCGCGACGGCACCCGGATCCCGGTCTCGCTGGTCTATCGCCGCGGCTTCGAGAAGAACGGCCAGGCGGCGATGCTGCAGTACGCCTACGGCAGCTACGGCTCCTCCACGGACCCGGCCTTCAACCTGCCGGTGATCAGCCTGCTCGACCGCGGCATGGTCTACGCCATCGCCCACATCCGCGGCGGCCAGGAGATGGGCCGGCGCTGGTACGAGGACGGCAAGCTGCTCAACAAGGTCAACACCTTCACCGATTTCATCGACGTCACCCGCGACCTGGTCGCGCGCGGCTACGCGGCCAAGGATCGCGTGGCCGCCTACGGCGGCAGCGCCGGCGGCCTGCTGATGGGCGCGGTGGCGAACATGGCGCCGCAGGACTACCGGGTCATCCTGTCGCAGGTGCCCTTCGTCGACGTGGTCACCACCATGCTCGATCCGAGCATCCCGCTGACCACCAACGAATACGACGAGTGGGGCAATCCCGAGCAGAAGACCTACTACGACTACATGCTCGGCTACTCGCCCTACGACAACCTCAGCCGGCAGGCCTACCCGGCGATGTTCGTCGGCACCGGCCTGTGGGATTCGCAGGTGCAGTACTGGGAGCCGGCCAAGTACGTGGCCAGGCTGCGCGACCTCAACACCGGCGAGGCCCCCATCGTGTTCCGCACCAACATGGACGCCGGCCACGGCGGCAAGTCCGGCCGCTTCCGCCGCTACCGCGAGCAGGCCGAGATGTACGCCTTCCTGCTCGACCAGCTCGGCGTGGCGCGCTGACCCAGCGCCGGGCGCGCACGGGCGGACGCGTATCATCGCCGCATGCGATCGCGCGTCCGCTTCCGCTGGGCCTGGTGGCTGCTGGCCTACGTCAGTCTCGGCGTGGGGCTGGTCGGCGTGTTCGTGCCGGGCCTGCCGACCACGGTCTTCGTGCTGATCGCCGCCTGGGCCGCGGCGCGCGGTTCCGATCGCCTGCGCCGCTGGCTGCTGACGCATCCGCGCTTCGGCCCGCCGATTCGCGACTGGGAGGACCACGGCGCGGTCAGCCGCCGCGGCAAGCGGCTGGCGACCCTGGCGATGGCCGTGTGCGCCGCGATCCTGCTGCTGGTGATGCCCCTGCACGCCGCGCACCGCTGGTGGATGACCGCGCTGCCGATCGCCTGCATGGCCTGCGTCGCCCTGTGGCTGTGGCGCCGGCCCGAGCCGCCGCAGACCTGAACGCGCCGCGCGTGGCGTTCCTCGCGGCGTGGGCTGCGGCTAAACTGCCGCCATGAATCGCCTCTGCCTGCTGCCGCTGCTCGCGGCCCTCACGCTCCCGCTCGCCGCCTGCGGCAACAAGGGCGACCTGTTCCTGCCGCCGCCGCCGCAGACCGTCGTCGACGACGAGACCGGACGGCCGGTCGAGGCGACGGACGAGGCCGACGACGACGCGGACGCCACGCCGCAGGACGAGGCCGCCGACGACGCCCGGGATGCGGCCGACGAACCGGCGCAGGCCCTGCCGTTGCCGCCCCCGCCGCTGCCGGTCGAAGAGGACGACGGCGCCGGCGACGACGGCGCGTGAGCGGCGCGATGCGGCCATGAGCGGCCTGCGCTTCAGCAAGATGCACGGGGCCGGCAACGACTTCGTGGTGCTCGACCTGCGCGGCGGCCGCCCGGCGCCCGGCGCCGCCCTGTGCCGCGCGCTGGCCGATCGCCACACCGGCGTCGGCTGCGACCAGATCCTGACCGTGGAGGCGCCGCGCGAGGCCGGTTCGGTCGCCAGCTACCGCATCTGGAACGCCGACGGCTCGGCCTCCGGGCAGTGCGGCAACGGCGCGCGCTGCGTCGCCGCGTGGCTGCGCCGCGACGGTGCCGCCCCGACCGGCGCCTTCGCGCTCGACAGCCCCGCCGGCACCCATGCGGTGGAGGCGCTGCCCGACGGCCGCCTGCGCGTGGCCCTGGGCGTGCCGCGCTTCGAGCCGGCGGCGGTGCCGCTGGTCGGTTTCGACGCTGCGCGCGAGACCTACCGGTTGCGGGTCGAGGGCCGCGAGGTCGCGTTCGGCGCGGTCTCGATGGGCAATCCGCACGCGGTGATCGAAGTGCCGAGCGTGGACGACGCCCCCGTCGCCGAGCTCGGCGCGGCCCTGCAGCGGCAGCCGGCGTTCCCGGAATCGGTCAACGTCGGCTTCGCCGAGGTCGCCGGCCGCGATCGCATCCGCCTGCGCGTGTACGAGCGCGGCGTGGGCGAGACGCTCGCCTGCGGCAGCGGCGCCAGCGCCGCCGCGGCGGTGCTGGTCCGGCGCGGCCGCGTGGACCGCCGCGTGCGGGTGGAGCTGCCCGGCGGCGCGCTGGACATCGACTGGCCGGCCGACGACGCCGGACTCACCATGGCCGGACCGGCCGCTTTCGTCTTCGAGGGAGAATGGATCGCATGAGCGAGACCGGCGCCAAGCTCGGCGCGCACGAGGTCGCCGCGTGGTTGCGGCAGCATCCGAAGTTCCTGCAGCAGTTCCCGGACCTGGCGCTGACCCTGGTGGTGCCGCGCGAGGACGGCCCGGCCGCGTCGCTGGCCGGCTACCAGCTGGAGGTGCTGCGCGACAAGAACCGCGAACTGTCGCGGCGCCTGCACGAGCTGTTCGCGACCGCGCAGGAGAACGAGCGGCTGGCCGTGCGCACCCACCAGCTGACCCTCGCGCTGATGCGGCAGACCACGGCCGCCGACACGGTGCGCGCGCTGGCGGCCTCGCTGGCCGAGGACTTCGACGGCGATCTGGTGCGCATCGTGCTGTTCGCGCCGGTCGAGGGCCTGGACGACGCCGACTGGCTGCAAGTGGTCGCGCGCGACGCCTACGCGCTGCAGCCCTTCGCCGACGCGCTGAAGGACGGCGAGCCGCTGTGCGGCCGCCTGCACCCCGACAAGCAGGCGCTGCTGTACGGCGCCCGTGTCGACGAGGTGCAGTCGAGCGCGCTGCTGGCGCTGGAGGGCATCGGCCTGATCGCGGTCGGCAGCCACCAGCCGAACCGTTTCTATCCCGGCATGGGCACGCTGTTCCTGCGCATGATGGGCGACGCCTTCGCCGCGGCGCTGCGGCGCTTCGGGGACTGAGCGGAGCGGCGGACGTGGCGGCGGACGCCAGCGCGGGGCCCGGCGCGCCGCCGCCCGAGGTCGCCGCGTTCCTGCACCACCTGCAGGTCGAGAAGCGCGCCTCCGCGCACACGCTCGACGCCTACCGCCGCGATCTGGCGGCGCTGGCGGAGTGGGCCGCCGCGCAGCCCGATGCGCCCGCGCCGGCGACGCTCGCCACCGCGCAGTTGCGCGCCTTCGTCGCCGCCGAGCATCGCCGCGGGCTGTCGCCCAAGAGCCTGCAGCGGCGCCTGTCGGCCTGCCGCAGCTTCTACCGCTGGCTGCTGCGGCACGGCCGCATCGTCGCCGATCCCACCCTGGGCATCCGCGCGCCCAAGGCCGCGCGCAAGCTGCCGCAGGTGCTCGACCCCGACGAGGCCAAGGCGCTGGTGGAGGTGGACACCGCCGCGCCGCTGGGCCTGCGCGATCGCGCGATGCTGGAGCTGCTCTACTCCTCGGGCCTGCGCGTGTCGGAACTCTGCGGGCTGCGCTGGCGCGATCTCGACCTCGCCGAGGGCCTGGTGAACGTGCTCGGCAAGGGCGCCCGCCAGCGCGTGGTGCCGGTGGGCTCGCACGCCTGCCGCGCGCTCGCCGAATGGGCCGCCGAGGCCGGCGCCGCGCCGGACGCGCCGGTGTTTCCTGGCCGCGGTGGCCGGCCGATCGGCCCGCGCGCGGTGCAGCTGCGCCTGCGTGGCCTGGCGCAGCGCCAGGGCCTGTTCAAGCGCGTGCACCCGCACCTGCTGCGGCATTCCTTCGCCAGCCACGTGCTCGAATCCTCCGGCGACCTGCGCGGCGTGCAGGAGCTGCTCGGCCACGCCGACATCGCCACCACCCAGATCTACACCCACCTCGACTACCAGCACCTGGCGCGCGTCTACGACGACGCGCACCCGCGGGCGAAGCGGCGCAAGCCCTGAGCGCGCCGGTGCCTGCGTCCCGCGATGGGCGCCCGCGGGACGACGGGCGGACGGCGGCGGCGAACGGAGGGCGCAGACGTCGGTGATCGCGGTCCGGCAGCGCGCGCGGGATCGGTCCTTCCGGAGCCTGTCAGGTTTTCCGCCCAGTGCGCGTCTTCAGGACAGGTCACCCCAACAGGAGCCCGCCGACATGTCCACCGCGATCGATCTCGTCTCCCCGCTGCCCGCGTCCCCCTCCACTGCCGATCTGGGTCGCTGGCTGCGCCGCGGCTGGACGTTGCTCCGGGCCGCGCCCCTGCGCGGCTGCCTGCTGGCGTTGTCGCCGATCCTCCTGGAAGCGCTGGCGCAGGCGGTTCCCGTGGCCGGCATCGCGCTGTCGAAACTGCTGGTGCCGCTCGCTTCGGCCTGGGTGCTGGCGCTGCTGCACCAGCGCGCCACGTGCGGCCAATGGCGCGTGCGCGATGCGGGCAGGCAATGGTGGCGGCGGCTTCCGGCGCTGGCGATGCTGGCCGTGGCGATGGCCGCGCTGGTGTTCGGCTTCCAGATGCTGGTGCTGATGGCGATCGCCGGCGCCGACCAGGCCTGGGCGGTGGCGGTGGGCGACGTCGGCGCGGTCCGGCTCGACCGCTGGCAGGTCGCCGGCATGCTGGTCTCCGGGATGCTGCCGGCCCTCGTCCTGCTGTTCGTGCCGGGCCAGGTGCTGTTTTCCGGGCGCTCGGTGACCGCGGCGTTCGGCGACGGCATGCGTGCGCTGGTGCGTTATCGCGTTCCGGCGCTCGGGCTGGTGGCGTCGGCCGCGCCGGTCCTGGCCCTGGTGGTGTGGTGGCCGCCGGTGCTGGTGCTGTATCTGCCGCTCTGGCTGTACGTCAGCTACGCGGCATGGAAAGACGTGTTCGCGCGCCCCGGCAGGGATCGCGTCGGTTGAGCGGGCCGGATGCCGCCGCAGTCCTCGCCGAGCATGGCGCGTTCCTGCGTCGCCTGGCCTCGGGCTACGAACGCAACCGCAGCGACCAGGAGGAACTGGTGCAGGAGATGGCGATCGCGGTGTGGCGTTCCCTGCCGAAGTACCGCGGGGACGGCAGCCTGAAGGGGTTCGTCGCCAAGGTGGCGCAGTTCGCGGCGCTCGAGCGCCTGCGCCGCCGGCGTCCGGCGCACGATGACGGCGATGCGCTGGACCGGTTGGAAGCGCCCGGGCCCGGGCCGGAGCGGCAGTTCGAGGCGCAGCAACGGCAACGCCGGTTGATGGCGGCGGTGTCGCAGTTGCCGCTCGGGCAGCGCGAGTGCGTGTTGCTGGCGCTGGAAGGGTTCGGCAACGGCGAAATCGCCGGGATCCTCGGCATCCAGGCCAACACGGTCGACCAGCGATTGAGCCGTGCGCGCGCGCTCCTGCGCGCACGATTGGAGACGACGCATGCGTGAGGACGATTGGGCCGAACTGGGTTGCGACTGGCGCGCGAGCGATGCCGCCGAGTCGCCCGAACTGGCGGCGCGGGTGCGGCGCGCGCTGCGCCGGCGCAGGCTCGGCCTGTATCTGGAACTCGCCGGCACGGCGCTCGCGTTGCTGGTGGTCGCGTTCGCGTTCGCCCGCGGCCAGGGGGGCAGTGGCGAGGCGGCCTGGCTGGCCGGCTTCGCGGTCATCGTGGTGACCTGGCAACTGCTGAATGTCGCCACCCGCCATGCGTTCGGTCTGTTCGTCGCACCCGATGCCGGCCTCGCCGGCTGGATCGAGGCCGAGCGGCGCCGGGCACGCTATGTCGTCGCCTACCACTGGCTCGGCCTGGGCGGGGGCGTGCTGGTGCTGGCGTGGGCGCAACGAACCCTCGGGATCCTCGACGATCCGTCCGCGGCCCGGCTGTGCGCGGTCGCCATGCTCGGGTTGCTGGCCTGGACCATCGCGCGCACGCTTCGGCTCCGGCGGCGCCTGGCGCGCCTGCTGCAGGAGCGCCGGGCGCTGGAGGACTGACGCCGCGGCGATGGTGGCGGCGGCGCCTGCCGGACGTGCGGGTTGAACTTCCCGGCCGGGTCCCCAATTCGGGTGGACACTCCCGGAGGCCGCATGGACCCCAGCCAGAACCCGCACGTCTTCCACGCCACCACCATCGTCTCGGTGCGCCGCGGCGACCGCGTCGCCATCGCCGGCGACGGCCAGGTCACCCTGGGCAACACGGTGATGAAGGCCAATGCGCGCAAGGTGCGCCGCCTGGGCGATCAGGGCCAGGTGCTGGCGGGTTTCGCCGGCGCCGCCGCCGACGCCTTCACCCTGTTCGAGCTGTTCGAATCGAAGCTGCAGAAGCACGGTCAGCTCGTGCGCGCGGCGGTGGAGCTGGCCAAGGACTGGCGCACCGAGCGCCGCTTCGGGAAGCTCGAGGCGCTGCTGGCGGTGGCCGACCGCGAGACCTCGCTGATCGTCAGCGGCACCGGCGACGTCATCGAGCCCGAGGACGGCCTGGTCGCGATCGGCTCCGGCGGCCCCTACGCGCTGTCGGCCGCGCGCGCGCTGCTGGCCCACACCGAGCTCGACGCCCGTGCCGTCGCCACCGAGGCGCTCAACATCGCCGGCGACATCTGCATCTACACCAACCGCAACGTGGTGGTCGAAGAACTGTGATCCGGGATACGGGATCGGGGATTCGCGAGAGTCCGCATCCCGCTTCCTCGCATCGCCGACCTTCGATCCGACCCCCGCCCCGCCAATGAATCCCGGATCCCCCATGACCCATCCCGGCTCTTCCACCATGACCCCGCGCGAGATCGTGCAGGAGCTCGATCGCCACATCGTCGGCCAGCAGGCGGCCAAGCGCGCGGTCGCGATCGCGCTGCGCAACCGCTGGCGCCGCATGCAGCTCGACGACGGGCTGCGCAACGAGGTGATGCCGAAGAACATCCTGATGATCGGCCCGACCGGCGTGGGCAAGACCGAGATCGCGCGCCGGCTGGCCACGCTGGCCAACGCGCCGTTCGTCAAGGTCGAGGCCACCCGCTTCACCGAGGTCGGCTACGTCGGCAAGGACGTCGAGCAGATCGTGCGCGATCTCGCCGACACCGCGGTCAAGCTGTACCGCGAGCAGGCCAAGCAGCGCGTGCGCACCCGCGCCGAGGAGCGCGCCGAGGACCGCATCCTGGACGCGCTGCTGCCGCGCCGCGAGTCGGCGCCGCCGGCGTTCGGCTTCAACACCCAGACCACGATCGACATCGGCGAGGAGCCGTCGCGGCAGGAATCGGAGACGCGGCAGAAGCTGCGCCGGCAGTTGCGCGCGGGCGAGCTGGACGAGCGCGAGATCGAGCTGGAACTGTCGATGAAGGTCGGCGTGGACATCATGGCGCCGCCCGGCATGGAGGAAATGGGCCAGCAGCTGCGGCAGATGTTCGCGAACCTCGCCGGCGGCCGGACCCAGTCGCGCAAGCTCAGCATCCGCGCCGCGCGTCCGCAGCTGATCGAGGAGGAGGCCGCCAAACTGATCAACGAGGACGAGGTGCGCGAGGCGGCGATCGAAGCCTGCGAGCAGCACGGCATCGTCTTCATCGACGAGATCGACAAGGTCGCCAAGCGCGGCGAACACGTCGGCGGCGGCGACGTCAGCCGCGAAGGCGTGCAGCGCGACCTGCTGCCGCTGGTGGAAGGCTCCACCGTGAGCACCAAGTACGGCCCGGTGAAGACCGACCACATCCTCTTCATCGCCTCCGGCGCCTTCCACCTCGCCAAGCCCAGCGACCTGATTCCCGAACTGCAGGGCCGCTTTCCGATCCGGGTGGAACTGACCGCGCTGACCAAGGACGACTTCGTGCGCATCCTGACCGAGCCGAAGGCCGCGCTGACCACGCAGTACGTGGAACTGATGAAGACCGAGGGCGTGGAACTGCGCTTCGAGGACGAGGCGATCGACCGCATCGCCGAGATCGCCGCCCAGGTCAACGAGCGCCAGGAGAATATCGGCGCGCGCCGCCTGCACACCGTGCTCGAGCGGCTGCTCGACGGCCTCAGCTTCGAGGCCCCGGACCGCGGCGGCAGCGTGACCATCGACCGCGCCTACGTGGACGCGCAACTGGGCGAACTGGTGCAGGACCAGGATCTGAGCCGCTACATCCTGTGAGCGGCGCGGCCGGCTTGCGCGTGGCGCTCGCCGGCCGCCATGCTGTGCGGGCGGTCGCCCCGGCCGCAGGCCACCCGCCGCGATGCGCATCCAGCACGACCCCGGTATCGACGACCCGCGCGTGATCGCGCTGCTCGAGGCCCACCTGCGCGCGCTGGCGCCGACCGCGCCGGCCGAGAGCCGGCACGCGCTCGATCTCGACGGCCTGCGGCGGCCAGAGATCGCCTTCTGGACGGCGTGGGAAGGCGAGGCGCTGCTGGGCTGCGGCGCGCTGCAGGCGCTGGGCGCCGGCCACGGTGAGATCAAGTCGATGCGTACCGCCGACGCGCACCTGCGCCGCGGCGTGGCGGCACGGCTGCTGGCGCACATCGTCGAGGAGGCGCGCCGGCGCGGCTATGCACGGCTCAGCCTGGAGACCGGATCGATGGCCTACTTCGAGCCGGCGCGCCGCCTGTACGCCGCCGCGGGCTTCGTGCCGTGCCCGCCGTTCGGCCGCTACCGCGAAGACCCCAACAGCGTTTTCATGACGCTGGATCTGCGGGCGCCGGCGACCGCCGCAGCGGCCGCCACGCCAGCGAGCTGACGGCCCCGGCGTCCGAGGGCCGCGGCGCGCTCTTTTCCGTCGGCGCGCCGCGCGCCGCGCCATGGCGGCCACGTGTCCGCTGCGGCATGCTGGCGCACGATGCCGCCCGTTCGGCGCGAGGAATCTCCGGATGTCCGCCAGCCCAGACGGCGCCGCTGCGACGAGTGCGCCGCGGCGCGACGCCTATCCCGATGCGCTGCGCGCCGGCGCCTTGCTGGTGGTGGTGTTCGGCCACTGGATCGCCACCCTGCCGAGGGTGCAGGACGGCCGGCTGGCCGGCACCGAACACCTGCTGCGGGTCTGGGACGCCGCCGGCGCGCTGACCTGGCTGGTGCAGGTGGTGCCGCTGTTCGTGTTCGTCTCGGCGGCGGTAAGCGCTGATGGCGTCGAGCGGCGGCTGCGCGAGGGCGGTTCGCAACGGCGCTGGTGGGCCGGGCGCGCGCTGGGCCTGGCACGGCCGACGACCACCTATCTCGCGGTGCTGGCGGCGCTGGCGCTGGCCGGCCTGTGGACCGGCGGGCGCCTGCTCGAACCGTTCAACCACTCGCTCACCATCCACCTGTGGTTCCTGGTCATGCTGCTCGCGGTGCAGGCGCTGCTGCCGCTGTGCGTGCGCGCCGACCGCCGCTTCGGCCTGAAGGCGGTGGCGGCGCTGGTGGTCGCCGCGGCGGTCGCCGACCTGTTGCGCGCCGGCGTGCGCGGACCCGGCGACCTGCTCGCGCTCGGCGCGCGCGTCGACGCCGCGCCGGGCGGCATCGGCTGGCTCAACATGCTGACCGTCTGGCTGCTGCCGCAGCAGTTGGGCATCGCCTGGCGGCGCGGGCGCCTGGGCGGCGCCGGCCACGGCGCGGCGCTGCTGCTGATCGGTGCGCTCTGGCTGGCGGCCGCGATCGCCAGCGGCTACCCGGTGGCGATGGTGGGCGTGGCGCTGGCCGGCAACAACATGCTGCCGCCCACGCTCGCGCTGGTCGGCGTGATGTGGCTGCAGGCCGGCGCGGTGCTGCTGTGCGAGCAGCCCGCGCGCCGGTTCCTGGAACGGCACGCGGTCTCGCGCGCGATCGCGGTGCTCGGCGCGCTCGGCATGCCGCTGTACCTGTGGCACAAGCTCGCCGAGGTGCCGGCCGCATGGCTCGGCGAACGGCTCGGCGCGCCCATCGACGCCGGCGATCCGGGCCAGCCCGGGTTCTGGCTCGGCCGCCTGTGCTGGCTGGCGCTGTGCGCGGCGACGCTGGCGCCGGTGATGGCGGCCGCGGTCGCGTTCGAGCTGCGGCGCCGGCGGCGGCTGCAACCGGCGGCCGGCAGCCTCGCCATCGCCGCTGGCGGCGCGGCGCTGTTCGCCGGCCTCGCCGCCGCGTTGCTGCTGGGCGCCGCGCCCGGCGCGTTCGTGGCCGTGGCCTGCGTCGGCGCGGCCTCGTGGCTGCTGCGCGCGCATCCGCAGCCTGTGCGTCCGTGATGCAATGGATGCAATCCATGTGCTCCATCGCTGGGGCTTGCGGGAGGTCTTGACTGGCTCTCGGCCCGTGCGAAAGATTCAAGGCCGAGCTCAGCAAGGAACGCTGCGATGACCCAGCGCCCCGGCCCCATCGCCACTCTCGCACCGCCGCTGGCCGCCGCGCTGCTGGCCGCTTGCGCCCACGGCGCCGCCCCGTCCTCTTCGACCCCGATACCGGAGTCCGCCACCATGTCGCCTCCCGAAGCCGCTGCGCCCGCCGCGCAGCCGACGCTCACCGCCGAGCAGGCCCTGACCCGGCTGCTCGAGCTGATCCGCACCACCGAATCGGTGCGGGAGTTCACGCCGGAGAGGCTGGAAAGCGGATTCGGGCTGCCGATCTGGCACGGGCAAGGGGGGCAGTATGGCGTCGGCGAGCAAGTTACGACCGATTGGTGCTACTCGGTCGAGTTCTATACCGTTTCGAATAACGGAGTTCGTCTACGCCTGATGTTTTATCCGGTCGCTACGGGATCGTTTCCGGATATGACCGCAATTTGCGGGCTGGATTTCGGGTCTTTTTCCGCTGCGCTTGAAGACATGGGCTTCTCGAACGAGCCCAGCTACGGGGAGCATGGGCGTCTGATGAGCCATGTCTTCGATCGCCCGGGAATGCGCGTGGAGGTATTTCCCCGAGGTGAGGCGAACGAAACTCTGGAAAAGATCAAGCATCGCTGCGTCAACATGGTCATCATTTCCCCACGCTGACGAGGACGCGCCATGCCGACGCTCAGTCCGCAGTTCGAATCGCTGCTCGTGGTCTTGTCGCGGCGGACACAGGCATCGGTGACGGCGCTTGTTCGTACCTGCGCGGGCGTCACCAGGCTCGGCTACCAAGGGGAAGAATGCGCAACGCAGGATGTCTTGACTGGCTCTCGGTCGGTGCGGAAGACACCATGTCGAGCCCAGCAAGGAACGCTGCGATGACCCAGCGCCCCGGCCCCATCGCCACTCTCGCACCGCCGCTGGCCGCCGCGCTGTTGGCCGCCTGCGCCCACGGCGCCGCCCCGTCCTCTTCGACCCCGGCCCAGGAATCCGCCGCCATGTCGCCTCCCGAAACCGCTGCGTCCGCCGTGCAGCCGACGCTCACCGCCGAGCAGGCCCTGACCCGGCTGCTCGAGCTCATCCGCACCACTGGATCGGTGCAGGAGTTCACCCCTAAGAAGTTGCAGGACACCTTCGGGCTGCCGGTATGGACGGACGAAAACCGATACGGATTCGGCGAAAGACTCAACTCAGAGTGGTCGCATGGAGGCATGATCTACAAGGAGCCGAATGGAAGCTTCAGATTCAGCTATAGCGTGGATCTGGTGGGGGGCGATCCGTTCATCGCGATGACCGAGGTTTGCCAGATGGACTTCGCTAAATTTTCGGCGCATTTGGAAGGCATGGGATTCTCGAGCGAGCCCAACTATGGCGAGCATGGTCGTTTGATGAGTCATCTTTTCGACCGTCCGGGGATGCGGGTGGAAGTCTTTCCCCGGGGCGAGGCGAACGACACGCTGGAGAGAATCAAGCATAAGTGCGTCAAGATGGTCATCGTGCCTGGTGGATCGGTTCGATACCGCCATCGCGCAGGGGTATCTCAAGCAGATCGCGCCGCTCGCCCATGCCAATGCAGGAGGCGAGTACGATCCCGCGAGCAAGACCATCCGGCTGCCGCTGGCCAAGTTGAACACGCCACCCGACGTGGCCGACCTGACCTCCGTGATGGGGCACGAGCTGCAGCATGGCTTCAACGCCGAGGCGGTGCGCCAGGCGTTGGTGGCGTTCTCAACGCAAGTAGAGAGCGTAGCCACCAGCTCCGGCCCGGTACACGACTACCCCGCAGCCACGGCGGACATGCTGGCGGCCCGTCGGCGCAACGAGACGCATGGGGAAATCGGAAGCGTCTTGACTGGCTGTCGGAAGAAGCGAAAGACTCCAGGCCGAGCCCGGCAAGGAATGCTGCGATGACCCAAAGCCCCGGTCCCCTCGCCATCCTCACGCTGCCGCTGGCCGCGGCGCTGTTGGCCGCCTGCGCCCACGGCGCCGCGCCGTCTGTTTCGATCCCGGCACAGGAGTCCGCCGCCATGTCGCCTCCCGAAACCACTGCGCCCGCCGTGCAGCCGATGCTCACCGCGGAGCAGGCCCTGACCCGGCTGCTCGAACTGATCCGCACGACCGAAACGGTACGGGAGTTCACGCCGGAGAGGTTGAGGGAAGCATTTGGTCTTGAGGTCTGGAAGGATGGACCCGAGCGGTATGGATTCGGCGAAAGACTAACCTTGGACTGGTCTCACGGCGGCTTGGTCTACAAAGACCTGAGTGGGCGGTCTGGATTCCGCTATAGCCTCACTCCGAGGGGGGGTGATCCATCACTCTCCATGGTCGATGTTTGCCGAATGGATTTCCCGACGTTCTCTGCGGGATTGGAGGCGCTTGGCTTCTCGAGTTCACCAAGCTACGGCGAGCATGACCGTTTGATGAGCCACATCTTCGACCGCCCGGGGATGCGCGTCGAGGTTGTTCCCGAAGGCGAGCGAGTCTGGACGGAAGAGCGAGGCGGGGGGCGTACTTGCGTCAAGATGGTCATCGTGACCGGGCGTTGCCCCGCACCATGTGGACAACCTGCGCGGCATCCTCGAGGGCTCGCCGGACCTGGTGGATCGGTTCGATACCGCCATCGCGCAGGGGCATCTCAAGCAGATCGCGCCGCTCGCCCATGCCAATGCGGGCGGAGAGTACGACCCCGCAAGCAAGACCATCCGGCTGCCGCTGGCCAAATTAAACACGCCGCCTGACGTAGGCGACCTGACCTTCGTGATGGGGCACGAACTGCAGCATGGCTTCAACGCCGAGGCGGTGCGTCAGGCGTCGATGGCGTTCTCAAAGCAAGTAGAGAACGTGGCCACCAGCTCCGGCCCGGTACATGATTACACCCCTGCCACGGCAGACATGTTGTTGGTCCATCGACGCAATGAAGCTGATGCACAAGTTGCGGGCTGGAATGCGGTCGTCAGCGCGGTAAAAGTCGAGAGCGCGAATCCTTCCCTTGGCGAAATCTATGACAAGGCCGATCAGCGGATGATGGATTTCATCGTAGAGGGCACAGGGGATAGTCCACCGACCTACACCCTCAAACCCGGTCTCACCCTCAACCCCGACATGACCATGCCCACGACGCCGGAGAACCTGGAGGCGATGGGCCGACACTACTTCGACAAGCCGCCGAGGCAACCCGGCGGCCTCGGCCCCCAGGGCAGCGCCGACTACGTCAATTACTACGCCGCGAGCCTGGTGAGTTTCGTGGCGCAGCGCGAGCGACATCACAATCCGCCCCAGCCGGGCGTGGAGGCGCCGCGGATGACCTTCGACATGACCCGGTTGCGGTTGTCGGAGAAGCTGCTGGAGGTGCGGTGGAACTGCAGGCGGAGGTGCTGGAGGCGCTGCGCCAGGTCGAGATCAGTTCCTGCGGCGGTCGCGCCTGCATCCGGGTGGACGCGCGGGCGCCGACCTGGCGCAACGGCGATGGGGAATACGTCCTGGTCGACGGGCGGTAGTCCGTTCCTCCGCCGCGTCCGGCGCCTAGTCCTCGCCGATGTCCTCGTTCCACAGCGCCGGGTTGGCGGCGATCCACTCGCGCATCATGTCGATGCAGCGCGCGTCGGCGAGATCGATCACCCGCACGCCCGCCTCGCGCAGCCAGTCGGCGCCGCCGGCGAAGTTCACCGACTCGCCGATCACCACCGTGCCGATGCCGAACTGGCGCACCAGCCCGCTGCAGTACCAGCACGGCGACAGCGTGGTGACCATGATCGTGTCGCGGTACGAGCGCTGGCGGCCGGCCTTGCGGAAGGCGTCGGTCTCGCCGTGGATGGAGGGATCGCCCTCCTGCACGCGGCGATTGTGGCCGCAGCCCAGCAGCCGGCCATCGGCATGGTAGAGGGCGGCGCCGATCGGGATGCCGCCCTCGGCGAGGCCGGCGCGGGCCTCGGCCAGCGCGGTGTCGAGCAGGGCGCGGTAGTCGGGGGTGGCGATCATGGCGGCGGCGCGGCGGGAACGATGCGGCAGTGTCGCACGCCGGCCCGCGGCGCGTCCGGGCGCCGCCGGCGCGGGGGTGCGATAATCGGCCCATGAACGAATCCCCAGAACCCGGCGACACCACCCACTTCGGCTTCCGCGACGTTCCGCGGGCGGAAAAGCAGAAGCTGGTCGGCCAGGTGTTTTCCTCGGTCGCGCGCAACTACGACCTGATGAACGACCTGATGAGCCTGGGCATCCACCGGGCCTGGAAGCGTTATTTCACGGCCACCGCGCAGGTCAAGCGCGGCGACCGCGTGCTCGACCTCGCCGGCGGCACCGGCGACATCGCGGCGCTGCTGTCGAGCCGGGTCGGCGAGACGGGCGGGATCGTGCTGGGCGACATCAACGGCGAGATGCTGCGCGTGGGCCGCGACCGCATGACCGACCGCGGGCGCGTGCGCGGGCTGGAATACGTGCAGTGCAACGCCGAGGCGCTGCCGTTCCCCGACGGCAGCTTCGACCTGGTGACCATCGCCTTCGGCCTGCGCAACGTGACCGACAAGGATGCCGCCCTGCGCGAGATGCTGCGGGTGCTGAAGGTGGGCGGGCAGGCGCGGGTGCTGGAGTTCTCCGAGGTGAAGGCGGAGTGGTTCCGGCCGCTGTACGACTTCCACTCCTTCCAGGTGCTGCCGCGCCTGGGCAAGCTGTTCGCCAACGATGCGCAGAGCTACCAGTACCTCGCCGAATCGATCCGCAAGCACCCGCCGCAGGAGGCGCTGAAGGCGATGATGCAGGCGGCCGGTTTCGCCCGCGCCCGCTACCGCAATCTCTCCGGCGGGATCGTGGCCATCCACGACGGCTACAAGGCCTGAGGAGCGCGGGAGCGACCGGTCCGGCCGGCGGCGTAGAATGGCGCGTCCCCCGGCACGGAACCTCCCGATGCGATCAATCCAGTCCGCCGCATGGGCGCTGGCCCTGGCCGTTCTCGCCCTGGCCGGCTGCTCCCGCGAGCCCAGCCCCGACGCCGCCACCCCCGTTCCGACGAAGGAGACGGCCGTGGCCGCCGACCGCGACGAACACTCCTACGCCGAGCCGACCCAGGTCGTCGTCGACGACCTCGCGCTCGACCTCGACCTCGACTTCGACAGCCGCACCCTCGCCGGCACCGCCACCTATACCCTCGACTGGAAGGACGACAACGCCACCGAGCTGGTGCTCGATACGCGCGCGCTGACCATCGAGCGCGTGGAGGGCGAGGCGGACGGGCAATGGAGCCCGCTGCAGTTCGCGCTCGACGCGCCGCACCTGACCCTGGGCAGCCGGCTGGCGATCCAGGTGCCGCAGCGCAACGCGCGGGTGCGGGTGACCTACCGCACCTCGCCCGAGGCGTCCGGCCTGCAGTGGCTGACCCCGGAGATGACCGAGGGCAAGCGCTTGCCCTTCATGTTCAGCCAGTCGCAACAGATCCACGCGCGCAGCTGGGTGCCGCTGCAGGACACGCCGGCGGTGCGCTACACCTACTCGGCGACCATCCGCACGCGCCCCGACGTGATGGTGCTGATGAGCGCCGACAACGATCCGGCCGCGCAGCGCGACGGCGAGTACGCGTTCCGCATGCCGCAGCGCATTCCCTCGTACCTGATGGCGATCGCCGCCGGCGACCTGGTGTTCGAGCCGATCTCGGCGCGTTCGGGCGTGTGGGCGGAGCCGGCGATGGTCGAGCGCGCGGTGGCCGAGTTCGCCGACACCGAGAAGATGATCGCCGCCACCGAGGCGCTGTACGGCCCGTACCGATGGGAGCGCTACGACCTGCTGGTGCTGCCGCCGTCGTTCCCCTACGGCGGCATGGAGAACCCGCGCCTGTCCTTCATCACCCCGACGGTGATCGTGGGCGACAAGTCGCTGGTCTCGCTGATCGCCCACGAACTGGCGCACAGCTGGTCCGGCAACCTGGTCACCTTCGCCAGCGCCAAGCACGGCTGGCTCAACGAGGGCGTGACCAGCTACGTCGAGAACCGCATCGTCGAGGCGCTGTACGGCAAGGAGTTCAGCGACATGGAGTTCGTCATCGCCCGCGAGGCGCTGAAGGACAACATCGGCGACATGCCCGAGGCGACCCAGGCGCTGGCGGTGAAGCCCGGCACCGAGCTCGACGCCGACGACGCGCTGAGCGCGGTGGCCTACGACAAGGGGGCGTGGTTCCTGCAGTTCCTGGAGGAGCGCTACGGCCGCGAGACCTTCGACGCGTTCCTGCGCGGCTACTTCGACCACTTCGCCTTCCAGAGCGTGACCACCGAGCAGTTCCTGGCCTACGCCAAGGAGCACCTGTTCGATCCGAATCCCGGCAAGACCACCGAGGCCGAGATCCAGGAATGGGTCTACGCGCCCGGCATCCCGGCGTCCGCGCCGCAGGTGATGTCGCCGCGGCTGGGGCTGGTGGACTCGGCGCGGCTGGCCTGGCTGGGCAGCGCGCAGTTGCCGCCGCAGCAACTGACCGCCGAGTGGACCACGCAGGAATGGATCCATTTCCTGGAGGGCCTGCCGCCCACGCTCAGCCAGGAGCAGATGGCGCAGCTCGACACCGCCTACGCCTTCACCGGCACCCCCAACGGCGAGCTGGCGATGCGCTGGTACCCGCTGGCGGTGCGCAGCGGCTACATGCTGGCCTTCGAGCCGATGACCCAGTTCCTGCAGACCGTGGGCCGGCGCAAGCTGATCCTGCCGATCTACGCCGCGCTGGTGGAAACGCCGGAGGGCCTGGCGCTGGCGCGCGAGGTGTTCGAGCGCGCGCGGCCGGGCAGCCATCCGATCACCGCGGCCTCGGTGCAGCGGATCATCGACGAGGCCAAGCCGAAGCCGGCCGCGCCAGCCGGCGCGGAAGCGCCGGAGGCGCCGGTCGATCCGGCCGATGCGCAAGCGACGGGCGGCTGAGCGCGGCCGCTAGGGCGTATCGACGCTCGGTGCGCCCAGGCGATTTCCGCCCCCGCAAGCGGGGTGCGTGTTGTTTTTCCCTTCCCCCGCAAGCGGGGAGCATGTTGTTTTTCCCTTCCCCCGCGAGCGGGGAGCATGTTGTTTTTCCCTTCCCCCGCGAGCGGGGGAAGGTGCCGAAGGCGGATGGGGGCACGCCGCA
>NZ_JAAN01000041.1 GCF_000559025.1 Luteimonas huabeiensis HB2 | reverse complement strand
CGGGTTCGGATGATGGTTTCGTTCGCGGCAGGTTCGGCCTGCGCTTCGGGGCGACCGGCACGCCGCCCGGCGGCAGCGGCCCGAGTTCGGCCGTGGTGCGGGCGTTGATGATGCTCAGGTCGCGCAGCAGTTGCAGGTCATGCAACGGGTCGCGTGATCTCGGCATGGAGGGCAACCTCTAGTTCGTTCCACAGGGGCGGTCATTCGCACGGACTGCGCGACATCGGCCGTTGCTCCGGCATCGCCCGGGCGCCGCCGTGTCGGGGCGGTTCGGATTGTGCCGCCAGTGTCGCGGGACCGTTGGCGATGTTGGCCGCCGCCTGCACCGATGGTCGTTCGAACCTGGCCGCGCATTGCGGGCTCGCGATGCCGGGTTCGACCGCCGGCCGTCGAAAGTCCAGGCCACGCTTTCGCGATCGGCTGAGGAACATCAAGGCCGGATAGCTCGACAGGTACAGCCCGCCCAGCAGAGCGAGCGCGGTCGGCAGCAGGGCGATGGGGCCGCGCGCATCGCGCATGCGATCTCTCCTTGACTCCCCCGAACGGCCCGTGCGGGCCGGCGGTCAACTTCCCCGATCGCCGGCGGAGATGCAAGCCTGCGCGCCGGTGTGTCCGCGGTCGCCTCCTGCACGCATAATTCAGCCGCCGCGGCGCATGATCCCGCGGTCCAACCGAGGATTGCCGCCATGCGTGCGATGCGTTCCGCCTGCCTGCTGTCGACCGCCCTGCTGCTGTCGGCCTGCGCCACCTCCCACATCCTCACCGGCACCCCGCGCGCGCCGATCGATCCGGCGCAGGTGCGCATCTACCACGGCCCGCCGCCGGGCGGCTACGAGGAGATCGCCGTGCTGCGCACCGCCTCCGGCGCGTTCACCTACGGCGCGCAGAACAAGACCGACGCGGTGCTGCGCAAGCTGCGCAACGAGGCCGCCAGCCTGGGCGCCAACGGCGTGCTGCTGCAGGGCATCGCCGAGGACGGCGGCGGCGGGGGCGTCAGCGTGGGCGCGGGCGGCGGGCGCTTCGGCGGGCGCGGCTTCGGCAGCGCGGGCGTCGGGGTGAACGTCAGCCCGAGCCAGCAGTACGGCAGCGGTATCGCGATCTGGGTGGCCAATCCGCCGCCGCCGGCGCCCCCTGAGGCGCCGGTGCCGTCCGGCGACTGAGCGTCAGCCCGGCGTGGCCGGCCCGGCTCCTGGATGGGCCTGGGCCGTGCCCTGGCCCGCGAACAGGGTCAGCAGCGGGCCGGTCATCACCGTGGTCAGCAGCGCCATCGCCAGCAGCATGGTGAAGGCCTGGGCGTTGATGACGCCGGCGTCCAGGCCGACCTTGATGACGATCAGCTCCATCAGGCCGCGCGCGTTCATCAGCGCGCCGACCGCGCCGCTGTCGCGCCAGCCGAGCCCGGCCAGGCGCGCGCCGGCGGCGCCGCCGGCGACCTTGCCGATCACCGCCGCGGCCAGGATCAGCCCGAGCGCGCCCAGCCCGGCGCCGACGAAGGCATCGCCGGTGGTGCTCAGGCCGGCCAGCGCGAAGAAGATCGGCATCAGCACCACCACGGCCACGTGTTCCAGGCGCTCGACCAGCGCGCGCAGCAGGCGGTCGTCGCGTGGCAGGCAGGCGCCGAACAGGAACGCGCCGAAGACCGGGTGCAGGTGCAGCCACTGGGTGGCGTAGGCACAGGCGAACAGCCCGATCATCAGCGTCGCGAGCACCGCGCCGGCCGGGCGGCCGTCCTCGGCATGGCGCCGCAGCAACCAGGCGCAGGCCGGGCGCAGCAGGCCGAAGACCACGGCGCAGATCGCCAGCAGGCCGGCGGCGGTGCGCAGGAAGCCGGCCATGCCGTCGCCGGAGCCGATCAGCGCCACCACCAGCGCCAGCAGCACCCAGGCCAGCGCGTCGGCGACCGCCGCCGCGCTCAGCGACAGCCGGCCCAGCCGGGTATGGGTCATGCCGCGCTCCTTGAGGATGCGGGCCATGATCGGGAAGGCGGTAATCGACATCGCCGCGGCCATGAACAGCGCGAACGGCCAGAAACCGATCCCCGCAGGCGCCAGCACCGGATGCAGCACGGGCGAGATCGCCACGCCGAGGCCGATCGGCAGCAGCACGCTCAGCACGCCGATCCAGCCGGCCGCGCGCGCCTGCGCGCCGACGCCGTCGGGCGCGCGCAGCTCGACGCCGACGATGAACATGAAGAGCACCAGCCCGAGCGTGGACAGGGCCGACAGCGCCGACAGCGAGTCCGGCGCGAACAGCGCCGCGTGCGCCTCCGGCCACAGCGCGCCGAACACGATCGGGCCCAGCACCAGGCCCGCGGCCATCTCGCCGATGACCGGCGGCTGGCCCAGGTAGCGCAGCAGCAGCCCGCAGGCGCGCGCGGTGGCGATGATGACGACGAGCTGCAGCAGCAGGGGCGATCCGGTCATGGCGGCCTGCGTCGGCGGGTGGGGCGGGGCCGCGTCAGGCGGCGTCGGCGTACCACGGCGCCGCCAGCGAGGCCGGCGGCGGCGCGTGCCCGGCCAGCAGCGCGTCGAGCGCCGCGCCGTCGATGTCCGGGTGCGCGGCGCGCGCACGCGACAGGATCTCGCCGGCCAGCCAGCGCATGCGCTCGACGTTGGCGGCCAGGCGGGCGACGAAGGCGTCGTCGCCGTCGCGGTCGCCCAGCGCGCGGTTGAGCTCGCGGAACCACTCGATGCCGAACTGGTCGAGCAGGCGCGCCTGCGGCGGCGGCGCGCCGAGGTTGCGCTCGCCCCAGGCGCGCAGCAGCGGCTGCATCGCCAGGTTCAGCGCGCGCGCCTCGGCGAAGGCGCCGCGCAGCCGGCCGAGCGTGGGGATGTCGGTGAGGCGGCCGGAGAAGTACAGCGGCGCCAGCAGCGACCAGTAGTAGGTGTAGTCCCAGATCACCTTCACCGGCATGACCTGCGCGTCGCCGAACAACGGGTACTGGTCCTGGTAGAGGGTCAGGGTGTTCTCGTAGAACGAGAAGTACATCTTCTCGTAGATGTCGGCGTAGGGCGCGACGGGGGAGCCGGCGCGGTCCTTCGCGATCAGGTCGCAGACGAAGGTGTTGGCGATGGCGATGAAGTCGCTGCCGGGGGAATAGAACGGGTCCAGGAACAGCCCGGCCTCGCCGGTCAGCGCCCAGCGGTCGGCGGAGAAGACCTGCCGGCAGCCGTAGGAGAAGTGGCGCAGGAACAGGAAGTCCAGCAGGCGGTGCCCGGCTGCGTCGAGCGAGGCGGCCACGCGGGGCTGGTGCCGGCGCAGCCAGTCCATCGCCTTGGCGTGGGTGTTCATGGTCTCCAGCGGGTGCATCTTCGCGTCGCAGACGATGCCCAGCGAGTGCGCGCCCGAGGCGAGCGGGATCAGCCAGAACCAGTAGCCGGGCCCGCACATGTGGTTGGTCGAGCGCCAGCGGTCGGGCGGGGTGCAGCGCGACCGCCAGCCGGCGTCGCCGGACCAGTCGTTGGGATCGACGATGCCGTCGACCCGCCACCAGACCGCGTTGACGTCGTGGTCGTTGCCCTCGGCCAGGCCGAGGCGTCGCTTCAGCAGGCCGGCGCGGCCGCTGGCGTCCACCACCCAGTCCGCTTCGATGCGGCCGGTTTCGCCCGCGCGCTCCACCTCCACGACGTGGCGCGCGCCATCGCGGCCCAGTGCGATGGCGCGCACCGTCGCGCCGTCGCGGAAGTCGATGCCGGCCTCGCGGGCGCGCACGCCCAGGTGGTTCTCGAAGCGGCCGCGGTCGATCTGCCACGAGGGCGTGGGCAGCAGCCGGCTCACGCCCAGCTCGGTGCAGCGGTCGACGTCCTCGCGGCCGTCGGAGAAGAAGAAGCGGAAGCCGAACTTGCGGATCTGCTCGGTCTCCAGGTGCTCGCGCAGGCCGAGCACCTCGGCGAAGTAGTGGGCGCCGATCTCGACCGTGGACTCGCCCACCTTGTGCGCGGCCTCGCGCAGCGGGTGCGGCTTGCGCTCGACGACTGCGATCGACAGCGCGGGGTCCTGCCCGCGCAGCTGCAACGCCAGGGTCAGGCCGGCGAGGCCGCCGCCGAGGACGAGGACGTCGGTCCGCGTCGCGGCGGCCGCCGGCGATGGATCGCGATCGCGCTGGTTCATCGCCCGGCTCCCTGGGTGGGCAAGGTGGGGGGCGCGGCCTCGGCTTCGGCCGCTGCACCCGGATCGTAGATCACCGGGGCGCTCGCGCGCACCCGGCGGTAGACCCGGAGCATGTCGCCGTGCGAGAGCACCTGCCCGACCACGTGCGAGGTGATGCTGTACAGGTCGCGGAAGAGCCGGAAATGGCTCTTGCGGAACTGCTCGTCCGAATCGGCCTGGCGGTAGCGCGTCTCCACCGGCACCGAGACCAGCCCGCAGCCGAGCCGGCGCGCGGCCGAGATCAGGATCTGCGCCTCGAACACGAAGCCCTCGCCGGGCACGTCCTGCAGCGCGGCGACGCTGGCCGGATACAGGCGTTGCCCGCTCTGGCTGTCGATCAGCCGGTAGCCGCAGCCCCAGGCAATGCCCCAGTCGCCGAAGTCGTTGCCGAGCCGCCGGTACCAGGGCTGGGCGTCGCGCTTGCGCAGGCGCGCACCGTTGACGATGCAGTTGGGGTGGCGGTTGGCGGCGGCGATCAGCCGCGGGATGTCCTCGGCGCGATGCTGGCCGTCGCCGTCCATGGTCACCACCGCGCGCGCGCCCTGGCGCAGGGCCTCGGCGAATCCGTCGCGCAGGCTGGCGCCCTTGCCCATGCGGTGGGCATGACGCAATACGGTGACCGGCAGGTCGGCGAGCAGCCCGGCGGTGCCGTCGTCGGAGCCGTCGTCGACCACGATCACCCGGTCGCACTGCGCGAGCGCGCCTTCGACCACCTCGCGGATGCGCAGGGCCTCGTTGAGCGCGGGGATCACCACCGCCACGTTGCCGCGGTGCAGCCGCTCACCCATGGCCGACCTCCACGCGCAGCACGCGGCCGGGCGCGGTGGGCAGCGCCACCTCGCGAGCCCCTCCGATCGCCAGCGCGTCGAACAGCGGCAGCATCGGCGACATCGCGTTGTCGGGCAGCCGGCGCGCCAGTGGGCCGTCGGCCGGCGCGGCCTCGCCGTCGTCCAGGCGCGCGCGCAGGGCGGTCCCGCGACCTTCCGCGCGCGACAGCACCAGCGCGCCGCCGAGCAGGCCGCGGCTGGGCGTGAGCTCCGCCATCGCGCCGACGGCGGCGGCGTCGTAGCCGACCAGCAGCACCGCCTCGCTGCCGGTGGCCAGCTGCGCCAGCGCCTCCAGCAGCCCTTCGGCGAAGCTCGCCGGGCCGGCGCTGATCGCGGTGGCGGCGCGCGTGCAGCCGCTGCCGATGGTCCAGTAGCCGGCGGCGGCGTTGTGCACGGAGTTGTGGAAGCGAGTGGGCGAGAGCGCGCGCGGGTCGTCGGCCAGCGTCGCGCTCATGTAGTCGGTGATGGCGAAGTCGCCGTGGCCGGAGGCGAAGATCGAGGGCAGCGCGGCCGGCTCGCGGCCGGCCTCGCGGCAGGCGGCCAGCGCGACCTCGAGCGCGACGGCGACGGTCTCCGGCGCGCGCCGGCGTTCGTTGGGCGCCAGCAGGTCGGGCGCCGGCCGGCGAGGGGCGTCTTCGGAGGCGGGCGCGCCGTCGCGGGCGTAGGCGCGCGCCTGCGCCCAGGAGGGCAGGCCGCCGGTCCAGAAACCGATGCCCTCGATGCGGGCGTGCAGGGCGTTCATCGGCGGCGCCTCGTGCGGGGGAAACGGGCGAATGCGGTCAAATCGTGTGGGTCCTTCATGCGCGGCCGAAGACCAGCGAGCAGTTGTTGCCGCCGAAGCCGAACGAGTTGTTCATCGCGTGGTCGATGCGACGGTGCGCGTTGTCGAAGCGGATCTGCGGGCCGCAGGCGGGATCGGGCGCGCGGCTGTTGAGGGTGCCCGGCAGCAGGCCGTGTTCCAGCGCGATCATCGCGAACACCGATTCCACGATGCCGGCCGCGCCCAGCGTATGCCCGGTCCAGCCCTTGGTCGAGCTAGCGTGCAGCCCCGGTCCGAACAGAGCCGCCACCGCTCGCGCCTCCACGCCGTCGTTGGAGGGGGTGGCGGTGCCGTGCAGGTTCAGATAGCCGATATCGGCCGCGTCCAGGCCCGCGCGCTGGAGCGCGTCGGACATCGCCAGCCGCGCGCCCAGGCCCTTCGGGTGCGGTGCGGACATGTGGTGGGCGTCGCTGGACTCGCCGTAGCCCAGCAGGCGCAGCGCGGCGCTGCCGTCGTCGCGTTCCAGCAGCGCGTAGCCGCCGGCTTCGCCGAGCGAGAGGCCGTCGCGCGCGGCGTCGAACGGCCGCGCCGGTTGCGAGGACACCAGCCCCAGCGAGTTGAAGCCGAACAGCACGCTGCCGCACAGGGTGTCCACGCCGCCGACCAGCGCGGCGTCGACGACGCCGGCCTCGATCAGCCGCGCGGCCTGGGCGAACACCTTGGCGCTCGACGAGCAGGCGGTGGCCACGGTGACGCAGGGCCCGGCCAGACCGGTCGCGGTGCGCACGAACGCGCCCAGCGAATGTGGCTGATGGATCTGCGGACGTCTCAGATCGGCGGGGACGCGGCCGTTCTCCAGCCGCGCATAGGCTTCCTCGGTCGCGCCGATGCTGGAAGTCGAAGTGCCCACGATCACCGCGACCCGTTGCGCGCCGTAGCGCGCGCGGGCCGCTTCGATCGCATCGGGCAGGCCATCGTGCTGCAGCGCCATCCACGCCAGGCGGTTGTTGCGGCAATCCCAGTCGGCCAGCGCGGGCGGCAGCGGCGCATCCTCGATGCCGGCGACGCGGCCGATCCAGGTGTCGAGCGGGTCGTGCCCGAAATCGTTGCGGCGCAGACCGCTGCGGCGGGCTTCCAGCGCCTCGCGTTGCGCGTCGAGGCCGCCGCCCAGCGCGGTGGTGGCGGTGTAGGCGCGCACGGCGAGCGCCGGGATCTTGGGCAACGGCATCGGCGCGGATCGGGAAGGGTCGCTTGGGTTCGCGGCGAGTATACGGGGGAGCATGGGCGGTGCCGTCAAGGCGCGGTCGCGTTCAGGTCGCATCGGCGCGGCCCGGTGCCAACGCCGCGGCGTTGCGCGCGGTGGCGCCGCCGACGCAGGGGCCGCGTTCTGGCGGAAACCGGCCGGCGAGGTCGGTGGCGCGCCCGCACAGGGGGGCGCGCCGGGCTCCCGGTATGGCCGATGGGGCCCGGCCATGCTCATGCTAGTGTCGCGTCGCCCGGAAGGGCGGCGCGAGGCCGCCGGCAAAGCACGATGTGCAAGCGACAGGGAGGGGAAGTGCAAAGGAAAACGACCTTGGCCGCTACGTTCGCTGCGGCGATCGCCGCGTCGCTGTTCGGCCCGCATGCGTCGGCGCAGCAGGGCGATCGCGGATCGGGCCCGGTCCGGTCGGCAGGGAAGGGCGAGGCCGCCATGGAGGCGCCGTCCCCTCGGCCCGGGACCTACGACACCGACCGTCTCTGGGGCCTGATCGAGGAACTCGCCGTCGCCGCCGATGCCGGGGCGACGGCGTTGCTGAGGCGGTGGCCGGCCGGACACATCCAGGTCCCGGCAGCGGCTTCATCGCGGCTGCGCTCGATCGAGGGCGGCCGCTTCACCATCGGGCGCGGGACGATCGTCGCCCGTTCCGAAATCCGCCTCGGGCGCGCGAACGAAGTCGTCCTCGTCGGCCTCGACATGGCGCCTTCGAGCTGCATCGCGCGCGCCGACGTGCAGGCGCGCTATCCCGAGCTGAGGATCACCGGCTTCGCCGCGCCCGACGACCCGCATCGCAAGCGGTACTGGTCGGTGTCCAGTGACAAGGGATCGATCTCGTTCGGCTTCGCCGAACCTCGCCCCGATTGCGTCTCCAACATCGTGATCGATCCGCACGCCGGCTAGGCTGGAGGCGCCCGCTCGGCCGCCGCCGGGCGATGCGTCGCGAGCCGCGCGGGCGGGTCATCGCGCGCGGGCAGGCCCCAGGCAACGCCCGAAGAACGCTTCGCTCATCCGGTAGCGGTGCAGCGCGTCGCGGCCGCGCAGGCCGTGCTTGGCGCCGGGGTAGGTCATCAGGTCGAACGCGATGCCCTCGCGCTGCAGCGCGCTCATGAGGTGGGTGGCGTTGGAGAACAGCACGTTGTCGTCGGCCATGCCGTGGATCAGCAGCAGCGCGCCGGGGCGGATGCCGGCGGCGTGGGTGAACACGCTGGCCTCGCGGTAGCCTTCGGGGTTGTCCGCGGGCAGGTGCATGTAGCGCTCGGTGTAGTGGGTGTCGTAGAGCGCCCAGTCGGTCACCGGTGCGCCGGCGATGCCGCAGGCGTAGGCGTCCGGCGCCTTGCCCAGCAGCATCAGCGTCATGTAGCCGCCGTTGGACCAGCCGTGCACGCCGATGCGCGCCGGATCCACCCAGGGCTGCGCGCGCAGCCATTCCACGCCGCGCACCTGGTCCTCCACTTCCACCGTGCCCTGGCGCCGGTACAGCGCGCCGCCGAACTCGCGGCCGCGGCGGGGGGTGCCGCGGTTGTCCAGCGAGAACACCGCGTAGCCATGCTGGGCGAGGTACTGGTTGAAGAAGGCGTCGGCGCGGCCCGGCCAGCTGTCGAGCACGGTCTGCGCGGCCGGGCCGCCGTAGACGAACACCACGACCGGGTAGCGCCGCGCGGGATCGAAGCCGGCGGGGCGGATCAGGCTGTAGTGCAGCTCGGTGCGGCCGTCGGCGGCGGTCAGGGTGCCGAACTCGGTCGGCAGGTGCGCGGCGCGGAACGGCGCGTAGGGGTGCTGCGGATCGTCGAGGTCGTTGTCGACCAGCGCGGCGATGCGCCGGCCGTCGGCGTGGAACAGCTCGATCTGCGGCGGCGTGGCGGTGTTCGACCAGCTGTCGACGAAGACGCTGGCGTTGCGGGCGAAGCTGGCGTTGTGCACGCCGGGCTCGCGGCTGAGGCGGACGATCTCGCCGCCGTCCAGCGGCACCGCGTAGACGTGGCGCTCGGTGGGGCGCTCGCGTGCGCCTGCGAAGTAGGCCAGGCCCTTGGCCTCGTCCACGGCGAGCAGGCCGTCCACCACCCATTCGCCCGAGGTCAGCGGCCGGACGTGCGCGCCGTCCTCCGACACCAGGTACAGGTGCTCGTAGCCGCTGCGCTCCGAGCCCCAGACGAAGCGGCCGTCGGCGAGGAAATGCAGGTTGTCGTGCAGCGGGACCCAGGTGTCGGAGGTCTCGGTCAGCAGCACGCGCTGGCGGCCGGTGTCCAGCTCGGCCTCGATCAGCGCCAGGGTCTGCTGGTCGCGCGACTGGCGCTGGAAGGTCAGGCGCCGCGCATCGCGCCACTGCACGCGGGCGAGGTAGATGTCCGGTTCCGGGCCGAGGTCGATGTCCTGGCGCCGGTCGCCCGGTTGCGTGGCGCCGTCGGCGGCCTGCGGCGCGATGCGCACCACGTGCAGCGAGACCCTCGCGTTGGGGTCGCCCGCCGCCGGGTAGCGCTGCTCGACGATCTCGGTGCGGTCGGCGTAGACCTCGTAGCGCTTCTGCAGCGGCACCGGGGACTCGTCGATGCGCGCGTAGGCGATCGCGGAATCGTCGGGCGCCCACCAGTAGCCGGTGTGGCGGCCCATCTCCTCGTCGGCGACGAACTCGGCCACGCCGTTGCCGATGGTGTCGCTGCCGTCGTCGGTCAGCCGCAGCTCGCGGCCGCTGCGCAGGTCCACCGCCCACAGGTCGCGCCCGCGCACGAAGCTCACGTAGCCGCCGCGCGGCGAAAGCTTGGGGTCGGTGGCGAAGCCGTGGGCGACGTCGGTGAGCTTGCGCACCGCCCCGGCGCCGGACTTCGACAGGTCGTACAGGTACAGCTCGCCGCCCAGCGGGAACAGCAGGGTGCGCGCGTCGGGCGCCCACTGGTAATCGACGATGCCGGTGAGCCCGGCGATGCGCTGCCGCTCGCGGCGCGCTTTTTCCTCGTCGCTGAGCGTCTCCTCGCCCGGCAGCACCACCGACGAATCCACCAGCAGGCGGGTCTGCCCGCTGGCGATGTGGTACTCCCACAGGTCCAGGCGGTTGCGGTCGTCGTCCTTGCCGCGCAGGAAGGTCACCCGCGAGCCGTCCGGCGCCACCTGCGGCCGGGTCAGCGTCGGCCCCGACAGCGGCGCGTCGCCGGTGATGGCCTCCAGGGTGAGCGTGCGTTCGGCGGCGGGCGCGGCGGTGGCGGCGAGCATCAGGGTGGCGGCGGCGAGCAGGGAGCGCATGGCGGGTCCGATGGCGCGGGGGCGCCAGTGTATCGGGCCGTGGCGCGCGCGGGAGCTGCGCGTGCGGCGCCAAGTGGTGTACAACAGGCGCACGGATGCTGCGGGGATAGGAGGTCTGGATGAATCGTATGGTGGAATTGAACAGGAACCTGTCCGATAGCGCGGCCGACTTCGCGACTATCGTGTGGCCGGCGTTCGCCACGGTGCCGGAAATCGGCGGCGGCGAGATCCGCCCGGTCGAGAGCGATACCGAAACCGGCTTCGCCAGAGAGCTGGACATGCGTTCGGGTATCGATGCCTGGCAACTGTTTGGCAACGCGCAGGGGATGCGCGGGATCGCCAGCCGCGTCCAGTGGTCGGGCGATTACCGCAGCTTCACGATCCGCTACAAGTATTCGAGCGGCCAGGAATCGGAGTATTTCAAACGTCTCTATGCGATCGAGAACGCCGGAGAGGGGATTCTCTATCCGCACCTGACCATCCAGGCGTTCCTGTCCGGCCGCGGTGGGGCGCTGCTCTCGGCCGCCGCGATCCCGACCCGGGAGCTGATCCTGCACGCGAAGCGGTTGTTCGACTGGGGCGCGATGCGGGAGCATGGCGATTCGCGCTTCGGGCTAAGAACCGGCGCCGACGGCACCTGCTTCATCTATCTGTCTTGGGACTACATCCTGCACTCGCAGATCGCCGGCGCGCTTATCCAGCCGTCCATCCCACGCTGAGACGGCTGTCCGGTGGGGATGCCGGCGGCGGCCGGCATCCCGTCGAGCGGGCGCGGTTCACTTCCGCCCGAACAGGACCTTCTTTTCCTCCTCGCTCAGCGGCTTGCCGGCGTCGGGACCGACCTCCTTGGCCTTGGCGTAGGCGCGCTGGGTCGCGGGGCGGGCGGCGATCGTTGCGTGCCAGCGGCGCACCTCGGGATAGGGCGCCAGTTCGATCGGGGCCTTGTCGTAGACGCCGATCCACGGATAGGCGGCCATGTCGGCGATCGAGTAGTCGCTGCCGGCGATGAAGTCGCGGCCCTGCAGGCGGGTGTCGAGCACGCGCAGCAGGCGGTTGGCCTCCTGGGTGTAGCGTTCGATGGCGTAGGGGATCTTTTCCGGCGCGTAGACGTTGAAGTGGCCGTACTGCCCGGTCATCGGGCCCAGCCCGGCCATCTGCCAGAACAGCCATTCCAGGGTCTCGATGCGCTTGCGCGGCTCGATGGGGAGGAAGCGGCCGGTCTTCTCGGCCAGATACAGCAGGATCGCGCCGGACTCGAACACGCTCTGCGGGGCGCCGCCGTCGGCCGGGGCATGGTCGACGATGGCCGGCATCTTGTTGTTGGGCGAGATGGCGAGGAACTCCGGCGCGAACTGCTCGCCCTTGCCGATGTTGACCGGCCGGATCGCGTAGTCGAGGCCGGCTTCCTCGAGGAACAGGGTGATCTTGTGGCCGTTGGGGGTGGGCCAGTAGTACAGGTCGATCATGGCGGGGCCTCCGTCGAAAACGATGGCGGCCAGTCTAGGCGCGGGGGCGTTCCGCGTGCGAGGCGGGCATGGACCGCAGCGTTGCGGTGCGGCGGCACGGCGGCGGAAACGACGCCGCCGCCCCAGGGGGCGGCGTCGTGCGGGCACTGCGGGCTTCTCGGGTATATCGACATTCGACCTGCAGCGCCAAAGCGGTCCCCGCCTGCGCACGCGGGAGCTTGTCGTCCCTTCTCCCGCAAGCACCTTCCCCGCTTGCGGGGGAAGGCAGAGACCGCGCGCCCCGAAGAGGGGCCGCTCGTACGCCGAATGCCGATGCCGCCTACGGCGCCGGGCAGTCGAACCGCTGCGCGGCGTCGGTGCCCACGCGGACCTCGGCCAGGCCGAGCGTCAGCCCGGCCGGCGCGCGCAGGCCGAACGGCGTCTCGACGCGCGCGGGGTCGAGGCCCGCGGCGGCCAGGCACTTCAGCGGCACGCCGACGGTGGTCCATGCGCCGCGCGGCAGCGAGGCGAGCCGGTCGCGCACCGGCAGTTCGCCCGTGCAGCCCTCGCCGCAACCGGCGTACAGCGTCACCTCGCCGGCCTCGGGCAGCGCGTCCACGCGCAGCGTGGCGATCAGCAGCGCGTCGCCGTTGGCCTCGCGGCGCAGGTCGATCGGCGAGGGCGACAGCAGCTCGGCGCGGGCGTCGCCGGTCCAGGTCAGCAGGCGCGCGCCCTCCTGGGTCTGGTAGTCGATGCCGGCCAGCGCCAGGGTGCCGTCCGGGGTGGCGACGCGCGCGTGCAGCGCATCCGCGCCCTGGCCGTCGGCGCCGGTCAGCACCAGGCGCAGGCCGGGGCCGGGCACCCCCTGGGCGAAGAACACGCCGGTCTGGCCGTCGTCGGCGCTGATGCCCGGGTCCTCGGGCAGCGCCTCCAGGTTGCCGTCGTCGCCGTAGGTCAGGCCGTGGCCGAACGCGAACAGCGGGTCGTAGCCGGGCTGGCCGACGTTGTTGGCGTACTGGTCGGCGCGGCGCGGCCAGGAGAACGCGAGCTTGCCCTTGAAGTCGTGCTGCGGCCGGCCGTCGGGCCCGCGCAGCAGCACGTCGGCGATGCCGGCGCCTTCGCCGCCCGGCAGCCATGCGGCGACGAAGGCATCGGCGGCGTTGATCTCGCGGTTCATCCACAGCGGGCGGCCGCTGAGGAACACCGCGACCACCGGGATGCCGTCGGCCTTGAGCTTGCGGATCAGTTCCAGGTCGCGGTCGTCGCCGGGCTTGTAGAGCAGGTTCGGGCGGTCGCCCAGGAACTCGGCGTAGGGGTCCTCGCCGAACACGACGATGGCCACGTCGGGCTTCTGCGCGTAGGCGCCGTCGATGGCGAGTTCGGCGCTGCCGCCGGCCGCCTGCACCTGCGCCTGCAGGCCTTCCCAGATGGTGTCGGCGTTGGGGTAGTCGGCGCGCTTGGTGCCGGTGCCCTGCCAGTTGAGCGTCCAGCCGCCCGATTGCTTGCCCATGTCGTTGGCGCCGTCGCCGGCGACGAGCACGCGCTGGTTCGCGGCCAGCGGCAGCAGGCCGTCCTGGTTCTTCAGCAGCACCAGCGATTCGCGCACCGCCTGGCGGGCGACCGCGCGGTGCTCGGGCGCGCCCAGCAGCTCGAAGCGGCCGCCGAGCGCGCGCTCGGACGGCTTGGGCGCGTCGAACAGGCCCATGCGGAACTTCACCCGCAGCACGCGGCGTACCGCGTCGTCCAGCCGCGCCATCGGGATCTCGCCGGACTTCACGTGCGCCAGGGTGCTTTCGTACAGGCCGCGCCAGCTGTCGGGCGCCATCGCCAGGTCGAGGCCGGCGTTGAAGGTCGCCGCGCAGTCGGTACTGGTGCAGCCCGGGATCTGGCCGTGGCCGTTCCAGTCGCCGACGATCAGGCCGCGGAAGTTCATCCGCTCCTTCAGCACGTCGGTCAGCAGGCCCTTGTGGCCGTGCAGCTTGCGGCCGTTGAAGCTGTTGAACGAGGCCATGACGCCCTGCGCGCCGGCGGCGATCGCCGGCGGGTAGCCGGCGCCGTGGATGTCGCGCAGCTGCGCCTCGCTCACCCGGGTATCGCCCTGGTCCTTGCCGCCGGTGGTGCCGCCGTCGCCGAGGAAGTGCTTGACCGAGCTCATCACCCGGGTCTCGCCCAGGAAATCGGGATCGCCCGGCTTGCCCTGCAGCCCTTCGACGAAGGCGCCGGCGAACTCGGCGACCAGCTTCGGGTCCTCGGAATAGCCCTCGTAGCCGCGGCCCCAGCGGTCGTCCTGCGGCACCGCGACGGTCGGCGCGAAGGTCCACTCCATGCCGGTCACCCGGGTCTCGATCGCGGTGATGCGCGCGATCTCGCGGATCAGTTCCACGTTGCGGGTCGCGCCCAGGCCCACGTTGTGCGGGAACAGCGTCGCGCCGACCACGTTGCTCTGGCCGTGCATGGCGTCGATGCCCCAGATCACCGGGATCGCCTTGCCGCCGCCGCGGGTGTCCATCGAGGCTTCCCAGTACGCGTCGGCCAGCGCCAGCCAGTCGGCGGGCGGCGCATCGTAGCGGCCGCCGGGATCGGAATTGCCGCCGGCCAGGATCGAGCCGAGCCGGTACTTGCGCACGTCGTCGGGCGTCATGAAGGCGATGTCGCCCTGGATGATCTGGCCGACCTTCTCCTCGACGGTCAGCGTCGCCAGCAGCGCATCGACCTTGCGGTCGAGCTCGGCGTCGTCGAACGGCCATTCGACCGCCGGCCACTGCGCGGGATCGACCTCCGGCGACAGCGCCGCCGGCGCGGCGCCGGCATCGGGGGCAGCCTCCTGCGCGGTGGCCGCGGGTTCGGGCGCGCGTCCGCAGGCGGCCAGGCCGATGGCGCAGGCCAGGGCCAGGGCGGACGAAGCGCGGAGTCGTGTGGCATGCCGGCGGCGCCGGGTCGCGTGCTTGGCCATCGTGTACGGTTCCCCTCCAGGTGCGGACATCGGTTCGATGTCGGGTGACAGCGTTGTCATCACGGCGCAGAATAAACGCAAGCGGTCGCCCGCGCTCGCTGCAGCACGGCAAAGCGCGCAGGCGATCGCGCCGCCGCCTGCGGCGGGTCGTCGAGGTCTGGCAGAATCCGCCACGGCCGCAAGGAGAGAACCCCCGCATCATGCGCGTACGCATCGAGGACGTCGCCGCCGAAGCCGGCGTGTCGATCAAGACGGTCTCGCGCGTGCTCAACCGCGAGCCGAACGTCGCCGATGCGACCCGCGAGCGGGTGGAGGCGGCGGTGCAGAAGCTGCGCTATTCCCCGCACCCGTCCGCGCGCACGCTGGCCGGGCGTCGTTCCTACCTGGTGGCGATGCTCTACGACAACCCGTCGAGCAACTACCTGATGGAAGTCGAGCTGGGCCTGCTCGACGCCTGCCAGGCGCACCGCTACCACCTGATGCTGGCGCCGCTGGTCTACGACGCGCGCGACATCGTCGGCAAGGTGGAGGCGCTGGTGGAGCAGTCCCGGCTCGACGGCGTGGTGCTGACCCCGCCGATCACCGACGATGCCGCCCTGCTGGCGCGCCTGGACGCGCTCGACGTGCCCTACGCCAGCATCTCGCCGATGGAGGCGCACCGCCGCGTCGGCGTGACCGTGGACGAGCGCAGCGCGGTGCGCGAGATGATCGGCCACCTGGTCGCCCTCGGCCACCGGCGCATCGCCCACATCAAGGGCCACGCCGCGCACGGCGCCGCCGGCTGGCGGCTGGCCGGCTACCGAGACGGGCTGCGCGAGGCCGGCCTGCGCTACGACCCGGCGCTGGTCGTCGATGGCGAGTTCTCCTACGACTCCGGCTTCGAGGCCGCCGGCCGGCTGCTGGCGCTGAAGCGCCCGCCCACCGCGATCTTCGCCGCCAACGACGACATGGCCGCCGGCGCGATCTGCGCGGTGTGCGAACGCGGCCTGCAGGTGCCGCGCGACGTCTCGGTGTGCGGCTTCGACGACACCCCGATCTCGCGCCACATCTATCCGGCGCTGACCACCGTGCGCCAGCCGACCCGCGAGATGGGCCGGCTGGCCGGAGAGGAACTGCTCAAGGCCATCCGCGACCGCGGCGCCGGCGGCATGGTCGAGGTGCCGTACACGCTGCAGCTGCGGCGTTCCACCGGCCCGGCGCCCGGCGGCGCCTGAGCCGCCCGCGGGCCCGGCGCGTTTCGGCCGCCGACGCGCCTAGCCTTCCATCTGCTCCAGCTCGCGGCCGCGGGTCTCGTGCACGAACTTCAGCACGAAGAACACCGAGGCCACCGCGAACGCGGCATAAATGCCGTAGGTGGCGGCCAGGCCGATGCCGGCCAGCAGCATTGGGAAGGTCATGGTGACGAGGAAGTTGGCGCTCCACTGGAACAGCCCGGCCACGGCCAGCCCGGAGCCGCGGATCCGGTTGGGGAACATCTCGCCCAGCATCACCCACATCACCGGCCCCCACGACATGTTGAAGAACACCACGTAGGCGTTCGCGGCCACCAGCGCCAGCAGGCCCATCCGGCCGGGCAACAGCAGGCGGCCGTCGGCATCCAGCGAGCCGGTGGCGAAGGCGGCGGTGACCACGGCGAGCGACAGCGCCATGCCGACCGAGCCGGCCCACAGCAGCGGCTTGCGCCCGATGCGGTCGATCAGCGCGATGGTGACCAGGCAGGCGCCGATGCTGAGCCCGCCCGAGAGCACGTTGATCAGCAGCGCGTCGCCCTCGGAGAAGCCCACCGCCTGCCACAGCACCGCGCCGTAGTAGAACACCACGTTGATGCCCACCAGCTGCTGCAGCGTGGCCAGCCCGATGCCGACCCACACGATCGGCCGCACCTTGCGCGTGGCCTTGTCGATCAGGTCCGAGAGCCGGGGCCGGTGGTGTTCGCCGGCGAGGCTGTCGCGGATCTCGTGCAGCTTGCGCTGCGCCTGGCCGCCGCCGTACAGGCGCGTCAGCACCGCCAGCGCCTGCTCCATGCGGCCCTTGGCCACCAGGTAGCGCGGGCTCTCGGGAATGAAGACCAGCGCCGCGAGGAACACCGCCGAGGGCAGGATCTCGACCCAGAACATCCAGCGCCAGGCCTCGAAGCCCAGCCAGTGGGGATCGACGGAAGACCCCGCGAAGCGCGCCAGCAGATAGTTGCTGAGGAAGGCCGCGAACAGGCCGCAGATGATCGCGATCTGCTGCAGCGTGGACAGGCGCCCGCGGTAGCGCGCCGAGGCGACCTCGCTGATGTAGGCCGGCGACATCACGCTCGCCGCGCCCACCGCCAGTCCGCCCAGCACCCGGTAGAGCACGAACTCCAGCGAGCTTCCGGCCACGCCCGAGCCCCAGGACGAGACCAGGAACAGCACCGCGGCGATCATCAGCACGTTGCGGCGGCCCATCAGGTCGGCCAGGCGCCCGGCGAAGAACGCGCCGACCGCGCACCCCAGCAGCATCGAGGCGACGTTGAAGCCGGTACCGACCGAGTCGGAATCGAACGCGCGCTGCAGCCCGTCGACGGTGCCGTTGATGACGCCGGAGTCGAAACCGAACAGGAAGCCGCCGATGGTGGCGACGAGGCTGATCAGGACGATGAGCCGGGTGTTCTCGCCGTGGGCGGCGTCGTGGGCGGGCGGGTGCGGGTGGGGCATCGGGTCACCTCGGGGCAGGGCGCGCCGCGGGCGCGGCGGGGCGAAGCGGGCGGTGGCGCGACGGGCTGGCGTCGCGGGTGGTGCGGTACGCGGTGGATCTCACGCCGGCGGCTCGTCGTCGGACGCGGCCCGGCTCAGCGCCCGCGCCAGGCGCGCGCGCAGCGCCGCCGCGCGTTCCGGGCCGGGCGGTCCCAGCACGCCGCGCGCATGCGGCGGGATGTGCGCGGCCGGGTCGGCTTCCGGCTCGAACACGTAGTGGCCGAAGGCGTCCTGCCAGATCGCGCGCTCGGCCGGCGGCAGGTCGCGGATCGCCAGCAGCGCGTGCAGCAGGGCGTTGACGGGGCTGTCCATCCATTCCGGGCTGCGTCGCCACCAGTAGTTGACCAGCGCGTTGAAAGGTTCCAGCCCTTCGATGTGGTGCCACCACATGCTGGGGATCAGGATCGCGTCGCCGGGCGCCAGCTCGGCGGCCAGCGCATGCCGCTGCGCCTCGGCGAAGCGCGGGAATCGCGCCAGGTCCGGGGCGAGCGGATCGACCAGGCTGACCGGCTGCCCGGCCGGGGTGAAGTCGAGCGGGCCGACGTAGAGGTTGCGCAACTGCTCGGGCGGGAACAGCGTGAAGCGGCGGCGCCCCGCGACCACGCAGGCGAGGTTGTCCGGCAGGTCCTGGTGCGTGGGCACGCGGGTGCGGTTGCCGATCCAGATGCTGGCCAGCGGATCGCGCTCGCCCAGGTCGAGCGGATTGTCCGCGCGCAGGCCGGGCAGGAAGGTGTCGAGCGTGGTCGCGGCCAGGTAGATCGTGGGCGGGTCCGCGTGGTCGAGATACTTGACCAGGGTGTTCAGCGCCACCGACATCGGCACCCGCTCGTGGCGGAAGTTGAAGCCGCGCATGGCGTCGTCGTAGAAGACCCGCCCGCGCGCCTCCGGCGGGGCGATGGTCGCGATCGCGGGCAGTGCATCGTGGGCGAACCGGCGCAGGTAGGCTGCGGCCGCGACCGGCGAGCGCGTCGCCGCGCGCACCGCGGGCCAGTGCGCCACCAGTTCGCGCACGACCAACGGCGTCTGCGCGCGCAGGATCTCCTCCAGCGGCGCGTCGCGCGGGGCCTCGGGGATGCCTGCGGGCGCCTCGGGGAGCTGCGGCATGGGCATGGATCCTGGTGGGCGCGCCGCGCGCCCCGTCGCCGCGAGCGGCGACGGGGCGGCGTGCCGGTGCTCAGAACCGGTAACGGAAGCCGAACATGTAGCGCGGGCCGGTCTGCGTGGCGTAGAACACCTGCCGCTCGTGCCGGCCGTGCGAGCGCATGGTCTCGTCGGTCAGGTTGATCGCCTCGGCGTGGATCGAGAACTGGTCGTTGACCTGGTAGCTGACGTTGACGTCGAGCTGGCCGTAGTCCTCGACGTAGACCGGGTTGGGGCGCCAGCTGTCGTAGGTGCTGGACAGGAACTTATCGCGCCAGTTGTAGGCCGCGCGGATCTGCCAGGGACCCTTGTCGTAGAACGCCACCAGGTTGGCCGAATCGCTCAGGCCCACCAGCGCGAACTGGTCGCCCAGGTTGTAGTCGTCGTAGGTCAGGTCGGAATCGACGATGGTGTAGTTGGCCGCGATGCCGAAGCCGCTCTCGCCGAAGACGTGCTGGGCGTTGAGCTCCCAGCCGTCGAGCGAGGACGAGTCCTTGTTGACCGGCACCGTGATCCGGAACACCGCCAGCGGATCGCCCGGCTGGCCGGCGATCGTGCCGTTGGCCACGTCCACGCCGGGCGCGCCGGCGAAGTTGTCGAAGATGTAGTCGCGCACGCAGCCGCGGAAGCCGGTGCTGCCCGGCGTGCAGCCGTTGGCGACCGCCTCGTTGTAGTACGCGCCGCCCACCGGCGTGCGCAGGTCGAACGGCGAGATCTCCACCACCGAGGTGCCGATGTAGTTCTCGATGTCCTTGCGGAACCAGCCGACCGACAGGTAGCTCGACTCGCCGTAGTACCACTCGAACGACAGGTCGAAGTTCTTCGATTCCAGCGGCTTCAGCCCCGGATCACCCTGCGAGCCGGTGCCGCCCTCGAAGGCGGCGAACGAATCCAGCGTCTGCCCGCCCTGGATGTGGTTCCACTGCGGGCGGCCGATGCTGTGGCCGTAGCTGCCGCGCAGCACGATGCTGTCGGTCAGCTCAAGGCTGAGGTCCACGCTGGGCAGCCAGTAGTCGTAGCTGCCGCGCAACTCGGTGAAGTCCGGATCGCCGAACTGCACCGCGAACTCGTTCTCGCCGGTCCAGGTCAGGCCGGTGGCGATCGGCACCAGCGCCCGCGAGGTGACGTCGGTTTCCTCGTAGCGCACGCCGATCGAGGCGTGCAGGGGCATCTCGAAGTCCCAGGTGTTGTTCCACTGCACGTAGGCGCTCTTGGACTTCTCCTGCGCGCGGCGGTCGGTGGTGAAGTCCGGCGGCGGCAGGTAGGCGGAGGCGTCGCCGCCGCGCGCGGCGATGGCCGCGTCGCGCACCTTGGCGAAATCGAACATGAAGAACTGGCCGAACATGTCGCCGGCGCCGTCGAACTCGCCGAAGTAGCGGCCCATGTCGTCGGCCTGCCACAGGTCGTCGGCGTAGTCGGCGCCGAAGCCGCCGAAGCCGCCCCAGTCGTCGCGCTGGCTGAAGCCGTAGGCGCTGCGGTTGTTGACGTCGGTGTAGGAGGCGCCGAAGTTCAGGCTGGAATAGTTGGCGAAGCGGAAGGTGCCGCTCACCTGGCCCTGGTCGATCTCGGAACGCATGTAGCTGTTTCGGAACGAGGAGCCGGTGACCATCATCCGGTCGGCGCCGATCCGGGTCATGCCGTCGGGCAACTGCACGCCGAGCACGGGGAAGTCGCGGCTGAAGTCCACGGTGGTGTCGCCGCGCACGAACGCGGCGGTGCCGATCGTGTTGTTGGAGCCCCACGGGCTGTCGGCGCCGGATTCGGCGCTGGAAGTGTGGTAGTCGAACACCAGGTCGAGCGCGTCGTTGACCTCCCACTCCACGTTGAAGCCCAGCGACTTGTTCTCGTTCCTGGTGGCGAAGTGGGCGCCGGCCATCGCCAGGTCGGAGCCGCGGATCTCGCCGCTGGGTTCGTGCAGCGCGAAATCGACGAACTCGGTGTAGGAGAGCGGCGCCCGGATCGGGCCGTCGGTCCAGGCGGTCCGCGAGGCGGCCTGGTTGAACCAGGTCGACAGCTCGTGGCGGCGGGTCTGGACGCGGTTCTCGGAGTAGGTGTAGTCCAGGGTCGCGGTCAGGCGGTCGCTCGGCGCGAACTGCAGGGTGCCCTGCGCGTTGGTGCGCTGGCGCTGCACGCCGTTGAGCGCGTAGATGAGGTTCTGCGGGATGGAGTAGACGTCGCCGGGCTGCGGCGGGTTGGTGGCATTGGCGGCCTGGTCCGGCAGCGCCAGCGGGCCTTCGCCGCCATGGAACGCGTACCAGCCGCCGCCCACCGCGGCCTCGTTGTAGCCCAGGTCGCGCTCCTGGTAGCTGGCGCTGAGCGAGGCGCCGAAGCGGCCATCGGCGAACACCGTGCTGAAGATGCCCGACATCTCGCCGGTGACCGAGCTGCCCTGCATCTTGCCGGGCAGGTTGTCGTTGCTGGTGTCGTGTACGGCCTTCACGCCGACGTTGGCCAGCTCGCCCATGTCGAGCGGGCGCCCGGTCTTGATGTTGATGGTCGCGCCGATGCCGCCGGTCGGGGTGGCGGCGCGGCTGGTCTTGTAGACGTCGACGGCCGAGACCGATTCCGAGGCCAGGTTGGCGAAGTCGAACGCGCGCGAGTTCGAGGCGTTGGTGGCCTCGATGCTGGAGGCCGGCATCTGCCGCCCGTTGAGCAGCACCAGGTTGAAGTCCGGCCCGACGCCGCGCACCGTCACCCGCGCGCCTTCGCCCATCGAGCGGTCGATCGACACGCCGCTGATGCGTTGCAGGGATTCGGCGAGGTTGGTGTCCGGGAACTTGCCGATGTCCTCGGCCACGATGCCGTCGACGATGCCCTGCGCGTCGCGCTTGAGGTTCATCGACGAGGTCAGGCTGCCGCGGATGCCGGTCACGACCACCGTGTCGAGGGTATCGGCGTCGGTGTCGTCGGCCTCGGCGACGGCCTGCGCGAAAGCGGGCTGGGCGAGCGCCAGGAGCAGGGCGGAGGCCAGCAGCCGCCGCTGCGGAACGTGATGCTTCATGAGTTTTCCCTCCCCAGGGTGTCGCGGGGTCCGGTCTGGACGTGGCTTGGTGGAACGCAATGGGTGGCGATTGCAGAATGAAATGACAGCGTTGTCAAATCAGCCCGGTCGCCGGGTGCAAGCGATTGTTTCGATTGGATTTGATGGCCGGATTTATGCTGCGCTGCGGCGAACTCTGCGCGGCCGGCAGGCGTGGTCTTCGGCCCGTCGGGCATGTTCGCCGCCGCCCTTCGCGAGGAGCGCCGGCGGCGCGCCGGCACCCCGTCGCAGCGCTCAGAACTGGTAGCGCAGGCGAGCGCCGTAGCTGCGGGCGTCGTTGAGGAAGCGCACGTTGATGCCGGAGCCGACCAGCGCCTTCTGCGAGGTGTCGTTGTCCAGCAGGTTGCTGCCCCACAGCTCGAAGCGCCACGCCCCGTCGAGCGAGGTGAAGCCGATGCCCGCGTTGAGCGTGGTTTCCGCGCCCTGGCGATCCGGGAAGCCGGCGGTGGCGGCATCCTCGATCCGGTCCACCGTGCCCGCGGCGTCGGCCAGGTACACCACGTCGCGGTTGTTGTACTGGGTCAGGTAGTAGGCCGAGCGGTAGGCGGCCAGCAGCTGCCAGTCCAGCGTGCCGCGCGCCAGCTCGGTGGTGTGCTGCAGGCGCGCGTTGAAGGTGAGGCGGGAGGCCAGCGGCAGTTCGTTGCCCGACAGGTCGATCATCGAGGTGATGCCGCCGATGTCGTGGTTCTGGCTGCGCACGTCGGCCACCGTGCCTTCCTTGATCTCGCTGTCGAGATACAGCGCGTTGAGGTTGAGCATGAAGCCGCCGCCGAAGCGCAGCACGCTCTCGGCCTCCACGCCCCAGATCGCCGAGCGGCCGACGTTGCGGTTGACCAGCGAGAAGCCGGACGCCTCGCCGTCGGGGTTGACCGCGATCACCGCCAGATCCTGGAACACCTGGTCGGTGTAGTCGTAGTAGAACGCGCTCACGTTGAACGTGCCCGGGCGGCCGAACCAGCGGTGGCTGGCCTTGCTGCCGATCTCCCAGGCCACGATGGACTCGGGGCTGTAGGTCTCCGGGATCTCGTTGATGTCGAAGGTGTCGTTGAAGCCGCCGGCCTTGTGGCCGCTGGACACGGTGGCGTAGACCATGTGCCCCGGCGAGAGGTCGTGCTCGATGCCGGCGCGCCAGTCGGTGAAGCTGAACTCGCTCTCGCCGTACTGCTGCGCCGGGATGCCGCTGACCTGCACCCACGATTGGTAGGGGCAGTCGATCGTATCGCCGCCGATGTCGGGCCGGTCCACGCAGCCGAACGGGCCGCCGTCCGGTACCTGGCCGATCTGCTGGGCGAGGGTGTCGTCGCGCCCGTGCGACAGGATGCCCTGCAGCAGGAAGCGCGCCATGTCCGCCTGCGAGCTGAGCCCGGTGACGTCGAAATTGGGGCGGTACAGGAAGGCCGGCGCGAAGCCGGGCGTGCCCAGGCGGGTGGCGAAGTCGCCGCCCTGGCCCGGCAGGCCCAGCGCCCAGTTGCCGCCGACGCCGTAGCGCGACTTGAACTCGCGGGTGTAGCGCAGGCCGGCCTTCAGCCGGGTGCGGTCGGTGAGGTCGAAGGTGCCGTCGGCGAAGGCCGCGCTCGAACGCCCCTTGACGTCGGGCATCGTGAACTCGGTGCCGGAGTACCAGCGCCCCTTGTCGACCAGCGAGAGGTAACCGACCTGCTGGTGTTCGTTGAAGTGGAACAGGCCGGTGGTCCAGCGCAGGCGGGCGTCGTCGGCGGACGACAGCCGCACCTCGTGCACCTGCGACTGCGACCGGGTCAGCCAGTACTGGGTGGAGTAGTTGTCGTAGTCGACGCCGCCGGGGTTGTCCGCGGAGACCGGGTCCACGTTGCGGCCGGGCCACAGGATGCCCTCGCTCGCGGCGTTGGTCTGCTGGTAGTCCACGTCGCGGTAGCTGGCGTTGTACTCCAGCGCCACCGGGCCGAAGTCGTAGCCGATGTTGGCCATCGCGCCCCAGTTGGTGCTGTCGAGCGTGCCCTGCGCGCCGCGATAGACCACCTTGCGCAGGTCGATGTCGTCGGGCATGTAGCCGGCGCGCGCGGCGGTGTAGACGTTGGCGCCCGGGTAGCCGGTGCCGCGCTCCTTGCCCATGTCGGCCATCAGGAACACCGAGAGCTTGTCGTCCGGCTCGTACAGGAACGAAAGGCGGCCGCCGTGCTCGTCCTGGATCCCCGCCGGGTCCAGGTGCCGCGCGGCGCCGGCGTTCTCGAACGAGGACGCCTTCTCCACCCGGTAGCTCGCCACGCGCAGCGCCGCCCAGCCGCCGAGCGGCAGGTTCAGCGCGAACTCGCCGGCGCGGTGGTCGCGGTTGCCGGCCTCGATCTGCGCGTAGCCGCCGAAGGCGTCCAGGTCCGGTCGCTTGGTGACGATGTTGAGCGTGCCGGCCAGCGCGTTGCGGCCGCGCAGGGTGCCCTGCGGCCCCTTGTTGATCTCCACGCGTTCGAGGTCGTAGAACATGCCGCCCAGCCCGCGCGGGCGCGGGATGTAGGCGCCGTTGATGTGCGGCGCGGCGCCCGGATCGCCCAGCTCGGTGTTGTTCGCCGAGCCGACGCCGCGGATGAAGACCTCCAGGTTGCCTTCCTGGTTGGACATGCTCATGCCCGGCACCAGCGTCTGCAGGTTGCGCAGCTCGTTGTTGATGCCCAGCTGGCGGATCTCGTCCTGGCCGATCGACTGCGCGGTGCCCGCGTACTTCTGCAGGTCCTGCTCGCGCCGCTCGACGGTCACGATGACCGCATCGAGGGTGGCGGCATCCCGCTCGGGCGGGGCGCTGTCGTCGTCGCGGTCCTGGGCGTAGACCGCCGCCGGCAGGCAGGCGGCGGCGAGTGCGGTGGCGATCGCGCGGGCGAGCGCGCGGCGGTGGATCGGCGTCATCGTCGGGTCCCCTCCCCGGGGGCGTGCGGGACCGCCTGGGTAACGGCGGCTGACAGCGCTGTCAAACCCGGCCGCCCGGCCTGCGAAGCGCGATGTCTAAGCCATTGAGCGGCCAAGGAGCGCGGGATGCGGGCTGCTGCGGCGCAGCAGCGGCTGGCGCGGGTAAAATGCGCCCGATGGATGTTTCCTACCTGCTCGACGGCCTCAACGCGGCCCAGCGCGAGGCCGTGTCGGCGCCGCCGGGGCATTACCTGGTGCTCGCCGGCGCCGGCTCCGGCAAGACCCGCGTGCTCACCCATCGCATCGCCTGGCTCAACGCCGTGCACGGCGTGCCGGCGCACGGCATCTTCGCGGTCACCTTCACCAACAAGGCCGCCGGGGAGATGCGCCACCGCGCCGATCCGCTGCTGCCCAACGGCAGCCGCAGGCTGTGGATCGGCACCTTCCACGGCCTCGCGCACCGGCTGCTGCGCCTGCACTGGCAGGACGCCAAGCTGCCGGAGGGCTTCCAGATCCTGGATTCCGACGACCAGTTGCGGCTGGTCAAGCGCGTCGTGCAGCAGCTGGAGCTGGACGAGGCGCGCTTCCCGCCGCGGCAGATCGTGTGGTGGATCAACGCGCAGAAGGACGAGGGCCGGCGCCCGCAACACATCCAGGCCGATCGCGGCGACGAGTGGATGCAGGCGATGCTGCGCAGCTATGCGCTCTACCAGGAGCGCTGCGACCGCGCCGGCCTGGTGGACTTCGCCGAGCTGCTGCTGCGCGCGCACGAGCTGCTGCGCGACAATCCCGCCGTGCTCGCCCACTACCGGCGCCGCTTCACCCACCTGCTGGTGGACGAGTTCCAGGACACCAACGCGATCCAGTACGCCTTCGTGCGCGTGCTGGCCGGCGACACCGGCCAGGTCTTCGTGGTCGGCGACGACGACCAGGCCATCTACGGCTGGCGCGGCGCGAAGGTCGAGAACGTGCAGCGCTTCCTGGCCGATTTCCCCGGCGCGCAGACGATCCGCCTGGAGCAGAACTACCGCTCCACCGCCAACATCCTCGACGCCGCCAACGCGGTGATCGCGCACAACCCAGACCGCCTCGGCAAGCAGCTGTGGACCGATGCCGGGCAGGGCGATGCGATCGACCTGTACGCCGCCTACAACGAGGTCGACGAGGCGCGCTTCATCGTCGAGCGCGCCAAGCAGTGGGTGCGCGACGGCGGCAGCTACGGCGATTGCGCCGTGCTCTACCGCAGCAACGCGCAGTCGCGCGCGATCGAGGAGCAACTGGTCTCCGAGCAGATCCCGTACCGGGTCTACGGCGGCGTGCGCTTCTTCGAGCGCGCCGAGATCAAGGACACCCTGGCCTATCTGCGCCTGATCGCCAACCCGGCCGACGACGCCGCCTTCGAGCGCGCGGTCAACACGCCCGCGCGCGGCATCGGCGGGCGCACCCTCGACGAAGTGCGGCTGCGCGCCCGCGCCGACGGCGTGTCGCTGTGGGAGGCTTCGCTGCGCACCCAGCAGGAGAGCGCGCTGGCCGCCCGCGCCCGCAATGCCCTGGCCGGTTTCCACGCGCTGATCCAGGCGCTGGCCGGCGAGGTCGGCGGGCTGCCGCTGCCGGAGAAGATCGACCACGTGCTGGCCCGTTCCGGCCTGCGCGAACACTGGGCCAAGGAGAGCCGCGGCGGCCTGGATTCGGAATCGCGCACCGACAACCTCGACGAACTGGTCTCGGTGGCCTCGCGTTTCGTGCACGGCGACGACGAGGAATCGGCCGCGCTGAGCGAGCTGGTCGCCTTCCTCGCCTACGCCGCGCTGGAGGCCGGCGAGGGCCAGGCCCAGGCCGGCGAGGACGGCGTGCAGCTGATGACCCTGCACAGCGCCAAGGGCCTGGAGTTCCCGCTGGTGTTCCTGGCCGGCGTGGAGGAAGGGCTGTTCCCCAACCAGCGTTCGCTCGAGGAAAGCGGGCGGCTGGAAGAGGAGCGGCGGCTGGCCTACGTCGGCATCACCCGCGCCCGCCAGAAGCTGGTCCTGAGCTACGCCGAATCGCGCCGGCTCCACGGCCAGGACATGCTCGGCCTGCCCTCGCGCTTCCTGCGCGAGATCCCCGCGCCGCTGCTCAACGAAGTGCGCCCGCGCGTGCAGGTCGCCCGCCCCGCCTTCGCCGCCCCGCGCCGCGCCGGCCACGCGGTCATCGACGACGGCGCGCCCGGCTTCCGGCTCGGCCAGAACGTCTCCCACGCCAAGTTCGGCAGCGGCGTGGTCACCGACATCGAAGGCAGCGGCGCGCACGCGCGGGTGCAGGTGAACTTCGACGAGGCCGGCAGCAAGTGGCTGGTGCTGGCCTACGCCAACCTGCAGCCGGCCTGAGCCGACGCGGCATTCGACCTGCAACGCCGACACAATCCCTCTCCGGCGCGCAGGGCCATGTCGTTCCTTGTCCCATAAGCGGGCGCATGTTGTTCCTTCTCCCGCGCGCAGCGCCGGATGAGGGTGTTCCGGGCGCCCGCGGTGCGCGCCCATTCGCAGGGAGAAGGGACGCCTCGAATGCCGATGCAGCCAAGAGCCACGAGGTGTGCCTGAGCACACTTCCGCGCGACGGGCGCCGAGGCCGCAGTGCCGCCGACGCGCCACCCGCGCCGGGTTCGTGGCAGCATGGCGGCAGGCCGCACTGGAGTCGCCTCATGTACCGGAACATCCTCGTCGCCACCGATGGCTCGGAACTCGCCGGCCGCGGCGTCGAACAGGCCGTCGCCCTCGCCGCGGCGCTGCGCGCCGCACTGGTCGTGGTCACCGTCTCCGAGCCCTGGAGCGCCGCGCTCGCCGACCCGACCGGCCTGACCACCAGCAGCGAACTGCTCGAAGACTACCGCGCCGGCGCCCAGGCCCAGGCCGAGCGCATCCTGGCCGCCGCCCAAGCGGCCGCCGCCGCCCGCGACGTCTCCGCCAGCGTGGTCTACGTCCCCGAGCGCGAGCCCGCCGATGCCATCCTGGAGACCGCCGCCGCCCACGGCTGCGACCTGCTGGTCATGGCCTCCCACGGCCGCCGCGGCCTCGGCCGGCTGCTGCTTGGCAGCCAGACCCAGGCGGTGATCACCCGCAGCCAGGTGCCGGTGCTGGTGGTGCGGTAGGGGGCCAAGCGCACCTGCCTGACCGCCGCTCCCTGCGTCGGGCGCCCTTGGGGCGGAAGAAGCTCGACGCCGCCGGGACGGCTTCGACCTGGGCTTGCGGCAGGCCTCCCGCCCCGACGAGGCCGGTGCGCGCGATAAGCACGATCCGTTTGATTTCGCGGGCCCTTCCCGGCCGGGCTCGCGGAAGAATCAATCGCTGTCGCGGGCCGGTGCCGGAACCTGATTGGCACGAACCTTCAGCAACTCGATTTCGCCTCCCTCTCCCGCATGCGGGAGAGGGTTGGGGTGAGGGTAAAGCAGCCCGCATCCGCCCTCCGGGCCCCTTCTCCCGCACGCGGGAGAAGGGAAGCTGGAAGATCGTATTAATCGGGTGCCGGAATCCCGCCTGCCTGCATGCGGGTCCGGGCATGCGATTCGAGGCAGGGCATGGGGTCGTCGTTCTCGTTCTGCAGCGACGCGATGCAGCCGGCGGCCTCGTATGCGTATTGGCGCAAATCGACTTCCCCGATGACGTCGAAGGGCCTGTGCTCGATCACGCCTCTGGAAATCCGGATGCTTGCTGCGCGCGCATTGTCGTCTTGCAGGTACCGATACAGCGGGGCGAAGTGGATGAACTGCGTGGCCAGGGATTTCCGGAAATTCCTGTCGATATCGCCGGGACCGAAGTACTCGCCATCCGCCGAGAGAATCGAGGCGTAGTCGAGCGCCAGATGCCCGTAGTTCGTCTGGGCGAGATAAGTGAGGGTGGGCCGGCTGGCGAGGAAGGTGGCGGCGCTGCCGGCGGCCATGCCCGCCAGGATGCACAGAAGATATCCGGCTGCCTTCATGCAGAGGATCCCGGATCGCGCTGGAGGGTCGAAAACGGCGGAGCCGGAGAGAGCGGCCGCTTCTCGTTCATGGGATCGCATTCCTTGGCGGGACGCGAATTCGTTTACCCGGATTTGCCGCGAAGTGCAACGCGCGCGCCCGGCGTCGAGCCGCGGCGCTGCGGCTCGCAAGCCGCGCCGGCCCCGTGGCAACATGGCGGCGGCCATCCGCAGCGCGGCGCTGGCGCCGGTGGCGTGTCGAGGAGGCCATGAGCATGGAAATGGACGCCCTGCAGAACCGCGTCGATCTTCTGGAGCGCCGGTTGCGGCGGCAGGGCTGGTGGTCGCTGGCGGTCCTGGTGATGGCGGCATCCATCGCGGCGACGACTTGCGCGACGAGGGGAGGCGGCCCCGCCCAGGAGGTCGTCGAGGAAGTACGCACGCGCAAGCTGGTCGTGGTGGACGACCAAGGCAGGGAGCGGGTCGTCATCGAACAGGACGGGCCGGAGATCGAGCGGCAGTCCCGCAGCGCCGGATTGACGATCTTCGACGATCAAGGCCGGGAACGCGGTGGAATCGCGACGGCCGACGATGGGAGCGCCGTGATCGCGCTGGATGCGCCCTGGGGCGTGGGCAGTCCGATGCGCGACCGGGCAGGGATGAAGGTGAATGCCGATGGCTCGGCGCTCATGGGCCTGATCTCCAACCGTGGCCAGTTCGCGGCCGTCCTGCACTCGGATGGCGACTCCGGCCGCTTGGAACTCTATCGGCCCGCAGAGAACGGAGAAGGTCTCGAGCAGCGGACCATTTCGGTTTCGGAAGATCCCGACGCGATGCCCCCAGCGGCGCGAGAGGCAGAGCGATAGCGACCGGATGCGCGCTCGTGGCGACGATGGCGTTGCGCGCCTGAATCCTTTGGTGTCGCGATCGCCGCCCCGGCCGTTTCGATAGGCCGGGACGCCGCGCGCCGATGCCGCCGGACGGCCCGTCGCGCCTCAATCCCTCAACCGGAAGCTCGGCGATTCGTTGACGCTGCCGTCGGGCTCCAGCGAGACCCAGCGGCTGCCGTCGCGGCTGAACAGGATCGGCACCGGGTCCTGGAACAGGGGCCGGCGCACGAAGCGCAGCTGCCAGCCGAACTGCTCCAGAAGCGGCAACGCGGCCTGCTGTTCGGGGGTCAACAGGCTGCGCAGCTGTTCTGGGTCGGGGCGGGCGCCCTTGCGGCGTTCGCGGCCTTGCACAACGGGGGACTCCGGCGGCGGTTCGGTCGCGCATTGTGGCCGCTCGCGTGCGATGGCGCCTTGACGCAGTGCGCGATCCGCCCCGCCCGGGGGCACGCGGTCCGTGGCTTCGGCTACGATGCGCCGGTCCGCCCGATCCGGGCCAGAAGGGAATCCCGATGAAACGCGCGCTCGTCCTGGCCATCGCCGGCTTCGCCGCCACGCCCGTCCTTGCCGCCGAAGGCATGTGGACGCTCGACAACCTGCCGGTGGAGGCGATGCGCTCGGCCTACGGCTTCGCGCCCGATGCCGACTGGGTGCGCCATGCGATGCGGTCCTCGGTGCGGCTGGCGGGCGGTTGTTCGGGCTCGTTCGTTTCCGCCGACGGCCTGGTGCTGACCAACGCGCACTGCATCGTCGGCTGTGTGCAGGGGCTGTCCTCGCCGGAGAACGACCGCCTCAACGACGGCTTCGTGGCCCGCTCGCGCGGCGAGGAACTGCAGTGCCCGGCCGAGGAACTGAACGTGCTGCAGGAGATCGAGGACGTGACCCCGCGCATCGCCCAGGCCACTGCCGGCAAGAGCGGGCGCGCCTACATCGATGCGCGCAACGCCGAGGTCTCGCGGATCGAGGACGAATGCGTGGGCGACGCCGCGCAGACGCGCCGCTGCGACGTGGTGGCGCTGTACGCCGGCGGCCGGCACCACCTTTACCGCTACGAGCGCTACCAGGACGTGCGGCTGGTGTTCTCGCCCGAGTACGCCACGGCGTTCTTCGGCGGCGATCCGGACAATTTCAACTTCCCGCGCTACAACCTGGACATGGGCTTGCTGCGCGCCTATCGCGACGGCCGCCCGGCGCAGGTCGCCGATCACTTCACCCTCGATCCCGACGGCGCGCAGCCGGGGGAGCTGACGATGGTCACCGGCCACCCGGGCCGCACCCAGCGCCAGCTCACCGTGGCCCAGCTGGAGCGCGTGCGCGACGTGGATCTGATCAACACGCTGCTGCAGCTGGCCGAACGCCGCGCGATGCTGGCGCAGTACGCGCGCGCGTCGGAAGAAGCCGCGCGCCAGGCGCAGTCCGACCTCACCTTCACCGAGAACAGCTACAAGGTCTTGCGCGGCCAGTTGCAGGCGCTGCTGGACCCGCAGGTGTTCGCGGCCAAGCGCGAGCAGGAGGCCGAACTGCGCGCGTCGGTCGCCTCGTCGCAGCCCTGGGACGAGATCGCGCAGGCGCAACGGGTGCGTCGCGAGCTGTACTTTCCGCATCTGCTGATCGGCCAGCAGCGCGCCTTCGACAGCCGTTACTTCCAGTTCGCCTCGATCCTGCTGCGCGGCGGCGACGAACGGCCCAAGCCCAACGCGGAGCGGCTGCCGGAGTTCCAGGACGCCGGGTTGCCGCGGCTGGAGCAGACGCTGTTCTCGCAGGCGCCGCTGTACCCGGAGTTCGAGACCGCCAAGCTGACCCATTCGTTGTCGAAGTTCCGCGAGCTGCTGGGCACCGACCACCCGACGGTGAAGCAGGTGCTGGGCGGCAAGTCGCCCGAGGCGGTCGCGGCCGAGCTGGTCGCGGGGACCACGCTGGGCGATCCCGCCGAGCGCGAGCGGCTGTGGCGCGGCGGCAAGGCCGCGGTGGATGCCTCGCAGGACCCCTTCATCCGCCTGGCCCGTGCGATCGACGCCGGCTCGCGCGAGTTGCGCGGTCGCTTCGAGTCGGAGGTGGAGTCGGTCGAATCGCGCAACGCCGAGCGGATCGCCAGGGCGCGCTTCGACAAGTACGGCACCCGCGTGTACCCGGACGCCACCTTCACCCTGCGCCTGTCCTACGGCGAGGTGCGCGGCTGGAACGAGCCGGGCGTGGGCGAGATCGCGCCGTACACCGAGATCGGCGGCGCGTTCGCCCGCAACACCGGCTTCGCGCCCTACGCGCTGCCGCCGCGCTGGCTGGACGCCCGGGACCGGCTGGATGCCGGCACCCGCTTCAACTTCGTCAGCACCAACGACATCATCGGCGGCAATTCCGGCAGCCCGGTGATCGACCGCGACGCGCGGGTGGTGGGCCTGGCCTTCGACGGCAACATCCACTCGCTGGGCGGCAACTTCTGGTATGACGAGACGCTCAACCGCACCGTCTCCGTGCACAGCGCCGCGATGCTGGAGGCGCTGGACAAGGTCTACGACGCGGGGCACCTGGTCGAGGAACTGGGGCAGTGAAGCAGGGGCCGGAGGCCAGGGGCCAGGGAAAAGCGAAGCGCAGGCGCTCTTGCTCCTCCCTGGCCTCTGGTCCCTGGCCTCTGACCCCCGGCTGCGCTCGCGTCAGCGGGCGCTGGCCAGTTCCGCCAGCCAGTCGCGCGGGCGCAGGTAGTCGGCCAGCCGCGCCTCGGGGCTGCCGGCCTCGGCGGCGTAGCCGTACTCCCAGCGCGCCAGCGGCGGCAGGCTCATCAGGATCGATTCGGTCCGCCCGCCGGACTGCAGGCCGAACAGGGTCCCGCGGTCCCAGACCAGGTTGAACTCGACGTAGCGCCCGCGCCGGTAGAGCTGGAAGGCGCGTTCGCGCTCGCCGAACGGCGTGTGCTTGCGCCGGGCGACGATCGGCAGGTAGGCGTCGAGGAAACCGTCGCCGACCGCGCGCAGATAACCGAAGTCGCGCGCGAAGTCCTCGGACAGATCGTCGAAGAACAGCCCGCCCACGCCGCGCGTCTCGCCGCGGTGGCGGAGGAAGAAGTAATCGTCGCACCAGCGCTTGTGCGCCTCGTAGCGCGCCTGCCCGCCGAAGGGCTCGCACAGCGCGCGCGCGGTGCGGTGCCAGTGCGCGATGTCCTCGTCCACCGGGTAGACCGGGGTCAGGTCGAAGCCGCCGCCGAACCACCAGGCCACCGTCTGGCCGTCCCGGCTGGCGCGGAAGTGGCGCACGTTCGCGTGCGTGGTCGGCAGGTACGGATTGCGCGGGTGGAACACCAGCGACACGCCGACCGCGCGCCATGACGCGCCGGCCAGTTCCGGCCGCGAGGCGGTGGCCGAGGGCGGCAGGCGGGTGCCGGACACGTCGGAAAAGCCGATGCCTGCCTGCTCGAACACGGCGCCCTCGCGCAGCACGCGGGTGCGGCCGCCGCCGCCCTCCTCGCGGGTCCAGAGGTCCTCGTGGAAGCGCGCCCCGCCGTCGGCCGCCTCGATGGCGGCGCAGATGCGGTCCTGAAGGCCGGTGAGGTAGTCGCGGACGGCGGCGAGATCGTTCATGCGCGCATTGTAAGGCGGGCGCCAATCCCGGGCGCGGGCGGCGATCGTTGCAGTGCGCGCGCGGGAGTCACGCGTCCGTAACCGGCGGCTCGCGCATCGCATGCAGCATGCCGCCCGTGTGACGCACCGGTAACGCGGCGTTAGCGCAATCTCAACGTTCGCGGCGGCATCGTATGCGCCAACGAAAGGGGGGATGCCCATGCAGAACACCACGCTCGCACGGCAGCACGCGGATCCGTTTCCGCTGCTCGACGACATCGTCGTCCTCGCCGATGCCGCCATGCGCGCCGAAGCGCCGGCGCGCATCGTCGAGCGCCTCGCGGCGGGCCTGCGCGACCTGCTGGCCGGGCACGACGAGGCGCCGCTGCCGGCCTGGCTGCTCGACGGCGCGCCGGAAGGCTACGTGCGTCGCGAGCTGTACCGTTCGCGCAGCCACGGCTACCAGATCGTCGCGATCACGTGGGCACCGGGGCAGGGCAGCCCGGTGCACGACCACGGCGACACCTGGGGCATCGAGGCGTTGCTGCGCGGCCGCCTGGAAGTGGTGGATTACCGCGTGGTCGCCCGTCACCGCGCGCTGGCGGAACTGCGCCCGGCCACCAGCCACACACTGGAACCGGGCACGGTGATCGGGCTGCTGCCGCCGCACGACCTGCATGCCTGCCGCAACGCCAGCGCCCGCGAGACCGCCGTGAGCCTGCACGTGTACGGCCGCGCGCTGGACGCAGTCAAGCGCTACGCGCAGGTCGGCGACGCGCTCTACCGGCCGCAGCGCATCCGCCTGGCGGTGGTCGACTAGGGTGTATCGGCGTTAGACCCGCAGCGCCGAAGCTGCTCCTGCTCCCGCAAGCGGGCGCATGTGCGGCGTGCCCCCATCCGCCTTCGGCACCTTCCCCCGCTTGCGGGGGAAGGAAAAAAACAGAGTGCTCCCCGCTTTGCGGGGGAAGGGAAAACAGGCGGAACGGAACCGCCTCTATTCCACGGCCGCCGGCGCCGGCCGCAGCGCGCGCTCGAACAGCTCGTAGATGCGGCGGTACTGGTCGTACCAGGAGTCCGCGTGCTGGTAGGCGTGGCGCTCCAGCGGGTAGCTCGCCAGTTCCCACTTGTCCTTGCGCAGCTCGATCAGCCGCTGTGCGAGCACCACCGAGTCGCGGTAGAACACGTTGTCGTCGATCATCCCGTGGGAGATCAGCAGGTGGTCCTGCAGGCCGTCGGCGTATTCGATCGGCGAGGACACGCGATAGGCTTCTGGGTCCAGCTCGGGCGTGTTGAGGATGTTGGCGGTGTAGGTGTGGTTGTACTGGCTCCAGTCGGCGACCGGGCGCAGCGCGGCGCCGGCCTTGAACACGCCCGGCTGGCGGAACAGCGCCATGAAGGTCATGAAGCCGCCGTAGCTGCCGCCGTAGATGCCGACGCGGTCGCGGTCGCCCTGGCGCTGTTCGACCAGCCAGTCGATGCCGTCCAGATAGTCCTCCAGCTCCGGGTGGCCCATGCGGCGGTAGATCGCGGTGCGCCAGTCGCGGCCGTAGCCGGCGGAGGCGCGGAAATCCAGGTCGAGCACGAGGTAGCCCTGCTGCACCAGCAGGTTGTGGAACATCTGCTCGCGGAAGTAGTTGGGATAGCGGTCGCTGACGTTCTGCAGGTAGCCGGCGCCGTGCACGAACAGCACGATCGGGTACTTGCGGCCGGGTTCGTAGGTCCGCGGGCCGTAGAACTTGCCCCACACGGTGCCGGCGCCGTGGCGCGACGGGACCTGCACGTACTCCGGCATCAGCCAGGCGTACTGCCGGTATTCCGGGGTGCGGGTGTCGGTGAGCACGCGCACGTCGCCGCGGCCGTCGGCGTCGGCGATCGCCAGTTGCGGGGGCACGTAGCTTTGCGACTGGCGCAGCAGCAGGCGGCGCTCGTCCGGCGACAGCGCGAAGCTCTCGACGCCGCCGCTGCGCGTCACCTCGGCGACGCCGCCGTCGCCGGCGGTGCAGACGTCGTACTTGCCCGGCCATTCGCGGTTGCACAGGAAGAAGAAACGCGAACCGTCGCGCGTCATCGCCGGCTCCGAGACCTCCCAGCGTCCGGAGGTCAGCGCGCGGCTGCGGGTGCCGTCGTTGAGGTACAGGTGCGCGTAGCCGGTCTCCTCGGACAGGAACCACAAGGTGCGGTTGTCGGGCAGCCAGCCGAATTCGTTGAAGTCCCAGTTGATCCACGCCGCGTCGGTGAGGCGATGGCGCAGGCGCGGGGTGTCGGCGCCCGCTTCCAGCGAGACCAGCCAGCGGTCCTTGTTGTCGACCGCGTGCAGCATCAGCGCCGCCTGGCGGCTGTCGCCGGACCAGCGCAACGCGTCGGGGCCCTGGCCCTCGATGCGCACCGGGCGCGGGCCCTTCAGCGGCTCCTGGCCGGCGGCGCGGCGCAGTTCCGCCAGCGGATCGCGGTCGATGCCGGGCAGCGCGTCGAGCGCGATCCGGCGCGACTGGCCGCTGGCCACCTCGACCATCCAGAACGTTTGCGGCACCGGGTCGTTGCGGCCCACGCGGGTGCGCACGTCCTCGAACTCCTCGTAGCCCGACTCGGTCACGTACATCGGCATGCGCCCGGCCTGGCCCTTGTCGGCGTTCCTGGCCTCGGTGGCGACCACGAGCCAGCGGCCGTCGGGCGACAGCGCGCTGGCGGCGATGACGACGTCCTTGCCCAGGTACACCGGCGCCGGCGCGCGGGTCGGATCGGCGCGCCGCCAATCGTCGTCCTGGCGGCGCTGGGCCTCACGGCGCTCGCGCTCCACCCGCAGGGTCTCGATCAGGCGCAACTGCCGCTCGCGCAGCGCGTCCGGCTTCGGCGCCTGGGCCGGATCGTCCTCGGCGCGCAGCACGATCGCGGTGGTCACGTCCTCGCGCGGGTCCCAGCGGAACCAGCGTTCGTTGCCGACGCGCCACACCAAGGCGCCGTCGTCGCCCCACAGCGGCGAGGCGGCGCGCTCGTCGCCGCGACCGAGCTGGGTCAGCGCGCCGTTGCGCAGGTCGCGCACGAAGACGTCGCCGTTGCGCACAAAGGCCATGCGCGTGCCGCTGCGGTCGTAGACCGCCTGCAGGCCGTCGATGCCGGCGCGCTCCGGGCCGTCCAGCCGCGTCGCCGCGCCGCCGGCCAGCGGCTGCACCCAGGTGTCGCGGACCGCGCTGTCGGCGCGCTTGACGGTGTAGAAGGCGCGCTGGCCGTCCCAGGACCACCAGGCCTGTTCGACCGGCGGCCCGATCCAGTCCGGGTCGGCCATGATCCGGTCGAGGGTGAGCGCCTGCGCGGGCTGGGCGGAGACGTGGAGCGGCACGGCGGCCGCGCCGAGCAGCAGGGAGAACACGAGCTGGCGGATCATGGCGGTCCTGGTCACGGGCAAACCGCCGCAGATTAGCAGCCGCGGGGCGGTTCCCGGCTGGGCCACAGGTCATGGCCGCGGCCGACGGTCACCGCCTCCCAGCCTGCCGCGTCGCGCAGGCGCAGGCCCGGGCGCGGCCCGGACCGTATCGAAGATCTTCTTGGTGGCTGAAAGGAGCTCTGGATCAGCAAGCGTGCGGCTTGCAGCGGTCGACGCGCTGTCGCGGATCACCGGGTTTAGGTCAATAAAATTATGCGTTTCTCACGCCGGCGATACGAAAGCTTTCGGTGCGTTTCCCCATCTAGCTTGATCACCTGTAAGGGAATCCCTCTATCGTCGTCTGCTGCAGTAGTATGGGTAGACTGGGAACTCCAGCGATCGCTGCGCATCCTCCGCGATCACTTCCGCGTCGCCGAATGCCGCGTAGGCCACAATCGCCTCTAGCCGTTGCCCGGCTTCGATCTCTACCTCGCCACATCCACCAGGACAGTATGCTGTTATGCTGGCTCGGGGATGCAGCAAGCCGTTCGTGGTCGTAAGCACGACAGCCTCGTAGCCCAGCGGGAACTTTCCAGATTCGTCGGGCCAGCTTTCACCTGATAGGCAAAGGGGCTTTGTGGCCGTTGAGACGAGCACGACTTCAAACCGCCGCTCCTCGACATTATCAGTCACTGAAACGGAGAAATCTCCAGGTTCGGCCCGTTGAAAGGGCGTCGCGCAAGCGGAAATGGCCGCGCATGACAAAGCCAGAGCCCACAGCCTGCTCATCGCGCGTGATCCATGATGTGATCCGGATTGATCAGGCGCTGAGCCCCCGGTAACGTTCTAAAGATTTCCTGCTGCTGCGGGCTGCCGAACTTGTAGGCCGTATCGCCGTTAAACAGCTGATCTTTATAACCGAGTACGGCATGACCGGTCTCGTGGCCTGCGCCCCACGCCAGTCTAGAGGGGTCGTTGAAGCTCGCATGCGTCGTGTTAACGATCACCATGACTGGGCCGGTGGTCGGCACGCCGGCCAACGTATCACCGCCTGCACCATACGTGGAGTTGATCTGCGCCCCTGTCATGCCCTGGGCCGGAATAGCGCCTGGACCGGTGTCGCGCAGCGCGCTGGCCATTGAGGCCATATCGGCTGCCATTTTACTCATGTTCTCTGGTGTCGCTGAGCCGGGACCGAAGCTGCGTTCGAACGCCTTCTCTGCTCGCTGAAGTTGTCTACCGCCCGTCTCCATCGCGCCGGTGATCCTCGATGCCGCTCGCTCAAGGCTGCCCGCGGCGCTTTGCTGCGCTCTATCGAACTGTTTCCACTGCCTGTCGGTCCAGCCTTCGCCGCGAGACAATCGTCCATCCGGGTCAGTGAATCGATAGGGGCTATTGTTCCCGTACCAATAGCGGTTGAAATTAGTGCCATTATTGGGATGCGGTCGCACGGGGTCTGCCGAGACGAAGCGTGCAGTCGCGTCGAAAGCCACGGCACACAACACTACCGCCATCCCTATCGAAATGGTCCTTCGCATCACTGCCCCCTTTGCGCCTTTTCGCGCTGGATTGATTGAAGATAGCTGGATTCCTGCTCTGCGGTCCTCGGCGACCAACCCAATGCTTCGGCCTTGGCGAACCACGCGAGATTCTGGCGACTTAGGTGATGAAATTCTGCCACCTGCTCAGGTGGTATATGCGCCGGGTCCGGGTAGTGTTGAACAAAACGCGTTTGGAGTTGGATGTAGTAGGCGTTGGCTTTCCACACGAGCGCCACTGGATCAGCGGGATTGACGGCCAAAACGAGATCGGCTACCTGCATCAGCGCGTCTCCATCCTTGGCAGTTGCATAGTGCTCCATGAGGGTGCCCGCGATCACGCCCACACCTTCGCGCGGGGTGAGCGGACGCAGGTAGAGGCCGTTCTCTATAGCGGTGGCGGTGATGCCCGTTTCACGTTCGTAGCTTTCATCCCACTTGAAGCCACCTGCCGTGGCTTCGACGTTGAGCCAGGCCTGCTGGGCCTCGTCGCCGAATTTCACCAGCACGTGATGGGGTGCAGTAGCCAGCGCGATGGGCAATTGAAAACGTTGGCCCAAGATGGCGACCAGGATCGGCATGGACACGCAGTTACCCTTGCGGGTCGCCAGATAGGTGGCCAATCGTTTGGATGCAGGGTTTCGCCCAAGCAGGTCGTCAAAATCGTAGGTGAACGGCCGGTGCTGGTTCCAGGGGCCGGGTTGATAGAGCGTCCTGAGTAGTGCGTCGAGGGTTTCGCGGGCATCTGCAGAAGGAGGCAGTTCTGCTCGCACGGCCCGCTCCCAGGCGGCGATTTCATGGCGGATTGCGAGCGTGTCCGTCGACGGGTCGATGAGGCTGTCGATGAGCAGTTTGGCGTCCAGATAGCTGACGCGTTGCTCCGGCAGATCGAACTGGGCTTGCAACTGCTGCAACTGCGGGAGGCTGGATTGTGACCAGGCGACAGGGGCGAGCAGCGCTAACCATGCGCCAAGCAGCCCCGCAGACCATAGGCGATGGCCCCCTGTCCCCACGTCCCGCCCCCTGCGGTCATGTGTGGTAGCGATGGTACGTCCGCGGGACCGAGCCAGTCCAGCTTCCAGTTAGGTCGCCGCTCGGTCGGGGGGCAGCGAACCGAGTAGTGCTAAGCCCAATCGTTTTGCTGATGCGCCGCAGCAGCGCGGCAATAGTGCCGGCTCCAGCATCATGTCCTTCGGCGACGCTACAGCGATCGCTTCGGACAGCCCGCGCCCGCTCGCGTTCCAGGTCCGGTCGTATCGCCGCATTAGCAAGCGCGGTTGGAAATTCAGGGAACTGCGCGAGGCGCGGTAATGGTGCAGCCGTGCTTCGGTGGACGGAAAGCGCCATTTAGGCGACCTTGAGCCGCCGCGTCGCGCATGAACGCGCCCCTGCGACAACCGGTACCCTGCGACAACGGGTCCCTGTGACAACGCGCCACATGCGCTTTTCACGCCGGCGCGCGCACACTGCGCGTCCAGGCATTCCCCGGAGCGAAGGCGTGGACGCGCTGCTGCTGTCGCGGATCCAGTTCGGATTCGTGATCTCCTTCCATGTGCTGTTCCCGGCGTTCACGATCGGCCTGTCGAGCTGGCTGGCGTTCCTGGAATGGCGCTGGCTGCGCACCCGCGAGACGGTCTGGCGCGATCTCTACTTCTTCTGGATGAAGATCTTCGCGGTGTCGTTCGGCATGGGCGTGGTGTCGGGCATCGTGATGAGCTTCCAGTTCGGCACCAACTGGTCGGTGCTGTCCGAGCGCGCCGGCCACATCCTGGGGCCGCTGCTGTCCTACGAGGTGCTGACCGCGTTCTTCCTGGAGGCCTCGTTCCTGGGCGTGATGCTGTTCGGCTGGCGCAAGGTGCCCGAGGGCCTGCATTTCCTGTCCACCTGCATGGTCGCGCTGGGCACGCTGATCTCCACGTTCTGGATCCTCTCGGCCAACAGTTGGCTGCACACGCCGGCCGGCTACGAGCTGGTCGGCGAGCTGTTCCACCCCGCCAGCTGGCGCGAGGTGATCTTCAACCCGTCCTTCCCCTACCGGCTGGCGCACATGGTGCTGGCCGCCTTCATCACCACCTGCTTCGTCGTCGGCGGCGTCGCGGCTTGGTACCTGCGCCGGGGCGAGCACGCGGACGCCGCGCGGCGGATGCTGCGCCTGGCCGTGGTGTTCGCCGCGATCACGGTGCCGCTGCAGATCGTGGCGGGCGATTTCCACGGCCTCAACGCGCGCGAGCACCAGCCGATCAAGGTCGCGGCGATGGAGGCGCACTGGGAGCACGGCGAACCCGGTGCGGGCGTGCCGCTGATCCTGTTCGCGCTGCCCGACCAGGCCGGCGAGCGCAACCGTTACGAGGTCGCCGTACCGCGGCTGGGCAGCCTGATCCTGACCCACAGCTGGGATGGCGAGATCGAGCCGCTGACCGCGGTGGCGCCCCAGGACCGGCCGCCGGTGGCACCGGTGTTCTGGGCGTTCCGGGTCATGGTGGGCCTTGGCCTGCTGATGCTGGCGCTCGCTGCGGTGTCGCTGTGGGCGCTGCGCGGCGGCAGGCTCTACGCCAGCCCGCGGCTGCTCGACGCCTGGCGGCTGATGGCCCCCAGCGGCTTCGTGGCGGTGGTGGCGGGCTGGTTCGTGGCCGAGATCGGTCGACAGCCCTGGGTGATCCACGGCCTGCTGCGCACCGAGGACGCGGTGAGCGCGATCGACGCCAGCAGCGTGGTGGTGTCGCTGACGGCGTTCGTGCTGGCCTACGCGGTGGTGTTCGGCGCCGGCGGCGGCTACATCCTCAAGATGATCGGCAAGGGGCCGCAACCGTTCGAGCCGGCGCCCGACACGAGCGAGGGCGACAAGACGCCGGCGCGGCCGATCTCGGCCGCAGACGACGCCGACGAGGGCGGGGTGTCGCCGCCGGCGCCGACCGGGGAGGGCGGGTGATGGACCTGGCGACCGTGCTGCCGGTGGTCTGGTTCGGCGTGATCGGCTTCGGCGTGCTGATGTACGTGCTGCTCGACGGCTTCGTGCTGGGGCTCGGGATCCTGGCGCCGTTCGCCGAGGACGGCGAGCAGCTCGACCACATGATGAACACCGCCGCGCCGATCTGGGACGGCAACGAGACCTGGCTGGTGCTGGGCGGCGCCGGCCTGCTGGCGGCGTTCCCGGCCGCGTACTCGATCGTGCTCTCGGCGCTGTATCTGCCGGTGCTGCTGATGCTGATCGCGCTGGTGTTCCGCGGCGTGGCGTTCGAGTTCCGCTTCAAGGCGCGCCGCGCGCGGCGCTTCTGGGGCGCGGCCTTCGCGCTGGGCTCGCTGTTCGCCGCGTTCGCGCAAGGGGTGATCCTGGGCGCGCTGGTGGAGGGCATGCCATTGCAGGGCGGCAAGTACGTGGGCGGCGCGCTGGACTGGTTCAGCCCCTTCTCCATGCTCACCGGCACCGCGGTGGTGTTCGGCTATGCGCTGCTCGGCAGCACCTGGCTGATCCTCAAGACCGAGGGCCGGCTGCAGGCGATCGCGCGCACGCTGACCCGGCCGCTGGTGCTGGTGGTGGTCGCCTTCATGGGCCTGGTCAGCGCCTGGCTGCCGTTCCTCGATTCGCGGATCATGGCGCGCTGGTTCGAGGGCGCGAACTTCCTGTGGCTGTCGCCGGTGCCGCTGCTGGTGCTGGTCAACGCGCTGTGGCTGTGGCGCGCGGCCATGCGCGAGGGGCGCGACGCGGCGCCGTTCCTGCTCACCCTGTGCTTCTTCGGCCTGGGCTTCGCCGGGCTGGTGCTGGGCATCTGGCCCAATATCGTGCCGCCCTCGCTGACGATCTGGGAGGCCGCCTCGCCGCCGTCCTCGCAGGGCTTCGTGCTGGCGGGACTGGCGGTGCTGCTGCCGCTGATCCTGGGCTACACCGCGTGGTCGTACTACGTCTTCCGCGGCAAGATCCAGGCCGACGCCGGCTACCACTGAAGCCGCACCCGGCGACGCGATCGGGGCCGCCCTGAACGCGCGCGGTGGCGCACGCGCTGCGCGCCGGTTTCCCGTCGCGGGCTTTTCCCGCACAATCGCCCGCATCGAGCCGTCCCCCGGGCCATGCACGCTTACGTCTACAAGAGTCAACGCAAGGAAGACACCTACGTCTACCTTGCCGCCCGCGACGATTTCTCCGCGTTGCCCGAACCGCTGCAGGCGCAGCTGGGTCCGTTGCGCTTCGTCCTCGACATCGCGCTGACCCCCGAACGGCGGCTGGCGCGCGAGGACGCGGCGCAGGTGCGCGCGAACCTCGCCGCGCGCGGGTTCCATCTGCAGTTGCCGCCTTCCGTCGCCGACGATCCTCTGCGCGAGGACTGGGGTACCGATGCCTGAGCCGACGCCGCGCCGCCTGCAGGGCGGACTGTGGGCGCTGGGCACCGCGCTGAGCCTGCTGGCCGGCGCGGGCGCGGTGCCGGCCGCGCTCGGCCTGTGGCTGGCGCAGCCCGCGTTCGCGCTGGCCGCGCGTGCCGTGCGCGGGGCCGCGCCGTCCGGCCGCGCCGGCTGGCAACGCGAGGCGCTGGTCCTGGCCGGTGCCTGGGCGGCGCTGCTCGTGCTGGCGGCCCTGCTGGTGGCCTGGCCGTTGTCGGCGCTGCGGCAGAGCGGCTCGCTGGGCGCGGCGCTGGGCCTGAGCGCGGCCGGCGGCATGGTGCTGATCGGGCTGTGGCGGACCTGGCCGTTCTGGCATGCGATCGAACGCGAGGGCGGCAGCCCGGCCGTGCACTGGCAGGCGCTGGCCGAACTGGACAGCGGCACGGCTCGCGGCCTGCGGCTGGCGCTGGGCCTGGGCGCGATGGTCGCGCTCGCGCTGCTGCTGTCGTGGCCGGGGCTGATCGAAGGCGGGCCGCTGCGCTGGGCGCTCGCGGCGGCAGCGGCGGCGATCGGTGCGCTGGCGCACCGCGGCCTGCAGCGCATGCCGCCGGCCTCGCGGGCCACGCTGCCGGTGGTCGAGATCGGGACCGAGGCGGCGCCGGAGCCGGTGTTCGAAGGCGACCCCGATGCCGCGCTCTACGCCGCCGCGCGCGCCGGGCGGGTGGATCGCGCGCTGGAACTGCTGGAACTCGGCGCCGATCCGCAGGCGCCGCCGCCGGCCGGCGACCGCGACCAGCGCGCGCTGCCGGTGCTGGCCGCGGTGCTGCCCGACCTGCGCCTGTTGCGCACGCTGATCGCGCGCGGCGTGGACCTCAACGCCGCGCGCGCCGGCATGACGCCGCTGCTGGCCGCCACCCGCGACAGCTGGCACGGCCGGCCCGAGGCGGTCATGACCCTGCTCGCCAACGGCGCCGATCCGCGCGCGCGCGACCACGAAGGCAATACCCCGCTGCACCACGCCGCGCGCAGCACCGACCCGGGCGTGGCCGCGCTGCTGCGCGATGCCGCCGCCGAGCTCGACGCGCGCAACGACGACGGCCTGACCCCGCTGGGCGTGGCCTGCGCCGCCGGCAACTGGCGCCTGGCGCGCTTCCTGCTGGAACGCGGCGCCGCCGCGCATGCCGAGGGCGCGACCCCGGCGCTGCTGGCCGCGGCCGGCGGCGACGAGGACGATCCGGCCGGGGTACAGCTGCTGCTCAAGCACAAGGCGAAGATCGACGCCCAGGACGCGCGCGGCCGGACCGCGCTGCACGAGGCCGCCCATGCCGGCCATGCCGAGATCCTGGCCGCCTTGCTGGCCGCCGGCGCGCAGGTCGATCCGCGCGATGCCGCCGGCCGCACGCCGCTGCTGGATGCCGCGCGCGGCGGGCGCCTGGCCACGTTCGAGGCGCTGGCCGCCGCGCGCGCCGACGTGCACGCGGTGGACGCCGAAGGCCGCGGCGCGCTGCTGCTGGCAGTGCTCGCCGAGACGCCGTCGCCGGCGCTGGTGCGGCGCCTGATCGAGGCCGGCCTCGACCCGCGGCATGCCGATGCCGCCGGCAGGACCGCGGTGGATCACGCCGCGGCGTCCGGACGCTGGTCGCTGGTGACCCTGCTCGATCCGGACTACGCGTTGCCGGCCAGCGTGCTGCCCGCGAACGCCTCGCTGGACCCCGGACAGGTCGACGTGCCCGACCGTGCGCCGCTGGCGCTGCTGCGCGACGCCCTGCGCGAAGGCCGCACCGATCAGCTGGACGCGCTCGCCGGCCTGCTCGAGCCGCGCGAACTGGGCAGCCTGCTGATCGACGACGAGGTGCCGGTCAGTGTCGAGCGCATCGAATGGCTGCTGGCCCGCGGCGCCGATCCCGACGTGCGCGACGGCGACGGCGACAACGCGTTCTTCGCCCTGCTGGCCCGCGGCCCGGCCGCGCTGGAGCCGCTGCAGGCCATGCTGCGCGCCAACGTCTCCCCGGCCGGCGCCGGCGGGCTGGCGCGCTTCCTCGGCGCCTGCGCGCGCGCCGACCACGCCGCGCGCGGGCTGGAACTGTTCGCGCTGGAACTGCTGGAGCGCGGTGCCGATCCGTTCGCGCCCTCGCCCGAGGGCGATCCGCCGCTCGCATTGGCGGTGCGGCTGGGCTGGACGCAACTGCTGGAACGCCTGATCGGGCTCGGGGTGGATCTCGACAGCCGCGACGGGCGCGGCATGACCGCGCTGCACCTGGCCGCGGCGCTGGGACGCGAAGCGGCGCTGAAGGCGCTGGTGAGCGCCGGCGCCGCGCCCGACCTGCGCGCCGCCGACGGCCAGACCGCGCTGGGCGTGGCCCTGGCCGGCGGCCGCCGCGACCTCGCCGAATGGCTGGACTGGCGCGGCTGGCGCCTGCCGCGGCGGCCGCTGCGCCCCGCCGACCTGCCGGCCGCGGCGGTCTCCGGCGATGCGGATGCGGTGCGGCGCCTGCTCGACCTCGGCTTTCCCGTGGATACCGTCGATGGCCAGGGCTGCACCGCACTGCTGCGCGCGGCCGGCGGCGGCCACCTGGCGGTGGTCGATCTGCTGCTCGCCCGCGGCGCCGATCCCGCGCGCGCGGCCCACAGCGGCGCCACGCCGCTGTCGGCGGCGGTCAGCATGCGCCATGGCGACATCGTCGACCGCCTGCTCGACGCCGGCGCCACCCTGGAGCAGCGCCTGCCCGGCGAGGTCACCGTGCTGATGCTGGCCGCGGCGCTGGGCCTGCCGGACCTGTGCGCGCGGCTGCTCGCCGCCGGCGCCGACGTGCACGACACCGACGCGCAGGGCCTCACCCCGCTGCACTGCGCGGCGCTGCACGGCTTCACCTCGCGCGACCGCCCGCGATTGCTGGCGCTGTTCGACACCCTGCTGCTGGCCGGCGCCGAAGTCGACGCGCAGGCCGCCGGCGGCGTCACCCCGCTGCTGCTGCTGCTGGGCGCGCGCGCCGAGCCCGGCACCGCCTGCGACGAGGAGGTCGTGGCCGGCGTGCTCGACCAGTTGCTCGACGAGGGCGCCTCGCTGGAGGTGCAGGACCCGCGCGGCTTCGGCCCGCTGCACCTGACCGCCTTGCACGGCCTGTTGCGGCTGGCGCGCCGCCTGCTGCGCGCCGGCGCCGATCCCGACCTGCGCGACACCCTCAACCGCGTGCCCCGCGACATCGCCATCATGCGCGGCTTCGTCGACGTCGCCGCCGAACTCGCCCCGACCGCCGCCGGGGTCCCGCCCGGCGTCTCGATGGCGCGGTTCCTGCGCGAGCGGTGAGGGCGCAGTGCGGAGCCGTTCGCCCTCTGGACGCTTCGGGGGCTAGGTGGCACGATGCCGCTTCGCGTGTTACTGGGGGAAGGAGCATGAGGAAATGGATGCGGTGGGGCCTGTTTACGGCCCTGCTTTGGGTGAGTGCGATCGCGAATGCATCGAAGGGGCCGGAGGTCGAGGCCAGCCTGCTGGTGCGCGGAACTCTTGAAATCGAACCGGACGGAAGCGTCTCCGGTTACGCGATCCAAGAGGAAGACGAGCTGGCGCCGGGCGTGGCCGAACTGCTGGCGGACATCGTTCCGTCCTGGCGCTTCGAGCCTGTAGTCGAGAACGGTCGGCCCGTGCCGGTCCGCACGCAGGCGCACATTGGCCTGCGTGCCACCCGGAACGAAGATGGGGGGCTGGCCATCCATCTGGAGGGGGTCGGCTTTCCCAGTCCGGAACCGGCAACGCCGGGCTGGGAGCGCAAGCTTAGCCCTCCCTATCCCGAGGAGCTGCTCCGGAACTACGTCCAAGGGACGGTCTATCTATTGCTGAAGGTCGGGCGCGACGGCATACCTCAGGAAGTCGCTGTCGAACGCGTGGATCTGTTAACGGGCGATAGCAGTGAAGCGATCATGACGCGGCACAGGAAACGGTTCGCGGCCCGTGCCCGCGATACGGCCATGCATTGGCGGTTTTCGCCGCTCTCCTCTGGAGCGGAAGCGGATTCGGATTTCTGGCTGGCGCGCATCCCCGTCGAGTTCTCGATCCCCGGCACCCGCGCGGCGGTGCATGTATACGGTCAATGGCGACCGTATGTCCCGGGTCCAGCGCTCCCGCTGCCCGATTGGGCTCGGCCCGATGCCACGCCGCCGGAAGCGCTGATCGCAGGTGCGATCCATCAGGTCGAGCGGGAACCGCGCCTGCGAATGGCGCCCGTCGGCGAAGGCTGAGCGCCGATCGGCGTTTGAGCGGCTCATAGGCGATTCAACCGCCGCGTCCTGCCGGGCCCTCAGGTGAGGACCGGCATGACGCCTTGGCCATGTGTTGCGCGCCACGCAGAGATCGCGTCGTCAGAGGCATGCGGCGTCGTGGTGACGTATCCTCGAAGCAGCAATCACACCAGCAGGACGCACCCATGTCTCGATTCTTTGTTTCTATTTTGCTCGCGATGTCGGGCCTGGCGGCATCGATCGATGCTCATGCCCAGAACGCGCGGCAGGCCCGCAGCGAGGTCGAGGCCAGCATGCTGGTGACCGGCCACGTCGATATCGATCGCGAAGGGCGGGTCAGCGCGCATGCCCTCGACCAGCAGGACAAGCTGCCCGGCTACGTGATCGCGCTGATCGATCGCGCCATCCCGGCGATGCGTTTCGAGCCGATCGTCAGCGATGGCGCGCCGATCGAAGCGCGCGCGAAGATGAGCCTGCGCATGGTGGCCACGCCGACCGGCGACGGCAACATGGACCTGCGCATCCGCAGCGTGCATTTCGGGGATGAGTACGCCAGCGACGATGCCGGCAGCATCCGCTCGGCGGGCATGCGGCCGCCGCGGTACCCGGCCGGCATGGTGCGGATCGGGGCTAAGGGCACCGTCTATCTGTTGCTGAAGATCGGCCGCGATGGACGTGTGGCCGAGGTCATGGCCGAGCAGGTCAACCTGACCGCGATCGGCAACGCGCGGCAGATGGAGATGATCCGCAGCACGCTGTCGCGCAGCGCGATCGAAGCTGCCCGTGCGTGGACGTTCGTGCCGCCGACCGAGGGCGAGGAGGCCCGCAAGGACCACTGGGTAGTCCGCGTGCCCGTCGAATACATGTTCGGCGATGATCGCGCGCCGGCATACGGCCAGTGGGTCGCCTATCATCCCGGCCCGCGTCAGCGCCCGGATTGGGCACAGCCGACGCCGGAGGGCTTCAGCCCCGATGCGCTCGTGGCCGGCGCGGTGGCGCCGGAAAGGTCGCGCTTCCGGCTGCTGACGCCGCTGGAGGGGTGAGGCGGCTGCCTGCCGATCGCGCAGAAGGCCTCGATTCGCGCGGAGCGCCGGCGATCGGCCGCCGGCCCTAGGCTGTATCGACACTCAGCGCGCGAAAGGCGCTCTCTTGGAGGCTCGCTATCTTTGGCCTGCCCCCGCAAGTGGGGAGCATCCTGTCTTTCCCTTCCCCCGCAAGCGGGGAAGGTGCCGAAGGCGGATGGGGGCACGCTGCAGGCGTCCAAAGCGGCCCTCATCCGGCGCTTGCGGGAGAAGGGACGAGATGCGCCCGCTCGCGGGAGAAGGGACTGTTTCGGCGCTGCAGGTCGAATGTCGATACACCCTGGATCGCAGAGGCGAGGTCCACGGGGAGCGCGCGACAGCGGCGCCTGGGCGCGCTGCCGACGAGGAAACCGAGGCAACGAAAAGCCCCGCATTGCGGGGCTTTCGTCTTGCAGGCCTTCGCCGCCTCAGCGCTTCATCGAACTGAAGAACTCGTCGTTCGACTTGGTGGTCTTCATCTTGTCGAGCAGGAATTCCATCGCGGCGATCTCGTCCATCGGGTGCAGCAGCTTGCGCAGGATCCAGATCTTCTGCAGCAGCTCCGGCTCGATCAGCAGGTCCTCGCGGCGGGTGCCGGACTGGTTGACGTTGATCGCGGGGTAGACGCGCTTTTCGGTGATGCGGCGGTCCAGGTGCACTTCCGAGTTGCCGGTGCCCTTGAACTCCTCGTAGATCACCTTGTCCATCGCGCTGCCGGTATCGACCAGCGCGGTGGCGATGATCGTCAGCGAGCCGCCTTCCTCGACGTTGCGCGCGGCGCCGAAGAAGCGCTTCGGACGGTGCAGGGCGTTGGCGTCGACGCCGCCGGTGAGCACCTTGCCGGAGCTGGGCACGACGTTGTTGTAGGCGCGCGCCAGGCGGGTGATCGAGTCGAGCAGGATCACCACGTCCTTCTTGTGCTCGACCAGGCGCTTGGCGCGCTCGATCACCATCTCGGCGACCTGCACGTGGCGAGCGGCCGGCTCGTCGAAGGTGGAGCTGACCACTTCGCCGCGCACGGTGCGCTGCATCTCGGTCACTTCCTCCGGGCGCTCGTCCACCAGCAGCACGATCAGGTGGACTTCCGGGTGGTTGGTGGTGATCGCGGTGGCGATCTGCTGCATCATCATCGTCTTGCCCGCCTTGGGCGGCGAGACGATCAGCGAGCGCTGGCCCTTGCCCTGGGGGGCCATCAGGTCGAGGATGCGGCCGGTGATGTCCTCGGTCGAGCCGTCGCCGCGTTCCAGCTTGAAGCGCCGGCGCGGGAACAGCGGGGTCAGGTTCTCGAACAGCACCTTGCCCTTGCTGGCCTCCGGCGGCTCGCCGTTGATGGTGTCCACCACCGAGAGCGCGAAGTAGCGCTCGCCGTCCTTCGGCCAGCGGATGCGCCCGGCCAGGTGGTCGCCGGTACGCAGGTTGAAGCGACGGATCTGGCTGGGCGAGATGTAGACGTCGTCCGGCCCGGCGAGGTAGCTGGCCTCGGCGCCGCGAAGGAAGCCGAAGCCGTCGGGCAGGATCTCCAGCACGCCGTCGGCGGCCACGCCTTCGCCGTGGCGGGTCAGCACCTTCAGCAGGGCGAAGATCACGTCCTGCTTGCGCGCGCGGGCCACGCCCTCGTGGATGTTCAGCTGCTCGGCGATGTCCAGCAGCTTCTGCGCCGGCATCCGCTTGAGGTCGGACAGCGAGTACTGCGGAAAGCCCTCCGGGATGTTGGGCGGCGGCAGGCGCTGCGCGTGGTCGTTGCCGCCGTCCTGCGGCAGGCCGTCTTCGCGGAAGCGGTCGCCGCGTTGGCGGTCGCGGCGGTTGCGGAAGCGGTCGCGGCGGTTGCCCTGGCCCTGCTGGCCCTGGCCCTGCTGCGGCCGCGGCTGGCCCCCCTGCTCGCGCGGCGCCTGGTGTTGCTCGCGCGGTTCGCCGTCGGGGCCGCCGTTGCCGTTGCCGTTGCCGCCGTCTCCGGTAGGCGGCGGGGCGGCCGCCGGGGCGGGCGGGGCGGTTTCGGTGCGTGGCGGAGCCGCGGGAGCGGGCGGGGCGGGCGGCGCTTCGACCGGCAGCGATTGCTGCACGGGACCGCTGCCGGTCTCCGCCGTGGCGGTCTTGGTGGCGCGGGCGGTCTTGGTCGCGCGCGGCTTGCGAACGCGCTTCTCGGCGATCTCGCCGGAATCGGGGGTGTTGTCGGACAAGTGCGAATTCCTCGCTTGCTGCGAGCGCCCGCGGGAGGCGGGACGGGGAGGGAAGGGGAACCTTCAGAAGGGTGCGGCGCAGTGGTCCACGCCGGATGGGGAGGAAACTAGCATCGCCGCGGGCCTGCGGCAAGCGGCGGGATGCAGGACGCGGCCGCGGGCGGCGTCCTGCATGGGCGAGGCGGGCCGGCTCCGGCCCGCCGGGCGCGGGTCAGAGCGCCTTTTCGATCATCTGCGACAGCTGCGCCTTGCCGGTCGCGCCGAGCTGGCTGGCCTGGATCTGGCCGCCCTTGAACAGCAGCAGCATCGGGATCGAGCGGACGTTGTACTTGAGGGCGGTGGCCTTGTTCTGGTCGACGTCGACCTTCACCACCTTGGCGCGGCCGGCGTAGTCCTCGGCCAGTTCGTCCAGGGCGGGCGCGATCATCCGGCAGGGCCCGCACCAGGGGGCCCAGAAGTCGACCAGGACCGGCGTCTCGGAGTGCAGCACGGTGGTCTCGAAATCGGCGTCGCTGGCGTGGATGACCTTGTCGCTCACGGAATTCTCCTGGAGGTGGGGGCCGGGGCGCGGTCCGCGGAGCCGGCATAACTGCTAGACTGGGGCGCTTACCGGCCGAAACCAAGGCCGGATGTCAAGCCCCGATCGGGGCGGTCCCGGCGCCGCGAGGCGCCCTCCCAGCGGTCCGGCAGTCTGCGATGCGGGCATCTCCCGCGCAAGCGCATCCCGCCGCGCGCGCCGCCGAACACAGTTTTCTACGCATGAGCGACAAGCCACTTACCGACATCCCCTTCTCCGAATACGAACTGCACCCGAGCCTGCTGGCCGGGCTGGAAGCCGCCGGCTTCCTGCGCTGCACGCCCATTCAGGCCCTCACCCTGCCGCTGGCCCTGTCCGGCCGCGACGTCGCCGGCCAGGCGCAGACCGGCACCGGCAAGACCCTGGCCTTCCTGGTCGCGGTCATGAACCGGTTGCTCAGCCGCCCGGCCATGGCCGACCGCAAGCCCGAGGACCCGCGCGCGCTGATCCTGGCCCCGACCCGCGAACTGGCGATCCAGATCCACAAGGACGCGGTGAAGTTCGGCGCCGACCTGGGGCTCAAGTTCGCCCTGGTCTACGGCGGCGTGGACTACGACAAGCAGCGCCAGCTGCTGCAGGACGGCGCCGACGTCATCATCGCCACCCCCGGGCGGCTGATCGACTACGTCAAGCAGCACAAGGTGGTCAGCCTGCACGCCTGCGAGATCTGCGTGCTGGACGAGGCCGACCGCATGTTCGACCTCGGCTTCATCAAGGACATCCGCTTCCTGCTGCGGCGCATGCCGATCCGCACCGAGCGCCAGACCCTGCTGTTCTCGGCCACGCTGTCGCACCGCGTGCTGGAGCTGGCCTACGAGCACATGAACGAGCCGGAGAAGCTGGTCGTCGAGACCGAGTCGATCACCGCCGCGCGCGTGCGCCAGAAGCTCTACTACCCCTCCGACGAGGAGAAGCTGCCGCTGCTGCTGGGCCTCTTGTCGCGCAGCGAGGGCGCGCGCACGATGGTCTTCGTCAATACCAAGGCCTTCGTCGAGCGGGTGGCGCGCGCGCTGGAGCGCGCGGGCTACCGGGTCGGCGTGCTGTCGGGCGACGTGCCGCAGAAGAAGCGCGAGAGCCTGCTGAAGAAGTTCCAGGCCGGGCAGCTCGAAATCCTGGTGGCCACCGACGTCGCCGCCCGCGGCCTGCACATCGAGGGCGTCAGCCACGTCTACAACTACGATCTGCCGTTCGATGCCGAGGATTACGTCCACCGCATCGGCCGCACCGCGCGCCTGGGCGCCGAGGGCGACGCGATCAGCTTCGCCTGCGAGCGCTACGCGATGTCGCTGCCCGACATCGAGGCCTACATCGAGCAGCGCATCCCCTCCGAGCCGGTGACCCCTGAGCTGCTGCAGGCGCTGCCGCGCAAGCCGCGCGAGGGCGTGGAGCTGGAGGCCGAGGAAGGCGAGAGCATCGGCGAGATCTTCCGCGAGGCGCGCGAGCAGCGCGCTGCGGACGAGGCGCGTCGCGGCGGTCCGCGCAAGGGCGGACGCCCCGGCGGCGGGCGTCGCGAGGGCGGTCCCGGCGAGGGCGCCGGTGGCCGGTCGCGCCGGCCCCGCCGCAGCGAGCAGGCCGGGGACGCGACCGTGCCGGAGCGGGCCCCCGCGGTCGAGGCCGTCGAGGCCGCGCCGACGCCCGCACCCGCGCCCGCACCCGTAGCGGCCCATGCCGACGGCGACGGTGCGCCGAAGCCGGCCCGCAAGCGTCGCCGCCGTCGCGGCGGCCGCCGTGGCGACGGCGAGCAGGCCGCGCAAGCGCCGGCCGCTTCCGCGCCGGCGAACGGCGAGAACGGCGCCGCGCGCGCCCCGCGCAAGCCGCGTCGCGAGGCGCCGGCCGATGCGCCGCGTGCCGAGTCCGCCGCGCCGTCGCCTGCGCGCGCTCCCGCATCCGCGCCGAAGTCGCCGTCCCTGCTCAGCCGCATCGGTCGCGGCCTGCGCCGCCTGGTGAATCGCCAGCCGGACTCGCAGCGCTGACGGCGCTCGCGCCCGGGGCCGCGCCTGCGCAAGCGACCGCAGCGGGCGCGGCGTCCGTTGCGTGCCGGGGGGACGCAGGCGATGCGGCATAATCGCCGGCCATGAGCGTCCTGCGATTCGACAACGTCAGCAAGCAGTACCCCGGCGGGCAAACCGCGCTCGCCGATGTCAGCTTCGAGGTCGGCGAAGGCGAGATGCTCTTCATCACCGGCCATTCCGGCGCCGGCAAGAGCACGCTGCTGAAGCTGGTGCACCTGGCCGAGCGGCCCAGCCGCGGCGCGGTGCTGTTCGCCGAACGCAACCTGCTGCGGGTGCGCGGGCGGCGGGTGGCGATGCACCGGCGCGACGTCGGCGTGGTGTTCCAGGACCACCGCCTGCTCGCCGACCGCAGCGTGTTCGAGAACGTCTCCCTGCCGCTGATCCTGCGCGGCATGCGCCGCGCGGACATCGCCAAGCGCGTGCGCGGGGCGCTGGAGCGGCTCGGGCTCGCCGCGCGCGAGCGCGCCCTGCCCAGCCAGCTCTCGGCCGGCGAGCAGCAGCGCGTGGGCATCGCGCGCGCGATCGTCGCCGAGCCGAAGCTGCTGGTCGCCGACGAGCCGACCGGCAACCTCGACCCGACCCTGTCGGCGGAGATCATGGCGCTGTTCGAAACCCTGCCCGCGCGCGGCACCAGCGTGATGATCGCCAGCCACGACCTGGCCCTGGTGCGGCGCATGCGCAAGCGCGTGCTGGTGCTCGGCCAGGGCCGGCTCGAGGACGACATTTCGCCGGAGGAGCTCGCCGATGGCTGACGCGCCCGCCCCGGCCGCCGCGCGCCCGCAGTCCGGCGTCGGCACCTGGTTCGACCACCATCTCTACAGCTTCGTCTCCAGCCTCGGCCGGGTGTTCCGGCGGCCCTGGGCGACCGCGCTCACCATCGGCGTCATGGCCGTCGCGCTCGCCCTGCCGCTGGGCCTGTGGCTGGTGCTGGACAACGTCTCGCGGCTGTCGGGCGACGTGCAGCAGTCGCGCGAGATCGGCGTGTTCCTCGCGCCGGGTACGTCGCCCGAGCGCATGCAGGCATTGGCGGCGGAAGTCGCCGCGCGCGAGGACGTCGCCGAGGCGACCCTGCGCACGCCCGAGCAGGGCCTGCAGGACCTGCGCGAACGCGGCGGCCTGGGCGAGGCGATCGACGGCCTGGAGGAGAACCCGCTGCCCGGGCTGCTGGTGGTGATCCCGGCCGGCGACGGCGCATCGCTGGCCGCGGCGCTGCGCGAGCTGCCGGAGGCCGACCTGGTGCAGGACGACGCCGAGTGGCGCCAGCGCCTGGAGGACTGGCTGCGCTTCGCCGCGCGCCTGGCGTGGGTGCTGGCGGCGCTGCTGGGCCTGGGCGCGCTGCTGGTGGTCGGCAATACCGTGCGGCTGGACATCCAGTCGCGACGCGAGGAGATCGGCGTCCTGCAACTGCTGGGCGCGACCGACGGTTTCATCCGCAGGCCCTTCCTCTACCTGGGCGCCTGGTACGGGCTGGCGGCCGGCGCGCTGGCGCTGGCGCTGCTGGCCGCGGCCGGACTGGCGCTGCGCGCGCCGCTGGCCGAACTCGCCGCCAGCTACGGCAGCAGCTTCGCCTTGCAGGGCTTCGGCGTGCCGCGCGCGCTGGCGATCCTGGCCGGCGCGGGCGTGCTCGGCTGGCTGGGGGCCAGCGTGGTCACCGGCCATTACCTGCGGCAGACCCGACCCACCGAGGCCTGACGTGGGCGAGGGCGGCGCGCCGGACTTGCGGCACCTCGTCAGCGCGTCGCCGCGGGTGATGGTGGTGGACGGCTCCCGCCTGGTCAGGCGATTGATCTCGGACGTGCTGCGCGAAGAGGTACCGGGCGTCGAGGTGGTCGCCTGCGGCGGGCTGGCCGAGGCGCGGGCCGCGCTCGACGCCGCGCCGGTGGACCTGGCGACGACCGCGCTGGTGCTGCCCGACGGCGATGGCCAGCAGCTCGCCCGCGCGGTGCGCGAGTCCGCCGGCCAGCAGTACGTGCCGGTGATCGTGGTCTCCGGCGACGCCCAGGCGCACCTGGAGAGCCGGCGCTTCACCGAGGACGTCACCGATTACTTCGACAAGGCCGAGGGCCACCGCGCGCTCGCCGCGTTCGTGCGCGGCTACGTGGTGCCGCAGCCGATCCCGGGCGCGCACGTGCTCTACGTCGAGGACAGCCGCACCGTGGCCCTGGCCACGCAGCGCATGCTGCGCTCGCACGGCATGGAGGTCACCCACACCACCAGCGCCGAGGAGGCCATCGACTGGCTGCGCGCGCGCCGCGAAGCCGAGGATGGCCCTGGCGCCGACCTGCTCTTGACCGACGTCTACCTCAAGGGTGAGCTCAGCGGCCGCGATCTGTTGCAGACCGTGCGGCGCGAGCTGGGCTACGGCAAGCGCCGGCTGCCGGTGCTGGTGATGACCGGCGACGACAACCGCGTCAACCAGATGGCTCTGCTGCGCGACGGCGCCAACGACCTCGTGCTCAAGCCGATCGACGAACGCTTGCTGGTGACCAAGGCGCTGTTCCAGCTGCGGTTGGCGCGGCTGGGCCTGCAGCAGGGGCCAGGGGCCGGGGGCCGGAGGCCAGGGAGCGTGGCTCCATGACGCCGCGCATCGGCCGCGCCTTGCTTCTGCCCGTCCCCTGGCCCCCGTCCCCCGACTTCCGGCTCCTGCCATGACCTCCCGCATCAAGCTCGAACCTTCCTGGAAGGCCCGCGTCGGCGACTATCTGCTGCGGCCCGAGATGCGGGCGCTGTCGGCGTTCCTGCGCGAGCGGCGCGACGCCGGGGCGCGGATCTACCCGCCGGCGGCGCGCATCTTCGCCGCCTTCGACGCCACCCCGTTCGACGCGGTGAAGGTGGTGATCCTGGGCCAGGACCCGTACCACGGTCCGGGCCAGGCCCACGGGCTGTGCTTCTCGGTGCTGCCCGGGGTGCCGGTGCCGCCCTCGCTGGACAACATGTTCAAGGAGATCCAGCGCGATCTCGGTATCAGTCGGCCCGACCACGGCTGCCTGCTGCCCTGGGCGCGCCGTGGCGTGCTGCTGCTCAATGCGGTGCTGACCGTGGAGCAGGGCCAGGCCGGCTCGCACCAGGGCAAGGGCTGGGAGGGGTTCACCGACCACGTGGTCCAGACCCTGGGCGAGGAGCGCGAGGGCCTGGTGTTCCTGCTGTGGGGCAGCTACGCCCAGGCCAAGGGCAAGGTGATCGACCCGCGCCGGCACAAGGTGCTGCGCACCACCCACCCCTCGCCGCTGTCGGCCCACCGCGGTTTCATGGGATGCGGGCACTTCTCCGCCGCCAACGACTTCCTGCAGCGTCGCGGCCAGGCGCCGATCGACTGGTCGCTGCCGCCCCGCGCCGAGGTCGAGGCGATGCTGGCCGCCAGCGACCGGACGCGAGCACCGGGGGAACCCCCCGGCCCGGTCGAGGTCTGAGTGGCAGGCCGATTGCCTGTTCAGGTCGTTTCGACGCCCCGTGCGCATCGGCTGCGCGAAAATGACGGCTGTTGCCGGTGCGTCATGTCCCAGGTTCTTCCCGCCCGGCGTTCCGATGGCAGAACGCAGGGAACTTTTACTGTACTCAGCAGTCCAATAGTCCGACTGCTATGATGAGGCCCTATGAACCAGACCACGACTGCCCTGGTGTCCCATAACCTCCCGATCCCGAGCGCGCTCGGTTCGCTGGACGCGTACATCAACGCCGTGCACCAGATCCCGGTGCTGTCGGCCGAGGACGAGCAGGCGCTGGCACGTCGCTACCGCGAGCACGAGGACCTCGACGCCGCGCGCGAGCTGGTGCATTCGCACCTGCGCTTCGTCGTCCACGTGGCGCGCGGCTACAACGGCTACGGCCTGCCGCTCGGCGACCTGATCCAGGAGGGCAACATCGGCCTGATGAAGGCGGTGAAGCGCTTCGATCCCGCGATCGGCGTGCGCCTGGTGTCGTTCGCCGTGCACTGGATCCGTGCCGAGATGCACGAGTACATCCTGAAGAACTGGCGCATCGTCAAGGTCGCCACGACCAAGGCGCAGCGCAAGCTGTTCTTCAACCTGCGCAAGAGCAAGACCCGCCTGGGCTGGCTCAACGCCGCCGAGGTCAGCGCGGTGGCCAAGGACCTCAACGTCTCCGAGCGCGAGGTGCTGGAGATGGAGTCCCGGCTGTCGGGCCGCGACATCGGCTTCGATGCGCCGGCCGACGAGGACGACGACCACGCGCCGCCCGCGCCGGCCGGCTACCTGATGGCGCAGGAGGACGATCCGGCGATGGCCTACGAGCGCGCCGACAGCGAGGACAACCAGCTCGCGCTGCTGCGCGAGGGCCTGGCCGAGCTGGATCCGCGCTCGCGCGACATCGTCCAGCGCCGCTGGCTGGACCCCGACGCCAAGGTGACCCTGCAGGAGCTGGCCGACGAGTACGGCGTGTCCGCCGAGCGCATCCGCCAGGTCGAGGCCAACGCGCTGAAGAAGATGCGGGCGCTGTTCGCGGCCTGATCGCGAGCCGCTTCTTCGACGAGATACGGACGGCCCGCGCAAGCGGGCCGTTTTCTGTTTGAATGCAAGACTAGGCTTCACTCGCAAGGATGGTGCGAATGAAATGGAGATGGTTCGATGCGGCTGTCGGTCTGGCCATCGGGACCGGCCTGCTTTACGCATGCGGCCATTACTACAGGCAGAGCTTTCTGTCTGGATTCGGCCTGAGTGCAGAGCAGTTCCAGAAGAGTGGCGACGCGCTCGTCCTGTCCGGATTCCATGCGGGCATGATGGGCGGCGTGGAGTACCTCCTCCTGGGTGTGGCGGTTCTCTACGCGATTCTGGTCGTGCTGTTTCTCTGGATGATCGCGGGTAGGGTTCACGTGCTCCGAGTGCGGTGGCGGGCGTGGCGAATCTCGCGGAACAAGATGTCCGCCAAAACCAGAAAGAGGCAGCGCCATCTCGAGGCAATGCCCGCCTTCAGGACGATCGAGCGGATCGCCTTCATCGCGCCCATCATGCTCGCCGCGTTCGCGGCGCTTCTTCTGGCACTGATCGGCGCCGAGAAGACTGGAAAATCGCAGGCCCGCAGGGCTGTCGAACGGTTCGATGGGAGGTCCCGGGCCGTGCTCCATCTGGAAAACGGAAGGAACGTGCGGGCTGGGCCGGTGATCGTCTGCGATGAGGCGGCCTGCGCTTACCTCATGCGCGAAGGCGTGTTGATCCTGCCACGAGATCGGGTGCGGAGCGTGAGCGTCGCACCGATTCGATAGGTCACCTCACCACTTGAACAGCACCAGGCTCAACGCCAGCACCGACATGCCGGCGACCAGGCCGTAGACGGTCTCGTGGCCCTTGGCGTAGCGCTTGGCGGCGGGCAGCAGTTCGTCCAGGGCCAGGAACACCATGACGCCGGCGATCAGGCCGAACACGCCGCCGAACACGGCTTCCGACATCACCGGCCGCAGCACCGTGTAGCCGACGATCGCGCCGACCGGTTCGGCCAGGCCCGACAGCAGCGAGGCGACGAAGGCCAGGCGCTTGTTGCCGGTCGCGTAGTAGACGGGCACCGCGATGGCGATGCCCTCGGGGATGTTGTGGATGGCGATGGCGAAGGCCAGCGGCAGGCCGACGCCGGGATCGCCCAGGGTGGCGAAGAAGGTGGCGAGGCCTTCGGGAAAGTTGTGCGCGGTGATGGCGAACGCGGTCAGCAGGCCCACGCGCTTGATGTACTCGCGGTTGTGTTCGCGGAACATCGGGTCGTCGGTCTCCAGGCCTTCGTGCGGGTTGGGGACCAGCCGGTCGATGCCGACGATCAGCAGCAGGCCGCCGAGGAAGGCGAGGGTGGCGTAGGTGAAGCCGCGCGAATCGCCGTAGACGTGGGAAAAGGAGACGATCGACTTGCTCAGGATCTCCGACAGCGACACGAACACCATCGCGCCGCCGGCGAAGGCGAGGCCGAAGGCCAGCATCCGCGCGTTGGGCGCCTTGGTGGTGAACACCAGCAGGCCGCCGATGCCGGTCGCGAGCCCGGCGGCGGTGGTCACCGCGAGGGCGACGAGGATGTTGTGGAGTGCGATGTCGTGCATGCCGTGGCGGGGTCTGGGACGGGCGCGGACGGCGCACGTGGATGGGCTACATCCTAGAGCTTTCGCGGCGCCCCGCGACAGCCCGCCGGGGCGTGCGTCCAGGGGCGCGGGTGGGGCGGATCAGGAAGGCGCGGGGCCGGGCGCCGGCGGTGGGCGGTCGTCGTCGTCCTCGCCCAGGATGATCCGGGCGCCGCGCTGGTAGGTCCAGTAGGCCCAGGTCCAGTTGAGCAGCACGACCAGGCGGTTGCGGAAGCCGATCAGGAAGAACACGTGCGCCCACAGCCAGAACCACCAGGCGATCACGCCGGAAAAGCGCAGCCGGCCGAAGTCGACCACCGCGGCCTGTCGGCCGATGGTCGCCAGGTTGCCGAGGTCGCGGTAGCGGAACGGCGGTGCCTCGCGACCCTGCAGGCGCGCGCGGATCGCCTGCGCGACGTGGCGGCCCATCTGCTTGGCCGCCGGCGCCACCCCCGGCACCGGGCGGCCGCCCTGCTCGACGGCGGCCAGGTCGCCCGCGACGAAGATCTCCGGGTGCCCGGGCACGCTGAGGTCGGGCGCGACCCGCACGCGCCCGGCGCGGTCCAGCGGCACGTCCAGCGCGCGCGCCAGCGGCGAGGCGGCCACGCCGGCGGCCCAGACCACGGTGCGCGCGGGCACGAAGCGTTCGCCGAGGCGGAAGCCCTCCGCATCGATCGACGAGACCGCGGTGCCGGTCAGCACCTCCACGCCCAGCCGCTCCAGCTGCGCTTGCGCCTTGGCCGAGAGGTCGGGCGGGAACGCCGCCAGCACCCGCGGCCCGGCCTCGACCAGGCGCACGCGGGCGCTGGCGGGATCGATGTTGCGGAACTCGCTGCGCAGGGTATGGCGGGCGATCTCGGCGAGGGTACCGGCCAGCTCCACGCCGGTCGGGCCGCCGCCGACGATGGCGAAGCTCAGCCAGGCGGCGCGGCGCTGCGGGTCGGCCTCGGCCTCGGCGCGCTCGAAGGCGCACAGCAGGCGCCGCCGCAGCCGCAACGCGTCGTCGAGCGTCTTCAGGCCCGGGGCGTGCGCGGCCCAGTCGTCGTGGCCGAAGTAGGCATGGGTGGCGCCGGTGGCCAGCAGCAGCGTGTCGTAGCCCAGCGTCGTGCCGTCGTCCAGGCGCAGCGCGCGCGCCTGCGTGTCGATGTCCTCGACCCCGGCCATGCGCACCTCCACGTTGCGCTGGCCGCGCAGGATGTGGCGCAGCGGCGCGGCGATGTCGGGCGCGGACAGGCCGGCGGTGGCGACCTGGTAGAGCAGCGGCTGGAACAGGTGATGGTTGCCGCGATCGACCAGGGTGATGCGCACGGGCGCACCGGCGAGGCCGCGGGTGGCCCAGAGGCCGGCGAAGCCGCCGCCGACGATGACCACGTGCGGCGTCGCGCCGGGCCCGTGGCCCGCATGCGTGGAGGGCGTGTCCATGACGCCCATGGTAGAGCGTGCGGGGCGCACGGGCGCGTCGAGCAGCGCTTGACCGCGACCGGTGGGGCGGCGGTATCCTCGCGCGGTTCGTGTCGCGGCTGCGCTTTCGGCGTGACGTTATGACATGACATCCGCGCGGCTTCGCCCGCTCCGCGCGCGCCAGGCAGGGCGACCGGACGATCGCATGTTCCGCGCGTGGACCCGACTTCGCAGGATGCTGCTGGCCGTGTTGCTGGCGATGCTGGTCGTCGTGCCCGCGGTGGAGGCCGCGGTGTGCCTGGTCGATGACGCGGCCGCACACGCGATCGGCGACGACGCCGCGCAGCCGTCGCAGGACGACGAGGGCGCGGCCGGTCACGGCGACGACGCCTGCGCGCACGGCCACTGCCACCACGGCGCCTCCCATGCGCCGCCCCGGACCGCGCTGCGCGCCCCGCTGCCGCCGGCCGCCGCGCCGCAATGGCCGGAGGCCGCGCTGTTCGCGTCCCGCGCCCCCGACGGATTGAAGCGCCCGCCCAGGGATTGATCGATCGTCACGCTGCGGTCGCGGTGCGCCGACGCGCGCCGCACCGCGTCCGATCCGATCCCAGGGACATCCGACATGAAGCATCGAAACGGCCGGCCGCCGCATGCGGCCGGCGTCTTCGCGGCCGCGTGCCTCGCGGCTGCGTGGGCGGGCGGCGCCTGCGCGGCGCCGGCGCCCGGCTACGACACCTTGCTGCAGGCGCTGGACCGCGCCCCCGTGCTGCGCGAGGCGGAAGCGCTGCGCGCGGCCGCCGACGCGCGCGTCCGCCAGGCCGCGGCGCGGCCCAATCCCGAACTGTCCGTCGAGATCGAAGCGATCGACGGCTCCGGCCCCTACGCCGGCGGCGCCGCCCGCGAAACCACCTACGCGATCACCCAGCCGCTGGAGCTGTGGGGGCAGCGCCGCGCGCGCGTGGAGGCGGCGCGCAGCGCCGCCGGCGCCGCCGGGCTGCGTGCGCTGGATGCGCGCTGGGCGGCGGCGGCGCGGCTGGCCCTGGCCTGCGCCGAGGCGGAAGCCGCCGCGCGTCGAGACGCGCTGGCGGCCGAAGCGCTGTCGCTGGCCGAGGCGGACGCGGCGACCGCGGCGCGGCTGGTCGAGGCCGGCCGCGAGCCGCGCCTGCGGCAGGTGCAGGCGCTCGCGGCGGTGGAGGCCGCCCGCGCCCGGCACGCGGAAGCGCGGGCCGCACGCGAGGGCGCATTCGCGCGATTGGCCGCGGTCGCCGGGCTGGACGCGCCGGTGACCGCGGTTGCCGACGACCTGCTCGAGCGCGAGCCGTTGCCGGCGCGGCCTACCGCCGCCGGCGAGCCGCTTCCCGTGCGCATCGCCTCGGCCGAGCTGGCCGCGGCGCGCGGCGGGGTGGACGTGGCGCGGTTGCGCGGGTTGCCGCAGCTCGGCGCTACGGTCGGCCGCCGCCGCTTCCGCGAGGATGCCGAGGCGGCCTGGGACGTCGGCCTGACGCTCAGCCTGCCGCTGCTGGATCGCAATCGCGGCGCGCTGGATGCCGCGCGCGCGGAATCGGCCGCCGCCGAAGCGCGGCTGGAGGATGCGCGCCGGGCGGCGCTGGCCGAGCGCGAAGCGGCGCTGGCCGCGCTGCGGTCCGCCGCCGCGCGCACGGCGGCGGCGGACGCCGGAGTGGCGGCCGCCGACGAGGCCTATCGCCTCGGCCGCGCCGGCTTCGAGGCCGGACGCATCGCCCAGCTGGAACTGCGCGATGCGCGCGCCGCGCTGGTGGCGGCGCGCGAAGCCGCGGTGGACGCGCGCCTGCAGCGGGCGCGCGCGGAGATCGACCTCGCGCGGCTGGAAGGGCGCGCCCCGTTCGGAGCGACGCCATGAGCCCGGTGCATGGAGGCGGCCGGTGGATCGTCCCGGCGCTGGCAGTCCTGCTGTTCGCCGCCGGCTTCGGCCTGGCGCGATGGACCGCGGCGCCCGCGCCGGCCCAGGCAGAGACCGCGCACGACGACGGTGCGGGCGACGCGCACGAAGACGCGGCGCCGGACGCGCTGGCGCTGGACCCGGCGCGGATCGAAGCGGCGGGGATCGCGGTGGTCGCGCCGATGCGCGGCGGCGGCGAGGAGACGGAACTCGCCGGTCGCGTCGAGGCCGCGACCGGCGCGCGCGCGGTGGCGACCGCCGGCGTCGGCGGCAGCGTGGAGCGCGTGCTGGTCGCGCCGGGCGCCGCCGTGCGCGCGGGCGACGCGCTGGTGGCGCTGGCCAGCGGCGAGGCCGCGGGCCTGCGCGCGGCCGCCGAGGCCGCGGCGGCCGAGGCCGAGGCCGCGCGCCTGGCCTATCGCCGCGATGCGGCCTTGGGCGCGCAGGGCATCGTGGCGCGCCAGGACGTGGAAGCCGCGCGCGCGCGATCGCTCGCCGCCGAGGCCGCCGCGCGCGCCGCGGCCGCGGCCCTGCGCGCGGCCGGCGCGCCCGACGCCGATGGCCGGGTGCGCGTGCGCAGCCCGATCGACGGCGTGGTCGGCGCGGTGCGCGCGGTGCCGGGGCGGTTCGTCGCGCCCGGCGAGGCGCTGGCAGAGGTCGCCGACCCGGCGCGCAGCGAGCTGGTGTTCGCCGCGGCGCCGGCGCTCGCGCAGCGCCTGCGCGCCGGCGACCGGGTCCGCGTCGAGCTGCCGGCCGGCACGCTCGATGCCGAAGTGACCGGGGTGGCCGCGGCCGCGCGTGCGGGTGGCGGCGCCGAGATCCGCGCCCGCGCCGACGATCCCGCCGCATTGCCCGCCGCCGGCACGCCGGTGCGCGGGCGCCTGCTGGCCGGCCTCGACGCAGGCGGCGCGCTGAGCGTGCCCGCCGAGGCGGTGCAGACCCTGGACGGGCGCGCGGTGGTGTTCGTGCGCACCGGCGACGGCTTCCGCGCCGTGCCGGTGCTGGCCGGGCGCCGCGCCGGCGACCGCGTGGAGATCCTGCGCGGCCTGGATGGCGACGACCGCGTCGCCGGCGCCAATGCCTTCCTGCTCAAGGCTGAACTGGCCAAGGGCGATGCCGACCACGGCCACTGAGGACGCGCGCATGCTCGCAAGACTGATCGATGCGTCGGTCCGCGCGCCCTGGGCGGCGGTCCTGCTCGCGGCGGCGGTGGCCGCCTACGGCCTGCTGCGGCTGGCCCACCTGCCGATCGACGCGGTGCCCGACATCACCAACCGCCAGGTGCAGGTGAACACCGTCGCGCCCGCGCTCGCGCCGGAGCAGATCGAGCGCGAGGTGACGTTCCCGGTGGAGACCGCGCTGGCGGGCATCCCCGGCCTGGTCGGCACCCGTTCGCTGTCGCGCAACGGCTTCTCGCAGGTGACCGCGGTGTTCGAGGACGCGACCGACCTGTACTTCGCCCGCCAGCAGGTGGCCGAGCGCATCCGCGAGGTGCAGGCGGACCTGCCCGAAGGCGCGGTGCCGGCGCTGTCGCCGGCGACCACCGGGCTGGGCGAGGTGCTGATGTGGACGGTGGATTACCTGCCGTTCGCGCCGGAGGCCGTCGCCCGCGACGGCGCGCCCGGCTGGCAGGCCGACGGCAGCTACCTCACCCCGGAGGGCGAGCGGCTGGCCGGCGAGGCCGAGCGCGCGACCTACCTGCGCACCGTGCAGGACTGGATCGTGACCCCGCAGATGCGCGGCACGCCCGGCATCGCCGGGGTGGACAGCAGCGGCGGCTACGTCAAGGAGTACGCGGTGCGCCCCGACCCCGCGCGCCTGGCGGCCTGGGGCCTGGGCCTGGACGCGCTGGTGCAGGCGCTCGAAGACGCCAACCTGCAGGCCGGCGCCGGCTACGTGCGGCGCGGCGGCGAGGCGCTGGTGGTGCGCGCGGATGCGCGCGTGCGCACCGTGGACGAGCTGGCGCAGGTGCCGGTGGCCGCGCGCGACGGGCTGGTGGTGCGGGTGGCGGACGTGGCCGAGGTCGGGATCGGGCGCGCGCCGCGGATGGGCGCGGCCAGCCGCGACGGCCACGAGGCGGTGCTCGGCACCGCGCTGATGATCGCCGGCGGCAACAGCCGCACCGCCGCGCTCGCCGCGCGCGAGCGACTGGCCGCGATCGCGCCGACGCTGCCGCCCGGCATCGTCGCCGAGCCGGTGCTCGACCGCAGCGCGCTGGTCGATGCCACCATCCGCACCGTCGCGCGCAACCTGGGCGAGGGCGCGCTGCTGGTGATCGCGGTGCTGTTCCTGTTGCTGGGCAACCTGCGCGCGGCGGCCATCGCGGCGCTGGCGATCCCGCTGTCGTTCCTGTTCGCGGTGATCGGCATGGAGCGCTTCGGCATCAGCGGCAACCTGATGAGCCTGGGCGCGCTGGACTTCGGCATCCTGGTGGACGGCGCGGTGATCGTGGTCGAGGCCACGCTGCTGCGGCTGGGCGCGCGCCGCGCCGAGCTGGGGCGCGCGCTGCGCCCGCGCGAGCGGCTGGCGGTGGCGGCCGAGGCGGCGCGCGCGATGGCGAAGCCGGCCGCGTTCGGCCAGCTCATCATCCTGCTGGTGTTCGCGCCGGTGCTGGCGCTGGAAGGCGTGGAGGGCAAGACCTTCCAGCCGATGGCGGCGACGGTGATGCTGGCCCTCGCCGGCGCGTTCCTGTTCTCGTTCACGGTGGTGCCGGCGCTGGCGGCGCTGCTGCTGCGCGCGCCCGAACCGGCGCACGCCGATGCGCGCGAGGCGGGGGACGAGGGCCACGAGACCCGCGCGGTGCGCTTCGCGCGGGCGCGGCTGGAGCCGCTGGTGCGCGCCGCGGTGGCCAGGCCGCGCGCGGTGGCGCTGTGCGCGCTGGCGGCGCTGGCGGTCGGCGCGGCGGCGTTCGCCTCGCTCGGCCGCGAGTTCGTGCCGACGCTCGACGAGGGCGACATCGCGATGCAGGCGCTGCGGGTGCCCTCGACCTCGCTGGAACAGTCGCTGGCGATGCAGCGCGCGCTGGAAGCGGCGATCGTCGCCCTGCCCGAGGTCGAGACCGTGTTCTCGCGCACCGGCACCGCCGAGGCCGCGGTGGACCCGATGCCGGCCAGCATTTCCGATGCGGTGATCGTGCTGCGCGATCGCGCCGGCTGGCCGGACCCGCGCCTGTCCAAGGAGGCGCTGGTCGCGCGCATCGAGGCTATCGCCGGCGGCCAGCTCGGCAACGCGCTGGAGTTCAGCCAGCCGATCGAGCTGCGCTTCAACGAGCTGATCTCCGGCGTGCGCACCGACGTCGCGGTCAAGGTCTTCGGCGACGATCTCGATGCGCTGCAGCGCGTGGCCGAGGCGGTCGCCGCGCGCCTGCGCGCGGTGCCCGGCGCGGCCGACGTGCGCGTGGAGCAGGTCTCCGGGCTGCCGGTGCTGACCGCGCAGGTGGATCGCGCGGCGGCCGCCGCCTACGGCCTGAGCGCGGCCGACGTGGCCGGCGCGCTGGCGGCCGGCGTCGGCGGCGCCCGGGCCGGGCAGGTGTTCGAGGGCGACCGCCGCTTCGACGTGGTGGTGCGCCTGGACGATGCGCTGCGCGACGATCCGGCCAGCCTCGCCGCGCTGCCGGTGGTCGCCCCCGACGGCACCGGCGTGCCGCTGGCGTCGGTGGCGCGGCTGACGGTGGCCGAAGGCCCGAACCAGATCGGCCGCGAGGACGGCAGCCGGCGCCTGGTGGTGCAGGCCAACGTGCGCGGCCGCGATCTCGGCGGCTTCGTCGCCGAGGCGCAGGCGGCGGTGGCCGACGTCGCGCTGCCGGTCGGCGCGCGCCTGGCCTGGGGCGGCCAGTACGAGAACCTGCGCCGCGCCGAGGCGCGGTTGTCGCTGGTGATCCCGGCGGTGCTGCTGACCATCGGCGTGCTGCTGGTCATGGCGCTGGGCACGCTGCGCGAGGCGGCGCTGGTGTTCGCCTGCGTGCCGCTGGCGCTGGTCGGCGGCGTGCTGGCGCTGGCGCTGCGCGGCATGCCGTTCTCGGTCTCGGCCGCGGTCGGCCTGATCGCGGTGTCGGGCGTGGCCACGCTCAACGGGCTGGTGCTGATGCAGGCCATCGGCGAGCGCCTGGCGGCGGGGCTGCCGGGCGCGGCGGCCGCCATCGACGGCGCGGCCGGCCGCCTGCGCGCGGTCCTGACCACGGCGACCGTGGCCATCGTCGGCTTCCTGCCGATGGCGCTGGCGCGCGGCGCCGGCGCGGAGGTGCAGAAGCCGCTGGCCACGGTGGTCATCGGCGGCCTGGTCACCGCCACCTTGCTGACGCTGGTGGTGCTGCCGACCTTCGCCGCGCGGGTGTCGCCGCGCGCGCGGCGCGGCGGCCAACGGCCCGGTACGTAGCGGACCGCGCCCGGCGCGGCGGATATCCGCCGCCCGGCGCGGTCCCGCGCGGCGCTATCGCGCGTAGGCCCGCGGCAGGCCGCCGCGTTCGCGCGGCGCGGCCTCGCGCAGGTAGCGGTCGCGCAGTTCGGTCTGGCGCGAACGCATCGGCAGCGCGCGGCCATCGAGCCAGGTCTGCTCGGCGTACTGCGCCACGTCCAGCGGGTCGCCGCTCCACAGCACCAGGTCGGCGCGCTGGCCCGGCGCGATCGTGCCGAGGTCGGCCAGGCCCAGCGTCTCGGCCGGTACCCGGGTCAGCCCGGCCAGGGCGTCGTCCCAGGGCAGGCCGTGGGCGACGGCGTTGCCGGCCAGCTGGCGCAGCTTGCGCGCGTTGTGGGCGGCATCGCTGGCCTGCGCGAACGAGACCGCCACCCCGGCCGCGCGCAGCCGCGCGGCGTTCTCCAGCGTGGCGTGCAACTGGTCGAAGCTGGCCGGCAGGTTGTCGAGCGGATCGACGAACACCGGCACCTGCGCCGCGGCCAGCTCCGGCGCCACCCGCCAGGCCTCCGCACCGCCGGCGATCGCCAGCCGCACGCCGTGGCGGCGCGCCCAGCGCAGCAGCTGGCGGATGTCGGCGGCGCGGTCCACCGAGGCCAGCACCAGGCCCTGGCCGTCGAGGTAGCGCGCCAGCGCGGTGCGGCCGGCCGGCGTGAGCAGGGCGACGTGGGAGCCGGCCGGGATGCGCCCGCGCGCCTCGTCGATCAACTGGTCGAGCAGCATCCACTGCGCGGCGCGCGAATCGCCGGTCAGCGACGCGCCGCGCGCGCCCAGCTGCAGGAACAGCACCTTCGGCCCGGCCGGGTCGAGGCCGCCGTCCAGGCGCACCGGCGCGCCCTGGCCGGCGAGGATCGAGCCGCCGGCGGTGGCCCCGGCGCTGAGCAGGCCGAAGCCCACCCCTTCCATCGTCGCCACCGGGATCAGCACCGAGTCCGGGTTGTAGGCCAGGGTGACGTCGAATTCCGGGCGCACCACCATGTGCTTGGCGCCGTCGCCGAGCGCGAGGCTGCCGTCGCGGGTGCTGCTCTCGCCCGAGACTTCCTCGATGCCGAGCCCGTTGATGCCGCCGAACAGGGCCGGCGTCAGCGGCCGGCCGCGCGCCTCGACCACCGCCGCGCCCGCGGCGGACAGCCCGGCGCCGACCTCGGCGATGCGGCCGCCGCGCACCAGCACGTCGGTGTTCTGCAGCGTGCCGCGCGGGCCGGCGGTGTGCACGGTGGCGCCGCGGATCAGCACGTCCTGGGCCAGGGCCGGCAGCGCCAGCAGCGCGAGCGCCGTGGCGGCGAGGCGGTGGAGGCCGCGGCGGCTCATCGCGCACCTCCCGCGGCCTGCTGGCCGAGCAGGAAGTCGGAGACCGGCTGGCGGCCGCGATCGTTGCGGTCGTAGATGCGGGCGCCGTCGATGTAGACCTGCTCGGCGAGCGCGTAGCTGCCGAACGGGTCGCGGTTCCACACCACCACGTCGGCCAGCTTGCCCGGCTCCAGGGTGCCGGTGCGGTCCAGGATGCCCATCGCCTGCGCCGGGTTGCGGGTGAGCCAGCGGATCGCGCGCTCGGGCGCGATCTCGATGCCGGCGCGGCGCGCGCTGGCCATCACCTTGGCCGCCTCCTGGTTGAGCCGCTGGATGCCTTCGCTGGAATCGGAATGCACGATGGCGCAGCCGTTCTGCGCGCGATCGACCAGGGCGACGTTCTCCTGGATGCCGTCGAAGGCCTCCATCTTGAAGCCCCACCAGTCGGCCCACAGCGCGCCGCACACGCCGGCCTCGGCCAGCTCGTCGGCGATCTTGTAGGCCTCCACGCCATGGTGGAAGGCGGCGATGCGGAAGTCGAATTCCTCGGCCAGCTGCAGCATGGTGGCCATCTCGTCGGCGCGGTAGCAGTGGATGTGGACGAGGATGTCGCCCTCCAGCGCGCCGGCCAGGGTGTCGAGCCGCAGGTCGCGCTTGCCGGCGCCGTTCTGCGCGCCGCCGTTGCCGGCCTCGGCATCGCGGCCGCCGCGCCGGCGCGGCGCCTGGTCGCCATCGCGCGGGGCGTTGCGCGCGCGGTACTCGGCGGCCTCGGCGAAGGCGGCGCGGAAGCCGGCGATGTTGCCCATGCGCGTGGCCGGCCCGCTCTTCTGCCCGTAGACGCGCTTCGGGTTCTCGCCGCAGGCCATCTTCAGCCCGTGCGGCGCGCCGGGGAACTTCATGTCCTGCACGGTGGTGGCCGGCACGTTGCGCAGGGTCACGCCGCGGCCGCCGAACAGGTTGGCCGAGCCCGGCAGGATCTGCAGCGAGGTCACCCCGCCGGCCAGCGCGGCGGCGAAGCCCGGGTCCTGCGGCCAGACCGAATGCTCGGCCCAGGCGCCGGCCGTGTTCGGGTTGGTGGCCTCGTTGCCGTCGCTGTGCGCGCGCACGCCGGGGCTGGGGTACACGCCCAGGTGCGAGTGCACGTCGATCAGGCCCGGCGTCACCCACTTGCCGGTGCCGTCCACCACGCTGGCGCCGGCCGGCGCCTGCAGGCCGGCGCCCACCGCCTCGATGCGGCCGTCGACCATCAGCACGTCGGCGCCGTCCAGGCGCTCGCCGGTGCCGGTCAGCACGGTGGCGCCGCGGATCAGCACCGGCGGCGCGGCGATGGGCCGGTAGGTGCTGGGATAGGGATCGTGGGCGAAGCGGGCGGCGCCGCGCGGCGCGTCCTGCGCCCAGGCGGGCGCGAGCGTCAGCGCCGCGGCGAGCGCGACGGTCATCGGTCGAAGCATCGAAGGTTCCCCGGTACGGCGGTGTGCCGCTACACGCTAGCCGTTCGCGGCCGCGCTGCCAAGGCATGGCCGTCCTAGAATGACGGCGCAACGACAGGAGGATGCATGAAAGACAAGGCGCAGATCGTCGAGAACTGGCTGCCGCGCTATACCGGCGTGCCGCTGGAGGCCTTCGGCGAACACGTGCTGCTGACCAACTTCGGCGGTTACCTGGCCCATTTCGCGCGCATGACCGGCGCCGAGATCGTCGGCGTGGACCGGCCCATGCCCAGCGCCACCGCCGACGGCATCACCATGATCAACTTCGGCATGGGCAGCCCGAACGCGGCCACGATGATGGACCTGCTGTCGGCGATCCGGCCCAAGGCGGTGCTGTTCCTGGGCAAGTGCGGCGGGCTCAAGCGCAAGAACCGGCTCGGCGACCTGATCCTGCCGATCGCCGCCATCCGCGGCGACGGCACCAGCAACGACTACCTGCCGCCGGAGGTGCCGGCGCTGCCGGCCTTCGCGCTGCAGCGCGCGGTGTCCACGATGATCCGCGACCTCGGCCACGACTACTGGACCGGCACCGTCTACACCACCAACCGCCGGGTCTGGGAGCACGACGACGACTTCAAGGCGTACCTGCGGCGGCTGCGCTGCATGGCCATCGACATGGAAACCGCGACGATCTTCGCCGCCGGCTTCGCCAACCGCATTCCCAGCGGCGCGCTGCTGCTGGTTTCCGACCAGCCGATGGTGCCCGAGGGGGTCAAGACCGAGGCCAGCGACGCGCGGGTGAGCGCGGAGTTCGTCGAGAACCACATCCAGATCGGCATCGAGGCGCTGCGCCTGATCCGCCGCCACGGCAAGTCGGTCAAGCACCTGCGCTTCGACGAGTGAACGCGCTTCCTTCCCGGCGGCTCGTGCGCCGCATCGCGCCTGCCTTCCGGCGCTTCCTGCTCGCCGCGCTGGCCTGGCCGGGCATCGCCGCGGCCTGCGCGCTGCCCGCGCCCGACGGCCCGCACCCGGTCGGCTTCCAGCGTTTCGAGCTGACCGACGATGCGCGGCGCGGCCTGGGCGGCGAGGCGGCGGACGTACCGCGGACGCTGCCGGCCGCGGTCTGGTACCCCGCCGAGGCCGCCGGTGCGGGGCGCGCCTATCTCTCGCCGGCGGAGGCCGAAGTGCAGCTGCCGGCGCTGGCGCGCAACCTCCGCTACGCGCCCGAATCGGTCGCCGCGCTCGGCGGCTGCCGCGCGCCGGACACCGAGGGCGCCGCGCCCGCGCAGGCGGCGTCGCGCTTTCCGCTGGTGGTCCTCAGCCACGGGTTCTACTCGTATCCGCTGCAGAACACCGCCCTGGCCGGAGCGCTGGCCAGCCACGGCTACGTGGTGGTCGCGCTCGGGCATCCCGGCGATTCGGCCGACGTGCGGCTGGCCGACGGCCGCCTGGTGCCGACCAACATGGCGGCGGAGAAGCCGGAATTCCTGGCATGGCGCCACGCCTTCCACAGCGCGTCGGCGCATGCGGCGCGCGCGCGCCTGATCGACGGCTACGGCGAGGCGCTGGCGGGCAGCCGCCTCGGCGCGAGCGTGGAGGTCTGGCGCGACGACGTGCTGTTCGCGGTGCGCGCGCTGCAGGCCGGCGACGTGCCCGCGCCGGTGCGGCCGGTGCTGGCGGCCGCGGACGCCGGGCGGCTGGCGATCGCGGGCATGTCCTTCGGCGGCTCCACCGCGGCCTCGGCCTGCCGGCGCCTGCCGGCCTGCCGCGCCGCGATCAGCCTCGACGGGCTCAACTTCGACCCGGAACTGTTCGATGCCGACCTGCAGCGGCCGCTGCTGCTGATGCTGGGCGACTGGGTGCGCTTCCCGATGTACGACGGCCTGCCGTCGGAGGCCGGCTTCAACCCGAACGACTACGCCTACGAGCGCTGGGAGGCCGCGGGCCTGTCGCCGGACGTGCTGCGGGTGAGGGTGCCGGGCACGCGGCACATGTCGTTCACCGATCTGCCGCTGCTGATGGCGGGCGAGGGGCTGGAGGCGCATTTCGGCGACGCCGACCCGCCGGCGGTCGCCGGCGCCATCGCCGCGGCGTCGCGCGCGTTCCTCGACGTCCATCTCAAGGGCGCCGATCCCGCCGCCCTGCCGCGCGCGATCGAGGCGGGCGGCCTGGTCCGCCACGACCCGCGCCAGACCCGCGCGTGGGCGCGCTCGCGGTCCGGCGAACAGCCGTAAGCGCGAGCGCGCCCGACGCGGCGGCTCAGAACGAGTAGGTCAGCGTGATCGTGCCGCTGCGCGGCCGGCCCCAGGCGCCGTAGCCGCCGTTGAACTGCGCGTAGTAGCGCTTGTCGAGCACGTTGTCGAGGTTGAGCTGCACCGCCAGCTCCGGCGCGAAGCGGTAGCGCGCGAACAGGCCGACCAGCGCGTAGGCGTCCTGCTGGAAGGTGCCGTGGGTCGCGTCGTGGTAGTAGGTGCGGTTCTGCCAGTTGACGCCGCCGCCCACGGTCAGCGCGTTCCAGGCGCCCTGCGGGGTGTAGCCGGTGAACAGCTTGAGCGTGGTGCGCGGCAGCTGGGTGTTGATCGAGGCGTCGTCGGCGTCGCGCGCGGTGTAGTGCGAGGCGCCGAAGGTGGCGTTCCAGCCCGGCGACAGCTCGCCGCTCAGCTCGAGGTCGAAGCCTTCGCTGACGGTGCCGCGGGCGGCGACGTAGATGGCCTCGTTGGTGCCCGGCCGCAGCTGGCCGGTGTCCTGGGCCAGGTTGTCCTGCTCGATGCGGAAGATCGCCAGCGAGGCGTTCAGGCGGTCGTCGAACCATGCCGCCTTGACCCCGGCCTCGTAGCTCTTGCCCACGATCGGGTCGAGGTAGGCGCCGTCGGCGTCCTTGGCGTCCTGCGGCTGGAAGATGTCGGTGTAGCTGGCGTAGGCCGACCAGGTGTCGTCGATGTCGTAGACCAGGCCGGCGTAGGGCGTGGTCTCCTCGAACTCGCGCCGGGACGTGATGCCGCCTTCCCAGTGCGCGTTCTCCCAGCGGGTGCGGCGCGCGCCGAGGATCAGCGTCAGCGGGTCGGCCAGCGACAGCCGCGCCGCGCCGTAGGCCGCCTTCTGGGTGGTGGTGCCGTCGCTCTGCACGGCCAGCGGCGTCCAGTCGGGCTCGGGCCAGGCGCCGGTCCAGCCGTGGTAGCTGTCCATCGGGCCGGGGAAGTCGAACGTGCCGTTGTTGACGTACGCGCGCCGGTTGTAGCTGGCGCCGACGACCAGCTGGTGCTCGCGGCCGAAGGCCTGGAACGGGCCGTCGGCGTAGGCGTCCGCGCCGTCGACCTCGCGCTCGGTGCGGTAGTAGCCGGAATACGGCACCACGCCGCCGCCGGTCTCGCGGTCGAAGCCGTAGATCGTGTAGAAGGGATAGAACAGCTTGTTTTCGGCCTCGGTCTCGTCGCGCGTGGCGTTGAGCCTGAGCCGCCAGCCGTTGCCGAACGCGTGCTCCAGGCGGCCGAAGGCGCGGCGCACGGTGGTGTCCCAGTAGGTCCAGTCCGCGCCGGGATTGAAGCGGATCGGGTAGTCGGTCCGGCTGCCGTCGGCGTACCACAGCGGGAAGCCGCCCCAGGTGACGTCGTCGGATTCCTTCTTCTGGTAGTCGTAGCCGACGCTCAGCACGGTGCGCTCGCCCAGATCGGCCTCGATCGTCGCGTAGCCCAGCGTCTTGCGTACCTCGTAGCGCTCCATGTGCGATTCGGTGTCGTGGCGGCTGGCGACCGCGCGGGCGCGCACCGTGCCGCTGGCGTTGAGCGGGGTGGTGGCATCGGCCGTGGCACGCACCTCGCCCCAGCGGCCGACGCTGACCGCCACGCTGCCGGTCGGCTCGCGGCTGTCGGCGCGCTTGCGCACCAGGTTCACCGAGGCCGAGGGATTGCCGGCGCCGGTCAGCAGCCCGGTGGCGCCGCGCACCACCTCGACGCGGTCGTACAACGCCAGGTCCAGCGCCGCGTCGCCGTAGCTCCAGTTCTGCACCATCGTGGTCGGGATGCCGTCGAACTGGAAGTTGTCGATGTAGAAGCCGCGCGCGTAGAACTCGTAGCGCTCGCTGTCGCTGCGGCTGCCGGAGATGCCGGTGACGTTGCCCAGCACGTCGGCGATGCTCTGCAGGTGCTGGTCGTCGATACGGTCGCGGGTGATCACGCTGACCGACTGCGGGATCTGTCGAGGGGCCAGTTCCAGGCGGGTGCCGGCGGCGGTCTTGTCGACCGCATAGCGGGCCGGGCGCTCGCCGCGGACGTCGATGCGGTCGAGCGTGGTCACTGCGTCGCCGGCGTCGGGCTGCTGCGCGGCGGCAGGAGCCGACGCCAGCGCGCACAGCGCGGCGAGCAAGGTGGGGCGCAGCGCGGGACGCGCTGCGGATCGGCGAGAGGCGAAGCGGGTCATGGGGGGCTCCAGTCTTAAGCGGACGGATGCACGCTCGCCGCGCACCGGGGCGACGGCCTCGGCGCGTGGATGCGGCTGGCTTCGACTGCACCGGCCCGGGCGGTCGGGGGGCGACCGGGGGCACGGAGGTCCCGGCTGGCGGAGCGGGGGCGGGAACGGCGCGCGTATTCTTCAACGCGGCCACGCCGATGTCGAGGTACGGCGCGCCCGCGGCGCGGCTATGCTGTCCGCCGGACCGATGGAGAACGATGGCGATGACGACGGCCGATGAGATCGTCGCGTTCTGGCGCGATGCGGGGCGGGCCCGGTGGTTCAACGGCGGCGAAGCCTTCGACCTGGAATGCCGCGAGCGCCTGCTCGACGACCACCATGCCGCCGCCCGGCGCGAGCGCGAGGACTGGCTGGGCAGCGCCGATGGCGCGCTGGCGCTGCTGATCCTGCTCGACCAGATCCCGCGCAACGTCTTCCGCGGCAGCGGCCACGCCTTCGCCACCGATGGCCTCGCGCTGCACTACGCCCGCCGCATCGTGGACGCCGGCGTGGATGCGCGGATCGAACCCGCGCTGCGCGCCTTCGCCTACCTGCCGTTCGAGCATTCCGAGGCGCTGGACGACCAGCACGAAGCGGTGCGGCTGTTCGCCGCGCTGGGCGACGCCGAATACGCGCGCTACGCCGTCGCCCACCGCGAGGTCATCGAGCGCTTCGGCCGCTTCCCGCACCGCAATCGCGCGCTGGGGCGCGTCAGCACGCCCAAGGAGCAGGCCTGGCTGGACGCCGGGGGCGGGTTCTAGGCCCCATCGACGCCGGCCCGCGGCGCCGAGCGGTCGCGCTCCAGCGCGCGGCCGCAGGGTCGTCCCTTCTCCCGCAAGCGGGCCCCACATTGTTCCTTCTCCCGCAAGCGGGCCCATGCCGTTCCTTCTGCGCAGCGCCGGATGAGGGTGCTTTCGGCGCTGGCGACGCGCCCTATCCGCCCTCGGCACCTTCCCGGCCGCGGGGAAGGGGGCGACTCCGTACCCGTCCGTAACGCTCGCCGGCCTGGGGCGGCGGGCGCGGCCGTCAGTAGCGCGGGATGCCGGCGTCCACGGTCTCCGCCCAGGCGTCGATGCCGCCCTCGACGTTGTAGACCTCGGTGAAGCCGAGCGCGCGGAAATGCTCGGCCGCCTGCTGGCTGCGGCCGCCGCTGTGGCACAGGAACGCCAGCGCGGTGTCCTTGGGCAGCGCCTCCAGCCGCGCGCGGCCGTCGCCGTCGAGGGTCTCGAAGGGCACGCCGACCGAGGCCAGCGCGCGCTCGTCGCGCGGGCGCACGTCGACCAGGGTCAGGCGGCCGGCGCGCACGCGCGCGTCCGCCTCGGCGGGCACCAGCGGCAGCACCGGCTTGGGCGCGTTCGGGTTGTCGACGATCAGGCCCTTGCCGCGCACGTCGTCGACCCAGTCGATGGTGATGCCGTCGGCGCGGCGCGCGCTGGCGGCGTCGAACTGGATGCGCACGCCCTCGCTCTCGACGGCGATGGCGTTGTCGCTGGCCTGCACGATCTGGAAGCGCGGCTGGAAGCGGCCGTCGATGGCCAGCGACAGCGCGCTGCCCGCGCCGGCGCCGTCCAGCGCCTCGCGCAGCATCTTCGCCGCGGCCGGGGTGACGGTGACCCCGGACGGCGGCGTGCGGTCCACCGGCGGCAGGCCCAGCACGCTGTTGAGCTCGCCGGATTCGGCCATCTCCTCGATGATGTCGCTGCCGCCGACGAGTTCGCCGTCGATGTAGAGCTGCGGGATCGTCGGCCAGTTGCCGTAGGCCTTGATGCCCTCGCGGATCTCGGGATCGGCCAGCACGTCGACGTGGGCGAACTCCACCCCGAGCCCGCCGAGGATGCCGGCGGCCTTGGCCGAGAAACCGCATTGCGGCATCGACGGCTGGCCCTTCATGAACAACACCACGCGGTTGCCTTGCAGCAGCGATTCGATCCGCGTGCGGACGGCGGGGGACAGGGTCATGGCGGCGCTCTGGCGGGTGGGCCGGCCATTTTAACCGCGTGGCATCATGCGGGCATGAGCGCCCGGGAAACACTGCGGGGTGTCCCGCGGCACGCGGGCGCCGCCGATGGCGCGGCGCCGGCGGCGTTGCGTCGGGTGCCGCGGTTTCCGTACGCCTGGTGCCTGTGGATCCCGCTGTCGCAGCTGGCGGTGCTCGCGGTGTGGCTGGCCTGGGGCTGGCGCGCGGGCCTGCCGGCGCTGCTGGCCAGCCACGCGCTGTGCGTGGTGCCGGTGTTCCTGCCGCGCGCGCGGCTGTACGCGCCGGTGCTGGCGCGGTTGCCGGCGCGCGGGCGCGCGGTGTGGCTGACCATCGACGACGGCCCTTCCGACGACACCGCCGCGATCCTCGACCTGCTCGACCGCCACGGCGCGAAGGCGACCTTCTTCCTGGTCGGCGCGCGCGCCGCCGCGCGCCCGGCGCTGGTGGCCGAGATCGTCCGCCGCGGCCACGGCATCGGCAACCACAGCCAGACCCATCCGCAGGCGTGGTTCTGGGCGCTGGGGCCGCGGCGGATGCGCGCGGAGATCGCGCAGGCGCAGGCGGTGCTGGCCGCGCTCGCGGGGCGGCCGCCGCACTGGTTCCGCTCGGTGGTGGGCATGACCAACCCGTTCGTCGCCGCGCCCCTGCGCGCGGCGGGGCTGACCCGGGTGGCCTGGAGCGCGCGCGGCTTCGATGCCGTGCGCGACGATCCCGCGGCGATGGTCGCCGCGATCGAGCGCGACCTGGCGCCCGGCGCGATCGTGCTGCTGCACGAGGGCGCGCGGCATGGCCGCAACGTGGAGATGATCGCCGCCCTGCTGGCGCGGCTGGACGCGCTGGGCTACGCCACCGTGCTGCCCGAGGCGCTGGACGCCGCGCCCGCGTAGGCACGGTGCTCCCGCGCCGCGCGGGCCGTGTCCGGCGTCGCGTTCAGCGCGGCTCGCCGTTGTCGCCGTTGCCGACGTCGCTGCGCACGTCGTCGGCGAAGGAGCGGCCGCCGGAATCGAGGTCGCCCGGCTGTTCGTCGAGTTCGGGATCGAGCAGGTTGGCCTGGTCGTCGTCGCCGATGTTGTCCAGCGCCGCGCGTGAGCGCGGATCGCGCAGCACGGGGCCGCCGCGCTGCGCGAGGGCGTCGTCGGCGTCGCCGGCGGCCGGGTCGGTGTCGGATCGGATGTCGCGCGCGTTCATTGCGGTCTCCGCACGAGGGGGAGGCCCGAGCATGCGCGGGCATGCGTGGTCGCCGCGGCAAGGCCGCGGCGGCGGACGCACGAACGCCGGCCCCGCGACGTCCGCGCGCGCGCACCGGGCCGCGCGCGTCGATGCGCGGGCCCGATGCCAGGATGCGCCGGCTCAGGCGCCGCGCTTGCGCGCCGGGCGCTTGGCGGTGCGCGCGGCGGTCTTGCGCGCGGGCTTGGCGGCCCGCTTCGTCGCGGCTTGCTTCGTCGTGCGCTTCGCCGCCTTCTTCGCCGTTCGCCTGGTCGCGGTGGCGGGGCGGTCCGCGCGCTCGCTCGTGCGCTTGGCGGCCGGCGCCTGGCGTGCCGGCGCGGGCCGGGGTGGCCGCGCATCGCCCGATGCGCCGCGTCCGGCGCCGGCGCCGCCGCCGGCGAAGGCGGCCAGCGCATCGGGCAGCGCCGTCCAGCCCTGCAGGGCCTGCTCGAAGACCTCCTGCAGGCCGCCCGGCAGATCCACCCGGCCCAGCTCGCCGAGCGCGGACGCGGTGGCCTGCTGCCAGTCGGCGAGCGCCTGCTGGAAGCCGGTGGCGAAGGTCATCTGGTTGCCGAGCGCGGTCTGCGCGGCGGCCTGCAGGTCGCCCACGCCGTGCTCGACCAAGCGCTGCAGGGCCTGGCCCGGCAGCAGCGCCAGCGCCTGCCAGTCGCCCGAGCGCAGCGCGGCCGCTTCCGCGCCGGTCTGCGCCGCGCCGTCGTCGATCTCGCGCGCGAGCAGGGCGACCCATTGGCTGCGGTTCTCCTCCAGCAGTTCGCTGATCCGCAGCCACAGGTCGAGGTTGGCCTTGTACAGTGCAAGCGGCAGGGTGGGCGTGCTCATCGCGGGTTCCTTCGTGTGTGGACGGAAGTCCTGGGGAATGTCCGGAAGCGGTACGCGCGGTGCCCGGCCAGGGTAGCGGGGCGCCGGCCCGCGGCATTGACCGAAGTCAACGTGCTCGCGCGCTGCCCGGCTAGTCTGCAACAGTTCCGTCGACGGCGCGCAAGAGCGCGCGCCCGTTCCGACGTACGGCATCCCCACCTCCGAGCACGCCCATGGCCGACCGCGATCCCCCGACCCGCCACGACTGGCACGCCCGCAGCGCCGACCAGGCGCTGGAGGCGCTGCAGGCCACGCGCGACGGCCTGAGCGCCGAGGAGGCCGCCGGCCGGCTGCAGCGGCACGGGCCCAACGCGCTGCCCGCCGCCCGCGGGCGGCCGCCGTGGCTGCGCCTGCTGGCCCAGTTCAACAATGCGCTGATCTACTTCCTGCTCGCGGCGGCGGTCGCGGCCTCGGTGCTGGGGCACCTGGTCGACGCCGGCGTGATCGTGGCGGTGGTGGTGGTCAACGCCATCGTCGGCTTCGTGCAGGAGGGCAAGGCCGAGCGCGCGCTGGACGCGATCCGCGACATGATCGCCCCGCAGGCGGCGGTGCTGCGCGGCGGGCGCCGCGAGCGCGTGGCGGTGGAAGCGCTGGTGCCGGGCGACGTGGTGCTGCTGGAGGCCGGCGACCGGGTGCCGGCCGATCTGCGCCTGCTGCGCGCGAAGTCGCTGCTGATCGACGAGGCGGTGCTGACCGGCGAATCGGTGGCGGCGGAGAAGGCGGATGCCGCGGTCGCCGCGGACGCGCCGCTGGGCGATCGCGTGGGCATGGCCTATTCCGGCACCCTGGTCGCGGCGGGGCAGGGCGTGGGCGTGGTGGTGGCGACCGGCGCGGACACCGAGATCGGTCGCATCAGCACCCTGATCGGCAGCGTCAAGACCCTGACCACGCCGCTGCTGCGGCAGATCGACCGGTTCGGCCGCCGCTTCACCTGGGTGGCGCTGGCCGGCGCCGCAGCGCTGTTCGCGTTCGCGGTGGGGGTGCGCCAGTTCGCCTGGGACGAGGCGCTGATCGCGGTGGTGGCGCTGGCCGTGGGCGTGGTGCCGGAAGGTTTGCCGGCGGTGATCACCATCACGCTGGCCATCGGCGTGCAGCGCATGGCCGCGCGCAACGCGGTGATCCGCCGCCTGCCGGCGGTGGAGACGCTGGGCGCGACCTCGGTGATCTGCTCCGACAAGACCGGCACCCTGACCCGCAACGAGATGACCGCGCGCCGCGTGCTGGTGCCCGGCCACGCGCTGCGCGCCGGCGGCAGCGGCTACGCGCCGGAGGGCGCGCTGACCGGCGAGGACGCCGGCGGCGACGACATCGCCGCGCAGGCCGCCGCGGGGCCGCTGCTGCGCGGCGCGCTGCTGTGCAACGACGCCGCGCTGCGCCGGCAGGGCGCGCAGTGGCTCGTCGATGGCGACCCGATGGAGGGCGCGCTGGTGGCGCTGGCGATGAAGGCCGGACTGGATCCGGCGCACGAGCGCGCGCAGTGGCCGCGGCTGGACGAGATCCCGTTCGACGCCCAGCACCGCTTCATGGCCACGCTGCACCGCGCCCCGGACGGCGGCCGCATGCTGTTCGTCAAGGGCGCGCCGGAGCGCCTGCTGGCGATGAGCCGCGGCCAGCTCGCCGGCGATGCGGCGCAGCCGCTCGACAGCGCCGCCTGGGAGGCCGGCATCGCCGCGGCCGCCGCGCAGGGCGAGCGCGTGCTCGGCTTCGCCTGCAAGCGCATGCCCGACGGCGCCGACACGGTGGATTTCGCCGATCTCGACGACGGCGTGCAGCTGCTCGGGCTGGTCGGCTTCATCGATCCGCCGCGCGAGGAGGCGGTCGAGGCCATCGCGCAGTGCCGCAGCGCCGGCATCGCGGTGAAGATGATCACCGGCGACCACGGCGCGACCGCCGCGGCGATCGCCCGCCAGCTCGGCATCGCCGACGATCCCAGGGTGGTGACCGGCGCCGAGCTGGACGCGGTGGCGGACGACGCGCTCGGCGCGCTGGCGCGCGACACCGCGGTGTTCGCGCGCACCAGCCCGGAGCACAAGCTGCGCATCGTGCGCGCGCTGCAGGCCGGCGGCGCGGTGGTGGCGATGACCGGCGACGGCGTCAACGACGCCCCCGCGCTGAAGCAGGCCGACGTCGGCGTGGCGATGGGCCGCAAGGGCACGGAAGCGGCCAAGGAGGCCTCCGAGATGGTGCTGCTGGACGACAACTTCGCCTCGATCGTGTCCGCCGTGCACGAGGGCCGGGTGGTCTACGACAACGTGCGCAAGGTGGTCGGCTGGACCCTGCCCACCAACGGCGGCGAGGTGCTGGCGGTGGCGACCGCGATCCTGGCCGGCTTCGCGATGCCGATGACCGCCGCGCAGATCCTGTGGATCAACCTGGTGCTGACGGTCACCCTGGGCCTGGTGCTGGCCTTCGAGCCGGCCGAGGACGGGGTGATGCGGCGGCCGCCGCGGCCGTTCGGGGCGCCGCTGCTGTCGCCGTTCCTGCTGTGGCGGGTGATCTTCGTCTCGCTGCTGTTCGTGGCCGGGGCGCTGGGCGTGTTCTGGTACGCGCTGGGGCCGCGCGGGCTGGACGAGGCGACCGCACGCACGCTGGTGGTCAACACCATCGTGGTGATGGAGATCTTCTACCTGTTCAACGTGCGCTACCTGCACATGACGTCGTTCACACTGCGCGGCGCGGCGGGCACGCCGGCGGTGCTGTGGGCGCTGGCCGGGGTGATCGTCGCGCAGCTCGCCTTCACCTACTGGCCGGCGATGCACGCGGTGTTCGACAGCCGCCCGGTCCTGCTCGCCGACGGGCTGGTGGTGCTGGGCATCGGCGTGGCGGTGATGGCGGTGCTGGAGGTGGAGAAGGCGCTGTTGCGGCGCTGGCCTGTGTTCGGCGAGGTGCGCGCGTAGGCCGTGCGGGCGTATCGGGCGCGGTCCGTAACCGGGCCGTAACCGGATCGAGACTGACGCCGTGACCGGAACGCCTTGACGCTATGCAGCATCGACCCGCCGGGAATCCCATGTCGCTCGAAGTCCAGGGCCTGACCAAGCGCTACGCCGGCCGCGCGGTCGTGCAGGACGTCTCGTTCCGGGTCGAGGCCGGCGAGCTGATCGTGCTGCTCGGCCCCAGCGGCAGTGGCAAGAGCACGGTGTTGCGCATCGTCGCCGGCCTGACCGCGGCCGATGCCGGCCGCGTGCGCGTGGACGGCCACGACGTCACCGGCCTGCCGCCGCAGCAGCGCGACCTCGGCTTCGTGTTCCAGAACTACGCGCTGTTCGAGCACCTGTCGGTGGCCGACAACGTGGAGTTCGCGCTGCGCGTGCGCGGCGTCGACCGCCGCACCCGGCAGGCGCGCCGCGAGGAACTGCTGGAACTGGTCGGGCTGGGCGGCAGCGCGCGCAAGTTTCCCTCGCAGCTTTCCGGCGGCCAGCGCCAGCGCACCGCGCTGGCCCGCGCGCTGGCGCACAGCCCGCGCCTGCTGCTGCTCGACGAACCCTTCGGCGCGCTGGACGCGCGCATCCGCCAGGAACTGCGGCAGGGCCTGCGCGACCTGCTCAAGCGGCTGGGCGCGACCGCGATCTTCGTCACCCACGACCAGGAAGAGGCGTTCGCGGTCGCCGACCGCATCATGGTCCTGCACCGCGGGCGGCTGCTGGAGGCCGGCACGCCGCGCCAGCTCTACCGCGAGCCGCGCACCGAGTTCGTGGCCAGCTTCGTCGGCCGCGCCAACCTGCTGCCGGGCGAGCTGACCGCGGCCGGCGCGCGCATCCGCCTGCTGCCGGGCGCGCGCGACCCGGACGCGGTGCCGCAGCGGGTCAAGATCCTGCTGCGTCCGGAGACCCTGCGGCTGCTGCGCGCCGACGCGCCGGCGCCGGCCGCGCGCGAGGCCTTCGTGCACCCGGCGGTGGTGGAGCGGGTGGAGTACCTGGGCGCCAGCGAGCGCGTGTACCTCTCGCTGCACGCCGGCGCCGGCGCGCGCGCGCGGCGCTTCCTGCTGGAAGCGCTGCGCGCCAACGAGGCCGCCGAGCGGCTGCCGCTGGCGCCGGGCGATGCCGTCACCCTGTATGCCGAACACCTGCACGCGGTGCCGCAGCCCGACCTGCGGGTGCTGGTGGTGGCGCCCGACGACGCCGACGGCCACGCCCTGGCCGTGCGCGCGCTGGCCTGGGGCGAACGCACCCACGCGCTGGTGACCCTGCTCGGCGGCGCGGTGCGCGCGCCGGCGCTGCGCGCGCCGCTGGAGCGCTACCGGCAGGCCTTCGCCGGCGACCTGCGCATGGTCGATCCCAGCCCGCACGAGGCCGATCCCTGGCAGGCCGCGCAGGCGCACCTGGCCGGCGAGAGCTACGACCTGGTGATCCTGCCGGCCGGCATGCGCGAACCCGCGCGCCTGCTGGCGTTCCTGCAGGCCACCGGCACCCGGCAGGTGCTGCTGGCCGCGGCCCAGGGCGATCCGCTGGCGGCGGCGTCCCCGGCGCGCTGGCTGGTGCTGCTGCGCGCCTTCGCCGCCAGCCCGCCGGACCTGCAACTGCTGGCCGAGATCGCCGGCGCCAGCGGCGCCGACGTGGAAGTGCGCGACCTGCAGCCGGACGAGCCCGGCGACGAGGCGACCGGCTGGCGCGATGCGCTGGCCCGGCGCAGCGTGGCCTGGACCGAGGACCGCGATGCCGACGCGGCCGCCGAGGCCGCGCGCCGCGGCGGCCTGCCGCTGGATGCCGACGCCGACGTGATCGCCCTCGACCTCGGCCCGCACGCCGCGCTCGGCCCGCGCCACCAGTCGCGGCTGCGCGCCCTCGACGGCCGCTGGGCGCTGCTGATGGTGCAGCCCGACGAGGCCGACCTGGCGTTGCTGCCCAGCGCCGAATTCGCCCGCCGCGCCGCGCCCGGGGCGGCGGCTGCCGATTGACCGTTCCCGGAGGCTCCCCGCCATGACCGACCGTTCCCCGTTCCGCCTGCCGCACCGCGTCCTGCGCGCCGGCCTGCTGTTGACCGCGCTGCTGGCGCTGGCCGCCTGCGGCGGCGACCGCGCCGACGGCGGCGCGGACGGCCCGCGCACCCTGCTCAACGTCTCCTACGACCCCACGCGCGAGTTCTACGCCGAGTTCAACGAGGCGTTCTCGCGCGCGCGCGCCGACGGCCCGGTCGAGGTGCGGCAGTCGCACGGCGGCTCCGGCCGCCAGGCGCGCTCGGTGATCGACGGCCTGGAGGCCGACGTGGTCACCCTGGCCCTGGCCGGCGACGTCGACGAGATCGCCCGCGCCGGCCTGATCGATCCCGGCTGGCAGGCCGAGCTGCCGCACAACAGCGCGCCCTACACCTCGACCATCGTGTTCCTGGTCCGCCGCGGCAACCCGAAGAACATCCGCGACTGGCCCGACCTCGCGCAGGACGGCATCGCCGTGGTCACCCCCAACCCGAAGACCTCCGGCGGTGCGCGCTGGAACTACCTGGCCGCCTGGGGCGCGGTGGTGCGCCGCGGCGGCAGCGAGGCCGACGCCGAGGCCTTCCTGACCCGCCTGTTCCGCTCGGTGCCGGTGCTCGACACCGGCGCGCGCGGCTCCACCAACACCTTCGTCCAGCGACGCATCGGCGACGTGCTGCTGGCCTGGGAGAACGAGGCGCTGCTGATGCTGCAGGAGTTCGGCGCCGACCAGTTCGAGATCGTGCGCCCGCCGCTGAGCATCCTCGCCGAGCCCTCGGTGGCGGTGGTGGACAAGGTCGCGCGCGCGCGCGGCACCGAGGCCCTGGCCACCGAGTACCTGCAGTTCCTGTACACGCCCGAGGGCCAGCGCCTGGCGGCCAAGCACCACTTCCGCCCGCGCGACGCCGACGTGCTCGCCGAGCACGCCGCCGAGTTCCCGCCGATGGAGCTGTTCACCATCGACGAGCAGTTCGGCGGCTGGGCGCGCGCCCACGCCGAGCACTTCGCCGACGGCGGCCGCTTCGACCGCATCTTCGCCGCGCGCGGCGGGCGTTGAGCGCGCTGCCCGCCGACGCCGGACCGGCCGGCGCGCCCGCGGCGCGCCGTCGCCGCGCGCGCCCGGTGCACCCGGGCTTCCGGCTGACGCTGGGCATCACCCTGGCCTGGCTGGGGCTGATCGTGCTGCTGCCCATCGCCGCGGCCTTCCTCAAGCTCACCGAGCTGAGCCCGGCGCAGATCTGGGACATCGCCACCGGCGCGCGCGCGCTGGCCGCCTACCGCCTGAGCTTCGGGCTGTCGCTGGCCGCGGCGCTGGTCAACCTGGTGTTCGGCACCGTCACCGCCTGGGTGCTGGTGCGCTACCGCTTCCCCGGCCGGCGCCTGCTCGATGCGATGGTGGACCTGCCGTTCGCGCTGCCCACCGCGGTGGCCGGCATCGCCCTGGCCACGCTGTACGCCGAGCACGGCTGGCTCGGGCGGCCGCTGGCGCTGCTGGGCATCGACGTGGCGTCCAGCCCGGCCGGCATCCTGGTGGCGCTGGTGTTCGTGGGCCTGCCGTTCGTGGTGCGCACGGTGCAGCCGGCGCTGCAGGAACTCGACGCCTCGCTGGAGGAGGCCGCCGCCTCGCTGGGCGCCAGCCGCTGGCAGAACCTGCGCTGGGTGGTGGCGCGGCAGATCGCGCCGGCCGCGCTGACCGGCTTCGCGCTGGCGTTCTCGCGCGCGGTCGGCGAGTACGGCTCGGTGATCTTCATCGCCGGCAACATCCCCTACGTCTCCGAGATCGCGCCGCTCTTGATCGTGGTGCGGCTGGAGGAATACGACTACGCCGGCGCCACCGTGCTGGCGGTGACCATGCTGCTGATCTCCTTCGCCATGCTGATGGTGATCAACCTGCTGCAGCGCTGGAGCCACAGCCGGCCCGGCGCGGGGAGCGCCTGATGGCCGCCGTCGACGCCTACCCGCCGGCGCAGCGCGACCCGCCCTGGCTGCGGCGCACGCTGATCGGGCTGGTGCTGGCCTTCCTGCTGGTGTTCCTCGGGCTGCCGCTGGCGCTGGTGTTCGGCCAGGCCTTCGCCGGCGGCTGGCGCACCTTCGTCGCCGCGCTGACCGAGCCCGACGCCCTGGCCGCGGTGCGCCTGACCCTGCTGGTGGCGGCGATCGCGGTGCCGATCAACGTCGCCTGCGGACTCGCCGCGGCCTGGGCGCTCACCCGCTTCCGCTTCCGCGGCAAGAGCGTGCTGGTGAGCCTGATCGACCTGCCGTTCTCGGTCTCGCCGGTGGTCGCCGGGCTGGTGCTGGTGCTGCTGTTCGGCGCCCAGGGCTGGTTCGCGCCGGCGCTGGCGGCGCTGGAATGGCGGATCGTGTTCGCCGTGCCCGGCATCGTGCTGGCGACGCTGTTCGTGACCTTCCCGTTCGTGGCCCGCGAGCTGATCGCCTACATGCAGGAGCAGTCCACCGATCCCGAGCTGGCCGCCTACACCCTGGGCGCCGGCGGCTGGCGCACGTTCTGGCACGTGACCCTGCCGGCGGTGCGCTGGAGCCTGCTGTACGGCATCCTGCTGTGCAACGCGCGCGCGATGGGCGAGTTCGGCGCGGTCTCGGTGGTCTCCGGCCAGATCCGCGGCCAGACCAACACGGTGCCGCTGCACGTGGAGATCCTCTACAACGAGTACCAGTTCACCGCCGCGTTCGCGGTGGCCTCGCTGCTGGCCGCGCTGGGGCTGGTGACGCTGCTGGCCAAGGCGTGGATCGAGCACGCCGCGCGCCGCGCCGGGAGCGGAGGCGGATGAGCGGGCCGCGCCGCCTGTGGCGCCTGCTGGTGCTCAGCCACGTCGGGCTGGTGCTGGCGCTGGTGCTGCTGCTGCTGGCCACCGGGATCGAGACGCTGCGCGCCTCGCTGCAGGACCGCGCCGAGGGCCAGGCCACGCGCGCGGCCACCGAGACCCTGGCGCGCCTGGACGTGCAGCGGCGCGAGCTGCTGGCCACCGCCGACCTGCTCGGCGAGCGGCCCTCGCTGCACGGCTACCTGCGCCGCGGCCAGCCCAAGGCCGCCGCCGCCTTCGTGGAGACCTTCCGCGCCACCGCGCAGGTGGACTTCATCGCCGTGTACCGCCGCGGCGAGCTGTTCGTGGCCACCGGCGTGCAGCCGCCGGACACCGAGCGGCCCGGCCTGCAGCAGGAGCCCGACGGCACGCTGTGGCGGGTGGAATCGACCGCCGTGCCCGACGCGCCGATGCAGACCCGGATCCTGGTCGCCCAGCGGGTCGGGCGCGACGTGCTGCCGGCCGACGGCGAAGTCCGGCTGCGGCTGTTGACCGCCGCCGACATCCTGGAGCCGGCGGCGGGCGGCGACGACGAACTGCGCACCGCCTACCGCCACGCCTGGCTGACCGGGCGCGCCGAGACGCTGGGCCCGCTCGGCGATGCGGCGGTGCTGCGCATCGAGCCGGTGCGGCTGGACGGGCGCGCGGACATCGACGCGCTGCTGGTGGCCTCGGTGCCGCGCGACGCCTTCCGCGAGGAAGCCCTGGGCTGGCTGCTGGCCTTCGCCCTGGGCAGCCTGCTGGTGGCCGCGCTGGCCGCCGGCGTCGCGGTCTGGCTGGCGCGGCGCATCGCGCGGCCGTTCGACCGCCTGGCCGAAAGCGCGCGGCGGCTGGGCGTGGGCGATCTGGAAACGCCGGTGGAACTGCCCGACACCGAGCTCGCCGAGCCGCTGGCGCTGGCGCACAGCCTGGAGGGCATGCGCCGGCAGCTGCGCGCGGCCACCGGCCAGGAGCGTCGCCAGCGCCGCGAACTGGACATGGTCCTCGAAGGCGTCGGCGACGCGGTGGTCGCCGTCGACGGCGACGAGGTCATCCGCTACGCCAACCGGCAATGCCTGGCGCTGCTCGGGCTGCCCGAGGACGCGGTCCTGGGTCGTCGCTTCGACGAGGTGCTGCACCCGGCCGGCGACGCCGCGCCCGCCTCGCCGCTGCGCGAGGCGCGCACCGGCGGCCTCGCGCAGACCGCCGGCCGCTACCGCGTGCGCGGCGGCGAGCGCAACCTGGTGATCCGCGCCGCCGCGCCGATCGGCGAGCGCCAGGTCGCGATGCTGCGCGAGGAGACCAGCGAGGAGGCCTCGCGCGCCATGCGCGACGCGATCCTGGCCAACCTCTCGCACGAGTTCCAGACCCCGCTCTCGGCGCAGATGGCCGCCATCGAGCTGCTGCGCGACCACCTGCGCGACGGCGACGATCCGGTGGCCGCGCAGCTGGTCGCCGCGCAGTACCGCGCCGCGCTGCGGCTGTCGCAACTGGTGGACAACCTGCTCGACAGCCTGCGCCTGGAATCCGGCGAGATGCGCCTGCGCGACGAGGAGGTGGACCTGGTCGCGGTGATGGAGGACGCGCTGGCGCTGATGCAGCCGCTGCTCGAGCAGCGCGGCCAGCGCGTGGACGCGCGGCTGCCGCGCAGCGCGCGCCGCCTGCGCGGCGACGGCCAGCGGCTGTCGCAGGTGGCGGTGAACCTGCTGGCCAACGCCAACAAGTTCGCCCCCGACGACAGCACGATCTGGGTGGAGCTGGACTGGGGCGCGGACACGGTCTCGCTGTGGATCGAGGACGAAGGCCCGGGCCTGCCCGGCCCCGACGCCCACGCCGACCTATTCGCCCCGTTCCGCCGCGCCCCCCGCGACGAGCCCAGCCAGCGCGGCACCGGCCTGGGCCTGGCGATCGTGCGCGCCCTGGTCGAGCGCCACGGCGGCCAAGTGGTCGTCGCCCCGCCGCGCCACCGCCAGGGCGCACGGTTCGGGGTGGTGCTGCCTTTGGGGCAGGGGTCGGAGGCCAGGGGCCAGGGGCCAGGGGACGCGGAGGGGCCGGAGGCCAGGGGCGAGGAGCCAGGGAAAGCGGAGGGGTCGGAGGCCAGGGGCCAGGGGCCAGGGAACAGCGGTCAGTAGCGGCCGCCGGCCCGGTGCGTATCCTTGTCGGATCGCCGCACCCCGCCTTCCGCCGCCCGTTCCCGCCCTTCCCCTGCCCCCTGGCCCCCGGCCCCTGACCCCTGCCCCATGCGCATCCTCATCGTCGACGACGACGTCGAGCTCGCCGGCCTGCTGCGCTTCGCGCTGGCGAACGCGGGCTACGAGGTGCTGGTCGCCTTCGACGGCGACCAGGCGCTGGCGCTGGTGGAGCGCTCGGCGCCGGATCTGGTGCTGCTGGACGTGAACCTGCCCGGCCGCGACGGCTTCGAGGTGCTGGAGGCGCTGCGCCGCAGCCGCGACCTGCCGGTGATGATGCTCACCGTGCGCGCCGACGAGGAAGACGAAGTACGCGGCCTGGACCTGGGCGCCGACGACTACCTGCGCAAGCCCTTCAGCCCGCGCGCGCTGCTGGCCCGTGTGCGTGCGCTGCTGCGCCGCGGCGGCGAAGGCGAGGAACCCGTGCTCGCCGCAGGCCCCTTGCGCATCGACGCCGAGCGCAGCGAGGCGCGCGTGGCCGGCGGCGGCGCCGCGCGCCTGTCCACGCTGGAACTGCGCCTGCTACGGCTGCTGCTCGGCCACCAGGGCCGGCCGGTGGACGTGCAGCGCATCATCGGCTTCGTCTGGTCCGACCGCGACGCCGCCGACCGCGACGCGCTCAAGCAGCTCGTCCACCGCCTGCGCCACAAGCTCGCCCGCATCGGCGGCTCCGGCGACTGGATCGAGTACGTCCACAACGCCGGCTACGCCTTCGCCACGGGCGAGGCCGCGCCGCCGGGCACGCCCTCGCGGTAGCGCGGTTTATTTGCCGCCGGCGGCCGGCTATCGTGTCCGCCCGCACCCGCCCAGGAGTTTCCGCATGTCCGCCAACGCCGCCGCTCCCTCCAAGCTCGCGCAACTGCGCGAGATGACCGTGGTGGTGGCCGACACCGGCGATGCCGAGGCGATCGCGCGGCTCAAGCCCGTGGACTGCACCACCAACCCCACCCTGGTGCGCAAGGCGCTCGACCTGCCGGTGTACGCGGACCTGGTGGCGCGCGAGCTGGAAGCGGCGCGCAAGGCCGGCGGCGATGCCGAGGCAGCGGCGCGCGAGGTGGTGGACCGGCTGACGATCGGCGTGGGCGCGAAGTTGAGCGCGCTGGTGCCGGGCCGCGTCTCCACCGAGGTCGATGCCGACCTGTCCCACGACACCGAGGCGACGGCGGCCAAGGCGCGCGAGTTCATCGCCCGCTACGAGGCCGCCGGGATCGGGCGCGAGCGCGTGCTGATCAAGATCGCCGCGACCTGGGCAGGCATCCGCGCCGCCGAGCGGCTGCAGCGCGAGGGCATCGACTGCAACCTGACCCTGATCTTCAACCGCACCCAGGCGATCGCCTGCGCGGAGGCCGGCGCGTTCCTGATCTCGCCGTTCGTCGGCCGCATCCTCGACTGGTACAAGGCGCACGGCCAGGCGCCGGCGACGATCGACGACGACCCGGGCGTGCGCTTCGTGCGCGACGTCTACGCCGAGTTCAAGCGCCGCGGCTCGCCGACGGTGGTGATGGGCGCCTCGTTCCGCTCCGCCGCGCAGGTGGAGGCGCTGGCCGGCTGCGACCGGCTGACGATCTCGCCCGAGCTGCTGCAGGCGCTGGATGCCGACCACGGCGACCTGCCGCGCGTGCTGGTGCCCGAGGCCCCGGACGGCCAGCCGCGCGAGCCGGTGGACGCCGCGCGCTTCGAGGCCGACCTGGCCGCGGACCCGATGGCCAGCGAGAAGCTGCGCGACGGCATCGCCGCATTCGCCGCCGACCTCGCCGCGCTGCGCGCCTCGGTGGCCGCGCGGTTGCGCGGCGGCTGAAGTCGCCGCGGGCTGAAAAGCGCGCCCTCATCCGCCCCTGCGGGGCACCTTCTCCCGCACGCGGGAGAAGGGAGGCGGTCGCGGACGCCTGGAACCCCTCTCCCGCTCGCGGGAGAGGGGCAGGGGTGAGGGCGAGGGGGAGCGGTGAGGCTGAAAAAGCGCCCTCATCCGCCCCTGCGGGGCACCTTCTCCCGCACGCGGGAGAAGGGCGGCGGTCGCGGCATGCCTGGAACCCCTCTCCCGCTTGCGGGAGAGGGGCAGGGGTGAGGGCGAGGGGTGGCGGCAAGGCTGAAAAGCGCGCCCTCATCCGCCCTGCGGGGCACCTTTTCCCGCACGCGGGAGAAGGGAGGCGGTCGCGGACGCCCGGAACCCCTCTCCCGCCTGCGGGAGAGGGGCAGGGGTGAGGGCAGGGCGCGTGGGGGCGTGGAGCGCGGCGAGTCGAGAGGCCGGCCTCATCCGCCGCTTCGGGGCATCCGATCCCGCGGGCGGGGGGCAAGGGGTGAAGGCGCGGCGCGTTCGGCCACCACCAGCCAGTTGTTGAACGGCGTATCGCCGTACAGCGGGGCGAAGGTGGCGCGCAGGCCGGCGGCCTGCAGCATCGCCTGCAGGCCGTCGCGGGTCGGGTAGCAGCGGGCGCGTTCCTGCATCCAGCCGATCAGGCTGGCCAGGCGGTCGGCGATGCGGGTGGTGCGGCCGCGGCCGCTGTCGTCGCCCAGGCCGGTGCGGATCACCAGCCGCGCGTCGCCGTCGAGCATCCCCGCCGCCGCGGACAGCAGCGCCCGCTGCGCCTCGTGCGGCAGGTACTGCAGCACGTCGAGGATCGTCACGCTGCCGCGGTGGTCGGGCGTTTCGCGGGCCAGGTCCACGACGTCGAAGGTCACGTCGTCCAGGCCGGCGCGGGCGGCGACGCGGCGGCCGCGGGCGATCTTGTCGGCGTCGATGTCCACGCCGCGGTAGGGCAGCGCCTGGCCGTCCTGCCGCAGCGCGTGCGCGAGCAGGCCCAGGCCGCAGCCGAGGTCGAGCAGCGGTGCGCGGGTGCCGCGCAGCGCGGCCAGCACGCCGGGGTAGAGCGGGTCGCTGCGCAGCTTGATGAGCGTGTAGAAGTAGTCGTGGCGGTTGCCCAGCGGATGCACGGGCGCGAACGCGCGCGCGATCCGGCGCGCGCGTTCGCGCTCCAGCGGGCGGCCGTGGGCGGCGGCGATCGCTTGGGCCAGGTCGCTCATGCGGCTGCGGTCTCCATGCCGGCGCGGCTCAACCGTCGAGCAGGCGCCGCGCCTCGGGCAGCGCCAGCGCGGTCCACTCGGCGTACATCGCCGCCGACGGGTGCAGGCCGTCCTCGGCCAGCATCGACGGGTGCGCGCCGCGCGCACGGCTGACCGGCGCCACGTCCACCCAGCCGGTGCCGTGGGTGGCGCAGCGCTCGCCGGCGGTGGCGTTGTAGGCGTCGATGTCGCGCGCGATCCCGGCCGGATCGCGGCCGGAGGCCTGCCCGAACGGGGTCACGCCCCAGTCGGGGATCGACAACGCCAGCACGCGATCGGCGCGGCCGCCGGCGAAGCCGATGGCGCGCAGCAGCAGCGCGTCGTAGCGCTTGCGGTAGCCGGCGACGTCGTAGCCGCGGTACTGGTCGTTGACGCCGATCAACAGCGTCACCAGGCCGAACGGGCCCTGCGGCTGGGCGGCATCGATGGCGGCGTCCAGTTCCTCGGTGGTCCAGCCGGTCGCCGCCACGATCCGCGGCTCGCCGGCGGGGATGCCCGCCTCGCGCAGCGCGCGCGCGAGCTGCGCCGGCCAGCGTCCTTCCGGCGCCACGCCCTCGCCGATGGTGTAGCTGTCGCCCAGGCTGAGCATGGCGAACGCGCCCGCGCTCATCGCGCGCCTCCGCCCGCCGCGGGCGCGCGCTCAGCCATGCGCGCTCAGCGCGATGCCGGCGGACGCCGCCGCGGCCTCGGCGCGGCGCGCGAGCACCCGGTCGATGCGCCGGAACACCTCGCGCAGCTGCTCGGGCTGCGGCAGCAGGGTGACCCGGAAGTGGTTGCGGTAGGGCACGTTGAAGCTGGAGCCGGGCACCACCAGCACGTCCTCGGTTTCCATCAGTTCCAGCGCGAAGGCGTGATCGTCGAAACCCTCCGCGGCCGCGCCGCGCACGCCGGGGAAGGCGTACAGCGCGCCCTCGGGCGCGTGCAGCGTCAGGTGCTCGCTGGCCGCGCAGCTCTCGATCACCGCGCGCCGGGCCTCGTACAGCCGGCCCTCGGCGCGGCACAGCGCGCCGATGGTGTCGGCGCCGCCGAGCGCGGCCTCGATCGCGAACTGGCCCGGCACGTTGGCGCACAGGCGCAGCGCGCCCAGCAGGTCCATCGCGTGGTGGTAATCGCCGCTGGCGATCGGATCGCCCGACAGCACCGCCCAGCCCACCCGCCAGCCGCAGGCGCGGTGCACCTTGGACAGCCCGCCGAACGACACGCAGGGCAGGTCGCCGGCCAGCGGCGCCAGCGGCTCGAAGCGGGCGCCGTCGTAGAGCACGCCGTCGTAGATCTCGTCCACCATCAGCAGCAGGCGGTGCTTGGCGGCGATGGCGACGATGCGCTCCAGCAGCGCGCGCGGGTAGACCGCGCCGGTGGGGTTGTTGGGGTTGATCAGCACGATCGCGCGGGTGCGCGGCGACACCAGCGCTTCCATCTCGTCGGGATCGGGCAGGAAGCCCTGGCCGGCGTGGCAGCGGTAGTAGACCGGGCGGCCGTCGTTGAGGATCGTCGCCGCCGACCACAGCGGGTAGTCCGGCGAGGGCAGCAGCACCTCGTCGCCCGGGTTGAGCAGCGCGCGCAGCGAGATGTCGATCAGCTCGCTGACGCCGTTGCCCACGAACACCCGCTCCGGGGTCACCGAGGGCGCGCCGCGCGCGCGGTGGAAGGCGGCGATCGCCTCGCGCGCGGCCGGCAGGCCCTGCTGGTGGGTGTAGGGATCGGTGTCGTGGATGTGGTCGGCGATCGCGCGCTGCAGGTGCTCGGGCGCGCGGAACCCGAACGCGCCCGGATTGCCGATGTTGAGCTTGATCAGCTTGCGCCCCTGGGCCTCGAGCTCCCGGGCTCGCCGGGCCAGTTCTCCGCGGATCTCGTAACGGACTTCCGACAGGCGCTCGCGGGTCTTCAGGCTGGGCATGGGGGCGGGGACGGTGGGGGCGGGAATGCGGGGAAAACGCCGTCACAGCCTAGCGGAAAACCCGAGCGGCCGCGCGCCCGCGCCGGCGGCGAACGGCAGGCCAGGCCGTTCGCCGCCGTGCTGGACGGGCCGCACCGCGCCTGGCCTCGCGACGACCCGGGCGCGCGGGCGACGCGCCCCCAGGACGTCGCACGCTCTAGAATCCACCGCATGGCGATGCCGACCCTTTCCGCTTGAGCCTTCCGCCCCCCGGGCCGGCGTTCGACGCCCTGCGCGCGATCGGCTGGCCGTTCGCCGGGGAGGTGGAAGACGCCGCCTGGCGCGCCGCGCTCGACGCCCACCCCGGCGCGGCGCCCGCCCGCGTGGTGGAGCAGCACCGCACCGGCTACGTCGTCAGCCGCGGGCCCGGCGACGCCGCACCGGCCGAATCGCTGCCGGCCTGGCAGCTGGCGCGCTGTCCGCCGGAGGAACGCGCCGCCGTCGGCGACTGGGTGCTGGTCGAGGACGGGCGCATCGTCGCCCTGCTGCCGCGGCGCACGGTGATCAAGCGCGCCGCCGCCGGCGAGCACTACCGGCAGCAGGTGATCGCCGCCAACATCGACCGCGTGCTGGTGGTGTCCGGCCTGGACGGCGATTTCAACCCGCGCCGGATCGAGCGCTACCTGCTGCTGGTGCGCGGCGGCGGCGCCGAGCCGCTGGTGGTGCTGACCAAGGCCGATCGCGACGGCACAGACCCGCAGGCCGCGCGCGCCGCGCTGGAGGCGGTGCTGGGCGGCGAGGTGCCGGTGCTGGCGCTGGACGCGCGCGACCGCGCCGGCGCCGAGGCGTTGCGGCCCTGGCTGGGGCCGGGCGTCACCGCGGTGCTGGTGGGCAGTTCCGGCGCCGGCAAGTCCACCCTGACCAATACCCTGCTGGGGCAGGCGCGCATGCGCACCGCCGAGGTCCGCGCGCGCGACGACCGCGGCCGCCACACCACCACCCATCGCGCGCTGATCCCGCTGCCTTCCGGCGCCTGCCTCATCGACACCCCCGGCATGCGCGAGCTCAAGCCCACCGGCGAGGAAGACCTGGGCGAGAACTTCGCCGATGTCGAGGCCCTGGCCGAGGCCTGCCGCTTCCGCGACTGCCGGCACCTCGACGAGCCCGGCTGCGCGGTGCGCGCCGCGATCGAGGCCGGCACGCTCGACCGCGCCCGCTACGCCGGCTACCTCAAGCTGCGCGAGGAAGTCGCCGAGGCCGCCCGCCAGCTCGCCGCGCGCCGCCGCGCGCCGGCGCCGGGTGGGCGCAAGCGGCGCTAGTGGCTCGACATCCGCCGCAAGCGAGGCTTGTGGTCACTTCTCCCGCAAGCGGGTGCATGTTGTTCCTTCTCCCGCAAGCGGGTGCATGTTGTTCCTTCTCCCGCAAGCGGGTGCACGTTGTTCCTTCTCCCGCAAGCGGGAGAAGGTGGGCGCGCAGCGCCGGATGAGGGCCGCTTTGGACGCCTGCGGCGTGCCCCCATCCGCCTTCGGCACCTTCCCCCGCTTGCGGGGGAAGGGAAAAACAAGGTGCTCCCCCGCAGGCGGGGGAAGGGAAAAACAGGGTGCCGCCTTCGGCGGCTGCCCAGGGCCGGGCGGCTTGCGGCGCCAATGCGCCAGCGCTTCGATGGGGCGTGCGGAGCCCGGTAGAGCCGCGCGCCGCGATCGGCTAGCGTGCCGGCAACGCCGAGCGGAATCCGCCGATGCCCCACGCCGTCGCCCACCATGCCGCGCTCGACCTGCGCCTGATCGCCGCCGCCCGCGGCATCCGGGTGCTGGCGCTGTCGAGCTGGCCGGCGCGGGTGCAACGCGAGTTCCTCGATGCCGCCCTCGCCGGGCGCGTCGTCCTGCCGCGCGTTGCCTACCCGCGCCACGACTTCGCGCAGGCGCGGCGCGAGTTCGACGCCATCGCCGCCGCCGCCGATCCCGCACATCCGCTGGGCGCCTACCTGATCGAGTCCGCCCGCCACTGGGCGGTCGCCGCGCAACTGCTGGAATCGCTCGGCACCGCCGCCGCCGGCGCGCACGCGCGCGCGCTGTACGGCGATCCGGACGACGCGCTGCCCGGCGGCGAGCTCACCGCGCGCGATGCCGCGCGCCACTTCATCGGCATCGCCGACGAACTCGATCGCGCGCTGCTGGCGCCGGAAGAACAGGTGGAGATCTCCGCCACCGCGCTGCAGCTGTGGCTGCAGGCGGAGCTGGACGCCTTCTTCGGCGGCCGCATCGTGCAGGTGGCGCTGGACCCGGAGCTGATCGCCAAGGCCGCCGCCGGCGCCTACCGCATCCGCCTGCGCGCCGGCGCCGCCTACAGCGACTACGACCGCCACCAGTTGCTGCAGCACGAGGCGCTGGTGCATTCGCTGACCGCGCTCAACGGCCGCGAGCAGCCGGTGCTGGGCAGCCTGGCGATGTCCTCGCCGCGGATCACCGCGGTGCAGGAAGGGCTGGCCACCTTCGCCGAGCAGATCACCGGCAACATCGACATCGAGCGGCTCAAGCGCATCGGCCTGCGCATCGAGGCCGTGGCGCTGGCGCAGGACGGGGCGGATTTCGTCGAGGTCTACCGCTACTTTCTCGACGCCGGGCAGACCGCGGCGGAAAGCTTCGCCTCCGCGCAGCGGGTGTTCCGCGGCGTGCCGGTGGAAGGCGGCGCGGCCTTCACCAAGGACACCGTGTACCTGCGCGGGCTGGTGGACGTGCACACCTTCTTCCGCCGCGCGCTGGCCGCCGGCCGGCTGCGGCTGTGCCGGCTGCTGTTCGCCGGCAAGATGACGCTCGAAGACGTCGAGCGCTTCGAGCCGCTGTTCGACGACGGCACCCTGGCGCCGCCGCGCTGGCTGCCGCCGTGGGTGGCGCGCGCCAACGGCCTGGCCGGCATGCTGGCGTTCTCGCTGTTCGCCAACCGCATCCGCCTCGACCGCCTGCCGCCGGCGGGGTGACCGCGGCCGGCGCCTTCGGCGACACTGGTGGCATGGACGCGCCCGCCATCCTCGTCGCCGACGACCACCCGCTGTTCCGCGCCGCGGTGCTGCACGCGCTGCGCGAGGCGTTGCCGGGCGTGCGCGCGGTGGAAGCCGCCAGCGCGTCGGCGCTGGTCGCCGCGCTGGCGGCGCATCCCGAGCTGGACCTGGTGCTGCTGGACCTGGCGATGCCCGGCGCGCGCGGCCTGTCCTCGCTGGTGCACCTGCGCGGCGAGCGGCCGGAGGTGCCGGTGGTGGTGATCTCCTCCAACGACCACCCGCGCACGATCCGCCGCACCCAGCAGTTCGGCGCCGCCGGCTTCATCCCCAAGTCCTCGCCGGCCGAGACCATCGCCGCCGCGGTGGGCGCCGTGCTCGACGGCGGCGAATGGTTCCCGCCGCTGACCGCCGAGCGCTCCGAATCCGATGCCCGCCTCGCCGCCCGCCTCGCGCAGCTCACCCCGCAGCAGTTCCGGGTGCTCATGGGCCTGGCCGACGGCCTGCTCAACAAGCAGATCGCCTACGAACTGGGGCTGGCCGAGAACACGGTGAAGGTGCACGTCACCGCGATCCTCAAGAAGCTCGAATGCCACAGCCGCACCCAGGCCGCGGTGCTGGTCAAGGCGCTGGAGCCCGAGGGCGAAGCCTGAGCGCGAGGCGGCGCGGCCGCGTCAGTCCGGCAGGGTGTCGACGACGAACAGCGAGGCCAGCATGCGCGCGGCCTCGGCCAGCAAGGGCTCGGCCTCCTCCGGTGCGCATTCCAGCACGCTCTCGCCGATCGCATAGCCGAACTCCACCGAGATCAGCACCCGCCGGCGCAGGCGCTCGGGCGGCAATTCCGGCATCGAGGGCGCGTAGGCGCGGGCGAGCCGTTCGGTGACGTAGCCGTTGGAGGCGCGGCGCAGGTCCGACAACTGCGGGATCGCGCGCAGGCTGCGCAGGATCCACACCGCGCCGGGCTGGCGGCGGGTGACCTCGGCGGTCTCGCGCAGCAGTTCGTCCACGTGCCGCGCCATGCGCGCGGTGCCGCCGGCGGCGTGCCGGCCCAGCCACGCCTCCAGCACCGCGTTCTGGTCGGCCATCAGCCGCTCGGCCAGCGCCTCCAGCACCGCGTACTTGTCCTTCATGTAGCGGTACAGCGCCGGCGGGCTGAGCCCGGCGCGGGCGCAGATCATGTTGGTGGACAGCTCCTGGAAGCCGACCTCGGCCAGCAGCTCGCCCGCGGCCTGCAGCAGGCGCTCGTAGGTCTGGCGGCCGCGGGCCTGGCGGGGCGCGCAGCGGGCGCGGTCGGGGGCGGCTGGGGGTGTCATCGGCGGTCCTCGCACGGGCTTGCCATGAAATGGTAGCAATGACTATCGAAACTTTCGCGGCTCGGCCCTGCGCCGCTCTCCCACTGAAGGTTCCGATCACCATGTCCAAGCGTAGAGTTCGTCCGTTACCGGCCGCCATCGGGATGGCGCTGGCGTTGGCCTCGGCAAGCGCGGCCGCGCAGACCGCCGCGGCGCCGGCCGAGGGCGAAGCGCCCCCGGCCCGCCGCCAGACCCCCGCCCAGCTCGACACCGTGGTGGTCACCGCCAACCCGGGCAGCGGCCTGCGCCGCAAGGTCGAGACCAGCTACGCGATCTCCACCGTGGACCAGGACCGGCTGCAGATGCAGGCGCCCAGCAGCGTGACCGACGCGCTGCGCATGGTGCCCGGCTTCTGGGTGGAAGGCTCGGCCGGCGAGGCCAGCGGCAACGTGCGCACCCGCGGCATCCCCACCGACGGCTATTCCTCGGTCGGCCTGCAGGAAGACGGCATCACCCTTCAGCACGACGCCGGCCTGGGCTGGCTCAACGCCGACCAGTCCTTCCGCATGGACGAGACCATCGAGCGGGTGGAAGTGGTGCGCGGCGGCCCGTCGTCGATCTTCGCCTCCAACTCGCCCGGCGCGCTGATCAACTTCATCACCCGCAAGGGCAGCGAGGTTCCCGAAGGCGCGATGAAGCTGCAGGCCTCCGACTACGGCATGCAGCGCGTGGACGCCTGGTACGGCGGCATGGCCGGCGACTGGCGGCTGATGGCCGGCGGCTTCTTCCGCAGCAGCCCCGGCCAGCGCGATCCGGGCTGGGACGCCGACCGCGGCGGCCAGCTGCGCTTCACCGCGCTGCGCGAGTTCGACGACGGCAGCGAGTTCGAGTTCGGCATCCGCCACATGGACGACCACGTCGGCTTCACCCCGCCGTTCCCGCTCACCCTGGACGCCAGCGGCGACGTCGCCGGCGTGCCCGGCTTCGACCCGCACGAGGGCGTGGCGGTGGGCCCGGAGACCCGGCGGGTGCGCCTGCAGCGCAACGGCCAGCCCTACGACATCGACATGGAGGAGGGCACCCACGTGCGCCTGACCCAGCTCACCGGCCGCTACGAGCGCGACCTGGGCGGCTGGCGGCTGCGCAACATCGCCCGCTACCGCGACTCGGACACCCTGCGCAACGGCTTCTTCCCCTACGCGGTGCAGAGCGCCGACGAGGTGCTGGCGCTGGCCGGCGGCGGCCCCGGCCTGGACCTGCGCTACGCCGACGGCACGATCTTCGACCCGGTCGCGCAGAACGGCACCGGCCTGACCATGGTCAACCTGGCGCGCAGCTTCCAGGTGCCCGAATCGGAGTTCGTCAACGACCTGCGCCTGACCCGCGGCTTCGACACCGCCAGCGGCCGCCACGACCTCACCTTCGGCGCCTACTACGCGCACGTCAACGAGGAGTTCAACAGCTACTCCGGCCTGGTGGCCACCGAACTGCGCGACCACGCGCGCCTGCTCGACATCTACCTGACCGGCGCCGACGGCAGCCTGACCAAGCTCACCGAAGGCGGCGTGCTGCAATCGGGCACCGAATGGGTGGACGGCATCGGCACCTCGGACACCTGGGCCGTGTACGCGGCCGACGAGTGGACGATCAACCCGCAGTGGCGCCTGGATGCCGGCCTGCGCTACGAGCGCATCGCCATCGACGGCACCGGCGACCGCCAGACCGACACCCCGCTCGGTTTCGACCGCCGCTTCGACGACCTGGCCTGGACCGCCGGCGCCAACTGGCAGTTCCAGCGCAACATGGGCCTGTTCGCGCGCTACACCTCGACCTTCCGGCTGCCCTCGCTCGGCGATTTCATCGGCAACCCGGACAACGAACCGGTGACCCAGGAAATGCGCATGGCCGAACTGGGCTTCAAGAGCGCCGGGCGCTGGGGTGAGTTCTACGCCACGCTGTTCCGCAGCGAATACGACAGCTACGCCGTCGGCGATGCCTACCAGGACCCGGACAGCGGCCGCATCGTCAGCCGCGTGGTCTACGGCGACACCCGCACCAACGGCCTGGAGCTGGAAGGCATCGTGCGTCCCGCGGCCTGGTTCGACCTGCGCGCCACCGCCACCCTGCAGGACGCCGAGTTCGGCCGCTTCGCCTACAACGAGAACGTCGGCGGCGAACTGGTCCAGCGCGACTACAGCGGCAACCGCCTGCTGCGCGTGCCCGAGACCAGCTACCGGCTCACCCCTGGCTTCAACTTCATGCAGGGCCGCCTGCGCGTCGAACTGGACGTCGAGCGCTACGGCGACCGCTACGCGGACGTGGCCAACCAGCAGCGGCTGCCGGCCTACACCGTGCTCAACGCCAACCTGGTCTTCGACATCAACGACCGCATGACCCTGAACCTGCACGGCGGCAACCTCACCGACGAACTCGGCCTGACCCAGGGCAACCCGCGGCAGAGCCAGATCGACGCACCCGAGGCCGCCGACCAGGTGTTCATCGCCCGCCCGATCCAGCCGCGCAACTGGCGCGCGGCGCTGACCTGGCGCTTCTGAGCGGAGACCCGAGCATGCGAACCCTTCTGCATGGCGCGCTGATGCTGGCGGCGTTCGCCTGCTCGGCGCCGGCCGCGGCGGCGTGCGACCTCGACGCCGCCGATGCCGCCGCCGCCGGCCCCGGCTGCCACGAGGCGTGGATGGACCGCCACCTGCGCCTCAACGACCTCCTCGCCGTGGGCACCCACAACAGCTACAAGCAGGCGATCCCGGCGGCCGAGTACGCGCTGATCGCCGCCCACGACCCGGGCACCGCGCAGGCGCTGGACTACGCGCACAAATCGATCGAGGCCCAGCTCGACTTCGGCGCCCGCCAACTGGAGATCGACGTCGTCCACGACCCCGAGGGCGGCCGCCATGCCGACCCGCTGCTGGCCCGCGCCACCGGCACCGCGCCCGACCCGGCCTGGGGCGCGGCCATGCGCCGGCCGGGCTTCAAGGTCATGCACGTGCCCGACATCGACTGGCGCAGCGACTGCGTGCTGCTGTCCGACTGCCTGCGCCGGATCGGCGACTGGTCGCGGCGCCACCCGCGCCACGCGCCGATCCTGATCCTCATCAACGCCAAGGATGCCGGCGACGTGCCCGGCGGCACCCCGCTGCTGAAGTTCGACGCCGCCGCCTTCGACGCGCTCGACGCGGCCTTCCGCGCCGGCCTGCCCGAAGGCGCGATCATCACCCCGGACGAAGTGCAGGGCGAGCACGCCACCCTGCGCGAGGCGGTGCGCGCCGGCGCCTGGCCCACGCTGGGCCAGGCGCGCGGGCGCTTCGTGATCGCGCTGGACGAAAGCCCGGAGAAGGTGGCGCTGTACCGCGGCAGCCGCCGCGCGCTGGAAGGCCGGGCGATGTTCGTCAACATCGACGAGGCGTCGCCCGCCGCCGGCTACATCACCCTCAACAACATCGAGCGCGACGGCGAGCGCATCGCCCGCGCGGTGGATGCCGGCCTGCTGGTGCGCAGCCGCGCCGACGACAACACCTGGCAGGCGCGGCGCAACGACACCGCCTGGCGCGAGCGCACCCTGGCCTCCGGCGCGCAGTGGGTCTCCACCGACTACCTGTGGCCGGATGCCCGCTTCCCCGGCGGCTTCCGCGTGCACCTGCCGGGCCTGGCCGCCGCCGTGTGCAACCCGCGCCGCGCCGCCGCGCGCTGCGCCGGGCTGCCGGTGGAAACCGTGGAACCCGAAGCCCGCGCGCGCGCCGACCGCGCCCCGTTCGATGCACCGGCGCCGCGCGCCGAAGCCGAAGGAAACACGCCATGACGCCCGTTCCGCCCCGCATCGCCGCCGCGCCGAAGCGCACGGCCCCGCTCAAGGCGCTGGCTCTGGCCGCGCTGCTGGCCCTGCCGCTGGCGGCGCCCGCCGCCGACGCGCTGCCGCGCATCGCCGATCCCGCCGCCGAGGTCAACATCTTCCTGGGCACCGACTGGTACGGCCGCGTATTCGTCGGCGCCACCGAGCCCTTCGGCACCGTCAAGCTCGGCCCGGACATGGTCGGCTTCGACGGCGTGCCGTCGAAATCCGGCTACCTCAGCGCCGGGCGCATCCTCGGCTTCAGCCACCTGCACGTCAGCGGTACCGCCGGCAAGTACGGCAACGTGCAGGTCATGGCCAGCACCGGCGAACGCTTCGACCCGGACGACCTGGCCAGCGCCCGCGACCGCGAGACCGCCTCGCCCGGCTACTACGCCGCCCACCTGACCCGCCCCGGCGTCACCGCCGAACTCACCGCCACCCGCCGCGTGGGCCTGCACCGCTACCGCTTCGACCGCAGCGGCCCGGCGCACCTGAGCGTCAAGCTCGACCACATCTTGGTGCGCGGCACCGGCGCCGAATCCCAGCGCTTCCTCGGCGGCACCCTGGAACGGCTGTCGCCGACCGAGATCGCCGGCGTGGGCCGCTACATCGGCGGCTGGAACCAGGGCGGCGAATACCGGGTGTACTTCCACCTGGTCAGCGACACCCCCGCGCAGGCGCAGACCCTGTGGCGCGGCGACGAGCGCCTGGCCGACGCTGCCGCCACCCTGGACGGCGACCGCCCCTTCGGCGCCGCCCTGCACTACGACGCGCAGGCCGGGCAGGCGGTGCAGCTCAAGATCGGCATCTCCTTCGTCAGCGCCGAGCAGGCGCGCCGCAACGTGGAGGAGGAAGCGCCCGGCTGGGACTTCGACGCCGTGCACGCCGCCACCCGTGCCGCCTGGAACGACCAGCTCGCCCGCGTGCAGGTGAGCCCCGGCGACACCCCGCGCCGCCGCCAGCTCTACACCGGCATCTACCACAGCATGCTGATGCCCTCCGACCGCACCGGCGAGAACCCCAAGTGGACCTCCGCCGAGCCCGACTACGACGACTACTACGCCATCTGGGACACCTTCCGCACCGTTGGCCCGCTGCTGACCCTGATCGCCCCCGAACGCCAGCGCGCCATGCTGCGCTCGCTGGTGGACATCTATCGCCACACCGGCTGGATGCCCGACGCGCGCAGCGGCAACGACAACGGCCGCACCCAGGGCGGCAGCAACAGCGACGTCATGGTGGCCGACGCCTTCGCCAAGGGCCTGGACGGCATCGACTACGCCACCGCGCTGCAGGCCATGCGCAAGAACGCCGAAGTGCAGCCGGACAATCCGCGCCAGCACGGCCGCGACGGCGTGGACGCCTGGCACCGCCTGGGCTACCTGCCGGCCGACATCGAACGCGCCGGCTCGCGCACCGTGGAATACGCCTACAACGACTTCGCCATCGCCCAGCTCGCCTGCGGCCTGGGCCAGCGCGAAGTGGCGCGCGAAGCGCTCGCCCGCGCCGGCAACTGGCGCAACCTGTGGGACCCGGACCTGGACGTGGAAGGCGTGCGCGGCTTCATCCGCCCCCGCAACGCCGATGGCAGTTGGGGCGCGCCGGACCTCACCAAGCGCGGCAGTTGGACCAGCTTCTTCTACGAAGGCGACCTGCGCACCTACTCCCTGTACGCCCCGCACGACGTCGCCGGCCTGATGGCGCTTTCCGGCGGCCCCGAGGCCTTCGTGCGCCGGCTCGACTGGATGTTCGACCGCTTCCACTTCGACATGACCAACGAACCGGGCTTCCTCATCCCCGTGCTCTACCACTGGGCCGGGCGCCCGGAGCGCAGCATCGACCGCGTGTTCGAATACCTGGACAAATGGTTCCAGGACGCCCGCGGCGGCCTGCCCGCCAATGACGACTCCGGCGCCATGTCCAGTTGGCTGGTGTTCCACCAACTCGGCCTGTACCCCGTGGCCGGGAAGGACGTGTACCTGATCGGCCGGCCCAGCTACGCCCGCAGTGAACTCGACCTCGGCGGCGGCCGCACCCTGCGCATCGTCGCCCACAACCACGACAGCGAAGGCCTCAACCGCTACGTGCAATCCGCCACCCTCGACGGCGCCCCCCTCGACACCGCCTGGTTCCGCCACCGCGACATCGCCGACGGCGCCACCCTGGAACTGGTGATGGGCCCCGAGCCTTCCGACTGGGGCCGCGCCACCCCGCCGCCTTCGTTGTCGGACCCGGGGTTCGCGCTCTGCGGCGGGCAATAGGCAGGTCCCGGGATCGCGCACGGCCAACGTGGCCTTGGCCGCGCGCGAGGCGCTTGGCGTGCGCGTGTTGTGATCGTGGATGCCTAGGACGAGAGCGCCGCTCGCTTTTACGCCGGCTATGGTTTCCGGGGTATCGGACCGGGTGCGCTGACGCTCTATCTTCCGGTGTCAGGCGGCCTGAGCGGCTATTCCAGGCAACGCCCTGACATGGGGGCGTTGCACTTGGAAGTTGAGTCTAAGCTGCCAGCGTGTCGGCCGCGGTGCAGTAGTCCCTCCGGCACAACACCACGAAGCGGGTCTTGCGTTCGACCATGACGTCCCCGCGGAGCGGTTGTGGGTGCCCTTGATGAGACCGCCCTCCCAGTGTCCGGGCAGCAGCCGGTTCTGGATGTGCTCGGGCCGGTGCTAGAACCGCAATTCATCGGGCACGTAGATGCGTGATGCCGTCGTAGTGCGCGGGCGCCCGCGCGAGGGCTTGCCCTGTCGCGGGACCTCGATCAGCGCCTGCTCGAGGCCGCCGCGAGGATAGGCATAGATGCTGGCGTCGATCGTCTCGGGACTGACCCAGGCAGCGGCGCTCGGAGGCAGGCATGCCGCGCCGCTTGGCCGCAATCTGCTGCGGCGACCAGCGTTTGAAGACCAAGCGATCGTGGACGTACTGGTAGAGCGGGCCGTCCCCGGCCAATAGCAGGGGACGCCGACTCCGTGCACGGCGTTCGCGATAGCCGGCGGCGGCCCGCGTGGCGTCGTAGGGATCGGCGCCGGCCCGTCGCAGCTCGCGAGCGAGCGTGGAGGGCGAACGCCCCAGGCGCCGGGCGATGGCCCGCACAGGCTGCTGCCGTTCTGGCGTTCGATCATGATCGCGGCGCGTTCTTCCGCGCTCAGATGGTGGTAGCGTCTGGACATGGCAACGACTCCATATCGGGCGTTGCACTTGTGGAGATTGAGTCTAAGGAGGGCAGCTACTGGTCGTTTAACTTTTTGCGCGAAGCGCGCTCTGGTCATTAAAGGGCTATTCTTCTGCATGAAGATAGTTTTGACGTGGAATTGAAATTTAAATCAAGGGAGTGAGAGATGACGGTTGCAGTTTCACTTATTAACATGAAAGGCGGCGTCGGGAAGACTACGCTTACTTTTAATCTTGCTTGGTACTGCGCATGGCAGGCCAACCTCAGGGTTTTGGCTGTAGATCTGGATCCGCAATCAAATTTGAGCCAATATTTCATGGGGGCCGAGAAATATTTAGAGTATTTAAATGAGGATAGGGCGACTGTAGTGGACATATTTGAGCAGTTCTCTGCTCCGAAGTCCTCCAGGCATGCGCCGGCTTTGCTCGATCCCAAAAAAGTAATTTATAACCTTCGAAGGTGGCGCGATGGTAGTTTGTTGGATTTGGTTCCATCTAGGCTTGAGCTGGCTTGGACCCTAAAAAATCCTACCGAAAAGGCGCATCTTCTTCCCCAGTTTCTTGCTAAAGTAGGCCCGAGCTACGATCTCATTATCATAGATTGCGCGCCCACGGAATCCATCCTTACGGCGGCGGCCTATAGATCTAGTAGGTATGTGGTGGTGCCAGTCAGGCCTGAATTTCTCGCAACCATCGGGCTTCCATTGCTTGCAAGATCGTTGGAAGAATTTAGGCTTATGCATCAAGATCAGGCGCTTGATATGGCTGGAATCATATTTAATGATCTACGGCGCTCCAACACTCCTCCCGAACAGAAGCGATCTCGCCTTGCTGTCAGTACGCTGGCTGCGGAGTTTGGATGGCCGGTATTCGATGTCGCCGCACATCATTCGGAATCCTATCCCGCTGGGTCAAGGCAGGGAACTCCCATCTTCATGACCGATTATGCGAGAGATTATGTTAAAGATGAGTTTTCCGCTGTCGGCGAAAATTTTCTCGCTAGCATAGGTGTGAAATGAATAAATCAGTTAGCTCTGTCGCACTACGCGTCGCGCAGATAATAGTTGATTTCTCAGAGGGGGAGATTCGTGAGGCCGTTTCGCTGCTGCGCGCTCATGGTCATGGGTCCGAGTTGCTTGCCTATTTGGCCTCTGATTTTTCCGCGAATGTGGTTCACAAGACCCGTAGAGTGGGAACAAAGAAATCGCGCGCTTCTTCGGTAAAGCCTATAAATAATATTACATCTCGAGCGGTTCTTAGACTAAAAGAAGCAGACCCAGAGAAATTTCAGGTTCTTTCTGAGTTTGATTCGTTGATAAGGAATGGGCAGGTCTTAGCTACTCATGAGTCAATGCGTAGATTTGGGGAGCGTTTGAGTAAAAACTTCGAGCCTGGAAAATCTCGAAAAGAGACGATTGGCGCCCTGATGGCGATAGTGGCTGACCTTCCAGTCGTCGAGATCGAGAAATTGATCGAATATGCTGTTTCGCTCGGGGTATCCGGGGAGACTGAGGGTTACCAGAGGCTCGCGCGGTTTTTGATTGATGGAGGGCGGCGGGCTAAGCTATTGTGAGGAAGGAGTTTTCGGCTTTGCTGCTTTCGCCTGGTATGAGGTGATTGGGTTCTTCATCAGGCTGCCCAGAGATGTTTGCTTCTATGAAGCTGGCGGTTTAACTCTGACTAAAGGCGAAGATGTTGAATCCTGTGAAATTCGCCTTAACGCTCAGGGATTTACCGCCACAGCACGACCACCTCTAGTGTTGCCTGTGTGCGCTGTATTTGAAGATGTCCGGTAGCCTACGCCGGTGCGACATTATGTGCGCCGCACCCCTTGACATGTCATGTTCCCCATCGCAGACTTGGCCGCAAGGAGCGTCGAAACTCCTCACACAGCGGTTCCCACCTCCGTCAAACCGGTGGGTTTTTTGTGCCCGTATGTTCATGGGCGCGAACCGATGCGATTGCCTGCGTCGGGAGGGCGGCTAATACAACACCCGCAAGGGGAATACGCCCGCCGGCTGTGTGCGGTTTCGAACCTCCCGACTTCCTATCCGCCGTGCGTGGCGGGTGGGCCACTTCAACGGAGTGAGGAGGTTGTGATGTCGCATCGTGAATCGAACGATCCTGGGCGGTACGCCTTGCCGGAAGACAGCCGGCTGCGGTTGCAGCAGTTGCACGGCCATATCGCGTTGCTTTGCCGGTTGGCGCGCCCGCATGCGTGGGGCGGGACGCCGGAGGGCGCGCCCGAAATCCGCATGGACGAGCTGGCCGCGTGCCTTTCGCTGTGGGCGGAGCAGGCGGGCCGGGTGCTGGACGACCTGGCCCGGCGCCCGAACGTGGCGCGGGCCGCCACTACCGGCGATGGCGATGGGGCCGCCGCCGTGCCCGGCAGCGGTGCCGCCGGCGATGGCCAGCACGTGGCCACGTCGTTCGCCACCGGCGAGCGCCGGGGCGATGCCGCTACGGCGGAGGCGGCCCATGCCGGGGGCGCGCCGTTCGTCTTCGGTGTCACCTTGGATCAGGTGGATGCGCTCGCCCGGCGGGTGCAGACGATCGCGGCGCATGGCGATGTCGTCGCCTCCGCGCAGGAGGCTGACTTGGCCGATGCCACGCTGCCGGTGCTGGGGCAGGCGATCGTGGAGGCCGCGGAGGCGGTGCGCGCGATCCTGGACGCGGTGGAGCGCAACCGGATCGGGGGCGGCGACCGGCCGCGCGGCGGTGTCCGCGAGGATCGATCGGCATATGGCGCCGTGCTGCCGAGTGCGGCCATGCGCAAGCGGCGGCGTACGCGTGCGCGTCGCCGGCCGGCCATGCGGCGGCACGCGTTTCGCTTCGGGAGCGTGTCATGAGCCGCCCGCAGCGGGCGGGCCGGGCGTCCCCGCCGGCGTCCGAACCCGAGTCGCGCCCCAGCCGCGAGCGCCGCGATTGGGCGCCGTTGCAATCGCCGGATACGTCGTCCCACAGCTTCATGCCGTATCCCCCGAGCGAGGAAGCGCGCCAACGGCTGGCCAGCTTTCCGCGCTTCCGCACGCCGGCACGTTGCAAGATGGGCTACCACTACTACGACGAGTGGCAGGGCGACCAGATCGTGGGCTGCCCGGTGCCGGCGCTGCGGCTCTATGGCCGCTGGCTGGAGGAACACGGCTTCAAGGTCGGCGACGACCTGCAGGTCTCGGTGGGGCAGGGTGTGTTGCTGATCAGCCGCCGGCGCAAAACCGCCTGATCGGGTCACTGTGCAGGTGCGGGTTTCGGGGCGGCCGATTCCGGCCGTCCCGGCTCCCGGTACGTCTGTGCCGGTAGGCGCACAAACGAATCCCTCGGCCAAGGCTGTGCCATTGCGAACGGCGCGAGCGGCTCAGCGCCTTCTGGCGGAGCTTCGGCCATGGCGTTTGCGCAGTGTCCGCCGGTTGGATGACGCGGTACTGCGCCGCGCGTCCGGGTTCGCCAAGACGGTTCGTTCGTCGAAGGTTCCCACCCCGGCAACGGGATTCACTCGTCTGATTCGCCCTGCACGTTGCCCACCCAGTCCTTTTGTCCGTCCTCTCTCAAGGCGCTGGCATCGAAGCCGTCCGCCATCTTCAAGGCGCGGGTCTGGATGGTCCCGGCCTGGCGCAGGCGCTCGCAGTATTTGTATAGCGTGCTGGCGTCTTCGGTCAGGATGAAGCCGATGTTTTCGTGGCTTGCCTGTGCGAGCAGCTTCACGTCGTCGCGAACGATCATGCGCGCGTCGCCGTCGTCGCGCGTGCCCAGGGCGTTCCACAGCTCGGCGGCCTTCTGCCCGTGCGAGACGTTGAAATTGAGGATGCGGAAGTTGCGCAGCGGAAGTGCGGCGACCGGTTGCTTGATCCCGAACTCGGCGGCCACGATGGCCGAGAGATACATCGGCACGTCGTTCTGCAGCATGTGGCGGTAGAACTGCTTGGCAGTCTCGTAGTGCGGGCGGCGGGCGTTGATCAGGGTGATCAGGAAACTGGTGTCCAGCAGCGCCGACGGACTCATCCTTTGCCGCTCCGCAGGTTTTCCAGCCACCCTTCGGGCGTGTCCGCCCAGGCCTGGGTGCCTGCCCGCACCAGCTTGTCGAATTCGGCCTCGTCCCACGTGGGCCTGTGCTCCTCGAAGCCGAGCAGATTCAGGTTGCGCAAGGCGCCGGTCTTCAGGTTCTCTTCTGCGCTAACGTGGAGCAGGGCCTGCTTGTACAGGCGGTTTTCCTTCTCTTCGGCCAACAGCTTCTGGGTCGCAGCGATCTTCACGGCACGGCCGCTGCCGAGGTCCAGATGGACGTTCGGGCTGGTCTTGCCGCCCAGGTCCACGACCACGCCCCGCAGGTACTTTTCCACCGGCACCCACGCCGCCTCGACCTGGTTGCGGAAGTCGCTCTCGGAATCCACCCGCACGGCGAACCTGCCTCCGGTGTCGGCCAACTGGTAGCTGCGGTGCGGGTTCTTGCGGGCGGCCTTCTGCCAACGTTCAAGCACCTCGGCTCGCTTGGGATCGAGCAGGCCCAGCGCGGCGGGGTTTTCCAGCTGCGCCATGTCGCGCCACAGCCCGCTGGCGGCCAGCAGGCCGGTGACGACGATCGCCAGGGAGCCCTCTTCGATGGAGACCATCACCTGGTTGCTGTCGATCTCCCTGTTCGAGCCGCGAAGAAACTCCTCCACGTCCTCCTGGAACTGGCCAAGAAGCGCCAGCGGGACGTGCTTCGGCCCGACCTCGGCATCCTGGATGCGGTCGCTCAGGGCAAAGCGGAGGGCGTCGGCGGTCTGCATGAGCCGGATTCTAATGCCTGGACAGATGCAGGGGCTGCGACGGAGCTTCCGCTACGACCCACCCCGCAGCAACAACTGCGTCATCAGCGCGCGCAGCGCGGGGGGGCGCACGGGTTTGGGCAGGAAGCGCCAGCCGTGGCGGTGCGCGGCGGCCTGGGCGGCTTCGCCGCGGTCGGCGGTCAGCAGGACGACCGGTGGTGCGGTGCCCCAGATCGCGACCAACTGCTGCATCAGGTCCGGGCCGGTGATGTCGCCGAGGTGCAGGTCCAGCAGCACCAGGTCGGGGGCGTGGCCGGGTTGCGCGGCGGCGAGGGCGGCGTCGGCGCCGCCGGCCAGGGGGACGCGGCAGCCCCAGCGTTCCAGCATGAGGCGGGCGGCTTCGCAGCTGCGGGCGTCGTCGTCCACGCACCAGATGGTGTGGCCGTGCAGCAGGGAGCCTTCGGCGGCCGTGGGGACGGGGGGCGGTTGGGCGGGGGCGGGCGCTTGCGCGCGGGGGACTTCGACCCAGAACACGCTGCCGCGGCCGGGCTGCGAGCGCAGGCCGATGCGGTGGCCGAGCAGGCGGCCGATGCGCTCGACGATCGCCAGCCCCAGGCCGGCGCCGCGGCCGTGTTCGCCGCCGTCGTGCAGGCGGCGGAATTCCTCGAAGATCTCGCGCTGGCGGTTGCGGGGGATGCCGGGGCCGGTGTCCCAGACTTCGATGCGCACGTGGTCGCCGCTGCGGCGGCAGCCCAGCAGCACGCGGCCTTGGGCGGTGTAGCGCACCGCGTTGGAGAGCAGGTTCTGCAGGATGCGGCGCAGCAGCGCTTCGTCGCTGCGCACCGCCAGCCGGGTGGGCACGTGGTCCAGGCGCAGGCCTTCGGCGCGGGCGGCCAGGCCGAATTCGCGCGCCAGGGTCTCCAGCAGCGGGCCCAGCGCGAACTCGCGCACGTCCACCTGCAGGGTGCCGGCTTCCAGCCGCGAGATGTCGAGCAGGCTGGCGAGGATGGCGTCCTGCGCGGTCAGGGCGGCATCGACGTGGTCGGCCAGTTCGCGCTTGTCGGCCTCGCGCAGGCGGCCGCGCAGGGCGGAGAGGAACATGCGCGCGGCGTTGAGGGGCTGCAGCAGGTCGTGCACGGCGGCGGCGACGAAGCGGGTCTTGTAGCGGTTGGCTTCCACCGCTTCGCGCCGGGCCTGTTCCAGGTCGGCGGTGCGGCGCGCGATGCGCTTTTCCAGCGAGTCGGCCAGCGAGCGCAGCTCGCGCGCGGTGTTCTTGTAGCCGGTGATGTCGGCGTAGCTGGTGACGAAGCCGCCGTCGGGCAGCGGGTTGCCGCGGATCTCCAGCACGGTGCCGTCGTACTTCTCGCTCTCGCGCATGTGCGGCTTGCCGCTGCGCAGGTGGCCGAGCCGGCGCTGGATGGCCTCTTCCACGGGGCCGGGGCCGAGCAGGCCGCGGCGGGCGTTGTAGCGGAACACGTCCTCGATCGGGCGGCCCACGCGGACCAGGTCGGGCGGGAAGCGGAACAGTTCGATGTAGCGCCGGTTCCAGGCCACGATGCGCAGGTCGGCGTCGATGATGACCACGCCCTGCGGCAGGTGCTCCAGTTGCCGGCTGAGGCCGGTATCGGCCTGCTGGGCGGCCTCGACCAGGCCGTCGCGGGCGGTGCGCAGTTCGTGGGCGTGCTGTTCCACCAGCGCTTCGAGTTCCGCGCGGTTGCGCCGGCGCAAGGCGCCCAGGCGCCACCGCTGCTGGGCGAACAGCAGTACGAACACCAGTGCCAGCCAGGAGGCGCCGGCGATGCCGGCCCACTGCCGCGCGGCCGCGGCCACCGGGGCGGCGTCGCGCAGCAGGTGCAGGGTCCAGTCGGTGTCGGCCACGGCGGCGCGCTGCCACAGCCAGCGCCCGGGCATGGCCGGGTCGTCGATGCGCACCAGCGTGCCGTGCGCGCCGGACTCGCGCAGTATGCGCAGGGCCGCGGGCCGCAGCGGCTGCGCGCCGTACTGGCGGGTCGCGGCCAGTTCGGCGCGCGCGGCGGGGTCGAGCGGCGCCAGCAGCCGGTAGCGCCAGTCGGGCCGGCTGGCCAGGAACACGACGCCGCGGGTGTCGGTGGCCAGGATCGCCTCGCCTTCGCGCGCCCATTCGCGCTCCACCGCGGACAGCTCGATCTTGATCACCACCACGCCGAGGTTGCGCCCGGCATCGTCGCGGATCGCCTCGGACAGGAAGTAGCCCGGCACGCGGGTGGTCACGCCGATGCCGTAGAAGCGGCCGCGGCCTTCGCGCAGGGCCTGCTGCACGTAGGGCCGGAAGCCGTAGCGCTCGCCGACGTTGCTTTCCGGCAGCGCCCAGTTGCTGGCGGCCACCGCCATCCCGGCGGCGTCGACCAGGGTGAGGGTGGAGGCGCGGGCGGTGCGGTTGGCCTGTTCCAGGCGCAGGTTGAGGCGCTGGCGCGCGGCGGCGTCGAGCGGTGCGCTCACGCTGGCGCGCAGGTCCGGGTCCAGGGCCAGCAATTGCGGCAGCGCGCGGTAGCGCTCGATGCGCTGGTTCAGCGCCTGCGCGTGCAGGTGCAGCTGCTGGGCGGCCTCCGCCGAGGCGTTCTGCAGCGCGGCCTGCGCGCCGAGGTGGTAGCCCAGCGCCGACACCAGCGCCAGCCCGCCGCCGGCGAGCAGCAGGAGCCAGGACAGCCGGCGCAGGCGGGGACCGGGGCGCATCGGGCGACAGTGTAGGGCCCGATGCGCGCGCGCCCCCGCCGGGCGGCCTAACACCAATGGGTTATCGGCGCCGGCGGCCGCTTGCCGTACAACACGCCGGCCCGCACTCGGCGCCCGTCGCCGCGCGAACCGGAATGCCGTCGATGCACCCCATGCCCGCTCCCGCCACCGTACCGCCCCGGCGCCTGCCCTGGTACCGCCAGCTCTACGTGCAGGTGCTGGCCGCGATCATGCTGGGGGCGTTGCTCGGCCACTTCGAGCCGGCCTTCGCCGAGCAGCTCAAGCCGCTGGGCGATGCCTTCATCAAGCTGGTCAAGATGATCATCGCGCCGGTGATCTTCCTGACCATCGTCACTGGCGTCGCCGGCATGAGCCACCTGGGCGCGATCGGCCGGGTGTTCGGCAAGGCGATGGCCTACTTCCTGTGCTTCTCCACCCTGGCGCTGGTGGTGGGCATGCTGGTCGCGCACATCGTGCAGCCGGGCGCGGGCATGAACATCGACCCGGCCGAACTCGATGCCGGCGCGGTCAGCGACTACACGCAGAAGGCCCACGAGCTGACGATGACGGGCTTCCTGCTCGACATCATCCCCGACACGCTGGTCTCGGCCTTCGTGTCCGGCAACATCCTGCAGGTGCTGCTGGTGGCGGTGCTGTTCGGCGTTTCGCTGGCGATGGTGGGCGAGCGCGGGCGGCCGGTGCTGGCCTTCTGCGAGGCGCTGACGGTGCCGGTGTTCAAGCTGGTGCACGTGCTGATGAAGGCCGCGCCGATCGGCGCCTTCGGCGCGATCGCCTTCACCATCGGCCGCTACGGGGTGGAATCGCTGGTTAACCTGGCCTGGCTGATCGGCACGTTCTACGTCAGCGCGCTGCTGTTCGTGCTGGTCATCCTGGGCGCGGTGTGCCGGTTGTGCGGCTTCTCGGTGCTCAAGCTCGCGCGCTACCTGAAGGCCGAGCTGCTGCTGGTGCTGGGCACCTCGTCCTCGGAATCGGCGCTGCCCTCGCTGATGGAGAAGATGGAGCAGGCCGGCTGCCGCAAGTCGGTGGTGGGCCTGGTGGTGCCGACCGGCTACTCGTTCAATCTGGACGGCACCAACCTGTACATGACCCTGGCCGCGCTGTTCATCGCCCAGGCGACCAACATCGAGCTGAGCCTGGGCCAGCAGATCACGCTGCTGCTGGTGGCGATGCTGAGCTCCAAGGGCGCGGCGGGCGTGACCGGCGCGGGCTTCATCACCCTGGCCGCCACGCTGTCGGTGGTGCCGACGGTGCCGGTGGCGGGCATGGCGCTGATCCTGGGCGTGGACCGCTTCATGAGCGAGTGCCGCTCGCTGACCAATTTCATGGGCAATGCCGTGGCCACCGTGGTGGTCTCGCGCTGGGAGGATGCGCTCGACCGCGATGCGCTGGCGCGGGCGCTGGACGGCGATCCGCGGCCGGTCGCCGCCGCGCCGGACCCGGCCGCCGGGCCCGGCGACCCGGCGCGCCTCGCGCAGGACTGAATGCCGTACCGCTAATCCCGGGGAGGGAGATCGTGCAACCGAACGCTATCGAATTCCGGCCGCCCGCCGTGGCCGGCCGCCGTACGCCGTCCTGCGCGGGCCTTGCGCCGGCGCCGCTCGGGCCCGCGCGCCGGGTGCGCGGCCGGGCAAGCCCGGGCGCGAACGCTGCGAGCCCCAGGCGGGCAACCGGCCGCTGGGGCTGGCTGCTCGCCTGCCTGCTGGGCGCCGCCCCCGCGATGGCGCACGACGCCGGCGTGCGGACGTTGCCGCTGTGGCCGCAGGGCCACTTGCCGGAGGTGGTGCAGGGGCCGGAGCGGATCGGCGACGAAGGCAGCGCGATGGGCGCGGTGACGCGCGTCTCGCAGCCGCGGATGGAGATCCACCGCCCCGCCGTGCCCAATGGCAGCGCCGTGCTGATTCTGGGCGGCGGCGGCTACTTCCGGATCCAGGTCGGCACCGCGGCGCGGCCGATGGCGCAATGGCTGGCTTCGATCGGCGTGACCAGCGCGGTGCTGTACTACCGGCTGCCGGCCGACGGCTGGCCGGCCTCGGCGCCGTTCGCCGACGGCCAGCGCGCGATGCGCCTGCTGCGCGCGCACGCCGCCGAGCTCGGGATCGACCCGGACCGGATCGGGGTGATGGGCGCGTCCGCCGGCGCCCATCTGGCCGGCATCCTGTCCACCCGCTTCGACCACGATTTCTATCCCGCGCTGGATGCGGCCGACGCGCTGCCCTCGCGGCCGGCGTTCCTGGCCATGATCTACCCGGTGGTCACGCTGAAGCCGCCCTACGACACCACCCGCACCCGGCGCGAGCTGGGGACCCAGGCCGATGCGGTGGCGGCGTATTCGGTGGAAGCGCACGTGCGGCCCGACATGCCGCCGGTGTTCCTGGCGCACGCGGCCGACGACCCGATCGCCGATGTCGGCCACAGCCTGCTGATGTTCCAGGCCGCGCGCGCGCAGAACGTGCCCGCGGAGCTGCACGTGTTCGAGCGCGGCGGGCACAGCTGGGGCCTGGGCCGCCCGGGCAGCCGGGTTGCGCAATGGCCGCGCCTGTTCGCGACCTGGGCGCGCGCGCACGGCTTCATCGGCGCGCCGCCGGCCGCGCTGCAGCCGCTGACCGGGCCGGGCCCGGCACCGATCGGGCCGGCGCCCGCGACGGCCGACGACCACCCGCTGGAGGCCGAGGGCGACTGAGCGCCCCGTCCGCCTTCCCCATCTCCCGGAGACTCCCGATGCACGACAAGCATTCCCGCGCGCTGGCCGCCCTGCTGGGCCTGGCCGCGCTGCCCGCCTTCGCCGCCGATGGCGCCAGCGAGACCGAACTGCGCGAACTGGTCCGGCAGCAGGCCGAGCAGCTCCGCCTGCAGTCGGCGCAACTGCAGGCCCTGAGCCGGCGGCTGGAGGCGCTGGAGGGCGGCGCGGCCGCAGGGCCGGCGGCCGCGCCCGATCCCGTGCGGGCGCAGGTGGACGCCGCCATCGCCGAGACCCGCCAGGACGACCTGGCGATCCTGCAGGCCCAGGTCGCCCAGCTCGCCGCCGGCGGCGGCAGCGGCGGCGGCAACACCAGCTGGCGCCGCGGCGGCCCGGAGCTGCGCAACGGCGATCGCAGCTTCACCTTCCATCCGCGCGGGCGGGTGGTGGCGGATTTCTCGACCACCCGCGGCTCGGCGTTCGACGACCGCAACATCGGCGGCACCGAGATGCGCCAGGTCCGCCTGGGCGCGGAAGGGCGGATCGGCGCGCTGGGCTACAAGGTCGATGCGGAGTTCGCCGACAACGACGTCAGCATCAAGGACGCCTACCTGTCCTGGGACACCCGGCTGGGCGCGCTGCCGGCCGAGTTCTACGTCGGCAACAAGCTCAAGGACCGCAGCATCGATGGCGCCACCACGCTCACCCGCACGCCGTTCATGGAGCGCAACGCGGTGGCCTCGGTCGGCGCGCCCGACAGCGGCTACTTCGGGCTCGGCGCGCAGATGAAGCTGATCGGGCAGAACTGGCACTACAGCCTGGGCCTGACCGGCGACGACATCGGCAACAGCGGCACCGAGAGCGATTCGATGACCTGGATCACCCGCGCGCACTGGAACCCGGTCAAGCGCCCGGCCGGCTTCCTGCACCTGGGCGGCTGGTACGTCTACGAGGATTTCGGCCGCGACGTGGAGCGGATCAACAAAGTCCCGCGCATCGCGTCGAACTTCAACGACAACGTCCGCGTTTCCGCCAGCGCCATCGCCGACGTGACCCGCGAGCGCATCTGGGGCGCGGAGCTGGGCGGCACCTGGCGCAGCTTCTGGGCCTTCGGCGAGTACGCCGAGCGCACCATCGCCTCGGCGAGCGCGGACGATTTCGCGCAGAAGGCCAGCTCGTTCTACGCCGGCTGGCTGATCACCGGCGAGAAGCCCGGCTTCAGCGCCCGCTCCGGCGTCTGGGGCACCACCCGCGTGGCGCGCCCGGTCACCGACGGCGGCATCGGCGCCTGGGAGCTGGCCGCGCGCTTCGACCGCTACGACTTCACCGACGCCGCCCGCGGCGGCGAGGGCGACGCCTGGACGCTGGGCGTCAACTGGTACCTCAACGACTGGTCGCGGCTGATGCTCAACTACGTGCGCTGGAGTACGGACAACCAGGTCGGCGACTACCGGGGCCACGACACCGGCGACACCGTCAACGTGCGCGCGCAGGTGGTGTTCTAGGGGCGAATCGGCATTCGACCCGCAAGGTCGAAACGGTCTCTTCTCCCGCAAGCAGGGGCATGCAGTCCCTTCTCCCGCGAGCGGGGGCATGTCGTCCCTTCTCCCGC
>NZ_JAAN01000040.1 GCF_000559025.1 Luteimonas huabeiensis HB2 | reverse complement strand
CGGGATCCCGTAGGCCGGGGCCGTCGCGCGCACGAAGCTGAAGGTGCTGTCGTGCCAAGCCACGCTGTCGCCGGTCGGATGCTGGACGCGGGTGATGCGCCCCATCGGATCGTGCTGGTAGTTCGTGGCGTAGCCGTTCTCGTCGGTGACCCGGGTGATCCAGCCGGCGTCGTTGACGACCGCCGAACGGGTCGCGCCGTTGGGCGCCTCGGGCGTGGCCGGGTGGCGGATGGTCTGCGGGATGCCGCGCTTCCAGTCGGACAGCCTGGTGACGTTGCCGCGGCCGTCGGCCACCGTGGCGACGGTGCCGTCGGGGTGGTAGGTCAGGGTCTGGAAGGTGCGCCCGAACTCGCGGAGCGTCGTCGGCTGCGCGCGCGTGTCGTAAATGGTTTCCGAAGCCACGATGCCGTTCACCGTCAGCTTCGAGGGCTGGCCGAGCACCCACAGCGACAGGTTGTCGTGGTACTCGATCGTCTCGGTCTTGGTGTAGGTCTGTGCCTGCGCGGCGAGCGGCAGCAGCCAGGCGCAAAGCCAGAGTCGTCGTGTCCTGTCCATCGTCTTGTTACCCCCTGTCGAACGACGTGCCGCCGGGAACGTGGAACTCCATCCGGCCCGGGACACGGCTCGCTTTATCGAGATCGATACACTGCTTCGAGCGGTCTCAGCTTCCCACTACGGCACAGGGATGAACCGGCCGGACTTCGCCACGACGCGAGGCCGGGCGTAGGCATCGAATTGCTGCACCGTCGAAACGAATTCCTCGCCGGACCGCACAATCCGGCTCTGGATCCGTGGGCGGATGACTTCGTCCGCGAGCGGTACCCGGGTCAACCTGGCCCCGAGCCGGGACGGGAATCCCAGCCCGACCGTCGGGTTGTGAGCGTAGGTGTACTCCCGGGTTTCGCGGACCGCACCGTTGGCGTCCAGTATTTCCTCGGCGAGGAGCAGCGTCTCGTTGCCGGACAAGACGTTCTGTCCGCCGATGGCCACCGTCGATATGGTGGTCCCGTACTGGGAGCGTAGGGTCGTACCGTCGGGGCGCGTCGTCGCATTCCATTTGGCGCCATTGGCGCCCACGCTGAAGTCGATGGCGTAGGTATGCGTCTGCGGCGGAACGCCCACCCCCTCCACGCGCTTGCTCTTCAAGCTCCACAACTCATACCAGGTCGGGCCGAGGAGGCCCGGACAAAGATTGTCGTAGTTGGATGTGCGCCAGACGCTCTCGTGATCGAAAGAAAACGTCCCAACCGCTCCGCTCGGATGCTCGACTCTGTAATCTACACTGTCGAACTCACGGCCGAGATCCGAAGACGTGTCGCAAGGATTGTAATGGACCTCCGGATCCGGCCGAAGCACCAGTGGGTCCGACATGAAGTTGGAAAACGAATACCGCCACGCGCCTCCGTCGGGATTCACCACGCTTGCCAGGTTCGTCGCCCCGATGGTGTCCTTGACATATGCGTAGCGCCACGTCCTGCCGCCGCTCGCTGTGGCCGATACGATCGTCTCTCCGTTCCACCCCAGCGCGATCGAACGCCCATCGCTGGACGTGATCGACTGCAATTTGTCGCCGTTGTACGTGTAGCTGACCCAGTTGCCGAATCGGTCCTCGATGCGCGTGGCGGCAAGATAGACGCGCTTTCTTCCAAGTCCGATGTTTCGACGGTTGGTAGGGTCGTATTTCTTGAGGATGAACTGAGCCCGCTCGATGGCCCAATCGAGGTAATAGGTCAGCCCGTCCGGCGTGACGGCGGCGAAGGCTTCTCCCGGATATCCGTTCTTCGTCGCCCCGACACAGCGGACCCGGATGTTCCCGTTGACGACCCATGGATAGGATCGTCCATCGGATGGATCGCCATGCGCGCCCGCAACACGCTCCATGAGTTGCCCGCCGCCCACACCGGGCAGCGACAGCGTGTAACCGTCCCAGAAATCGTGCCAGTGGAAATACAGCGAATTCTCGTGAACGAATGGAGGCGACACCCGGCTGCACCGATTGAATCGTGCTGCATCGGATGGTGGCCCGACGGCCCAGCCCTGCTGCGCCGCGACGAGCGTCTCGACGTGCGGGATGTTGATGTCCCAGTCGCCGAACCCGCCGAGAAAATGATCCTCGAAGCTGAACCTAAGTTGCGCTCTCGACTGGATCGCGATCTTCCTTCCTAGCGCCACCGGAAGTCGGTTATTGCCCTCGAGCACGATGTCGTCCATTTCGAACGACGTCGCCCCATCGAAGCCCGAGACCCGTTCTCCGAACGCTCCTGAGTCGAGAGCGGTGATGTTCCGAGCTGCGTTGACGCGCTGGTCGTATTCCTCAAAGGGATATCGCCCCGAATCCTGCGCATGTGCAGATCCTCCTGCCAAGATCGCGAACGCGGCCATGGTGAAACCCATCAGGCCCTGCCGGAGACTCCTGCCGGCGACTTGACAATTCCTCTTTGACCTCTCGACCATCACTTCCCCTTCGCTTCCGACTTCTCAACAGCGCCGCCATGTGGGCAGCCGGTTCTGCACGCGCGTGGAAGAATTGCAGACACCGGGGTCCGCGTGGGCCAGCGGCCGCACCAGGACTCGACGTCGCATTGCCCCCTGTCGTCCCACGACCGCTGTGCGGCCGAATTTCGATGGACCGCCATCTTATCGGCCAGGCGCGAAGGATTCTGTAGGACTTGTCTGATTCTTGTCCTACGCGGACGACGTTCGGCCGGCGACACGATCGTGCGACCTCTGTCGCGAAGTCGTCATCCGGAGCCGGGGCAGGGCAGAGACATCATCGCTTTCGCCGATGCGCCCGCTGGCCACCGCTGCCGGAGGTGGCTGGACTGCCCTGCTCACACCTCTACTCAGGTCCGCAGCGCCGCCTCGGGAACGTCCAGCGCGACGGAGACGGCGAGATGGTCCGAGAGCGCGGCGGGCATGGCCTGCATGTCGTTGCAGATCAGCGAGCCGGTGGCCAGCACGTGGTCGATGGCCTTCTGCGGGCGCCAGCTGGGGAAGGTCTGGATCGCGCAGGACGGCGGCTGCAGCGCCGTGTTGCGGTAGAGGATCTCCATCTCCGGGCGGTCGGCGGTGCAGTTGAAGTCGCCCATCAGCACGGCGTTGGGATGGTCGTGCAGCAGCTCGGCGATGAAGGAAAGCTGCGAGCGGCGCGATTGCGCGCCGAGCGACAGGTGGGCCACGGCCACGGTCAGGCCTTCGGCGCCGTGGCCGAAGCGGGCCAGCAGCATGCCGCGGCCGGAGATGCGGCCGGGCAGGGGGTGATCGTGCACTTCCACCGGCTCGACGCGGCTCAGCAGCCCGTTGGCGCTGGAGGCGAAGTTGCCGACCTTGCGGTTGGGCTGGTGGGTCCAGAAGTGGAAGCCGCCGCGTTCGGCGAGGTAATGGGTCTGGTTGGTGAAGCCGGAGCGCCAGCTGCCGGGATCGCTTTCCTGCAGGCCGACGATGTCGTGGCGGCCGGCCAGTTGCGCGATCTGGTCGAGCGCCCAGCGCTTGTTGCCCGCGGGCAGCACGTGCGACCAGCTGCGGGTGGCGTAGTCGCTGTAGCGGCGCGTGCTGGAGCCGGCCTGGATGTTGGCGCTCAGCAGGCGCAGGCGCCGGTGGTTGGCATCGCGTGCCATCGCGTGATCGGTCTCGTCGGCGGGGACGGGCGCACCGTAGCCGCCGTCCGGTGACGGCGGCGCGGAGCGCTCGGCCCCGTCCGCGGACGGGGCGGCGATGCGGTGGATGGCGAGCGGCGGCACGGCGTGGGGGCGTGCGATGGCTCAGTGGGCGCCGCGCTCGCGCGCGATCAGGTGCTCCACGGTGTTGAGGACGTCGTCGTATGAGCGCCCGCCGATCACCCGGTACTTGCCGTTGACGACCAGGGTCGGGGTGGAATCGACGCCGGAGCGCGCGATGAACTGCTCGGCGCGCTTGAGCTTGGCGTTCACCGCGAAGCTCTGCATGGTGCTGGCGAACTGCGCGGCGTCCGCGCCGTGCTTGGCGTAGAAATTGGCGATCTGCTGGTCGCTGACGTTCTGCACCGGCAGGCTGCGCTCGATGTGGATGGCCTCGAACATCTTGTCGTGGGTGCGCTCGACCAGGCCCATCGATTCGGCGGTGTAGAACGCGCGGGCGTAGGGCATCCAGTAGCCGCCGAACGGCGCGGCCAGCGCGGTCACCCGCACGTCGGCGGGCTGGCGCGCCTTCCAGGCGCGGAAGGTGGGCTCGAACGCGGCGCAGCCGGGGCAGGTGTAGCCGAACACCTCGACGACCTCGATCTTGCCGTCGAGCGGCTGGAACGGCTGCCCGTTCTGGATGGTGACGTAGTTGGTGCCCTCGACCGGGGCCGGACCCTGCGGCGCGGCCGGTGCCGGCGGCGGGTGAGCGGCCTCGGCGGCGGCATCGCCTTCGGGCGCCGGTGCGTCGCCGGGGGCGGGGGCCTCGGGCGCCTCGGCCTGGGGCGCGTCGGCGGCGGGCGCGGGGGCCTCGGCGGCGGGCGGGGTGGCAGTGGGGTCGGCGGCGGGGGCCTCTTCGCGCTGGCCGCAGCCGGCGAGCGCGCCGGCCAGCAGCAGGGACAGAAACGCGTGCTGGAGTTTCATGGACAGACCTCGTGGCGAACGGAAATCGGAAAGCTCAGCGGGCGGCGGTGCGCTCGCGGGCGATCAGCGCCTCCGCCGTGCGCAGCAGGCCGCGCAGCGAGCGCGCCTGGACGCGGTAGCGGCCGTTGATGATGAGGGTCGGGGTGCCCTGCGCGCCACTGCGGAGCAGGAATTCGTGCGCCGCGTTCAGCTTGGCGGCGGTCTCGTCGCTGGCCATGGCCGCTTCCAGCCGCGGCTGGTCCACGCCGAGCTGGCCGTAGAACCAGGCGATCTCGCCGGTCGTAGCGTTGCCCGGCAGCCGGCGCTGGCGATGGATGGCGTCGAAGGTCGCCTGGTGGGTGGTCTCGAGCGTGCCCAGGGCCTGCGAGGCGAAGAACGCGGTCGCGAACGCGTCGTGGGTGCGATAGACCACCGGCAGGTAGGTGAAGCGGACGTCGGCGGGCAATGCGCGCTGCCAGGGCTCGATCATCGGCTGCAGATCGGCGCAATGGCCGCAGGCGTAGGAGAAGATCTCCACGACCTCGATCTTCCCGTCCAGCGGCGCCAGCGGGCGGCCGTCGGGGATGGCGATGTAGTCCACGCCTTCGACCGGCCCCTCGGCCGCGGGCTGGGCGAAAACGGGCAGCGCGACCAGCAGGCAGGCGGCGGCCAGGGCCTGGCGGAACCGGCGCAAGGGGATCATCGGGGCGCTCCGGGCGGATGGCGACGACACGAGAACGCCGGCCCCGCCAAGCGGGCCGGCGCATGCATCGGCGATGAAGCAAGGGGCCGGACCGGCCTGGACCCGGCCGGTCCGGCGGCGTTCGCGGCGGTCCGGGGACGCCGGTCGTTCACGGCTGCGGTTCGGGCTCCGCGGGCGCCGGCGTCTCGGCTTCCGGGGCGGGGGCCTGCGGCGGATCGGCGGGCTCGACCTCGGGCGCGCCCGGTGCGCCCGCGGGCACGTCCGGCATCTCGGTCTGCACCGCATCGCCGGTGGCGCCGGGGCCGCCGCGGGTGGGCACGACCTCCGCGCCGCCTTCCAGCCGCGCCATCTGCGCGCGGGTGGCGGCGTCCGGGCGCGGGTGCAGGCCTTCCATGTAGCTGGACAGCGCCTGGATCTCCTGGTCGGTCAGGCGGCTGGCCACCGTGGCCATGACGTCGAACAGGCGGCGGTCGCGCTCGTGGGTGGTGCCGCTGCGGAACTCCTCCAGGCGGCGCGCGGTGTACCAGGACACCTGGCCGCCGACGTGCGGGTACGAAGGGCCGGGGATGCCGGCGCCGGTGGGGCCGTGGCAGGCCATGCAGGCCGGGATCTGGCGCTCGGGATCGCCGCGGCGGTACAGGGTCTGCCCGATCTCGTAGAACTTCATGCCCTCGTAGGGGCCTTCGGTCACCACGGTGTCGTCGGCGATCCCCGCCTGGGCGGTCTGCGCGGCGAAGTGCGCGCCGAGGTCGCGCATGTCCTGCGGCGACAGCATCGCGGCGAAGGGCTGCATGATCGGGCTGGAGCGCTCGCCGCTCTTGAACAGCGCGAGCTGGTGGGCGATGTAGAGCTCGTTCTGCGCCGCGATGCTGGGGTAGACCTCGCGGATGGTGCTGTTGCCGTCCAGGCCATGGCAGGCGGCGCAGGTACCGGCCAGGGTGGCGCCGTTCTGCGGATCGCCCCACTGGGTCTCGGCCAGCGCAGCCACCGCGTTGTCGTCCAGCGGCGCCGCCTCGACCGGGGCTTCCTCCGGAAGCGGGACGGTCTCGGACTGGGCGAAGGCGACCGCGCCGGCCACGAGGGCGGCGAGACCGGCGATAGCGTAGGCGCGGGCTTGGCGCATTGCTGGGCTCCGGACGACAGGGCACGGACGCGAGCGCGCCCGGCAGACGCCGGATTATCGACGGCCGCCGCGATTGGGGTCAAACGCGCGGCCGCCATGCCGGCCGCGTGGCGTTCCCGCGCCCGGCCCGGGCGCGCCGTGCGATCCTATGCGCATGTCCAATCCTCTCGCCCGCGCCCGCTACCGGCTGGCGGCGCATACGCCCGCGCAACTGCCGCCCGATCTCGGCTACGAGGTCGCCTTCGCCGGCCGCTCCAACGCGGGCAAGTCGAGCGCGCTCAACGCGCTGTGCCAGCAGAACGCGCTGGCGCGGGTCTCCAAGACCCCCGGCCGCACCCAGCAACTGGTGTTCTTCCAGGTCGAGCCGCACGAGGATCGCCACCTGGTCGATTTGCCCGGCTACGGCTACGCCAAGGTGCCCAGGGAACTGCAGGCGCACTGGCAGGCGTTCATCGCCGGCTACTTCGCCAATCGCGGCGCGCTGCGCGGGCTGGTGGTGGTGATGGACATCCGCCATCCGCTGAAGGACTACGACCGGCAGATGCTGGGCTATGCGGTGGAGCGCGGCCTGCCGGCGCACGCGCTGCTGACCAAGGCCGACAAGCTGGGCCGCGGCGGTACCGCCAATGCGCTGCAGGCGGTGCGCCGCGACCTCCAGGCCGCCTACGGCGACGGCGTGAGCGTGCAGGGGTTCTCGGCGCTGCAGAAGACCGGCGTGGACGAGGCGCGCGCGGTGGTCACGCGCTGGCTGGGGCTCGGCGCTCAGGGCGCCGGGGCGACCGGCAGCGGCGCGAACTCGACCGGCACCCAGGCGTAGGCCGCGCCTTCGCGGCGGACGTGGCCGAGCCCGGGGAAGGGCAGGTGCGCGCCGGCGACCCACCAGCCGCCATCGGCCGCGCGCGCGAATTGCTCGCGCCGCGAAGCGATCGCCTGCGCGCGGTCGGCATCGGCCTCGAATGAGGCCTCGGGCCGGGCGAACTGCACCGCGTGGTAGTGGACGAGATCGCCCCAGACCAGCAGCCGCTGGTCGCCAGCCTCGAACAGGAACCCGGTGTGTCCGGGCGTATGGCCGTGCGAAGACGCCGCGGTCGCGGCCCCGGGCAGGGTGTCGCCGGCGTCGAACAGGCGCAGCCGGGCGTCGGCTCGGTAGGGGGCGACCGCGCGGCGCGCCATCGCGAGCAACGGGCGCAGCGGCTCGGGCGTCGTCGCGGCGCGTTCGGTGGCGGGGTCGAGCCAGTAATCGGCGTCCTCGCGCGAGAGCCAGACGGTGGCGCGCGGGTAGACCGCGCGGCCCTCGCGGTCGAGCAGGCCGCAGATATGGTCGGGATGGGCGTGGGTCAGCAGGATGTCGTCCACGTCCTCGGGGCGGTAGCCGGCCGCGCGCAGGTTGTCCGGCACCTGGCCGAGCGCGTCGCCGAAGCAGCCAGCGGTGCCGGTGTCGACCAGCGTCAGCCGGTGGCCGTTGTGGACCAGATAGGCGTTGACCGCCGTCTGTACGCCGTCGCCGGCCTCCGGCACGAAGTCGCGCTGCTGCAGCCGCGCCATGTCCGTCTCGTCGATGCCGCGCAGGCGCTGGCGCGGCAGCGGCACGATGCCGTCGAACAGCGCGGTCACCCGCAGCGGGCCGATCGCGCGGTGCTGCACGCCGGGCACCTGCTGCGCGGGCGGCGGCGCGGCGGCCGCGGAGGCGGCCAGCGCCAGCGCGATGGCCAGCACGAAGGGGCGGGCGGGCCGCAGGGGGCGGGGCGAGGCGGTCATCGAATCGCTTCCAGGGCGGCGATCGCCGCGGAAGCGCCAAGGTAGCGCGGACCCGCTTCGCGATGCGCTCGATAACGTGCGTCGAACGCTCAGGTGCCCCCGGCGTTGCCGATCCGCCCGGGGTCCAGCCCGTACCGCTGCGCGAAGCGGCGCACGAAGCTGGCGGTGGAGCGGTAACCCACCCGCGCGGCCACCGTCTTCAACGGCCAGCGCGTGGTGTAGAGCAACTCCAGCGCATGGGCCAGCCGCGCCGAGGCGATCACCTCGCGCAGCCCGGTGCCTTCCGCGGTCAGTCGCCGGCGCAGGGTGGCGCCGCTCAGGCCCAGCGCGGCCTCGAAGTCGCGCGAGCGCCAGTCGCGCTCGGGGCGCTCGCCGACCAGGCGGCGAATCTCGTCGGCGATGCCGGGCGGCGCCGGCGCCAGCAATGCGGTGTGGCCGCGCGCGCACAGCGCGACCACCATCGCCGCGAGCGCCAGCCGTGCCTGCGCATAGCAGTCGTCCTCCAGGGCGGCGCTCCAGCGTTGCAGGTCCTCCGCGAACTCGGCGCTGTCCAGGCGCACGATGCCGGCCTCGCGCACGGGCGCCGGCCGCGCCCACAGCAGCCGGGCGGCGTCGATCACCTCCTCGCACAGCGGCACCGAGAGCGCGAGGTACAGGCTCTGACTGTCGCCGTGCGGTTCGGGCATATGCAGCGCGTCCAACCGGCAGCGGCCGGTCGTCAGCAGCATGTCGCCGGGGGCCAGTTCGGCCACGGTGGCGCCGGAGGCGAAGCGCCCGCGGCCGCGCAGCACGATCGTCAGCCGCGGGCGATCCACATCGACGGCGCTGAGCCCGTGCGCGCGGCGCGTGCAGATGCAGGCGAATCCCGCCTCCCGCGCGACCCCGGCCAGGGCGGTCAGGCGGGCGAGCAGCGGCGACGGCACGGCGGTGGGCATGGCCGCCATGCTAGGGCTTCGCGACGGCTTTGTTTTGCCCGTCCCGCAAGCGAGGGGCATTCTCTCTTTCCCTTCCCTCGCAAGCGGGGACCATGCTCTCTTTCCCTTCCCCTTGCGGGAGAAGGAACGACGTGCCCCGCTTGCGGGAGAAGGAACAACTTGCCCCGCTTGCGGGAGAAGGAACAACTTGCCCCGCTTGCGGGAGAAGGAACGACGTGCCCCGCTTGCGGGAGAAGGGACAGCATGAGCCCGCTTGCGGGAAAAGGAGCGACATGGGCCCGCTTGCGGGGGAGGGACGACGTGAGCCGGTGTGCGGGAGAAGGGACGACACGGCTCCGCTTGCGGGAGCAGGGGCAACTCCGGCGCTGCAGGTCGAACGCCGATGGACCTGGGGCGCGCACGGGCTTGCGGAACGGCCGCGACTGCGTTCCCGGTGGCTGCCGGCGGCGCCGCGTTATGCTGGCGGCGTGAATCCGCAGACCGACTCCCTCGCGCTCGACGCCGGCCGCCTGCAACGGCTGCTATGGGCGGCCGCCAACGCGGTGCAGTTCGCCTTCACCCTGGCCTGGACCGCGGGATGGATCGCCTTGGCGCTGGCGGTGTGGGCGCTGAGCGGCGGGCGCCGCCGCGTGCCCCTGCGCATGGCCTCGCGCTGCTGGGCGCCCGGGTTGCTGTGGGGCGCCGGCGCGCGCTGCGAGGTGGAGGGCGCCGAACGCGTCGACTGGTCGCGGCCCTACGTGCTGGTGGCCAACCACGAGTCGGTGATCGACATCTGCGCGCTGTTCCGCGCGGTGCCGGCGCCGTTGCACTTCCTGCTCAAGCAGGAGATGCGGCGGGTGCCGTTCGTGGGCTGGTACGCCCGCGCGATGGGGATGGTGTTCATCCCGCGCGAGAACCGCCGCGCCGCGGCCGACAGCCTGCGGCGCTCGGCGGCGCTGGTGCGCGACGGCGCGATCCTGTGCATCTTCCCGGAGGGGACCCGCAGCCGCGATGGCGTGGTGGCGCCGTTCCGGCCGGGCGCCTTCCAGACCGCGCTGGCCGCCGGTGCCGAGGTGCTGCCGGTGGCGCTGGCGGGCACCGGCGCGGTCCTGCCGCCGGACGGCCTGTTCCGGGTGCGCCCGGGCACGATCCGCGTGCGCATCGGCACGCCGATCCCGACCGCCGGCCGCGACCGCCAGGCGCTGGCCGGCGAGGCGCGCGAGCAGGTGCTGGCGCTGCTCGCCCGCCGCGGCTGAAGGCCGGACTGCCTGCGCACGGCGATCCCGGTATCCTCTGCGCCCTGCCGTCGCCGACCGCGGCGACGTTCCCGCCGACACGCCCAGGGGCGCGACCGAGTCCGATGCCGATCCGCATTCCGCACGACCATCCGAGCCTGCCCGGGCACTTTCCCGGACGGCCGGTGGTGCCCGGCGTGGTCGTCCTGGAGCGGGTGCTGGCCGCGGTCGAGGCCGAAGCCGGACCGCTGCGCGCGCTGCGCCTGCCGCAGGTCAAGTTCCTGCAGCCGCTGCTGCCCGGGCAGGCCGCCGAGGTCGCGCTGGAGGCGGCGGGCGACGGACGCTGGCGCTTCCGGGTGATGCGCGAGGGCGCGCTGCTGGCCAGCGGCGAGGTCGCGCGCGACGACGGGACGGGCCCGGCATGAGCGCGCAGTGGAAGCGCCGCCGGGAGGCCGGCGCGCGCTGGGCGATCGCCGCTATCTGCTGGATCGGCCGCTACGGCGGGCGCGCGGTGGCGCGCGCGGTGCTGTACCCGGTGTCGTTCTACTTCCTGTTGCGCCGCCGCGAGGAGCGCCGCGATTCGCGCGCCTACCTGTCCCGCGTGCTCGGCCGGCCGGCCGGCTGGCGCGAGGTGTTCCGCCACATCCACACCTTCTCGCAGACCATCCTCGACCGCGTGTTCCTGCTGAGCGAGGACATGCGCCGCTTCGACGTGCGCATCGAGGGTCTGGACGCGCTGCACCGGCAGATCGAGCGCGGCCGTGGCGTGCTGCTGTTCGGCTCCCACCTCGGCAGCTTCGAGGTGCTGCGGGTGCTGTCGCGCCAGCGCCCGGACGTACCGATCCGGGTGCTGCTGGACAAGGGCCACAGCGCCAGCCTGACCTCGCTGCTCGATGCGCTGAACCCGGAGATCGCCGCGACCGTCATCGACGCGGGCCAGGATGGCCCCTCGATCATGCTGGCGATCCAGGAGGCGGCGGCGCAGGGTGCGATGATCGCGCTGCTGGTCGATCGCACCCAGCCCGGCGAGCCGTTCGGCGTCGCGCCCTTCCTCGGCGCGCCGGCGCGCTTCCCGACCGCGCCCTGGCTGGTGGCTTCGGTGCTGAAGATCCCGGTGATGCTGGCCTTCGGCCTGTACCGCGGCGGCAACCGTTACGACCTGGTGTTCGAGCCCTTCAGCGACGGCATTGACCTGCCGCGCCGCGAGCGCGCTGCCGCGCTGCCGGCGCTCATCCGCGGTTACGCGGCGCGGCTGGAGCATCGCGTGCGCAGCGCGCCCTACAACTGGTTCAACTTCTACGACTTCTGGGAGCATGGCGATGACCGCGTCGAACGAACCGATCCCGCGCCGCGCGGCGCGTCGCCTGGCGATGGCGCTGTGCGCGCTGCTGCCGTGGTGGGCGGCGGCGCAGCCGGCCGCGACTGACGCCGCCGGCGTCGACAGCGCCTGGATCCTGCAGCGGCTGGCGCGCCCGGCGCCGGTGCGCACCTCGTTCCTGGAGGTGCGCGAGTCCGCCATGCTCGACGCGCCGCTGCGGGTGAGCGGCGAATACGTGCGCCCGGATCCGCAGACCCTGGTGCGCGAGGTGCATGCCCCGTACCGGGAGACCACCACCCTGCGCGGCAGCGAGGCCACCATCGCGCGCGAAGGGCGCGCGCCGCGCCGCTTCCAGCTCTCGCGCGCGCCGGAACTGCAGGCGTTGCAGGCGAGCTTCGGCGCCCTGCTCGACGGCGACCACGACGCGCTGGCGCGCCATTACGCGCTGCGCACCGAGGGCGCGCGCGAGCGCTGGACGCTGACGATGACGCCGAAGGATGCGACGCTCGCCCGGCGCATGCGCGACATCGTGCTGCACGGCCGCGGCGCCGAGCTGCGCTGCATCGAGACCGTGCCCACCGAAGGCGCGGTGCAGCGCACGCTGTTGGCCGGCGCCGCGCGCGACGCCGCGCCCGACCTCGACGCCGCCGCGCTGGAGCGGCTCTGCCGCGGCGCCGCCACGGAATGAAGCCGGCGTCGCAGTGGGCGCTGGCGCTGCTGTGGGCGGCGCTGCTGGCCGCTGTCGGCATCTGGGCGGCGCAGCGCCTGCAGGTCTCAGGCGACCTGCGCGCCTTCATGCCCGCGCCGGAGACCTCGGCGCAGCGGCTCTTGATCGAGGAGCTGGGCGACGGCCCCGGCGCGCGGCTGCTGCTGATCGGGCTGTCCGGCGCGCCGGCCGAGACGCTCGCCGCGCAGTCGGCGGCGCTGCGCGCGCGGCTGGCCGGGGCGCCGTCGATCGAGTTCGTCGCCAACGGCGGCGACGACAACCTCGATGCCATCCCTGCGCGCCTCTTGCCGTACCGGTACCTGCTCACGGACGCGTTCGACGCCGCGCCGCTGGATGCCGAGACCCTGCGCGACGCGCTCGACGCGCGGCTGCAGGATCTCGGCTCGCCCGCCGCCGCCCTGGTCGAGCCGCTGCTGCCGTCCGATCCCACGCTGGAGGTCCTGCGCCTGGCCGAGCGCTGGGAGCCGGAAGGCGCGCCGACGCGCCGCGAGGGCGTGTGGTTCGATGCCGACGGCACCGAGGCGTTGCTGGTGGTGCGTACCCGCGCCGCCGGCTTCGACCCGGCCGCCCAGGCCGGCACCGTGGAGGCGATCCGGCGCGCGTTCGAGGCGGTCTCGGCGGGCAGCGGCAGCCGGATGACGCTGACCGGCCCGGGCGCGTTCTCGGTCGAGATCGGCGCGCGCACCGCCGCCGAGGCCGGGCGCATCGGCGCCATCGGCACCCTGGGCCTGGTGCTGCTGTTCGTCTTCGCCTACCGCAGCGCGCGCCTGCTGCTGCTCGGCGTGTTGCCGCTGGCCACCGCCGGCCTGGCCGGCCTCGCCGCGGTGGCGGCGCTGTTCGACGGCGTCCACGGCATCACCCTGGCCTTCGGTTTCACCCTGATCGGCGTGGCCCAGGACTACCCGGTGCACGTCTTCAGCCACCTGCACGGCCGCCAAAGCCCGCGCGCAATCGTGCGCGCGCTGTGGCCGACGCTGCTGACCGGGGTGGTCTCGACCTGCATCGCCTACCTGACCTTCTTCGTCTCCGGGGTGGAGGGGCTGCGCCAGCTGGCGGTGTTCACCATCGTCGGCCTGGTCGCGGCCGCTGCGTCCACGCGCTACCTCCTGCCGCCGCTGCTGGAAGCGCGCGCCGGCGACGTCGGCCAGGCGCCGTGGGTGGACGCCTGCGCGCGCGCGTTCGACCGCGTGCCGCGCCCCCGGCCCTGGCTGCTCGCCGCGCTGGCGCTGGCGGCCGTGGCGACGGCCGCCTTCGCGCCCGGTCCGTTCTGGGAGAACGACCTGTCGAAGCTGACCCCGGTGCCGGAACAGGGCATGCGCGACGACGCGCGCCTGCGCGCCGCGCTGGGCGCGCCCGACGTGCGCTACCTGATGACGCTCGAAGCGCCGAGCGAGGACGCCGCGCTGGCGGCGTCCGAGCGGCTGCTGCCCGTGCTCGACGGGCTGGTGGCCGAGGGCGCGCTGGGCAGCTACGACCTCGCCGCGCGCTACCTGCCCAGCGCGGCCACCCAGCGCGCGCGGCAGGCGCGGCTGCCGGCACCCGATGCGCTGCGCGCCGTGCTCGACGACGCCCTGGCCGGCACCCCGTTCCGGCCGGATGCGTTCGCGCCCTTCCTCGCCGACGTCGAGACCGCGCGCACCGCCGCGCCGCTGACCGCGCGCGATCTCGCCGGCACCCCGCTCGATGCCAGCGTGTCCGGCCTGCTGCTGCCCGGCGAGGGCCGCGTTACCGCGCTGGTCGCGCTGGGCGGACTCGAGGATCCGGCGCGGGTCGCGGCGGCGGCCGCCGCGCACGGCGCGCACCTGGTCGATCTCAAGGAGACCTCCGAGTCGCTGGTCTCGGCCTGGCGCGGCGGCGTGCTGGCCTCCCTGGGGCTGGCCGCGCTGCTGCTCGCCGCGACCGTCTGGGCGGCGCTGCGGCGACCGCGCCGGGTGTGGCGCGTTTTGCTGCCGATGGGCCTGACCCTGCTGCTGACCCTGGGCCTACTGCGCGCGTTCGGCATCGAGCTGACCCTGTTCCACCTGGTGTCGCTGATCCTCGCCGCCGGGCTGGGGCTCGACTACGCGCTGTTCTTCGAGCGCGCCGCCGGCGAGCGCGCCGAGCACCTGCGCACGCTGCACGCGGTGCTGGTGTGCTCGTCGATGACCGCGCTGGTGTTCGGCCTGCTGGCGCTGTCGTCGATCCCGGTGCTGCGCGCGATCGGGCTGACGGTGGCGATCGGCGTGGTCGCCAACTTCGTGCTGGCGGTGCTGCTGGCCGGCCACGCCGGCGCGGATGCGGAGGCGACGCGATGATCGGACGCGAGGAACTGCAGGCCCTGGTGCCGCACCACGGCGCGATGTGCCTGTGGGACCGGGTGCTGGACTGGAACGCCGCGCGCATCCGCCTGGCCACCGATGGCCACCGCGATCCCGCGCACCCGCTGCGCAGCGACGGCCGCCTGCGCGCGCTGCACCTGTGCGAGTACGGCGCCCAGGCGATGGCCGTCCACGGCGGCCTGCGCGGCCGCGCCGCCGGCGTGCCGGTGCGCGCCGGCATGCTGGTGGCCTTGCGCGGCGTGCGCCTGCGGGTGGACCGCATCGACACCTTGCTGGGCGAACTGGTGTGCGAGGCCGAAGCGCTGGCCGAGACCGCCGACAGCCAGCAGTACGCCTTCCGCATCCTGCACGCCGGCGACCTGCTCGCCGAGGGGCGCGCCACCGTCAAGCTGGACGTCGCGCCGCCGTAGACGCGCCGCCGCCTGCGCTGGCGGCCCGCGCGGGGCGGCTAGAATGCGCGGATGACGACGTCCACGCCTTCCCCGCGCCGCGCCCTGGTCACCGGCGGCAGCGGCGACATCGGCGGCGCGATCTGCCGCCGCCTCGCGGCCGACGGGCTGCACGTGCTGGTACACGCCAACAGCCGTCTCGATCGTGCCGAGGCGGTCGCCGCCGCGATCGTGGAGGCCGGCGGGCAGGCGCGGGCGATCGCGTTCGACGTCGCCGATGGGGACGCCGCTCGCGCCGCGCTCGAGACGGTGCTCGCCGATGGTCCGGTGCAGGTGGTGGTCAACAACGCCGGCATCCACGACGACGCGCCGCTGGCGGGCATGCGCGAGTCGCAGTGGAAGCGGGTGATCGACGTCTCCCTGCACGGCTTCTTCCACGTCACCCAGCCGCTGCTGCTGCCGATGGCGCGCACGCGCTGGGGCCGCATCGTCAGCGTGTCCAGCGTGGCGGCGGTGCTCGGCAACCGCGGCCAGGCCAACTACGCCGCGGCCAAGGCTGCGCTGCACGGCGCCACCCGCTCGCTCGCGCGCGAGATGGCCAGCCGCGGCATCACCGCCAACGTGGTGGCGCCCGGGGTCGTCGCCGGCGCGATGGCGGCCGATGCCTTCCCGGCCGAGGCGATCCGCCAGATGGTGCCGGCCGCGCGCGCCGGCACGCCGGAGGAAGTCGCGGCCGTGGTCGCGTTCCTGTGCCGCGACGAGGCCGGCTACGTCAACGGCCAGGTGATCGGCGTCAACGGCGGCATGGGATAGGCCCGTCCGGGTGGGGCGCTGGGCGGTCGGGCGGGGCGCTGGCGCATGTCCACCGTGCGCTCAGTGGTGCATCGACGGTTGCGGTTGCGGCGGCATCAGGTGCGGCTGGGCGTGCGGCCCGGCCTGCAGCGCCTGCTGATGGTCGACCTCCTGCGCGCGCTGCAGGGAGGCCTGCAACGGGGGCGGGCTCGTGCTGATGTCCACGACCGCCTGCGGCCAGCCCGCGCGCGAGGCGAATACCGCCCGCTCGGCGTCGACGTCGATGCTGCCGAGCTGGCCGGGCTTGATGCCGGCGGCATGGACGGCGGCAGTGAACTGCGCCAGCCTCGGCTCGGAGACGTAGTCGGGCAGGTGGCGCTTCAGTTCGGAATAGAGGGCGTGCTGCGGGTGCCCCGGATCGCTGAACGGCGGCGATGGTGTCGGCTGCGCGGCGGGATCGCGGACACGGATCGGCGTGTCGGCGGGGTGGGCCGGGATGCGGTCGTGGCCCGACGTCAATGCCGCCGCATCCGCGTGCCTGCCGGGCGCGTCGGTGCGGGCGCGGGCGATGTCCTCGGCCGTGGTCACCGCGGCGACCCGCACGACGCCATCGCTGTCCGTACGCAGGTGCATCAGGGGGCTGTGGATGTCGTAGGCGCCTCGTGCATTGGGTTGCGGCGCCAGCGATGTCGTCGCCGCATCGAGGCCATGCGCCTCGCGCGTGCGCTGCACCGCCCGCAGTGCCGCCTCCAGGGTCTCGGGGCTGGGCGCCACGCCCGCCGCGGCATAGGCGCTGGCCAGGTTGGCGCGGTCGCGCTCCTGCGGCGACAGGGCCGGCCGGGGCTGCACCTGGGCCATTGCCTCGGTGTGCTGAGCCAGCGCCGGCCGCAAGGCGTCGCGGGTGGCATCGAGTTCCAGCCTGAGCGTACCGGCCGCCACGGTGCCGTCGCGGCGCCAATGGCCGCTGCGCATCGGCTCCGGCATCGCCCAGCCCTGGGCGCGGTACAGCGGCTCGAACCGCGCAGCCAGCGCCGCGGGACCGTTGGCGATGTTGGCCGCCACCACCTGCGCCGATTGCCGTTCGAGCGCGGCCGCCCGCTGCGGGCTGGCGATGTCGCGCTCGACGACGGGCAGGTTCATGCCGCCAGTCGGCGGGCTGCAGGCTCGGGCGATCCTCGTCGCCGGCCGGCAGCCTGAACGGGTCCGCGGGCCGCGGCAAGTCGCGCATGGCCAGATCGAAGGCGGCATCGTTGGCCAGTCGGTTCAGCTCGTCGGCCTTTTCGGGCAGCGCGGAGAAGGCCTGCGTCCTCGGGTTGTCCACGTCGTCCAGGCTGAGGTCGCCGGGCTGCTGGCGCAGCCACTGCCGGCCGTTGAAGGTCCAGGCCACGCCGTCGCGATCGGTCTGCCGGAAGATGCGCTTCGCGT
>NZ_JAAN01000039.1 GCF_000559025.1 Luteimonas huabeiensis HB2 | reverse complement strand
CGCGCAGCGCCGGATGAGGGCTGCCTTGGACGCCTGCGGCGTGCCCCCATCCGCCTTCGGCACCTTCCCCCGCTTGCGGGGGAAGGGAAAAACAGGATGGTCCCCGCTTGCGGGGGAAGGAAAAAAAGGTGCTCCGCGCTCGCGGGATCGCCCTTGCGCGCTGAAAGCCGATACGCCCCAGGAAACGCCCGGTCGTCGGTGCCGCCCGATGGAAACGACGCCGGCTCCCTTCGGCCTTTTTCCGCCGCGTTCGCCGGCTCGTGTCCGCCCGGCGGCCGGCCCCGGAGGAGCGGGGTAGAATCCAGGTCCCTTCCGCTTCCGCCGCCAGCAGACCCCTTTCGATGTCCAACGACGACTTCAAGCAGGCCGCCCTCGACTACCACCGCCTCTCGCCCCCGGGCAAGATCAAGGTCAGCGCCACCAAGCCGATGCTCACCCAGCGCGACCTGGCGCTGGCGTATTCGCCCGGCGTGGCCTACGCCTGCGAGGAGATTGCCGCCGATCCCCGCGCCGCCAGCGAGCTCACCGCGCGCGGCAACCTGGTCGCGGTGATCAGCAACGGCACCGCGGTGCTGGGCCTGGGCGACATCGGCCCGCTCGCCGGCAAGCCGGTGATGGAAGGCAAGGGCGTGCTGTTCCAGAAGTTCGCCGGCATCGACGTGTTCGATATCGAGGTGGACGAGCGCGACCCGGACAAGCTGGTCGAGATCATCGCCAGCCTGGAGCCGACCTTCGGCGGCATCAACCTCGAGGACATCAAGGCGCCGGAATGCTTCATCGTCGAGCGCAAGCTGCGCGAGCGGCTGAAGATCCCGGTGTTCCACGACGACCAGCACGGCACCGCGATCATCGTGGGCGCGGCGGTGATCAACGCGCTGGAGATCGCCGGCAAGCGCATCGAGGACGTGCGCCTGGCCACCGCCGGCGCCGGCGCGGCCGGCATCGCCTGCCTGGACATGCTGGTGGCGCTGGGCCTGCGGCCGGAGAACATCCTGGCGGTGGACCGCGACGGCGTGCTCTACGCCGGCCGCGACAACCTGGACCCGGACAAGGCCCGCTACGCGCGCGAGACCGACAAGCGCTCGCTGGCCGAGATCGTCGAGGGCGCCGACATCTTCCTCGGCCTGTCGGCCGGCGGCGTGCTGACGCCGGAGATGGTCGAGACGATGGCGCCGCGGCCGATCATCCTGGCCCTGGCCAATCCGTATCCCGAGATCCTGCCCGAGCACGCCAAGCGCGTGCGCCCGGACTGCATCATCGCCACCGGCCGCTCGGACTACCCGAACCAGGTCAACAACGCGCTGTGCTTCCCCTACATCTTCCGCGGCGCGCTCGACGTCGGCGCGACCGGCATCAACGAGGCGATGAAGCTCGCCTGCGTGCGCGCGATCGCCGCGCTGGCGAAGGAGGAGGCCAGCGACCTCGGCAGCGCCTACGGCGGCGAGACGCCGACCTTCGGCCCGGAGTACATCATCCCGCGACCGTTCGACCAGCGCCTGCTGACCATGCTGGCGCCGGCGGTGGCGCAGGCGGCGATGGAGTCCGGCGTGGCGCTGCGCCCGATCGAGGACATGCGCGCCTACCGCGACAAGCTGGGCCAGTTCCTGTACCGCACCGGGCTGGTGATGAAGCCGGTCTACGACCGCGCCCGCGGCGATCGCCAGCGCGTGGTCTACGCCGAGGGCGAGGAGGAGCAGGTGCTGCGCGCGGTGCAGACCGTGGTCGACGAGCGCCTGGCCCATCCGATCCTGATCGGCCGGCCCGAGGTCATCGAGGCGCGCATCCGCCGCCTGGGCCTGCGCCTGCAGGTCGGGCGCGACTTCGAGCTGACCAACATCAACGACGACCCGCGCTTCAACGAGTACTGGCAGCAGTACCACGCCATCACCGAGCGCCGCGGCGTGACCCCGGATTCGGCGAAGAACCTGATGCGCTCGCGGCCGGCGCTGATCGCCGCGCTGATGGTCCAGCGCGGCGAGGCGGACGCGATGCTGTGCGGCATCGTCGGCCGCTTCCACAAGAAGCTCGGCTACATCCGCAGCGTGTTCCCGCTGGAGCAGGGCGTGCAGAGCACTTCGGCGATGACCGGCGTGGTCAACGACCGCGGCCTGTGGTTCTTCCTCGACACCCACGTGCAGCACGATCCCACCGCCGAGCAGCTGGCCGAGAGCACCCTGCAGGCGTCGTACCGGCTCAAGCTCTTCGGCATCGAGCCCAAGGTGGCGCTGCTGTCGCACTCCAACTTCGGCAGCCACGAGGACGCCAGCGCGTCCAAGATGCGCCGGGTGCGCGAGATCCTGGCCCAGCGCGCGCCGCGGCTGGAGGTGGACGGCGAGATGATGGCCGACACCGCCTGGGACGAGCCGCTGCGCCGGCGGATCTTCCCCAACACCACGCTGTCGGGCCGGCCGAACCTGTTCGTGCTGCCCAACCTCGATGCCGCCAACATCACCTACAACATGGTCCGGGTGATGACCGACGGCGCCGCGCTGGGGCCGATCCTGATGGGCCTGAGCGCGCCGGTGCACGTGATGACGCCCACCGCCACCCCGCGCCGCGTCGTCAACATGACCGCCATCGCCGCGGTGGACGCGCAGATCCGCAAGGCGCAGCGGGAAGGGCAGTAGGGCAGGGGCCGGGGGCCAGGGGCCAGAGGCCAGGGATCAGGGGCCAGAGGCCAGGGGGGGCGCTTTCGCCGCTTCTCCCTGGCCCCTGGCCTCCGGTCCCTGACCCCTGGCTACTCGGCTTCCGGCAGCAGGCCGCGCAACAGGTCGGGCAGCTCGCCCAGCGCGTCCTTGGTCAGCAACGGCACGTCGGCATCCGGCGGCGGCTCGGGCGCGTAGAGCGCGCCGGTCAGGAACACGAACGGCAGCGCCGGATCGTGCGCGCGCGCCAGCGCGCGCGCTTCCTCGCCGGAGAACCCGGGCAGGTTGAGGTCGGAGATGACCAGTTGCGGCGAGAACGCGGCCAGCGCCTCGTCCATGTCCTGCGCGGTGCTGGCGCGCCGCGCGACGAAGCGCAGCCCGGCCTCGCGCAGGGCGATCTCGGTCAGCTCCGCATCGTCGCGGGAATCGTCGACGATCAGGATGCGCCACCCTCCCGGCGCGTCCATCATCGCCTCACTCCCCTTCCGGGGCTTCGTTGAGCACCGCCCAGAACTTGCCCAGCGTGCGCACCGCCTCGAAGAACTGGTCCACGTCCACCGGCTTCACCACGTAGGCGTTCACGCCCAGGTCCCAGCTGCGCGCCAGGTCGCTCTCCTCGCGGGAGGACGACAGGATCACCACCGGCAGGCGCTTGAGCGATTCTTCCTCGCGCAGCTGCTTGAGCACCTCCAGCCCGTCCATGCGCGGCATCTTGATGTCGAGCAGCAGCACGGCGGGATCAGGATCGGTGCGGTCGGCGAAGCGGCCGCGGCGCAGCAGGTAGTCCAGCGCCTCCACGCCGTCCTCCACATGGACGATCGGGTTCACCAGGTGCGCCTCGCGCAGCGCATCGATCGCCATCTCGGCATCGTGCGGGCTGTCCTCGGCGAGGAGGATCGTGCGGATCTCGGTCATTTCGCGTTCTCGGGGTGGGTGGCGGCGATGTTGACGTCGCCGGTGGGAGGCAGGGTGAAGTGGAAGGTGGCGCCCTGGCCGGGTTCGGACTCGGCCCAGATCCGGCCGCCGTGGCGCGAAAGCACGCGGCGCACGCTGGCCAGGCCGATGCCGGTGCCGGGGAACTCGCTGGCCGAGTGCAGGCGCTGGAACACGCCGAACAGCTTGCCGGCGTACTTCATGTCGAAGCCGGCGCCGTTGTCGCTGACGCGGAACTTGTGGGTGCCGTCGGGGAGCTGCTCGTAGCCCACTTCGATCTGCGCCGGCTCCGAGTGGGCGCTGTACTTGACCGCGTTGCCCAGCAGGTTCAGCCACACCTGGCGCAGCATGTTCTCGTCGGCGACCACCACGGGCAGGGGGGCGATGCGCCAGACGATGCGGTGTTCGGGCTGGTCGGCCAGCGCGTTGGAATCGAGCACCGAGCGGGTGTCGTTGACCATCGACTGCATGTCCACCATCTGCAGCCGCAGCGCGCTGCGGCCCAGGCGCGAGTAGACCAGCAGGTCGTCGATCAGCGCCGACATGCGCCGCGCCGAGCTGGAGATGACCTCCAGGTAGTGCTTGCCCTTGTCGTCCACCGAGTCGCCCAGGTGCCGGCCCAGCTTGTCGGCGAAGCCGGCGATGTGGCGCAGCGGCGCGCGCAGGTCGTGCGAGACCGAGTAGCTGAAGGCTTCCAGTTCGCGGTTCACGTCGGAGACCTGCTCCACCTTGCCCTCCAGCTGGCGGTTGAGCTCGCGGATCTGGCGCTCGTTGATCTTCTGCGCGCTGATGTCGCTGGCGGTGACCAGCACCGCCAGGTCGTCGCTGTCGGGCAGCGGCATGCGCCGCGCGCTGAGCAGCATGACCCGCTCGACGTTCTCGGCGGTGCGCTGGGTGATCTCGAAATCCCAGAGTTCCCGGTCGCGGGTCAGCACGTCGGTGAGCCGGCGCAGCACCTGCGGATCGCTCCAGGCGCCGCCGCCCAGCTCCGCCAGCGGCACGCCGCGGGCGTCGCCCTCCACGCCGTAGAGCTCGGCGAACGCGGCGTTGAGCATCACCACGCGGTTGTGCGCGTCCAGCAGCACGATCGGTTCGCGCACCGTGTCCAGGATCACGCTGGCGCGGTTGGCCGCGCGCGTGGCGCCGCCCTCGGCCTCCAGGCGGCGGGCCATCTCGCGCAGCAGGAAGTAGCCCAGCGCGCCCAGCAGCAGCAACTGCGCGATCACCGCCACCCAGCTCAGCAGCCGGGCGCGGGCGCTGGCGGCCTCCGCCTCGGCGAGGCGGTCGGCCAGCAGCGTGCGCTCCTCAGCCACGATCTCCTCGACCAGCCGGTGGATCGGGTAGCGCGTCAGCAGCTCTTCCACCACCGCGGGATCGGCGTCGCCCTGCGCCGCCAGCAATCGGTCCACCTGCGTCAGGCGCAGTTCCAGCAGGGTACGCAGGCGGCCGAAGCGGATCTGCTGCTGCGGGTTGTCGTGGATCAGCGCCTCCAGCGCCGCCAGGCCCGGCGCGATGCGCGGGCGGCTGGCGTCGATGCGCTCCTGCAGCCGCTCCGGCGGCAGGCCGTAGCCGTACCCGAGCGCGGCCGACTCCACGTTGCGCACGTCGGCGGCCAGCGCCTGCAGCCGCGCCTCGACCTCGTAGGTGTGGTTCACGCGCTTCCAGGCGCGCTCGCTGCTGGTGCTGGCGGTGCGCATCAGCAGGAACGGGCCGATCACGATCAGCGCGATCGCCAGCACCAGGGCCGGCAGGCGGAGTTTCGACCAGGCGGTGGCGGATGGAAGGACAGCGGACATGCGGTGGGCAGCGGTGGCGACGTCGGACGGCTCCGGACGCCGGCATCCCTGCGGCCCTTCCCCCCGGTTCGGCGCGTGGATCGCCCATCGCTCGGGCGGCGGCGGCGCGGATCCCCCGTGCCGTGGTGCGAACCGACGAATCATGTCGGATCGGTGTGAAGGCGGCGTCAAGGCGAGGGACGCGCCCGGACCGCGCCGGGTCGCGCGGGCGTCCCGGCGGGCGGGTTCGACGCGCCGCCGCGCATGGGGTTTTCGCCCGTTCCGGGAGCGGGCGGGGCGGGCGGGGCGCCTGCTAGAATCGGGGGCCCACGCACCCGAAGCACTGGCGCGGCCGCGCGGCCGCCCCGCGGAGCCCGAGACGATGAACTGGTTGACCGATCTGCTGCAGAACGACCCCGATCCCGCCGAGACCCGAGAGTGGGTGGAGTCGCTGAAGGCGGTCATCGACGCCGACGGCCCCGAGCGCGCCCATTCCCTGCTGCAGAACATGGTGGAGCTGACCCGCCGCGCGGGCGCCCACCTGCCGTTCTCGCCCACCACCGAGTACATCAACACCATCCCGCCGCACCTCGAGCCGCGGATGCCGGGCGACGCCGACCTGGAATGGCGCATCCGCTCCATCATCCGCTGGAACGCGATGGCCATGGTGGTGCGCGCCAACCGCAAGCCCGGCGACCTCGGCGGCCACATCGCCAGCTTCGCCAGCGCGGCCACCCTGTACGACGTCGGCTTCAACCACTTCTGGCGCGGCCCCGAGGGCGAGCACCCGGGCGATCTCGTCGCCGTGCAGGGCCACAGCTCGCCCGGCATCTACGCGCGCTCGTTCCTGGAGGGCCGCCTCACCGAGGACCAGCTCGACCACTTCCGCATGGAGGTCGACGGCCGCGGCATCAGCTCCTACCCGCACCCGTGGCTGATGCCCGACTACTGGCAGGTGCCGACCGTCTCCATGGGCCTGGGCCCGATCGCCGCCATCTACCAGGCGCGCAACTGGAAGTACCTGGAAGCCCGCGGCCTGATCCCCAAGACCGACCGCAAGGTCTGGTGCTTCCTGGGCGACGGCGAGACCGACGAGCCCGAGAGCCTGGGCGCGATCTCGGTGGCCGGCCGCGAGGGCCTGGACAACCTGGTGTTCGTCATCAACTGCAACCTGCAGCGCCTGGACGGCCCGGTCCGCGGCAACGGCAAGATCATCCAGGAACTGGAAGGCAGCTTCCGCGGCGCCGGCTGGAACGTGATCAAGCTGATCTGGGGCAGCTACTGGGACCCGCTGCTGGCCAAGGACAAGGACGGCATGCTCAAGCGCCTGATGATGGAGACCGTCGACGGCGAGTACCAGAACTGCAAGGCCTTCGGCGGCGCCTACACGCGCGAGCATTTCTTCGGCAAGTACCCGGAGACCGCCAACCTCGTCGCCAACCTGTCCGACGAGGACATCTGGCGGCTCAACCGCGGCGGCCACGATCCGCACAAGGTCTTCGCCGCCTACGACCTGGCCGTGCGCACCAAGGGCCAGCCGACGGTCATCCTGGCCAAGACCGTCAAGGGCTACGGCATGGGCAGCGCCGGCGAGGCGCTCAACCCCACCCACCAGACCAAGAAGCTCGACGACGAGGCCGTGCGCGCCTTCCGCGACCGCTTCAAGATCCCGGTCGCCGACGAGCAGCTCAAGGACGGCCAGGTGCCGTTCTACCACCCCGGCGAAGATTCCGAGGAAGTGCAGTACATGCGCGAGCGCCGCCGGCAGCTCGGCGGCTTCCTGCCGCAGCGCCGGCGCAAGGCCAGCCAGTCGCTGGCCGCGCCCAAGCTGGAAGTCTTCGATCGCCTGCTGAAGTCCACCGGCGAGCGCGCCATCAGCACCACCATGGCCTTCGTGCAGGCGCTGGGGATCGTGCTGCGCGACAAGCAGGTCGCCCCGCGCGTGGTGCCGATCGTCGCCGACGAGGCGCGCACCTTCGGCATGGAGGGCATGTTCCGCCAGCTCGGCATCTACGCCCCGCAGGGCCAGAAGTACAAGCCCGTCGATCGCGACCAGCTCATGTACTACCGCGAGGACGCCGCGGGCCAGGTGCTGGAGGAAGGCATCACCGAGGCCGGCGCGTTCTCCAGCTGGATGGCCGCCGCCACCAGCTACAGCACCAACGACCTGCAGCTGCTGCCGTTCTACATCTTCTATTCGATGTTCGGCTTCCAGCGCATCGGCGACTCCGCCTGGCAGGCCGCCGACATGCGCGCGCGGGGCTTCCTGCTCGGCGCCACCGCCGGGCGCACCACGCTCAACGGCGAGGGCCTGCAGCACGAGGACGGCCACAGCCACCTGCTGGCCGGCGCCGTGCCCAACTGCCGCAGCTACGACCCCACCTTCGGCTACGAGGTCGCGGTGATCCTGCAGCACGGCATGCGGCGCATGCTGGAAGAGCAGGTGGACGAGTACTACTACATCACCCTGATGAACGAGAACTACCCGCACCCGGACATGCCCGAGGGCGCCGCGGACGGGATCATCAAGGGCATGTACCTGCTCAAGGATGCCGGCAAGCCCAAGAAGGGCGAGCTGCGCGTGCAGTTGCTGGGCAGCGGCACCATCCTGCGCGAGGCCATGGCCGCCGCCGAGCTGCTGGACAAGGACTTCGGCGTGACCGCCGACATCTGGTCCTGCCCCAGCTTCAACGAGCTGCGCCGCGACGGCTTCGACGCCGAGCGCTGGAACCGGCTCAATCCCGAGGCCCGGAAGCCGCGCAAGCCCTACGTGACCGAGCTGCTGGAAGGCCGCCAGGGCCCGGCGATCGCCGCCACCGACTACGTGCGCGCGATTCCCGACCAGATCCGCGCCTTCGTGCCGATGACCTACACCGTGCTCGGCACCGACGGCTTCGGCCGCTCCGACACCCGCGCCAACCTGCGCCGCTTCTTCGAGGTGGACCGCTTCCACATCGCCCATGCCGCCATCGCCGCGCTGGCCAAGGACGGCAAGATGACCCCGAAGGACGTCTCGCGGGCGATCAAGCTGTACAGGATCGACGCGGAGAAGGCGAATCCGCTGGGGGTTTGAGCCCCTGGGCAAGTCGGAAAAAGGCGGCTTCTGGCCGCCTTTTCCTTTCAAGAAGTCGCCGCTCGAGCGTGAGCGCGCATCGCCTCGGCTAACATTCCCGGGCTGCAGGGGCACGGCGCGGCGTTCAAGAGCGCCCTTGTATCTTAAGGAC
>NZ_JAAN01000038.1 GCF_000559025.1 Luteimonas huabeiensis HB2 | reverse complement strand
TCGGCACCTTCCCCCGCTTGCGGGGGAAGGGAAAAACAAGATGCTCCCCGCTTGCGGGGGAAGGGAAAAACAAGAGGCTCCCCGCTTGTGGGGCAGGCCAGACAGCGTGCCTCCAAGAGCGGGCCTTTCGCGCGCTGACTGTCGATACAGCCCAGGGCCTGGCCCCGCCGTCGTGCCGCATCGCGTCGCGGCTTGGCTCGTCGACCGGGTATCCGGCGTGCAGGCGTTCGACACGCTGGCTGGTCCACCGCCCGGCGGCGAATGGAGGCGCTGTAGACGAGGGGCTGCGTCGTCGCGCTGATCGACGGTCCGGACGCGCTGCGCCGGGCCTTCCGGCCGCCGATCCGCCGTGCGGCTGAGCGCGCTGCGTCGGCGGCCGGCCGCACGACGTCGGCGACCGGGTTCGCGCCGCGCTCACTTGCAGCTGCCTACGGTGCCTCGTCCTCCCCAGGGATGGTCGCCCGTGCCCGTCGAGAGCTCCCGCATCGCTGCCGCGTCGCCCGCCGTCTATCCGCCGCTGGCGGGCCCGGCGCTGCGCAAGGCCGTGCGCGAGGCGCTGCGCGAGCGGCCGGCGCTACCGCTGCCGGGGCGCGGCACGCGCGCGCGCTGGCGGGCGCTGGCGGAACTGGCCGCGCGCGACCTCGCCCTGGCGAAGGTGCTGGAGGCCCACTACGACGCCCAGGCGATCTGCGCCGAGCTGCAGGCCCCCGGCCCCGGGCACGACGAGGTCTGGGCGGTGTGGGCCGCCGAGCCGCCGCATGCGCAATTGCGCCTGGAGGGCGAGCGCCTGCACGGCCGCAAGGCCTGGTGCTCGGGCGCGGACTTCGTCAGCCATGCGCTGGTCACGGTGCGGCTGCCCGGCGGCGAGCGCGGGCTGGCGGCGGTGGCCCTGGACGCACCCGGCGTCGAGGTCGACGACGCGGCCTGGCAGGCGCTGGGCATGGGCGCGGTGCGCAGCGGCGAGGTGCGCTTCGACGGCACGCCCGCGCGCGCGGTCGGCGCAGCGCGCGCCTACCTCGAGCGGCCGGGCTTCTGGCACGGCGGCGCCGGGGTCGCCGCCTGCTGGCAGGGCGGCGCGGCCGCGGTCGCCGAACGGCTGCGGTGCGACGCCGCCGTCGTCCGGAACCCGCACGCGGCCGCGCACCTGGGCGCGATCGACGCGGCGCTGGCCGCCTCGGCCGCGCTGTTGCGCGAGACCGCCGATGCCATCGACGCCGCGCCCGCGCGCGCCCACCGCGATGCGGTGGTGCGCGTGCGCAGCGCGGTGGAGGCCGCCTGCGCGCTGACGCTGGATCGCGTGGGGCGCGCGCTCGGCCCGGCGCCGCTGTGCCTGGAGCGCACGCATGCGCAGCGCTGCGCCGACCTGGCGGTGTTCGTCCGCCAGCACCACGCCGAGAAGGACCTGCAGGCCCTGGGCGAAGCGGCCCACGCGCTGGAGCGCGCCCCGTGGCTGCCCTGACCGATGCCGCGGCCGACGCCACGCGCCTGCCCGCCGCCGCGCCCGACGGCGCCGACGCGCGCCTGATCGCCGGACGCGGCACGCCCGAGCCGGACTGGCTGCGGGCCGCCTGGCTGCGGGCGTTGCCGGAGGCGGCGCCGGATGCGCTGCTGGGCGACGCGCGCCGGCTGGTGGTGGTCGCGCCGCACCCCGACGACGAGGTGCTCGGCGCCGGCGGCCTGATGGCGCTGGCCGCGGCGCGCGGGCTGCCGGTCCGGGTGCTGGCGCTGACCGACGGCGAGCGCTGCTACCCGACGCTGCCCGGGGCTGCGCGCGCGTCGCTTGCGCGGATCCGGCGGGTCGAACTGCATCGCGCGCTGGAGCGCCTGGGCGTGGCCAGCGGCGGCGTCGAGCACCTGCGCCTGCCCGACGGCGGCCTGCAGGCGGCGGGCGCCGCGCTCGCGCTGCGCATCCATCGCCTGCTGCAGCCCCGCGATCTGGTCCTGACCACCTGGCGCCGCGACGGCCATCCCGACCACGAGGCCGCGGCCGCGGCGGTCGCCGACGCGGCCGGCCGCGCCGGTTGCCGGCGGATGGAGTTCCCGGTCTGGGGCTGGCATTGGGCCCATCCCGACGGCCGCGACCTGCCGGTGGCGGACATGCGCCGGCTGCCGCTGGACCGGCCGACCCGCGCGCGCAAGCTGTGGGCGCTGCGCGCCTTCGCCAGCCAGCTCGGCCGCGGGTCGGCGATGCCCGCGGCGGCCGAGCCGATCCTGCCGCGCTGGGTGCTGGCGCGCTTCCGCCGCGACTTCGAGACCTTCGTGCTGTGATCGCGGACCTGGACTACTTCGAGCGGCTGCACGACGTTCCCGACCCTTGGGGCGTGGATGCGCGCTGGTACGAGCGCCGCAAGCGCGAGCTTCTGCTGGCCTGTCTGCCGCAGGCGCGGTTCGCGCGCTGCTGGGAGGCGGGCTGCTCGGTCGGCGCGCTGACCGAGGCGCTCGCCGCGCGCTGCGGGCGCGTGGTCGCGACCGACGCCGCCGGGGCGGCGCTGGCGCACGCGCGAGCGCGCCTGTCGGGCCTGGACCACGTCGAGCTGCGCCGGCAGCGGCACCCGGACGAGTGGCCGGACGGGCGCTTCGACCTGATCGTGGTCAGCGAGCTGGCCTACTACCTCGACGCCGGCGCGCTCGCGCGGATGGCGCACCGGCTGGAGGCGGCGCTCGAGCCGGGCGGCACCCTGGTCGCCTGCCACTGGCGCTGGCCCTTCGCCGAGCGCCTGACCGCCAGCGAGGACGCGCACCGCGTGTTCGACGGCATCGGCCTGCCGCGGCTGTTCGCCTACCGCGATCCCGACCTGCTGCTGGAGGGCTGGGGCACGATGGCCTCGGTCGCCCAGCGCGAGGGACTGGCGTGATCGCGGTCCTCGTGCCGGCGCATGACGAAGAGGCCTTGCTGGGCGGCTGCCTGGCCTCGGTGCGCGAGGCCGCGCGGGCGGTCGAGGCGACCGGCGAGACGGTATGCACGGTGGTGGCGCTCGACCGCTGCACCGACCGCTCGCGCGAGATCGCGCTCGCATACGGCGCCGAGGCGATGGACGTGCGCGCGGGCAGCGTGGGGGCCGCGCGCCGCGCGGCGGCCGCGCGCGCGCTGGCGCTGGGCGCGCGCTGGCTGGCGTGCACCGACGCCGACAGCCGGGTGCCGCACGACTGGCTGCGCGGCCAGCTCGAGTCCGGCACGGACGCGTTCTGCGGCATGGTGGCGGTGGACGACTGGAGCGGATACGCCGCCGCCACCGTCGAGGCCTACCTGCGCGCCCACCCGCAGGTGCCGGGGCACCGGCACGTGCACGGTGCCAACCTGGGCGTGTCGGCGGCGGCGTACCGGCGCTGCGGCGGCTTCGCGCCGCTGGCCTGCGGCGAGGACGTGGCCCTGGTGGCGGCGCTGGAGGCCTGCGGCGCGACGATCCGCTGGGCGCCCGCGCCGGCGGTGATCACCAGCGCGCGGCGCAAGGCGCGCGCCTGCGGCGGCTTCGCCGCGTACCTGGCCCGGCTCGAGCACGAGCTTGCCGACGCGGCGTCGCCCACGGTGCCGGGGCTCGGCGCGCGCGGCTGAGCGCCGGGCCCCGGCAGGGGCCGGCGCGTCGCCCGTCAGGGCGTCAGCACCACCTTGCGGCAGTCCTGCGCCTTGCCGTCGAAGAGGGCGTAGCCGTGCGCGGCCTCGGCCAGCGGCAGGCGGTGGGAGACGATCGCGCCGGGATCGAGGTCGCCGTTGCCGATGTGTTCCAGCAGCTCCGGCATGAAGCGCTGCACGTGGGTCTGGCCCATGCGGAAGGCCAAGCCCTTGTCGAAGGCGTCGCCGAACATGAAGGCGTGCACGAAGCCGGCATAGACGCCGGGGACGCTGACGATGCCGCAGCGTCGCGTGGCGGCGATGCACTGGCGCAGGGCGAAGCCGCTGCTGCCCTCGAGCTTGAGCGTGGTGAGCACGGTGTCCGCGGCGCTGCCCTTGGCCTCGAAGCCGACTGCGTCGATCGCCGCGTCCACGCCGCGGCCGCCGGTCTCCTCGACGATCCAGGCGGCCGGATCGTCGCGCTCGGCGAAATCGATCGGGGTCGCGCCGTAGGCGCGCTCGGCGAAATCGAGCCGGTAGCGGTGGCGGTCGACCATGAAGATGCGCTCGGCGCCGCGCATGCGCGCGCAGGCCGCGGCCATCAGGCCGACCGGGCCGGCGCCGAAGATCGCCACGGTGGCGCCCTCGCGGACCTCGGCGTTGAGCACGGCCTGGTAGCCGGTGGGCAGGATGTCGGACAGGAACAGCACCTGCTCGTCCGGCAGCGCGTCGGGCACCCGCAGCGGGCCGACGTTGGCCTGCGGCACGCGCACGTACTCGGCCTGGCCGCCGGGGATGCCGCCGTAGAGATGGCTGTAGCCGAACAGCGCCGCCGGCGGCTTGAGGCCCTTGCGGTTCTGCGCCGCGCCCTGGCCGGTGTTGGTGGTCTCGCACGCCGCGTACTCGTCCAGCCGGCAATGGAAGCACTCGCCGCAGGCGATGACGAAGGGAATCACCACGCGGTCGCCGGGCCGCACCCGGGTGACGCCGGGGCCGGCCTCCTCCACCACGCCCATGAATTCGTGGCCGAGGATGTCGCCCTCGTGCACTTCCGGGATCTTGCCGCGGTAGAGGTGGAGGTCGGAGCCGCAGATGGCGGTGGCGGTGACGCGCAGCAGGATGTCGTCGGCCTCGATCAGCCTGGGGTCGGGGACCGTTTCGACGCGCACGTCCTTGCGGCCGTGGTAGGTGAGCGCTTTCATCGGGTCGCTGGGTTGCGGGGGAGCGCCTGGAGTAGCGTCGCCGCGGTCGATGGCGGGTGATTCACGCCGGCCACACGCAGCAGGCCACGCGTGCAGGGCGCGCAGGCGCGCGGTTCGCACCGCCTTTGTGCCGGCGCGCTTCACGCGCGGCTTCATGCCGGTGAACGGGCGCAAGTGCGCGGGCGACGGGGCGGAGCCGCGGCGACGGTGCACCGCACCATGCCGCCCCTGGATGCCGCACAATGGCGCCGGGCGACGGACGCGTCCCCTGCCTCCCCTTCCCTCATCGCCGTCCTCCGGAGCCCCCATGGCCGGTGCCAGCCTGCTGACCCTGCTCGACGACATCGCCTCGATCCTGGACGACGTCGCCATCCTCACCAAGGCCGCGGCCAAGAAGACCGCCGGCGTGCTCGGCGACGACCTCGCGCTCAACGCGCAGCAGGTCGCCGGGGTGCGTTCCGAGCGCGAGCTGCCGGTGGTGTGGGCGGTGGCCAAGGGGTCGCTGCTCAACAAGGCGATCCTGGTACCCGCGGCGCTGGCGATCAGCGCGTGGCTGCCCTGGGCGATCACCCCGCTGATGATGATCGGCGGCGCCTTCCTCTGCTACGAGGGCGTGGAGAAGATCGCGCATCGCCTGCTGCACCCCGAGGACAAGGACAAGCGCCACGCCGAGCACCTGGCGCGGCTGGCCGATCCCGCGGTGGACGTGGTGGCGGAGGAAAAGGACAAGATCCGCGGTGCGATCCGCACCGACTTCATCCTCTCGGCGGAGATCATCGTGCTGTCGCTGGGCGTGGTGCAGCAGGCCGCCTTCGGCCAGCAGGTGCTGACCCTGGTGGCCGTGGCGCTGGGCATGACGGTCGGCGTGTACGGGCTGGTGGCCGGCATCGTCAAGCTCGACGACGCCGGCGCGTGGCTGGCGGCCAAGGACGGCGCGCGCGCGGCGCTGGGGCGCGGCATCGTCGCCGCGGCGCCGTGGCTGATGAAGACGCTGTCGGTGGTCGGCACCGCGGCCATGTTCCTGGTCGGCGGCGGCATCCTGGTCCACGCCATCGGCCCGTTGCACGATCTGGTCGCCGATGTCGCGCCGCCCGGCCTGCTCGGCACCCTGGTTGGCATGATCGGCAACGCCCTGGTCGGGATCGTCGCCGGCGCCGCGGTGCTGGGCGCGGTGTGGCTGCTGAAGCGGCTGCGCGGCGGCAGCGCGCCGGGCGAAGGCGCCGGCGGCGAGGCGGTCGGCGGCTGACACGCCGCCCCGCGCTCCCGGCATCGGGCGCGCAGCGCATGAGCGCGCCGCGCCGGCGCTACCGGCAGGCAGGCTCCGGCGACCGCGCCGGAATGCCGGCGGCGCGGCGACCGCGCCGTCCGGAAGCTAATCCCCACCCGCGGCCTCGCGCTCGGCCTGCTGCGCCTGTTCGCGCTCGATCCAGGCCTCGATCGCGCGCCGCGCGCGGCGCTCCTCGGCCTTCTCGCGCAGCGCCTCCAGGCTCAGCACCCGGTACAGGCCCACCATCACCCCGACCAGCAGCAGCGCGAAGGGCAGCGCGGCGATGGTGATCAGCGCCTGCAGCGCCTCCAGCCCGCCGGCGACCAGCATCGCCGCGGCCACCAGCGCGATCGCCGAACCCCATACCAGCTTGCGCTTGAGCGGCGGGTCGCCGGCGGTCTCGCTGGACATCGAGCCCAGCACCAGCACCGCGGAGTCGGCGGAGGTGACGAAGAAGATCGCCACCAGCAGGATCGCCAGCGCCGCCAGCAGGCCCGACAGCGGCAGGCTGTCGAACATCAGGTACAGCACGGTCTCGTAGCCGCCGGCCAGCGCGCCGGCCATGTCCACGCTGCCGAACAGCTGCGCCCACAGCGCGGTGCCGCCGAAGGTAGCGAACCAGGCGAAGCCCAGCAGGGTCGGCGCGACCACCACGCCCAGCACGAACTCGCGCAGGGTGCGGCCGTAGGAGACCCGGGCGATGAAGGCGCCGACGAACGGCGACCACGAGATCCACCACGCCCAGTAGAAGATCGTCCAGTCGGCGACCCAGTTGCTGCCGGAGAACGGCGCCATGCGCAGGCTCATCTCGACCAGGTGGTCGAGATAGCTGCCCAGCGAGGTGGTGAAGGTGTCGAAGACGAAGCCGGTCGGCCCCAGCAGCGCCACCAGCACCAGCAGCGCGCCGGCCAGGGCGAGGTTGAAGCTGGACAGCCACTTGACCCCGCGCTCCACGCCGCTGGCGCTGGAGGCCGTGTACAGCACGAAGGCCACCGCGATCACCGCCATCTGCAGCGGCAGGCCGTTCTGCAGCCCGAACACGCGGGACAGGCCCGCGCCGATCTGCAGCGTGCCCATGCCGAGCGTGGTGGCCACGCCGAGCGCGGTCGCGACGACGGCGACGATGTTCACCGCGCGCCCGATCCAGCCGCGGTGGCGCTCGCCGATCAGCGGCTGCAGCAGGTCGCTGATGAGACCGCGGCCGTTGCGGTTGTACTGGAACCAGGCGATCGCCAGGCCCATCAGCGCGTAGATCGCCCACGGGTGCAGGCCCCAGTGGAAGAACGCGTAGCGCATCGCCGCGCGCGCGGCCTGCGGGCTCTCCGGCGCCAGGCCCTCGGGCGGGGTCACCAGGTGCGAGACCGGCTCCGCCGCGCCCCAGAACACCAGGCCGATGCCCATGCCGGCGGCGAACAGCATCGACAGCCACGCGGTGTTGGAGAACTCCGGTTCGGCGTCGCGCCCGCCGATGCGCAGCCGCGCCAGCGGCCCGAAGGCGATGTAGGCGACGAAGGCCAGGATCAGGAACACGATCAGCAGGTACAGCCAGCCGACGTGGCGGATCACCTCCGCCAGTGCCTGCCCGGTCCACGCCTGGAACGCCTCCGGCGCCAGGCCGGCGGCGAGCGACAGGGCGAGGATCAGGCACAGCGAGATGCGGAAGATCATGGGCATTCCGTGCGAAAAAACCGGCCTATTCTCGCATCCGCGCTTCCGGCGGCGATGAAGCCCGACGCGGCAGGCCCTAGAATGCGCGGCTTCCGGCTCTCCTTTCGCGATGTCTCCGTCCCCGCTCCGACCGCTCCACGATGCGCCGCCGCAGGGCCCGGGGCGGAGGCCGCGATGAGCGCGGTCGAGGTCGATGTCGCCATCGTGGGCGGCGGCGCGGCGGGCCTGATGTGCGCGATGACCGCCGCCGGGCGCGGCCTGCGGGTGCTGGTGCTCGAAGGCGCCAACCGGGTCGGCAAGAAGATCCTCATGTCCGGCGGCGGGCGCTGCAACTTCACCAACACCGGCACCTCGCCCGAGCAGTACCTCTGCGCCAATCCGCACTTCGTCAAGTCCGCGCTGGCGCGCTATACGCCCTGGCATTTCCTCGAGCTCGTCGAGCGCCACGGCATCGCCTGGCACGAGAAGGAAGCCGGCCAGCTGTTCTGCGACGAGTCGTCGAAGCTGGTGGTGCGCATGCTGCTGGACGAGTGCGCGCGCGCCGGCGCGCGGATCGAGACGCAGGCGGCGATCGGACGCGTGGGCCGCGACGACGCGGGCCGCTTCGAGCTGGATTGCCGGCTGGGCCGGGTGCGCGCCGCGCGGCTGGTGGTCGCCAGCGGCGGCCTGTCGATCCCCAGCCTCGGCGCCAGCGGCTTCGGCTACGCGCTGGCCGCCGGCTTCGGCCACGCGGTGCTGCCGACCCGCCCCGGACTGGTGCCGCTGACGCTGAGCGGCCGCCACCTGGAGCGCCTGGACGGGCTGGCCGGCGTCTCGCTGCCGGTGGAGGCGCGCTGCAACGGCCGCGCCTTCGCCAGCGCGCTGCTGTTCACCCACCGCGGCGTGAGCGGCCCGGCCATCCTGCAGATCTCGTCCTACTGGCACCCGGGCGACGACCTGCGCCTGGACCTGCTGCCCGGCCGCGATGCGCACGCGCTGCTGCAGGCCTGGCAGCGCGAGCGGCCGGCCGCCGAGCTGCGGACCCTGCTGGCCGAGGCGCTGCCGCGGCGCTTCGCCCAGCGCCTGACTGAGCGCTGGCTGCCGAGCCGGCCGATGCGCCAGTACGCGCCGCCGGAGCTGCGGCGGATGGCGGCGCTGCTGCAGGACTGGCCGCTGGTGGCCAGCGGCACCGAGGGCTACCGCACCGCCGAGGTCACCCTGGGCGGCGTGGACACCGCCGAGGTGTCCTCGGCCACCTTCGAGTCGCGGAAGGTGCCCGGCCTGCACTTCGTCGGCGAGGTGCTCGACGTTGCCGGCTGGCTGGGCGGCTACAACTTCCAGTGGGCCTGGGCCTCGGGCCACGCCGCGGGCGAGGCCGTGGCATCCTGAGCGGCCCTCCGCCGCCAGAAGGTGCGCCGTGCCGCATCCCCTTCGCCGTCTCGTCCCGCCCGGCCTCGCGCTGTGTCTGCTGCTCGCCGGCTGCGGGGCCGGCCCCGCGCCCTATGCCGGCGGCGGCGTGGACGAACTGCAGGTGGTCGAACTCGCGCCGGGGCAGGGCGAGGCCGCGCGCGCGGGCGACACGGTGACGGTGCACTACAGCGGCTGGCTCTACGACCGGAACGCGCCGGACCTGCGCGGCGCCGCCTTCGACAGTTCGCGCGAACGCGGCCAGCCGTTCTCGTTCCTGCTGGGCGCGGGGCGGGTGGTGCGCGGCTGGGACGAAGGCGTGGCCGGCATGCGCGTGGGCGAGCGCCGCGAGCTGCGGATTCCGGCCGACCTCGCCTACGGCGATCGGGGGGCGGGCGGCGTCATCCCGCCGGGCGCGTCGCTGCTGTTCGAGGTGGAGCTGCTGGCGATCGAGCGGCCGTAGGACGCGGCCTGCGCGGCCTGCCGCGGGCGCTGCGGCGGATCGAGCGCGGGGAACTGCCCGGTCGAGCGCACGCCGTCGGCCAGGCCCCAGCGGATGCCGATCCGGCGCAGGCGCGCCTCCACGTCCGCACGCGCCGAGGGCGGGGCGAGATCGAGCACCGCGTCGTGCCGTTCGGCCCAGGCGTTGGCGTAGGAGAACAGATCGCGGTGGAGATGCTGCAGGTCCGGCATCTCCGCTTCCAGTTGCGCCAGCGCCCGTTCCACGGCTTCCATGGCGCGTGCGATGGCGGGCGACGAGGGCGGGGGCATGGGGCCGACCGGTCTGGAGCGCACTGCGGAGAAACCCGACACTAGAAAAGCGATCGCGATGGGGTCGTGAATGTGACCGACTTCGCATCCGGTTGCAACGTCGGCCCGCTGCGTGCGGGCGAGGGCGCGTGCGTCGCCGCCGCGGCCGGGCGAGAATGCCCGCCCGCATCCGGGAATCCCTATGGCCGGCGCCAGCCTGCTCGCGCTGTTCGACGACATCGCCTCGGTGCTGGACGATGTCGCCGCCTTGACCAAGGTCGCCGCGGCCAAGACCGGCGGCGTGCTCGGCGACGACCTCGCCCTCAACGCGCAGCAGGTCGCGGGCGTGCGCGCCAGCCGCGAATGGCCGGTGGTGTGGGCGGTCGCCAAGGGATCGCTGCGCAACAAGGCGATCCTGGTGCCTGCGGCGCTGGCGCTGAGCGCCTTCCTGCCGGCGGCGATCGGGCCGCTGCTGGTCGCCGGCGGCCTCTATCTGTGCCTGGAGGGCGCGGAGAAGGTGGTCGAGCGGACGGCCGGCCCGGCCGCCGGCGGTCGCGACGCCACGCGCGCGGCGGCCGCCGCGCAGGCGCCCCCCGATCTGGCCGCGGCCGAGCGCGACAAGGTCCGCGGCGCGATCCGCACCGACTTCGTGCTGTCGGCGGAGATCACCGTGCTGTCGCTGGGCGTGGTCGCGGGCCGGCCGCTGCTGGAGCAGGTGATGGTGATGGTGGCGATCGCCTTGCTCGCCACCGCCGGCGTCTATGGCACGGTCGCGGCGATCGTGAAGTTCGACGACGCCGGCCTCTGGCTGTCGCGCTTCGGCGGCGGCCGCGCGCGCCTGGGCCGGCGGCTGGTGGCCGCGGCGCCCTGGCTGATGCGGGGGCTGACCGTGGTGGGGACGCTGGCGATGTTCCTGGTCGGCGGCGGCCTGCTGGTCCATGCCGATGCGGCTGTCCACGGCTGGGTCGCCGCACGCCTGCCGCCGGGCGCGCTCGGGCATGCGGTGGAACTGGGCGTTTACCTGACCGCGGGCCTGCTGGCCGGGCTCGCGGCGCTGGCCGTACTGCGCCCGTGGCAGCGCCGGCGCGCGCGGCGCTGAAGCGCGCGGGGCCGGGGCGCGCGCGATGCGCGGCGTCCGGCGCCTGCGTTCACCGGCCGCTCGCGCGCGTTCGCGCGCGTGCCGGAAGCCGCGCTTCGCGCCCGCCGATTTCCCTGTAGAACGCGGCGTAGGCCTCATCCACGTCCGGGTGCTTGTAGGGCGCGTAGACGCCGTCGCCGAAGTTGCAGGCGCCCGGAATCGACTCGCCGTCCAGCGGTTCGCGCACGCGTCCGGCCCTGGCGTCCTCGAGCAATGGCCAGAGCGCGCGCAACAGCCCTTGCACTTCGTCGCTGCGGGGATACTGCTTGAGCACCCAGGCCAGGCGTTCCGCGGCGGCCTTGAGCTTGATCGGGTCGATGGCCTGGGTCATGCCGTGCTCCTGCGTGGCGTTCGCATCCCGAACGTGCGATCGGGCGACGCGAAAGGCGGCAGCCAAGGTACGATCGGCCATGGCATCGCGCAACCTTCGGTTGGCGATGCGGCCCAGGCGCGCTCCGGACGGCGAGCGCGCCGCTGGCGGTGCGGGTGGGCCGGTTCCCCGGCGGGCTTCGCGCCGCGGGCGCCGCGCGCCGGCGCGCGACCGGGCGGACGCCGTCGCGACCAGGAGACCGCCGCCGTGCCACCCAGCAGCCGCTACGCCCCCGAAACGCTGACCCGCGAGCAGGCCGAGGCCCTGCCGGGCGCGGTGGTGCTGGACTTCGGGACCGACGGGTGCGGCCATTGCCAGGCCGCGCGGCCGCTGGTCGACGCGGCGCTGCGCGGACGCGACGACGTGCGCCACCTGCGCATCGAGGACGGCCGCGGGCGTCCGCTCGGCCGCAGCTACGGCGTGAAGCTGTGGCCGACCCTGGTGCTGCTGCGCGACGGCGTGGAGGTCGCCCGGCTGGTGCGCCCCGTGCACGCGCGCGCGATCGAGACCGCGCTCGCGGCGCTTTGAGCGCCGTCCAGGCTCTCGACGCGGCGTCCCCGCGCCCGTCACGGGCGGGCGTCCAAGATGCGGCGCGACGGGCGATCGCCCATGCAGGAGACGACGAATGACGGTGAAGATTCCGGCCGGGACCCTGATCGTGGTGGCCGACGGCGGCGGCGCGCGCGTGTTGCGCAACGTCGGCGACGAGCGCAGCCTGACGCTGCGGCAGGAGGAACTGCTCGAACCGGCCGACATCAACGACGACGGCCCGGCCGGCAGCATGCCGCCGGAAGCCGACGGTTCGGAGATCGACGAGGCGACCTTCGCCAAGCAACTCGCGCAGCGCCTCAATGCCGGCGCGCTGAAGCAGCGCTATGCCGATCTGGTGCTGCTGGCCGATCCGCAGACGCTGGGCCAGATCCGGCCGCTGCTGCACAAGGAGACGGTGCAGCGGCTGCGCTTCGAGGTGGCGAAGAACCTCACCAACGCGCCGCTGGAGGATATCGAACGCGCGCTGTCCTGAGCGCCGGCGCCGGCAGGCCCGCCCGCGGGGCGGGCCGGTCCGGACGCGGGATCAGCCTTCCCGCAGGCTGGCGATGTCGATGACGAAGCGGTAGCGCACGTCGCCGGCGAGCATGCGCTTGTAGGCCTCGTTGATCGCCGAGATGCCGATCACCTCGACGTCGGCGGCGACGCCGTGCGCGGCGCAGAAGTCCAGCATCTCCTGGGTCTCGCGGATGCCGCCGATCATCGAGCCGGCCAGGCGCCTGCGCTTGGACACCAGCGGGAACGCGCCGACCGGCGTGGGCGCGTCGGGGATGCCCAGCAGCACCATGGTGCCGTCCACCTTCAGCAGGCCGAGGTAGGCGTTGTAGTCGTGCGGCGCGGACACGGTGTCGACGATGAAGTCGAAGCGGCGCGCGTTGGCCTCGAACACGCCGTCCTCGCGGGTGGAGAGGAAATCGTTCGCGCCGAGGGCGAGCGCGTCGTCGCGCTTGGCCTGCGAGGTGCTGAGCACGGTGACCTCGGCGCCCATCGCGCGGGCCAGCTTCACCGCCATGTGGCCCAGGCCGCCGAGGCCGACCACGGCCACGGCGTCGCCCGGCTGGACGCCGAAATGGCGCAGCGGCGAGTAGGTGGTGATGCCGGCGCACAGCAGCGGCGCGGCGCGCTCGAGCGGAATGCCCTCGGGAACGCGCAGCACGTAGGCCTCGTCGACCACGATGCGGGTGGAGTAGCCGCCGTAGGTGGGCGCGCCGGTATCGCGCTCGCGGCTGTTGTAGGTGGCGGTCATGCCCTGGTCGCAGTACTGCTCCTCGCCGGCGCGGCACTGCGGGCATTCGCGGCAGGAATCGACGAAGCAGCCGACGCCGACGATGTCGCCGACCGCGAACTTCGACGCCGCCGCGCCCGCGGCGGCCACGCGGCCGACGATCTCGTGGCCGGGCACCATCGGGAAGATGCCGCGGCCCCATTCGTCGCGGGCCTGGTGGATGTCGGAATGGCAGACGCCGCAGTAGAGAATGTCGATCGCGACCTCGCGCTCGCGCGGATCGCGGCGTTCGATGGTCAGCGGGGCGAGCGGCGCGCGCGGCGACGGCGCGGCATAGGCGGGCGTGGCGGGCATGGGGCACCTCGGGTGCGGCGGGGGACGAGCATGCTAACGCAGCGCATGCGCGATCCCGGCGTCAGCCGATCACCGGTTCCGCCAGGCGGACCAGTCGGTGCAGTGCGTATAGGCGGTCCTGCAGGGGCTGCCGTCGCGCTCGCATCGGGCCCGGGCGGTCCGCTCGGCCTCGTCGCGTTCCTCGGCCTTCGCCGCATGGGTGGCCATCGGGTCGGCGAGGGGATAGGCGATCGAGGCGCATTCGTCCGCATAGTGGATCGCGACCCGGCAATCGCTGCCGCCGTTGTCCCGGCACGCGTTCGTCGCCACCACGCGGGCGTCGCGGCGCGACCCGATCCACTGCCCGGCGCCGATCGTCTTGCCGTGCTCGGTCGTGCCGATGGCGATCGCGCCGTGCAGCTTGGGCTCTCTGACGATCGGCGGTGGCGGCGGCGTCCACAGGCCGCTTCCGCCTCCGGGCCCGCAGGACGGGCTGCCCGGGGCGACGCCTTGCGGGCACGCGGTCTGCGCCGGCGCCGCGCCGGACGCCAGCAGAAGCAGCAGCAGGCAGGCGCCGGCGATCGGCGCGCGCAAGGGGCGGATCATGGCGTGGCCTCCTGCGATGCGCCGCGCAGCCGCGATTCGCTCTGCACGTCCCAGGTGGTGACGACGAGCGAGACCGGATCCCGGTCGCCGATGGAAAGCTGGCCGAAGAGACCGTCGCGCGTCCGCATGTCGGGCTCGCAGACGAACAAGACCGCCTGCTGCTGGAAGTGCGCGTGCGGCGTCTCCCACTGCGCCGATCGCGCGTTGGACAGCTCGACCGATGCGGTCCCCCGGGGCACCCTGTAGAAGGAGCTGCCGTCGTACGACAGCTCCCTGGTCCGGCGAGGATGCTTGAACAGGGCCGCGACGCGGAGCTTCCGCTGCTGGCAATCGATCTGGTAGACGTGCGTCTCCTCCACGGCGTCCGTCCCGTCCTCGCGCACGACCTTCATCTCGATCGCCGCGAGCTGGCGGCCGCCGGCCGGATCGGGGTTGTCGAACGTCCGGATGCTGTCCTCGTCGGCGAAGACCGAGTAGCGAGGGCTTTGATCGCCGGAGGCGGAGACGATCCACCATTGCGCGGCGAACGCGGACGCCGCGGGAAGACACGCCGCCAGCGCGGCGGCGCAGCGGATCCCGAAGCGGCGTCGGGCGGCTCGAATCTCCATTTCGTGCAGGTTCCGTATCGGACGTGCGGGAGAGTATCCGGGCGAGGCGCCGGTCGTTTCAAGCGGGATCCCGGCGTTCGGGATGCCGCTGCATCCAGGCGGCCAGGCGCGCGCGATAGTCGGCCAGTTCCTCGGCATAGAGATCGTGCACGCAGACCGCGCAGCCGCTGTCGCAGCAGTCGCTGGGCAGCGGCGGTTCCGGCGGCAGCGGGCGCGGGTCGGGATCGTTCACGGGGCGGGCTGCGGCGCCTCGGCCAGCGGCGTGGCGCGCACCTCGATCACCCGCGCGCCCTGCATGCGCACCACCTCGAAGCGCCAGCCTTCGTGTTCCAGGCATTCGCCGGGCTGGGGCAGGCGGTCGAGGTGGTAGATCAGCAGGCCGGCCAGGGTGTGGTAGCTGGCGTTCTCGTCCAGGGCGAAGCCGAGCAGCTGCGCCGCGGTGGCGGCGGGCATGCCGCCGTCCAGCCGCCAGCTGCCGTCCTCGCTGCGCGCGGCGATGCGGTCGGGGTCCTGGGTGTCGGCGAGATCGCCGACGATCGCCGCAAGCACGTCGCTGGCGGTGACCAGGCCCTCGACGCTGCCGTACTCGTCGAGCACCAGCGCCATCGGAAGCGGGTGGCGCTTGATGTCCTGCAGCACGCGCAGCGCGCTCGCGCCCTCGTGCACGACCAGCGGCGCGGAGATCGCGGCGGCCAGGTCCAGTTCGCCGCCGTCGAGCAGCTGGCGCAGCAGCGTGCGCGCCTCGACCACGCCCTCGAAGCGGTCCAGCTCCCCGCGCGCGACCGGCAGCCGGCTGTGCGGCGACTCGCGCAGCGCGGCGACGATGGCGTCGCGGTCGTCGTCGAGGTCGATCCAGACGATGTCCAGGCGCGGGGTCATCAGCCATTCGATCGGCTTGTCGGCGAAGCCGAGCACGTTGTAGACCATGTCGCGCTCCTCGTCGTCGAAGGCGCGCTCGGCCTCGTCGGCGACGCGGTCCTCGACGTGGGCGTCGGCGTGCGGCTCGGCGCCGTCGGCGCGCCGCCCCAGCAGGCGCAGCACCGCCTCGGCCGTGCGTTCGCGCAGCGGCCGCACCGCCTCGCGCTTGCGGCGGTTGCGCAGCGCCAGCTGGTTGAACAGCTCGATCAGGATCGAGAAGCCGATCGCCGCGTACAGGTAGCCCTTCGGCAGGTGGATGCCGAAGCCCTCCGCCAGCAGGCTCAGGCCGATCATCAGCAGGAAGCCCAGGCACAGCATCACCACCGTCGGGTGGGCGTTGACGAAGCGGGTCAGCGGCTTGCTGGCCAGCAGCATCACGCCCATCGCCACCGTCACCGCGATGTACATGATCGACAGGTGCTGCACCATGCCGACCGCGGTGATCACCGAATCGAGCGAGAACACCGCGTCCAGCACCACGATCTGGGTGACCACCACGCCGAAGCTGGCGTAGGCGGCCGACGTGGTCGCGTGCTCGCGGCCTTCCAGCCGCGAATGCAGTTCCATCGTCGCCTTGAACAGCAGGAACAGGCCGCCCAGGATCAGGATCAGGTCGCGGCCGGAGAAGCCGCGGCCGAACACCTCGAACAGCGGCTCGGTCAGCCGCATGATCCACGACAGCATCGCCAGCAGCACCAGCCGCATGCCCAGCGCCAGGGTCAGGCCGATGATGCGCGCGCGGTCGCGCTGCGCGGGCGGCAGCTTGTCGGCCAGGATCGCGATGAACACCAGGTTGTCGATGCCCAGCACGATCTCGAGCAGGATCAGGGTCGACAGCCCCAGCCAGGCGGTGGGATCGCTCATCCATTCAAACATCGGGGCAGGCTCCGGCTGCGGCGCGCGGATCGCGCGCACGCGGTTGGGCCCGCGTGCGCAGACGCGGGCGTTCGGTCATGGGGAAGGGCCGCGCGGCGCGAAGGCCGGGCGCCGTCGGGCGGGCGGGGCGCGGCGGACTCGGAGGTTCCGCGGGCGCCGGGTCCGGTTCGGAAACGGGCATGCGGCCAGCATAACCGGAGCCGGGCGCGCGGTACACGGGCCCCGCCGGGCCGTTGGGGGGCGCGGGCCGCGGGGGCGGGGATTCGTACCGCGGTGGGGGTCAGGGCGACTTGTAGATCTCGCCGTCCTTCATCACGAACTGCACGTCCAGCACCGCCGCGATGTCGGCCACCGGATCGCCCGGCACCGCGATGATGTCGGCGCGATGGCCGGTCTCGATCGCGCCCTGGTCGTCCACGCCCAGCACGGTCGCGGCGTGGACCGTGGCCGCCTGCAGCGCGTAGGCCGCGGGGATGCCGGCCTCGACCATGTACAGGAACTCGCGGGCGTTGTCGCCGTGCGGGCCGACGCCCTGGTCGGTGCCGAAGGCGATCTTCACCCCCGCGCGGTAGGCGCGCGCGGCGGTCTCCTGGATCTGCGCGCCGATGGTCGCCGCCTTGGGGCGCACGATCTCGGGAAAGTAGCCCGGCTCCGCCGCCTTCTCCGCCACGAAGCGGCCGGCGTAGAGGGTCGGCACGTACCAGGTGCCGTGCTCGCGCATCAGCCGCATCACCTCGTCGGTCATGTGGGTGCCGTGCTCGATGCTGGTCACCCCGGCCAGCACCGCGCGCTTCATGCCCTCGGTACCGTGCGCGTGCGCGGCGACGGTGTAGCCGTAGTCCTTCGCGGTGTCGACGACCGCCTGGATCTCGTCGACCGTGAACTGCGGCGCGTCGCCGGAGCGCGCGTAGCTCAGCACGCCGCCGGTGGCGGTGATCTTGATGACGTCGCTGCCGTCCTTGTAGCGCTGGCGCACGGCCTGGCGGGCGTCGTCCACGGAGTTGATCACGCCTTCGGTCGGCCCGGGCGGCCCGAGCAGGTGCGAGAGCATGGAGTTGTAGCCGTTGGTCGGATCGGCGTGGCCGCCGGTGGTGGCGATCGACTTGCCGGCGGCGAAGATGCGCGGGCCCTCCACCAGCCCCTGCTCGATCGCATCGCGCAGGTGCGGCGCGACCTCGCCGCCGAGGTCGCGCACGCTGGTGAAGCCGGCCAGCAGGGTGCTGCGCGCGTAGCCGACCGAGCGGTAGGCGAAGTCCACCGGATCGAGGCGGAAGCCTTCCGAGTAGCTCTGCGGGCCCGACTGGCTGCCCAGGTGCACGTGCAGGTCGGTCCAGCCGGGCAGGCAGGTGCGGCCGGCGAGGTCGACCGCGGTCGCGTCCGGCACCTCGGCGCGGCCGGGCTGCACGGAGGCGATCCGGCCGTCGCGCACCACCACGGTGTGCGCGCCGAGCACGCGGCCGCTGCGGGCGTCGAACAGGCGCTCGCAGTGGAGGACGGTCGCCGCCTGCGCGGGCAGGGCGGCGAAGGCGAGCAGCAGGAGGGCGGTGCGGCGCATGGTGAGGCTCCCCGGGGTGTGAGGGGACCATGTTAGGGCCTGGCGTGCGCGAGGAAGCGCGACGCGATACCGCTGCTTCTCCCGCAAGCGGGCGC
>NZ_JAAN01000037.1 GCF_000559025.1 Luteimonas huabeiensis HB2 | reverse complement strand
TCGGCACCTTCCCCCGCTTGCGGGGGAAGGGAAAAACAAGATGCTCCCCGCTTGCGGGGGAAGGAAAAAACAAGATGCCCCCGCTTGCGGGGGAAGGGAAAAACAGAGTGTTCCCTGCTTGCGGGGGCGACGCATGCGACGCTGCGGCGGCCCGCGGCATCTTGACGGGGCCCTTCCACGGAAACGCCCATGACGCTTCGCCCGTTCCCCCGCTTGCTCGCCGCCGCGCTCGCCGTGGCCTTCTCCTCCGGCGCCGCGCGGACGCCGGCCGCGTCGCCGCCGCCGGCGGCCGCGCTTCCGGGGCCCGCCGCGCAGGCGCTGGAAACGATCGCCCGCCACGCCGCCGAGAGCCGGAGCGATGCGGTGCTGATCGTGCGCGACGGCGAAGTCCTGTTCGAGCGCGGCAGCGCGGACCCCGAACCGATCGAGCTGATGTCGGCCACCAAGTCGGTGGTGGCGCTGGGCATCGGCCTGCTGCTGGCCGATGGCCTCCTGGAGTCCCTGGATGCGCCGGTCGCGACCTGGTTCCCGGAATGGCGGCAGGGCCGCAAGCGCGAGATCACCGTGCGCATGCTGCTCGACCACACCTCCGGGCTGCAGAACGCGCCCAACGCCGGCGCCGAGATCTATCCGGCGCCGGACGTGGTGCAGCTGGCGCTGGCGGCGGAACTGGACGCCGCGCCCGGCGAGACGTTCTCGTACAACAACAAGGCGACCAACCTGCTGGCCGGGGTGGTCGCGCGCGCGTCGGGGCGGCCGCTGGACGTGTATCTGGGCGAGCGCCTGTTCGCGCCGCTGGGCATCCGCCCCGGCGCGTGGTACCGCGACGAGGCCGGCAACCCGCACGCGATGGCCGGGCTGCCGCTGACCGCGCGCGATGCCGCCAGGCTCGGCCAGCTCCTGCTCGACGACGGCCGGCTGCCGGACGGCACCCGGCTGCTGCCGGAAGGGTTCGTCGAGGCGCTGTGGCGGCCCGGGCCGCGTTCGGATCAGGTGGGCCTGCTGTGGTGGCGCGTGCCGGCGTGGCAGCGGCTGAGCCTGCGCGCGGACGCCGCCGAGCGCCTCGCCGCGCACGGCGTGGCGGAGGATGTCGCGCAGGCCCTGCTGGGGCTGGCCGGCCGCAGCTTCGACGATCCCGCGCAGGCGCTGCACGCTGCGCTGGGCGAGGACTGGGGCGCGCGCTACGTCCGCGAGGTGACGGAGCGCGGCTTGACCCGCCGCGATCTGTTCGACGAGGCGCGGGGGCCGGTCATCGCCTACGCGGCCATCGGCTATCTCGGCCAGTACATCGTCGTCGTGCCCGGCAAGCGCCTGGTCGCGGTGCGCCAGATCCGCAGGCGCGAGGACCATCGCGTCCCGCGAGACGACTACGCCGCGTTCCAGCGCGAGGCGATCGCGCTGGCCGAGGCGCTGCCGGACATGGCGCCGTAACGGCGCCGGCGCGCGGTCAGCCCCGGGCGTAGCGCGCCTTCAGCATCGCCCAGGCCGCGCGCAGGCCCTGCGCCTCGCCGCCGGCCGGGCGCCCGGGGCGGTCGTTGTCGTTCCAGGCATAGACGTCCACGTGCGCCCAGCGCCGCTCGCGCGAGACGAAGCGCTCCAGGTACAGCGCGGCGGTCACCGAGCCGGCCATGCGCGAGCCGGCGTTGGCCATGTCGGCGACGCGGCTGGTCAGGTAGCGCAGGTAGGGCCGCCACAGCGGCATGCGCCACAGCGGGTCGCGCACGGCCTCGCCGGCCCGCAGCCAGGCCTCGGCCAGCGCGTCGTCGTTGCTGAAGAGCGCCGGCAGGTCGGGGCCGAGCGCGATCCGCGCCGCGCCGGTCAGGGTCGCGAAATCGACCGCCAGGTCGGGGGCCAGTTCGTCGGCCAGGGCCAGCGCGTCGCCCAGCACCAGCCGGCCCTCGGCATCGGTGTTGTCGATCTCCACCGAGATGCCCTTGCGGGTGGCGATCACCTCGCCCGGGCGCAGCGCGTTCGGACCGATGGCGTTCTCGACCGCGGGGATCAGCAGGGTCAGCCGCACCGGCAGCTTCCGCGCCATGACCAGCCCGGCCAGCGCCAGCGCGTGCGCGGCGCCGCCCATGTCCTTCTTCATGTTGCGCATGCCGTCGGCGGGCTTGATGTCCAGGCCGCCGGTATCGAAGCACACGCCCTTGCCGACCAGCACCAGGCCGGGATCGGCCTCGTCGCCCCAGTCCAGGCGCAGCAGCCGCGGCGCGCGGTGCGAGGCGCGGCCGACGGCGTGGATGGCGGGAAAGCCGCGTTCGAGCAGCGCCTCGCCGACCACCGACTCGAAGCGCGCGCCGTGCGCCTGCGCGATCGCGCGCGCGGCGTCCTCCAGCTGTTCCGGCCCCATGTCCTCGGTGGGCGTGTTGACCAGGTCGCGCACGCGCAGGCACGCGGCCAGCACGTCCAGCGTCTCGGCATGCTCGCCGTCCAGCACCAGGCGCGCCGGCGGGCGTCCGCCGCGGCGGTAGCGCGTGAAGCGGTACGCGCCCAGGCCCCAGCCCAGCACGCAGGCCGCGTCGGGCCCGGCGCCGTCGATGCGCCAGTCGCCGGGCGGCAGCGCGCCGGGCGCGTGCGCCCAGGAGAACGGATCCTGCGCGTCGCCGATGCCGAGCACGGCCGATTCCAGGCCGTCGTCGCCGGGCAGCGCCAGCCAGGTGCCGGCATGGCCCTCGAAGCCCTGCGCATCGAGCCAGGCGCGCACCGGTGGCGGCTGCGCATCGCGCCAGGCCGGCAGGCTGGCGCCATCGACCACGTGCAGGGTGCGCGCCCCGGCGGCATCGGCGGCGGCCACCAGGCCGGAGGGAAGGGCGTTATCGGCGGCGGCGTCGGTCATGCGGAATCCCGGAGGCGTGGAGCGGAGTGGAGGAAGGGGCGGTGCTCAGCGCGGCGGGCGGGCGGCCGCATGCGCGTCGAGCCAGTCGGCCAGCCCGGCCAGCGAGTCGAACTCGAGGTCGGGCCGCAGTTCGGGATGGTCCCAGGCGCGGCCGTCGCGGTTGATCCAGCAGCTGCGCAGGCCCGCGCGCGCCGCGCCGGCGACGTCCATCTCGATGTGGTCGCCCACGTGCAGCACCTCGCCGTGCGCGCATTCCAGCCGCGCGCAGGCGGCGTGGAAGATGCACGGCGACGGCTTCGCCTTGCCGTGCTCGCGCGCGCCGAGCTGGAAGGCGAAGTAGCGGGCGATGCCGACACGTTCGAGATCGGCGTTGCCGTTGCTGAGCGCGGCCACCGGCACCCGCGCGGCGATCCGTGCCAGCGCCTCGAGGCTGTCGGGGTAGTGCTCCACCTGGTTGCGCGCGGCGTAGAACGCCTCGTAGGCGGGTTCGAGCAACGCGAGGTCCGCGCCGCTGTCGCGCAGCGCGATCTCCAGCGTCATGCGCCGCAGCGCCGACAGGTCGTGGGCCAGCTGCGGGTGTTCGCGCCAGACCCGCTCGCGCAGCGCGCGCATCGCCTCCGGCGGGTACATCCGCGCGGTGGCCGGGCTGTGCTCGCGCATCCAGTCGTCGAGGACGCGCTCGATCCGCGCGCCGATCGGCGCGAACGGCCACACGGTGTCGTCCAGGTCGAGGGTGATGGCGCGCACGGGGAAGCTCACCGGGCCATTCTAGTCCGCGCGGCCCGCCGTCGCCCCTCACTCCAGCAGGCGCGCCCAGCGCTCCATGCCGTCCACCCGCACCAGCGCCATCTTCACGCAGACCAACAGCGGCACCGCCAGCAGCAGCCCGACGATGCCGAACAGGAAGCCGAACACCGCCAGCGCCAGGATCAGCACCAGCGGCGACAGCGCCATGCGCCGGCCGAGCACGACGGGGGTGATCAGTTGCCCTTCCAGGGCGTGCAGGCCGAGGTAGATCGCCGTCGGCAACAGCGAGGCGCCCAGCGTGTCGAAGGACACGAAGCCCAGCATCAGGGTCAGGAACGCGCCGATGAACGGGCCCACGTAGGGCGCGAAGTTCAGCAGCGCCACGAGGGTGCCCCACATCGCCGCTTCGGCCGCGGGCACGCCCAGCCCGTGCAGCGCCGCGGCGAACGCCATGCCGAGCGCCGCGTTGATGAGGGTGATGGTGAGGATGTAGCGGGAGATCTCGCGCTCGATCGAGGCCATGATCTCCACCGTGAGCTTCTTGCGCTGGCGGTCGGGCAGCAGCGCGATCGCGTGCCGGCCCAGGCGCTCGCCGTAGACCATGAAGAAGAATGTCAGCAGGACCACCGCCAGGACCGAGGCGGCGATGCGCGGCGTCGCCGCCAGCCGCTGCCAGGCGTCGTCGCGCTGGATCTGCACCACCTGCACCCGTCGCGCGCCGCGCGTGCCGTCGGCCGCGCGCGCGAACGATTCGGCCGCCTCGCTGGCCGAGCGCATCGGCCGCGTCATCTGCTCCAGCCGCGGCGCCAGCGCGCGCAGTTCCTTCGGCGCCTGCCCGATCCAGCCGTACAGCGGACCGGCCAGCTGCCAGGCCAGCAGGCCGGTCGCCGCCAGCCCGCCGACCACGACCAGCAGCGCGCCGACGAAGCGCGGCACGTACAACCGCCGCAGACCGCGCAGGAACGGGTTGCCGATCATCGCGAAGAACATCGCCAGCAGGATCGGCAGGATCACCGCCTGTGCCGCCCAGGCGGCGAACATCGTCGCCAACAGCGCCAGCACCACCACCGACAGCGGCGCGCGCGGGCGGGGCGAGGGCGCCGGGGTCGGTTGCCCGGCCGCTTCGGCGCTGGCCGCCATCGCGCTCGCCTAGCGTTCGGATACGTCGGTCGCGGCCTCGGCCGGCGCGGGCTGCCGCTCCCAGGTCGGGTCCGGACGGCGGCGGTCGGCCGGCGGACGCGCCGCGTGGATGCCGGCGTGCTCGGCCGCCGCGGGCGCGGCGGTCTCCTCGACCGCCTCGCTGGCCGTCTCGGCGGCCTGATCGGCGGTCTGCGCGGCGGTGTCGGCCGTGTCCGCCGCGCCCTTGGCGGTGAACGCGGCATAGGCCGCCTGCGCGGAGGCGAGCAGGCCGGACAACGAGGTGACCATCTGCATGGTGCGCGGGCTGGCCAGCTTGCCGATGCGCAGCAGCGTCGTGTGCGGATTGGCCTTGCCGGTGAAGAAACCCGCCAGCAGGCCGGCCAGCAGGATCCGCGGCGGCGTCCAGGCTTCGCGCCATCGCGCATCCAGCCCGCGCCAGGCGGTGTCGGTCTGCGCGATGCGCCCGTCCACCACCTGCTCGCTGCGTTCCACCCGGCGCTTCAGGGCTGCGAAGTTCATGCCGCACCCGCCTTGCCGCGCGGCGCGGCGCCGGGGGCCTCCGGCGACGGGGCGACGTCGTCGTCCTCGTCGTCGTCGTGCTCGTTGAACAGGCCGAGCCGGTGCAGTTGCCGCCGGGTGGCGTGCATGCCGGCGTAATCGAAGAACACCGCGGTGCGCCAGCCCGCCAGCGCGGTCACCACCAGGCTGACCAGCGCGGTGATCGACAGCGAGGCCAGCCACGAGATGCCGGGAATCTGCTGCAACAGGGCGATCACCACGCCCATCAGCAGCAGCCAGGCCGAGGCGCCGAAGATGATCGCGACCGCGCACCAGCCGAGCGCGCGCCCCATGGCGCTGCGCGCCAGGGCGAAGTCGGCGGAGATCAACCGCCGCAGCGCGCGCCCGGTGCCCGCCGCCGACGCCAGCGTCTCGCGGCCGGCGCGGCCGATGCGGCGCACGCTCTCGTCGATGTGCGGCGTGGGCCCCGGGGTCTGGGCGTCCACGCCGCAGGCGTCTTCGGAGCGAGACTCTTCTGGCCTCACGGCGTCTCCTCGTTGCGGATCAGTTGCGCGCCAGCTTGGCGATCAGCCAACCGGCCGCGAAGGCGACGCCGAACGAGGCCAGCGGTCGCTCGCGGATCAGGTCGGCGGCGCTGTCCACGAGGTCGCGGCCCTTGTCCATCAGCTCGTCGACCTGTTCGCGGCCGGCCTCGCTCAGGTTCTCCAGCGCCGAGAGCCCGGCGGTGGCGCCGTCGGCGAGGTCGGCCTTGACGTTGGCGCGGCCCAGGCGGAGTTCCTCGCTCGCCACGCTGGCCGCGCCCTTGAGGGCATCGCCGGCGTCGTGGGCGGCCTGCTTCAGCGCGCTGCCGGCGTCGCCGAGGTTGTTCTTGAGATGGTCGGTGGAGGTGGGGCTCATCGTGGTTCTCCGGTGGGTGGAAGGCGTCACTGCAGGCGCAGCTGGAAGCGGTTGCGACCGCGCTGCACCAGCAGGATCAGGGGGTCGGGCTGGTCGGCCAGCGAGGCGCGGAAGCCGGACAGGTCGTGGAACTGGCCGCCGGTGGAGGCCAGGATCAGGTCGTTGGCGCGCAGGCCGTTGCGCTCGGCGCGGCTGCCGGGCTCGACGCGCTCGACCAGCACGCCGCTGATGCGGTCGCTGCTGCGGCGCAGCGCCTCGGGCAGGTCGGCGAGGGTGGCGCCGGTCAGGCGCGGATCGTAGGCGCTGCCGTCGCGCGGGATCTCGGTCAGGCGCGCGGAGATCTCCAGCGCGCGCCCGTCGCGCACGATGCCCAGGGTCATCGGCGCGTCCACCGGTTGCAGGCCCTGGATGTTGCGCAGCGCCTCGGCGTTGTCCACGCGCTGGCCGTTGGCCGAGACGATCACGTCGCCGGTGCGCAGGCCCGCGCGCGCGCCGCCGCCGCCCTCGTGCACGCGGGTCACCACCGCGCCGCGCGGCTCGCTCAGCCCGAGGCCCTGGGCGATGCGCGCATCCACCGTCTGCGTATCCACGCCGAGCGTGCCGCGACGCACCGAGCCGGTGTCGGCGAGCTGCCGCATCACGCTGCCGGCCAGGTTGGACGGGATGGCGAAGCCCAGGCCGATGTTGCCGGCCATGCTGCCCTGCACGTTGAAGCTGGCGGTGTTGATGCCCACCAGTTCGCCGTCGAGGTTGACCAGCGCGCCGCCGGAGTTGCCCGGGTTGATCGAGGCGTCGGTCTGGATGAAGTTCTGGAAGCCCACGCCGGGCACGTTGCTGCGGCCCACCGCCGAGACGATGCCGGACGTCACCGTCTGGTTGAACCCGAACGGGTTGCCCACCGCCACCACGAAGTCGCCCACGCGCAGGGTGTCGCTGTCGGCCAGCGGGATCGCGCTGAGGTTCTCGGCGGGGATGCGCATCAACGCGATGTCGGTCTCCGGGTCGGAGCCGACGAACTCGGCTTCCAGGGTGCGCCCGTCGGCCAGCGTCACCGAGACCTCGTCGGCGCCCTCGATGACGTGGTGGTTGGTCAGCACCCAGCCGCGCTGCGCGTCCACGATCACGCCCGAGCCGAGCGAGCGCTCCAGGCGCTCCTGCGACAGCTCGGGAAACATGCGGCGGAAGAACGGATCGGCGCCGAAGGGGCTGACCCGCACGCGGCGGGTGTTGTGCACGCTCACGACCGCGGGGGTGACGCGCTCGAGCATCGGCGCCAGCGACGGCAGCGGCTGGCCGCTCACCGACGCCGGCAGCGCCGCGGTCGCGGCCACACCCGCGGGCGCGCCGATCGGCGCGGGCGCCACCGGCGCCTGCGCGTGGGCGGAATGGGGCAGATCGCGGATCGCGGTCGCGGCCAGCCCGCCGAAAGCGGCCGCGGCGACCAGGGCGAGGAGGGTGGAGAATGCGCGCATGGGAAGTCGATTGTTCCGGTGAGGAGGGTGGCAATTGCGTGAAAGCGGCGGATGCCGGGTCGCGCGGGGCGCTCGCCGGGGACCGGCGCAGCCCCCGTGCGGGGCGCGTTCATGATGCCTCTTCGCGGTTCAATGCGCGCGGAATCGAGAATGCGCGGCGCGCGCACCGTCCCCGCGGCCGGCGGGACGGCCGGTGGCCCGCCGGCGGCCCGGCCGCCGCGCCGCTGCGCGGTTTTCTGTTCCGCGCCGGGAGAAAACTCCGTACATTCCGTCCCACGGGCATCGTGCCCGTGACCAGACGAGGACACCCCGATGAGCAACGGTAACGGAGTGACGGCGACGATCGCGGAAGCCGCCGAAGCTGTGGCCGAGAAGGCGCAGGAAGTCGGCAGCAGCGTGGTCGCCACCGCGCGCAAGGCCGTGAGCAGCGCCAGGAAGACCGCCGGCAAGGTCGGCAAGACGGTCGGCAAGGTCGGCCAGACGGTCGGCAAGAAGGTCGACAGCGCGAAGCGGAAGCTGGCGGCCGCGAAGGCCAGCGCCGCATCCGAGGCGGAGGCGCTCAAGCGCGCCGGGGCCGGCCGCAAGACCGCGAAGCGCCAGGCCGCGAATGCGGGGGCGGCGCCGGCGAAGAAGGGCGCCGCGGCGAAGACGGTCGGGAAGACCTCCGTGGCCAGGCGCGCCGCGAAGAAGGCGCCGGTCGCGAAGAAGGCTGCGGCGAAGAAGGCTGCGGCGAAGAAGGCCGTGGCGAAGAAGGCCGTGGCGAAGCGGCCGCCGGTCGCGAAGCCGGCCGCGCGGAAGACCGCGGCGAAGAGCGCCACGAAAAAGGCCGCGCGCAAGTCGGTCGCCTGAGCCCTCGGTCCGGGCCGTCCACCGGCGGACCCGGACCGACGCCGCGCGGCGTTGACCCGGATCAATGCATCGCACCGACGGGCGGACGACCCTGGGGCCGTTGACCACTCGGAGACGATGCCATGTACCGCCACCTGCTGATTCCCACCGATGGGTCGGAACTGTCCGCATACGCCATCGACCAGGGCCTCGAACTGGCCAGCCGGCTGGGCGCGCGTGTGACCTTCTTCACCACGATCGAGCCGTTCCCGGTCATCGCCATGGCGGCCGATCCGCTCATGTACACGCGCGACGACTATCGGCGCGAGACCTCCGAGGCCGCGCAGCGCCACCACGCCGACGCGGTGGCGCGCGCGCAGGCGCTGGGCGTGGACAGCCGGAGCGTGATCGTGGAGCACGGCCACCCCGACGAGGCGATCGTCGAGGCCGCCGCCCAGCACGGCTGCGACCTGATCGCCATGGCATCGCACGGCCGCCGCGGCATGCAGGCGGTGCTGCTGGGCAGCGTCACCCTGAAGGTGCTCACCCGCGCCGCCCTGCCGGTGCTGGTCTACCGGCGCCCCTGATTGCCCCGCCGCGGCGCGCGGCAGGCCCGGTCGCGCGCGGCGTGCGTGCGGGATGGGGGGCGCCGACATGCGCGCCGCATGCGCTGGCGGCCGCCTCGGCCCGCCGGTTCCGGCCGTGCGGGCGATGCGGCCGACGCGAGCCTTCCGTTCCGCGTCGCCGGCGGGCCTGCGGCGGCGGCCGCTACAGGTAGCGCAGCCAGGCCAGGTCGCGCCGCCGCGCCTTGAGCCGCGCGAAGGCGGCCACCGGCGGGTACAGCGCCAGCGCCAGTACCACCGCGATCGCGACCAGCGCGCCGACGCCATCGACGCCGAACACCTCGCCCCGGTTCGGTCCCCATGCCGCCAGCGCCGCCAGGTACAGCGCCTTCAGCACGTACAGGTGCAGCAGGTAGAAGAACATCGGCGCGGCGCCGATGGCGGCCAGCGGCCGCAGCGCACGCGCCAGCGGCGGCCATTCGAAGGCGCGCAGGAGCAGCAGGCCGACCCCGAGCGTGGCCAGCAGGAACAGCAGCGAGGGCGGGTACTTGGTGAGGTTGAACACGCTCATCCAGGTCCGCAGCGCGTCGCCGGAGGCGACCCAGGGCGCGTCGCCGTAGCCGTTGAGCGCGCGCAGCGCGGCGAACAGCAGCAGCGCGCCGTGCAGCACCTTCCACAGCGCCCCGGCGGCGCCGTCGCCGGCGGCGATGCCGTCGAGCAGGTTGTGGCCGGCGACGATCGCCAGCGCCAGCGCCGCCAGCCATGCGCGCGGCAGCCACAGCAGGCCGGCCAGCGCGATCATGCTCAGGCCGATCGCCCAGATCACCTGCAGGTAGACCGTCGAGGGCGGGAACTCGAAGGTCCAGGCGAAGTTGACCAGGGTCAGTTCCAGCGCCACCAGGAACAGGCCGCGCTTGAGCAGGAAGGCGGCGGTGCCGGTGCGCGGGTCGGGCAGCCGGCTGCCGTAGAGCCAGGCGGACAGGCCGGTCAGCAGCAGGAACACGGGCGCGCACAGATGCGCCAGCAGCCGGCACAGGAACAGCGCCGGTTCGGTCTGCGCGATGTCCACCGGGTCGGCCAGCTGCCGGTGCAGGTAGAAGGTCTCGCGCACGTGGTCGAGCAGCATGATCAGCATGACCGTGCCGCGCAGCAGGTCGATCGAGGCCAGGCGCGCGGCGGGCGCCGTGGGCGGGGAAGGCATGGCGAACGGTGCGAGGGGGCGGATTGCGATGTTATCAAATAACAATCGCACCCCCGCGGCGTCACCCGCCCGGCGGATCGGTTTCCGCCAGCGCGACCCGGTCGCGACCGCCGCGCTTGGCCGCGTACATGGCGCGGTCGGCGCGGGCCAGCAGGCGCTCATAGTCGGGGTGGCCGTCGTAGGGCGCCACCCCGATGCTCGCGCTGATCGGCAGCATGCGGCCATCGGCCAGCGGCAACGGGCTGGCGGCGATGCGCGCGCGCAGGGTCTCGGCGAAGGCCACCGCGCGCTCGGCGCCGGCGGCGACCAGCACCACCAGGAACTCCTCGCCGCCCAGGCGGAACACGTAGTCGCTGGAGCGCACCGACTGGGTCAGCAGCCCCGCCAGGTGCTGCAGCGCGCGATCGCCGGCATCGTGGCCGTGCTCGTCGTTGATGCGCTTGAAGTGGTCCACGTCCAGCAGCAGCACCGCGAACTCGTGACGGTGGCTGCCGGCCAGCTCGATCTCGGTGCGCAGCACCGTCGGCAGGAAGCGCCGGTTGAGCAGCCGGGTGAGCGCATCGGAGCCGGCTTCCAGTTCGCCGATGCGGCCGAACAGCAGCGTCAGCAGCTGGCGGATGGCGTCCAGCCGCGAGCGGATCGCCTCGAACGCCCCGGCCGAAGGCAGCGCGTCCGCCGCCAGACTGCGGTCGATCTCGGCCATCAGCGCGCGCACGTGGCGGGTCTCGCCGTTGTCGCCGATGATCGGGATGCCCTTGTGCAGGAACCACAGCCCGAACTCCGACTCCGACAGCGGCGGCGGCGCGCGGCCGTGGCCGGCCAGCGCGTAGAGCAGCCGGTTCTCCCAGTCCAGCAGCAGCGCGCGCTGGCGTTCGCGCTCGGCGCCGATGTTCTGCGCCAGCGAGAACAGGCGGTAGGCGGCATCCGTGCGCGAGGACCGGTCGTGGGCGCCGGCGTAGGCCAGCGTCATGCATTCCAGCGCGAGGTCGATCGAGGCATCGACCGTGGCGACGGCGGCGAACGCCACCTCGGGCGCGACGGCGGCGGCGCGGATGCGTTCGAGCAGGGCGCCGCGCAGCACGCGGATGCCGCGCCCGACCAGGTCCACCGGCATGCCGATGCGCGCGTGCACGATGCCGGCCTGGCGGTTGGCGCCGATCAGCGCCTCGACGCTGTCGGGCGCGGCGTGCAGCAGCGCGCGCAGCCAGCGCTGCAGCGCCGGGTGCAGGCGTTCGCGCACCTGGTCGTGCGACAGGAAGCGCGCCGCGCGCGGGTCGTCGAGCAGCGCCGCGTAGAAGCGGTCGGCGAAATCGGCCGCGCCCTCGGCCAGGGCGCCGACCAGCGCCAGCGCCGCGGGATCGGCGTCGGCCAGCGTGCGGCGCCAGGCGGCGGCCAGACGCGGCGAAGGGTCGTCCGCAGCGTGCAGGGACGGTTCGGTCATCGGGGAAGCAGCGAACGGCGGACTATTCTAGTTTCTCCGCCCGCGCGCGGGGCGAGGGTCGCCGCGCCGGGCCGCCGCGGCCGGGTGCGGATCGGTTAACGTGGCGGATGCCCACGCCGGACGCCCGCATGCCGCCCTCGATCCACCGCCGCCGCCTGCTCGTGGCCGCCGCGCTCTCGCCGCTGGCCGCCACCCTTGGCGCCGCGGCCGTGGACCGCCCGCCCGCGCCGCGTGCCGGCGCGACCGCCGACGACGTCATGCGCGGGATCGACCTGTCCGGCCGCAACATCGTGGTCACCGGCTGCAACTCGGGCATCGGTTTCGAGACGATGCGCGTGCTGGCGGCGCAGGGCGCGCACGTGATCGGCACCGCGCGCGACGCCGCCAAGGGCCGCGAGGCCTGCGGCGCGGTGCGCGGGCGCGCCACGCCGGTGGTGCTGGAGCTGTCGGACCTCGGCTCGGTGGTCGAGTGCGCGCGTCGGGTGGGCGAGCTCGCGCCGCGCATCGATGCGCTGGTCTGCAACGCCGGCATCGTGCTCGGGCGCCACGAGGTGGCGGGCGGGCTGGAGCGGCAGTTCGCGGTCAACCACCTCGGGCACTTCGTGCTGGCGAACCGGCTGATCGCGCAGGTGCTCGCCGCGCCGCAGGGGCGGGTGGTGAGCCTGGGCAGCGGCAACCACCGCGACGCGCCGCCGGGCGGCATCCAGTTCGACCGCCTGTCCGGCGAGGGCTGGCACGACCGCGGCTATGCGCACTCCAAGCTCGCCAACGGGTTGTTCTCGCTGGAGCTGGCGCGGCGGCTGCGCGGCACCCGCGCCACCTCCAACTGCGTCACCCCCGGCCACACCCGCACCAACATCCTGCGATCGACCGGCTCGCGCTACGCCGAGACCGCGCGCACCCCCGCGCAGGGCGCGGCGATGCCCTGCTACGCCGCCGCGCACCCCGCGATGGCCGGCGTCAACGGCGCCTACATGAGCGATTTCGCGCCGGCGCCGCAGAGCCCGGCGCAGACCGACGCAACGATGGCCGCGCACCTGTGGGCGGTGTCCGAGCGCCTGGCCGGCGACGCGCTCGCGCCGTGGCCGGCGGCGTTGCGCGACTAGGGCGTATCGACATTCGACCCGCAGCGTCGAAACCGTCCCTGCTCCGCGCGCGGGTCCCATTGTTCCTTCTCCCGCTGGCGGGACCATGCCGTCCCTTCTCCCGCAAGCGGGACCATGCCGTCGCTTCTCCCGCAAGCGGGACCATGCCGTCGCTTCTCCCGCAAGCGGGACCCTGCCGTCCCTTCTCCCGCAAGAGCGCCGGATGAGGGCCGCCTTACACGCCTGCGGCGTGCCCCCCATCCGCCTTCGGCACCTTCCCCCGCTTGCGGG
>NZ_JAAN01000036.1 GCF_000559025.1 Luteimonas huabeiensis HB2 | reverse complement strand
ATCACCAGCGGCCCGTAGAGGCCGGCCTGCTCCTGGAAACCGGAGTGGCTGTGGTACCAGTAGGTGCCGCCCTGTACGACGTTGAAGCGGTACTGGTAAGTCTCGCCGCGGTCGATGCCGTCGAAGCTGAGTCCCGGCACGCCGTCCATGTTGGCTGGCAGCAGGATGCCGTGCCAGTGGATCGATGCCTGGTGGCCATGGATGGAGCCTGGCGGCAAGGCATTGCGGACCCGCAGGTTGACGGTAGTGCCCTCGCGCCAGCGCAGCAGCGGTGCAGGAATCGAGCCGTTGACCGTGATGGCAGGACGCGTGGCGCCGGTGAAGTTCATCGGCGTCTCGCCGATGGTCAGGTCGAACTCGGTGCCAGAAAGTACGTTGGGCACGCCTTCAGCCTTGACGGCCCAGCTGGTGCGCGGCCAGAGGCCAAGCGCCGCGGCGGCGCCTCCGGCGGCAAGTCCTTGAACAAAGAGGCGGCGCGACGGGGCAGACAGCCCTCCGGCACGGCCGAAAGAATCGGATGACATGGGAACTCCGGGAAAGGTCGAGGGCTCGCGAAGCGAGCGTGACCCTGTCGGTGCTGACAACGCGGACAGGGTCCATCGGCGCCTCAAAGGCGCTCAGCGACACTTAGCCGATCGGAGGTCGGAAGAGATTGGTCAGGGCCGCGGACGCGTGCACCGACAGAAACGGTGCGGCGATCTGCCGGTAAAGAACTTCCACGACGGGAGACGCCGACCCTGCGAAGGCCGCGAAGCAATGGTGCATGCACGCACAGCAACTGTCCGTCTCACAGCAGTCGTCCCACGGCGATACCGCTCCGGCCTCGTCAGTGGCCTGGGGGTGATGGTGTTCATTGGCCCCCGTAGCAGCCGCTGCTCCTCCATGGCAGGCCGCCATGGCCTCGGCTGCTGTCGGTGCCGAGGTGACGTCACCGGCGGAGTCGCGCACGTGCTCCATGTGCATGGGCGCGCCAGCGATGCCCGGACCGTTGGCGAGCAAGGCAACGACCAGGAACAACCGCATCAGGAGCGCGCGGAAAGGCATGCGCCTTAGTATACGTGCGGATATAAACTCCGGATGAATACAGTGACAACGCACGGGGGATCGAGCCGCGGGTCTTCGTCGCCTGCCTGACCCAACGTCGCCTCCCGCTTTTCGGCTACAGGGCCATGTCTTCGTAGCTGCGGGGATCGGAGACCGGTTCCAAGTGCCCGGTCACGCGCATGGCGGGAAACTCCGCCACGATCTTCTCCACCAGGTCTTCCATGGCGTCATGCCCGCGCAGCACCGTCCAGTCGCCGGGCACCAGCATGTGCATCTCCATGAACTGGCGGGCCCCGGACTCGCGCGTGCGCACGGCGTGGAATTCGATCCGGCCCGGTTCGGCGTGCGCGTCCAGGATGGCTTGGATCCGGGCGTTGTCCTCGGGGGACAGGGTCGCGTCCATCAGGCCGGAGGCGGATTCGGACATCAGCCGGTAGCCGACAACCAGGATGTTCACGCCTACCAGGATCGCGATCACCGGATCCAGCCAGTTCCAGCCTGTCAGCCACGCCAACCCCAGGCCCACCACGACCCCGACCGAGGTGTACACGTCGGCCATCAGGTGCTTGCCGTCGGCGCGCAGGGTGATGGAGCGGTGGCGCGTGCCGACCTTGATCAGGATCCGCCCGACGATGCCGTTGAGGACGGCGGCCATGATCGAAACGGCGAGGCCGATGCCGAGAGATCCCAGCGACCGGGGGTTGAGCAGGCGATCGATGCCCAGGTAGATGATCGAGGCCGCGGCGACGAAGATCATGATCCCTTCCAGCGCGGCGGAGAAATACTCCGCCTTGCTGTGGCCGAAGTGGTGGTCGTCGTCGGCCGGCCGGGCGGCGATGGTCAGCGAGACCAGGGCGACGATGGCGGCCACCAGGTTGACCATCGATTCGGCGGCGTCCGACAGCAGGCCCACCGAGCCGGTGATCGCCCAGGCGCTGCCCTTGAGCAGCACCGTCAGCACCGCGGTCACGATGGCCAGCCAGGCGTATTTCCTCAGGTCCGGCGTGGCTTCGGCCGGTCTGTCGCGGGGTTTCATGGCGACCATTGTCTGCTGTGCGCGCGGGTCCGGCCAGCCGAAGCCTGTCGCCTCACGATCACCAGGGTCGCCTGGAATCTCCACGTGGCCCGTACGTACACGTTGTCATTGCGGCGCGCGCCGGGCGATTTCCTCGCGCGGCGGAGGATGCCCCCGTTGGTCATGGTCTACCACACCCACCGCATCCTGAGCAGTTCGTCGCTGACCTGAAATCGCTCAGCAACAGCTAGCCGTTGGGGCGCCGAGTAAACGATACCGGCGCCGTGATCGTAGGCCGCTTTGGCCGGAAGCGAACATCGATAGGGCAGGGGATTAGGGATGTTTATCGGTGGTAGGGAGGGGCACCTTCCGACCCGAAGCGGACATTCAGGTGGAGAGGCTTGTCGAGCAATGATGCGCTGGAACACGCTATCGCGAAGCTTTGCCTGGTAGCTCCATAAGAAGCCAAACCCACGGCGGAACGGAAAACGCCATTGCAATGCACGCCTTCCGCAAAGCAGTAAACTTGCATTCGAGTACTTTCGAATTCCGCCAAGCCTGTTCGAGCAGATCGCACACGAGCTCGGCTGAAGATAAGTTCATATAACGTGTCCGGAAATCACTTTCCCGCAGCTTGGCGATGCTCCGAAAGAAAACCAAGGAGTTCGTTCCGCCCCGGCGATCAGGTACGATGGCGTCCCACAAATGATAAAAACTCGCGCAGATCGGTATAGCGAAAGCGACCGCGCAGGCAATGACCCGCCATGATGCGTCGTGAGACAACCATCGATCTCCCGCGAGAGCGAGCATGCCAAGATCAATCGCCAAAACGGCGGACAAGCGCGTGTCGACACGGGGAAAGAAGCCAAGCACCAGGTTCAGTTGGTTCCAGGCTGCTTGCACTCGCTCTTGGTCAGAGCTTGGGACGGCGGCGCGGCTTGTGTCGTCTTGCATGTCGATCCTTCTTCATCGTCGAGGCTTTTTCGCGGGCGATAACGTCTCGCAGCTTGCAATTTTTAAGTGTTCCGCAACAAGGTATTCCGCGTTCTGCAAGCTCGCGCAGGAATTGATCCTCGGCTTTCCGCCAGCGCCACAGATCCACCGTGAACCCAATCAGGTGATCGGCATGATCACGGCACGCGTCAACCGTCATGCCCGCGGGTTGATCGCAAGGACAGGGCACCCGACTGTCCTTCAACCTAGCGGGCGGACCGATCGCGACGCGGGCTATGTGGTTGCCTTCGCGTCTAAGTTCGAGGCGTGCTCCGCGGAGATGTGGTTCACGTATGACTGCGAATTTCCCAGCCCGCAGATCGTCCCGAAAGCGCGCTCCCAAGCTGTCGGCGGCAGCTTCTGCCAACGCTTGATGGCTGGCAGCTTCGCCGTGCGCCCAATCGTTCGCTCCGTTTGTCCAGACTCCAAGCTCGTTGGCCGTCAGCTGCAATTGCAAAAAACGCACGACTGCGGTCCACCACGCGCGCGCCGACTCTTCGTCCACGACTGCTGGCGCAGCCGTCGAGCCCCACCCAAGGCAAAATGATCCATCCTCATTGATGTGCCGGTCCGGGCAGAAGACCGGCAGGCGCACCGGTGGTTCCTCACGCGCGCTTACTGCGCTTCCAGTTGCCGACAGTTCCAGTGCGAAGTCATGCCGGTCCCCGCCGGCGCGCGGAACGGAGATGACTACCTTGGCAGGTGATGTTGCGGATGACGAGGTGACCCCGAATTCGGAGGCCACCTTGTCAAGGTACGCCAAGGACGACGACGGCATGCTCAACCCTTGGAGTGAGGCCGCAATGGCTCGCCGAGGTTCGACACGATGGCAGGCGCGTGAACTTGCATGGCTTCGGTATACGCGGCCTTCGCAACGCGATCACCGGCAGCGTTGAGTTGATCAACCGCCGCGTTGTAGCTCAGGCCATCGGCCAAGCGGCTGGTGCCGAACACCCCCCTGACCGCCGAGGAGGCCGATTTATATGCATCGGCGCCGATTGCCGTCTGCGTGCCACTACAGCGCCGCTGCTCCTCCTCGGAGTTCAGGGCGGCGCGGCCAGTGGCGCACCGCAGCATGTCACCCTTCATGCCCAACCGGGTGACGCTGAGCGGACCCAACTCAAACCCGATGGCCAGTCCCAAATTGTCGGTATCGACGCCTTCATCGCTGAGATGGGCGATCGCGCAGGCAAAGCTGCTGCGCAACGCACCGGCACACAAAGTAGCCGTGCTAATCGAAGTCTCGACATCGGTGGTATGCGCAGTACCTTCCAACATAATCCCGTGAAGGCAGTCGCCGATAAATCGCACCCGCCGCCCACCAAAGTCCTTATGGGTGACCGCATCCAATTCGGAGCGCACGACATGGAGAGTGCGCACCAAGTCCTCGGGATTGTCATCCAGGTGCTTGTCGACATACGCGGAGAATCCGTCGATGTCGGCATACACCGAGACACCTTCGAAGCGCTTTGTATTCGAGACGCTCAACAGGTCAAAGTCGAGGTCGGACAGCGGGGGCGTGGGGCGGCTGAATGAAATACTGCCGATGGGCGTTTCTTCTTGCTCCTCCCGCCAGAGCTTGATGATCTGCTCCTTGGAGACGCCCAGATCGGCCTCTTCAACACAGGTGTCGATCTGCTCACTGGTTAGGGCCGTCGTCCGGTCCTTGCCCGTTGCCAACACCGGGAACCCCATTACCGCGCGAGCGGCGTTCGTCAGGTAGATCCCCTCGGTGGTGCCGGCGCCTGCGCACTTGGCCGCGTGGTTCGCGGGGTGCCCCAAGAAGAGCGGTTCGCGACCGCCTCGCCGTCCGTTGTTGACGACCAGAGCGCGACCGCTATCGATCCCGACGCGAACCTTGGCATTCGGAATCTGCTGGTCATCATCCCCTGTTTCGGCCAGGACGTCCGCTACCAACTGCGCGATCGCCACGGCATGGGCAATGCGATCGCGTTCACTGTCCTCGCCATAGGGCTTGGCCACCACGGCATGCAGCCGTTGGTTGTGGAAATCGACGCGGATGGCATCGGTCTTTTGGATGATGCGATGGACCGCGCGATAGTGCTGGTTCAAGAAGCGCAGCGTGCGCTTGTGGCAGGTCTCGCCTTCAACCGTGGTGCAGGCGAGGATGTCGTCCAGGTTGATGATATCGATGTACAGGTGTGCCGCATCCATGCGGTACGCCTTTTTGGCGGGGATATTCTCCAGCGACATGTTGCGCTTGTAGTCGACGATTTCGACCGTGCGGACCTCTTCGAAGCGCGTCTCGATCCGCTTCTTGGCGCGGTCTTCCTTCCAGCTATAGCCCATGGTGTGTTCTCCTCGCGCCCGACGGATTGGCGGACCGGGCGGGTCGCGATCGCCCCAAGGTCCCCCTGTTCGCCGGCACGCTAGCCCGGCCGCATCTCAGCCCCTGCGACGCCAGCCCGCCCCCATATCTGGGGATTGAATTGACGCTGAATTCCCACATATGGGTTACTTGTCACAGCTTCAAGGGGGTTGGCAATGCTATGCGAGGGCCGGCGATGATCGAGCGGTTTCAAGGTGAAGAGGGGCGCCGACGGCTGGTCGCCGCCTTGACCGAGCACAGGCTACTGGCGGGGATCGACGGCTTACCGGAGCTCGTGGCCGAGGCCGGGCAATTGCAGCCGGTGGCCGCGGGCGAGGCCTTCATTCAGCAGGGCGCCGCCGACACGGAGGTGTATTTCATCGTCGCCGGCTCGGCCGACATCGTGATCAATGGCAAACCGGTGGCGATCCGCCATGCCGGCGATCACGTCGGGGAAATGGCCGCCATCGAGCCAACCCAGTCGCGGTCGGCGACGGTGATCGCGCGCGAGCCGGGCGTGTTGCTGCGAGTGTCGGAAGCAGACTTCGTTGCCTTGGCGAACTCATATCCCGTGATGTGGCGACGTCTGGCCGCGACTTTGTCGCGGCGCCTGATGCAGCGCAACGCCCTCATCGCTCAGCCCCGCACGCAGGTCCGGGTGTTCGTTATGTCTTCGGTCGAAGCGCTTCCGGTGACCCGGCTGCTGGTCGAACACTTCCAGCACGACCCGTTCCTCACCGTGGTGTGGGATCACGGCGTCTTCCGCGCATCGAACTACACCTTGGACGAACTGGAGCGCCAGCTGGAACTGGCCGATTTCGCCATCGCCGTGGCACATGCGGACGACACCGTCATCACCCGCGGGGACGAGTGGCCGACCGTTCGTGACAACGTGGTGTTCGAGCTCGGAATGTTTATCGGTTTTCTGGGACGCAAGCGCGCATTCCTCATGGAGCCTCGGGAAGACAAGTTGAAGTTGCCCAGCGATCTGGCGGGACTCACCACCATCAGCTATCGCTATGTTCCCGGCACCGACGCACGCAGCTACTTGGCGCCCGCCTGTAACCATATTCGCGATTTGATTCTTGCCGCCGGGCCACGGGACTAACTGATGGCGAGGCTCGAAGAACTGCAATCTGCTGTCGCCGACATCTTCTCGGCCCGTTGGGCGAGCCGTACGGGCCAAGTGGTGCCGGATTCCGAGGATCTGCGGCTTGGGAACGATGTCGTTGAGTTCGATCGCGCCACGATTCTGTATGCCGACCTGCAGGGATCAACCCACATGGTGGACTCCGAGCCATGGTGGCGTAGCGCGGAGATCTACAAGACATTTCTGCATTGCGCCGCGAGCATCATCCGGGACGAGGGCGGTGCCATTACGTCCTACGATGGCGATCGCGTCATGGGAATCTGGATCGGTAAACGGCAGACGACGCCGGCCGCCATTGCCGGACTCAAGGTCAACTTTGCTGTGCAGAACGTGATCAACCCTGCCTTCAGACGGCAGTACCCCGACACCAGCCTGGAAGTGAAGCAGGTGGTCGGCATTGACACGAGCGCGATCCGGGCTGCCCGAACCGGCGTCCGCGGCGGCAACGACATCGTTTGGGTGGGGCGGGCAGCGAACTATGCCGCCAAGCTCACCAATTTGAACTTGGAAGAACGAACCTGGGTCACCGAAGACGCGTTCAATTGGCTGGCGGACGAGGCCAAGCTGGGCGGACCCATGAAGCAGCTCATGTGGAAGAAGTTCCGCTGGTCACAGCAGGGCGATATGCCGATCTATGGATCGACATGGTGTTGGAATATTACGTAGCGCTCTGAGCTGCGCATAGGCGGGCGCCTTTGTAGACTCGCCCTGACCACGCCAACTGCATGTGACTGCTTTTGGCCGAAAGCCGTCGCTTAGATCCTGCGAATTACCGCCGACCTGCAGATGTCTGGGCTCGCTTCTAGTTATCAGCCCCCGTCTCCAAGCGTTGCGATCCGCGGTCCGTTTGCATTAGGACAGGGCGCCGACGCCGCCTATGGCGCTGCTCGGGATGCCCAGCCGGCACAGACCCAGGAAGCCGGTCTGTGACAAGCCCAATGGGGCCCTCTTGGCCTTGAGGGTCGCCGTGTCGGCCATGGCGGCTTTCGGGCGGCATCCGCCCGCCGCTGCCTGCAACTCAGGCACGCCAACGTGGCGGTGGAGCGCGAGGCCAGGCCCTAGCTGTTAGCCACATCGACTGCTCCGGGAAGCGGGGGCGCGGCGGAAATAGCGATTGAACGATTTCTCAAACACATATCACCACATTGAAGCCGGACAGAGCCAGCTTCACGCCTGACGCATCCGCTCCGATGTGTCGAATCGAGGAGTGAACGTGATTCGTGAGAGTCTGAACCCCTTCTACTGCGTGCTTGTCGTGACTGCGGCTGTCCTGGTCAGCATCGCCAGGTGCACCTGCGGTAGCCCCGACAAAATCTGATCCCATCACGCGCGAAACGCACAAGGCCCGGTACCCCCGGGCCTTGTGCGTTTATGCCGTCATCAAAGGAGTAAGCGACCATGCATTTGGTTGAGACAATGGCCTATGCCGGCGATCGGCCATGGCACGGGCTTGGCAACAAGCTGGCACCGAAGCAGTCGATCGACGTCTGGCGCAAGCAGGCGGGGATGGACTGGGAGATCGAAGAGTCCGAAGTTCGTTACGTCGTCGGCAGGAACGGCATCGGCTCGATCAACGCCTTTCCGGCGCAGAAGGTGCTGTACCGCTCGGACAACCACAAGCCGCTGTCGGTGGTGTCCAAGCGCTACCAGGTGGTGCAGCCCGGCGAGATCCTCGAGTTCTACCGAGATCTGACGGAAGTTGGAGGCTTCGAGCTTGAGTCGGCTGGCGTGCTCCGCGAGGGGCGTAAGTTCTGGGCGCTGGCCAAGACCGGACAGAGCACCGTCCTGAAGCGGAGGGACCGCGTGGATGGCTATCTGTTGCTGGCGACGGCCTGCGACGGCACCTTGGCCACAACGGCCCAGTTCACCTCGGTCCGGGTGGTCTGCAACAACACGCTGTCCATCGCCCTGGGTAGCAACGCCGGGGCCGTGAAGGTGCCCCATCGCAGCCAGTTCGATCCCGACGTGGTGAAGCGCCAGCTCGGGATCACCGTGGCCACATGGGACTCGTTCGTCGCCCGCATGAAGGCCTTGGTCGACTGCCCCGTGGATCCCGACTCGGTCGATGGTCTGCTTCGTCGGGTGCTCACCTATCCGAACCCGGACGGGGAGGGCGTGGCGGTCAATGAGCAGGCGTTCAGGACCGCTCGCGCCCTGTACGACGGCGCAGGCAAGGGGGCCGAACTGGCGAGCGCCAAGGGAACGGCTTGGGGAGTGCTGAGCAGCGTCACCGAGTTCGTCGACCACCATCGGCGTGCCCGGAGCGACGATCACCGCAGGGATGCGGCGTGGTTCGGTGCAGGTGCCCAGATCAAGCAGCGCGCGTGGGATGAAGCGCTCAAGCTGGTGGCCTGAGCGATGGCAGTCGATCGTCTCGATGTGGCCTATATCGCCATCGGTGCCAAGCAGGTCCTCGACAAGAGCCTCACCCCCTATTCGGACATGCCTTTCAAGGGGGAGCGGGGCTATATCCAGGCCTGCATCGACCAGGTGGATCTGCTGGGACGGACTTGGCAGGAATGCAGCGAGATGTTTCCAGGCCTGTGGTGCTACGAGGTAGCGGAGCCCTTCGGTCAGGCTTTTGGCCGGCATCTGCTGGCAGGAGGGTCCGTTGATCTTGCCCCCGCCATCCTGGATCGCATCGTTGCCACCGCAATGAAGGTCTCGCCGGCCTAGAAGCCAGCACTCGTCAAGCCGTTCAGCAGCAACCCATAGGCCCGGCCTCCGAAAGGAATGCCGGGCCGTCTTCTTTGGAGAAACCGTAATGAGCAGATCACCGGCATTGCGCCTGATCGACACGCGCGAGATGGCGCGTGAGGAGTGGTTGGAGGTTCGCAAGCGGGGAATCGGCAGTTCGGACGCCGCCGCCGCAGTGGGCTTGTGCCCTTACAAGAGCCAGCTGGAACTGTGGATGGAAAAGACCGGCCGGGTCGTTCAGGACGAGGAGCCGGGCCAGGACTCGCCCATGTACTGGGGCACCTTGCTGGAGCCCTACGTGGCCTCGGCCTACACGGAGCGGACAGGCGTCAAGGTCCGCCGGCTCAACGCCGTCCTGCAGCACCCCACCTACAGCTACATGCTGGCCAACATCGACCGCGAGGTCGTGGCCAACCCGCACGTCCAGATCCTGGAGTGCAAGACGGCCGGGGAGTTTGGATCACGTCTGTGGCGCGACGGCGTGCCCGAGTACGTCCAGCTCCAGGTCCAGCACCAGCTGGCGGTCACGGGCAAGGATGCCGCCGACGTGGCGGTGCTGCTGTGCGGCCAGAAGCTGGAGATCCACCGGGTCGAGCGGGATGAGGAGATCATTTCCCGCCTGGTCGTGCTGGAAGCCCGGTTCTGGGAGTACGTCACCCAGGATGTCCCGCCACCGGCCGACGGCAGCGAATCGGCCGCCAAGGCGCTCAGGAGCCTGTACAGGGGCAATGACACCACAGTGGACCTGAGGGAGGACCGGGTGCTCTCCGAGGCCTTCAGGGATCTTGTCGCGCTGAGGGACGAGATCGAGGAGAAGGCCAAGCAGGCCGAGGGCCTTCGCCAGCAGCTGCAGGAGGCGATGGGGGAAGCCTCGAAGGCGGTGTTCCCCACCGGTGAGATTACCTTCCGCCGGTCCAGGGACAGCTCCAGCGTCGACACCAAGAAGCTGGCCGAGGCGCACCCCGAGCTCGTTGCCGAGTTCACTGTCACCAGACCCGGGAGCCGCCGCTTCCGGATTGTCACCCCCTCACCAGAAGGAGCATGACCATGCTGAAAGGCCTGGCTATCACGCCGCCCGTGGTTGGGCGGATCTCGATCGGCCGCGTGGTCGAGCGCAACGGCAAGCGGCTGCCGGAGAAGGACGACCAGTTCACCCTGACCAGTCAGGTGCAGAACAGGGAAGGGTGGATCCTGCACCCGCTCGACGAGGCTCTGCGCAAAGGTGCCGGCGGCAAACTTCGATCGATTCCGGTCCAATTGCTGTTCGACGACCCGGCGTTGAACCTGAGGGCGGACTACTCCCTGTTCGACCGGAGTACGGGCAGGCCGGTGTGCGTGGGCAATGGGGAGACCAGCCGCCGGATGGGCAAGGAGGGCGTCACCCAGGAGTCCTGTCCGGGTCCGGACGCCTGCGCGTTCGCCATGGGCGAATGCAAGGCCTATGCCCGGCTCAACGTACGGGTGGGGGAGGAGGACGAGCTGGGCAGCTTCGTGCTGCGTACCACGTCCTACAACACCATCCGTACGCTCGCAGCCCGGCTGCAGTACTTCCACGCCGTGTCGGGCGGCAGGCTGGCCTGCATGCCCCTGGAGCTGAAGCTGCGGGGTAAGTCGACGACGATGAGCTTCCGCTCAGCGATCTACTACGTCGATCTGGTGGTCCGCTCGGGACTGACGCTGGAACAGGCCATTGCCCAAGCCCGGGAGGTCAACCAGAGCCGCAGGAACGCGGGGTTCGATCAGGAGGCCTTGGACGAGGCCGCTCGCCGTGGGTTCGCCAATGGAGCGTTCGAGGACTTGGCCGAGGATGTTCCGGCGGTCGTGGAAGAGTTCTACCCGGATAACCAGGAGCCGGGTCCGGGTGGTCAAGCGCCGAGCAGCGACACCGTCAGCTTGCACGAGCGCCTTCAGAAGAAGGCCGCTCGTGCAGGCACTGCCTGACGCCAAACAAAGGAGGGTGAGATGACGAGGGTGATTGGTGCGGTGGTCGTCTACGGCTTCGCACTGTACGGCTTTGGCCGCTTCCTGGCGTGGATGTACACCGCGACGCGGACGCATTATTCGCCGGGACACGGGGCGTCTTCTCGCGGCTGAGCAGACGGGCATAAACAGTGATCGAAGGGGCGCATAGGCGCCCCTTCGTCGTTTCTGGCCCTGCGGGGCCATCTGATAGATGAGGGAGCAATGGACAAAAACCCGCCAGAGCACTTGTCGCTCTACGTGAGGAGCAAGACGCGCAGGTACAAGGTCGCCAGCGGCGACGAGATCGTGGAAGCGGCACGGGCCGTCGTCGGACAACGGATGAGCCGGGGGGCGCCTTTCACCGATCCCAAGACAGCGAAAGATTTCTTTCGGGACAAGTTGTCAGGGCTCCAGCGGGAGGTGTTTGCCGCAGCTTTCCTCGACAGCCGTCACCGTCTCATCGAGTACGCGGAGCTGTTCCAAGGGACGATCGACGGGGCGGAGGTGCATCCGAGGGAGGTGGTCCGGCAGGCGATCCAGACGAACTGCGCAGCGATCATCATTGGGCACAACCATCCGTCCGGGTCGGTTGAACCTTCGGCAGCGGATCGAGCCGTCACGGCGCAACTCAAGCAGGCGCTTTCCCTGGTGGATGTGCGCCTGCTCGACCACATCATTGTGGGCGGCCACCAGACGACGGCCTTGGCTGAACGTGGCTGGGTGTGATGGCTACAGGCTGAAGCCCTTGGAGTGCAACGCAACCGTTTCGCCTGCCAGCCGGCAGCGGCTGGGAGGCTGTGGTCGCCCTGTTGTTTTTTGGCATCTTCGAAGCGGTTCCAGCGTCGCCGCGCGCTCCTGAAACCCAGGCACGGCATAGGTTTGACGAGAACACGCGCTACAGCGGAGGATCCTGCTTTTTACGGCGGGCAGGCGACCCGTGTGAAACGCTGAAAAGGGCCAGGCCGTCGTCAGAGCCGAGAGTGATTGAGGCGCGAGAAAGGGTCTGGATGACCATAGGGCGCCATGATACGTAACCGCGCTCCGGATCCCTTCTCCGTCTCCAGGACCACACCCTCGTCAACCAGCCGCATGAGCGCGGTGCGGAAACGGGCGTTGTACAGCCCGCTGCGGATGAAAACGTTTGATTTAAGCGCATCCGGCTCACGGTTGCGCGCACATGCGTCGGCAATACAATCCAAGATGGTCTGACAGTCGTCGACTTGGCGTTGTTGGCGCTTCTGCTGGGGACTCAGCTTCGGCATTTCGACAGGCGGCAGGGGCTTGGGCGGGAATATCCGAGCGAACTGCGACAAGCTCCATTGGACGATCGCCCACGCAGCCCTGAGCGATTCGATGGAAATATCGTCTCCATGATCGCAGTAGCAATGAATGATGCCTGCGAGGCGAGCGACATTTTGCATCGATCGGTTGGCTGCATCCTGGGCGTGCCAGTAGTCCGTTGCAGCGAGCCGCCGCTGCTCGGCTGCCAACTGGAACCAGAGCTGAGTCGCGGCCGGAGAGAAGCAGATTGCTCCGGCCTCGCTGCCGCCGGACTCCAATTGCACAAGCCGAGCTTCAAGGAACGCGGACGCCTTCGCGTGATACGCGTCAAGGCAGCCTTCAGGGGGCTGCACTGGCTCCGCGATCCATTCAGCAAACGCCGGCAAAGTGGTGAAAAGACAGCGCGCGAAAAAACCCACTCCGCGAGCCACTGCCCCATGCTTCGCCAAGTACGCCTCGAAGACATCAGGCTGCACCATTACGAGGATCGTCAGTGAAGCACCGTAGGCGGCGAGCACGTCGCCGTTGCCCCGCCTCAGCATAACCTTACCCGCTCCGTCATAGAGACTATTGAGCGTCGCCAGCTGCCGTCGAAACAGCGAGGTCTCCAGCACCCGCTCCCCTTCGTCGACCGAGATTGCCGTCGACTCCCCCACGCCGTCCAAGGCTTCAAGCAGGCCGCGGTTGGTGGTGTCTTGCAGGATAATTGAGCGCAGCCGAGCCGCGGGGTCACGCATATCCAGCGCTCCTTCCAGATTCGACTTCGGGTTTTCGCAGACCATCGAACGGCGCTTGCCAGCGCGGTATGACTGATAGCGCCTGATGTCGTGCGCGTTGTGCACCTGGTGGACGAGTCGGTGCGTACGAGTCTTGCCTGTAGTGGGGCCGGCAAGAATGAAGCTGAAGTGGGCAAGTGGCTCATCGCTGCCCTGTGGTGGGCGGACCGTCCGGGCACCCTGTACCGCGGAGCCCATTCCTGAGAGCAGCGTGGACAGGGCAAGGCCCCGGTCCACCCCAAGCTCACACACGATTGCCTGAACCCAATCGCGCAGCGTTCCGGGAAGTTCCGACATGACACGAGGCAGGTCGTACCGGTCGCTATATTCCATCTGCACCCGGGATGGTGCGGGAAGGTCTGTGGGGGCCAAGAAACACTGGTTGGCGGGCCATTCTGAGAAATGGTGGTGCATCTAAACCTCTTCGTGGACATGGAGTGCTCAACCGCCCGGTCGATCCTGGCGGTTCACCTGTGTGACCGGTTGCCCCGTAGGAAGCAGCGTGGTGGCGACCGGACGATGGGCAGCCTGAGTCGCTTTCCAGGCCGGTGCCACGCTTCGTTTGGGCACCGAATAGCTTTTCCATTCGACGGCGGCTTGGGGTCGCTGGAGTGATGGCGAGTGACCTCGACCTCCGACATCCGTCCACCTGTCACCGCTACCAGGAGGAGAGCCACGCGGTCTTCGAGCCAGTTCCCAAGTCCCGCGGGCACTGATTTTTTTCCTTTGGAGTTAGTTCGACTCTAGTTAAATCAAGCGCTTAGCTGGAAAAAAAGGACGACAGGCTTGGTTTCCCACGCTTGCGACGGATGCGGAAGCGGCGAAGCGGCATCGTCTTGGGCGACGTCACCCGGGCGGCTTACAGGTCAGCTGGAGCGCAGTAGTGACCGCGGTTGAGTGAGTGAAAGCGAATCGCTTTCGAAACGAAGCTTGGACGCTAATCACGCTTCGCCTGCACTCTGGCGCCGCTCTCACTGACGGAGCCCGGGGAACATGACCGCGCACCGCGTAAACGATATCGAACCAGCAGCGCAAACGGCCTTTGACGGCAAGCAGTACTTGCTGGGCCGCTATGGCATGCGCATGAACAAGAAGGAGGTGTGCTTCGAATCCAAGAAGAGTCGCGCCACGATCGACAACCTGCGGAACCCGCGTCACAAGAGCTTCGATCGCCTACTCGCCGACGCCGAAGTGTGCTTGGGAGGGAAGGGAGAGAACGGAGTGCCAGTGCTCTTTCATACCGTGCGGATTGCCGAATGGCTCGATGGGCCTGCAATGGCTGGCACGCAATAACGGTTAACACTAACTCAGCGCATGTATCGGCTTTCCATCTATTCCGGCACAGCCAGAGAATCGTCGCCACCAGGCCTGGAATACAGGTTATTTGCTGGACGGAACTTCCGGTTCTTATGTTATCTGATCTATATCCCTATCTATCTGTGTTGTATGGCTGTCAGTTCGTAGTACTCAAGTGAGGAGGTTAATGGTGGTCGGATTCAACGGAATGCCAAGTTGGCTTGACTGTATATAGAGAGAGGGCATGATGATGCTTACGGAAGAGGACTTCCAGGAGGCTCAGGAGGGTGAGCGAAAGCTCGAGTTGCTATCGCGGGGATGTACTCACCTTCCTGGCGGGAAGTCTGTAATAACGCATGAATACGACTCGGTGATCTACCTGGATCGGGTAATGAGGATTGCGAAGCGGATCCGCTTCTTCAGGGGCGACGTGTGCAAGATGGTTGCCGGATGGAGGAAGGCTCGCATTGTCCGCTTGAACCGCCTAGGTCACTCGCTTCTGCTAATTTGCAGGCAGTACCGTGCGGTTATAACTGTCGGGATCGGCAAGGACGAGTGCCCACGGTTTGGGCACCATAAATTTCATCCGTATCTCGATGTCGCTCTCAAGGCAGTAGCCGAGGCGGAGGCGTCGATCAATGAGGCACTGGGCAACAAGGATCATGAACGCCTGTGCACTGCTGTCTCGAATCTGGCAGTCGAGATTCATATCCAAACCAATACCGAGGCCTTTAAGGCTTCGGTGAGGAACTTCGAACGAAACGCGGAAGCGAAGCTCCGTCGAGCATTGAGCTACCTGGTGAGTCTGTTCGGAAGGCGCTCCCGCCTGCTCGTTCTCCGCGTGGATCTGTACGTCAGAGAGAAGGACAGGCTATGGAGTTATACACCAGAGGCAGAGGCTGCTTTCGACAAATTCGCGTCAGCCTTGTCCGGCTGCAAGATCGTTCCAGATGTCCTGGGATGGATGAGCGCACGTGAGGACGGTCTCGAACGAGGAAGGCACTACCACGTGATGGCGCTTCTGGACGGTCATGAGCGCCGCGCAGGCGTCAACCTGGCCAAGATGCTTGGGGAGTACTGGATGACGGAATGTGTCGGATCAGATCGGGTTGGGAGCTACTTCAACTGCTTTGCATTGGCGAAGAAGTACAAACATCTCGGCATCGGGACAGTTCACTGCTCCGACGCGAAGAAGCTCCTGGGGCTATTCTACGCAACCCGGTACCTGTGCAAGAGCAATGTTCAGCTCGTCGCGACGGGGGAAGGGTCGCGCAACTTCAGGCGCGGCGTTGTAGACAAGAGCTACGTGCGTCGTGGAGCACCCCGGGTAGGGGGCGACGGTCTTTCGACTGTAAAGCAAGCCCTTTTTGGCCAGATGAGGCAGGTAGCGGCCCGGAGGAGGTCGGTTGATGAGGCTGGGATCCGAGTGGATGCAACAGACGCGCACGCACATTCGCCATGGCTATAAGGCATTGCTGAGCTGGGTTGGCTGAATCGACCAGGCTTTCCTAGACACCTCGGGGCCGGAAGTCAGCATTGGCGGTCGCCCGTTCCTCATGCGCCAGTCCGGCCCCACGCCCTATGACCTGCTTGCGGCCGTGCTGGGGGCGTACACGGCCATGACCCTCCGCATGTATGCGCGGCACAAACAGATTCCGCTGGACCAGGTGTCCGTTGCCGTGCCCATAGTCGCAGCCCGGGCACGTAGCCCGCGGACTTGTTAAGCCGGCGTCTGAGTCTTACCGGCAACCTGTCGAACCAGGAGCGGCAGCGGCTGGCGGAGATCGCCGATAAGTGTCCTGTGCACCGGACGCTGGAGCGCGGCGCGGCGGTGGAAACCGAGATCGGGGGAGAGATGCCTGATGAAGCCGTCGAAAGGCCTGGTCGCGACATGTCGCACGATGCCGAGCCGGGAATGACCTTGCCTGCGTAAGGCATCAATGGGAGGGAACTGCAGGTGCTGCCACCCGGAACGAACTGCCAATGTACGCCTCCTTCCGAATGCAAACACCAGCTGAAGCCTGATCAGAGCATCCCACGACGGCGTTCGGTACGGCAGAATGCTTGTGCGCGCTTCCGACTGGAGCGAGAGAGTGCGTAGTACGCGAATGGGCGAAGGGCTGCAAGGGAGCCGTAAATGTCGAAAGAAGGCGCCGAGCGAGTTCGGCTATCACCGTTGCTTGAAGCGTGCGCTGATTTTGACGGGCTATTGAAAGGCGGCTCGCGTGAGGTCGCGGATCTGCTGCTGAGTCTCTGTCTTGAAAGGTCGATCCGCGCCTACTTCCGCGTACCTGAGGGTCTGGTTGCCGTCTCCTACAGGCACGTCACAAGAGATTCCGGCCGAATGCTCTTGGGCCCAGGAAGGGGTGAGATTACGTACAAGCATGAACCAATGGCTAATCGGAGTATCAAGTATGTTGGTCTCGATAAGGTCCACGTTCGGGCCGTCAGGGATGCCGGATATACAACCATATCGAGTTTTCAGAACGGTGGTCTGACTGTCGTTGAAGAGGGATTGCATCCGATCAGCGTTGAGTACGGTGTCATTCGGAAAGACGTGGTCCCCTATTCTCATCGGGTGCTCTTCGGCATGTACTCACTTCGGGAACGGGAGGTTGATCCGATCACCGTATCGCTTCGCGTGACCGACGTGCTTGTTTCGATTCAAGACGTGGCAACGCTTCGAGACCTGATTGGAAAGCGACATGTCGATGACAAATGGGGACACCGAGAGGCCGCGCCGAGCGTATTTCTTGCCTACCGCTTGTCTCAGGATCCGTATGATTTCGACGGGGTGATGAAGGCACTGATTGATGAGGATTCGGAAGGCTTCTTCAATCGAGCCATCGCGACTACGATGGCGCGGATCATGAAGATCGACGTCCGGCCAGGTGCGGAGCGTGGAATCGTGGTCGGAAAAATAGCCGACAACGAGATGGAGAAGGATTACTCCGATCCGACCTTGTCGAAACGAATGAGCCTCCTGCTTCTTGCAACCGACTGTTGGATCCACGACGAAGCATTGCGCGCCGGGACGGATGCCCGGCTAGCCCCAGTCCGCGAGGAAGCCGCCAAGCAACGCGAGTTGTTGTCGCAGAAGCAGCGAGACGAGTTGGATCAGCGTGTTTTTCAGGCCGAGCAGCTGGAGCGGTCGGCACTTCAGGCACGGCTCAAGATGCCATCCGGGTTGCGGGACTATTTGAGGAACTTGGGGTTCCGCGCGAACCAGGCGGACCACCTGTACCACGTAATCACCCGTACACAGACTGGGCGGAGGCATGTCCAGACTGAAACGGACGCGGCCGCAGCGCGCGTTCTAACAAAGGCACGTCGACTCAGGAACTTGGGCGACAATAGATAGCCCAGTCTCGCATGAGCAACTTCCTGGGTTCGAGTAGGGCATCTCGCGCATAAGCCGCCCGCGTCGAGTCGCTATTAACGTGCGCCAGCGCCAGTTCTGACACCTCGTCGGCGTACTGGGTCAGGTTTCGTGCCCAATCCTTGAAGCTGCTGCGGAATCCGTGTGGCACGGCGATCTTGTTGTAAGCCGGATCCAGGTAGCCTGCTCCCCCTCTCATTATACTGGAGTCGTGCATCCGCTTGACCAAGACACTGAGTGCCATGTCGCTCAATGGGCCTCCCCGTCGGTTGGTGAACGGATGGGCGTGACCATTTGAGTGTTGGCGTTTAAGCAGCTTGATTGCCGGTTTTGATAGCGGGACGGTATGGTCTCGTCCCCGCTTCATGCGGCCGGCTGGGATAGTCCACAGTCCTCGTTCGAAATCGATTTCAGTCCAAGTAGCGCTCCTGACCTCATCGGATCGGGCTGCTGTCAGGATCACGAACTCCAAGGCGCGAGCGGCTTCTGTCTCCTGCGCACGGAGTGCGGTCATGAACTCCCCCATTCGTTCGTAAGGGAGCGAGGGAAAGTGCGTCTTGTTGTGGCTCACCTTACCCAGCAACGGCTCAAGTGCCTCACTCTTCGCAGGGTTGTCGCCGGTGTAGAGCTTTTTGGCCTTGGCGTAGCGGAACACAGCCGCCAAGTCGTGGAGCAGCTTCTTGGCAGTGGGGTATTTGGTCCGCCAGATCGGCTCCAGCACGGCAGCCACGTCTTCCACGGTGATGTCCGAGATGAGCCGGTTCCCGATGACCGGGAGGACGTACAGGTCCATTCGGGTGCGCCAGCCCGCCTTGGACTTCAACTCGTCCTTGTAGCCGGGAGCCTTGGCTTCAATCGTCTGCTGCTCGCAGTCTTGAAACGTGCGCATTCGGGCTTGGGCGGCTAGTGCCGCACTCACAGCAGCTTTGCGCTCGGCATTCGGGTCGATCCCTTGGGATACCTTGATGAGGTACGCAGTTGCCTTGTCGCGCGCAGCCTGTAGGCTGACGATCGGGTACTTGCCGAGGCCGAATTCGCGGCGTATCTGGTTCAGCGTGCCTGGACGCGTTGGATGGGGTCGGTTGCCGGTGGTGACACGAAGCAGCCAGGACTTCGCACCGTTCGGAGTCACTTGGATATAGAGGCCCGGAGGTTCGCCGGCCACGGCATAGCGGGCAGGGTGCTTCTGGCCGGCCTGAGGCTTGAGCTTTCGAATGGCCAGATCAGATCCGAGCCTTGTTGGGATCCTGGGCATAGCTACCCCCCTAAATACCCCCCTACGAGCTCTGGATTGTATTGGTTTGCGTTAGGCGGCGCTAGTAGGGTCCGCACGCGCAACTATCTGTGCTGAAAGGAAAAATAGGGGCAGCCCCCGACTATCCTTGACTAAAGATTCCTTCGCTTGGCGCCTTCCGGGCGCGCCATACAGCGAAACGACGGGGCCGGCACCATGTGCCGGCCCCGTTTCGTTTTGCGCGCCGTGCCGCGCCTGCTGCGGCCGGTAAGCGCATCGGCGAGGACCGCGCTCGCGCTCATCGCCCCGGGCGCGCGCTCACGCGCGCGCCTCGGCGCTGCGCTATCGTTCGCGCCATGCCATCGCACGCGCTCGTCCCCGCCCTGTCCCCGCGCGATCTCGCCGACCTTCGCCAGGCGCGCGCCCTGCTGGAAAGCCCCGGCATCGCCGCGCAGCTCGCCAACCTGGTCGGCGCGCCGGTCGAATACCTGCTCGCGCACCGGCTGCCGCCGCGCGCCACGCGCCTGGTCAACAGCGCGGTGCGCGCTGCGCTGCACCGCTCGCTGCGCCTGGCCGCGGCGACGCTCGGCGACGCGCCGCACGCGCGCGCGCCGCGCACGCGCCTGCACACGGCCGCGGTCGTCGCCACCGGCGCGGCCGGCGGCGCCTTCGGCATGCTCGGCCTGGCCGCCGAACTGCCGGTCACCACCACGCTGATCCTGCGCTCGATCGCCGAGGTCGCGCGCAGCGAGGGCGAGCGCCTGGACGATCCGGCGGCGCTGCTGGCCTGCTTCGAGGTGCTGACGATGGGCGGGCGCAGCCGGCGCGACGACGGCGCCGAATCGGGCTACTTCGCCGCGCGCGCGGTGCTGGCGCAGCAGATCGCCGCGGCCGCCGAGTACGTCGCCGCGCACGGGCTCATGAGCAGCGGCGCGCCCGCCTTGGTGCAGGTGATGGCGTCGGTGTCGTCGCGCTTCTCGATCAAGATCGGCCACAAGGTGGCCGCGCAGAGCATCCCGGCGATCGGCGCGGCGAGCGGGGCCACGCTCAATGCGTTGTTCATGCGCCACTTCCAGCGCATGGCGCAGGGCCACTTCGCGGTGCGGCGGCTGGAGCGCCGTTACGGCCGGGATGCGGTGCGCCTGGCCTACGACGCGCTGGCGCCGGCGGTGCCGGACAGCCGCGCGGCGTAGTCGCGCGCGGCCGCGACGGCACCTGCGCGAGGCGCGCCCCCGGCGCCGGCAGCAGCGAGCGCGGGCGGCCGCGACCTTCGAGGCGCGGTGTTGCGGCGCGCGCCGGTTTCGTGTCGTGCCGTCGCCGGCGCGCCTACGGGCGCGGCGGCGTGCGGCGCCCGTGCGTCCGCGTGGGGGCGGCATCGTCCAGGCTCGCCAGCAGCGCATCGGCCACGGCCGCCGGCGCGCGCATCCAGGCGAAGTGGTCGGCGCGCACGCCCAGGGTGCGCGCGTCCAGCCTGCGGATGCGCGCGCTGGCGCCGCTGCCGAGCTTGTCGAGCAGGTCGCGCAGCGAGGTCTCCGGGCCGAGCCAGTCGTCGTCGAGGGTCACCGCGGCGATCTCCGCGCGCACCGCGGCCATGCCGGCCTCCAGGTCGGCGTCGAGACCGGCGGCGGCGTAGCGGCCGCTCAGTCCGCTGCGCGCCCAGTCGCGGATCAGGCCGCGCGCCTCGTTGCCGCCGAAGCCGATCGCGCGCCCGGGCAGGGCGCCGCGGCGTTCCGCCAGCCAGGGCAGGAAGCGGTAGACCAGCGGCAGCGCGTAGCGCCGCGGCGGCGGGAAGGCGCGCCACCACGGCGTGCCGCTGGCCACCAGCCACAGGCGCGAGGCCGTGCCGGGCGCCAGCGCCAGTCGGCAACAGGCGAGCTGCCCGCCCAGGCTGTGGCCGCCGACGATCCGCGGCAGGCCGGGACTGGCGGCGTCCGCCACCGCCTCGCTGGCGGGCAGGTCCTCGCGCAGCAGGCTGCGGTAGCCCCAGTCGATGTCGCGCCCGGCGCGCAGGCGGCTGCTGCCGTGGCCGCGCCATTCGTGCAGGTACACCGCGACGCCGCGCGCCGCCAGGGCTTCGGCGAAGGGCAGGTAGTGGCGCGCGGCGACGCCGAGCGCGGGCAGCCACAGCAGGCCGGCGCGCGGCGCCGCCGGGATGCGCGCCAGGAGTTCGCTGCGATGGCCGTCCGCGCTCCGGACGGGAAGCGTCCGCGCCGCGAACGCCTGCGCGTTCATGCGCGTGGGATCATCGCGCCGAAGTGGTCGAGGACGCGCACATCGCTGCGTCCGGGGCGATAGCCGCCGAGCAGCGCGCGATGCACGTAGTCGGTGGCGCGCGCGGCGGCCGCGGACAGGGACAGGCCGAGGCTCAGGTTGGCGGCGACCGCCGAGGCGAGCGTGCAGCCGGTGCCGTGCGCGGCCTCGGGCAGGCGCGGATGCCGCAGCAGGCGCGCACCGCCGGCATCGGCGTACAGGTCCACGACGTCGTCGCTGGCGTCCTCGAGGTGCCCGCCCTTGAGCAGGACCGCCGGCGGACCGAGCGCGAGCAGCGCGTCGGCGGCTTCGCGCATGGCCTCGCGCGAGCCGATGCGCCGGCCCAGCAGCAGCTCCGCCTCGGGCAGGTTGGGGGTGAGCAGGGTGGCGCGCGGCAGCAGGCGCTCGCGCAGCGCCTGCAGCGCCTCGGGTTCGAGCAGGCGCGCGCCGGAGGTCGCCACCATGACCGGGTCCAGGACCACGTGCGCCGGCGCGTGGGCATCCAGCGCGTCGGCGACCGCCTCGATCAGCCCGGCGTTGGCGAGCATGCCCAGCTTGACCGCGCCGATGGCGAAGTCCTCGAAGCAGGCGTCGATCTGCGCGCGCAGGAACGCCGCCGGCGGGGCATGGACGGCGGTCACCGCGCGGGTGTGCTGCGCGGTCAGTGCGGCGATCGCCGACAGCCCGTGCACGCCGTGCGCGGCGAAGGTCTTGAGGTCGGCCTGGATGCCGGCGCCGCCGCCGGAATCGGAGCCGGCGATGGTCAGGGCGGAGACGAGGGCGGGAGTACGCATGCGCGCATTGTGCCCGCTGCGCCGCCGGGGCGCGCGGGCGGGGCCGGTGCCGGCGCCCGGCGGCGCGTGCGGCGGAGGCCGTCCGCGCCGCGGCGGCCGAGGGCGACCGGCTTCGGGCGGCGAGCGGTTGCCCTCGGCTGCGTTTGCCGCCCGCGCTACCGGTGCGCGGCGAGTTCCAGCACGCGCTCCGGCGGGCGGCCGATCACGGCGCGCTCGCCGTGCAGCAGGATCGGCCGTTCGATCAGCCGCGGGTGCGCGGCCATCGCCTCCAACAGCGCGTTGTCGTCGAGCGCCGGGTCCGCGAGGCCGAGCGCCGCGTATTCCGGCTCGCCCTTGCGCAGCAGGTCGCGGGCGGGAATGCCGAGCGCGGCGAGCAGCCGGCGCAGCGCGGCGGCGTCCGGCGGCGTTTCCAGGTAATGCACGATGCGCGGCTCGATCCCGCGCTCGCGCAGCAGCGCCAGCGCCTGCCGCGATTTCGAGCAGCGTGGGTTGTGGTACAGCACGAAGCCGGCCTCGCGCGCGTTCATGGCGCGGCCCCGGCCGGAAGGTCCCAGGCGGTTCGCAGGCGCGCGTATTCCTCGCGCGGCAGCAGCACGAACGCCGGCCTGCGCGCCGGGGCCAGCCAGTCCAGCAGCGCGCGCATGCGCGCCTCGTCCATCGCGGTGCAGCCGGCGGTCGGCACCTCGGGCCCGTTCCAGAGATGGGCGAAGATGCAGCTGCCGGCGCCGGGCTCGGCCTGCGCGTTGTGCTCGATCACGAAGCCGAGGCGGTAGCGCGGGTCGCCGTCGGCGTGCAGGTCGCGGCGCATCGGCTCGGTCGAGCCGGCCACCGCGTCCGCGCCCGCTTCGCGGGCGTCGACGATGCGATTGTAGAGCGGCGAGGCGGGCACGTCGATGCAGTAGTCGGAGACCTGCATGCCGCGGTAGTCGAGCGCGGTGCGCAACCGCTCGGCGTAGCCGAAGGCGATGCCGATGCCGAACGCGCCCGCCGGCGCGCGGCCGTCGCCCTCGCGCTTGGCCGCGCCGGGCTGCGGCGGGTGCAGGCCCAGGCCCCAGGCCGCGCCGTTGCGGCCCACGGTCACCGCGGCGGCCTCGCCGACCTCGCGCCAGGCGCCGTCGGCGTCGCGCGCGTAGCTGCGCAGCGTGCCGGCGGGCGCGTCCCAGCCGGGGGTGACCACCAGCACCAGCTGGCCGGCGTCGGCGAGCGGGCCGTCGCGCCCGGCGTTCGCGGGGCCGTCGCGGCCGGCGCACGCGGCCAGCGTTGCGGCCAGGGCCGCGCACAGCAGCAGCGCGAACGGCTGCGCGCGCGGGGAATGCATCGGGGCGGGGTCTCGGGCCATCTCGGGCATGGGCGTCCTCAGGTTTCCAGCAACTGTCGCATCCGCGCGGCCTGGCGGTCGAGCCGCAGCGCGCGCTCGCTGTCGTCCTGGCACAGCAGCAGGAACAGCAGGTCGAGCAGATGCTGTTGCGCGGACTGGTAGAGCAGCGATTCGACGTGGGCGCGATCGTCGTGGGCGCTGACCAGCAGCGCATGGTCGGCCAGCGCGCGCAGCGGGTTGGGGGTGTGGCGGGTCACGCTGACCACGGTGCCGACCCGCTCGCGGAACATCCGTCCCAGTTCGTGCAGGGCGCTGCGGCGGCCGTGCTCGGAGACCGCGATCAGCACGTCCTCGCGCCGCGCGTTGGCCAGCCCGGTGGGCAGCAGCGCGGGATCGGACAGGTGCACCGCCAGCACGCCGGCCTGCGCCAGCCGCAGCGCGAGCGCGCGCGCGCCGATCCCGTCCTGGCCCAGGCCGATGGCGAACACGGTGCGCGCTCCGCGGATCGCCGCGGCGATCGCGTCCAGCGCCTCCGGCGGGTTCAACAGCCGGGTCTCCTGCTCGGCGGCGGCCTTGGCCCGCCACAGCGTCTCCGACAGCGCCGCATGGCCATCCCGGGCCGGCACCGCGGCGGGCGCGGGGCCGGCGCCGCGCGCCACGTCCTCGCCGATGGCGAACTTCAGGTCCGGCCAGCCACGATAGCCGAGCTTCTGGCCGAACTTCACCACGCTCGACTGGCTGATCTCCAGCGCGTTGGCCAGCTGCTGCGAGGAGTAGTCGCGCAGCAGGTGGGCGTTGTCGAGGACGAAATCGGCGATGCGGCGCTCGATCGCCGACATCCGGTCGCGCTCGGAGCGGATCTTGAGCATGGCCGACATGCGCGCCGCGCCTAGCCGGCGGCCAGCGGCTCGAGGCCGCGGATCTCGCGGATGCCCAGGCCGGGCGCGTCGCCGATCGAGATCTCGGGCCCGTCGAAGCGCACCCCGCCGACCACCGGGTCGAACCGCGCCAGCGACGGGCCGTCGAGATCGACCTTGCGGATGACATCGGCCCGGGCGACCGCCACGTGCACCGCGGCGGCGACGCTGATGCTCGACTCGATCATGCAGCCGATCATGCACTCCACCCCGTGCAGGGCGGCGATGTCGGCGATGCGCACGGCGTTGGAGATGCCGCCGGTCTTCATCAGCTTGATGTTGACGATGTCGGCCGCGCGCATGCGCAGCAGGTCGATGACCTCGGCCGGGCCGAACACGCTCTCGTCGGCCATGATCGGCGTGTGCACGCGCTCGGTGACGTAGCGCATGCCCTCCAGGTCGCGCGCGCGCACCGGCTGCTCGACCAGTTCCAGTTCGACGCCGGCGTCCTCCAGGGTGCGGATCGCCCACACCGCCTGCTTGGCGGTCCAGCCCTGGTTGGCGTCCAGGCGCAGGCGCGCGCGGCCCTCGACCGCGGCGTAGATCGCCTTGACCCGCTCGATGTCCAGGCCGATCTCCTTGCCGACCTTGATCTTCAGCGACTCGAAGCCGCGTTCCAGCGCATCCAGCGAATCGGCGACCATCTTGTCGATGTAGTCGACGCTGATGGTGATGTCGGTGGCGATGACCGGGTCGCCGCCGCCCAGCATGCGGTACAGCGGCGCGCCGTAGCGCTGCGCCCACAGGTCGTAGACCGCGATCTCCACCGCGGCCTTGGCGCTGGTGTTGCGCTCGGCCGAGGCATGGATGGCCTGCAGGATGCGGTTGAGGTCGGCGATCTCCATGCCGGCGATGCGCGGGGCGATCAGCTCGGTGATCGCCGCGACGATCGAGCCGCGGGTATCGCCGGTGATGACCGCGGTGGGCGCGGCCTCGCCGTGGCCGACGTGGCCGCTGTCGGTGTGCACGCGGACCACCACGTCCTCGATCGCGTCGATGGTGCGCAGGGCGGTCTTGAAGGGCGTCTTCAACGGCACCCGCAGCAGGCCGAGCTCGATCCGTTCGATTTTCATGGCGTTCCCCCGGGGCTCAGGCGCAGGCGGACGATGCTGGTGATGCGGTCGATGGTGGGCGTGTCCTGCCCCGACATCATCGGCTCCAGCGCGGTGACCGCCACGCCGTGGAGCGGCATCCGCAGATACTGGCCGTCGGCGTCCAGGTATCCCGTGCCGGCGGTATCGTGGATGACGTAGGTCAGCCCGTTCTCGCGCCCGATCATCATCATCACGTGGCCGGGGATGTAGACCAGATCGCCCACCTGCAGCTCGGCCACCGCGGCCGCGCGCGCGGCGCGCGCGTCGCCGGCCTGGAGCACGGTCTTGTCGAAGGCCGGGCTGACGCTCTGTTCGCGCGTGTTGCGCGGCATCTGCAGGCCCATGCTGCGGTAGACCTCCGACACGAAGCCGCTGCAGTCGCGGGCGTTGAAGCTGTGGCCCCAGCCGTAGCGCTCGCCGAGGAACTTGAACGCCTGCCGGATGATGTTGGCGGGGGTGAGCGGCAGCGGCGCGTCGGCCACGTCGGCGCTGCGCGGCAGCAGCGCGGGCACGAGCTCGAGCGCGCCGTCGGCGCGCCGCGCGGGCAATTCGACGACGTGCCCGAACGCCGGGTGCTGGCCGTGCACCGGCTGCCGCGCCGGCCAGTCGTCGAGCCGCGGCACGCGCACGCCCATGTCGAGCTGCAGTTCGGAGATGTCGGCGCGTTCGGGGTTGAACACCGTGCGCGCGGTGGCGCCGGTGACCACCAGCGACGGCGTCCGGCCGCGGTAGGCGGCGACCTGCTCGCGGGTGCCGGTGGCCAGGCGCTCGCTTTCCATCCAGGCGAGGTAGCGGTCGCTGGCGACGAACGACCACGCGCCGTCGGCGGTGGTGTGCAGCACCGCCAGTGCATCGCCCGGGAACAGCGCGCTTTCCTGCAGGCGGTCGATGTCGATGTCGCCGGCGCTGGAGAAGATCCGCTGCGCGGTCGGAAACGCGCGCAGGTCGGCGCGCGCCACCGCCAGGCCGAAGCGTGGCGTCACTCGCGCGGGGATGGCCTCCAGCGCCAGCGTCCGCTCCAGCGCGTCGAAGAAGTCCGGCCCCAGGGGGCGGCCCTGCGCGTCGTAGCGTTCGGCGTCGGGGCGCGCCGACACGGCCTCGATCCAGGCGCGCACCTGCCGGCCGTCGAGCACCTGGGCGAACGCGGCCATGTCGCGCACCGAGGCGTCCTCGGCGACGAGGCGCGCGTTGTGCGCGGCGACCTGCCCGGCGTCGAGGTAGACGGTATCGGCGGCAGCGCCGAGCAGCTCGATCCAGTACGCGGGCGCGAGGTGGCGTTGCTCGACGCCGACGAGGCCGTGCTCGGGGACCGGCAGCGGGGCAGGCGCCGCCTCGCGCGCGCCGGCGAGGCCGGCCGCGGCCAGGAGCAGCGCCGCGCACAGCAGGCGCATCGGCATCGGTCGGAATGTCATCGGCATGTTCCCCCGGCGCGCCCGGTGCGCACCTGTTCGCCCCGTTATGGAATAGATTTTTCTTAAGATCAATAGCCTCAGAATAAATTATTGACCGGGTGCAACGCCCATGTTACAAGCCGGCGACAGGGGACCGTGGAGAAGCGCATGGGGCGGCTCGGAGAGTGCCTGGGCAGGCGGGGGCGCGTCGGCTGGCGCGGCGGGCTGCTGTGCTTGCTGCTGGTCGCCGCCGCCGCCGCCGGCGCCGACGATCTGCCGCCGCCGGCTCCGGACGACGTGGTCGCGCAGGTGGAAGCGGGCGAGTTCGCCGCCGCCGAGGCGCGCATCGCCGCGCTGCTGGCCGACCCGGCGCTGCCGGCGCGCGCGCAACGCGCCCTGGCGTTCCAGCGCGAGCGGATGCGTCGCATCGCGCTGGACTTCCCGCTCGACCGCGCCGCCGTGCAGGCCCAGGTCCGCCGCCAGGTGCCCGATCTGAGCGAGGACGAGTTCGCCGCCTGGGACGCGGCCGGCCTGCTCGAAAAGATGCGCATCGACGGCGAGGTCCGCTATTTCAAGCGCGCCGTCTCCAACATGTTCCGCCTGCACCCGCAGGTGGCGGCGCGGCGCGCGCCGCCGGTGCGCGCGTTCGCCTCCGGGCCTTACGAACGCCTGCACCCGCACCACCGCGAGGTGCTGGAGGCGGCGCGCGCGGGCAAGGGCAGCAGCTTCGCGCCGCGCCGGCTGCGGGTGACCCAGTCGCTCGACGTGCATGCCGACGCCGTGCCCGCCGGCGAGACGGTGCGGGCGTGGATCCCGTATCCGCGCGCGATCGCCGGGCAGCAGGAGGACATCGTGTTCGTCGCCAGCGAGCCGGCCGCGCATGTCGTGGCGCCGGAGGATGCGCTGCAGCGCACCGTCTACCTCGAACGCCCGGCGGCGGCCGCCACGCCCACGCGCTTTGCCATCACCTACGAACTGACGGTGTACGCGCGCCGCTTCGCCATCGATCCGGCGCGAGTGCGGCGCATCGACGCCGCCGCCGATCCCGAGCTGGCGCCGTTCGTGGCAGAGCGCGCCCCGCACATCGTGTTCTCGCCGGCGATGCGCGCCTTCTCCGAGCGGGTCGTCGGCGACGAGCGCAACCCCTACCTGATCGCGCGCAGGCTCTTCGCCGCGGTGGACGAGATCCCGTGGGGCGGCGCGCGCGAATACTCCACCATCGGCAACCTCGGCGAACACGCGCTGCATGCCGGCCACGCCGACTGCGGCCAGGTCACCCTGCTGCTGATGACCCTGCTGCGCATGAACGGCATCCCCGCGCGCTGGCAGTCCGGCTGGACCTACTCCGACGCCGCCGAGGGCCACGACAACATGCACGACTGGGGCTGGCTGTACCTCGCCCCGTACGGCTGGGTGCCGATGGACGTCACCACCGGACGGCTGGAGGCCGACGACGAGGACCTGCGCTGGTTCTACCTCGGCGGGCTGGACGCCTACCGCATCGCCTTCAACGACGACTTCGGCCGCGCGTTCGTGCCGGCCAAGACCCACTTCCGCTCGGAGACCGTGGACTCGCAGCGCGGCGAGGCGGAATGGGACGGCGGCAACCTGTACTTCGATCGATGGGACTACGCGTTCGACTGGACGATGTTGCCCATCGAGGAATGAACCCGCGGGCGACCGCATCGCATCCACCACTTGCGCTGGGGAGAAGGCGTGATGAGAGGCAAGACGATTCGCAGGGCGGCATTGTGCATGGCATTGGGGGCATGCCTGGGGGCGATGGCGCCGCAGGTCCAGGCGCAGAGCGTGACCGGCGCCGTGGCGGGCCGGGCGACCGCCGGCGACCAGGTGGTGGTGACCCACGAGGCGACCGGGCTGACCCGCTCGGCCACCGTGGGCGCGGACGGGACCTACCGCCTCGGCCAGCTGCCGGTGGGCGATTACACGCTCGCGGTCACGCGCGGGGGCCGGCGCCTGGGGGAGCCGCTGAGCGTCAACGTCGCGCTCGGCGGCACCACCACCGTCAACCTCGGCAGCGAAGGCGGCATCGCCAACCTCGCCGCGGTCCAGGTCGTCGGGTCGCGGGTGGTCAACCGCGTCGACGTGCGGTCCACCGAATCGGCCACCAGCATCACCCGCGAGGAATGGGCGCGGCTGCCGGTCGGGCAGAGCCTGGATGCGGTGGCCTTGCTGGCCCCGGGCGTGGTCGGCGGCAACGCCTCGTTCGGCGGAATTTCCTTCGGAGGTTCGTCGGTGGCCGAGAACTCGGTCTTCATCAACGGCCTCAACGTCACCGATTTCTATCGACGGCAGAGCTACTCCTCCGCGCCGTTCGCCTTCTTCCAGGAGTACCAGGTCAAGACCGGCGGGTATTCCGTGGAGTTCGGCCGCGCCACCGGCGGCGTCATCAACGCGGTGACGCGCTCGGGCAGCAACGAGTTCGCGGGCGGCGTCGAGCTGACCTTCGAGCCGGCGGCGTGGAAGGCGAGCGCGGACGACCACGAATTCGCGGCCACGAACTCCGACGGCACCACGTCCACCGCGATCTACCGCGCCAGCCGCGACCGCAGCAGCTTCACCAAGGCCAACGTGTGGGCGTCCGGCCCGATCGTGCGCGACCGGCTGTTCCTGTTCGCCATGTACGAAGCCCGCGACCGCGATTCGAAGTACAGCGGCACCGGCGGCGGCGAGTGGTTCCGGGGCGAGGCCGGCGACGGATTCTGGGGCGCGAAGATGGACTGGCGCATCACCGACAACCACCTGCTGGAACTGCTGGCGTTTTCCGACGAGACCGAAACCGACACCACCACCTACGCCTACGACTGGGACACCAAGGACGTCGGCGAGGCCATCGGCAGCAACACCGAGGAAGGCGGCGGCAAGAGCGGCTCGCTGACCTACACCGGCTACTTCGGCGAGCACTTCGTCGCCAAGGCCATGTACGGCATCAACCGCAGCAGGGCGTTCTCGTCCTCGCCGGCCGACGGCCCCTGCGAGCAGGTGTCCTTCGACGCCAGCTACCGTGCCGCCTACGAGGCGATGGGCTCCCCGACGCTGGGCTGCCACCCGACGTCGGCCATGATCGTGGCGCACGAGGACGAGCGCGAGGCCGCGCGGCTGGACTTCGAGTGGACGCTGGGCAACCACCAGCTGCGGTTCGGCATCGATCGCGAGGTGATGACCACCGACCGCACCAGCTTCTATCCGGGCCCGACCGGCATGCGCTATACCGCCTACGCCGCGGCGCCGGGCGCCGAGCTGGACAACGGCGCCGTGGTGCCGCCGGGTGTGGACGCGATCCTGATGGCGCGCCGGCGCGTGGACGGCGGCGTGTTCGAGACCGAGGCCAGCGCGTACTACATCGAGGACACCTGGAGCATCACCCCGAACTTCCTGCTCAACCTGGGCGTGCGCGTGGACGGTTTCGAGAACAAGACCGCCGCCGGCGGCAGCTTCATCGAGATGGACGACCTGGTCTCGCCGCGCGCCGGCTTCTCCTGGGACATGCGAGGCGACGGCAGCACCAAGCTGTTCGGCAACCTCGGCCGTTACTACCTGCCGGTCACCAACAACATCAACTACACCTTCGCGGGCGGACTGACCGACGAACGTACCTTCTACGTGCTCGAAGGCTGGCGGCAGGCCACCAACCCGGTCACCGGCGGCGCCTACATGGAGCCGATCGTCGGCAGCCAGATCGGGCCGGTCGACACCAGCTACAACGTGACGGTGAACGACCTGCGGCAGAGCGTCGATGCCGACCTCGACGCCGTCTACCAGGACGAGGCGATCCTCGGCTACCAGGCGATGCTCAGCCCGGCCTGGTCGTGGGGCGTCAATGCGACCTACCGCCGGATGAAGAACGCGCTGGACGACGTGCGCATCAACCACACCCCCTGCGGGCCGGTCGGCGGCAACCTGTGGCCGATCGCCAACCCGGGCAAGCCGCTGACGATCTGGGGCGATGCGAGCATCGGCTGCGAGACCGAGGGCTGGATCACCATCGATACCTCGCGCGACGGCTACATGAAGGGCGGCAGCGGCGAGGTCGTCGGCTATTCGGAGCCCAAGCGGACCTACCGCTCGGTGGAGTTGCAGATCGACCGCGCCTGGGACGGCAAGTGGGCGTTCAACGCCTCCTACATCTGGTCGAAGTCGCACGGCAACCACGAAGGCCCGGTCAACTCCGACACCAACTACGGCGACACCGGCATGGTCCAGCACTGGGACCATCCGGCCAACAACCAGGATTACGGCCCGCTGTTCAACGACCGGCGCCACCAGATCAAGCTGCGCGGCAGCTATGCGCTCAACCACATCTGGAGCTTCGGCGCGACCTTCACCGCGCTGTCGGGCGGCCCGATCAACCAGCTTGGGGTGACCTGGCCCGACGACACCACCGGCGCGGGCAGCTTCGTCACCGAGGGTTCGGGCGGCGGGTCGTTCTGGCACTGCGTGCAGAACTGCGCCGGCCCGGTCGCGGGCCGGGTCTACGAATACGCCGGCCGCGGCGCAGGCGGGCGCCTGCCGTGGACCTACAACATCGGCGCCAACGTGACCTGGACGCTGCCGGTGGACGGGATCGATCTCAAGGCGCGTTTGGCGGTGTTCAACCTGCTCAACGACCAGGAGGTGATCAACGTGCGCCAGCGCTATGAGCTCGGCCCGGGCGTGGTGCGCGGCCTGCACGGCACCGGGACCCGCTGGCAGTCGCCCCGCTACGCGCAACTGGTGGTGACCTGGAACTTCTGAGCGCGGCCGAGCGGCGGCCTTGCGGTCGGCGGCGGTGCCGCGTTCATGCGCCGGCCTGGGCGGGCGCGGCTGGAGTGGGGGCGATGACGGAAGGCATGAAATGCAAGGCATGAAACTGATCCTGGCGCTCTGCGTCGCCGGATGCGCGTGGCCGACGCACGCGGCCGCGCGGCCGGCGTTGCCGGTCGAGGCGATCGACCGCGCCGTGGAGGACACCGTCCGGCGCTACGACCTGCCGGGCATCGCGGTCGGCATCGTCGTCGATGGCGAAATCGCCTATCGCCGCACCGCCGGCGAACTGCGGGCGGGGCAGGGCGAGCCGATCACCCCGCGCACGCTGTTCAAGATCGCCTCCAACAGCAAGGCCATGACCACCGCGCTGCTGGCGCGGCTGGTCGACCAGGGCCGGCTGGCCTGGGACGATCCGGTGGTCCGGCACCTGCCCGGCTTCCGCATGCACGACCCGTGGGTGACGCGCGAGATCCAGGTGCGCGACCTGCTGATCCACAACAGCGGCCTGGGCCCGGGCGCCGGCGACCTGATGCTCTGGCCCGAGCCCAACGCCTTCACCCGCGAGGACGTGATCGCCGGGCTCGCGCACCTGAAGCCGATCCACAGCTTCCGTTCCCGCTACGCCTACGACAACACGTTGTACATCGTCGCCGGCGAGGTGGCCGCGGCCGCGGGCGGCGCGCCCTACGAGGCGCTGATGGCGCGCGAGGTGTTCGCGCCGCTGGGGATGTCGCGCTGCGTCGCCGGCGGCTTCGACCTGGCGCGCACCGGCGACGTGGCGCAGCCGCACCGCCGCGACGCGGGCCGCAACCGGGTCTATCGCGAGGACCCGCCGCAGGTGCCGGCGGTGCCGATGGCCGCCGCCGGCGGCGTGCGCTGCAGCCTGGACGACATGCTGGTCTGGGCCCGCGCCTGGCTGCAGCCCGGGCGCTTCGCCACGGTGGACGGCGCGCCCTGGCTGTCGGAGGCGCAACGCGCCGCGTTGTGGAGCGCGCACACGCCGATGCCGCTGGGCGCGCGCCTGCGCGAGTGGGACGGCAGCCGCTTCTACGCCTACGGCTACGGCTGGCGCCTCAACGACGCGCACGGCCGGCTCAAGGTCTCGCATACCGGCACCCTGGCCGGCATGTACTCGGCGCTGACCCTGCTGCCGGAACTGGGCGCGGGATTCGTGGTGCTGATCAACGGCGAGGGCGGCGACGCGCGCACGGTGCTGGTGCAGGCGCTGTCGGACCTGTTCGCCCGGCCCGATGGCGCCCGGCCCATCGCGGACTACGCGCGGGCGCTGGCGCGCGAGCGCGACGCGCTTCCGGCCGAGCGCCGCGTGCCCGACACCTCGGCGCGCCGGCCGGTGGCCGCGGGCGAGGCGGACGTGCCGCTCGGCGTCTACCGCGACCCCTGGTTCGGCGAGGCGCGGGTGTGCGCCGCCGATGGCGGCGTCGCCTTCGCCGCCGCCAAGTCGCCCCAGCTCGCCGGCCGCCTGATGCGCGCGGGGGAGGGCGTACTGATCGACTGGGACGACGACGCCATCGACGTCGAGGTCTGGGCGACGTTCGAGCGCGACGCCGGCCGCGTGCGGCTGGGCCTGCGCAAGGTCGATCCCGAGGCCGACTTCAGCTACGACTTCGAGGACCTGGCGTTCGAGCGCATCGCCGATTGTCCCTGACACGCCGCCTGGCCCCCGTGCGCATCGCGACGGGGAGGGCAGCCGGGCGGAGGGCCAGGCCCACGGGGCGCGCCGGCGCTGGCGGGCGATGCGGGCGGGGCGGGCCGGTTGCCGCGGACGTGGGCCGTTCGTCCCGGGACCGTCCGTCGCGCGCGCTCGATGCCGGGCGACGTTGCGTAAAGCACGATCCCTGCACGACGCGCGTTCCTGGCCGGGCGCCGGCGCGTCGCCGGACGCCAGAAACGTCAACGAGCCCCGGAGGGCTCGCTGGCGGGCAACATCCTGTCGCCAAAACTGGTTTGTCCCCGGCCCAGCTCCAAGGCTTGCTCAAGGCCTTTGGTCGGCGTTCCATTGCGGAGCGGCATCCGTGCCGTCGCATGACCAAGCTGCCGGGGCGAGGCCAGCATGCGCCTTCCGCCATGCCGAAGCAGTAGGCGCTTGCCGTGACGTCGTGTAGGAAAAATCCTACGCGCGGAGTCAGGATCGTGAGGCCATCGAAAACCGGCGATCGGAAGACGTGCTGCGCTGCAGTAAGGTAGGTGCGCCGCGACCGGCGGCGCTGCCGCGATACGACATGGCGAAGCTCATCGATGGCCTGCGCGGCGCGCTCGGGCATTTCGCGCAGGCGGTGCCGTTCCGCATCGTGCCCGCGGCGATCGCCACCGCCGTGCTGGTGATCCTGCTGGCGCTGCCGGTGCCGGAGGGGCTGACGCCCAAGGCCTGGGGGCTGGTGGCGATCTTCCTCACCACCATCGTCGCGATCATCCTCAAGGTGATGCCGATCGGGGTGATGGCGATGATGGCCATCGTCATCGTCGCCCTGTCGCAGGTCACCGCCACCTCGTCCGCCGACGCCATCCGCGATGCGCTGGCCAGCTTCGCCAGCCCGCTGATCTGGCTGATCGTGGTGGCGATCCTGATCTCGCGCGGGGTCAAGAAGACCGGCCTGGGCAGCCGCATCGGCCTGCTGTTCATCGCGCTGCTGGGCAAGCGCGCGATCGGCATCGGCTACGGGCTGGCCGCCTGCGACCTGCTGCTGGCGCCGTTCACGCCCAGCAACACCGCCCGCGGCGGCGGCGTGGTGCATCCGGTGATGCGCTCGATCGCCCACGCGTTCGGTTCGGATCCCGCGCAGGGCACCCAGCGCAAGGTCGGCACCTACCTGGCGCTGGTCAACATGCACGCCAACACCATCACCTCGGGCATGTTCCTCACCGCCACCGCGCCCAACCCGCTGGTGGTGGACTACGTGGCCCGCGCCACCGGCCAGAGCTTCCAGCTCTCGTGGACCACCTGGGCGCTGTGCATGCTGCTGCCGGGCCTGGCCTGCATCCTCGCCATGCCGCTGCTGGTCTACCTGCTCTCGCCGCCGGAGCTGAAGGAGACCCCGGACGCGGCCGGCTACGCGCGGCGGGAGCTGGAGCGCCTGGGCCCGCCGAGCGCGCGCGAGAAGGTCATGCTGGCCACCTTCGCGTTGCTGCTGGCGCTGTGGGCCAACGTGCCGGCGCTGCTGTTCGGCCCGGCGTTCCGGCTCGACCCCACCGTGGTCGCCTTCGTCGGCCTGTTCGTGCTCATCGTCACCGGCACCATCGACTGGGACGACGTGCTCTCGGAGAAGAGCGCCTGGGACACGCTGATCTGGTTCGGCGCGCTGGTGATGATGGCCGAGCAGCTCAACCGCCTGGGGGTGATCGCCTGGTTCTCGCAGGGCCTCAAGGACGCGATCGCCGGCAGCGGCATGGGCTGGCAGGCGGCCGGCGCGGTGCTGGTGCTGCTGTTCGTGTTCTCGCACTACCTGTTCGCCAGCACCACCGCGCACATCAGCGCGATGATGCTGGCGTTCCTGACCGTCGGCCTGCAACTGGTGCCCGCCGACTACGCGATCCCGTTCGTGCTGATGATGGTCGCCGGCTCCACCATCATGATGACCCTGACCCACTACGCCACCGGCACCTCGCCGGTGATCTTCGGCAGCGGCTACGTCGGCCTGGGCGAGTGGTGGCGCGTGGGCTTGGTCATGTGCGTGGCGGAGCTGGCGATCTACGGCACCCTCGGCGTGCTGTGGTGGAAGGTGCTGGGGTACTGGTGAGCGCGCTCAGGGCCGCGCGCGGTGCCGCCGCAGCGCGCAGGGGGCCATGCGTCGGCATGGACGATCGCCGGGCTCGAGCCGAGCGCGGCGGACATGGCCGGGACGACCGGCAGGCGGGCGAAGACTGCGCGCGGACCAGGACTCCGGCGGCTTGCGCCTGACACGGATCCTGCCGGCTCCCTTGGAGGGCCGCACGGAGGTGGGGGCGGGAAAGCCGTCGCCTGCGGCGCGAAACGAAAAAGCCGGCACGGGGCCGGCTTTTCGGATGCGACGATCTGGTGGGCGGTGCAGGGATCGAACCTGCGACCCTTGCCGTGTGAAGGCAATGCTCTACCGCTGAGCTAACCGCCCGGGAACCTTGGTGGCCGGGGAGGGAATCGAACCCCCGACACGGGGATTTTCAATCCCCTGCTCTACCAACTGAGCTACCCGGCCAAGTGACGCGACGCGGCCGAGCCGTGTGCGAGGGCGGCATCATACGGGGCCGCGGCGCGGGCGGCAAGCGCGATGCGTGCTGAACCGGCGACGGCCGCCGTCTTGCGGTGCGCGGGCCGCGACAGCATGTTGCGGGGCATCGTTCCCCGATGCTTCCCTGGAGGCCGCCGATGCGCATATCCGCCTTGCTCGCTCCCGCCACCGCCGGCCTGCTCGCGCTGGGGCTCGCCGCCTGCGCGAGCGGGCGCATTCCCGACGACCAGAAGCTCGCGATCCACCGCGCCCACGCCGGCGAGCCGGTGCCGAGCTTCCAGTTCTTCGGCAGCCTCAGCGGCTGGACGCCGCTGGGCGACAGCGCGGTGGCGGTGTGGACCCGGCCCAACGAGGCCTACCTGCTGGAGCTGACCGGCCGCTGCCAGGACCTGCAGTTCGCGCAGGCGATCTCGCTGACCAGCACCCAGAACCGGGTGCATGCGCGCTTCGACAAGGTGATGGCGCTGGGCACCGGTTCGATCCAGGTGCCGTGCCACATCGCCACGATCCGCCCGCTCGACGTCAAGGCGGTACGCGAGGCCGAGCGCCAGGTACGCGACGGCGCGGCGGCTCAGCCGGCGGAGGGCGGTTCGGGCACGTAGCCGGCGGGCCGCTCGGCGCCGCCGCCGAACAGGAACTTCTCCATCTCCGCCTCCAGGAAGGCGCGGTGCTTGGGGTCGAGCGGGGAGAGCCGGTTCTCGTTGATCAGCATGGTCTGGTGCGCGAGCCAGGCCGCCCAGGCGTTGCGGCCAATGCCGGCGAACACGCGCTTGCCCAGCTCGCCGGGCCAGGGCACGAAATCGAGCCCGTCGGTCTCGCGTTGCTCGTACTGGCAGAACACCTGGCGGCTCATGGGCGTGGTCTCCGGGGTTTCGGTGCGTCAGGCGCCGGCGAGGCGCAGCAGCCGGCGGATGGGGGCGGGGATGCCGAGCGCGTCGAGGTCGCTTGCGGCGACCCAGCGCAGGTCGTCATTGTCGCGCACCGCGAGCCGCGGGGTCACCGGGCGCCACAGCAGCGGGTGCAAGCGCAGGCGGAAGTGGGTGAAACCGTGCTGCACGGTGTCGAGCACCGCCCCGTCGCCGGCCAGTTCGGCGTGCCGCGCGGCCCAGGCGTGCGCGTCCCCGGCCGACGCGGCCTCGGGCAGCGACCACAGCGCGGCCCACACGCCGGTCGGCGGGCGGCGTTGCAGCAGCACGCGGCCCTCGGCATCGACCAGCGCGACGACGTGGGTCTCGCGCTCGGGCAGGGCCTTGCCGGGCTTGGGCGTGGGCAGTTCCTCGGTGCGGCCTTCGATGCGCGCGATGCAGCCGTCGGCGACCGGGCACAGCAGGCAGCGCGGGGCGCGGCGCGTGCACAGGGTCGCGCCGAGGTCCATCTGCGCCTGGGTGTAGTCGGCCATGCGCGCGTCGGGCAGGTGCGACTGCGCATGCGCCCACAGGCGTTTCTCCACCGCCGGCAGGCCGGGCCAGCCGTCCACGCCGTGCCAGCGCGCGAGCACGCGCTTGACGTTGCCGTCGAGGATCGCGAAGCGGTCGCCCCAGGCCTGGGAGAGGATGGCCCCGGCGGTGCTGCGGCCGATCCCGGGCAGGGCGACCAGGGCGTCGAAGTCGCGCGGCAGGTCGCCGCCGTGGCGGGCGACGCAGGCCTGCGCGGCGGCGTGCAGGTTGCGCGCGCGGGCGTAGTAGCCCAGCCCCGACCACAGCGCGAGCACGCTGTCGAGCGGCGCGGCGGCGAGCGCGGGCACGTCCGGCAACGCGGCCACGAAGCGCTCGAAGTAGGGCACCACCACCGAGACCTGGGTCTGCTGCAGCATGATCTCCGACAGCCAGACCCGGTAGGGCGTGCGCGGGTGCTGCCAGGGCAGGTCGTGGCGGCCGTGGCCGTCGAACCAGTCGAGCAGCCGCCGGGCGAAGGGATCGGCGCTCATGGCGTGGGGGCGTCGTCGACGACGCGGATGTCCACGCCGTGCAGGGTGGCGCCGTCGAGTTCGAGCCGCGGCGCCTGCAGCCGCCCGTCGAGCGGCGGCAGCGGCGTGCCGCGGTCGAGGCCGTCGAGCCAGGCGCGCAGTTCGCCGGGCCGGGCGCGACCCTCGATCCGCGCGCCGTCGCGCGACAGGCGCAGGGCGACCGGCGCGCCCAGGTCGGCCGGGCCGTCGTAGCCGAGCGCGAACGGCAGCGGCGCGTCGGAGGCGCCGACCGGCGGCGGCAGCGGCGGCCAGGCCTCGGGCCAGTCGGCCAGTTCCCCCTCCAGTGCCACCGCGAGGCTGCCGTGCAGCGCGGCGAGGCCGCGCGCACGCAGCCGCGGCACCGGGCCGCTCCCGCGCAGCGACAGCGCCAGCGGTTCGGCGCGCACGCCGCCGCCGGCCAGCGCGATCTCGCCCGCGATCCCCGCGACCAGCGGCAGGTCGCTGCCGTCGCCGCGCAGGCGCGCGCGCAGCGACAGCGCGGTGCGGTGCAGTTCGATGCGGCCCTGGCTGGCGTCCAGCGCGGCGCCCAGGCGCAGCCGCGCCGGCAGCCGCCAGTCGCCGGCCGCGGGCGCGAGGGTGCCGGCCAGGCCGACGCCGGCGCGGGCGGAAGCGCGGGTCATCGCCAGGCGCAGGTCGAAGGGCGCGCGCAGGCCGCCGCTCTCGTAGCGGCCGCGCACGTGCGCGCGCAGCGGCGCGCCGGGCGCGAAGCGCGGCAGGTCGAGGCCGAGCGCGTCGAGCCGCCACCCGGGGGCGACGATGCGGCCGTCGGCGGCCGCGATACCCTCGGCGAAGCTGGGCGTGCGGCCTTCGCCCGGCGGACGGGTGGCCCACCAGCGCTGGAAGGCGGCCAGGTCGAGCGCCGGGGCGTCCAGTTCGAGCCGGGTCACGTCCAGCGACGCGCCGCGCGCGCGCAGGGTGGCCCACGGCACGGAAATCGACACGCGCCCGGCGGTCAGCAGCGCGACGTCGGCGCCGGGCTGGCGGGCGACCACGTCGCGCGCGACCAACTGCGGGGTGCCGCGCAGGCGGTATTCGAAGCCGCCGGCGCGGATGTCGAGGTCGAGCGCGTCGCCGGCCATGCGCAGGGCGAAGGCGCCGACGGTGGCGGCGCGGCTCGCCCAGTACAGCGCGCCCAGCGCCACCGCCAGCAGCGCCACGATCACGGCCAGCGCGATCGCGCGCCGGCGCCTCACTGCGCGGCGGCCGTCCCGTCGCGCCCGAGCGATTCGGGCAGCAGGGCATCGACGAAGGCCTCGGCGTCGAACACGCGCAGATCCTCCGGCCGCTCGCCGATGCCGGCGTAGCGGATCGGGATGCCGAACTCGCGCGCCAGCGCGAACACCACGCCGCCCTTGGCGGTGCCGTCGAGCTTGGTCACCACCAGGCCGGTCACCCGCACCGCGGCGTGGAACTGGCGCAGCTGCGAGACGGCGTTCTGGCCGGTGGTGCCATCGACCACCATCAGCACCTCGTGCGGCGCGTCGGGGTCGATCTTGCCCAGCACGCGGCGGATCTTGCCCAGCTCGGCCATCAGCCCCTGCTGGGTGTGCAGGCGCCCGGCGGTGTCGGCGATCAGCACCTCGGTGCCGCGCGCGCGCGCGGCCTGCAGCGCGTCGAAGGCGACCGAGGCCGGATCGGCATCCTGGCCCTGGGCGATCACCGCCACGCCGTTGCGCTCGCCCCAGGCCTGCAACTGCGCGACCGCGGCGGCACGGAAGGTGTCGCCGGCGGCCAGCATCAGGCTGCGGCCCTCGTCCTTGTAGCGGCGGGCGAGCTTGCCGATGGTGGTGGTCTTGCCGACGCCGTTGACGCCGACGGTGAGGATCACGAAGGGCCTGGCGCCGGCGTCGATCGCCAGCGGCTGCGCGACCGGGCGCAGCAGCGCGATCAGGTCGGCGCGCAGCGCGGCGAGCAGCGCGTTGGCGTCGGCGAACTCGCGCGCCTTCATGCGCTTGCGCATCGCGTCCACCAGCGAGGTGGTCGCGGCGACGCCGACGTCGGCCATCAGCAGCGCGGTCTCGATCTCGTCGAGCAGGTCGTCGTCCAGGCGCGGGTTGCGCGAGAACAGGCCGCCCAGGCTGCGCGCGAAGGCGCTGCCGCGCAGGCGTTCGCGCCAGCCCGAGCGGCCCTCGGCGGCCGGCGGCGGGGCGCCGGCCGCGGCGGGCTCGACGGTGGGCGGCGGTGCGGTCGGCGTCGTCGCTGCGGGCGCGGACGGCGCCGGGAGCGTGGCGGGTTCCGGTGCGGGCGCGGGCGGCGGTGCCGGCGCGGGTGCGGGCGCGGGCGCGGGTGCGGGTGCGGCGGGCGGTTCGGCGGCGATGGGGGCTTCGGCCGCGATGGGCGCTTCGGCTACGACGGGGGCGTCGGTCTCCGGCGCCGGCGTTTCCGGCGCCGCGGGGCCGGCCGGCGCGCTGGGAAAGGCTGCGGCCAGTTCCTCGATGCTGTAGCCGCGGCTGGTCGTCGTGTCCTTGCGGTCGGCGGGTGGCTTGCGGCGGAAGAAGCTGGCCATCGAACACGGGGGCTGCGGGCGGGGGCGTCATGCTAACACCGGCCCCCGTGCGGGCCCGCCGGCGGTCAGACCCCGTCGGCGGGTACGGTGGCGGCCGTGGGGCGGGGCCCCGGCAGGTCCAGGATCGTGCCGATCGCCGCATCCGGGGCCTGGCAGGCCAGGGCCCGGTAGTCGCGCGGCGGCACGCCCACGGTGGCCTTGAACTGGCGCGCGAACGCGCTCTGGTCGGAGAAGCCGCAGGCCTGCCCGATCTCGGCGATGCTGGCGTGCGAGTGCAGCAGCCGCATCGCCGCCTCGATGCGCAGCTTGGTCAAGAGCTGCTGCGGGGTGAGCTGGAACACCCGCTTGAACAGGCGTTCGAGCTGGGCCACCGATACGCCGGCGATGGCGGCCAGCGTCTGCACGCGCAGCGGCTCGCCGTAGTGCGCCTGCATGTGCTGCAGCGCGCGCTGCAGACGGCCGAACGCGGAATGGCGGTGGTCGGGCTGGCCGAGGTCGCGGGAGATGCCGATCAGCCCGACGATCTCGTCGCCGGCCACGATCGGCCGCTTGAACGTCAGGCACCAGCCGGGCGAGCGGTTGGAGTAGAGGTGCAGTTCGAGCTGGTTCTCGATCACTTCCCCGCACAGCACCCGCTTGTCCTGCACGAAGTAGGTGCCGCCCAGGCGCGGGGGGAACAGTTCCAGCACGCTGCGGCCGAGGACCTCGGCGCGGTTCTTCAGGCCGAGGCGCCGCACCAGGGTGTGGTTGACGTGGGTGTAGCGGCCTTCGCGATCCTTGACGAAGAACACCACGTCCGGCAGCGCGTTGAAGATCGTCTGCAGTTCGTCGGGGGCGAGCATCACGTCGATGGCGGCGGCCTCCTGGAGCTCGGGGCCGGCGAGGGCCCGTGGCGGGGGATGCGCGGGCGCGGCCCGGTCGTCCGCATTATGCATATTTCCGCACCGCGCACGGGGAGTGCGTCCTAGCCGCTGCCAGGGGGCGGGCCGAAGATGGGCCATGCGGAAAATGAACGTCATCGATTCGCACACCGCCGGCGAGCCCACCCGGGTGGTGCTGGACGGATTCCCGGACCTGGGCGGCGGCAGCCTCGCCGAGCGGCGCCGGCGCTTCCGCGAGGGCTTCGACCATTGGCGCAGCGCGATCGCGGCCGAGCCGCGCGGCTCGGACACCATGGTCGGCGCGCTGTTGCTGCCGCCCGACGACCCGGCCTGCTGCACCGGGGTGATCTACTTCAACAACGTCGGGTATCTGGGCATGTGCGGGCACGGCACCATCGGCGTGGTGCGCACGCTGGCGTACCTGGGCCGGATCGGCCCGGGCGCGCACCGGGTGGAAACGCCGGTGGGCGTGGTCGGGGTGGAGCTGCACGATGACGGCCGGGTCTCGATCGACAACGTCGAGAGCTACCGCCATGCCGCCGGCGTCGAGGTCGAGGTGCCGGGACACGGCACCGTCGCCGGCGACATCGCCTGGGGCGGCAACTGGTTCTTCATCACCGCGCAGTCGCCGCTGGCGCTGGAGGTGGGCAACATCCCCGCGCTGACCGCCTACACCCAGGCCATCCAGCGCGCGGTCGACGCCGCCGGGCTCGCCGGCGAGGACGGCGGCGTCATCGACCACATCGAGATCAGCGGCAGCGCGCCCGACGCCCCCGGCGTCGCACGCAACTTCGTGCTGTGCCCGGGCGGCGCCTACGACCGTTCGCCCTGCGGCACCGGCACCAGCGCCAAGCTCGCCTGCCTGGCCGCCGACGGGCGCCTGGGCGAGGGCGAGCGCTGGCTGCAGCAGGGCATCCTCGGCAGCGCCTTCGAGGCCAGCTACCGCAAGGGCGCGCGCGGCGTGCTGCCGCGCATCGTCGGCCAGGCCTGGATCACCGGGCGCAGCGAGCTGCTGCTGGAGGCGGACGATCCCTTCGTCTGGGGCATCGGCGCGAGGCCGCCGGCGTCGCCATGAGCGGATTCGACCTCATCGTCGTCGGCGCCGGCATCGTCGGCGCGAGCTGCGCGGACCTGGCGGTGCGCTGCGGGCTGCGGGTGGCGGTGGTGGAGTCGGGGGTGCCCGGCGGCGGCGTGACCGCGGCCTCGATGGGGCACCTGGTGGCGATGGACGACGATCCCGCGGAGCTGGCGCTGGCGCGGTTCTCGCAGCGGCTGTGGGAGGAATTCGCCGGGCTGCCGGAGGCGGAATTCAGCCGCTGCGGCACGCTGTGGCTGGCGGAGACGCCGACCCAGCTGCAGCGCATCCCCGAGCGCATCGCGCGGCTGGCCGCGGCCGGCATCGAGGCCGAGCGGCTGGACGCGCGCGCGCTGTACGCCTGCGAGCCGCACCTGGCGCCGGGCCTGGCCGGCGGCATGCGGGTGCCGGGCGAGGCGGTGGTGTACCCGCCGCGGGTGGCCGCGTGGCTGCTGGCGCGCGCGCAGTCCGGCGGCGCGGCGGTCCATCGCGGCCGCCGCGCGCTGGCGCTGGCGGCCGGCGGCGTGCGTCTGGACGACGGCACCGTGCTGCGCGGGCAGGTGCTGGTGGCCACCGGCAGCGAGCTGCCGGAGCTGCTGCCGGCGCTGCCGCTCGGCGTGCGTCGCGGCCACCTGGTGATCACCGACCGCCACCCCGGGCTGGTCCGCCACCAGCTGCTGGAGCTGGGCTACGCCGACAGCGCGCACGGCGATGCCGACAGCAGCGTCGCCTTCAACGTGCAGCCGCGGCCCAGCGGACAACTGCTGATCGGCTCCTCGCGCGAGCAGGGCCGGCGCGAGCGCGAGGTGGACCCGTCGATGCTGCGGCGCATGCTGGAACGCGCCTTCGAATTCCTGCCGGTGCTGCGCGGCCTGCAGGCGATCCGCGCCTGGACCGGCCTGCGCCCGTGCACGCCGGACGGCCGGCCCTACATCGGCCGCGTACCGGGTTGCCCGGGCGTGTGGGTGGCCGCCGGCCACGAGGGCCTGGGCGTGACCACCGCGCCGGGTACCGCGCGGCTGCTGCTGGACCTGCTGCTGGGGCAGCCGCCGGCGATCGACCCGGCGCCCTACGACCCCGCGCGGGTGGCGGCGTGAGCCGCGCGCCGGCGACGACGGTGCGGCTGGCGGTCGATGGCCGCGAGGTCGCGGTGCGCGCCGGCAGCAGCGTGGCCGCCGCCATCGCGATCGCCGGCGCCGGCTTCCGGACCTCGGTCGGCGGCGAGCCGCGCGCGCCGCTGTGCGGCATGGGCGTGTGCTTCGAGTGCCGGGTGAGCATCGACGGCGGCGCGCAGCGGCGCGCCTGCCTGACGCCGGTGGCCGAGGGCATGCGGGTGCGCACGCATGGCTGAGCGCCTGCTCCGCTGCGACGTGGCGGTGGTCGGCGCCGGGCCGGCCGGGCTGGCGGCCGCCACCGCGGCCGCGCGCCGCGGCGCCCGCGTGCTGCTGGTCGATGCGCAGCCGCAGCCGGGCGGACAGGTGTGGCGGCACGACAGCGCGCACGGCGCGCCGCCGGCCGCGCGCCGCGCGCTGGAGGCCGCGGACGCCGCCGGCGTGCGCCTGCTGCCGCGCTCCGAGGTGGTCGGCCACGCGGGCGGGCGGCTGTTCGTGCGCGAGGACGCCGCCGCGCTTTCGATCGACCACGGCGCGCTGGTGCTGGCCACCGGCGCGCGCGAGCTGCTGCTGCCGTTCCCCGGCTGGACGCTGCCGGGCGTGGTCGGCGCCGGCGGCGCGCAGGCGCTGGCCAAGCAGGGCTGGCCGCTGCGCGGCGCGCGCGCGGTGGTGGCCGGCAGCGGGCCGCTGCTGCTGGCCGCCGCGCACACGCTGCGCCGGCACGGCGCGCGCGTGATCGGCATCCACGAGCAGGCCGGGCGCGAGGCGCTGGCCGGCTTCGCGCTGGGCCTGTGGCGCTGGCCCGGCAAGGCCGCGCAGGCCGCGCGCCTGCGCGCCGCGCTGTGGCGCTCGCGCTATCTCGCCGGCAGCCACGTGCTGCGCGCGCTGGGCGGTGCGCGGCTGGAGGCGGTGGAGCTGGCGGTGGCCGGCGGCGGCCGCCGCACCGTGCCCTGCGACCTGCTCGCCTGCGGCTTCGGCCTGGTGCCGAACCTGGAACTGGCGCATGCGCTCGGCTGCGCGCTGGACGGCGACGGCGCGCAGGCCGGCGTGCGGGTGGACGCGCGGATGCGCAGCAGCGTCGAGGGCGTGTACGCCGCCGGCGAGGCCTGCGGCATCGGCGGCGTGGACTGCGCGCGCATCGAGGGCCGCATCGCCGGCCTCGCCGCCGCCGGCGACGAGGCCGCCGCGCTCGCGCTGGCGCCGCGCCGCGCGAGCGTGCGCCGCTTCGCCGCCGCGCTGCGCCGCGCCTTCGCGCTCGATCCGCGCCTGCACCGGCTGGCCGCAGACGACACCGTGGTCTGCCGCTGCGAGGACGTGCGGATGGGCGCGCTGGCGCCGTTCGCCGACGCGCGCGAGGCCAAGCTCGCCACCCGGCTCGGGATGGGCGCCTGCCAGGGGCGCGTGTGCGGCGCCGCGCTGGCCGAACTCGGACGTTTTCCACGCGGCGGCTTCCGGCCGCCGGTCTTTCCCGTCCCGCTGGAGGTGCTGGCTTCGTTCGGCGCGGCGGGGCCTTCCACGACGACAACCTCAGGAGTCACGCCATGAGCCGATCCATGTGGCAGGGGGTCATCCCCGCCATCACCACCCCCTTCGCCGAGGACGGCCAGGTCGACCACGCGTTCCTCGCCCGCCATGCGCTGTGGCAGGTCGAGGCCGGCTGCATCGGCATCGTGCCCTTCGGCTCGCTGGGCGAGGGCAGCACGCTGTCGTTCGAGGAGAAGATCGCGATCGTGCGCACCCTGGTCGAGGCGCTGGGCGATCGCGCGCCGGTGATCCCGGGCATCGCCGCGCTGTCGACCGACGAGGCGGTGCGCCTGGCGCGCGCCTGCGAGGCCGAGGGCGCGCGCGGGCTGATGGTGCTGCCGCCCTACGCCTACTCCACCGACTGGCGCGAGATGGGCGCGCACGTGCGCGCGGTGATCGCCGCGACCTCGCTGCCGGTGCTGCTGTACAACAACCCGATCGCCTACAAGACCGACTTCAGCGCCGAGCAGATCGTGGCGCTGGCCGACGAGTTCCCCCAGGTCGAGGCGGTCAAGGAGTCTTCCGGCGACCTGCGCCGCTTCGCCTCGATCCAGGCGCTGTCGGGCGACCGCCTGGTGCTGATGACCGGCATCGACGACGCGATCGTGGAGGGCATCGCGATGGGCGCGACCGGCTGGATCGCCGGCCAGGTCAACGCCTATCCGGCCGAATCGGTGGCGCTGTTCGAGCGCGCCCGCGCGGGCGGCTACGCCGCGGTCAAGGAGCTCTACGACTGGTTCCTGCCGGTGCTGCGGCTCGACACCGTGCCCAAGTTCGTGCAGCTCATCAAGCTCACCCAGCAGGCGGTGGGCTGGGGCAGCGAGCGCGTGCGCGCGCCGCGGCTGACGCTCGAGGGCGCCGAGCGCGACGAGGCGCTGCGCATCATCGAGCACGCCATCAAGACCCATCCGGGGCTCTGACGTGGACGCCCTGCAACAGGTGCTGGTGGCGGGCGGCTGGCGCGATCCGGTGGCGCCGGCCGGGCGCTTGCGCGCGCGCGACCCGGCCACCGGCGAGGAGATCGGGCCGTGGTTCCCGGTCAGCGGCGCGGAGGAGGTCGAGGCCGCGCTGACCGCGGCCGAAGCCGCGGCGCCGGCGCTGGCCGCGGCCGACCCGGCGCGGGTGGCCGCGTTCCTGGACGCCTATGCCGACGGCATCGAGGCGGCGGCCGACGAACTGGTGGCGCTGGCGCACGCGGAAACCGCGCTGCCGGCCTCGCCGCGGCTGCGCGAGGTCGAGCTGCCGCGCACCAGCGGCCAGTTGCGGCAGGCCGCGCGCGCCGTGCGCGAGGCGAGCTGGACCCACCCGGTCATCGACACCGCCGGTGGCCTGCGCGCGGCCTACGGCCCCCTGGGCAAGCCGGTGGTGGTGTTCGGGCCGAACAACTTCCCGTTCGCCTTCAACGCGGTGGCCGGCAGCGACTTCGCCTCCGCGATCGCCGCGCGCAATCCGGTGATCGCCAAGGCGCATCCGCTGCACCCGGCGACCAGCCGCGCGCTGGCGGGGATCGCGCACGCGGCGCTGCACGGCGCCGGGCTGCCGGCGGCAACGCTGCAGATGCTCTACCACCTGGAGCCGGCGACCGGGCTGGCCCTGGTGGGGCACCGCGCGATCGGTGCGGTCGCCTTCACCGGCAGCCGCGCCGGCGGCCTGCGCCTGAAGGCCGCCGCCGACCTGGTCGGGGTGCCGTTCTACGCGGAGCTGTCCAGCGTCAACCCGGTGTTCCTGCTCGACGGCGCGCTGGCCGAGCGCGGCGAGGCGCTGGCGCAGGAGTTCTTCGCCTCCTGCACGATGGGCAGCGGCCAGTTCTGCACCAACCCCGGCGTGGTGGTGGTGCCGCGCGGCGCGGCGGGCGATGCCTTCGTGGCCGCGGCCGCGGCGCGCTTCGACGCCGCGCCGGCGCAGCCGCTGTTCTCCGAGGACGGTCGCCGCCAGCTGCACGCGGCGGTGGACGCGCTGCTGCAGGCCGGCGCGCAGCGCATCGCCGGCGCGCCAGCGCCGTCGGGCCCGGGTTTCCGGGTCGCGCCGGCGCTGCTGTCGGTCGGCGGCGAGGCGTTCCTGGCCGATGCCGCGCGGCTGCAGGGCGAAGCCTTCGGCCCGGTCTCGCTGCTGGTGCGCAGCGCCGACGCGGCGCAGGCGCGTGCGATCGCGCAGGCATTCGAGGGCAATCTCACCGCCACCGTGTACCGCGCCGGCGACGGCCGCGACGACGCCGAGGCGGCGGCGCTGCTGCCGCTGCTGCGGCCGCGGGTGGGGCGGTTGATCGTGGACCGCATGCCGACCGGGGTCGCGGTCAGCCCGGCGATGAACCACGGCGGCCCGTTCCCGGCCGCCAGCCACCCGGGCTTCACCGCGGTCGGCATGCCGGGCGCGATCCGCCGCTTCGCCGCGCTGCACAGCTACGACCACGTGCCCGACGCGCTGCTGCCGCCGCTGCTGCGCGACCGCAACCCGGGCGGCGTGTGGCGCCTGGTGGACGGCCGCTGGACCACCGCCGATCTCGGCGCGGGCGGGTGAGCCCGGCGCGACGGCCATCGCCGGCGCCGCCCGCCGGCCGCGCCAGCGCATGAGGCGCCGGCGCACGGAACGCTGACCGGGCGCGCCGCGGCGGGGAGGCCGCGGCGCGATCCACGAGGGGACCCGAGGGAGGACCCATGACCGTAGAAGGCAAGTTCCGCAAGACGCTCAGCCTGACCGACCTGACCTTCATCGGGCTCGGCTCGATCTTCGGCTCCGGCTGGCTGTTCGCGGCCAGCCACGTGGCCGCGATGGCCGGCCCGGCCGGCATCCTGTCGTGGCTGTGCGGCGGCTTCGCCGTGTTCCTGCTCGGGCTGGTGTACTGCGAGCTGGGCGCGGCGCTGCCGCGCGCCGGCGGCGTGGTGCGCTACCCGGAGTATTCGCACGGGCCGCTGCTCGGCTCGCTGATGGGCTTCGTCACCCTGATCGCGTTCTCCAGCCTGATCGCGATCGAGGCGGTGGCCAGCCGGCAGTACGCGGCGGCCTGGTTCCCGGGCCTGACCGGGCCCGACGGCACCAGCCCCACCGCGCTCGGCTGGGCGGTGCAGTTCGGCCTGCTGGTGCTGTTCTTCCTGCTCAACTACTTCAGCGTCAAGAGCTTCGCGATCTCCAACAACATCGTCAGCGTGTTCAAGTTCATGGTGCCGGTGCTGGTGATCGTGCTGCTGCTGTCGAGCTTCCAGCCGGAGAACCTGAGTTCCCAGGGCTTCGCGCCCTATGGCGCGGCCGGCGTGCAGGCGGCGATCTCGACCGGCGGCATCATCTTCGCCTACCTGGGGCTGACGCCGATCGTATCGGTGGCCAGCGAGGTCAAGGACCCGCAGCGCACGATCCCGATCGCGCTGATCCTGTCGATCCTGCTGTCGACCGCGATCTACGTGCTGCTGCAGCTGTCGTTCCTGGGCGCGGTCCCGCCCGGGCAGATCGCCAACGGCTGGGCCGGCATCGACACGCTGTACGCGCTGCCCTACCGCGACATCGCGCTGGTGCTGGGCCTGGGCTGGCTGGCCTGGCTGGTGGTGGCCGATGCGGTGGTCTCGCCCAGCGGCACCGGCAACATCTACATGAGCGCCACGCCGCGGGTGATCTACGGCTGGGCGCGCAGCGCCGGCATCGAACCGCTGACCCGGGTGGACGCGAAGTCCGGCATCCCGCGCCCGGCGCTGTGGCTGAGCTTCGCGCTGTCGGTGTTCTGGACGCTGCCGTTCCCGTCCTGGGAGAAGCTGATCGGGGTGGTCTCGGCCGCGCTGATGCTCAGCTACGCGGCGGCGCCGGTGACGGTGGCCGCGCTGCGCCGCAGCGCGCCGGATCTCGCGCGGCCGTTCCGGGTGCGCGCGCTCGCCGTGCTGGGGCCGCTGTCGTTCGTGGTGGCCGCGCTGATCGTGTACTGGTCACGCTGGCAGACGCTGTGCTGGCTGCTGGGGCTGCAGGTGGCGATGTTCGCCGCCTACGTGCTCTACCGGTGGCCGGACAAGGCCGGGCGGGCGAGACTGCGGCGGCAGGTGCAGTGCTCGCTGTGGCTGATCGTGTTCTACCTGCTGGTCATGGCGGTGTCCTGCCTGGGCTCGTTCGGCGGCAGCGGCGCGATCGCGCATCCGTGGGACACGCTGGCGGTGGCGGCGATCGCGTTCGGCGTCTACCAGTGGGCCGCGCGCTCCGGCCTGCGCGCCGGGGAACTGGAACTCGAGGAAGACGATGGCGCGTAGCGGCGCGCCGCGGGAAGCGAGGGGGCGGGCATGAGAATCGTCGCGGCATGGCTGTTGCTGGGCTGGCTCGGCGTCGCGCAGGCGGCGCCGTCGGCGGAGGATTACGCCCGTTCGCTCGGCTTGCGCGAGCGCTGGATCGGGCTCACGCGTGACGTGGCGTGGCCGGCGACCTGGCACGACGCCGGCGGCTTCCACTACCGCAAGACGGTGGAGGGCGGCTTCGCCTTCGTGCGCTACGAACTCGCCCGCGGCGAGCGCGAGCCGGCCTTCGACCAGGCCGCGATCGCCGATGCGCTGGCGCGGGCCGGCGGCGGCGCGCACGATCCGCTGCGGCTGCCGTTCGAGACCTTCGCCTTCGAGGACGACGGCCGCGCGATCGCGTTCCGTGTCGGCGATGCGCGCTGGCGCTGCACGCTGGCGCCGGCCGATTGCGCCCTCGCGCCGTCGCGGCCGGGGCGCCCGCGCGCCTTCGGCGTGGTGCGCGACCTGGCGGTGCCGGCCGACGACCGCCCGCGGCGCTCGCCCGACGGCCGCCACGAGGCGACGGTGGAGGGCCACGACGTGGTCGTGCGCCGCGTCGCCGACGGCGCCGTCGTGCTGCGCGGCGCGGGCGGCCAAGCCAACGATTTCGACGATCCCGAGACGCTGGCCTGGTCGCCGGACTCGCGCTGGCTGGCGCTGTACCGGGTGCGGCCCGGCGACCGCCGCGAGGTGGTGCGGGTCGAGGCGGCGCCGCGCGACCAGCGCCAGCCGCGCGTGCGCACGCAGCTGTACCCGAAGCCGGGCGACGCGGTGGACGTCGAGCGGCCGCTGCTGTTCGACGTCGAGCGCGGCCGCCGCTTCGAGATCGACACCGCGCTGTTCGCCGATCGCTACCGGCTGTCGCCGATCCAGTGGCGGCAGGGCAGCGACGGCTTCGCGTTCGAGGTCGTGCACCGCGGCCACCAGCGCGTGGACCTGATCGCGGTGGACGTGCCGCGCGGCGAGGGCGGCGCGGCGGTGCCGCGGATCGCGGTGGCCGAGCCGAGCGCGACCTTCGTCGATACCTGGCGCGGCTTCCGCCACGACGTCGGCGGCCGCGGCGAGGAGATCCTGTGGCTGTCCGAGCGCGACGGCTGGCGCCACCTGTACCTGTTCGACGGGCGCAGCGGCGCGGCGAAGCGGCAGCTCACCCGCGGCGCGTGGGTCGTGCGCGAGGTGCTGCGCGTGGACGAGGCCGCGCGCCAGGTGTGGTTCACCGCCAGCGGCATGGACGCCGGCCGCGATCCGTACTTCCGCCACCTGTTCCGGGTCGGCTTCGACGGCGGCGAGCCCATCCGCCTGACCGAGGCCGATGCCGACCACGACGTCGCCATCTCGCCCGACGGCGCGCACTACGTGGACGTGTACTCGCGCGTCGACCTGCCACCGGTGATGGAACTGCGCCGTGCCGACGGCGCACTGGTGGCCGAGATCGAGCGCGGCGACATCGCCGCGCTGCAGGCTGCCGGCTGGCGCGCGCCCGAGCCGTTCGTGGCCAAGGGCCGCGACGGCGCGACCGACATCTGGGGCCTGGTGGTGCGCCCGCGCGACTACGACCCCGGCAAGCGCTACCCGGTGATCGAGAACATCTACGCCGGCCCGCACGACGCCTTCGTGCCCAAGACCTTCTGGCCGTTCGGCCATCACTCCGGCGGCGACAAGCAGATCGGCATGCAGGCGCTGGCGGACCTGGGCTTCATCGTGGTGCAGATCGACGGCATGGGCACCGCGCACCGCGGCAAGGCCTTCCACGACGTGGCCTGGAAGAACCTGGGCGATTCGGGGTTCCCCGATCGCATCGCCTGGCATCGCGCGCTGGCCGCGCGCGACCCGTCCTACGACATCGGGCGCGGGGTCGGCATCTACGGCGCCTCGGCCGGCGGCCAGAGCGCGCTCGGCGCGCTGCTGTTCCACCCGGCGTTCTACACCGTCGCCGTGGCCTGGAACGGCTGCTACGACAACCGCATGGACAAGATCAGCTGGAACGAGCAGTGGATGGGCCTGCCGGAAGGAGAGGGCGACCACTACGCGCGCGCCTCCGGCGTGGACAACGCGCACCGCCTGCAAGGCGAACTGCTGATGATCCTCGGCGAGCAGGACGACAACGTCGATCCGGCCTCGACGATGCAGGTGGCCGATGCGCTGATCCGCGCCGGCAAGGACTTCGACCTGCTCGCCATCCCCGGCGGCGGCCATGCGGTCGGCCGCTCCGAAGGACCGATCGACTACGCGCATCGCCGCCAGTTCGATTTCTTCGTCCGCCACCTGCAAGGCGCGGAGCCTCCGCGCTGGAACCGGGCGGCGGCCAACGCCCCGTGACCCGCAGCGCAGGAGACTTCCGATGACCCGTCCCACGCTCCGCCCGATGTGTTCCGTTCTCGCCGTGTCGCTCTCGCTCGTCCTCGGCGCCGCCGCGCCGCTGGCGGCGCGGGCGCAGGACGCGCCCGCGGCGCCGCTCGCCGCGCCGGCCAACGCGGCCGAAGCCGCGCTGCGCCGGCTCTACGAGGCCGAATGGGCCTGGCGGCAGCAGGAGTTCGTCCGCGAGAAGATCGACGGCCGCTGGCAGGCCGGCGACCGCCTGCCCGCGGTGACGGCGCAGGACTGGGCGCGCCGCGCCGACTACTGGCAGCGCACGCTCCAGGCGCTGGACGCGATCGCGTTCGATGCCCTGGGCGCGGAGGAGCGGATCAACGCCGCGGTGTTCCGCGCCTCGGTCGAGGCGCTGCACAACGGCGCCGTCTGGCGCACGTACGAGGCGCCGTTCAACAGCGACACCTTCTTCTGGGGCGGGCTCAACCCGCGCCAGCCCTACCAGACCGAGGCCGACTGGCGGCGCTTCATCGGCCGGCTGGCGGACGTGCCGCGCTACTTCGACGAGCACATCGCCAACATGGAGGCGGGCCTGGCGCGCGGCTGGAGCGTGCCCCGGTCCTCGGTGGAGGGCCGCGACGCGACCATCGAGCCCTATACGCGTACCGACGCCGGCAACCCGTTCCTGGCCATGCTGGAGCGCATTCCGGCCTCGATCCCGGAGCCCGCGCGCACGCAGCTGCGCGAGGCAGGGCGGCGCGCGGTGCTGGAGCGCGCGGTGCCGGCCTACGCCCGGCTGCTGACCTTCATGCGCGAGCAGTACCTGCCGCGCGCGCGCGCCACCACCGCCGCGCGCGACCTGCCCGACGGCGAGGCGTTCTACCGCACCCAGATCCGGGAGTTCGTGACCCTCGACATGAGCCCGCGCGAGATCCACGACCTGGGCCTGCGGGAGGTCTCGCGCATCTCCAAGCAGATGCGCGAGACGATGGCGCGCGCCGGCTTCGACGGCTCGTTCGAGCAGTTCCTCGACTTCCTGCGCACCGATCCGCAGTTCTACGCCAGGACCCCGCACGAACTGCTGGCCAACGCCGCCTGGATCGCCAAGAAGGTGGACGGCGAGCTCAAGCACGTGCTCGGCACGCTGCCGCGCTACCGCTTCACCATCCTGCCGGTGCCCGACGACCTCGCGCCGATCTACACCTCCGGTCGCGGCGGGCTGGATTCGTGCCTGTTCAACACCTACGACCTGCCGTCGCGGCCGCTGTACAACCTGCCGGCGCTGGTGGTGCACGAGTGCGCGCCCGGCCACAGCCTGCAGGCCGCGCTGGCGCTGGAGGCGCCGGCGCGCCCCGACTTCCGCCAGCAGACCTACTTCTCCGGCTACGGCGAGGGCTGGGGGCTGTACACCGAATGGCTCGGCACCTCGATGGGCATCTACCAGACGCCCTACGAAGAGTTCGGCCGCCTGACCTTCGAGATGTGGCGCGCCGCGCGGCTGGTCATCGACACCGGCCTGCACGAATACGGCTGGAGCCGGCAGCAGGCGATCGACTACCTCGCCGCGCATACCGCGCTGGCGCACCAGGACATCGTCAACGAGGTGGATCGCTACATCGCCTGGCCGGGACAGGCGCTGGCCTACTACATCGGCTACAAGACCATCCTCGATCTGCGCGCCGAGGCAGAACGCGAACTGGGCGCCGGCTTCGACCAGCGACCGTTCCACGACACCCTGCTCAACCTCGGCTCGGTGCCGCTGCCGGTGCTGGAGTCGGAGCTGCGCGCGTTCATCGCCGCGCAGAAGGCCGCGCAGGGCGCCGGCGGGTGAAGCGGCCTGGCCGCATCGCCGCGCTGCTGCTGGCCGCCGCGCTGCCGGCGGCCGGCGGCGCCCGCGACTGGACGGACGACGATCGCGCGATCCGCGCGGTCGTCGCCGACATGCAGGCGGCGTGGAACCGCGGCGACTTCGAGGGCTACATGGCCGGGTTCCTGAACCCGGGCGTCGTGTTCGTCTCGCGCGGGCGCTTCCAGCGCGACTGGCAGGGCACGCTCGACCACTACGTGGCCGACTACGGCAGCGCCGAGGGCGCGCGCGGCACCTTGTGCTTCTACGACATCCGCATCGAGCGCCTGGCCGACGACGCCGCGCAACTGGTCAGCCGCTACCACCTCGCGCGCGAGGTCGAACCGCAGTACGGCATCAACACCCGGCTGATGCGCAAGGTCGGCGGACGCTGGGCGATCGCGCTCAACCACGTCTCGTCCGTCGATACCCCGGACCCGCAGGATCGGCTGCTCGCCACCGACTGCCGGCCCTGAAGCGCGCCGGTGCCGTTACGGCGCGGCCGTGCCCGCATCCTCGCTGCGCGCCAGCAGATCCACCAGCGCCTGCTTCCAGAACGCCGCGGAGGTGTGGGGATCATCACCGCGTTGTCGATGCGGACCTGCGCGTCGCGCGTGGGCGCGCCCAGGGCGCGGTAGTGGATGCGTACCTCCGGCAGGCGGTCGCCGTCGCCGAAGGCGACCTCGCGCGGTATCGCGTCGGCTTCGCGCACGGGCGGGGTCTCGGCATGGGCGGCGGCGCTGCGGCCAGCGTGCAGGCGAGCCATCGAAGCACGCGCATTGGGATCCTCCGGGTTCGATGTGTTGTGCCGATTTCGTCGCCGATCGTGGCGAATGCCCACAACCGGAGGCGCCGGCCGGGCCCCGGTGCGGATGCCGGTGGCGCCTTCGGTCGCGGCGTCCAGCCACCTCCGCATCCGGGCAAGAAGCACGGTGCGCGATGTGGGCGCGGGCCGCAAGAGGCGTCGCGCGCGAACCGTGATGAATGCCGGTTGTATGCATATTTCCGCATCGAAGTCCGGCAATTGGCGCAAGACCGCCGGCGTGGTCCGCGTCGAGACTGGATGTAAGGGAATTGTCATCCGCCCCGCCGCGGGGAGTTCCGCAGGCAGCAGGGCCGGTCCTTGAACGCAACGCCCCGGCGCCGCCGGGCAGCAGACACTGGGGATTTCCATGACCGCCACTTCGCGTTCCGTCACGACCCGCCCCCGCCGTCGCCCGGCCGCGGCGCCTCCGCGCCCGCACCGCCTGGCGAGCGCGCTCGCCGCCGCGCTGCTCGGCGCCGCATTCGCCGCGCCCGCGGCTGCGCAGCAGGGGCAGCAGGCGCCGCAGGCCGCCGCCGAGCCCGCCACCCTCGACACCCTGACCGTGACCGGTTCGCGCCTGATCCGCAACGATCTCAACGCCCCCAGCCCGACCACGGTGGTGACCCGCGAGGACATCCAGATGTCGGGCAGCGCCACCATCGAGAACACCCTCAACGAGTTCCCGCAGCTCGCCGCCGGCAACACCTCCAGCGTCAACAACGGCGGCGGCTCCGGCGTGCTGACCGCCAACCTGCGCGGGCTGGGCGCCAGCCGCACGCTGACCCTGGTCAACGGCCGCCGCTTCATGCCCGCCAATTCCGACGGCGTGGTCGACCTGGCCAGCATTCCCGACGCGCTGATCGAGAACGTCGAGATCATCACCGGCGGCGCCTCGGCGGTCTACGGCTCGGACGCGATCGCCGGTGCGGTGAACTTCATCCTGCGCCAGGACTTCGAGGGCCTGGAGGCGGCCTATACCCACGGCGCGACCGCCGAGGGCGACGGCGCCTACGACAAGGCCGACGTCACCATCGGCGGCAACTTCGCCGACGGCCGCGGCAACGCGGTGCTGTCGATCAGCCGCACCGAACGCGACCCGGTGCTGCAGGCCGAGCGCAGCTTCTCGCAGGTGCCGCTGGACACCGTCGCCGGCGAGCTGGTGCCGGGCGGCTCGGGCTCGGTGCCGGGCACGCGCATCGGCCTGAGCGGCGCCCAGCTCGCCTCGCTGGTCGGCGTGGACCTGGCGCCGGCCGGCGCGTGCAGCGCGATCACCGGCGTGCGCTTCGGCGAGGGCGGGGTGCCGCTGCCGTACTGCAGCCCGCAGGACGCCTACAACTACGCCGACCTCAACTACCTGCAGCGGCCGCTGGAGCGCACCCAGGTGACCGCGCTGGGCCGCTTCCGCCTGACCGACACGGTGGAGGCCTACGGCGAGGCCTTCTACGCCAACAACCGCAACGGCTACCAGCAGGCGCCGGACTCGTTCACCCCGGTCACCCCGGGCGCGCCGTCCTCGACCCTGCTGGTGCCCAACTACGCCACCAACCCGGTGCTGCTGCCGGCGGTGCGGCAGTTCTTCGCCGACAACGCGCAGATCTTCGATCCCGACGGCGACGGCGTGGCCGAGATCGTCGGCGCCGGCCGCCGCGCCGACGAGCTGGGGCCGCGCTTCTACACCTACGAGCGCGCCAGCTACAGCGTGGTCGGCGGCCTGCGCGGCGAGTTCGAGGCCGGCGACGGCCACTGGTGGCGCTGGGACGCGTTCTACCAGGAGCAGCGCACCCGCACCGACACCGCCAACAACAACCAGATCAACCAGGCGCGGCTGTCGCAGGCGCTGGACGCCACGATCGACGCCAACGGCCGGCTGGTCTGCGTCAACCCGGGCAGCGGCTGCGTGCCGGCCAGCATCTTCGGGCTGGGCGCCATCAGTCCCGACGCGGCCGCCTTCCTCACCCCGCAGCGCGCCAGCTACGAGACCTTCGACCGCACCGTCGGCGGCGCCTCGATGAGCGGCACCCTGTTCGACCTGCCGGCAGGCTCGGTCTCGCTGGCCTTCGGCGCGGAATACCGCAAGGACGAATACGCCTTCCAGCCCAGCGCGATGGACGTGTCCGGGGACTACGGCGCGGTGTCGCAGTCGCCGATGTCGGGCGAGTACAGCGTGCGCGAGCTGTTCGGCGAGTTCCGGGTGCCGCTGCTGTCCGGCGCGCGCTTCGCCCACGAACTGGCGGTGGAAGGCGCGGCGCGCTATTCCGACTACTCCACCATCGGCGGGGTCAACACCTGGAAGCTCGGCGCCGAGTGGGCGCCGGTCGACTGGCTGCGCCTGCGCAGCGCCTACAACGTCGCCATCCGCGCCCCCAGCCTCAACGAGCTCTACGCGCCGCAGACCCGCGGCTTCACCGCCGGCGTCGATCCCTGTACCGCCGCGGCCAATCCCACGCCGGCGCAGCAGCAGCTGTGCGTCGCGCAGGGCGTGCCGGCGGCGGACCTGCCCAACTTCACCCAGGGCTCGGTAGGCTTCGAGCGCACCACCGGCGGCAACCCGGAGCTGGCCGAGGAACAGTCCAAGACCTTCACCGTGGGCGCGGTGTTCTCGGTCCCGGCGGTGGAAGGGCTGAATGTCGCCGTGGACTACTTCGAGGTGGAGGTGGAGGACGCGATCACCAGCATCACCGCCAACCAGATGCTGGCCGACTGCTTCACCCGGCTCGATCCGAACTCAGCCAGCTGCCAGGCCATCGTGCGCCTGCCCAACGGCCAGATCGACGACGTGCGCTCGACCCTGCAGAACATCGGCCTGCTCAAGGCCAGCGGCCTGGACCTGCAGGCGGACTACCGCTTCGCGCTGCCCGACGCCTGGGCGATCGGCGGCGGCGGCGAGGTCTCGCTGACCGCGCTGGCGAGCTGGCTGTTCGAGCGCTCGATGCAGGTGATCGCCGACCAGGGCGAGCTGGACTGCGCCGGCACCATGGGCGGCGGCTGCGGCGGCGGCACCGGCAACTTCATGATCCCGGACTTCAAGTTCAACCTCTCCGCCGGCTACCGCAAGGGGCCGCTGGCGCTGCGCCTGCAGGGCCGGATGATCGGCGAGTTCGAGCTGACCCCGGGCGTGACCGCGGCGGTGGAGCGCTCGCCGCGGGTCTGGTACTTCGACGCCAACGCCAGCTACGACCTCAACGAACATCTGCAGCTCTTCGCCGGCGTCGACAACATCGCCGACCGCCAGCCGCCGATCCTGGGCACCGCCCTGGCCGGCGACGCCAACACCGACGTCTCGCTGTACGACGTGCTGGGGCGGCGCTACTTCTTCGGCGCCCGGGTGAGGTTCTGAGGTGGGCGCGCAGAGGAGGGCATGGGCCCGCGTGCGCCGGCGCGCGGCGGCATGGCTCGCGGCGGCGCTGCTGGCGCCGGCGGCGTGGGCGGCCGGCTCGGCGGCCGACATCCCGGCGCGCGACCAGGGCGAGGGCCCCTACGCGCGCCTGGTGATCCGCAACGCCATGGTGATCGACGGCACCGGCGCGCCGATGCAGGGCCCTTTCGACCTCGTGGTCGAGGGCGACCGCATCGCCGAGGTGCGCGCGATCGGCGCGCCCGGTGCGATCGACGCATCCCGCCGCGCCGCCCCGGGCGAGCGCGAGATCGACGCCACCGGCTTCACCGTGATGCCCGGCTTCATCGATACGCACGTCCACCTGCACACGCTGCAGGACGAGCAGGGCGTGCCGCCGGAGTACGTGCTCAAGCTGTGGCTGGCGCACGGCGTGACCAGCGTGCGCGAGGTCGGCAGCCGCAAGCCGATCGAATGGCTGGCCGACGTCAAGCGCCGCAGCGAGCGCAACGAGATCGCCGCGCCGCGGATCCAGGTGTTCCCCTTCTTCGGCGCGATCGGCGAGGACGTCCACGATGCGGACGCCGCGCGCGAGGCGGTGGCGCAGGCGCGCAGGCGCGGCGCCGACGGCATCAAGTTCATCGGCGCGATCCCCGAGGACGTGCTGTACGCCGCGCTCGACGAGGCCGAGCGGCTGGGCATGCCCACCACCATGCACCACGCCCAGCAGGTGGTGGCCTACGCCGACGTCCTGCGCACCTCGTCCCACGGCCTGGACACGATGGAGCACTGGTACGGCCTGCCGGAGGCGATGTTCGTCGGCCGCCGCCTGCAGGACTGGCCGGTGGAGTTCGTCAACACCGACGAGCAGATGCGCTTCGCCCAGGCCGGCCGCCTGTGGCGGCAGGCGGCCGAGCCCGGCTCCGCGCGCTGGAACGAGGTCATGGACACGCTGCTGGCGCGCGGCTTCGCGCTCAGCCCCACCTTCACCGCCTACCTCGCCAGCCGCGACCTGATGCGCATGACCAACGCGACCTGGCATACCGAGTACACCCTGCCGGCGCTGTGGGACTTCTACCGCCCGAGCCGCCGCCACCACGGTTCCTACTGGTTCGACTGGACCACCGAACAGGAGACCGACTGGAAGGAGAACTACCGGCTGTGGATGGCCTTCGTCAACGAGTACAAGAACCGCGGCGGGCTGGTCGGCGTGGGCAGCGACTGCGGCTACATCTACAACCTCTACGGCTTCGGCTACGTGCAGGAGCTGGAACTGCTGCGCGAGGCCGGCTTCAGCCCGCTGGAGGTGATCCACGCCGCCACCGGGGCCGGCGCGCGCATCCTCGGCGTGGACGACGAGGTCGGCACCGTGCGCGTCGGGCGCAAGGCCGACCTGGTGCTGGTGCGCGGCAACCCGCTGGCGAACCTCCGCCTGCTGTCGGGCACCGGCACGATCCGGCTCGACGACGCCAGCGACCGCGTGCGCCGCGTCGGCGGCGTGGACTACACCATCAAGGACGGCATCGTCTACGACGCACGCGCGCTGCGCGAGGACGTGCGCGCGATGGTGCGCGAGGCCAAGGCCGCGCGCGGCCTGCCGGACGGCCCGATGCCGGTGGCCGACGACCACTGACGAACCCGGAGGCCCCATGCGCGTACGCCCGTTCGCCCACGAACCCGTTCCTCTCGATCCCGGCCGGCGCCGCTTCCTGGGCTGGTGCGCGCTGGCCGCGGCGGCCGGCATCGCCGGCTTCGGGCCGCGCGCCGCCGCGCTCGCGCCGGCGCGCCGCATCGCCCCCGCCGACGGCAGCGTGCGCCTCTTGCCCTCGGTCTTCGCCGAGCAGGTGGCGGCCACGCGCGGCTACCTGCTGCGGCTGTCGCCGGACCGCCTGCTGCACAACTTCCGCCAGCAGGCCGGGCTGGCGCCCAGGGCCGAGCCCTACGGCGGCTGGGAGGCCGACACCATCGCCGGCCACACCCTGGGCCACTACCTCAGCGCGCTGGCGCTGCTGCACGGCCACGGCGGCGACGCCGACTGCGGCCGGCGCGTGGACCACATCGTCGCCGAGCTGCGCGCCTGCCAGGCGGCCGGCGGCGACGGCTACGTGGCCGGCTTCACCCGCAAGCGCGACGACGGCACCGTCGAGGGCGGGCGTGCCGTGCTCGACGAGATCGAGCGCGGCGAGATCCGCGCGCGGCCGTTCGACCTCAACGGCAGCTGGGCGCCGTTCTACACCTGGCACAAGCTCTTCGCCGGCCTGCTCGACGCGCACCGCTACCGCGGCCGCGACGACGCGCTGGAGGTGGCCGTGGCCCTGGCCGCGCACGTCGAGCGCCGGCTGGCGCCGCTGGACGAGGCGCAGATGCAGGAACTGCTGGAGTGCGAGTTCGGCGGCATGCCCGAGTCGCTGGCCGAGCTGTCGGCGCGCAGCGGCGATGCGCGCTGGCTGGCGCTGTCGCGGCGCTTCCACCACGCCCGCGTGCTCGACCCGCTGGCGGCCGGGCGCGACGAACTGGCGCGGCTGCACGCCAACACCCAGATCCCCAAGCTGCTGGGCGCCGCGCGCCAGTTCGAGCTCGACGGCCGGCAGGACGACGCGGCCGCCGTGCTGTTCTTCTGGGAGCGCGTGACCGGCGCGCACAGCTACGCCATCGGCGGCAACTCCGACCGCGAGTACTTCCAGCGCCCCGGCACGCTGTCGCGCTACGTCACCGAACAGACCTGCGAGCACTGCAACACGCTCAACATGCTGCGCCTGACCCAGCACGTGCACGCCTGGAGCGGCGAGGCGCGGCAGTTCGACTTCCACGAGCGCGCGCTCTACAACCACGTGCTCTCGCAGCAGCACCCCGACGGCGGCCGCTACACCTACATGACCCCGCTGCAGACCGGCGAGGCGCGGCGCTATTCCGAGCCCGAAGGCCCGTTCTGGTGCTGCGTGGGCACCGGCATGGAAAGCCACGCGCAGTTCTCCGACGCCATCTTCCGCTTCGGCGATGGCGCGCTGCACGTGAACCTGTACATCCCGTCCATCCTCGACGACCCCGCGCACGGCCTCGCGCTGCGTCTGGAGAGCGGACTGCCCGCGCGCGGAACCGTAGTCGCGACCGTGCTGCGCGCCGACGCCGGCGCGCCGCGCACGATCGCCCTGCGGCTGCCGGACTGGGCCGGCGGCCACGCGCTGAAGGTCAACGGCGCGGCGATCGAGCTGCGCCCGCAGGACGGCTATCTGCGCCTGGCCCGCGACTGGGCCGAGGGCGACCGCATCGAGGCGGACTTCGCCATGCCGGTGCGCGTGGAGCCCTGCGCCGACGACCCGAGCCTGGTCTCGCTGCGGCGCGGGCCCTGCGTGCTGGCCGCCGACCTCGGCCCGGCGGATGCGCCCTGGGACGGACGAGAGCCGCTGCTGGACCCGGATACCGCGTTCGAGCCGGACGCCGGCGGCGGCGCCCGCGCGCGGCCGCCTTCGCACCCCGAGGGCCTGCGCCTGGCCCCGTTCCACGCGCTGCACGAGCGCCGCTACGCCGTCTATTTCCGTCGCCTCGACGCCGACGGCCGGCGCGCCTACCAGGCGGCGCTGGACGCCGCGCGCGAGCGCGACGACGCGCTCGCGCGGCGGAGCCTGGACCGGCTGGCCCCGGGCGACGAGGACAGCGAGCGCGCCCACGACCTGCGCACCGAAGGCGCCTCGCATGCCGTGGTCTACCGCCGCCTGCGCGGCCGCGACGCGCGCAGCGGCGGCGCCTTCGAGTTCGTGCTGCGCCCCGCCGCCGCGCCCGCCCGGCTGCGGCTGCGCTACTGGGGCGAGGAGCACCGTCGCCGCTTCGCCATCCTCGCCGACGGCGAGCGGCTGGCCGACGAGGCGCTCGACGGCGGCCGCGGCGACGACTTCGTCGACGTCGACTACCCGCTGCCCGACGCCCTGCGCACCCCGCGGCCCGACGGCCTGCGCATCCGCATCGAGCCCGAGGACGGCTATTCCGCCGGCCCCGTGTTCGGGGCCTGGCTGCTGCCGTAGGCGCGCCCGCGCAACCGGGTTTCGGGTCCACCCAGGCCCGCCGGCCGCGACCCGGCGGCCACGTCGCATGCGAGGCGGAACGTCCCGATTGACGCACCCTCGCCGTGCCCACAAGATGCCGCATGCGCGCCGGATGCGGGCGCTGCGACAGGGGAGCAGGACAGGTGAGCAAGCTCGCGACGGCGTTGGGCAGGGTCGGGCTCGGACGGATGTCCGTCGGCGAGTACCGGGCCAATCTCAACGGCCTGAACATGTTCTTCGGCGCCGTCCTCGGCTTCGTCCTGGCCGGCACGGAGCGGTTGAGCAGCCTTCAGTTCGGGCTCGTCCTGTTCTTCCTGGCCGGCGCGGTGATCACCATCCTCTTCATCTCCTCGAGCCGCAATCGCGTCGCCTACGCGGTCCTGGCCCTGGCCTACGCCGCCTGCTTCCCGGAAGCCGTCGACATGATGCTGAAAGGGGAGGGCCTCGTCCCCGGGCAGATCCGTCCCACCCTGCTGGTGTGGACGATGATGACGATCCTGGTCGAGTTCTGGGCCCGGGATCGCGCGCCCGAGGCGCGGCCCTGACCGTTTCGCCCGAGTCCGTTCGCGGTGTGTCCTGACCGCGCGCGACCGACCTGGCCCATCGCCGTAGCGCGCGAAGCACCTCCGTCCTCCGCGAGCGGGGGCCACGCTCTCTTTTTCCTTCCCCCGCAAGCGGGGAGCATGCTCTTTTTCCCTTCCCCCGCAAGCGGGGGAAGGTGCCGAAGGCGGATGGGGGCACGCCGCAGGCGTGCAAAAGCAGCCCTCATCCGGCGCTGCGCGGCTTGCGGGAGAAGGGACGAGATGCGCCCGCTTGCGGAAGAAGGGACGACATGCCCCCGCTTGCGGAAGAAGGGACGACATGCCCCCGCTTGCGGGAGAAGGGACGGCATGGGCCCGCTATGGGCGCGGCGCGACTTCGGCGCCGAGATCGAACGCCGGTCCGGCCCAGGCGGTAGCGCCCAGGCGCGCGCTCGCCCTTACCCCGCCAGTTCCAGCAACAGCCGGTTGAGCCGCTTCACGTAAGCGGCGGGATCGCGCAGTCCGTCGCCCACGGCCAGCGCGGCCTGGTCGAACAGCACCCGCGCGAGATCCTCGAAGCGGGCGGCGTCGGTCTCCGCGTCCAGCTTGGCGATCAGCGGGTGGGCGGGATTGAACTCGAACACCGGCTTGCTCTCGGGCACCTTCTGGCCGCTGGCCTCCAGGATCTGGCGCATCTGCGGGCCGATGTCGCCGGGGCCGATGGCGAGGATGGCGGGGGAGTCGGTGAGCCGGTGCGAGACGCGCACTTCGGCCACGTCGTCGCCCAGCGCGGTCTTGAGACGTTCGGCCAGGGCCTGCTTGTCCTTGGCGGCGCTCTCCATCGCGCGCTTCTCCTCCTCGGAGTCGAGCGCGCCGAGGTCGAGGTCGCCGCGGGCCACGTCGACGAACGGCTTGCCGTCGAACTCGGTCAGGTAGCCCATCAGCCATTCGTCGATGCGGTCGGTCAGCAGCAGCACCTCGATGCCCTTCTTGCGGAAGACCTCCAGGTGCGGGCTGTCCTTGACCTGCGCCCAGCTCTCGCCGGTGAGGTAGTACAGCTTGTCCTGGCCGTCCTTCATCCGGCCGACGTAGTCGGCCAGCGAGACGCTCTGCGCGCCGGAGGCGTCGTGGGTGGAGGCGAAGCGCAGCAGGCCGGCGATACGCTCGCGGTTGCCGTGGTCCTCGGCCGGGCCTTCCTTCAGCACCTGGCCGAACTCGCGCCAGAAGGTCGCGTAGTCCTCGGGCCGCTCGCGGGCGAGCTTCTCCAGCAGGTCGAGGGTGCGCTTGGTCAGCGCCGCCTTCATCGAGTCGATCACCGGGCCGGACTGCAGGATCTCGCGCGAGACGTTGAGCGACAGGTCGGCCGAGTCCACCACGCCGCGCACGAAGCGCAGGTACAGCGGCAGGAACTGCTCGGCCTGGTCCATGATGAAGACGCGCTGCACGTACAGCTTCAGGCCCTTGGCGCCGTCGCGGTGGTACAGGTCGAACGGCGCGCGCGAGGGCAGGTAGAGCAGGGAGGTGTACTCCAGCTTGCCTTCGACCTTGTTGTGGCTCCAGGCCAGCGGGTCGGCGAAGTCGTGGGTGAGGTGCTGGTAGAAGGCGCGGTAGTCCTCGTCCTTCAGTTCGGTCTTGGGCCGGGTCCACAGCGCGCTGGCCTGGTTGACGGCCTCCCACTCCGGGCCGGCGTCGTCCTCGCCGCCGCGTTCGCGCGGCATCTCGATCGGCAGGCCGATGTGGTCGGAGTATTTCTTGACGATGCCGCGCAGGCGCCAGCCGTCGGCGAAGCCTTCCTCGCCGTCCTTCAGGTGCAGCACGATGCGGGTGCCGCGATCGGGCTTCTCGACGGTCTCGACCTCGAACTCGCCTTCGCCCGCCGACGACCAGCGCACGCCCTCGGCCGCGGGCAGGCCCGCGCGGCGGCTGTAGACGTCCACGCGGTCGGCGACGATGAAGGCGCTGTAGAAGCCCACGCCGAACTGGCCGATCAGGTTGGCGTCCTTCTTCTGGTCGCCCGACAGCGCCTTGAGGAAGTCGCCGGTGCCCGACTTGGCGATGGTGCCGAGGTGGGCGATCGCCTCGTCGCGGCTCATGCCGATGCCGTTGTCGTCGATGGTCACGGTGCGCGCGTCGGCGTCGAAGCCGATGCGGATGCGCAAGTTGGGGTCTTCCTCCAGCAGGGCCGGATTGGCGATCGCCTCGAAGCGCAGCTTGTCGGCGGCGTCGGCGGCGTTGGAGACCAGCTCGCGCAGGAAGATCTCCTTGTTGGAATAGAGCGAGTGGATCATGAGGTGCAGCAACTGCTTCACCTCGGTCTGGAAGCCCAGGGTCTCCTTGCGGGTGTCCGTGCTCATCGTCGGTGCGGTCTCCGGATCGGTCAGGTCGGCGCCGCCGCCGGCATCGTCGGCGGCAGGGCGGCAGATGTGGGCGCGCCGGCCCGAATCAACCGGCCGGGCGCCGCCGGCGCGCGCTGCGTCTATCATCTGCGCGATGCCCGCATGCACGATGCCACGCCCGTCCACCGCGCCGCCCGTCGCCGGGCCGATGCCCGCGCGCCGCACCGGGGGCGCGCGATGACGCGAGCGCTCGCGGGCGGCAGCGTGCGCATCGTCGGCGGCCGCTGGCGCGGCACGCGGCTGCCGGTGGCCGACGCGCCGGGCCTGCGGCCGACCTCGGATCGCGCCCGCGAGACGCTGTTCAACTGGCTGCAGACGCAATTGCCCGGCGCCCGCGTGCTGGACCTGTTCGCCGGCACCGGCGCGCTGGGGCTGGAGGCGGTGTCGCGCGGGGCGCGCGAGGCGGTGCTGGTGGAGCGCGATCCGGCGCTGGCGGCGGCGATCGAGGCCAGCGTCCGGCGCCTGGACGCGGGCGAGGCGGTGCGGGTGGTGCGCGCCGACGCCCTCGAGTTCCTGCGCGCGCCGCTCATGGGGCGCTTCGATGCGGTCTTCCTCGATCCGCCGTTCGATGCCGGCCTGTGGGCCGGCGCGCTGGAGCGGCTGCCGCCGTGGCTGGCCGACGCGGCCTGGCTGTACCTGGAGGCGCCCGCCGCCGGCGGGCCGGCGCCGGGGCCGGGCTGGCGGCTGCATCGCGAGGGCCGCAGCCGCGAGGCGCGGCACGCACTGTACCGCCACGAAGGGGCCTGACCGGCGCGCGCCCGTCGCGGCGACGCTGATACACTTGCGGCCCGTTTCCGGACCGCCTGAGGCGGCAGCCCGACCATGAGCGCGAACCGCAGCCGCATCGCGGTCTATCCCGGCACCTTCGACCCGGTCACCAACGGCCATATCGATCTGGTGAGCCGCGCGGCGCCGCTGTTCGAGCGCATCGTGGTCGGCGTGGCCGAGAGCCCGACCAAGGGGCCGACGCTGCCGCTGGCGCTGCGGGTGGACCTGGCGCGGCGGGCGCTGGCGCAGTTTTCGAACGTGGAGGTGCGCGGCTTCAATTCGCTGCTGGCGCACTTCGTGCGCGAGATCGGCGCCGGCGTGCTGCTGCGCGGGCTGCGCGCGGTTTCGGACTTCGAGTACGAGTTCCAGATGGCGAGCATGAACCGCCACCTGATCCCGGAGATGGAAACCCTGTTCCTGACCCCGGCCGAACAGTACGGCTTCATATCCTCTTCGCTGGTCCGCGAGATCTCCCGCCTGGGCGGCGACGTCTCGGGTTTCGTGCCGGCGGCGGTGGCCGACGCGCTGCAGGCCGAATGGCGGCGCAACGAGAAGTAGACAGACACCAACCATGCCGAATCATCCATCCACGGGGAGGAACTCCACCATGAAGACCGTCAACCGCCTGCTGCTGGCCGCCTGCCTCGCCCTGCCGATCGCCGCCTGCCAGAAGGACGAGGCCCCGCAGCAGGTCGAGCGCGCGCCGGTCGCGGTGCCGACCACCGAGGCCAGCGCCGACTGGCGCGCCTACCTGCAGGACCTGGTGCCCCGGCACATGGAGGGCATCACCAACCAGCCCTACATCTACCTGGTCCCCGGCGAGAGCACCGACGACTTCCAGGGCAACTACGACCGCCTGCTGGACAAGGCCACCACCGACCTGCAGCGCGGCATCATCCGCGGCAACCTGCTGGCCTATGCCGGCCCCAACCCGAGCCGGGTGGCGGACCTGGTGACGACCGCGTTCGAGAAGGTGCCGGCCGGCTCGATGCAGGGCGTGCGCGTGCTGTACATCGGCTCGGCCGCGGAGAACGAGCGCGTCAAGGCGGCGGTCGAGCCGGCCGGCGTCGAGTACGTGTTCGTCGAGGCGAAGTGACCGAAGAACGGCTTCGCGATTACCCCGCGCCCCCCGCGACCCGTCCGGCCCCGGCCGGGCGGGCCCGCGGAGGCCGCGGGTCCGCGGAGGCGCCGGCATGGCGCTGAAGATCAACGCGCTCTGCGTCAACTGCGACGTCTGCGAGCCGGCGTGCCCGAACCAGGCGATCTCGATGGGCGAGGCGATCTACGTGATCGATCCGGCCCTGTGCACCGAATGCGTGGGCCACTACGACGAGCCGCAGTGCGTGATGGTGTGCCCGGTCGAGTGCATCGACCCCGACCCCGCCTTCCCCGAGACCCAAGAGGAACTGCTGGCCAAGCTGCGCCGGCTGGAGGATTCCGCATGACCCGCGCCCTGCGTTTGGCGGGCTGGCTGCTGCTGGCCCTGTGCGTCCACCTGCCGCTGCATGCCGCCGACGGCACGCGCGCGGACCCGGCGCAGGCCCCGCCCGGCGCAGCGATCGCCTCCGCGCACGCGCTGGCCACCGATGCCGGCTTCGAGATCCTGGGCCAGGGCGGCAACGCCTTCGACGCGGCGATCGCGGTCTCGGCCGCGCTGGCGGTGGTGGAGCCGATCAGCTCCGGCCTCGGCGGCGGCGGCTTCTTCCTGCTGCACGACGCGGCCAGCGGACGCGACGTCTTCGTCGACGCGCGCGAGACCGCGCCGGCTGCGGCCACACCGGAGCGCTACCTGACCGTGGACGGCGAGTTCGACCGCGACCGCGCCGAGAACGGTCCCTGGGCGGCCGGCATCCCGGGCCTGCCGGCGGCCTTCGTGCACCTGGCCGAGCGCTACGGCAAGCTGCCGTTGCGGCGCTCGCTGGCGCCGGCCATCCGCATCGCCAGGGAGGGTTTTCCCGCCTACGCGCGCATGACCCGCGGCTACGAGCGCCGGCGCTCGGTGATGGAACGCTATCCCGGCACCCGCGAGGTGTTCCTGGCCGGCGGCCGCCCGCTGCGCGAAGGCGACCTGTTCCGCCAGCCCGATCTGGCGCGCACCCTGGAGCGGCTGGCGCGAGAAGGTTTCGACGGCTTCTACCGCGGCGAGACCGCGCGCCTGCTGCTGGCGGGCGTGCGCGCCGAGGGCGGCGAGTGGACCGCGCAGGAGCTGGCCGGCTACCGCGTGGTCGAGCGCGAGCCGATCCGTTTCCGATACCGCGAGTGGGAGATCGTGACCGCGCCGCCGCCGTCCTCGGGCGGGGTGGCGATCGCGCAGATGCTGCAGATCCTGGAGCCCTACGCGCTGAAGGCGCTGGCCCCGGCCGAGCGCGCCCACCTGACCATCGAGGCGATGCGGCGCGCCTTCCGCGACCGCACCTTCTACCTGGGCGATCCGGACTTCGTCGAGGTGCCGGTGCGCACCCTGACCAGCCGCGACTACGCCGCCGGCCTGCGCGCCACCATCCATCCGCAGAAGGCCACGCCCAGCGAACTGCTGTCCGGCGAGCCGACCCCGCTGGAGGACGAGGAGACCACCCACTTCTCGATCATCGACGCCGAAGGCAACCGTGTCGCCGCCACGCAGACGGTCAACCTGCTGTACGGCTCCGGCCTGATCCCGCCCGGCACCGGCGTGCTGCTCAACAACGAGATGGACGATTTCGCGCTGCGGCCCGGCACGCCCAACGCGTTCGGGGTGATGGGCTTCGAGGCCAACGCGCCGAAGCCCGGCAAGCGCATGCTGAGCTCGATGACGCCGAGCTTCATGGTCGCGCCCGACCGCATCGCCGTGCTGGGCACCCCCGGCGGCTCGCGCATCATCACAATGGTGCTGCTGGGCATGCTGGGCTACGACGACGGCCTGGACGCGCAGGCGGTCGCGGCGCTGCCGCGCTTCCACCACCAGTGGCTGCCCGACGTGGTGTCCGCCGAGCGCGGCACGTTCGATGCCGCCACCGCGCAGGCGTTGCGGGCGATGGGCCACACCCTGGACCTGCCGCCCGACGAGGCCGAAGGCGGCCGCGGCTCCAGCCACGTCTGGGGCAACCTGCAGACGGTGCTCTGGAACCGCGCCGAGGGCACCCTGGAAGCCGGCAGCGACCCCCGCAACCCGGTCGGCAAGGGCGCGGTGGCGCTGTCGGGAGCCGGGGGCCAGAGGCCAGGGGCCAGGGGCCAGAGTGCAGGGGCCGGGGACCAGGGGCCAGAGGCCAGGGAGAAGCCAAGACATCGAGTTCCTGCCTTTCCCTGACCCCTGACCCCTGACCCCCGGCCCCTGCAGATGAAACTCTGGTCCATCCAAGGCAACGCGCAGCGCCTCGACGGCGGCGCGATGTTCGGCAACGCGCCGCGCGCGCTGTGGACGCGCTGGGCGCAGCCCGACGAGCGCAACCGCATTCCGCTGGCCACGCGCGCGCTGCTGGCCACGCCGATCGCCGGGCGCACGGTGCTGTTCGAGACCGGCGTGGGCGCGTTCTTCGATCCGGCGATGCGCGACCGCTACGGCGTGGTCGAGGATCGCCACGTGCTGCTCGACTCGCTGGCCGAGGCCGGCTTCTCGCACGAGGACATCGACGTGGTGGTGCTCTCGCACCTGCACTTCGACCACGCCGGCGGCCTGCTCTCGGCCTGGCGCGAGGGCGCCGCGCCCGAGCTGCTGTTCCCCAACGCGCTGTTCCTCACCAGCCGCCCGCACTGGGAGCGCGCGACGCGTCCCCATGCGCGCGACCGCGCCAGTTTCATCCCCGAGCTGCCGGGCCTGCTGGAGGCCAGCGGGCGGCTGCGCTTCGTCGAGGGCGACCGCTCGCCGCTGCTGGGCGAGGCGGTGCGCTTCCGCTACAGCGACGGCCATACGCCGGGCATGATGCTGGCCGAGATCCTCGGCCCGGCGACGGTCGACGGCCGGCCGCACGGCGGGGTGGTGTTCTGCGCCGACCTGGTGCCCGGCCGGGCCTGGATGCACGGTCCGATCAGCATGGGCTACGACCGCAATCCGGAACTGCTGGTGGACGAGAAGGCGGCGCTGCTGGCCGACGCGCTGGCGCGCGAGGTGTCCCTGTTCTTCACCCACGATCCCGAGATCGCACTGGCGCGGGTGACGCGCGGCGAGAACGGCCGCTACGCGCCCGTGCACGAGACCCCGGCGCTGCGCGCGCGGGCGCTGGGCGGCTGATGCGCGCGGCGTTCGCGGCCTTGCTGCTGGCGCTCGCGTTGCCGGCGCCGGCGCAAGGCCCGGTCGGCGAGGCGCCGGCGCGGCCGCGGCCGCTGGAGCGGCTGCAGGACCCGGAGTTCGGCATCGCCAGCGACGGCTACGCGCTGCGTCGCGAAGTGCAGATGGTGCAGTGGGTGCCGGGCGCGCAGGGCGACCGGCTGGCCTGGCGCGAGCTGCCGGTCCCCGCCGACGGCCTGGAGGCGGGCCATCGCAACCCGGCCGACCTGCCCGTCGCCGCCGCCGCGTGGCGCACCCCGGCGCGCATGCCGGACGGCCGCGATCTCGTCCCCGAACTGCTGGAGCGCGCGGGCGAGTGGCGGCTGCTGCATCCCGATCCGGACCTGCTGCCGCCCAATCTCGCCGCGACCTTCCAGGTCAGCGGCGACGTGCTCACCACCGCCGCCGATCCGCAGCGGCCGCGGGCCGGCGACCTGCGGATCCGCTGGGCCGAACTGGTGCTGCCGCCGGAGGCGGGCTTCGTGCCCGGGCCCGGTGGCTGGGTCGCGGTGTCGCAGGAGGCCGCCATCGAGACGCGAGCGCCCTCCGCATCCGCCGAAGCGCCCGCCGGCCCGGTGCGCTGGCGCTACGGGCTGGCGGCGGTGCTGCTGCTGGCCCTCGTCGCCGGCCTGGCCTGGCGGCGCCGCGCGCGCGCGTAGCCGTCGGCGGGGCCGGGCCGCGCCGGCGACGGCGCGCGCAACGGCGTCGTCCGGGAGGGGAGGGCGTGTCCTCGGCTAGAAGCGCGTGCGCACCGTCAGCATCACGTTGCGCGGCTCGGCGTAGTAGGTGTTGAAGCCGCTGGCGCCGATCTTGCGGTAGTAGACCTTGTCGAACAGGTTGTTGACGTTGAGCTGCAGGCGCACCGCGTCGCTGAGGTCGTAGCTGCCCATCAGGCTGTAGACCGCGTAGCCGCCCTGGCGCGCGACCAGGCTGCCGCTGCGCACGTAGGCGTCGCTCTGCGCCTGCACGCCGGCGCCGACGCGCAGCGCCTGCCACGCGCCGGGCAGCCGGTAGCTGGTGGACACGCGCAGCAGGTGACGCGGATCGGCGCTGCGGATCGGCTGGCCGAGGCTGGCGGCGTTGTTGTCGCGCAGGGTCTCGGTGCGGGTGTGGGTGTAGCCGGCCATCAGCTGCCAGCCCGGCAGCGGCTCGCCGGCCACCTCCAGCTCCCAGCCCTCGCTGCGGACCTTGCCGTCGGCGACCTTGCAGTGGCCGCTGGCGTAGAACGGCAGGCACGGGTCCGGCGATCCGGCGTCGTCGACCGCGCGGCCGACGTTGTCGATGCGGAACAGCGACAGCGCGGCGTTGAGGCGACCGCGCAGGAACTCGCCCTTGAGCCCGGCCTCGTAGTCCTTGCCCACGACCGGCGCGATCAAGTCGCCGTCGGCGCCGTAGGCGTTCTGCGGCACGAAGATCTCGCTGTAGCTGGCGTACAGGCTGAAATGCCGGTCGATGTCGTACACCAGGCCCGCGTACGGGGTGATCTCGCGATCCACCGAGTAGTCGCTGGCGCGATTGGTCGGCACGCTGTACGACCACCAGTTCGCGCGCGCGCCGACCAGGGCGGTCAGCGGGTCGGTCAGCGACAGCTTGGCGAGCGCGAACGCGCCCTCCTGCCGGGTCGCGTTGTCGATGCCCCGGTAGTAGGTGGCGGCGCTGGTGTCGAACGGCTCGGGATAGCTCGTCCACGGATTCCATTCGCGGATGTCCACGCCGGTCATGGGCGCGATGTTCCAGTAGCCCGAGGAATTGGCGGTCGCCACGTTGCGGCCCTCCGCGCCCACGGTCAGGTGATGGCGGCGCCCGAGCAGTTCGAACGGGCCGTCGGCGACCATGCCGATCGCGTTCTGGTGGCTGCCGGCCGCGCCGTAGATCGCCGTCGAGACGTCGACCCGGTAGGGGTCGGTGGCGGCGGCTGGGCGCGAGAACGAGGTCTGCTTGAAGTCGTTGATGTAGCCGAAGCGGGTGTGCGCGGCGTTCAGGCGCACGTTCCAGCCGTTGCCGAAGCGATGCTCCAGGCCCAGGAAGACCTGCTGGTTGTAGCGGTCCCAGGTGTTCCAGTCGGCGCCCAGGTAGGTGCTGCGCGGCAGGTCGAGCTGACGGCCGTCGAGGCCCGCCGGCAGGCCGCCCCAGGACCCGGTCGCGTACAGGTCGGTGTGCTGCAGGCTGAACGTGAGCAGCGTGCCGGCGCTCAGATCGGCTTCAAGCACGCCGTAGATCGTGCGCCGCTCCTCCTCGCGCGCGTCCTGGAAGAAGTCCTTGTCGTCGTAGGCGGCGACGATGCGGCCGCGTACGCTGCCGCTGGCGTTGAGCGGCGAGGACAGGTCCGCCTCCAGGCGGCGGCGGTCCCACGTGCCCAGGGTCAGGCCGGCGGCGCCCTGGAATTCGCTGGTCGGCCGCTTGCGGACTAGGTTCACGGTCGCCGAGGGATTGCCGGCGCCGCGCAGCAGGCCGGCCGCGCCGCGCAGGATCTCGATGCGATCGAGCACCGAGGTGTCCGGCTGGATGAAGGTCGAGCCCGCCTGGTCGATCGACAGCCCGTCGATCTGCAGCGAATCGATCGAGAACCCGCGCGAGAAATAGTTGACGCGCTCGCTGTCGACGTAGTCGACGGTGACGCCCGGCGTGTTCTGCAGCACGTCGTGCAGGTCGGGCAGCACGCGGTCGTCGATCAGCTGGCGCGAGATCACGGTGACCGGCTGCGGCGTCTCGCGGACGCTGCGGATGCCCTTGAACAGCGTGGTCTCCTTGCCGCCGTAGTTGCCGGAACCTTCGGTGGCGGCGTCGCGCTGCGCCTGGACGACCAGGGTGTCGAGCGTCCGGGCGGTATCCGCGCCGGCGGCGGTCTGCGCCCACGCCGGGAGCGCGCCGGGGGCGAGCAGGGCGGCCAGGGCGAGGGCGAGGGGGCGGCGCGCAGCGCGGACGCGCGGGCGCCGCCCGGACGGGAAGACGGGAAGGGGACAGGGCATGGGAACTCCGAAAACGGGGGCCGGAAACAGCTGCACGGCGACCAGCGCGACCGCCTCGCGGCCCGCGCGTCCGACTCGCAATACTGATAATGCGAACGATTCGCGTTACTTGTTCATTGTCTTCGGGCATGCGTCCGAACGCAAGATGCGCGGCCATCGTGTCGATCGCGGCTCGAATGGCGGCGGGACGCGTCGGGCCCGGAGGCGATCGCGGGACCGAGCGCGCCGCTCGGCCCGGCCGGTGGCCGAGAAGGCGGTCGGAATCGCCATCGTCGTCGGCTGGTTAGACTCGGGGGCTTCGTTTCGCGGCGCTGACCGCATCGGGCTCATGAGCAATCGGATCTTCCTTTACCTGACAGCGGGGCCGAGCGAGGGCGCGCCATCGATCGAGGTGGCCGCCGCGGCCCATGCGCTTCCGCCGCTCTGGCAGGTGCTGCTGGCCGGGGCGCGGCCGACGGGGGCCATCGCCGATCAACGCGTCTTCGGCGATGCCGGAACCCCCAACATCGGCGTGCGGGTCCAGGAGGGCATCGAGCGCTTGCGCCGATTGCGCGACCTCGTCGCCGACCACCCCTTCCGCGACGAGTTCGGCGACGCGCTCGGGCGAGGCGCGGACGCGGCAGGCGCAGGGGCGGTTTCGGAGGGTGGCTGGGCAAGCTGATCGGCCGGCGTTGAGCGGTCCTTGCCCCGATCGACCGGGTCGATCCGGCGCGGGCGGCAATCGCCGGCACGGCGCTCGCGCTCGCGTGGACGCGCCGGTGCAGCCGGGAGCGGCCGACGCTCAGCCCAGCCGGGTACCGAAGATGCGGTCGCCGGCGTCGCCCAGGCCGGGCAGGATGTAGCCCTTGTCGTCGAGCCGCTCGTCGATGGCGGCGGTGTAGACCTCGACGTCGGGGTGCGCGGCCTCGAGCGCGCGCAGGCCTTCCGGCGCGGCGACCAGGAAGATGCCCTTGATGCGCCGGGCGCCGGCGCGCTTGAGCATGTCGACGGTGGCGATGAGGGTGCCGCCGGTGGCGAGCATGGGATCGAGGATCAGCGCGTCGCGCTCGTCCAGGCGCCCGGTCAGGCGCTCGAAGTAGGGCACCGGCTGCAGCGTGCGTTCGTCGCGCTGCAGGCCGACCACGCTGACCTTGGCGGCCGGAATCAGCGACAGCACCCCCTCGAGCATGCCCAGCCCCGCGCGCAGGATCGGCACCAGGGTGATCTTGGCGCCGGCGATGCGGCGCACCTGCACTTCGCCGGCCCAGCCGCGCTGTAGCGCCGCCTCGGTCTCCAGGTCGGCGGTCGCCTCGTAGGCGAGCAGCGTACCCAGCTCGGTGACCAGCTCGCGGAAGCCCTTGGTCGGCAGGCCGGCGTCGCGCAGCAGGCCGATCTTGTGCTGCACCAGGGGATGACGGACTTCGACGATCTTCATGACGGCTCCGGGACAACGCGACCGACGCAGTGTGGCGCAAATCGCGCGGCGGGCAAGAGCGCGGCCGCATGTCCCCCGGCCGCCTGTCATGTCGCCGTCATCGCGCGGACATAGCCTCCTCACCCATCGTCCACCCGCCACTCCCGGGGATCTTCCGTGCTTTCCAGACATCCGCTTCCGGCCGCGATCGCCATCGCCCTGGCCGCATGCTCCGCCGTGCCCGCCGCCCTCGCGCAGTCGCTCGCCCCGCCCGCGCCGGGCACCGAGGCCATCGAACTCGACCGCGTGGTGGTCCAGGCCCAGTACGAGGCGCAGATGCGCGCCATCGACTTCAAGCGCGCATCCGATGCGATCCAGGACACCGTGTCCTCCGACTCGATGGGCCAGTACCCCGACAAGAACGTCGGCGAGTCCCTGCAGCGCCTGCCGGGCATCAGCGTCACCCGCGACCAGGGCGAGGGCCGCTACGTGGTCGTGCGCGGCCTGGACGCGGCGCAGAACTCGGTGGCGGTGGACGGCATCGCCCTCGGCACGCCCGAGGACAGCAGCCGCGCGGCGCCGATGGACGTGATTCCCTCGGACTCGACCGAGCGGTTGACCGTCATCAAGGCGCCGACGCCGGACATGCCGGGCGACTCGCTGGGCGGCACCATCCTGGTGGAATCGGCCTCCGCGTTCGACCGCGACGGCCGCAGCGTGCGCGCCAAGGCGGAGCTGAGCCACCAGCCGCTGAGCGGCGAGACCAGCCCGAAGGGCGCGTTCAACTACAGCGAGGTCTTCGGCGGCGCCTTCGGCGTGGCCTTCGGCGTCAGCCACCAAGACCGCCGCTACGAGTCGGACAACATCGAAGCCGAGTACGACGCGTTCGAGGACGAGCCGGTCGCGGTGGAGGTGCAGCAGCGCAAGTACTTCGTCGAGCGCGAGCGCACCGGCCTCAACCTCAACCTCGACTGGCGGCCGGACAACGACAACCGCTACTTCCTGCGCACCCTCTACACCGACTTCACCGACGCCGAGACCCGGCAGAACAGCGTCCTGCCCGTCGGCGAGGGCGACATCTCGGCGCTCGGCGGCGGCCGCTACCAGGTCGACGGCATCGACCCGGGCGATTTCGACCGCCGCCTGCGCTGGCGGACCAAGGAAGAGGACACCTTCACCGCCAGCGCCGGCGGCGAGAACCGCTTCGGCGCGGCGGCCATCGAGTACAAGGTCGGCTACACCAAGACCCGCGAGCGCGTCGACGACGAAGTGGAGGCGCGCTTCTCCTACGCCGCCGAGGACGACGTCTCGCTGGTGCTCGACCAGACCGGCCGCATCCCGCGCTACGAGATCGCCGACAATCCCGCCGGCGGCTGGCTGCGCAACGAAAACTACGAGTTCGATCGCCTGGTGCTGTCGCCCAAGCAGGTCGACGACGAGGCCGTCAGCGCGCAGTTCGACTTCCGCTACGACACCGACCGGGTGCGCTGGAAGGCCGGCCTGCTGGGCCGCTGGCGCGACCGCGACGTCAACGTCGACGAGGCCGAGCTGCGGGTCGGCCCGGACCCGGGACTGGGCAACTGGACCTCGGCATCGCCGTCGCACCGGCAGGCCGACATGGGCGACGGCATCGGCTCGGCGGCGATGCGCGACTACCTGGCGCGGATGCTCGGTGCTTACTCCGAGCGCCCGCAGGACGTGGCCGAGAACCGGCTCATCTCGCTGGTCGAGGACTACACCGCCAGCGAGGACGTGCTGGCCGGCTACCTGATGGCGACGATGGACTTCGGCAACCTGCGGGTGATCGCCGGCGCGCGCGCCGAGCGCACCGATTTCAGCGCGGTCGGCAACGAGGTCGTGCTGGACGACGAGGGCGACATCGCCTCGGTCTCCCGGCGCAGCGCCGGCAAGCGCTACACCGACGTGCTGCCCGGCCTGCACCTGCGCTACGACACCGACGGCGACTGGGTGCTGCGCGGCGCGGTCACCCAGACCCTGGCCCGGCCGAGCTTCGGCGCGGTCTCGCCGCGGGTGAGCGTCAACCGCGGCGACGAGGAGGTCGATCTGGGCAACCCGGATCTTGATCCCTACAAGTCCACCAACCTCGACGTGTCGTTCGAGCGCTACATCGGCGAGAGCGGCATCGTCTCGCTGGGCGCGTTCCACAAGTCGATCGACGGCTACATCGTCGATACCGTGACCGACTCGCATCCCGACTACCCCGGCTTCGAGGTGAGCCAGGCGATCAATGGCGACGACGCCAAGGTCCTGGGCGTGGAATTCAACTGGCAGCAGCGGCTGGACTTCCTGCCCGGCGCCTGGGGCGGCTTGCTGGTCGGCCTGAGCGGAACCTGGCTGGACACCGAGTTCACCGCGGCGGTGGCCGATCGCGCGGGCGAGACCTTCTCCCTGCCGATGTCCTCCGAGCGCCTGTACAGCGCGCACCTGGGCTACGAGCACGGCGGCCTGAGCGCGCGGCTGGCCGCGGTGCACCGCAGCGAGTACCTGGAGGAGATCGGCGACGGTCCCGAATCCGACATCTGGGTCGCGCCCAACACCCAGCTCGACCTCACCCTCGACTATCGCGTCAGCGACCTGTGGGGTCTCTACTTCGAGGCCGCCAACCTGCTCGACGAGCCGCTCGAGCTCTACCAGGGCTCGCGCAGTCATACCATCCAGAACGAGCTGTACGGCCGCACCTACGTGATCGGCGCGCGCTTCAACTTCTGATCCATCTGCAAGCCGAGGAACCACCGCATGCATCAGCTTCATCCGATCCGACGCTGGCCGGCGCTGGCCTGCCTGGCCGTGGCCCTGGCCGCGTGCAGCCCGGCGCCGCAGCCGCAGCCGGGGACCGCGCCGGCGGCGGACGAGGACGCCGAGGATCGCCAGGACCGCGTCCGCGAGGCCGCGCGGGCGCCGTCCGCGACCGACGCCCGGGTCGTCGAGGAAGCCTTCCTCACCGAGATGACCCCGGACGACAACGTCGACTCGCCGGCGGCCTGGACCGCGCCCGACGGCGCGACCTGGGTGTTCGCCACCGCCAAGTCCACCGACCGCGTCATCGTCTACGACGGCGACACCGGCGCCACCCTGCGCCATCTCGGCGAGAGCGGCACCGGCCCCGGCCAGTTCCGGCGCCCCAACGGCGTGGCCGTGGTCGACGACGTGCTGCTGGTGGTCGAGCGCGACAACCGCCGGGTGCAGGCGTTCTCGCTGCCGGAGCTGGCGCCGCTGGGCAGCTTCGGTGAAGACAGCCTGGCGCTGCCCTACGGCGTGTGGGCCGATCGCGGCGACGAGGGCATCGTGGTCTACGTCACCGACGCCTACATGGCCGGCGAGGACGCCGAGGGCGAGGACATCCTGCCGCCGCTCGACCAGCTCGACCGCCGCGTGCGCCGCTTCGCTGTGACCCTCGCCGACGGCCGGGTGGCCGCGCGCGACCTGGGCGCCTTCGGCGACACCACGCCGGAGGGCGCGCTGCGCGTGGTGGAGTCGATCTGGGGCGATCCCGCGCACGACCGGCTCTTGATCGCCGAGGAGGACGAGACCTACGCCAACGAGCTCAAGGTCTACGACCTGTCCGGCCGCTATGCCGGGCGCACGCTCGGCCGCGACGTGTTCAAGGCCCAGGCCGAGGGCATCGCGCTGCGCAGCTGCGACGACGGCAGCGGCTGGTGGCTGACCACCGAGCAGGGCACCGGGCGCACCGTGTTCCACCTGTTCGATCGCGAAACGCTCGACTACGTTGGCGGCGTGGCCGGCGCGAAGGTCGCCAACACCGACGGCATCTGGCTGCAGGACGCGACCCGGGCCTTCCCCGAGGGCGTCCTGTACGCGGTCCACGACGACCAGGGCATGGTGGCGTTCGACTGGCGCGACATCGCGCGCGCGCTGGATCTGCCCGCCTGCGGGGCCGGCGCATGAGCCCGCGTCGCCGGCTCGCCCAGGCCGCGATCGCCATCGCGGTCGGCGCCGTCCTCGCCGCGCCGCTGGCCGCGCGCGACGCCGGCGCGCGCGCGCCCGAGCCCAACACCCTGGTGCCGGCCGGCACGATCCACTACGCCGCCAGCGCGCTGCCCGACCGCATCGTCGCCACGCCGCTCGAGGATGCCGCGCGCGGCTTCTCGGTCGCCTGGCGCACCGGCGCCGGCGTCGATGCGCCCTGGGTGGAGATCGCGCTGGCCGGAGATTCCCCGGACCCCGGCCCGGTGCGCCGCGTGCGCGCACGGACCGCGCCGCTGACGACCGAGAACGGCCCGGCGCACCACCACAAGGCGCTGCTGGATGGCCTCGAGCCCGACACCCTGTACGCGTGGCGGGTGCAGGGCGAGGGCACCTGGAGCCCGTGGCGGCAGATGCGCACCGCGCCCGCGCCCGCGCAGCCGATGACCCTGCTGTACTTCGGCGACACCCAGAACCAGAACGCGAGCCTGGTCTCGCGGGTGATGCTGGAAGCGATGCGGCACGCGCCGGACGCGCGGCTGGCGCTGTTCGCCGGCGACCTGGTCAGCGGCGGCGACGGCGAGGACGACAACGAGTGGGGCGAGTGGTTCGACGCCGTCGCCCCGGTCGCCGCGACGATGACGGTGGCGCCCGCGATGGGCAACCACGAATACGCCGAGGAATTCGAGGACACGCCGCAGGAGCGCCGGGTCATGGGCGCGCACTGGCCGCTGACCTTCGCCCTGCCCGGCAACGGCGCGCCGGGCGCCGAAGCCGGCACCTACTGGTTCGACGCCCAGGACGTGCGCTTCGTGGTCCTGGACGGCACCTCGGCGCTGGACCTGGGCACCGCGCAGGCGCAGGCGCGCTGGCTGGACGGGGTGCTAGCCGACAATCCGCGCCGCTGGACGGTGGCGATGGTCCACCAGCCGATGTACTCGCCGCGGCAGGACCGCGACAACGCGCTGCTGCGCGAGCACGTGCTGCCGGTCCTGGAGCGCCATGCCGTGGACCTGGTGCTGCAGGGCCACGACCACGTCTACGGCCGCCGCGGCGGCGAGCAGGCGCGGCCGACCCCGCAATACGTGGTGTCGGTGGCCGGCGCCAAGCAGTACCGGCTGTCGGCGCAGGCGCGCCGCGACATGGCGCCGGTGGCCGAGGACACGCAGCTGTTCCAGGTGCTGCGCATCGACGGCGACCGGCTCGCCTACGAGGCGCGCACCGCGACCGGGCGGCTGTACGACGCCTTCGTCCTGCAGCGGCGCGGCGACGCGGTGGCGCTGATCGAGCACACCGAGGGCCGCATCCCGCAGCGCGACTGCCCGCGCGAGGCCACGCCGAAGGGCCGCACCGACCGGTGCTGGGAATGATCCGCGCCGCCGCGCTCGCGCTGGCCCTGCTGACCGGCATCGCCGCCGCCGAACCGCCGGCGCATCCGCTGCGGGTCGCGCAGCCGGGCGCGGCGCCGGCCGAGGCGCTGCTGGCGGTGGAGATCCCGGCCGGCGGCCAGGTCAAGTACGAGTTCGGCGCCGACGGCCTGCTGCGGGTGGACCGCTTCCTCTCGATGGCGGTGGCGTACCCGGCCAACTACGGCGCGCTGCCGTCCACCCTGGGCGGCGACGGCGACCCGCTCGATGCGCTGGTACTGACCCGCGCGCCGCTGCAGCCCGGCGCCCTGGTGCGCTTTCGCCCGCTCGGCGTGCTGCGCATGAGCGACGGCGGCGAGGCCGACGAGAAGCTGATCGGCGTGCCGGCCGACGACGTCGATCCCACCTACGCTGGGGTGCGCGCACTCGACGACCTGCCGGCGATGGAGCTGCGCCGCATCGAGGCGTTCTTCCGCGTCTACAAGGACCTGCCCGGCGACGGCGGCCGGATCGTCCTGTCCGGCTATGGCGACGCCGCCGAGGCGCAGGCCGTCCTGCGCGCGGCGATGGCGCGGTATCGCGACGCCGCCCGCTGACGCCCGCGTCCCCCAGGGGGCGACGTCTTCTTCGACGAAACGCGGCACCGCCCCTAGGTGGAGTCGACATTCAGCGTGCGGAAGAATCCTTCCCCGCAATCTGGTTTTTTCCTTCCCCCGCAA
>NZ_JAAN01000035.1 GCF_000559025.1 Luteimonas huabeiensis HB2 | reverse complement strand
ATGCGCGCAGCGGTCGCGAACGTCGATGCGGCCGGCAACCGCTACTTCGCGGCCTCGCCGCAGGACGGCGCGGTGGGGGTGGGCGCATCGTCGGATGGCGAGTACGCCACCGCCGCCGGCGAGCTGGCGTCCGCGTTCGGCGACGGCGCCTCGGCGCTGGGCGCGCGCGCCACGGCGCGGGGCGACGCCTCCACCGCGCTGGGCTTCGGCGCCACGGCGAGCGCGCACAACAGCGTGGCGCTGGGCGCGGGCTCGGTGGCCGACCGCGACGACACGGTCTCGGTCGGCAGCGCGGGCGGCGAGCGGCAGATCGCCCACGTCGCCGCCGGCACCGAGGACACCGACGCGGTGAACCTGGCGCAGCTCAAGCAGGTGTCGCAGAGCCTGACCGACCTGTCGGAGAACGCGCTCGTCTACGACGACGACAGCCGGTCCTCGGTGACGCTCGAGGGCGAGTCGGGCACCCGCCTGGGCAACCTCGCCGACGGCGAGGTGGTGGCCGGCGGCCGCGACGCGGTCACCGGCGGGCAGCTGCATGCCGGCCTGCAATGCCGACGGCAGCACCGCGGTCGGCGCCAACGCCAGCATCGCCGCGACGGCCACGAATGCGGTGGCGCTGGGCGAGAGCGCGAGCGTGACCGCCGCCTCGGGCACCGCGATCGGGCAGGGCGCCTCGGTCACCGCGGAGGGGGCGGTGGCGCTGGGGCAGGGCTCGGTGGCCGACCGCGCCGGCACGGTCTCGGTGGGCAGCGCCGGCAACGAGCGGCAGATCGCCAACGTCGCCGCCGGCACCGCCGACACCGATGCGGCCAACGTGGCGCAGGTGCGCGCGGGGGTGGCGGAGTCGCGCGCCTACACCGATACCACCGCGACGCAGACGCTGAGTTCGGCGAATGCCTATACCGACCAGAAGTTCGCCGCCTGGAACGACAACTTCGAGGCGTTCCGCGGCGACGTCGAGCGGCGCTTCCACGACGTGGACCGCCGTCTCGACCGCCAGGGCGCGATGAGCGCGGCCATGCTCAACATGGCCACCAGCGCCGCGGGCGTGCGCACGCAGAACCGCGTCGGCGTGGGCGTCGGCTTCCAGAGCGGCGAGAGCGCGCTGTCGGTCGGCTACCAGCGCGCGATCAGCGAGCGCGCCACGCTGACCATCGGCGGCGCCTTCAGCGGAGACGAGAAGTCGGTCGGCCTGGGCGCGGGCTTCGGCTGGTAAGGAAACCGATCCGCCGGCCGCACCGGCCGGCGGATCGACTGGGTTCACCGGTGCTGCACTTCACTCAAAAAAAAGAGGTTTCGGTATGAAGCAGAGCAAGATCAGTCTGGCGGTTGCTGCGGCGATGATCGTCGGCGGCGCGGGTATCGGCGCTTCGGCCGCCGATCGCATCTCCGGCGCGCGCGTGAGCGAGCCGTCCGACGCCCCGATGGTGGCGACCACCGGCGACCGCTATGTGGTGAAGTACCGCTCGGGCGGCCCCGGAACCGACGTCCGTGCGCAGACCGCCGCGCTGCAGGGCGCGCTGGGGCGGGCGGGGCTGGACCGGCCGCTGCGCGCGACCGCCGCTTCCGCATCCAAGGCGCCGGTGGCCGCGCAGATCAAGCGCCGCATGGGCGTGGACGGCTGGGCCGTGGTGACGACCTCGCGCGCGCTGAGCGCTTCCGAGGCCGCGAGCTTCCTGCGCGAACTGTCGGCGGACCCGGCCGTCGTATCGGCCGAGCCCGACCTGATCTACCGGCACATGGGCGATGTCGGCCCCGCCGCGGCGCCGAACGATCCCAACTACGCGCAGTACCAGTGGAACTTCTACAACCCGACCGGCGGCGTGCGCGCCGAGGAGGCGTGGGAGATCTCCACCGGCGAAGGCGTGCTGGTGGCGGTGCTCGATACCGGCATCGTCGAGGGCACGCTCGACCTCGCGGCCAACGTGGTGCCCGGCTACGACATGCTGAGCGACAAGCGCATCTCGCGCCGGGAGACCGACGACCGCGTGCCGGGCGGCTGGGATCTCGGCGACTGGATCGAGGAGAACTACTGCACGGGCTGGGCCACGAACGATCCGCACCCGGCCGACATCAGTTCCTGGCACGGCAGCCACGTCGCCGGCACGATCGCCCAGGAGACCAACAACGGCACCGGCCTGGCGGGCATCGCCCACGGCGCCAAGGTGATGCCCATCCGCGTGCTGGGCTCCTGCGGCGGCTTCAGCAGCGACATCGCCGACGGCATGCTCTGGGCCGCCGGCATCGAGGTCGAGGGATTGCCGGTCAACGAGAATCCCGCCGAGATCCTCAACATGAGCCTGGGCAGCAGCGGCCAGGCCACGTGTCCCGCGCTCTACCAGGACGCGATCGATCAGGTCAACGCGGCCGGCTCGATCATCGTCGTGGCCGCCGGCAACTCCAACGGCAACGCGGCCAACTACACCATGTCCGCCTGCGACGATGTCATCAGCATCGGCGCCACCCGGATCACCGGCGGCAAGGCCAGCTACTCGAACTATGGCGAGCGGGTCGATCTGTCCGCGCCGGGCGGCGGCGGCGGCGCCGACGGCAACCCGAACGGCTACGTGTGGCAGGTCACCAACGGCGGCGAGCAGGGGCCGGAGGAAGGGAACTGGATCCTGCGCGGCATGGGCGGGACTTCGATGGCCTCGCCGCACGTGGCGGCGGCCGCCGCGATGGTGCAGAGCGTGGTCGAGACGCCGCTGGACTGGCAGGAGATGCGCGACCTCCTGACCTCCACCGCCCGACCGTTCCCGGTCTCGATTCCGTCGTCCACGCCGATGGGCGCAGGCATCCTCGACCTCAAGGCGCTGCTGGACAAGGCGACGGAAGAACCCTGCGACCCGGCGGTCGAGGAGTGCGGCCCGACCGCGACGCCGCTCGGCAACAAGGTGCCGGTGCGCGGCCTGAGCGGCGGCGCCGGCGGCGAGGTCCTGTACTCGATCGAGGTGCCGGCCGGCGTCGTCGGTCCGCTCAGCATCACCACCAGCGGCGGCAGCGGCGACGTGTCGCTGTACGTGAGCTTCGATGCGGAGCCGACCGCCGATGCGGCCGACTTCCGCTCGGCGCGTCCGGGCAACAACGAGGCCGTGCGCGTCGCCTCGCCGCAGGCGGGCGTGTACTACGTCAAGCTGGTCGGGGTGAGGGCCTACAGCAACGTCACGCTGCAAGCCCGTCACAACTGATCGTCGCGCGATGCGTCAGGCGACCCCGGCCTTGCGGCCGGGGTCGTTTCCTTTTCGGCAGGCAAGGCCCGTCAGTACGTCAGCACCGCGCGCAGCGGCGCGGCCGCCGTCCACCGCGCGCGACCGCCCAACGCCGCCAGTTCGGCCAGGACCGCCGCGCCGGCCAGGTCCGCGCCCTGGCGTTCCACCAGCCGCGCCGCCGCGAGCAGCGTGCCGCCGGTGGCGAGCACGTCGTCCACCAGCAGCACCCGGCGGCCCGGCGCCAGTGCGTCGGCGCGGATCTCCAGCCGGTCGCTGCCGTATTCGAGCGCGTAGGTCTCCTGCAGCGTCGGGCCGGGCAGCTTGCCGGGCTTGCGGATGGGCACGAACCCCGCGCCGAGCGACAGCGCGAGCGCCGCGCCCAGGATGAAGCCGCGCGATTCCACGCCCGCCACCGCGGTCACGTCCGCGTCGCGCCAGGGCGCGGCCATCGCCTCGATCGCCTCGCGCAGGCCGGCGGCGTCGGCGAGCAACGGCGTGATGTCGCGGAACACGATGCCGGGCCGCGGGAAGTCGGGGACGGTGCGGATCAGGTCGGTCCAGGACATGGAGCTCGCCTTTCGGAACGGGGCGCCATGGTAGCGAGCGGGCGCGACCCCGGCGACCGGCGCCGGAGCCGCCGCCCGGGCCGCCGGTTAAGCCCGCAGCCATGCTCGCGGCCGCGTTTCACCGCCTGTTTGCGGGCGCCCTAGGAGCATCGGCCCCACATCCAATCGAGTTCGCGGAGGTCCGTATGAACATGTTCCGCACATGGACCGGCATCGCGGCGCTCTCGCTGGCATCCGTCGGCGCGGCGTACGCCCAGACCTATGGACCGCAGGACGAGGGGCGCCGCTTCGACGACGGGACCCGGGTGGTCTGCGAAGAGGTCGAGGTGCAACGCGGCGGCAGCGATCCCAACCGCATCGGCGGCACCGCCGCGGGCGCGGTCATCGGCGGCCTGATCGGCAATCAGGTCGGCAGCGGCAGCGGGCGCAAGCTCGCGACCGTGGGCGGCGCCGTCGCCGGCGGCGCGATCGGACGCAACGTCCAGGGCAACCGCCAGGAAGCGCGCGGCGACCGCGTCGTCGAGCAGCGCTGCTACCGTACCGGGCGCTGACGCGCCCCGGGTGAAACGAAGAAGACCCGCTACGGCGGGTCTTCTCGTTTTTCCCTTGGCGCGCGTGGGCCCGGCCAGCCGCGCCGAACGCGTCAGGCCTGCGGCGATGCGGTCTCTTCGCCGGGCACCAGCCGGAACAGCCGGCCCTGCGCGCCGCGACCGCCGTCCTCGAGCAGCCAGAGCGCGCCGTCCGGGCCTTGCTCCACCTCGCGGATGCGCGTCTGCATCGGGAAGCGCTCGGCTTCGCGCGCCTGTTCGCCGTCGAACTCGATGCGTACCAGCGACTGCGAGGACAGCCCGCCGATGAAGCCGCTGCCCTGCCACTGCGGAAACAGCGAACCGTCGTAGATCACGAAGCCGGCCGGCGAGATCACCGGCGTCCAGCTGATCACCGGCGCGCGATAGTCGGGGTTGGTGCTGTGGTCGGGGATCGGGCGGCCGTCGTAGTGCTCGCCGTCGGAGACGAGCGGGTAGCCGTAGTTGGCGCCGCGCTCGATGAGGTTGAGCTCGTCGCCGCCCTTGGGCCCCATTTCGTGCACCCACAGGCGGCCCTCGGGGTCGAACGCCAGGCCCAGCGGATTGCGATGGCCCAGCGACCACACCTGCGAGGCGACCTCGCCCTGACCGGCGAAGGGATTGTCCGCGGGCACGCGGCCGTCCTCCTCCAGCCGGATCACCTTGCCCAGGTTGGAGCTCATGTCCTGGGAGGGGTCGAACTTCTGCCGCTCGCCCGAGGTGATCCACAGCTTGCCCTCGCGATCGAAGGCGATGCGGTGCCCGTAATGGCCCCCGCCGGAGACCTTCGGCACCTGCCGCCAGATCACCTGCAGGTCGCGCAGCGCGCCGCCGTCGCCGTCGAGTTCCAGCCGGCCGCGCGCCACCGCGGCGCCGCTGCCGCCGTCGCCGGCCTCGGCGTAGCTGATGTAGACGATCCGGTTGCTCTCGAACTGGGGGTGCAGCACCACGTCGCCGAGCCCGCCCTGGCCGCCGTAGGCCACCTCGGGCACGCCGGCGATCTCGCCGCGGCGCCCGTCTTCGGGGGCGTAGAGCACGAGCGTGCCGGCCTTTTCGGTCACCAGCAGGCGGCCGTCGGGCAGGAAGGTCATCGCCCATGGCTCCGCGAACTGCGCGACTTCCTCGGTGACGAAGGGCCGGCCGTCGGTAGCGGGCAGGGCCACGGTGCGCGTGCCCGCCGGCGATGCGGCGGCGGCGGGCTGCGCGGCGGCGTCGGCTGCGGCGGGGGACTCGGCGCTGCAGGCGCTGGCGAGGGCCAGCGCGCAAGCGGCGGCAAGCAGGGCTCGGGTCATGTCGGTCTCCGGCGATGGTTCGGGTCGGCGGCCTACCTTAGCGTGTCCGCGCGCGTTTTCGCGCATGGGCGGGCGCCTCGGGGCGGGTAGCCGGAGCCGCTCCAGCGCCGGTGCCGCGGTCGCGGATCGTGCGAGCGGGCCGCGGACGGAGGCCGCCGCCGCGGTGCGGTCATCGCGTCGCCAGCCCGGGGCATGCCGGCCGTACGGTCCCGGTCGAGCACAGCCCCGCCGCGGCGGCCGAACGCAGGCTTGCCCGAGCACGGTCCGGGCGACGCTCGGCCTCCGCCAGCGCCATTCCAAAATGCCGGGCGGCTTCCTCGGCATCGCCGCGCTGCAACGCCGCCTCGCCCATGACGTTGAGGCCGCGGATGCGGCCGTTCACCGCCCACGCCGTTGCCCGCCGGGCGGCCTCGTCGGTGCGGGAGAGCTGCGGCCGCAGCAGCGACACCGCTTCGTCGCTCCGGCCCAGGCGCTGATACTGCGCCGCGAGCCCGGACAGGACATACAGGTGGAAGTCCGGCGCGACCGCGGCGAAGCGGCCGGCGACCCGCTCGGCGCGCTGCAGCGCCGCGACCGATTCCTCGTGCCGCCCCATGCGCTCCAGGGTCCATCCCAGGTACGCCAGCATCGCGCCCAGGCCGGGGGTGGGGCCGTCGTTCGTGCTCTCGTAATCGGCGATCTGGCGGCGGTACGCCCGGACCGCCTCCTCCGGATCGCTGCGCATCCGGCTCAGCGCGGCGGTGAAGCGGTAGTAGGCCAGAGCGGGATCTTCCGGTCCGTACAGGGTCCGCGCGATCGCCAGCGCACGGTCGGCGCGCCGTGCGGCGGCGTCGTCGTGGCCGGCTGCGGCCTGCGCCACCGCCAGCGCCGCGAGCGCCTGGATGAGCAGTTCCGGATCGGCGTCGCTGCGCCGCTCCAGTCCCTCGACGATCGATTCCAGTTCCGCGGCCAGCATCTCCAGCGGCCGGTCGCCCACGGTGATGTGGTCGAACAGCAGATTGATCCGCACGCGCCGGATCTCGTCGGGATCGGCGCCCGGCGCGCGCTGCAGCAGCGCGATCGCCTCGTGGCCGGTGACCGTGGCCGAGGCGGTGTCCAGCGCCATCGAATACGCGCGCCGCAGCGCGGCCTTGGCGCGGCCGCGCTCGAGCGGCGGCGCCGAGGCCCGTTCCAGCAGGGCGTCGGCCTCGCGCAGCAGCGGGATGGCGCGGTCTCCCATGTCCAGCGCGGTATAGCCGCGGCCGACCGACAGCAGCAGCGCCGCCCGCACCTCGGGCGCGAGGCCGGCGTCGTCGCGCAACCGTTCCACGCCCAGGTCCAGCGCCTGGGCCACGGTGAGGCGGCTGCCGCGGGTGCGGGAAGGATCGGCATCCTCGAACAATCCGCGCATGAACGCCGCCAGCGCCTGCGCCTTGTCGCGCTCGAGCTCCGTCCGCCGCAGCTGCGCCTCGCGTTCGAACGCGAAGCCCGCCAGCAGCACCGCGATCGCCGCGATCGCCGCGACGCCGCTGCGGTGGCGGCGAACGAAGCGCCGTGCCCGGTACCACCATTGCCCGCGGCGGGCCAGCACCGGGCGCGAATCGAGATGGCGCTGGAGATCGGCCGCCAGCGCGGCCACGTCCGCGTAGCGCTCGCCCGGCGCGGCGCGCATCGCCTTGAGCACGATGGCATCGATGTCGGCCGGCACGCCGCGTCGCGGGCCGCGCGCGGCGCCTGCCGGCGCTGCCCGGCGGACGGGCCCGGCTCGGCGGCGGCGCCTCGCCGTTGAGTGTCGCGTGCGTGAGCGCCAGCGGCGATCCCGAATGCGGGAACGGCCGCGCGCCGCTCATCAGTTCGTACAGCACCACGCCGAGTTGCCAGACGTCGCTCGCGGTGCTCAGGGCTTGGTTGCGGATCTGTTCCGGGCTGGCGTATGCCAGGGTCAGCGCGTGCTGCCCGGTTTCCGTGCGCGCCGCGGCGCCCTCCGCCAGCAGGCGCGCGATGCCGAAATCCAGCAGCTTGGGCTCGCCGTCGGCATCGACCAGGATGTTGGCGGGCTTCAGATCGCGGTGGATCACCAGGTGCCGATGCGCGTACTGCACCGCCGCGCAGACCTTCAGGAACAGCCGCACGCGCGCCTGCGGGGTCGGCGCGCGCGCGGCGCACCAGCGATCGATGGGCTCGCCTTCCACGTATTCCATCGCCAGGAACGGCTGGCCGCTGCGGGTGCGCCCGGTATCCAGCAGGCGCGCGATGTTGGGATGCGAGAGGCCGGCCAGGATGCGCGCCTCCGAGGCCAGGCGCCTGACCGCATCGTCTTCCGGCCACGCCCCGGCGTCGAGCAGCTTGAGCGCCACGCGTTGCAGCCCGTCGCCGAACCGGCGCTCGGCCAGGTACACCACGCCCATGCCGCCGCGCCCCAATCGCCGCAGCAGGCGGTAATCGCTGCCCGCCGCCGCTTCCAGCCGCGCGCCGCTCAGGTCGCCGGCATCGACCGCGGCGTCCCAGCGTCGCGCGAGGGGCGGCGGATCCGGCTCGTCCAGCGCGCGTTGCAGCCAGCCGACCTCGTCGCGCAGCGCCTCGTCGTCGCCGCATTCGGCGGCGATCCACCGCGCGCGCTCGGCGTCCCGCAGCTCGGCGGCCGCCAGTACGATGGCCTTGGCCCGCAAGTAGCGCTGGCGCGCGTCCAAACCCCGCCCCCTGTCCACGGCCGCCGACGACCGCTGCCCGAGTATAGGCAATCGGTTTCCGCCGTCTGGCCGATCGCCAGCGGTCGCGGCGCCGGTACCGCGCTCGCGTCTCTGCCGATGGCCGATCGCGCCGCTTCGCTCGCGCGTCCGCCAGGTCGCTCGCGGCGAAGGTCGGTGCGTTCTGGGAACGCGATCACACGAGGGTCTAGTCCATTTGCGGCGCCATGCGGTTAAGGAAACGTAGGGTTAACAACGGCGGCGCTGCGCGGATTCATCCGCGCCCAGGCACAGTCGGGGCGTGCGGAAGGGCGAGCGTCCTCGCCTTTTCGCCGCACCGTTCCTTACTGGAGATTTCCATGAAGCATGCACGCACTCCCATGACCGGTCTGCTCGCTCTGGGTGCCGCCCTCGCCATGCCCTTGGCCTTCGCGCAAGAACCCACCACGCAGGCGCCGCCGGGCGCCGCGCAGCCGCCGGCCGCGGAAGGCCAGGTGACCTGGGCGGACCTGGATACCGACGGCGACGGCAACCTCAGCAAGCAGGAGGCGAGCGCCCACGCCGCGCTCTCGACGGTGTTCGACCAGGCCGACACCGATGGCGACGGCCAGCTGACGCCGGACGAGTACCGCGCCTTTGCGGTGTCGCAGGGCGCCGGTCCGACCGGCGAGAACTGATCCCGTCCGACGCGATGCGTCGCGGCGCCACGAAGGGCGGCCTCCGGGCCGCCCTTCTCATTGGACGCGCGGCCCCGCGGCGGAGTGCGTGCGAGCGGCAGGCATCGGGGATCGGGTCGCGGCATCGTCGTGGTCGGACAGGCGCCCGGGCGCGCTTTCGCGCCGCGATTCTCGCGCCTCGTGCCTCGCGCCTCGCGCCTCGTGCCTTGCGCCGCGGGCGACGGCGTCCGCGGGGCGCGGCGCCGGGCCGCCTACAATGCACGGATGCACGCGATCCCCCAGCTCGAAGCCGGCATCCGGCTCGTCGGCTTCGACGCCGACGACGCCCTCTGGCGCAGCGAGGACTACTTCGCCGCCGCGCAGGCCGAGTTCGAGCGCATCGTCGGCGCCTACGTGGAACTCGACGACGCGCGCGCACGGCAGCGGCTGCTGGCGATCGAGCGCGGCAACCTCGCGCTGTTCGGCTACGGCGTCAAGGGCATGGCGCTGTCGATGATCGAGGCGGCGGTGGAGATCACCGCGCAGCGGATCGCCGCCGCCGATCTGCACCGCATCGTCGCCATCGCCAAGGACATGCTGCGTCATCCGGTGGAAGTGCTGCCGGGCGTGCGCGCCGCGGTCGAGGCCGTGGCCGCCGATCACGACATCGTCCTCATCACCAAGGGCGACCTGTTCCACCAGGAGGCGAAGGTGCGCCAGTCGGGCCTGGCCGACCTGTTCGGGCGCATCGAGATCGTCAGCGAAAAGGACGCCGCCACCTACCAGCGCGTGCTGGACGAGTTCGGCCTGCCGCCGGCGCGGTTCTGCATGGTCGGCAACTCGTTGCGCTCCGACATCGCGCCGGTGCTGCGGCTGGGCGCCTGGGCCGTGCACGTGCCCTACCACCTGACCTGGGAGCACGAACGGGAAGCCGACATCGCGCCGGCGATGCGCGCGCGCATGCGCGAGGTGGAGGATCTGCATGCCCTGCCCGGGGCGATCCGCGAGCTCGACGCGCGGGCCGCGGCCGCCGGCCCAGACGCGCCGCGCGCTGGAAACGGTTACGTGTGAACCGCAGCCATCCCGGGCGCGGGAGCGTGCGCGCGGGCGACGCGGAGCCAGTCGGCGTTCACTTCGGTGTTCGCATGTTGTGGGGGCGCCGCCGCGATGGTCGCGGGGCCGCGTCGCCAGGAGCGCCTGCCATGTCCGTCCTCTCCCGCTGGTTCGCCCCCGTCGTCCTCGCCGCCGGTTTCGGCGCCGTCGCGCTCGCGCCCACGCCCGCGCATGCCGACGACGAACTCGTGCGCATCATCGTCGATGCCGCCGACGTCATCCTGCGCGGCGGCGAACCCTACTATCGCCACGGCGACGATCGGCGCCTGGTCGTCGGTCGCGACCGCTACGGTCGCCCGGTCTACTATCGCGACGCGCCTCGCTACGACCCTCGTGCGTACGACCGCGACCGTCGCCATTCGCATCGCTACGACGACCGGCGCGACCGCCGTCACGATCGCCGCAACGTGCGTTGCGACAGCCGCGGCCGCTGCACCGCGCAGTACTACGACCCGCGCTACGACCGCGATCGCCGCCGCTGGCGCTGAGGTCAGTCCGCGGCGCGGTGCTGGCGGTCGTCGACCACCGGCGCGGACCGCAGGCTGCTCTCCACGCCATCGCCGATCCGCGTTCCGATCGCCTGCAGCGCCAGCGCGTAGCCGACCAGCAGCAGGGCGCCGATGCCCAGGCCCAGCAGCCAGCGGCGCAGGCGCCGTCCGCCGGCGGACGGCGAGGCGGAATCGGAAGAGGGGGTTGACGGGACCATGGACGCGCTCCGATGCGGCCACGGCGATCCGCCGGGGCGAGGAGCGCATGCTGCGCGCACCGACGTAGCGGCGGCGTGCAGGCGTCGCGCGCCGGCCTGCGGCACAATCGCCGCATGGCCTTCCCGCGCGTCGCCGTGCTGCCCACGTCCTGCCTGCTGCTGGCCGCCTGCGGCTGGACCGCGCCGCAACCGGTGGGGGAGGGCGAGCGCATGGCCTGGCAAGGCCTGCAGGCCTGCGCCGACTGCGCCGGCATCGAAACCGAACTGGTGCTCGAGCGCATGGACGGCACGCGCTCCTTCCGCCTGACCGAGACCTACCTGACCGACCTCGGCGCGACGCCCTTCGTCGACAGCGGCGGCTGGCGCGTGGACGCCTCGTTGATCCGCCTGGAAGGCGAAGGCGGCAGCGAGCGCGCCTACGCCGTGCTGGACGACGGCAGGCTGCAGTCGCGCGATGCCGGGGGCGGAGCGCTGCCGGGCGGCGGCCACGTGCTGCAGCCGATCCCCGCCGACGAGCCTTGAACCCCACGCCCATGCCTTCCGACCGCGAGCCCGACATGCCCCCATCTCCCCCGCGCATCGCCCCGGCCTGGCTGCTGGCGATCGCGCTGGCCACGGCCGGGCCGGTCGTCGCCCAGGCGCCACCGGCGCAGGGCGCGGAAGCGACCGGCGACGCCGAAGCGGTGGCCGCCGGGCCGCGCACCGGCGATGCCTGGGTGGACGCGCAACTGGCCGACATCGACCGCTATGCCGCGCGCCACCGCCGTGCGCTCGCCGACGAACTGGTGCGCTACCGCGACACGCCGCGCGCGTTCGCCGACGAACTGCTCGGCCGCGAGGACTGGAGCGCCGGCGAGGCCTACTTCGCCTGCGCGCTGGCGCAGGTGGTCGGCCGGCCCTGCCGTGCGGTGGTCGCCGCGCGCGACCGCGACCGCGACCGCCCGTGGGCGGAACTGGCCGAGGAACTCGGTGCCGCGCCCGGCTCGGCCCCGTACCGGCGGCTGAAGGAAGGCATCGCCGCCAGCTACCGGCGCTGGGCGCGGCCGCTGGCCCTGGACGCCGAACTGCGCCGCGCCATCCCCGAGGACGCGCGCCCGCCGACGCCATGAAGGCCGGAGCGCTGCCGGAGCGAGGCTAGAATGCCCCCCATGACGCACGACCCCGCCCACCGCCGGCTGTCGGTGGCCCCGATGATGGACTGGACCGACACCCACTGCCGGGCGTTCCATCGCGTGCTGGCGCCCGATGCGCTGCTCTATACCGAGATGGTGCACGCGAACGCGGTGGTGTTGGGCGACCGGTCGCGGTTGCTGGCGATGGATCCGGCCGAGCACCCGGTCGCGCTGCAGCTGGGCGGCAGCGAGCCGGCGCGGCTGGCGGAGGCGGCGCGCATCGGCGCGCGGCACGGCTTCGACGAGATCGACCTCAACTGCGGCTGTCCCTCCGATCGCGTCCAGGCCGGGCGCTTCGGCGCCTGCCTGATGCGCGAGCCGGCGCTGGTCGCCGATTGCGTGGCGGCGATGGTGGAGGCGCTGGCGGCCGAGGGCCGGGCGGTGCCGGTCACGGTCAAGTGCCGGCTGGGCGTTGACGACGATCACGACTACGACCGCTTCCTGGCGTTCGTGGACGGGGTGGCCGCCGCCGGCAGCCGGCGCATCGTCGTGCACGCGCGCAACGCCTGGCTGCAGGGGCTGTCGCCGAAGGAGAACCGCGAGGTGCCGCCGCTGCGCTACGACTGGGCCTACCGGCTCAAGCGCGAACGGCCGGCGCTGACCGTCCTGCTCAACGGCGGCATCGCCGACGAGGAGGCGGCGATGGCCCATCTGGCCCACGTCGATGGCGTCATGCTCGGCCGCGCGGCGTACCACGATCCCTATCTGCTGCACCGGCTCGACTGCCGGCTGTCGGGGCGGGCGCCGCGCCCGCGTGCCGAGCTGCTGGCCGCGTTCGCGCCCTACGTCCGTGCCCAGCTGGCGCGCGGCGTCGCGCTCAAGCACGTCGCCCGGCACGTGCTGGGCCTGTTCCAGGGGCAGCCCGGCGGGCGCGCGTTCCGGCAGGTGCTGAGCGAGGGGGCGCATCGCCCCGGTGCCGGCTGGGAGCTGGTGGAGGCAGCGATCGCCGCCACGCGCCCGGGCCCGCGGGCGGCGGCCGCCTGAGGCCGGGCCACAATTCCGTCATCGAGGAGGCTCGCGGCTGAACCGGGGTCAGGGTGTTGACGGAAAAGTTAAGGACGGATTCACTGCTCGATTTCGACAATCCACAGCGTCCTGCCGATAGGACGCCCCCTCGCCACGGCCCCTCCGATGTCCGCACCGTTCCGCCCGCTGCCGACCTGCCTGCTCGCCGCCGCCCTGCTGGCGGGCGGCGTGGCGCAGGCGCAGGGGCGGCCGGAACCGCCCCGGCCCGAGCGCCCGCTGCCGCGCGGCCAGGATGCGATGGCCGATTCCATTCGCCACATCAGCAGCGCCGCGCGCGGCGAGGTGCTGAGCGCGGAGTCGATGCACATCGACGGCCGCGAGATCAACCGGATCAAGATCCTGGACGATCGCGGCCGGGTGCGGGTGTACGAGGACGATCCGCAGCGACGCATGCGCGACGCGCGGCTGGCGCCTACACGTCGCCGCGACGATTGAGTTCAGATACTTGAACGCACAGGCCGCCACGGCCGTCTGACACGGAGTTGAACCCCATGCGTATCCTGCTCGTCGAAGACGAAGCCCCGCTGCGCGAGACCCTGGCCGCGCGGCTCAAGCGCGAGGGTTTCGCGGTCGATGCCGCCCAGGACGGCGAGGAAGGCCTGTACATGGGCCGCGAAGTCCCCTTCGATGTGGGCATCATCGATCTGGGCCTGCCCAAGATGTCGGGCATGGAGCTGATCAAGGCCCTGCGCGACGAGGGCAAGCAGTTCCCGGTGCTGATCCTGACCGCGCGTTCCAGCTGGCAGGACAAGGTCGACGGGCTCAAGCAGGGCGCCGACGACTATCTGGTCAAGCCGTTCCACGTCGAGGAACTGCTGGCGCGCATCAACGCGCTGGTGCGGCGCGCGGCGGGCTGGAGCAAGCCGACCCTGGAGTGCGGTGCGGTCACCCTGGATCTCGCCGCGCAGACGGTGAGCGTCAACGGGCAGAACGTCGATCTCACCAGCTACGAGTACAAGGTGCTCGAGTACCTGATGATGCACGCCGGCGAACTGGTCTCGAAGGCCGACCTGACCGAGCACATCTATCAGCAGGACTTCGACCGCGACTCCAACGTGCTGGAGGTCTTCATCGGCCGCCTGCGCAAGAAGCTGGACCCCGAGGGCACGCTGAAGCCGATCGAGACCGTGCGCGGCCGCGGCTACCGCTTCGCCATTCCGCGGAGCACCGAGGGCTGACTTGCCGGCCGCACCGACCGTGGCCGACCGCGCGGCGCCCCCGGGGCGCCGCGTGCGCGATTGAGGAACCGGCGCGATGAGCCAGCGGCCGATCAAGCGCGAACTGCCCTGGCGCCCGCGCTCGCTGCAGGCGCGGCAGATGCTGGCCGCGAGCCTGGGCCTGGTCGCCTTCCTCGCCCTGGCGGGCTATGCGCTCGACCGCGCCTTCGTGGACGTCGCCAGCCAGGGCCAGCGCGACCGCCTGCGCGGCTCGGCCTTCACCTACGCCGGCGACGTCGAGTTCGCCCGCGACGGCACGCTCATCGCGCCCGAATTCCCGCCCGACGAGCGCTTCGAGCGTCCCGGCAGCGGCAGCTATGCCGCGGTGGTGATGGAGGACGGCATCTGGCTGTCGGGCTCGGCGCAGGGGCCGGTGCTGCCGGAGCTCGAACTGCTGGAACCGGGCCAGGAAAAGATCGACGGCCCCTTGCCGATCCTCGACAGCGCCGGGCTGCCCGGCGAGGTTATCCGCTACGGCCGCGGCTTCGCCCTGGTGCGCGAGAGCGGCGGCGAGGAAACCGAACTGCTCTATACGGTGTACATCCTCGAGGATGCCGGCACGCTGCCGCGGCAGGTGCAGGTGTTCCGCCAGGCGCTGTGGCGCTACCTCGGCGTGGCCGGCGTGATCCTGCTGCTGCTGCAGGCGCTGGTGCTGCGCTGGAGCCTGCGCCCGCTGCGCAACGTGATCGCCGAGCTCAAGCGCGTGCAGCGCGGCGAGGCCAATCGCATGGGGGAGCTGCACCCGCGCGAGCTGGAGCCGTTGACCGACAGCATCAACGCGCTGATCGAGAGCGAGCGGCAGAACCTCGAGCACCAGCGCAACACCATGTCGGACCTGGCGCACAGCCTGAAGACTCCGCTGGCGGTGCTGCATACCCGGCTGCAGGCCGGCGCCAGCGACGCCGAGCTGCGCGACGAGCTGGCCATCCAGCTGCGGCGCATGAACGATCTGGTCGGCTACCAGCTCGGGCGCGCCGCCTCCAGCGGACACAAGCTGTTCTCCGCGCCGGTGGAGATCGAGCCCTATGCCGAGGAAATCGTGCGTGGGCTGGAGAAGATCTACGCCGCGCAGGGGGTGATCTGCGAGTTCGACATCGACCCGTCCGCGCGCTTCCACGGCGAACCCGGCGATCTGCAGGAACTGCTCGGCAACCTGCTGGAGAACGCCTTCAAGTGGGCGCGGCGCCGCGTGCTGCTGACGGTACGCCCGGGGGAGCCGCAGCCCAACCGCCGCCCCGGCCTGCGGCTGGCGGTGGACGACGACGGCCCCGGCATCCAGCCCGACCGCATCGCGCACGTCCTGCAGCGCGGGGTGCGCGGCGACGAGCGCGTGCAGGGCCACGGCATCGGGCTGGCGATCGTGCAGGACATCGTGCATAGCTATCGCGGCGAGCTGCACGTGGGCCGTTCCGAGGAACTGGGCGGGGCGCGCTTCGAGGTGGTGCTGCCGCCGGGGCTGTGAGCGCCGCGGCGTGCGCGCAGGCCTACGGCAGGTCCGGCGCGGGGCGGTCGGCGAACGGCGAAGGACCGTAGAAGCGCCGCAGGTGCCCGGCCACTTCGGGCAGCTCGCGCGCCAGCAGCGCCGGGGCGCTGAAGTGGTATTCGCTGCACACCGCGAAGAACTCCTCCGGCGCCTCGCCGGCGTAGGGATCGAGCGCGGTGGCCTCGTCGCGCTCCAGGCGGGCGACGAAGCCGTCGAAGGCCCGCTGGAAGTCGCGCGCCCAGCGCCGCTGCCAGTCGCGCGGCAGGGCGGGGGTGCCGTCGAGCACGCCGTCGAGCGCGTCGAGCTTGTGCGCCATCTCGTGCACGGCCACGCAGAAGCCGCGGTCGGGCTGGTCCAGGTCGGCCTCGACGTCGGCCCAGGACAGGATCAGCGGCCCTGATTCCCAGGCCTCGCCGATCAGTTCGTCCTCCCACTCGTGCAGCACGCCGGCGGCGTCGAGGTGGCTGCGGTTCACCCGGAACGCCTCCGGATACACGATCAGCTGCGACCAGCCGTGCAGGCCCTCGGCGCCGAACTCCAGCAGCGGCAGGCAGCACAGCGCGGCCAGCAGCGCGTGCCGGGTCTCGTCGAGTTCGAGCCCTGCGACCGGGGTGATCGTCTTGTCGTGCAGGAAGCGCGCGGCCAGCGACTGCAGCCGCGCGTCGCGCGCGGCGTCGAGCCGGCCGACCCAGGCGGCGCGTTCGCGGACGTCGGCCCAGAGCGCGGGCGCGAGCGGATCGGGACGGCGCCGCAGGCGCCGGAACCAGCCGTTCACCGGATCAGCGGAACATGCCCGGCAGGAAGCTGTGCCAGCGCGGAGCGCGCATGCCGTTCTCGGGCACGCCGCGGTGGAGCGGGGCGCGATCCTCGCCATCGCCCAGGCTGCCGCGATGCTCGGCGGGGCGGGGATTGGTGGGGTCCTGTGCGGACGTTTCGCCGCAGCCGTCGCCGGGCGACTGGCGCAGTTCGGTCGCCAGCGCCGGTGTGCTGGCGCAGCCGAGCAACAGCAGGATCGCGAGTCGCAGGGCCATGACGGGTCGCAGGGTGGCGGACGGATCGCCGACTATAGCGCGGTTGCGCCCGCGCTGCAGGCTGGGCATCCTGCCGGGCTCGCCGCGAGCGCGGCGGGTCGATCGGGAACCCATGTCCATGGAGCGCGCACTGTTGCAACGCCTGGCCGCGGGGCCGGTCTCCGGCGATCGGCTGGCGCGCGAGCACGGCCTGACCCGCGCGGCGGTCTGGAAGCGGATCGAGGCGCTGCGCGCGGCGGGGGTGCCGATCGCGGCGCGCGCAGGGCGGGGGTACGTCCTCGAGGGGCCGCTCGACCTGCTCGATGCCGGCGCGATCCTCGCGCGGCTGCCGGCCGAAGCCGCGTCGTTGCTGACCGGGCTGGAGGTGGCCTGGTCGATCGATTCCACCAATTCCGAGCTGCTGCGCAGGCCCGCGCCCGCGCAGGGCGCCCAGGCGCTGCTGGCCGAGCGCCAGACCGGCGGCCGCGGCCGCCGCGGGCGCGCCTGGGCTTCGCCGCTGGCGGCCAATCTCTACCTCTCGGTGTCGCGCGCCTTCGCCGGCGGGCTGGCGCGGCTGGGCGGGCTGAGCCTGGTCGCCGGCATCTGCGCGGCCGAGACGGTGCGCGCCCTGGGTGCGCCGGTCGGCCTGAAGTGGCCCAACGACCTGGTGGTCGAGGCCGGCGACGGCGCGCTGCGCAAGCTCGGGGGCGTGCTGGTGGAGGGCGGTGGCGAGCACGCGGGGCCGGTGCGGGCGGTGATCGGGATCGGCCTCAACGTGGCCATGCCGGCGGCCCCGGCGGCGGCGATCGGACAACCCTGGGCGGACCTGCGCGGCCTGGGCCTGGCGCCGCCGCTGCGCGAGCGCCTGGCCGCCGAACTGATCGCGGCGTTGCTGCCGGCGCTGGAGATCTTCGACCGCGACGGCCTGGCGCCGTTCCTGCCGCGCTACGCGGCGCTGGATGCGCTGGCGGGGCGGCCGATCGTGCTGCACGGGACCGCCGGCGATCGCGCCGGCGTCGCGCTGGGACTGGCCGCGGACGGCGCGCTGCGCGTGCGCGAGGGCGGGGTCGAGCGCCAGGTGCACGCTGGCGAAGTGAGCGTGCGGAGGCGCGACGATGACTGAGTGGCTGATCGATCTCGGCAACACCCGTCTCAAGTGCGCGCCGCTGCAGGCCGACGGCCGCGCCGGCGAAGGCTTCGCGGTGCCGCACGACGGCCAGGCGCTGCCGGCGGACTGGGCCGACGCGCTGCCGCCGCGGGTGGATGCGGTGGCCCTGGCCAGCGTCGCCCGCGAGGCGTTGCGAACGGCGGTGCTGCGGACCCTGGCCGGGCGTTGCGGGCGAGTGGTCCGGGTGCGGACCGAGGCGGTCTTCGACGGCATGCGCATCGCCTACGCGCGGCCGGAACGGCTGGGGGTGGATCGCTTCCTGGCCCTGGTCGGTGCGCATGCGCGCGGTCCCGGCCCGTGGCTGGTCGCCGGGGTGGGCACGGCGCTGACGGTGGACCTGCTGGACGCGCAGGGCGTGCATCGCGGCGGCCGGATCGCGCCCGCGCCGGCGCTGATGCGCGAGAGCCTGCACCGGCGCGCCCCGCACCTGCCCGCCGAGGGCGGGCGCTACACCGCGTTCGCCGCCGATACCGACGATGCGCTGGCCTCCGGCTGCCTCGGCGCCGCCTGCGCGCTGGTGCAGGCCAGCGCGGTGGAGGCCGAGGCGCTGCTCGGCGCGCCGCCGCGACTGCTGGTCCACGGCGGCGGCGCCGCGGCGCTGCTGGCGGGTCTGCCCGCGGCGACGGCCGCGCCGCACCTGGTGATGGAAGGGCTCGCGCGCTGGGCGGGCCGCACGCGGCGCCCGGCGCGAAGCGGATGACGGGCGCCGCCGCGATCCGGGTGGCGCATCGCGGTGCCGCGGGCGTGCACGAACGTCGCTCCCGGGTATGGCGCATCGATGAGCGTTGCGCGCGCCCGGGCGCGTGCGCGGCAGCGCGTTCGAGGCGGCGGCGGTCGGCCGGCGCCGGTCGCGCGCCGCTTCGCCGGCGGCTGGGGCCACGGGCCGCGAACGCGGCGGAAATGACCCGCTCGGCGAACGGTGCGGACCCGCACGGCGTGTTCCGCCCGCGTCCCAGGCGGAATCGACATTCAGCGTGCGCAAGGCCCCTTCCCCGGAGGCGGGCGCAAGCTGCTTTCCTTGCCTCACAAGCGGGGAGCATTCTCTTCTTCCTCCCCCCGCAAGCGCGGGAACACTCTGTTTTTCCCTTCCCCCGCAAGCGGGGAGCACTCTGTTTTTCCCTTCCCCCGCAAGCGGGGGAAGGTGCCGAAGGCGGATGGGGGCACGCCGCAGGCGTGCAAAGCGGCCCTCATCCGGCGGGGAGAAGGGACGACATGGCCCCGCTTGCGGGAGAAGGAGCGACATGGCCCCGCTTGCGGGAGAAGGAGCGACATGCACCCGCTCGCGGGAGAAGGAACGGCATGGGCTCGCTTGCGGGAGTAGGGACAGCCCGGTGCTGCGGGCCGAATGTCGATACAGGCCCAAGAGCGGATAACGCGCCGCCTGTCGCCGAAAGCGCGGAGCGCAGGGCCTAGAATCGGCCCATGTTCGCGCGCGCCGTCGTCCTGTTGCTGATCGTCCTCAACCTCGGCGTGGGCCTGTGGTGGGCGCTGCGCGCGCCGCCGCAGGCCGAACCGCCGCCGGCGCAGCCGCCGGGCGTACCGCCGCTGCTGCTGGCTTCGGAGGTCCGGCACGCCGCCAGCGAGGCGCCGCGCGCCGGTGGCATCGCCGCCGCCGATGGCGCGGCGCGCGCCGCCCCGCCTGCGATCGAGACATCGACGCCAGCGCCGGGCGAAGATGCGCCGGCCGCCGAGGGCGCGCTCGCTCCGGCCGCCGCTGCAACCGCGCCGGTCTGCCTGCGCATCGGTCCCTTCGCCGACGAGGCCGCGCTCGCCCGGGCCAGCGCGCGCCTGCAAGCGCAGGTCGAGCGCGCGGTCGCCCATGCGACGGCGACCGCGCCGCGCGGCTGGCGCGTGTGGCTGCCGCCGCAGCCCGACCGCGAGGCGGCCCAGGCCGTCGTCGAACGGTTGCGCGCGGCAGGCTTCGACGACCACTTCATCCTCGGCGGCGACGAGGCCAACGCGATCGCCCTGGGCCGCTTCGGCAGCGAGTCGGCAGCGCGCCGGCACGCCGCCGCGCTGCGGGCGGCCGGCTTCGACGCGCGCGCCGAGGCGCTGGGCGCGGCGACCACCGCGCAATGGCTGGACGTGGTCGCCGCCGCGGAGTTCGACGCCCAGGCCGCGGGTCGCGCCAGCGGGGCGGAGGTGCGGCCGCTCGACTGCGCGGCCGTGCGCGGCTAGCGTGGGCGCGGTGCCGCATCCGCTAGAATCGCCCCGGCATGCCGTGCCGGCATAGCTCAGCTGGTAGAGCAACCGCCTTGTAAGCGGTAGGTCGTCCGTTCGATCCGGACTGTCGGCACCAATCCCGCGGGGGCGCGGGCCGGCGTCGGGAACGTCCCGACAGACAGCGCACGTGAATGGGGGCATTCTGTTCCGACCGGCGCACGGTACCCGACGACTCCCCATCCCCTTGTCGCGGGTACGACCCAACGTGCACGCCCCCGCAACGGGGGCAGCCGGTTCCCGATTCTTCGGGCCCGCGGTGCCGCCGGTTCGCCGCGGGAGCCGATGCTAGACTCCCACCGCCCTGCGGTCGCGGCGGTCGGTTGCGCTCGCGGCGTCCGCGGGCTTCCTCGGAAACCGGACCTGCCGCAATGCCTCGATCCTATCCCCCCGTCTCGCTCATCGGCGTGCCGACCGACATCGGCGCCGGCCATCTCGGCGCCCGCCTTGGGCCGGATGCGCTGCGCATCGCGGGGCTGGCGGAGGCGCTGCGCGCGCGCGGCGTGGACGTGGCCGATCGCGGCAATCTGGACGGTCCGCCCAATCCGGTGCAACCGCCGGTCGGGGGCTACCGGCACCTCGACGGGGTGGTGGCGTGGAACGAGGCGCTGCTGGCGGCATCGCTGGCGGAGCTGCGCGCGGGCCGGATGCCGGTGGTGCTGGGCGGCGACCATTCGCTGGCGATCGGCTCGATCGCCGCGGTGGCCGCGCATTGCCGCGAGGCCGGCCGAAAACTGCGCGTGCTGTGGCTGGATGCGCACTCGGATTTCAACACCAACCAGGTCACGCCCTCGGGCAACCTGCACGGCATGCCGGTGGCCTGCCTGTGCGGGATCGGACCCGAGGCGCTGGTGCGCATCGGCGGGCACGTGCCGGCGATCGTGCCGGCGCAGGTCCGCCAGGTGGGCATCCGCTCGGTGGACCAGGAGGAGAAGCGCCTGGTCAAGGAGCACGGCCTGGACATCTACGACATGCGCCACATCGACGAGGTCGGCATGAAGCGCACCATGGAGGCGGCGCTGGACGGCCTGGACGAGAACACGCACCTGCACGTGAGCTTCGACGTGGACGTGCTCGACCCGTCGATCGCGCCCGGCACCGGCACCACCGTGCCCGGCGGCCTGAACTACCGCGAGGCGCAACTGGTGATGGAGATGATCGCCGATACCGGGCGGATGGGCTCGCTGGACGTGGTGGAGGTGAGCCCGGCGCTGGACGTGCGCAACAGCACCGCGGAACTGGCGGTGGACCTGGTGGAGAGCCTGTTCGGGAAGTCGACGCTGATGCGCGACTGAGCCGAGGAGGGGGCGCCGCGCCCGAAACCTGAACAGGAGTTCGTGGGCTCCGCCGCGTTTGCATTGAATCGACACGGCGTTCACAGCATCGTGCGTTCTCATGCGTCCCCGGGCCGCGGGTTTCGTGTCCCTGTCCAGGGGCGGCTCTCAACATCCCATCAGGAGATTTCCATGAAGCGTTTCACTGCCCTGCTGCTGCTCGCCCTGTTCTCCGCAGGCACGCTGACCGCCTGCAACACCGTCAAGGGCGCCGGCCAGGACGTCCAGAAGGTGGGCGGCAAGCTCGAGGACGCCGCGGACAACACCGGCGGCACCGGTCGCGACTGATCGGCCGTGCGTTGCGAGCGAAAAAGCCGGCGAATGCCGGCTTTTTCGTTTCCGCCGCGTCGGCCGGCGCGGCCGGGCGATGAAGCGTTCATGGAGTTGACGGCGCATCCAACGCAATCTTGATCCGTCCTGAAGCCGTTCCCCGCGAAGCTGGTCGCACGGTACTTCCACCGTGACTGACGAGGCAGGCATGAACAAGGACATCATTTCCGGCAAGTGGTCCCAGATCAAGGGCAAGGCGCAGGCCAAGTGGGGCGACCTCACCGACGACGTGTTCGACGTGGCCGAGGGCGACAGCAAGTACCTGGCCGGCAAGCTGCAGGAACGCTACGGCTGGGAGCGCGAGCGGGCGGAGAAGGAAGTGCGCGAGTTCGAGCGCACCCTCTAGTCCCAGCTCGTCGGGAAAGCGGGACGAGGGCCGGCGATCGCCGGCCCTCGTTCTGTCCGGGCGGCGGCCGGCGGCGGCGCGGGGCGACGGGACGGTTAGACTGGGATGTCCCGTTCTCGCGCCTTTTCCCGATGTCCCCACGTCCCACCCGCGTCCTCACCGGCATCACCACCTCCGGCACCCCCCACCTGGGCAACTACGTCGGCGCCGTGCGCCCGGCGATCGCCGCCAGCCGTGCGCCCGGCGCGGAGAGCTTCTATTTCCTGGCCGACCTGCACAGCCTGATCAAGGCGCAGGACCCGGCGCGCACCCAGCGCTCGACGCTGGAGATCGCCGCGACGTGGCTGGCCGCCGGGCTCGACCCGGCCAAGGTCTGGTTCTATCGCCAGAGCGACATCCCCGAGATCCCGGAGCTGACCTGGTTCCTGACCTGCGTGGCGGCCAAGGGCATCCTCAACCGGGCGCACGCCTACAAGGCCGCGGTGGACCGGAACCGCGCCGAGGGCGAGGACGACGACGCCGGCGTCACCGCGGGCCTCTTCATGTACCCGGTGCTGATGGCCGCCGACATCCTGATCTTCAACGCCGACAAGGTGCCGGTGGGCCGCGACCAGATCCAGCACATCGAGATGGCCCGCGATTTCGGCCAGCGCTTCAATCACGTCTACGGCCGCGAATACTTCGCCCTGCCCGAGGCGGTCGTCGACGAGCAGGTGGCGACGCTGCCGGGGCTGGACGGCCGCAAGATGAGCAAGAGCTACGGCAACACGATCCCGCTGTTCGCGCGCAGCGGCGAACTGCGCAAGCTGATCTTCTCCATCGTCACCGACTCGCGCGCGCCGGGCGAGCCGAAGGACGCCGCCGGCTCGCCGCTGTTCCAGATCTACCAGGCCTTCGCCAGCCCGGCCGAGACCGCCGAGTTCGCGCAGGCCTTCGCCGAGGGCATCGGCTGGGGCGACGCCAAGCAGCGGCTGTTCGAGCGGGTGGAGGCGGAAATCGCGCCGATGCGCGAGCGCTACGAGGCGCTGATCGCGCGCCCGGGCGACATCGAGGACGTCCTGCGCGATGGCGCGAGGCGGCTGCGCGAGCGCTACGCCACGCCGCTGCTGGCCGAGCTGCGGCACGCGGTGGGCCTGCGCGACCTGTCCGCGCTGCCGGCGGCGCCGGAGCCTGCGGGCACCGCCGCGGCCCCGGCCGCGACCGCGCCGCCCACGTTCAAGCAGTACCGCGAGGCCGACGGCCGGTTTTCGTTCAAGCTGGTCGAGGGCGACGCGCTGCTGCTGCAGGGCGCGGCCTTCGAGGCCCCGCGCGAGGTCGGCCTGCTGATCGCGCGGCTCAAGCGCGGCGACGCGCCGCTGGCGGAGGAGGGCGGCGCGCTGCGGGTGGACGGCACGGTGGTGGGAACCCTGGCGCCAGGCATCGGGCTCGATCGCGTCGCGGCCGCGCTGGCGAGGCTGGCGGAGGCGGCATGAGCGCGCTGGTCGAGCTCAACCTGGCGTTGATCCTGTTCCTGCCCTGGTTCCTGATCCTCGGCGCGCTGTACTGGATCTATCCGCGGCAGCCGCGCGACGCCGCGCGCCGCCTGTTCGACGTGGCCGCGCTCGCGCTGTCGGTCGTCGCGTTCGTGGTCAGCATCCACTGGGCGCATCGCACCGCCGACCCCGCCTACGGCGGCATGTGGCGGCAGATCCTGGCCACCGCGCTGGGCTATGGCGTGTACCTGGCGGCGATGCTGGCCGCGTTCGCGCTGCGCGCGTTCTGGCTGCGCCGCCGTGCGCGGCCGGCGCCGCCGGCAAGCGCCCGCACGCGGTCGTAGCGGCGCTCGCGCGACCGGGCAAGGCGCCGCCGGGGCCGCGACGCCGGACCTGCGCAGCCGGCGAACGGCACGGGCCGCCACCGGCGTCGCTTTCCCGCTCCCGGCGCGAAACCCGCTTGCGCGAACGCGTTTCTGCGCGGCGCGGGCGGCCTGCGACCAAAGCCGAATCCCGGCCGTGCCGGCGCTTGCCTACACTGGGCGCGTCATCGAGCATCCAGAGCGAACGCATGTCCGACTCCCATGGCGTGGCGACCATCGATACCGGCTACCAGCGACCGGCGTTCTGCGCTGCCTACCTGGTGGTGCAGGACGGGCGCGCCGCGTTCGTGGACACCGGCCCGGCGCGCAGCGTGCCGCGGCTGCTGGCCGAGCTGGACGCGCGCGGCCTGCGCCGCGCGGCGGTGGACTGGGTGATCCTGACCCACGTGCACCTGGACCACGCCGGCGGCGCCGGCGAACTGATGCGCGCGCTGCCCAACGCGACCCTGGTGGTGCATCCGCGCGGTGCGCCGCACATGATCGATCCGGCGCGGCTCGCCGCCAGCGCGCGGCAGGTCTACGGCGACGAGGAATTCGAGCGCAGCTACGGCGAACTGGTGCCGGTCCCCGCCGAGCGCGTGGTGGCGGCGGCCGACGGGCACGTCGTCGAGCTGGCCGGCCGCCGTCTGCGCTGCGTGGACACGCCCGGCCACGCGCGCCATCACCTGGCGGTCTGGGACGCGCGCAGCCGCGGCTGGTTCGGCGGCGACGTGTTCGGCATCTCCTACCGCGAACTGGATACGCCGCGCGGCGCCTTCGTCATCCCCACCAGCTCGCCGGTGCAGTTCGACCCGGACGCGATGAAGGACTCGGTGCGCCGGATGCTCGCCGAGGCGCCGGCGCGGGTCTATCTGACCCACTACGGCGAAGTGAGCGACTGCCAGCGGCTGGGCACCGACCTGATCGCGCAGGTCGATGCGATGGCGGCGCTGGCGCGATCGCTGGCGCGCGACCCCGACCGCCACGGCCGTCTGATCGAGGCGCTGACGCGGCTGTACGTGGAGCGCGCGCAGCGGCACGGGGTCAAGGACGCGGCGACCCAGGTGCCGACGCTGCTGGCGATGGACATCGAGCTCAACGCCCAGGGGCTGGGGGTGTGGGTCGACCGGGACGCCGCGGCCGGCTGAGCCGGCCGCGACACCGCGTCGCGCGCGCGGGCCTACGGTTTCACTGCGGCAGCGCCAGGTCGTCCAGCAGCGCGCGCAGGAAGCGCGCGGCCTCGCCGCCGGTGCAGGCGCGGTGGTCGAAGGTCAGCGACAGCGGGATCACCTTGTGCGATTCGAAGCCGCCGATCACCGGGGTGATCTGGTGGCGGGCGCGGCCGGCGGCGACGATCGCCACGCACGGCGGCACGATCACCGGGGTGGCGTAGCGGCCGGCGAACATGCCGAAGTTGGACAGCGAGATGGTGTAGCCGGTGAGTTCGCTGGCCGGCAGGCTGCGGTCCTCGACCTGCGCGCGCAGGCGGTTCACGCCCTCGCGCACGCCGGCGGCGTCGAGCACGTCGGCGTTGCGCAGCGCGGGCACGAACAGGCCGTCGTCGGTGTCCACGGCGATGCCGATGTCGACGTGCGGGTGCAGGGTGCGGGTGAGCTTGTCGCCGTCGAACCAGGCGTTGAGCGCGGGGACCGCGCGCGCGGCGGCGCAGATCGCGCGCACCAGGCGCGCGGTGACGTCGTTGCCCGGGGCCCAGGCGTGGATGTCGGCGTCGTCGGTCAGCGTGGTCGGCACCACCTTGGCGTGGGCGTCGGCCATCACCCGCGCCATGTTGCGGCGCACGCCCTTGAGCTGCTCGGGCTGGCCGCTGGCGGAGACCGAGGGCGGCTGGGTGCGCATGGGCCTGCCCGAGGCGGACAGCGCGGTGCGCTGCTCGGGCGGACGGGAGGACGGCGCGGCGGTGGGCTTGCCCTCGCCCGGCGCGCTGACCGCTCCCGCGCGCGGAAGCGGCGCATTCGCCGCGGCGCTTCCCTCGGCGGCGGCCTGCTTGACGTCGGCCATGGTGACCACGCCGTCGGCGCCGGTGCCGCGCACGCGGGTGATGTCGACCTGCAGCTTGCGCGCCAGCGCGCGCACGGCCGGCATCGCGCGCACGCCGCCCACGGAGCTGGGGCGCTCGCTGTGCACGGCGTCGGAGCTCTGCATGGCACCGACCACGGTGCCGCTGTCGGCGCGTTCGCCGCCCGGCGCGCCCTGCGGGGCCGGCTCGCCGGCATCGGCGATCGCGCCGCCGTCGTCGGAGGCGACCACCCGCGCGCCCGCGCCGGGAGCGTCGCTGCCGGCGCCCTTGGCGGGCTTCGGCGGGCCGTGGTGATGGCCGGTGTCCTGGCCCTCGGCGCGCTGCGGCAGGGCCGGGTCGATCTCGAACTCGGCCAGCACCGCGCCGGTCTCGATGACGTCGCCGGGTTCGCCGGCGAGCTTGAGCACCTTGCCGGAGACCGGCGAAGGCACTTCCACCACGGCCTTGGCCGTTTCCATCGAGACCAGCGGCTCGTCCAGCCGGATGGTGTCGCCGACCTTCACCGACCACTCGACGATGGTCGCGTCGGGCAGGCCTTCGCCGAGATCGGGAAGCCTGAAGCTCTTCTTGTCCGCCATGTCAGTCCTCTTCCTCGCCGTCCTCGGACGGCTCTTCGATGGCGCGCGCGGGAATCCACCCGCAGGCGCCGTGCGCGTTCTCGGCCCACCACCAGCCGGCCAGCTCGCGATGCAGGCACAGCCGCTCGCCGGGGTCGGCCTCCAGTTCGCGGGTGTCGTAGTCCGCCAGCGCGGTCGCCTCGCCCTGCGCGCGGTCGAACAGCGCCGCCGGCACCCAGCCGCCGTCGCCCGCGGCGTTCACCGCCCACACGAACTCGGGCCAATCGGTGTCGCGTTCGCCGAGCGCGAGGCGCTCGCCGGCCGACACCCGGATCGGCGGGCGGTCCGGGGCGCGGTGGGCGCGCAGGACGCGGGCCCGCCGCATCTCAGCCCGCCGCCAGCGCCCGCTTCGCGGCTTCGACGATCCGCGCGGTGCTGGGCAGGTACTTCATCTCCAGCCGGAACAGCGGGATGTGGGTGTCGTAGCCGGCGACGCGCTCGACCGGGGCGAGCAGGTCGTACATGCATTCCTCTGCCAGGCGCGCGGCGATCTCGGCGCCGAAGCCCGCCGTCTTCGGCGCCTCGTGCACGATCACGCAACGGCCGGTGCGGGCCACGGATTCGGCGATGGTGGCGAAGTCCAGCGGGCGCAGCGTGGCCACGTCGATGACCTCGGCGCCGATGCCTTCCTCGGCCAGCCGGTCGGCGGCCTCCAGCGTCTCCTTGACCTGCGCGCCCCAGGTGACCAGGGTGATGTCGGTGCCGTCGCGCAGCACGTAGCACACGTCCAGCGGCAGCGCCTCGCCGTCGTCGGGCACCCGCTCCTTGTACTGGCGGTAGATGCGCTTGGGCTCGAAGTAGATCACCGGGTCCGGCTCGCGGATCGCGGCCAGCAGCAGGCCGTAGGCGCGCGCCGGGGAGCTGGGCATGACCACGCGCAGGCCGGGCACGTTGGTGAAGATCGCCTCGTTGGCCTCGCTGTGGTGCTCGGGCGCGCGAATGCCGCCGCCCCAGGGCACGCGCAGCACCATCGGGCAGTGCAGGCGGCCGCGGGTGCGGTAGCGGAAGCGCGCGGCGTGGCAGACGATGTGATCGACCATCGGATACATGAAGCCGTCGAACTGCGCCTCGGCGACCGGCTTCATGCCCATCGCGGCCATGCCCACGGTGAGGCCGGCGATGGTGGTCTCGTCGAGCGGGGTGTCGAGCACGCGCCCGGGCCCGAAGCGCTGCTGCAGGCCGGCGGTGGCGCGGAACACGCCGCCGTTGACGCCGACGTCCTCGCCGAGCACGACGACCGAGTCGTCGTGGCGCATCTCCCAGGCCAGCGCCTGGGTGATCGCCTCGATCAGGGTGATCGGCGCGTCGGTGCCCGCGGCGGCGGCCGGCGCGGCGGCACCGGCGGTCTTGGCGTTCGCGGCGACGTTCATGCGCGCTGCTCCCGGGCGATGGCGGCCGCGCGCTGGGCGAGCAGATCGGGCGGCGGGTCGGCGTAGAGGTAGTCGAACATGGCCTCGACCGGCTGCACCTGGGTGCCGAGGTAGGCGTCGATCTCGGCGTCCACGCGGCGGCCGCATTCCTCGGCCCAGGCGCGCTCGCGCTCCTCGTCCCAGTGGCCGTTGTCGGTGAGCCAGGTGCGCAGCCGCGCGATGGGTTCCCTCTCCCAGGCGGCCTTGACCTCGGCCTCGTCGCGGTAGCGGCGGGCGTCGTCGGCGGTGGTGTGGTCGTGCAGGCGGTAGGTGAGGAACTCGACGACGCTGCCGCCCTGGCCGCTGCGCGCGCGCTCCATCGCGCGGCGCATGCCCTCGAGCACGGCGAACAGGTCGTTGCCGTCCACCTGCAGGCAGTAGAGGCCGCCGGCCAGGCCCTTCTGGGCCAGGGTCCTGGCGCCGGTCTGGGCCTTGCGCGGCACGCTGATCGCCCAGCCGTTGTTGATGATGCACTGGACGAACGGCAGGTCGTAGGCGCCGGCGGAGTTGATCGCGGCGTAGGTATCGGTCTTGGAGCTGCCGCCGTCGCCGCAGCAGGTCACCGCCACGCGCGGCTCGCCGCGCAGCTTGAACGCCAGCGCCGCGCCGGCGGCGTGCAGGCACTGGGTGGCGATCGGCACGCACCAGGGGAAGTCGTGGCGGGGGATCTCGAAATCGTTGCCGCGCTCGTCGCCGCCCCAGTACATCAGGACTTCGCGCGGGTGCACGCCGCGCATGAACTGCGCGCCGTACTCGCGGTAGCTGGGGGCGAACACGTCCTCGGGGCGCATGGCGGCGCCGATGCCGACGTGGGTGGCCTCGTGGCCCAGGCAGCTGGCGTAGGTGCCCAGCTTGCCGGTGCGCTGCAGGGCGATGGCCTTGCTGTCGAAGGTGCGCACGAACAGCATCTGCCGGAACAGCTCGACCATGCGGGCGGGATCGGCGTGCTCGGGCAGGGCGCCGACGGGCTTGCCGTCCGGGCCCAGGTACTGGAGATACTCGATTTCGAAGGTGGCGGCGACGGCCATGGGGTGGTCTCTGCCGGTTCTGCGTGAGGCCCGCGATGATAGCGGCTCGCATGTAAAGCCCCGTTGCGCATCGCGTCATGACAGCGGCGCGCGGAGCTGGCAGCCGCGGCGGCAGGCGCCCCCCGAAAACGGCCTTCCCGGAAGGGGCGGCGTCATGTCCGGCAAACGATGCCGCCGCCTTCGTGGGCGCTTGGGGCCGAAAAGCAGAGACCCCGGCCTGGGCCGGGGTCTCTGCGGGGCCGCCTGGGCGCTCAGGGCTGGAAGCTGGCCCGGAGGGCGAGGCGGGCGAAGGCGCGCTCGCCGACGATGCGCACGTACCAGGTGCCGGCGACCGGGGCGGCGACGTGCGCCACCTCGGAGTTGCCCGGGCGGGCGGAGCGCAGGTCGTAGGCCTCGTCGGTGGGCGATTCGCCGTGGCGCAGCGTCAGGGTCACGTCGCCGCTGCCGCCGTAGCTGAGCACGCGCAGGTGGCGCGCGCCGGCCGGCACCTCGATGCGGTAGAGCAGGGCGTCGCCCGCCGCGCCGGAGAGGCCGGTCTCGGGGGTACCGTTGACCAGCTCGGGCACGGCCTGCGCGTCCTCGACCACGGTCACCTCCGCGCTGGCGCTGTTGTCCGACTCGTCCGGGTCGGCGGTCTGCGAGGTGGCGGCGACGGCCAGCGTCACGGTGGCGCCGATGGCACTTTCCGGCGCGGTGGCGCTCAGGCCGAACACCGCGTCGGCGTCGGCGGCCAGGGTGTCGGCGGTGCAGGCCACGGTGGTGGCACCGTCGCCGGCCGCCGGCGCGTCGCAGCTCCAGCCGGCGGGGGCCGCGACCTCGAGGTCGGCCAGCTCGCTGTCGAGGGAGAAGCCCACGCCCGGGAAGGCGGCCGCGTCGGGGCCGGCGTTGGCCACGGTGGCGGCGAAGCCCATCGCGGTCCCGGCGACGACCTCGGCGGCCTCGGTCTCGGCCACCGCCGACAGGTCGGCGTAGTGGGCCGGGGCCAGCCGCACCAGCAGCAGGGTCGGGTCGTGGTCGGACAGGCGGGTCGGCGTGGCGGCGTCGTTGCGCGCGACCTCGGGGAAGTCGGCGTTGATGCGCGCGTGGCTGATCGCGTAGCCGGCCACCAGCGGCGAGTCGATCAGGGCCTGGTTGACCAGCACGTGGTCGAGGCTCTGCGCCTGGTAGTCGAACACGAACGAGTAGCGCTCGGTCGGGTCGGCGTCGAGGGTGGTGTTGCGCAGGTCGGGCTCGACCAGGTCGATGCCGTCGCCGTCCACCGCGGTCTCGTCGTCGGGCGAGGGCCGGCCGGTGACCACGCCCAGGGCATCGACGTAGCCGTCGTTGAACTCGAAGGCGTTGAAGTCGCCCAGCACCACCAGCTTGCGCGCCGGATCTTCCTGCTGCAGCGACTGCAGCAGGGTGGCCAGCGATTCGGCCTGCGCCTGGCGCTTGGCGCGCACGCGGGCGCCGGTGCTGCTCCAGCCGGCGCTGCCGCCGGTGTCGTCCTCGATGCCGCTGAGCGAGCGCTGGTGGACCACGATCGCGGTCACCGGCAGCGCGCGGCCGTCGGCGAACTGCACCGTGGCCTCCAGCCGCAGCGGCGGGCGGTCGTTGAGCAGGCTGGTGCTGCCGTCGGGGTTGGTCAGCACCTCGTCGGCGCCGTGCTGGGCGACCGAGGCCACCTGCACGCGCGCCGCGCCCGCGCCGTTGTCGCCGGCGCGGACCAGGAAGCCGACGTCGATGCCGCCGACGTCGTTGCCTTCCTCGAGGTAGGCGACGTAGCCCGGATCGGCCTGGCCGGCGGCCACGGCGTCGGTGTTGATGCGCTGGGCGAGCGCCTGCAGCACCGACAGGTTCTCGACCTCGGTCACGCCCAGCACGTCCGGGAAGTGCAGGTAGCCGCGCACCGCCAGCGAGGCCTTCCGCAGGCGCCGCTCCAGCGCCTCGGCGGTCAGCACCGGCTCGCCGATCGCGGGATCGTTGACGGTGTCGAAGAAGCGCTCGAGGTTGTAGGTGGCGAAGGTGGCGTGATCCGGGCCTGGCAACTGCGCCGGGCGCGGCTGGTCGGCGCCGCCGCAGTCTACGCTCAGTTCGGTCTCCGGGTAGATCGTGTAGCGGCGGAAGGTGTAGTCCAGCGAGCCGGTCAGGGTGCCGTCCACGATCCGGCAACCGGCGGCCAGGTTGGCGGTGGGCGCGCCGATGGTGGTGCTGTTGACGGCGATCAGCTCGGGGTTGAAGTCCCAGCGCGGGATGTTCGGCGCGGTGCTGCCGAGCGGGTCGGGGTCGGGCACCTGGATGCCGGGCTCGCGGAACGGGCGCGGGGTGCCGGTGACCACCACCGCGAAGCGGCCGTTGCTGGTGGCGGTGGCCTGGGTCTCGTTGACGTTGCCGCCGGTCGGCGCGACCACGGTGAAGCTCGGCGCGGTCACCCGCATGCTTTCCAGGTGCTCGAGCTGGTCCAGGCCGCCATCGGCGTTGGGCAGGGCGGTGGTCAGCGCGACCGGCGGCGGCAGCGGGTGGCCGGAGGACAGCTGCACCACGCTCGGCGAGACGATCTCGGTCAGCGGCAGCTGGTAGGGATCGGCGGCCGGGACGTACTCGGTCACCGTGCCCTGCACCAGCACGCGGTTGCCCACCGCGGCGGCGGCCGGCGGCGCGCTGGAGGTGAACACGAACAGGCCTTCCGAGGTGGCCGGATCGCCGTCGTCTTCGCCGATCGCGGTCTGCAGGAAGAAGCCGTTGTTCTTGCGCGCGGTGACGATGCCCTCGGTGGCGACCGCCTGGTTCTCGTAGGGCGAGCGCGCGCCGCTGCCCTGGATGGCGTGGATCGGCAGGGTGACCACGTCGTCGTTGAGGATGGTGCCGGTCGCCCGCGCGCGGGCGATCTGCGCGCCCTGCGGGTTGTCGAGATCGACGTAGAAGACCTCGTCGGGCTCGGTCGCGGTGTCGCCGAGGACCTCGACGGTGAAGGTCAGCGCGCTCTGCCCTTCGGCGAAGGTCAGGGTGCCGGACTTGGCGACGTAGTCGCCGTCGGCGACGGTGGCGGTGCCATCGGCGGTCGCGTAGTCGACGCTGACGCCCTCCGGGCCGGCCGGCTGGTTGAGGCTGACGGTGAAGAAGAACGGCGTGGTGCCGCTGTCGCCCTCGGCGGCGGCGGTGTCGGCCACCGACAGCCAGGGCGTGCCGCCGCCGGCGCAGGGGTTCGGGATCGACGCGCTGTTGCGCGGCGCGGGCGCGCCGGCGGCGAAGTCGGCGGCGTTGTCGTCGCTGTCGGTGCAGCCGTCGCCGGCGCGCAGCGCGGCCGCCGCGGCCGACAGCGCCGGCGCCGGGCCGCTGCCTTCGTAGTAGTTGGCGCCGCCGAAGCCGACCAGGTCGAGGATCCGCGCCTGCTGCTCCGGCGTGCAGGGCGTGCTGCCGCCGTTGCAGCCGAGGCCGGCGGTGCCCTCCACCAGCGCGGCCTTGCCGGCGCTGGCGGACATGTTGATGGTGCCGGTCGCGTCCGGCGTCGGCAGCGGATCGCCGTTGGCGCCGCCGGCCAGGCCGATCAGGTAGTACTGGCCGGGCTCCAGGGTGGCGGCGGGCAGGACCACCAGTTGCCCGGCGCTGGCGCCGAAGTTGCCGGTGCCGCTGGCGCTGGTGTACTGCAGGGACTTGCCCGAGAGCGAGACCGGCTCGGTCCCGCGGTTGAACAGCTCCACGTAGTCCGCGTTGTAGGCGGCGCCGCTGTTGCCGCCGCCGCCGTAGACCTGGCTGATCGCCACCTGGGCCTGGGCGGTGCCGCCCAGCCCGCACACCATCGCCGTCGCCAGCCAGAGCCGGCAGCCGAACCTGCGCATCGTTCGCTCCCCTTGTGATCCCCTGTCCCCCGGCCGATTCTGCCCGCTTCCGATGGCGCGCGCATGACAGGCTTCGCGCAGGCGCATTCAGGCGCCCGGGCGCCGGCGGCCGATGGAGTACCCTTCGCCGGATGAGCATCGACCGCAACCAGCGGCCCCTGGAAGAGGGCATCCACACCGACCTCAACGGGCGCCTGACCTATTCCGGCTACCTGAGGCTGGACCGGCTGCTGGCCGCGCAGGTCCCGCAATCGGTCCCGCCGCACCACGACGAGATGCTGTTCATCGTCCAGCACCAGGTCTCCGAGCTGTGGATCAAGCTGATGATCCACGAACTGGGCGCGGCGATCGCCCACCTTCGGCGCGACGAGGTCTGGCGCTGCCGCAAGGTGCTCTCGCGCTGCAAGCAGGTGCTGCGGCAGCTGACCGAGCAATGGTCGGTGCTGGAGACGCTCACCCCGGCCGAGTACATGGAGTTCCGCGGCGTCCTGGGCCCGTCCTCGGGCTTCCAGTCGCTGCAGTACCGTACCGTGGAGTTCCTGCTGGGCAACAAGAACGCGGCGATGCTGCGGGTGTTCGCCTACGACCCCGACGGCCAGGCCGCGCTGCGCGCGGTGCTGGAGGCGCCGAGCCTGTACGACGAGTTCCTGCGCTACCTCGCGCGCTGGGGCCATGCGGTGCCGGCGCGGCACCTGCAGCGCGACTGGCGCGAGGCGCACGTGCACGACCCGGAGCTGCTGCCGGTGTTCGAGGCGGTCTACAACGGCACCGACCGCTATTGGCGCGAGTACTCGCTGTGCGAGGACCTGGTGGACCTGGAATCGCAGTTCCAGCTGTGGCGGTTCCGCCACATGCGCACGGTGATGCGCATCATCGGCTTCAAGCGCGGCACCGGCGGCTCCAGCGGGGTCGGTTTCCTGAAGCAGGCCCTGGAGCTGACCTTCTTCCCCGAACTGTTCGACGTGCGCACGCGGCTGGGCCAGCCGGCGCCGGGCGCGCCGGGCTGACGGCGCGCGCATGGGCGCCGCCGAGGTCGCGCTGCCGGCCTGGTCGCACGCGCTGGCCTGGGCGGGCGCGCTGCTGGCGCTGCTGCGCGGCGCCGGGCCGCTGCGCGCCTACGTGCGCGGCGCCGACGCGGACGCGCTGCGCCTGCTGCTGATCGCGACGGCCGCGCTGGCGGGGATGCGCTGGTTCAACACCGCCGCGCTGCAGGGGGTGATGCTGCACTTCCTGGGCGCGACGATCGCCACGCTGATGTTCGGCGCCGGCGTGGCCTGCTGGGCGATGGCCGCGGTCAGCCTGGCCGGCGTGCTGCTGGGCGCGGCGTGGCACGGCTGGGCGGTGGACTTCCTGGTCGCCGGCGCGCTGCCGGTGGCGGTCACCGCGCTGGTCTCGCGCGCGGCGCTGCGCTGGGCGCCGCGCAACATCTTCGTCTACGTGATGCTCAATGCCTTCGCCGCGGCCGCGCTGGCGATGGCCGCCTCGGTGCTGGCCAAGGCCGCGCTGACGGCCTGGCTGGGCGGGCGCGCGGCCGCTGCCTACCTGGCGGCGACGCCGCTGCTGATGTTCGCCGAGGCGTTCTTCGCCGGCACGGTGATGGTGCTGATCGTGGTCTACCGGCCGCACTGGTGCCGCAGCTTCGACGACCGCGACTACCTGTGGCCGCAGCGGCCCATGTGAGCGGGCGGGGAATGCTCTAGGATGCGGCAGGTCTCGATTCGACGGGGATCCCGACCGCATGACCCAGCCCGGCACCGACCCATCCGCGCCCGGCGCGCCGACCGGCCTCATGGGCCGCTTCCTGGACGCGGTGGAGCGCGTCGGCAACCGGCTGCCGGACCCGGCGATGCTGTTCCTGCTGCTGATGCTGGCGGTGTGGGCCCTGTCCTGGGCGCTGTCGGGCGTCGACTTCCAGGCCATCGACCCGCGCAGCGGCGAGCCGATCCAGGTGGTGAACCTGCTGTCGGGCGAGTCGCTGACCGGCTTCATGGCCAACATGGTGCGCACCTTCGTCGGCTTCGCGCCGCTGGGCATCGTGCTGGTGGCGATGCTGGGCCTGGGCGTGGCCGAGCACACCGGCTTCATCAACGCGGCGCTGCGGCGCGTGCTGTCGGTGACCCCGAAGCGGCTGCTGACCCCGGCCCTGGTCGCGGTGGCGGTGCTGAGCCACGTGGCGGTGGATGCGGGCTACGTGCTGGTGATCCCGCTGGGCGGGGTGATCTTCTACGCCGCCGGCCGGCACCCGCTGGCGGGCATCGCGGCGGCGTTCTGCGGCGTCTCCGGCGGGTTCTCGGCCACCCTGTTCGTGCCGTCCTCGCTGGATCCGATGCTGGCCTCCTTCACCCAGGAGGCCGGCCGGGTGCTGGACCCGGCGCTGGAGATCAACCCGCTCAACAACTGGATCTTCACCACCGCCTCGACCTTCCTGATCGTGGCGATCGGCTGGTTCGTGACCGACCGGCTCGTCGAGCCCCGGCTCCAGCGCACCGCGGTGGACGGCGATCGCGCCGATCTGCCGACGATGCAGCCGCTGAGCGCCGCCGAGCGCCGCGGGCTGCTGTGGGCGATGCTGGCGATGCTGGTCGCCGCCGGGCTGTTCGCGCTGAGCCTGGTGCCGGAGACCTCGCCCTGGCGCGCGCCGGCCGAGGCGGTGCCCGAGGGCAGCCATCCGCTGCTGGTGGCCGCGGCGCCGGTGATGCAGTCGATCGTGGCGCTGATCTTCGTGCTGTTCCTGATCCCGGGCGTGGTCTACGGCTACGTCGCCGGCACGGTGCACAGCCACCGCGACGTGATCGCGGCGATGACCAAGGCGATGAGCGGGATGGGCTACTACATCGTCATCGCGTTCTTCATCGCGCAGTTCCTCGCCGGCTTCAACGGCTCGGGCCTGGGCACGCTGATGGCGGTGGAGGGCGCGGACTTCCTGCGCGCGCTGGGGCTGCCGATGTGGCTGACGATCATCGGCCTGATCGCGATGACCTCGATCGTCAACCTGTTCATCGGCTCGGCCTCGGCGAAGTGGGCGCTGCTGGCGCCGATCATGGTGCCGCTGATGATGCAGCTGGGCGTGTCGCCCGACCTGACCCAGGCGGCCTACCGCGTGGGCGATTCGATGACCACGATCATCACCCCGCTGATGCCGTACTTCCCGCTGATCGTCGTGTTCTGCCAGCGCTACGTGAAGTCGGCCGGCATCGGCACCCTGGTCTCGCTGATGATCCCGTACTCGCTGGCGCTGTCGGTGCTGTGGACGCTGTTCCTGCTGGCGTTCTGGGCGCTGGGCGTGCCGCTGGGGATCGGCGCGAGCTACGACTACCCGGCAACGTAGCGCGCCGCCGGCCGCGGCCGGCCTTTGACGCGGACCGCCCGGGTCGGTAATGCTGCCGCGTCCCGCGGCCAGGCCGCGGGCGCTGGCCTTTCCGTCCCACCCGCGTCCCAGGGGAACCCTACCGCATGAGCGTCGACGCCATCGCGCCTAAACCCGCACCGATCCCGCCGCAACCGCCGGCCGAGCCGCCGACCTACCCGCAGTGGCTGGGGCATCCCAAGCCGCTGTGGATGCTGTTCATGACCGAGTTCTGGGAGCGCTTCGCCTTCTACGGCATGCGCTGGGCGCTGGTGCTGTACATCGTGGCCCAGTTCTACCGCGGCGACGCGTCCGGCGAGGCGCCGGCCAGCGAACTGTACGGGGCGTACCTGGCGCTGGTGTACGCGGCGGCGATCTTCGGCGGCTACGTCGCCGACAAGCTGATCGGCTACCAGCGCGCGATCCTGCTCGGCGCGCTGTTCATGGCCGCGGGGCTGTTCCTGATCACGATCCCTACCGATGCCTGGCTCAAGCTCGGCCTGGCCACCATCATCGTCGGCAACGGCCTGTTCAAGCCGATCATCTCGACCATGGTCGGCAAGCTCTACGCGCCGACCGATTCGCGCCGCGACTCCGGTTTCACGATCTTCTACATGGGCATCAACATGGGCGCGTTCCTCGCGCCGATCCTGACCGGCCTGCTGGCCGAGAAGGTGTTCGGCAGCGACGGCATGCCGGCCTACAAGGTGGTGTTCATCGCCTCGGGCATCGGCATGATGATCAGCCTGCTGTGGTTCTGGTTCGGCCGCAAGCAGCTCAAGGGCGTCGGCGCGGCCCCCGCCGGGGCGACGGGCCCGGGCCGGATGGTGGCGGTGACGATCGGCGCGCTGGCCGCGATCCCGGTCTACTACTTCCTGCTGACGATCGACGCCGGCGTGCTGAACTGGATCCTGATCGCGCTGTTCGTGGCGCCGGCGATCATGCTGCTGGTCGAGGGCATCCGCGAAGGCGCCAGGCAGCGCGACATGGTGATCGCCATGCTGATCATCTTCGGCTTCAACGTGCTGTTCTGGATGTTCTTCGAGCAGGCCGGCAGCTCCTTCAACTTCCTTGCGCAGAACATCGTCGATCGCGACCTGGGCGGCTGGATGTTCCCGGTCGGCTGGTTCCAGTCGGTCAACTCCATCGCGATCATCACCCTCGCGCCGATCGTCGCCTGGCTGTGGGTGAAGATGGGTTCGGCCAACCCGTCGATCCCGCGCAAGTTCGGCCTGGGACTGATCTTCAATGGCCTGGCGTTCCTGCTGCTGATGTTCGCGCTGTCGAGCCTGGTGGACCCCGCCACGCTGAAGATCCCGTTCTGGACGCTGTTCATGGTGTACGTCATCCAGTCGGTGGGCGAGCTGTGCCTGTCGCCGATCGGGCTGTCGATGACCACCAAGCTGGCGCCGGCCAAGCTCACCGGCCTGGCGATGGGCGGCTGGTTCCTGTCGATCGCGATCGGCAACAACCTGTCGGGCATGTTCGCCAGCAGCGTCAGCGGCGAGGGCGGCATGACGCTCGCCTCGGCGCATGCGGGCTACACGTTCGGCTTCTGGGCGCTGCTGGGCGCCGGCGTGCTGCTGTTCCTGATCGCGCCGCTGATCCAGAGGCTGATGCACGGCGTGAAGTAGCCGCGCGCGGCGCCCGCCCGGCGCACGCCGGGCGGGCACGCCTCATTCGCCCGGCGGCGGCGGGCCGGCGGCTTCGGCCTCGGCCTCCAGCTCCAGCCGGTCGAGCCGGTCCAGCAGGCCGAACAGCAGCGCGCGCTCGTCGTCGCTCATGCCCGCCAGCAGCCGGCGCTCGAAATCGAGCGCGAGCGGCGCGATTTCGCGGTAGATCCGCTGCCCTTCCGGCGACAGCCGCAGCACCGAGCGGCGGCGGTCGCCATCGTGGGTCTCGCGTTCCAGCCGTCCGGATTCCAGCAGCCGCGAGACCGCGCGGCTCACCGCGACCTTGTCCATCGCGGTGCGCCGGGCGACCTCGTTGGCCGACAGCTCCGGGAAGCGCCCCAGCACCGCGATCACCCGCCACTCGGTGATCGCCAGGCCGAAGCGGTCGGAATAGACCTGGGCGATCGCCGAGCTGACCCGGTTGGACAGCACGCTCAGGCGATAGGGCAGGAAGCGTTCCAGCCGCAGCGGCGGCTCGGGACCGGGGGCGGGAGCGGGGGAGGCGTCCTTCGGCATGCTGCATCGCACCTTGCAAATGGTTACAGGTGAAACTATAAAAGACGTTTCGAGCCAACAGGGCTGCCGCCGGCGGCCCGCCCGCCACGCCGAGGAGCCGACCATGAGCGCGCAGCCGCAGACTTCGAACCCGCCCGCCAATCTTGGCATGCAGGTCACCACGTTCGAGAACCCGATGGGCATCAACGGCTTCGAGTTCGTCGAATTCGCCGCGCCGGCGGGCGAGGGCCCGCGCATGCGCCGGTACCTGGAGAACCTCGGCTTCACCGCGATCGCCCGGCACCGCGAGCGCGACATCACCCTGTTCCGCCAGGGCAGGATCAACTTCCTGCTCAACCAGACGCCGGATTCGTTCGCCTCGGATTTCGCCGCCCAGCACGGGCCCTCGGCCTGCGGGTTCGCGATCCGCTTCCGCAAGGCGCCGGCCGAGGTGCTCGAGCACGTGCTGGCCAGCGGCGGCGAGAAGGCCGACCACAAGGCGGAGACCGGCGCGGTGGCGTTCCCGGCGATCAAGGGCATCGGCGACTGCATGCTGTACCTGATCGACGACGGCAGCGAGAACGTCTACGCCGACTACGAGCCTCTGCCCGGCGTGGAGCAGCACCCGCGCGGCTTCGGCCTGACCTTCATCGACCACCTGACCCACAACCTGTTCCTCGGGAACATGCAGAAGTGGTCGGACTACTACGAGAAGCTGTTCAACTTCCGCGAGATCCGCTACTTCGACATCAAGGGCGCCAAGACCGGCCTGCTGTCGAAGGCGATGACCGCCCCCGACGGCGTGGTGCGCATCCCGCTCAACGAGTCCAGCGACGAGAAGAGCCAGATCAACGAGTACCTGCGCGACTACAAGGGCGAGGGCATCCAGCACATCGCGCTGTTCACCGACGACATCTACGAGTCGGTGGAGAAGATGCGCGCGGCCGGGATCGAGTTCCTCGACACCCCGGACACCTACTTCGAGGTCATCGACCAGCGCATCCCCGACCACGGCGAGGACGTCGCGCGGCTGGCGAAGAACAAGATCCTGATCGACGCCGACCCGGAGACCAAGAGCCGCAAGCTGCTGCAGATCTTCACCCAGAACGCGTTCGGGCCGATCTTCTTCGAGATCATCCAGCGCAAGGGCAACGAGGGCTTCGGCGAGGGCAACTTCCAGGCGCTGTTCGAATCGATCGAGCGCGACCAGATGAAGCGCGGCGTGCTGTAGGCGCGGTCCGCTCCGGCCGCGCCCGGCGCCGCCCCGGATCCGCGTTCTGCCGCGCGAACCCGTGCCAGACTCCCCACCGGACCAAGCAGATGAACGCATCGACCGACGATACCGTGATCGCCATGCCGCAGCGCGACGCCGACGGCCTGCAGCCGCGCGGCTACATGAGCGGATTCGGCAACGAGTTCGCCAGCGAGGCGGAACCGGGCACGCTGCCGGTGGGCCAGAACTCGCCGCAGCGGGTGGCCCACGGGCTGTACGCCGAGCAGCTCTCGGGCACGGCGTTCACCGCCCCGCGCGCGCAGAACCGGCGCAGCTGGCTGTACCGCATCCGCCCGGCCGCCATGCACGGCGCGTTCGAGCCGTTCGCGCAGCCGCGGCTGCACGACGATTTCGGCGACGGTCCGGTGTCGCCGGACCAGCTGCGCTGGAGCCCGATGCCGCTGCCGGAGACGCCGGTGGATTTCGTCGAGGGCCTCTACACGGTGGCCGGCAACGGATCGCCGGCCGCGCAGACCGGCATCGGCGTGCGCCTCTACGCGGCCAACGCGCCGATGCGCGGGCGCTACTTCTACAGCGCCGACGGCGAGCAGCTGATCGTGCCGCAGCAGGGCCGGCTGCGGATCGCCACCGAGCTGGGCGTGCTGGACGTGGCGCCGCAGGAGATCGCGGTGATCCCGCGCGGCGTGCGCTTCCGGGTGGAACTGCCCGACGGCCCGTCGCGCGGCTACGTGTGCGAGAACTTCGGCGCCCTGCTGCGCCTGCCCGACCTGGGGCCGATCGGCGCCAACGGCCTGGCCAACCCGCGCGACTTCCTGACGCCGCAGGCGGCCTACGAGGACGTGGACGGCGAGTTCGAGCTGATCGCCAAGTTCCAGGGCCACCTGTGGCGTGCCGAGATCGGCCACTCGCCGCTGGACGTGGTCGGCTGGCACGGCAACTACGCGCCCTACAAGTACGACCTGCGCCGCTTCAACACGATCGGCTCGATCAGCTTCGACCATCCGGACCCGAGCATCTTCCTGGTGCTCACCTCGCCCAGCGACACGCCCGGCGTGGGCAACCTGGACTTCGTGATCTTCCCCCCGCGCTGGCTGGTGGCGCAGCACACCTTCCGGCCGCCGTGGTTCCACCGCAACGTGGCCAGCGAGTTCATGGGCCTGGTGCACGGCGTCTACGACGCCAAGGCCGACGGGTTCGCGCCGGGCGGCTGCTCGCTGCACAACTGCATGACCGGCCACGGCCCGGACGCGGCCACCTTCGAGAAGGCCTCGGCGGCGGACCTGTCGAAGCCGGACGTGGTGACCGACACGATGGCCTTCATGTTCGAGTCGCGCGCGGTGATCCGGCCGACCCGGCAGGCGATCGAGGCCGCGCACCGGCAACGCGACTACCAGGCCTGCTGGGCCGGGCTGCGGCGCCACTTCTCGCCGCCGCGGGGCTGACCGCGCCCGTTCGCGGGCCATCGACGCGCGCTGGCCGAGGCTGGCCGCTCCTACGCCGTTCCCGGAGCGCCCCGTGAGCAATCCCATCGCGCCATGGTCCGCCGCCTGCCTGCTCGCGCTCGCGCTGGCCGCCTGCGAGCGCGCGCCGTCGCCCGCGCCGGAGACGCCCTCGACCGATGCCGCCGCCGCATCCGTTCCGGACGCGCTCGACCGGCCCGACGCGCCGCCGCCGTTCGATGCGCCCGAGGCCGTGCCCGCACCGGGCGCGATCGGCTGGGCGGGCTTCGGCTCGGCCGCGTTCGGCGCCGACCCGGAGGCGGTGCGCCAGGCATGGGGGCGCGACCTCGGCGAAGCCGGGACGTCCGAACCCGGCGGCTGCCGCTACCTGGTCCCGCAGCCGCGGGGCACGGCCGGCGACCGCATCGCCTTCATGATCGAGGGCGAGCGCTTCGTGCGCATCGACGTGCGCGCCGCGGACATCGAGGCGCCGGGCGGCGGCCGCGTCGGCATGGACATCGCGCGGATCGATGCGCTGTATCCCGGGCTGGTCGAGCGCCGGCCGCACAAGTACGTGGAGGGCGCGCACGACCTGCGCATCCCGGCGCCCGACGGCGGGCGCAGCGTGCTGCTGTTCGAGACCGGCGCCGACGACCGCGTCGCGGCGTGGCGCATCGGCGTGCCGCCGCAGGTCGACTACGTGGAAGGTTGCGGCTGATCCGCGGACGCGCGCGGCGCCGGCGTGGGTGCCGGGCCGGGCCGGGCGCTCAGCCGTCGTCCCGCTCGCCGGCCCGCTCGGCCGCGCGCTCGTCGGCGTCGTCGCGGATGTGTCCTTCCGGGTCCGGGATTGTGGACGGGTCCGTGGGCCGGCCTTCCATCAGCGACAGCGCGGCGCGCGACATCAGGTGCGCGGCCACCGGCGCGGTCAGGAACAGGAACACCGTGATCAGCAGTTCGCGCGGATGCAGGCCGCTGCCGTACACGGTGTGGTAGACGATCGAGGCGAGCAGGATGCACCCCACGCCCAGGGTGCTGCCCTTGGTCGGGCCGTGGATGCGATGGAAGAAGCCGGTCATCTTGACCAGCGCGAAGCTGCCCAGGAACACGAAGAAGCACCCGATCGCGAGCAGCAGGATGGTGAGGCCGTCGAGCAGCGTCGCGATCATTCGACGATGTCCCGGCGGATCACGTACTTGCTCAGCACCACCGTGCCGAAGAAGCCGAGCATGGCGATGATCAGCGCGGCCTCGAAGTAGATCTCGGTGTCCAGGTGCATGCCGAACAGCACCAGCTCGGCGATGGTGCTCACGTACAGCGTGTCGAGCGCGAGGATGCGGTCGGGCGCGGAGGGGCCGCGGATCAGCCGCCACAGCGACAGCAGCATGGCCAGCCCGACCACGCTCATCCCCGCGACGATGGCGATTGCGATCATGGGAACACCTTGCGCAGGGGCGCTTCGTAGCGGCGCTTGATGCCGTCGACCATCCGCTGCGGATCGTCGATGTTGAGGCAGTGCACCAGCAGGTAGCGCCGGTCCTCGGAAAGCTCGGCGGTGACCGTGCCCGGGGTGAGGGTCATGATGCTGGCCAGCACGGAGATGCCGTGGATGTTGGTCAGTTCCAGCGGGACCCAGACGAAGCCCGAGCGCAGCTTCGCCTCCGGCCCCAGCACCTGGAGGGCGACGGTGACGTTGGCGACCACGACGTCCCAGATCAGCTTCAGCCCCAGCGGCACCAGGATGCCGACGTTGCCCAGTTGCGCGAACTCGCGCTGCAGCCGGGCGGCGAGCTGCGGCATCGCCCAGGCCAGCAGCAGCGCCATCAGCACGTTGCCGGCGCTGTAGTCCTCGGCCATCAGCAGCCAGAAGACGAAGACCGTCAGGCTCTGCGGGATGGAGGGCAGGAGGCGTCGTCTCATCTCAGGGCTCCCTCAGCAGCGGCAGGGTATCGCGGACCGCGCGCACGTAGTCGGCGGGGGCGAGCAACTGCGCGGCGATCGCCTGCGCGTGGCGCAGCACCGGTTCGGCGGCCACCGTCATCGCCAGGCCGTAGGCGATGAGCAGCACGGTCGCGCCGATCTCGATCCCGCGGATGGTCGGCGGCGGCGGCTGCGGCAGGTCCGGCACCTCGACCCGCCAGAACAGCCGGGTGCCGGTGCGCGTCAGGCCGATCAGCGCCAGCAGGCTGCTGCCCAGCACCGCGGCGTAGACCCAGCCCGCGTCCTCGCCCGGGACCGCGTCGAGCAGCAGGAACTTGCCGATGAAGCCCGACAGCGGCGGCAGGCCGACGATCGAGATCGCCGCGATCAGGTACAGGGTGCCGGTCAGCGCGCGCAGCGGCGGCGCGGGATCGAGGACGCGGTCGCCGATCCGGCCGCGCTCGCGCTGCACGATGTGCGCGATCAGGAACATCGCTGCGGCGGCGAAACAGCTGTGCGGCAGGTAGTACAGGCCGGCGGCGATGGTGCCCGGCCGGGCGAGGGCGAAGGCGACGAACAAGGTGCCGGCCGACAGCAGCACCAGGTAGGCGGCGCCGATGCGCAGGCGCAGCGCGCCGACCACGCCGAGCCCGGCGAGCACCAGGGTCACCATGCCGAACGTCAGCAGGGTGTCGCGGCCGAAGCCGGCCATCGCCCCGGCCTCGTCGCCGAAGACCAGGGTGGTCATGCGCAGCAGCGCGTACAGGCCGACCTTGGTCATGATGGTGAACAGCGCCGCCACCGCGGCCGGCGCCCGCGAGTAGGTCTCCGGCAGCCACAGGTACATCGGCAGCAGCGCGGCCTTGGCGCAGAACACCACCAGCAGCATCCCGCAGGCCGCGCGCACGATGGCCAGGTCCTGCGGGGCGACCTCGGCGATGCGCACCGCGATCTCGGCCAAGTTGAGCGTGCCGAGCAGGCCGTACAGCAGCCCCAGCGCGATCAGGAACAGCGTCGAGGCGGCGATGTTGAACACGACGTAGTGCAGGCCGGCCGCCATCCGCGCGCCGCGTCCGCCGGACAGCAGCAGGCCGTAGGAGGCGATCAGCATCACCTCGAAGAACACGAACAGGTTGAACACGTCGCCGGTGAGGAACGCGCCGTTGAGCCCGGCCAGCTGGATCTGGAACAGCGCGTGGAAGTGCAGCGCGCGCTTGTCCCAGCCGGCGCAGGCGTAGAGCAGGCAGGGGATGGCGAGCAGGGTGGTGGTCAGCACCATCAGCGCGCTCAGGCGATCGAGCATCAGCACGATGCCCAGCCGCGCCGGCCAGTCGCCGAGCAGGTAGACCTCGATGCCGCCCTGCGCGGCGCGGGCGAACAGCGCCAGCGCCGCGGCCAGCAGCAGCGACAGGCCGATCCAGGCGCCGGTGCGCAGCACCGAGGTGTTGTGGCGGCGCTCGAGCAGCAGCAGGATCGCGCCGGTCAGCAGCGGCACCAGGATCGGGGCGAGGATCAGGTGCTGCGTCATGGGCGCTCGTCGGGCTTGCGGTCGGGCTCATGGCCGTCCACGTGGTCGCTGTGCAGGTCGGCGTGGTTGCGCATGGCCACCACCACGGTCACCGCGGTCATCGCGAAGGCGATCACGATCGCGGTCAGCACCAGCGCCTGCGGCAGCGGATCGGCGTAGTTCGCCAGCGTCGGCTCGGCGCCGCCGCGCAGCACCGGCGGACGGCCCACGACCATGCGGCCGGCGGAGAAGATCAGCAGGTTGGTGGCGTAGGACAGCAGGGTCAGGCCCAGGATCACGTCGAAGGTGCGCGCGCGCAGCAGCAGGTAGACCCCCGCTGCGGTGAGCACGCCGATGGCGCTGGCGAGTGCGAGTTCCACTAGAGCTTGTCCTCCTCGGCCTGCTGGCGCTGCTTGACGGTGCCGATCGTCGACAGGATCAGCAGCGCGCCGGCGAACACCACGATGTAGACGCCGGTGTCGAACACCAGCGCGCTGGCCAGCGGCAGCTGGCCGATCACCGGCAGCTCGAGATCCAGGTGCCCGCTGGTGAGGAACGGCAGCCCGAACAGCAGCGAGCCGAGGCCGCCGATGCAGGCGACGATCAGCCCGACGCCGATGCCGCGCAGGTAGTCGAAGCCGAAGGTCGCCTCGACCGCGCGCGCGCCCTGCAGCACGTACTTGATCAGCACCGGCACCGCGATCGCGAGGCCGGCGATGAAGCCGCCGCCCGGCGCGTTGTGGCCGCGCAGGAACAGGTAGATCGACACCGTCATCGCCAGCGGGAACAGCAGTTGGGTGAGGTCGGCCGGGATCGGCAGCTGCACCGGCGGCCCGGGCACCACCTCGTCGGGCTTCAGCCGCGCCCAGCGCAGCAGCGCGTGCACCACCAGCGCGGCGACCGCGAACACGGTGATCTCGCCGAAGGTATCGAAGCCGCGGAAGTCCACCAGGATCACGTTGACCACGTTGGCGCCGTAGGCCTCGGGCAGCGAGCGGGCGAGCATCTCGCCGGAGATCGTCTGCGAGGGCCGCATCAGCACGCCGTAGGCCAGCGCGGCCACGCCGACGCCGGCGGCGGTGGAGATCAGCGCGTCGCGCCAGCGGCGCACGCGGGTGCGCGATTGCTTGGACTGCTTGGGCAGGTAGTTGAGCGCCATCATCATCAGCGCGATGGTGACCATTTCCACCAGCAGCTGGGTCAGCGCCAGATCGGGCGCTGACAGCAGGGTGAAGGCCACGCTGACCATCAGGCCCACCGCGCCGATCACGATCAGCGCGGTCAGGCGCCGCCCGTGCACGGCCACGGTGGCGAGGGTGCCGGCGACCAGCACCGCCCACACCACCCAGCCCAGCAGCGGCATCGGCTGCGGCGCGCCGAAACCCTCGAACCCGAGCGCGCGGTCGGCGGCGTCGCCGACGAACGGCGCCGAGCCGACCGCCAGCACCACCACGATCATCCAGAACAGGCTGCGGCGGATGCCGCCCGCGGCCACGCGTTCGGTGAACTTGCCGGCCGCGGAGAACAGCGCATCGATGTTGACCTGGAACAGGTACTGGCCCCAGGAGCGCAGCATGGCGTCGTGCAGCGCGAACAGCCGGCGCAGGGCGAAGTAGAACGCCACGCCGCCGACCACGCCCAGCACGCTCATCGCCAGCGGCAGGTTCCAGCCGTGCCAGACGGCGAGGGTGAAGTCGGGCGCGGCCGTGCCCAGGGTGCCGGCCACGGCGGTCTTGAGCATCGGCTCGACCGTCAGCGCGGGCAGGATGCCGACGGCCAGGCAGATCAGCACCAGCACCGCGACCGGGATCCGCATCCAGCGCGGCGGCTCGTGCGGGTCCAGGTCGAGGTCGCGCGGGCCGTGGCCGAAGAAAGTGTCGTGGACGAAGCGCAGGCTGTAGGCCACGCCCAGCACGCCGGCCAGCGCTGCGGCCACGGTCACGAACAGGCGCATGCCGTCCTGGGCCTCCACCTGCAGCGCCTCGGCGAAGAACATCTCCTTCGACAGGAAGCCGTTGAGCAGGGGAATGCCGGCCATCGCCAGCGAGGCGATGATCGCCAGCGCGCTGGTCCAGGGCAGGAAGCGGCGCAGGTTGCCGAGCCGGCGCATGTCGCGGGTGCCGGTCTCGTGGTCGATGATGCCCGCGGCCATGAACAGCGAGGCCTTGAAGGTGGCGTGGTTGACGATGTGGAACACGCCGGCGACCACCGCCATCGGCGTGGACAGGCCGAACAGCAGCGTGATCAGGCCCAGGTGCGAGATGGTCGAGTAGGCCAGCAGGCCCTTGAGGTCGTGCTGGAAGATGGCGTACCAGGCGCCGACCAGCAGGGTCAGCGCGCCGACCACGGTGACCACGTAGAAGAACAGGTCGGTGCCGGCGAGCGCCGGGTGCAGGCGGGCGAGCAGGAACACCCCGGCCTTCACCATCGTCGCCGAGTGCAGGTAGGCCGACACCGGGGTGGGCGCGGCCATCGCCTGCGGCAGCCAGAAGTGGAAGGGGAACTGCGCGCTCTTGGTGAAGACGCCGGCCAGCACCAGGGCCAGGATGGCGGGGTACTCGGCGCTGGCGCGGATTGCGTCGCCGGAGGCGAGCACCACGTCGAGATCGAAGCTGCCGGCCACGCGGCCGATCAGCAGCACGCCGCCCAGCAGTGCCAGCCCGCCCAGGCCGGTGATGGTCAGCGCCATCCGCGCGCCCTGGCGGGCGTCCTCGCGATGGGTCCAGAAGCCGATCAGCAGGAACGAACTGATCGACGTCAGCTCCCAGAACACCACCAGCAGGAGCAGGTTGCCGGCCAGCACCACGCCCAGCATCGCGCCCATGAACAGCAGCAGGTAGGCGAAGAAGCGCGGCGCGCAGTCGCGCGGGCTGAGGTAGTAGCGCGCATACATCACCACCAGCGCGCCGATGCCCAGGATCAGCCCGGCGAACATCCAGGCCAGGCCGTCCATCCGCAGGGTCAGCTGCAGGCCGGCCGACGGGATCCACGGCAGCACGGTCTTGGGCTGCCCGCCCGCCATGATCTCCGGCGTCAGCGCCGCGACGAGCGCCAGGCCGACCAGCGGCGCGCCCGCGGCGACCCAGGCGATCGCGCCGCGCGACAGCGTGCGCGGCAGGGCCGCCACCGCTGCCGCGACCGCGAACGGCAGCGCCAGGAGGATGAGGAGAATCGAAGGCATGCAGGGAATGCGCGATTCGCGAGCAAGGCGTTCGATTCTAGCAGGCGTTTTGCGGCGCTCCGCGAGCCCCCGGCCGGGCCGGTCAGTCCTGCCGGCGGACGATCAGCGTGTCGATGTCGACCGTGTCGAGCAGGCGCTGCGCCACGCTGCCCAGCAGCATGTCCGACAACGCGCTGCGCCCGTGGCTGCCCAGAATCGCGAGGTCGGCGCCGTCGGCGGCGACCCAGGCATCGATCAGGCGCACCGGTTCCACGGGCTCGATCACGCACTCGATCCGCCCGCGCACCCCATCGCCGAGGTCGAGTCCGTCGAGATGCGCGGCGGCGGCCGCGCGCGCTTCCCCGGCGGCCGCCGCGCCCAGCGCGGCGCGGCTGCGCGCGTTGTCGACCAGGCCCAGGCGCGGCGCGTCGGCGCCGTGGACCAGCGCGTAGCGCGGGGCGTCCGGAAACAGCCGTGCGGCGGTTTCGAGCGCGCGCCCGGCGGTGGCGGAGAAGTCGCTGGCCACGGCGAGCCTGCGGTACGCGCCGCGGACGCGGTCGTGGACCACCAGCACCGGCAGCGGCGAATGCCGCGCCAGCCAGGCGATCGTCGAACCCACGACCGGCCGCTGGAAGGCCTCGTTGCGCGCGATGCCGAGCACGATCAGGCCGCAGTCGTGGGCCCGGGCGGCCTCGAGCAGGGCCGGGCCCGGGGCGCCGTGGGCGATCACCGCCTCGGCCCGGGTCAGGCCGGCGTCGTCGAGGTCGCGGCGCAGCCGCCGCCGCGCAGCCTCCGGGGGCGATTCCCGGCGCGCCCACGCCGGCAGCGGCAGGACTTCGTCGCGGATCTCCTGCGCGCGTTCGTCGGGCGCGACCGTCGCGGCGACCAGCCGCGCGTCCCATTGCGCGGCCAGCTGGGCGGCGCGGTCGAGCGCGCGGTCGCAGCGCGCGCTGAGGTCGGTGGCCAGCAGCAGGGCCGAGGGCGGAAGGCGCATGTCCTGGTCCGGAAAGAGCGATGGCCGTTGCGAGTCTACCCGTCCCGGTCGCGCGGCGCGGCTATGCTGTCGCGATGACGCCACGCCCCCATCGCTGCGCACGTTCGGCGAGCCGCGCATGAGCGACCGCGCGCGACGGGCGCTGGTGTTCGGCGCCAGCGGGCAGATCGGCGCGGCGCTGCTGGCGCGGCTGCGCGCGGCCGGCTGGCGGGTCGATGCGGTGTCGCGCACGCCGCCGGCCGATGGCGACGATGCCGGGTTGCGCTGGCATCGCGGCGGCTTCCCCGGGTTCGAGCCGCCGTCGCCGGAGTACGACACGGTCTTCAGCTGCGGCCCGCTCGACCGCTTCTCGCACTGGTACGCCGCCGCGCGGCTGCGGGCGCCGCGGGTGGTCGCGTTCGGCTCGACCAGCCTGGCCACCAAGGCGGACGCCGAGGACGCCGGCGAACGCGCCCTGGCCGCCACCCTGCGCGAAGCGGAGGCGCGCGTGTTCGAGGCGGCGCGCAGGCATGGCGCGCAGGCGACGCTGCTGCGCCCGACGCTGGTCTACGGCGCCGCGCGCGACGCCAACCTGTGCCGGATCGCCGCGATCGCCCGGCGCTGCGGCGGCTTCGTGCTTCCGCGCGACGCCACCGGGCTGCGGCAGCCGGTGCATGTGGACGATCTGGCGCAGGCCGCCGTGGCCGCGGCCCGGGCACCGGCCGCCGGCGGCCGCGCCTACGCCCTTCCCGGCGGCGAGACGCTGCCCTACGACGAGATGGTGCGGCGCGTCCTGGCCGCGTTGCCCGGCAGGCCGCGGCTGTGGCGGGTGCCGGTCCCGCTGTTCCGCGCTGCGCTGGCCGCCGCGCACGCGGCCGGCCGCCTGCGCGGCCTGCCCGCCGGCGCGGTGGCGCGCCTGCGCGAGGACCTGGTCTTCGATGCGGGGCCGGCCCGGGCCGACCTCGACTATGCGCCGCGGCCGTTCCGCCCCACGGCGCGGATGCTGCTCGCCGACGCCGCCGATCCGAAGCGGCCGTGAACGCTCACCAGCGCAGGCCGAGCAGCCGGTAGCCCTTGGCCAGCACCCAGGCCGGACCGATCAAGAGGTACACCAGATCGGTCAGGAAGCTGGGCTTGCGCCCTTCGATCTTGTGGCCGACGAACTGCGCGATCCAGGCCGCCACGAACACCGCCAGCGCCAGGGCGAGCAGCCCGCGAGCGCCGAGCGAAGCGTGCAGGACGTGGGTGAGCGCGCCCATCGCGAGGAACATCCCCGCCATGCCCAGGCCCAGCCGGCGCGAGGCGCGGAAGTAGAACAGCCAGGCGGCGAACATCGCCAGACCCGCCCAGGCGCCGGGACGGAGCAGGCCCTCGGCAGTGGGAATGCACCACAGCAGGGCGATGACGCTCCACAGGATCAGCGGGACGGCGACGACGTGGATGCGCTGGTTGGTCCGGTTGCGGTGGTCGTCGGAGTAACTGGCGAACCAGCGGTCGATCGGGCGCTCGGCGGCGTGCGCGCTCATGTTTCCCTCCGGATGGTTTCTTCTGAAACATTATCTTCCGCCCCGGTGGGGCGTCCCGGCGGCATTCTGCGCCGGTTTGGGAACTGCAGCACGGTTGTAAAAATCCCGTATTGACGTCGAAAAATTTGTGTTACGTTCAGGTCGCGCCAGGGAGCCGGGCGTATTCGCCGATACCGATGCCCAGGGAGCGGGGGGGAGGGCAGGGGTTTCGAAGAACGAACACCAAGCATTTTTCACGCAAGGGGAGAATCATGACGCACGTCCGCAGAATCGCCGCTCGCCGCAATCGCTTGTCCGTCGCCCTCGCCGGGGCGCTGTGTTGTTCCGGGAGTTTCGGGGCCATCGCGCAGGACACCGTCCCGCCTCCGGCGCCCTCCGAGGATCCGGCCGCGACCCTGGATACGGTCACCGTCACCGGTACCCGCCTGCGCAGCCAGACCATGACCGCCGCCAGTCCGGTGGCGGAGATCCAGAAAGAGGAGTTCCAGTACTCGGGCGCGACCAAGGTCGAGGACCTGGTGAACCAGTATCCGCAGCTGGGCTTCCAGAACGGCTTCGACAACTTCATGAACAACCCGTCGCAGGGCTACGCCACCGTCGACCTGCGCGACCTGGGGCCCCAGCGCACGCTGACCCTGGTCAACGGCCGCCGCATTCCGAAGGGCCTGGGCGAGACGCCCGACCTCAGCATCATTCCCTCGGCGCTGGTGCAGCGCGTGGACGTGCTGACCGGCGGCGCCTCCGCGGTGTACGGCTCCGACGCGGTCGCCGGCGTGGTCAACTTCGTCCTCGACGACGAGTTCGAGGGCGTCAACGTCAACCTGGGCTACTCGGCCTACCAGCACGACAACGACAACCGCTACATGCAGGGCCTGATGGATGCGGCCGGCTACGATTACCCCACCGGAAATTCCGGCTTCGACGGCATCTCGCGCAACATCGACCTGTCCATCGGCGGCAGCTTCGGCAACGGCGGCCATGCCGTGGCCTGGGCGACCTGGCGCAAGAACGAGGCGATGCTGCAGGGCGAGCGCGACTATTCGTCCTGCGCGCTCAACAACAGCGGCACCGCCTGCGGCGGCTCCGGCGGCGCCGATCCCGCCAACTTCACCATCCTGGCGCCGTCGCTGACCGGCGGCAACACCGCGGCCCACCTCGGTGCCGACGGCACCTGGCAGCCCGGCGTCGGCGCGCTCTACAACTACGCGCCGATCAACTACTACCAGCGCCCGGACAGCCGCTACACCGCCGGCACCCGCATCAAGTACGAGATCACCCCGCACTTCGTGCCCTACGTGGAGGCGATGTTCGTCAACCGCCGCAGTTCCACCCAGATCGCGCCCAGCGGCACCTTCAACACCGACGTCGACGTGGCCTGCGACAACGAGATCATCGGCACCCTGTGCGGCGACCTGGGCATCACCGACGACGAGATCACGGTGCTGGTCAACAAGCGCAACGTCGAGGGCGGCCCCCGCATCTCCAAGGCCGAGTCCACCAACTACCGCATCACCACCGGCCTGGGCGGCGAGATCAACGAGCGCTGGAACTACGACGCCTCGTTCACCTACAACCGCAGCTCGATCAAGGAAGAGAGCGTCAACGACTTCATCACCGATCGCGTGCGCTCCGCGTTGCTGGGCTGCCCGGACGGCTCGTTCGACGGCTGCGTGTTCTACAACGTCTGGCAGGACGCGGTGACCGAGGAAGCCGCGCAGGCCCTGCAGGGCGTGGGCATCGTCAACTACGTGACCTCGATGAAGACCGTCAACGCCTACGCCTCGGGCGACCTGGGCGTCGGCCTGCCCTGGGCGGCGGACCGCCCGATCGCGCTGGCGCTGGGCTACGAATGGCGCGAGGAGACCTACGAGCGCACCCCCGACACCAACATGGCGACCGGCAACTTCACCGGCCTCGGCGGCCCGACGACGCCCCTGGCGGGCGAGTTGTACGTGCACGAGTTCTTCCTGGAGAGCGCGGTGCCGCTGATCGCCGATGCCGGCGCGCTGAGCGGGCTGGACCTGGAGCTGGGCTACCGCTATTCCGACTACAGCAACTCCGGCGGCGTGAACACCTACAAGGCCGGCCTCGGCGCCAGCTTCGACGACGGCCGCTACCTGCTGCGCGCCGGCTGGAACCGCGCCATCCGCGCACCCAGCATCAACGAACTGTTCAGCGCCCAGGGCATCGCCCTGTGGGGCGGTTCCGATCCCTGCGCGGGCCCGACGCCGACGTTCACCGTCGAGCAATGCGCGGCGACCGGTCTTGCGCCGTCCCAGTACGGTTTCGTGCCGGACAATCCGGCCGGCCAGTACAACCAGTTCGCGGGCGGCAACCTCGGCCTCGACCCCGAGACCGCGGACACCTGGACGATCGGCTTCGCCGCCAGCCCGATCGACGATCTCAACCTGGCCATCGACTATTACCGCATCGAGGTCGAGGACTCGATCACCGACATCGGCCCGCGGGTCATCATCGACCTGTGCGCGGGCGGGCAGAGCGCGATGTGCTCGCTGATCCGGCGCAATCCGACGACCGGCGACCTGTGGCTGGGCAGCAATCCGGAGACCTCGGGCCTGGTCGTCAACACCCTGGGCAACTACGGCAGCTTCGACTTCAGCGGCATCGACCTGTCCGCCTCCTATGCCTGGGCGCTCGGCCCGGGACGGATGACCGCCTCGATCGTCGGCACCCACCTGCTGGAGCAGACCTTCCAGCCGATCGCCGACGATCCGACCACCGCCTACGATTGCGCCGGGCTGATCAACGAAGCCTGCAACGCGCCCGAATGGCGGCACATCGCCAGCCTGCGCTACGGCTTCGACCGCTACAGCGTCGGCCTGCGCTGGCGCTACGTGGGCGCGCTGGACTACGAGGGCATCGACGGCACGCCGGGCACCGACGACCGACTGCTGATCGCCAACGGCCATCGCCTCGGCAGCTACAGCTACTTCGACCTGTCCGCCTCGATGGACCTGTGGGACGTCGCCACCTGGACGGTGGGCGTGAACAACATCGCCGACAAGGAGCCGCCGCTGGTGGGCGGCACGCTGGTGCTCAACGGCAACTCCCTGGGCGGCTACGACCAGGCCGGTCGCTACATCTTCAGCACGCTGAGCTTCCAGTTCTGACCGCACCGGACGGGCGGCGACGTCGCCGCCCGTCCGCAGGCCCGGCATGACGCCGCTCAGGCGGCGGGCAGCATGTCCACCGCGATGGTGAGCCGCGGCGCGGGGCTGGAGAACGGCACCGTGCCGTGCCAGACGTAGGAGGGAAACAGCGCCAGGCGCCCCGGCGCGGGCCGGACGATGCGCCGTGGCGGCAGCGCCAGGCCCAGGTCTTCCAGCGGCTGGCCCAGCTGCAGGCAGCCCGCGGGGTGGGGGCCCTCGCGCCGCACGTCCTCCGGCAGGGCGACGTAGAACGCCGAGCTCAGCCAGCCCTGCGGATGGATGTGGTTGGCGTGCCGCCCGGAGGCGCGCAGCCGCACCGACCACGAGCCGAGCATGCGCACGTCGCGGCGCTTGCGGCCGAGGAAGGGGTGGCGGTCGTCCTCGGGCAGCGCCTGCAGCCAGCCGCGCACGGCCTCGTGCAGCGCGGCCTGCGCCGCATCGAGAATCGGATCGCCGCGGCCGAACAGGCGCCCGGGCGTCTGCGAGCCGTTGCGCACGCTCTGGTCCACCGGCTCGCGCACGGCCCGGTGCAGGGCCTCGAGGCGGGCGGCGAGGGCGTCGAGGAAGGCGGCGGGATCGCGGTAGCCCGGCGGCGGCCGGACCTCGACGTCGCCGACCAGGCGATCGTAGTCGCACAGCCAGAACTCGCGCGCGTCGCCGGCCAGCCGCCAGGCGGTGCCCAGGTGGCTCCAGGCCTCCTGGTCGCCGGGCGCGAGCCGGGTCGCGGCCTCGGCGAGCTCGCCCGCGCGGCGCCAGTCGCCGCGGCGGAACAGGTGCCGCGCATGGGCGTTGAGGAAGGCGACGTGGTCGCGGCCGAGCGCGCGATGCGCCTCGGCGAACGCCGCCGCGGCCTCGTCCATCCGGTCCAGCCGGTCCAGCGCCTCGGCGCGCAGCCAGCACAGCGTGGGGTCGTCGCCGTGGCGCAGGCGCAACGCTTCGGCCGCGGCCAGCGCCTCCTCCGCGCGACGGGCGCGCAGCAGCAGCCGGGCGAACGCCAGCCACAGCGGCCGGTTGCCGGGCTGGGCGCGCGCGGCGGCGCGGAATCCCGCCAGCGGATCCTCATCCCCGTGTTCCCACAGCAGGCGGGCCAGGGTGTCGTGGCCGCCGGCGTAGGCCGGGTGCCGCATCACCAGGCGGCGGGCGTTGTCGAGCGCGGCCTCGGGCTGCCCCGCGTCCACCAGCGCCCCGCTGAGCGCGTCGAGCAGGTCGGGGCCGACCTCGCCCAGGGCTTCGGCGCGGCGCAGGCAGCGCAGCGCCGCTTCGACGCGCCCGGCCAGCCGGTGGACGGCGCCCAGCGCCGCCCAGGCCGGCGCGTGCGCCGGTGCGCGCGCGACCGCCTGCTCCAGCGCCTGCGCGGCGGCGTCCCAGTCGCCTTGCGCGCGCAGCGCATGGCCCAGGCCGAGCCAGGCTGCGGCGGAATCGGGCGCCAGCGCCAGGGCGCGCCGGCAGGCATCGACCGCGCGCGCGGGATCGCGCAGCTGCAGCGCGAGGCGGCTCTGCTGCAGTGCGGCCTCGGCGCTGCCGGCGGCGCGGCCGAGCAGGGCGTAGGCGTCCTCGAGGCGGCCCGCCCGGCGCAGGCAGGCGGCGGCATTGGAGAGCACCGGCACGCTGTCCGGTGCGCGCTGCAGCGCCTGCTCGAAGGCCGCCAGCGCTTCCGGCAGGCGCCCGCCGTCGGCCAGGCACATGCCGAGCAGTTGCCAGGCGTCGGCGGCCTCCGGCGCTTCCTGCAGCAGGCGCCGCGCCTCCTGTTCGGCCCGGAGCGTCTCGCCGTGGCGCAAGTGGCCCAGCGCGCGCGAAAACCGTGCCGCCTGCGAGGCCGTCAGCGGTCGCGGCCCGGCGGGCGCGGGCATCGCGTCAGCGCACCCGCCGCACGCGCAGCGAGACGCCCGCCGGCGTGCGCAGCAGGTAGCCGCCGAGCGCGCCGGTGCGCACGCTCACGCTGTCGCCCTCGGCGACGTGGCCGCGGCTGCCGCCCTCGGTGGTGGCCCAGGTCTGGCCGTTGTCCAGCGTCACCACCCGGCGGCCGCCATCGGCGTAGGTCACCCGCGTCACCCGTGCCTCGATGCGCTCGGGCACCGGTTCGGCGGCCGGCGCGCCGGTGCGATCGGGCAGGCCGAAGTCCTCGCGGGCCAGTTCCGCCGCCGCGTGCCGCGCCGCCTCGCTGGGCGGAAAGGCACGGTCGTAGCAGGCCAGCCGCTCCGCGGCGCGCGCCACTTCCGCGCAGGCGTGCGAGGCGGGCGGCGCCGCCGTCGCGATCGGGTGCGCGCAGATCGCGGCCGGCGCGCACGCCAGTGCGATCCGCAGGGCCATGTTCCGTGCCATCGGCATCTCCCCGGGGCCGTCTTCCGCCCTCGTCGGGAGCATACCCGAGCCGCGCGGCGGCGCGCGGTCAGCCGATCTCGATCCCGGCCAGGCGCTGCAGCGCCTCGGCGTAGCGGGCGCGGGTGCGCTCGATCACCTCGGCCGGCAGGCGCGGCCCGGGCGCGGTCTTGTCCCAGTCCTGGGTCTCCAGCCAGTCGCGCACGATCTGCTTGTCGTAGCTCGGCGGGCTGCTGCCCACGGCGTATTCCTCGGCCGGCCAGTAGCGCGAGGAGTCGGGGGTGAGCATCTCGTCCATCACGTAGAGCCGGCCGTCGGCGTCGGTGCCGAACTCGAACTTGGTGTCGGCCAGCAGGATGCCGCGCGCGGCGGCGTACTCGGCGGCGTAGCGGTACAGGCGCAGGGTGGCGTCGCGGATCTGCTCGGCCAGTTCCGCGCCGATGCGGCGGACCATGCTGTCGAAGTCGATGTTCTCGTCGTGCTCGCCGACGGCGGCCTTGGTGGACGGGGTGAAGATCGGCTCGGCGAGCCGCTCGGCCTGGCGCAGGCCGTCGGGCAGGGCGATCCCGGAGACGCGCCCGGTGCGCTGGTAGTCCTTCCAGCCGCTGCCGATCAGGTAGCCGCGCGCGATCGCCTCCACCGGCACCGGCCGCAGGCGACGGGTCACCACCGACCGCTGCGCGTAGGGCGCCGGGTCGATGCCTTCGGGCAGCACGTCGGCCACCGCGATGCCGGTCAGGTGGTTGGGCATCAGGTGCGCGGTCTTCTCGAACCAGAAGTTGCTGATCCGGCACAGCATCTCGCCCTTTCCGGGGATCGGGTCCGGCAGCACCACGTCGAAGGCGGACAGGCGGTCGGTGGCGACGATCAGCAGGTGGTCGCCGGTCCCGCGCGCGCCCTGCGGCAACTGGCGCTCGGGCAGGTCGAACACGTCGCGAACCTTGCCGCGATGGCGCAGCGGCAGGGGCAGGTCGGCTTGGATGAGCGTGGTGGACAAGGGCGTCGGCCCCGCGCACTGGAGGGCCGGGCAGTGTAGCGCGGGGCAGGGATCAGGGGGCAGGGGCCAGAGGCCAGAGGCCGGAGGCCAGGGGGCAGGGGATTCCACTCTTTGGCTCTTCCCTGATCCCTGGCCTCTGATCCCTGGCCCCTTACACTAAGCGCCATGAACCGCTGGTACGGGAAACTCCTGGGCTTCGTCGCCGGCTGGCTGCTGCTGCGCCACCCGGCCGGCGGGCTGGTCGGCCTGCTGATCGGCCACGCCCTGGACGCCGACTGGCTGCTGCCGCAGCGCGCGGCGCCGTACAAGGTGCTGGGCCTGACCCGCAGCGCCAGCGATGCCGAAATCGACCAGACCTACCGCCGCCTGATCTCGCAGTACCACCCGGACCGGGTGGCCAACGCCGAGCCCGAACTGCGCGCGCAGGCCGAGCGCCGCGCCGCCGAGATCAACGCCGCCTACAGCCGCATCCGTCGCCGCCGCCGGCGCTGATGCCCCGCGCGCCGCTCGGCCGCTTTCTCCATCCGCTCCCCTTCCTCCAGGCTCCCACGACACCATGCAGCCCACGATCATCGCGCCGTCCATCCTGTCCGCCGACTTCGCCCGCCTGGGCGAGGAAGTCGATGCCGTGCTCGCCGCCGGCGCCGACTGGGTGCATTTCGACGTCATGGACAACCACTACGTGCCGAACCTGACCATCGGGCCGCTGGTCTGCGAGGCGCTGCGCCGGCATGGCGTGACCGCCCCGATCGACGTCCACCTGATGGTGGAACCGGTCGATCGCCTGGTCCCGGACTTCGCCCGCGCCGGGGCGACGCTGATCAGCTTCCATCCCGAGGCCAGCCGCCACGTCCACCGCACGATCCAGCTGATCAAGGCCGAGGGCTGCCGGGCCGGGCTGGTGCTCAACCCGGCCACGCCGGTGGAGGCGCTGGACTACGTGCTGGAGGACCTGGACCTGGTGTTGCTGATGTCGGTCAACCCCGGCTTCGGCGGGCAGGCCTTCATCCCGTCGGCGCTGGACAAGCTGCGCCGGGTGCGCGAGCGCATCGACGCCACCGGCAAGCCGATCCGGCTGGAGATCGACGGCGGCGTGAAGCCGGACAACATCGGCGAGATCGCGGCCGCCGGCGCCGACACCTTCGTCGCCGGCTCGGCGATCTTCGGCCAGGCCGACTACGCCGACGTGGTCGGCCGTCTGCGCGCGGCCGCCGATGCGGCGCGGCGCTAGCGACATGGCCTCCCCGGGCGCGTTCTCCACCTGCGACCTGTGCGATCGGCACGGCGAGCGCGTGCGCGTGCTGGCGCTGCCCTGGCGCGACTACGGCGGGCGGGCGGCGTTCTGCGGCCCGGTCGCCACCGTGCTGGCGTTCGAGGACAACTCGCGCGTGCGCGAGGCGGTGAACGCGGCGGGCGAGGGCCGGGTGCTGGTGGTGGACGGCGGCGGCTCGCTGCGGCGTTCGATGCTGGGCGACCAGCTCGCCGAGGCCGCGGTCGCGAACGGCTGGGCCGGGGTGGTCGTGGCGGGGGCGGTGCGCGACGTGGCGGCGCTGGCGCGGCTGGACCTGGGCGTGCGCGCGCTGGGCGCGAGCCCGCGCAGGACCGACAAGCGCGGCCAGGGGCTGCGCGACGTGGCGCTGGAGATCGGCGGCGCGGCGATCGCGCCGGGCGATCTGCTGTGGGCGGACGCCGACGGCATCGTGGTCGCCGACGGCGCGCTCGACAGCCCCTGACGCACGAAGGGCGCGCCCCTTGGAGCGCGCCCTTCGCCGGAAGAAATTGGAGGCGATCCAGCCTCCGCCCGTCGTCCCTGATATGGCCTCCCATGTTCCGGGCCATTCGTGACGGCACGATGACGGCGGGCCGCTCGCGGCGCGCGCGCCGCACGCTCTACACTGCCGCGCCGGACCCCGCGTCCGCTTCCCGCCTCCCGCGCATGTCCATGGACGCAAGCTCCTGGTTCCTGATCCTCAACGGCAAGGCCGCGGGCGACGAGGCCCTGCGCGAGGCCGTGGCCGCGCAGCGCGAGGCCGGCCGGCGGCTGGCGGTGCGGGTGACCTGGGAACGCGGCGACGCCGAGCGCTACGTGCGCGAGGCCGTCGCCGCCGGCGCCACCCACGTGGTCGCCGGCGGCGGCGACGGCACGCTGCGCGAAGTGGCCGGGGCGCTCGCCGGCACCGATCGCGACGCCGGCGCGCTGCCGGCGCTGGGCGTGTTGCCGCTGGGCACCGCCAACGATTTCGCCAGCGCGGCCGGCATCCCCGAGGCGCCCGCGGACGCGCTGGCGCTGATCGCCGGCGCCGCGCCGGTCGCGGTCGACCTGCTGCGGCTGCGCGCCGACGACGCCGTGCATTGGTGCGCCAACCTCGCCAGCGGCGGTTTCGGTACCCGGATCACCCTGGAGACCCGCGAAGGTCTGAAGAAGATGCTGGGCGGGCTGGCCTACTTCCTGACCGGCATCGCCCGGCTGGGGCGCATCGAGCCCACGCCGGCACGGCTGCGCGGCCCCGGCTTCGAGTGGGCCGGCGACTTCATCGCCCTGGGCGTGGGCAACGGCCGCCAGGCCGGCGGCGGGCAGGCGCTGTGCCCGGAGGCGCTGATCGACGACGGGCTGCTGGACGTGACCGTGGTGCCGGAGCTCTCCGGCGAGGTGGCCGCGACGATCGGCGCGGTGGTCAGCGAAGGCAAGGCCGCCGCCCTGGAACAGGTCGCCGCGCGCGCGCGGCTGCCGTGGATCGAGATCGAATCCCGGCAGCCGCTGCCGCTCAACCTCGACGGCGAGCCGGTCCAGGCGCGCCATTTCCGCATCGACTGCGTGCCCGGCCGGGTGCGGATGGCGCTGCCGGCGGATTCGCCGCTGCTGGCGCGCACGCGCGAGCCGCACGCGCAGCCGCTACAGTAGCGCCCCATGTTTCGACACCGCCCGCTCCCGATGCCCGCCGCCCGCGCGCGATGGTGACGCCGCCAGCCGCCGTCGCCCGTCCATCCATCGTGGAGCCATTCGTGATCACCCAGCAGCAGTTCGACCGCTTCGCCGCCGAAGGCCATACCCGCATCCCGGTGGTGCGCGAGGTGCTGTCCGACCTCGACACCCCGCTGTCGGTCTACCTCAAGCTCGCCGACGGCCCGCACACCTACCTGTTCGAATCGGTCGAGGGCGGCGAGCGCTTCGGCCGCTACTCGATCATCGGCCTGCCGGCCTCGCGCGTGTACGCCTTCCAAGGCCGCACGCTGACCGTCGGCGAGTACGGCGAGACGATCGAGACGCGCGAGGTCGAGGACCCGTTCGCCGAGGTCGAGCGCCTGCGCGCCGAGCACCGCGTGCCGCGCCTGCCGGGTCTGCCGGGCTTCGCCGGCGGCCTGGTCGGCTGGTTCGGCTTCGAGTGCATCGAGTACATCGAGCCGCGCCTGGCGCGCGCGGCGCGGGCGGACGTGCGCGACGAGCTGGGGACGCCCGACATCCTGCTGATGCGCAGCGAGGAGGTCGCGGTGTTCGACAACCTCAAGGGCCGGCTGTACCTGATCGTGCACGCGGACCCGCGCCAGCCGCAGGCCTGGGCGCGCGCCGGCCGCCGGCTGGACGCGCTGACCCACCGCCTGCGGCAGGGCGGCGCCGGCTACCCGGAGACGCTGCAGCCGGCGGCGCTGGACGAGGCCGACTTCGTCTCCGGCTTCACCCGCGAGGGCTTCATCGCCGCGGTGGAGAAGACCAAGGAATACATCGCCTCGGGCGACGCCTTCCAGGTCGTGCTCTCGCAGCGGATGTCGGTGCCGTTCAACGCGCGGCCGGTGGACGTCTACCGCGCCCTGCGCGCGCTGAACCCGTCGCCCTACATGTACTTCCTCGACGTCGGCGGCACCCAGGTGGTCGGCAGCTCGCCGGAGATCCTGGTGCGCCTGCAGGGAACCGGCGACGGCGGCAGCGAGGTCACCGTGCGCCCGATCGCCGGCACCCGCCCGCGCGGCGCCACGCCGGAGGAGGACCAGGCGCTGGAGGCGGAGCTGCTGGCCGATCCCAAGGAGCGCGCCGAGCACCTGATGCTGATCGACCTCGGCCGCAACGACGTCGGCCACGTCTCCGAGCCGGGCAGCGTGGAACTCGGCGAGCGCTTCGTCATCGAGCGCTACAGCCACGTCATGCACATCGTCAGCGAAGTGACCGGGCGCCTGAAGCCCGGCCTGAGCTACGCCGACGTGCTGCGCGCGACGTTCCCGGCCGGTACCGTCAGCGGCGCGCCCAAGGTGCGCGCGCTGGAGATCGTCCGCAGCCTCGAACCGGTCAAGCGCAACGTGTATTCCGGCGCGGTCGGCTACATCGGCTGGCACGGCGACGCCGACACCGCGATCGCGATCCGCACCGCGGTGATCCAGGACGGCCGCCTGTACGTGCAGGCCGGCGCCGGCATCGTCTACGACTCCGATCCCGAGAAGGAATGGGACGAGACCATGAACAAGGGCCGCGCGCTGTTCCGCGCGGTGGCGCAGGCGGCGCGGGGGCTGTAGCGGCGCTGCCGGCGCGGCTTCAGCCCTGGCCGCCGAACAGGCGACGGTGGCGCGCCAGGATGTCCGCGGTGGTGGCCGGATCGGGGGCCGTGGACCATGCGCCGCGCTCGTGGGTGCCGCCCAGTTGCAGGCCGTCGCGGCGCGGGAACAGATAGGTGCCGCCGGCGCCGATGACCGCGTAGTCGATCTCCGGCTGCGGCACGATCACCGCCAGCTGGCCGCGTACCGGCTGCAGGCTGGCGTCGCCGAACAGCGCCCGCGCGCCGAGCCCGGTGCAGTTGACCGCCAGCCGCTCCGGCAGCGCGCGCACGTCCTCCACGCCGCGCAGCGCCCGCACCTCGATGCGGCCGCCGGCCAGGCGGAAGGCGTCGGTCATCGCCGGCAGGTAGATCGTCGGCTCGATGATCATGGTCTGCACTTCGTGCAGGTAGCGGTCGCCGAGCGGGTGCGTGCCGGGCGCGTGGGTGCGCGCGCGGAACAGCTCCGGGGTCAGCGCCCATTCCCAGCCCGGCGACCACGCCGGGCGCCGCGAGACGAAGTACAGCGGCATCCAGCGCACGCCGTAGCGCTCGCCCGGCAGCAGTTGGAAGCGGCGGTGGGCGAAGCGCGCGGCATGCGCGAGCTGGGCGCCGAAGGCGTCGCTGCGGTGCTCGGCGTCGAGCAGCCCGCTGGGCCCGAACTGCGCGCCGGCGACGTTGGAGACGGTATCGGGCGGCAGCTCGCGGGCGTAGATCGTGACCTCGAAGCCATGGTCCTGCAGCAGCCGCGCCGTGGCCAGCCCGACCGCGCCGCAGCCGAGTACCGCAGCGCGGCGCTCGGGCTGCGCCAGCGCGTGGCGCAGGACGAGATCGGCGGTGCCCCAGGACAGCGTCACCCCGCAGCCGCCGTGGCCGTAGTGGTGGATCACCAGGGTGTCGCCGAAGCGCTCGGGCTCCACCCGGAAGCCGGCCGGACGGAACGGTCGCAGGCCGGCGACCTCGCGGATCAGCAGGCTCGGGTCCAGGTCCGGCAGCGGCAGCGCGAGACGGCCGGCGGCCGGGACGGGCCCGGCCGCGCGCGTGGCGCAGCCGCCCAGCGTCAGCAGCGCGCCGCCGGCCAGCGCGCCGGCGAGCAGGCGGCGGCGCGAGCGGTCGTGGGTATCGGGCATGTGGTGCGGGGCGTCGGCGCGCATGGGCGGAAGCGGGCGGTGCGCGATGGCGGGGCGCCCGAGGGTAGCCCATCGGCGCCGCGCCGGGCGTGCGGGCGGCTGATAAGCTGGCGCCCCCGCGCGTGCCCCACGCCGATCCATCGATCGCGGACCGACCCATGCTGTTGATGATCGACAACTACGACAGTTTCACCTGGAACCTCGTGCAGTACCTGCAGACGCTGGGCGCCGAGGTGCGGGTGGAGCGCAACGACGCCCTCGACGCGGACGCGATCGAGCGCCTGCGGCCGGACCGCATCGTGATCTCGCCCGGCCCGTGCACGCCGGACGAGGCGGGGGTGTCGCTGCAGGTGATCGAGCGCCTGGGGGCGAGCACGCCGATCCTCGGCGTGTGCCTGGGCCACCAGGCCATCGGCCAGGCCTACGGCGGCAAGGTGGTGCGCGCCGGCCGGATCATGCACGGCAAGACCTCGGCGATCCGGCACGAGGGGCGGGGCGTGTTCGCCGCGCTGCCCGACCGCTACGAGGCCACCCGCTACCACTCGCTGGTGGTCGAGCGCGAAAGCCTGCCCGACTGCCTGGAGATCACCGCCTGGACCGAGCACGACGACGGCGGGATCGAGGAAATCATGGGGCTGCGCCACCGCGAGTACCCGGTGGAGGGCGTGCAGTTCCACCCCGAGTCCATCCTGACCGAGCACGGGCACGCGCTGCTGAAGAACTTCCTCGACCGCTGACCGCCCCGTCCGCCTCCCGATCCCGAGCCCCCGATCCCCGACATGCCCATTACCCCGCAAGAAGCCCTGCAGCGCACCATCGAGCACCGCGAGATCTTCCACGACGAGATGGTCGATCTGATGCGCCAGATCATGCGCGGCGAGGTCTCGCCGACGATGAGCGCGGCGATCCTGACCGGGCTGCGGGTGAAGAAGGAGACGGTGGGCGAGATCGCCGGCGCGGCCGCGGTGATGCGGGAGCTGGCGCGGCCGGTGCCGCTGGACGACCGCCGCGGCCTGGTCGACATCGTCGGCACCGGCGGCGACGGCTCGCATACCTTCAACATCTCCACCTGCTCGATGTTCGTCGCCGCCGCCGCCGGCGCCCGGGTCGCCAAGCACGGCAACCGCAGCGTGTCCTCGAAGTCGGGCAGCGCCGACGTGCTGGAGGCGCTGGGCGCGGCGATCGAGCTGCAGCCCGAGCAGGTGGCCGAGTCCATCGCCCGCACCGGCATCGGCTTCATGTTCGCGCCGGTCCACCACCCGGCGATGAAGGCGGTGGCGCCGGTGCGCCGCGAGATGGGCGTGCGCACGATCTTCAACATCCTGGGCCCGCTGACCAACCCGGCCGGCGCGCCGGCGATCCTGATGGGCGTGTTCCACCCGGACCTGGTCGGCATCCAGACCCGCGTGCTGCAGGAGCTGGGCGCCGAGCGCGCGCTGGTGGTCTGGGGCCGCGACGGCATGGACGAGATCTCGCTGGGCGCCGGCACCCTGGTCGGCGAACTGCGCGACGGCCGCGTGCGCGAGTACGAGGTGCATCCGGAGGACTTCGGCATCGCGATGTCGGCCAGCCGCAACCTGCGCGTGGCCGATGCGGCGGCATCGAAGGCGATCGTCCATGAGGTGCTGGCCGACCGCCCGGGCCCGGCCCGCGAGGTCGTCGCCCTCAATGCCGGCGCGGCGCTGTACGTGGCCGGAGTGGCGGACTCGCTGCCCGAGGGCATCGAGCGCGCCCGCGCGGCGATCGCCGACGGCGGCGCGCGGCGCCGGCTGGAGGCCTTCGTGCAGACCACGCGCGAGCTGGCCGCGGCGTCCGCCGCCGGCCGCTGAGCGCGCGCCGGGCGGGGACGGTAAGGTACCGTCCCCGCCGCAGCCGTCTTCGCCCATGTCCGACATCCTGCAACGCATCCTCGAACGCAAGCGCGCCGAACTGGCCGAGCGCGCCACGACGACTCCGCTGGCCGAGCTGCGCGCCCGTGCCGCCGATGCGCCGCCGGCGCGCGGCTTCGTCCGCGCGCTGGAGGCGGCGGTGGCGCAGGGCCGGGCGGCGGTGATCGCCGAGGTCAAGAAGGCCAGCCCTTCGAAGGGGGTGATCCGCGCCGACTTCGACCCCGTCGCGATCGCGCGCAGCTACGAGGCCGCCGGCGCGGCCTGCCTGTCGGTGCTCACCGACCGCGACTTCTTCCAGGGCGCCGATGCCTACCTTGCCGCCGCCCGCGCCGCCTGCGCGCTGCCGGTGCTGCGCAAGGACTTCACCATCGATCCCTACCAGGTCCACGAGGCGCGCGCGCTCGGCGCCGACTGCATCCTGCTGATCGTCGCCGCGCTGGACGACGCCCGCCTCGCCGAACTGGCGGCGCTGGCGCAGGCGCTGGGCATGGACGTGCTGGTGGAAGTCCACGACGGCGACGAGCTGGCCCGCGCGCTGCGGCTGCCGGCCACGGCCGGGCGCATGCCGCTGCTGGGCGTCAACAACCGCAGCCTGCGCACCTTCGAGGTCTCGCTGGACACCACGCTGTCGCTGCGCGACCGGGTGCCGGCCGGGCGCCTGCTGGTGGCCGAGAGCGGGATCCACGCGCACGAGGACGTGACCCGCCTGCGCGCGGCCGGCGTGCACGCCTTCCTGGTGGGGGAGGCCTTCATGCGCGCCGAGGATCCGGGCGCCGCCCTGCGCGCGCTGTTCCACGCGGACGCCGGGCCGTGAGCGCGCCGGCGCCCCCCTTCCCGGGCGAGCGCGAGGGCGCGCCGACGGTGGTCTTCGATTTCGACCACACCCTCTACGACGGCGATTCCGGCAGCCACCTCTTCGCTTGGCTGATCCGGCGCCACGCCTGGCGCGTCGTGCTGGCGCTGCTGGCCGCGCCGGTGCTCGGGCCGATGATCGCCTGGCTGCCCACGCGCCGCCGCGGCATTTCCGGCTTCGTCTGGATCGGCACCGTGGGCCTGCGCGGTCCGCGCACGCTGGATGCGCTGATCGACCGCTACGTCGCCGCCGACGCCGAGGCGATCCGCGCGCGCCTGCTGCCCGTCGCGCTGGCGGTGCTGCACCGGCATCGCTCGGCCGGCGACCGCGTGGTGGTGGCCACCGGCGCGCCGCCGGAACTGGCGCGCGCGATCCTGGCCTTCGTGGCCCACGAGACGGTCCCGGTCATCGGCAGCCAGACCGGACCGCGCGCCGGCGCGGTGCTGGTGACCCGGCACTGCCACGCCGAGGAAAAGATGCGGATGCTGCGCGAGGCCGGCTACGAGGCGATCGACGTGGCCTACAGCGACAGCACCGCCGACCTGCCGCTGCTGGTCGCGGCGCGGACGCCGGTGGTGGTCAATCCCAAGCCCGCGGCGGTGGCGCGCTTCCGCCGCCTGCTGCCGGCCGGCACCCCGATCCTCAACTGGGGCTGCCGCGAGCGCGGCGGCGAGCCGCTCGCTTCCGACGAAGCCTGAGCGCTATCCACATCCGGTGTGGATGGCGGCGAGGCAAAGCTGTGGGTAAGGCTGCCAAGCCATTGAGCGGACGACGGTCGGCGCTTGTGTGGCGAAAAAATGACCGCACCGGGGAAAGGCGCTCGGCGGCGTCGTGCGGGCCCGATTCGCGCGCGGACCGGCGGTCCGGTCCTGGCTATCCACATGCCGTGTGGATGGGGCCGGTACAAAGCTGGGGATAACGTTTCCAAGCCATTGAACGGACAGCGGTCGGCGAATGTGTGGCGAAAAAATGACCGCGCCGGGCGCGGTCGGCGCCAACCGTCGCCGTGACGGGCGGTCAGGCGTCGCCGAGGCGCTTGATGAAGCGCAGGGTACCGTCGCTGTAGCCGCAGGCCTTGTAGAAGGCGTGGGCATCGGTGCGCTGCGAGCCGCTGGTGATCTCCAGCCGCGCCGCGCCGCCGAAGCGCGCCCGGCGCTCGGCCTCGCGCAGCAGCTGCCGGCCCAGGCCGCGGCCCTGGGCGTCGTTGCGCACCACCAGGGCGGTGATCCGGCACGTGGTGGTGCCCAGCGGCAGGTAGTACATGAAGTCCAGCGCCAGCAGGCCGCAGACCACGCCGCCGCAGCGCGCGACCACCAGGGCCTGGCGATCGTTGTCGATGATCGCGCGGATGCGCTGGGCGGCGTCGTGGACGTCGCAGGGGTAGCCCATTTCCGACAGCAGGGCGGCGACGTCGTCGGCGTCGACCAGGGAGGCGCTGCGCAGGTCGGCTTCCGGCAGCGCGGTCGCGTCGGCGCGGCCCATCGCGGTCAGCGGGTCCCGTACAGCACGATGGTCTTGCCGCGGGCGTGCAGCTTGCCGTCGGCCTGGAGCTTCTTCAGCACCCGCCCGGCCATCTCGCGCGAGCAACCGACCAGCCGCGCCAGTTCCTGCCGCGAGATCCGCAGCTGGGTGCCGTCGGGATGGCTCATGGCCTCCGGCTCCCGGGTCAGGTCGTGCAGCGTGCGGACGATGCGGTCGGTGACGTCCAGGAACGCCAGCCGGCCGGCCTTGCGGCTGGTGTCGATCAGGCGCCGGGACAGCTGCGCGCCGATCGCGTACAGGATGCGGGTGGCGTCGTGGGCCAGCGGGCCTTCCAGCAATTGCTGCAGGCGCTCGTAGCTGATCTCGGCCAGCTCGCACTGGATGCGGGTGCGCAGGATCACCTCGCGGCTGTCGGAGTCGATGAACAGTCCCATTTCGCCCACGAACTCGCCGGCGCCGAAGTAGCCCAGCACCAGTTCCCGCCCGTCGTCCTCCTCGGCGATGATGCTGACCGAGCCGCTGACCACGTAGTAGAGGGTGCCGGCGGGGTCGCCCGGCCTGAAGATGTCGGTGCGCGGCGGGTACCGGCGGCGGTGGCAGTGCGCCAGGAATCGTTCGATGGTCGCCGGCGTGGGCATGAGGGGGTGCACCGGTCGCTGGATCGGAGGAATGACGGCCACAGTGGTCGCGCTCATCGCCTGAACAGAGAGGGGAATGCCGCGAGAGTAGGCGGTTGCGGGCCAGTGGGCAAACCCGGGGGGGCGGACTCGGGGCGATTGCCTCATAATTCGCCCTTTCGCCGGTCCAGCAGTGAGGGTCGACCACGTGGTCAAGCCGTTGCCCCGCCTGAAGCTCCAGGGCTTCAACAACCTGACGAAGGCCCTGTCCTTCAACATCTACGACGTCTGCTACGCCGCGTCGGAGGACGAGCGACGCCGGTACATCGAGTACATCGACGAGGTGTACAACGCTGACCGGCTGACCCAGATCCTGACCGACGTGGCCGAGATCATCGGCGCCAACATCCTCAACATCGCCCGGCAGGACTACGACCCGCAGGGCGCCTCGGTGACCATCCTGATCTCCGAGGAGCCGGTGATCGACAGGAAGGACGCCAAGGGCGTGATCTCCGACGCCGTGGTGGCGCACATGGACAAGTCGCACATCACCGTGCACACCTACCCGGAAACCCACCCGGACAACGGCATCGCCACCTTCCGCGCCGACATCGACGTCGCCACCTGCGGGGTGATCTCGCCGCTGAAGGCGCTCAACTACCTGATCGAAAGCCTCGAGTCCGACATCGTCATCATGGACTACCGGGTGCGCGGCTTCACCCGCGACATCAAGGGCAAGAAGCACTACATCGACCACAAGATCAACTCGATCCAGGACTACCTGGCCAAGAACATCCGCTCGCGCTACGAGATGCTCGACGTCAACGTCTACCAGGAGAACATCTTCCACACCAAGATGCACCTGAAGGACTTCGACCTCGACCAGTACCTGTTCGAGGAGAAGGCGCGCAATCTCTCGTTCAAGGAGCGGATGAAGATCGAGGCGCGCCTGAAGCGCGAGATCGAGGAGCTCTACCACGGGCGCAACCTGGCCGACTGAGGGCGGCGCGCCTTCCGGGCCGGCCCCCGCGGGGGCCGGCCGGCCACTTGCGGCGGCGGGGCGGGCCCGCTATGATTCCGCTTCTTTGTTCCGCCCACATCGCGAGGCGACCTTCCGCGCCCGGCCCAGCCGCCGCCCGGAAGCAGCCCGACCAGCGACCGAGCCGAGTACCGGAAATCCCGTCATGAAGACTTTCAGCGCCAAGTCCGAGACCGTCCAGCGTGACTGGTACGTCGTCGATGCCACCGGCAAGACCCTCGGCCGCCTCAGCAGCGAGATCGCGCGCCGCCTGCGCGGCAAGCACAAGCCCGTCTACACCCCGCACGTCGACACCGGCGACTACATCATCGTGGTCAACGCCGAGAAGGTCGCGGTGACCGGCAAGAAGCTGACCGACAAGCACTACCACCGCTTCACCGGCTACATCGGCAACCTCAAGACCGAGTCGCTGGGCCAGGCGCTGGAGCGCCATCCCGAGCGCGTCATCGAGATCGCCGTCAAGGGCATGCTGCCGAAGAACCCGCTGGGCCGCGCGATGTACCGCAAGCTCAAGGTCTACAAGGGCGCCGAGCATCCGCACGCCGCCCAGCAGCCGCAGCCCCTGGATATTTAACGCGAGTCCTCGCAAGAGCCCGCGCATCCACGCGGACTTCCAAAGGTAGAACCCATGGCTATCTCCCAGAATTACGGCACCGGCCGTCGCAAGTCCTCCGTCGCCCGCGTGTTCCTGCGCAAGGGCTCGGGCAACATCACCGTCAACGACCGTCCGCTGGACGAGTTCTTCGGCCGCGAGACCGCGCGCATGATCGTGCGCCAGCCGCTGGAGCTGACCAGCAACACCGACAAGTTCGACATCGTGGTCACCGCCGTCGGCGGCGGCACCACCGGCCAGGCCGGTGCGATCCGCCTCGGGATCGCCCGCGCGCTGGTGGAATACGACGAGTCGCTCAAGCCCGAGCTGCGCAAGGCCGGCTTCATGACCCGCGATGCCCGCGAGGTCGAGCGCAAGAAGGTCGGCCTGCACAAGGCGCGTCGCGCGACCCAGTTCTCGAAGCGTTAACCGGCGTTCCCGCCGGTGCTGCCCCACGGGGTGCGGCGTCGGCGGATCGACGCTACAATCGGCATCCACAGCCCCGTCGCCAAGTGGTAAGGCACCTGACTCTGACTCAGGCATTCGGTGGTTCGAATCCATCCGGGGCTGCCAATTTCCGCGCCGCCGCGCCCGCCCCTCGGCGCGCACGAAAAACCCGCCGCCCGGCGGGTTTTTCTTTGGCCGGCTCCATGCCCGCATGGGCCGGCGGTTCGCGCGCGGGTGGCCGCTGGCGGCCCCGCAGCGCGACAATGGGCGCCGGCCGCCGCGGCCGCTGTCAGGATCGCGCATGAACGCAATGCTCCCCCCGCCCTCCACGCCGTTGGCCGACGTGGCCGCGGCCATGCGCGACCGCGGCTTCGCGGTGCTGACGTCCTCCGACGTCGCCCGTCTGGCCGGCGTTTGCGTGGACGACCTCGAGGCGATGCGCGAGAGCTGGGACCGGCTGCCGCCCGATACCTACCTGATGGACGGCGGCCGCTATCGCCGGCGCCGGCATGCCTGCTTCGTGGTCGAGGGCGGCGCGGTCGTGCAGGCCCCGCACCGGGCCCACTGGCAGCCGCGCGACTACAACGCCCTGCACGGCGGCATGCGCCGCTGGTTCGAGCCGGTGGAACCCGGCATCGTCGAGCGCCGCGCCTGGCAGGGGCTGGTGCGCGGTCTGGCGGGGCTGGCCGACGCCCTGCGCGGCGCACGGACGTGGTACGTGGAGGCGCACCAGTTCCGCATCGACACCAGCGACGGCATCGGCCGGCCCACGCCGGAGGGGGCGCACCGCGATGGCGTGGACCTGGTGGCGGTGGCGCTGGTGGCGCGGTCGGGCATCAAGGGCGGCGAGACCCGGGTGTTCGAGGCCGCCGGCCCCCACGGGCAGCGGTTCACCCTGTCCGCGCCGTGGTCGCTGCTGCTGCTCGACGACGCCCGGGTGATCCACGAATCCACGCCGATCCAGCCGCTGGCCGGCCACGGCCATCGCGATACGCTGGTCCTCACGCTGCGCGCGGGCGGGTTCCAGGGCGACGATTGAACGGCCGGTCCGCGCGGCCGGCAAATGGTTACAATTGAAATCGATTGTCCCGGAGAAGAGGCGTCCATGAAGCTCGGTTCCCTGAAGGAAGGCGGCCGCGACGGCACCCTGGTGGTGGTCTCGCGCGACCTGGCCCGCGCGGTGCGCGCGGATGCGATCGCGCCCACGCTGCAGCGCGCGCTCGAGACCTGGGCGGACGCCGCGCCGGCGTTGCAGGCGCTGGCCGAGCGGCTGGAGCGGGGCGAGGCCGACGGCGCCTTCGACCTCGACGTCGAGCAGCTCGCCTCGCCGCTGCCGCGCGCCTACGAGTTCGTCGACGGCAGCGCCTACCTGCCCCACGTGGAGCGCGTGCGGCGCGCCCGCGGCGCCGAGGTGCCGGAGAGCTTCTACACCGACCCGTTGATGTACCAGGCCACCAGCGCCGGCTTCCTGGCCCCGCGCGAGCCGGTCCGGGTGACCAGCGAGGACTACGGCATCGACTTGGAGGCGGAGATCGTCGTGGTCACCGACGACGTGCCGATGGCCGTGGATCCCGCGCGGGCCGCCGGCCACGTGAAGCTGGTGGGGCTGGTCAACGACGTCTCCCTGCGCAACCTGATCCCGGCCGAGCTCGCCAAGGGCTTCGGGTTCCTGCAGTCCAAGCCCCGCTCGGCGCTGTCGCCGGTGTTCGTCACGCCCGACGAACTGGGCGAGGCCTGGCGCGAGAACAAGCTCCACCTGCCGCTGGTCACCCACGTCAACGGCCAGTGGTTCGGCGCGCCGGATGCCGGCGTGGACATGCAGTTCGATTTCGCCCAGCTGATCGCGCACGCGGCGCGTACCCGCCCGCTGTCGGCGGGCACGCTGGTCGGCTCGGGCACGATCGCCAACCACGACACCTCGAAGGGCGCCTCCTGCTTCGCCGAGAAGCGGACCGTCGAAACGCTGGAGCACGGCGCGCCGCGCACGCCGTTCCTCGCCTTCGGCGACGTGGTGCGCATCGAGATGCTCGATGCGCAGGGGCGTTCGATCTTCGGCGCGATCGAGCAGCGCATCGAGCGGGCGGACTGACGAAAGCGCGTCCCGCACGGGACGGACGGCATGCGCGCGCGCGGGCGGCCGGGTTAACGTGCCCTTCGGTCCGGCAGCGCGCCGGCGGGGCAGGGGACGACACATGACCGAGCGCCTGGCGCTGTATTCCTACTGGCGATCGAGCGCGGCCTACCGCGTGCGCATCGGCCTCAACCTCAAGGGCCTGCCGTACGAGACCGTGCCCGTGCACCTGGTGCGCGACGGCGGCGAGCAGCTCCGGCCCGAGTACGCCGCGCAGAATCCGCAGAAGCTGGTGCCGGTGCTGGTGCACGGGCAACGCCGCATGCGGCAGTCGCTGGCGATCCTGGAGTACCTGGACGAGGTGTGGCCGCAGCCGCCGCTGCTGCCCTCGTCCGCCCGCGGCCGCCAGCGCGTGCGCGAACTCGCGCAACTGGTCGCCTGCGACATCCATCCCCTGAACAACCTGCGCGTCATGCGTTTCTTCGAGCACGAATGGCACGTGCCGCAGCCCGAGCGCGACGAGTGGATGAAGCACTGGATGACCGAGGGCCTGGGCGCCTTCGAGGCGCTGCTGCGCGATCACCCCTCGACCGGCGCCTTCTGCGACGGCGACCAGCCGGGCCTGGCCGACTGCTGCCTGGTGCCGCAGCTCTACAACGCCCGGCGCTTCGGCGTGTCGCTGGATGCCTTCCCGACCCTGGCCGCGGTCGAGCGGGCCTGCCTCGCGCTGCCGGCCTTCGACGCGGCGCGCCCCGAGCGGCAACCCGACGCGCCGTAGCGCCGAGACGGCGGCCGTCAGCCGGCGACCGGGCCGCTGCGCAACGGCTCCTCGGCGGAGAACACGTCGGCGTAGGGATCGTGCACGTCGCCGCCCTCGGAGAGGCGGAACTTCAGCGCCAGCCCGTCGCGGGAGTCGGCCGCCTTCAGCGCTTCCTCCAGGTCGATGCGGCCTTCCTTGTGCAGCCGGAACAGGCACTGGTCGAAGCTCTCCATGCCTTCCTCCAGCGATTCCTCCATCGCCTGCTTGATCTCGTGCACCTGGCCGCGGCGCAGCAGGTCGCGGATCATCGGCGTGTTGATCAGCACCTCGGCGGCCGGCAGCCGCCGCCCGTCGATGCCGACGACCAGGCGCTGGCTGACCACCGCGCGCAGGTTCAGCGCCAGGTTCATCAGCACGTTCTTGTGCGCGGACTCGTTGAAGAAGTTGAGGATGCGCTCGATCGTCTGGTCGGCGTTGTTGGAGTGCAGCGTGGCCAGGCACAGGTGCCCGGTCTCGGCGAAGGCGATCGCCGCCTCCATGGTGGTGGCGTCGAGGATCTCGCCGATCAGGATCACGTCCGGCGCCTCGCGCATCGCGTTCTTGAGCGCGTTGTGGAAGCTGTGGGTGTCCAGCCCGACCTCGCGCTGGTTGACGATCGACTTCTTGTGCCGGTGCAGGTACTCGATCGGGTCTTCGATCGTGAGGATGTGGCCCGGGGTGCTGGCGTTGCGGTGGTCGATCATCGAGGCCAGCGTGGTCGACTTGCCGGAGCCGGTGGAGCCGACGATCAGCACCAGCCCGCGCGGCGCCATCACGATCTGCTTGAGCACCTGCGGCAGTTGCAGCTCCTCGATGCTGGGAATCGTGCTGCGGATGGCGCGGATCACCATGCCGATCTCGCCGCGCTGCTTGAACACGTTGACCCGGAAACGGCCCGAATCGCGCAGCGACAGGGCCATGTTCAATTCCAGCTCGCGTTCGAACACCGGGACCTGGCCCTCGTCCATCAGCGAATAGGCGATCTTCTTGACCATGCCCGGCGGCAGGCTGGTGTGGCCCAGCGGATAGAGCCGGCCCTCCACCTTGATGTAGACCGGGGCGCCGGTGGTCAGGAACATGTCCGACGCGTTCTTTTCCGTCATCAGCTTCAGGAAGTAGCCGATGTCCATGAATGATCCCCCTGGCAAGCCCGGCCGCCCGTTGCGCGGCGGGCGGATGCTATCGACAATTGGCCGCGTGTTCCCCTTCCGGCGCGGACCGATGCTCACCACTTTCGCACAAATTCCGCGGGTCCTGCAGGCGCTCGCGCTCGCAAGCGTGCTGGCGCTCACAGCTTGCGCCAGCCTGCCGCCGCCGACGGCGGAACTCTCCACCGCGCAGCAGGCGGTGGCGCGTGCGACCGCCGCGGATGCCGACCAATACGCGCACGACGAGATCGAGCGCGCGCGCGCCTTGCTGGCCCAGGCGCAGTCGGCCATGGCCGCCGGGCGCGACCACGAGGCGCGCGACGCCGCGCTGGCGACGGCGGCGCTGGCCGACCTCGCCCATGCCCGCAGCCGCCAGGCGGTCGCCGACAACGAGTTCGCCCAGCACCGCGCGCAGATCGACGACCTGCGCCGCCAGCTGCAGCTCGAGGACTGAACCGATGAAGACCCTCCTGCCGATCCTCCTCGCCGCCGCGCTCGCCGCCGCGGCCCCGGTCGTCCTGGCCGACGACGGTGATGCCGCGCTGATGGCCCAGCGGCTGCAGGCGCTGGAGGCCGACCCGGCGACCAGCGGCTTCGCGGCGCTGGAGAAGCTGCAGGCCCGCCAGGCCATCGAGGCCTACCTGGGCGCCAACGCCCGTCAGCGAGATACCCTGCGCCGGGTGGCCGGGTGGCGGGTGGAGACCGCCGAACTGGCCGCGCGCACCGAAGCGCGCCGGCGCGAGATCGATCGCCTGGAGCGCACGCGCGCCGAGTTGCTGGTGGAGGCCGCCCGGCGCGAGGCCGACCGCGCCCGCGCCGAGGCCGAGCGGATGCGCGTGCAGGCGCAGATCCAGGCCGAGGAAGCCGCACGCCTGCGCGAGGCGGCGGATGCCGAGCTGATGGCGCGGCAGCAGGCCGAGAGCGTGCTGGAAGGCGTGGCCAGCGATCAGGCGGCCCGGCTGCGGGCGGCCCGCGCGCGCGAGGCCGAGCTGGCGCGGAAGGAAGCCGAGCTGCTGCGCCAGGCCGAGCAGGACGGCGACTGACCCGCCGTCGCCGTTGCGATGGCGTTCAATGAAATCACGAGTGGGGTGAATAGGCTGGGGGCGCGCAGGCACGCCACGTCGCGGCCCCCGGCGTCCGTTCCGTGTCCGCAACGTGCCCGGTCCCGCGCATGCTTGGCCCTTGTCGGTCTCTCGCTCTGGGAGTAGGGTCGAAGCCGGACCGGGACGTGCCGTCCCGCCCAAGCAGGCCATGACGACGACGCTCCCGACCCCCGCTGCGATTTGCGTCCAGGACCGAGCGGTCCGCGGCGAGGTGGCGGTGGATGTCCGTTTCCGGTCTGCTGCCCCGATCGCGCCCCGGCCCCTGGCCGGGGCGTTGTCGTTTCCACTCCAAGCGAGTACAGAGGAGGCTTCCATGTTCGAAGGGCAACCCCAGGCGGAGATCGAAGCGGTGTTCCAGGCCAATCCGGAGTTCCGGCGGCTGTACCACCACCACCAGGAGCTCGACAAGAAGGTCATGGATGCCGAACTCGGCGTGCTGCCGATCGACGAAACCACCCTGGCGCAGATGAAGCGCGAGAAGCTCCACGCCAAGGATCGTCTGATCCGGATGTACGACGCCCTCCAGCGGCATTGATGCGGCGGCGGGCCGCGGCACCCCGCGGCCCGCCAGCCCGGGCGGTCCGCCGCGCCCGCTCCGGCGGGCGGCCCGGCTCCTTTTCTTCCGCGGGCGACGCCGGCTTCCTCGTCGGCCGGCGCCGCCCGCGGGGAATCCGCGGCGGTGCGATAATCGCGGCCCCGCCTTTCCGCCGCGAGCGCCATGCCGATCCACGCCTCCGTCCTCGACCTCATCGCCGACACCCCGATCGTCAAGGCGCAGCGCCTGGATGCCGGCGTATGCGAGCTCTACTTCAAGCTCGAGAGCCAGAATCCGGGCGGATCGATCAAGGATCGCATCGGGCTGTCGATGATCGAGGCCGCGGAACGGCGCGGCGACATCCGCCCGGGCGACACCCTGGTCGAAGGCACCGCCGGCAATACCGGCATCGGCCTGGCGCTGGTGGCCCAGCAGAAGGGCTACCGGCTGATCCTCGTGGTGCCGGACAAGATGAGCCGCGAGAAGATCTTCAACCTCAAGGCGATGGGCGCGGAGGTGGTGCTGACCCGTTCCGACGTGGCCAAGGGGCACCCCGAGTACTACCAGGACCTGGCGGCGCGGATCGCCGCCGAGACGCCCGGCGCCTACTTCATCAACCAGTTCGGCAACCCGGACAATCCGGCCGCGCACGAACACGGCACCGGTCCGGAGATCCTGCGGCAGATGGCCGAGGTCGGCGGGCTGGACGCGATCGTGTTCGGCTGCGGCAGCTCCGGCACCATGACCGGGCTGTCGCGGCACTTCGCCGCGCACGCGCCCGGGGTGGAGATGATCCTGGCCGACCCGGTGGGTTCGATCCTCGCCGAGTACATCAACCAGGGCACGCTGAGCGAGAAATCGGGCAGCTGGATGGTGGAGGGCATCGGCGAGGACTTCCTGCCTTCGATCTCCGATTTTTCCCGGGTCCGCAAGGCCTATGCCATCAGCGACAAGGAGAGCTTCCTGGCCGCGCGCGAGCTATTGAGCGCCGAGGGCATCCTGGGCGGGTCCTCGACCGGCACCCTGCTGGCCGCCGCGCTGAAGTACTGCCGCGAGCAGACCGTGCCGAAGAAGGTGCTGGTCTTCGTGTGCGACACCGGCAACAAGTACCTCTCCAAGATGTACAACGACTACTGGCTGCTCGACAACGGCTTCGTCGAGCGCGAGCAGCACGGCGATCTGCGCGATCTGATCCTGCGCCCCTACAGCCGTCGCGACACCGTGGTGGTCGCCCCGGGCGACCTGCTGATGACCGCCTACCAGCGCATGAAGCTGTACGACGTCTCGCAGCTGCCGGTGATGGACGGCGAGACGCTGGTGGGCATCGTCGACGAGAGCGACGTGCTGCTGCACGTCTACGGCGACGAAGCCCGGTTCCGCGATCCCGTCTCCACCGCGATGGTCAGCAAGCTCGACCGCCTGGATGTGAACTCCCCGATCGAGGCGCTGCTGCCGGTGTTCGACCGCGGCCAGGTGGCGATCGTCGTGGACGGCGAGCGCTTCCTCGGCCTGATCACCCGCATCGACCTGCTGAACTACCTGCGCCGGCGGGTGCAGTGAGGCCGTCCGCATGCTGAACGGAGGATCCGGCCCGCGCTGCTAGAATCCCGCCACTTCACCGGAGTCCCCCATCCGAAATGTCTGACCAAGAGCCACGGCGCCAGGAGCGCGCGAGCGAGCTCTCGCCGGCCACGCTGGCGATCCACGGCGGCCAGCGGCCCGACCCCTCCACCGGGGCCGTCATGCCGCCGATCTACGCCACCTCGACCTACGCCCAGACGAGCCCCGGCGAGCACCAGGGCTTCGAGTACTCGCGCACCCACAACCCGACCCGCTTCGCCTACGAGCGTTGCGCCGCGGCGCTGGAGGGCGGCAGCCGCGGCTTCGCGTTCGCCTCCGGGATGGCGGCCACCGCGACCCTACTGGAACTGCTGGACGCCGGCAGCCACGTGGTGGCGATGGACGACGTCTACGGCGGCACCTACCGCCTGTTCGAGCGGGTGCGTCGGCGCAGCGCCGGGCTCGAGGTGAGCTGGACGGACCTGAGCGACGCCGCCGCCTTCGAAGCGGCGATCCGCCCGGAGACCCGCCTGGTCTGGATCGAGACGCCGACCAACCCGATGCTGAAGCTGGTCGACATCGAGGCCATCGCCGCGGTCGCCCACCGGCGCGGACTGCGGGTGGTGGTCGACAACACGTTCGCCTCGCCGATCCTGCAGCGGCCGCTGGCGCTGGGCGCCGACCTGGTGCTGCATTCGGCGACCAAGTACCTCAACGGCCATTCCGACATGGTGGGCGGGATGATCGTGGTCGGCGACGACGCCGAGCTCGCCGAGCAACTGGCCTTCCTGCAGAACTCCGCCGGCGCCGTGCAGGGCCCGTTCGACAGTTTCCTGGCCCTGCGCGGGCTGAAGACCCTGCCGTTGCGCATGCGCGCGCACTGCGAGAACGCCCAGGCCATCGCCGAGTTCCTGGCCGCGCACGACGCGGTGGCGCAGGTGATCTACCCGGGACTGCCCTCGCACCCGCAGCACGCGCTGGCCAAGCGGCAGATGTCGGGCTTCGGCGGCATCGTCTCGGTGCGGCTGAAGGGCGGCTTCGAGGCCGCGAAGCGCTTCTGCGAGCGCACCGAGCTGTTCACGCTCGCCGAATCGCTCGGCGGCGTGGAGAGCCTGGTCAACCATCCCGCGGTGATGACCCACGCCTCGGTGCCGGAGGCGCGGCGCGCCCGCCTGGGCATCGCCGACGAGCTGGTGCGGCTGAGCGTGGGGATCGAGGATGCGAACGACCTTATCGACGATCTCGACCGGGCGCTGGGGGGCTGACGTGCATTCGAGTTCGATCCATCCTCCGGTCCTCACGCTGACGGGGCCGTTCAACGCCTGGCTGAAGCATCGTTCGCTCACCATCGAACTGGCCCGGCGCGACGTGCTCGGCCGCTACCGCGGCGCCAGCTTCGGGCTGCTGTGGTCGCTGATCAGCCCGTTCTTCATGCTGGTGGTCTACACCATCGCGTTCGGCTACATTTTGCGCGCGCGCTGGCCCGGCACCAGCGGCAACACCGCCGACTTCGCGATGCTGCTGTTCATGGGCCTGATCGTGCACGGCTTCTTCGCCGAGTGCTTGACCCGCGCGCCGTCGCTGATCGTGGGCAATGCCAATCTGGTCAAGAAGATCGTCTTCCCGCTCGACGTGCTGCCGTGGACAGTCGTGCTCTCGGCGCTGTTCCACACGCTGACCAACTTGCTGGTGTTCCTGCTGTTGAACCTCCTGTTGCGCGGCGAGATCCATGCGACGGTGCTGTTGTGGCCGCTGGTGATCCTGCCCCTTGGCTTGGTGGCGTTGGGCGTGATCTGGCTCGTCTCCTCGTTGAGCGTGTTCCTGCGCGACATCGGTCAGATCACCGGCGTGCTGGCCACCGCGATGCTGTTCCTGTCCTCGGCGATCGTGCCGGTGGACACGCTGCCGGCGCGCTACCAGGTGATCTTCCGCCTGAATCCGCTGACCTTCATCATCGACCAGACGCGGGAAGTGGCGTTCTGGGGGCGGGCGCCAGACTGGGCGGGGCTCGGTGCCTACGCATTGGGGGCGCTGCTGTTCGCTTACTGTGGCTTCGCGGTGTTCCAGAAGACGCGTCGGGGGTTTGCCGATGTCCTCTAACGGCCTCGTCGCCGCGGCCGCCGGCGAAGATCTGATCATCGATGCCCGTGGCCTGGGCAAGTGCTACCACGTCTACGACCGGCCCTCGCATCGCCTGTTGCAGGGCCTGTTCGGCGACAGCCGGCGCTACTACCGCGAATTCTGGGCGCTGCGCGGGGTGGACCTGCAGGTGCGCCGTGGCGAGACGCTGGGCATCATCGGGCGCAACGGTTCGGGCAAGTCCACGTTGCTGCAGTTGATCGCCGGTACCCTGTCGCCGACCGAGGGCTCGATCCAGGTCCGCGGCCGCATCGCCGCGCTGCTGGAGCTGGGCAGCGGCTTCAACCCCGATTTCACCGGGCGAGAGAACGTCCACCTCAACGCTTCGATCCTGGGTCTTTCGGCCGCAGAGATCCAGGCGCGGATGGAGGCGATCCTGGCCTTCGCCGATATCGGCGAGTTCATCGATCAGCCGATCCGAAACTATTCCAGCGGCATGGTGATGCGGCTGGCGTTCTCGGTGATGGCCCACGTCGACGCCGACGTGCTGATCATCGACGAAGCGCTGGCGGTGGGCGACGCGTTTTTTACCCAGAAGTGCATGCGCTTCCTGCGGGAGTTCAAGGAGCGCGGCACGCTGCTGTTTGTCAGTCATGACGACGCCTCGGTGAGCGGCCTGTGCGACCGTGCGATGTGGCTGGACGGCGGCACCCCGCGGGGCTATGGCCCTTCGCGCGACGTGGTGCAGATGTACCTGGAATCGGTGATCGCCGCGCGCCAGGGCGAAGCGGGGGTGCGCACCGCCGGCGGCACCGGCGAGTCGGCCGAGCGCGAGCGCTACGACATGCGCCGCGACTGGATCAACCGGACCAACTTGCGCAACGACATCGAGGTGGTGCCGTTCGACCCGGGCACCCCCGGTTTTGGCGAAATGCGCGCGCGCATCGGCGACGTGACGTTGCGCGACGGGGGCGGCCGCGAACTCGCCTGGTGCGTGGGCGGCGAATCGGTACGGTTGGAGGTTGAGGTGATCGCCGATGCGCCGGTGACCCGGCCCATCGTCGGTTTCTATCTCAAGGACCGGCTGGGCCAGCTGCTGTTCGGCGACAATACCTACCTCACCACGCTGGGCAATCGCGTCGATGCCGGCGCCGGCGAGCGCTTGCGCGCGGTCTTCGAGTTCGAGATGCCGCGTCTGAAGGCCGGCGACTACTTCATCACCATCGGCGTGGCCGACGGCGGCAGGGACGACCACGCGGTCCAGCACTGGGTGCACGAAGCCCTCGCGCTGAAATCCAACTGCCAGTCCTGGTCGATTGGCATCCTCGGTCTGCCGATGGCGCGCATCGCACTGGAGAAGGTCCCATGAGCGGGGAGTCCACGAGCGGACGCTTCCGGCTGGAAGCGCATCCGGTGGTGCTGCAGAAGCCCCGGGTCGCGCAGCCGTACTCCTGGGTGGGACACATTCCCTTCGCCTACCTGGTGGTCGATCTCGTGCGGCCCGACGTCCTGGTGGAGCTGGGTACCCACACGGGCAACTCCTACCTGGCGTTCTGCCAGGCGGTGGATCACCTCGGTCTGGCCACGCGCTGCGTGGCGGTGGATTCCTGGCAGGGCGACGATCATGCGCAGCGCTACGGCGAAGGCGTGTACGCGACGCTCAGCGCCTATCACGATCCGCGCTACGGCCGCTTCTCCACCCTGAGCCGTAAGTTTTTCGACGAGGCGGTGGGCGATTTCGCCGACGGCTCGATCGACTTGCTGCACATCGACGGGCTGCACACCTACGAAGCGGTCAAGCACGACTTCGAGACCTGGCTCCCGAAGCTGAGCACGCGCGGGGTGGTGTTGCTCCACGACAGCGCGGTGGCCGAGCGCGACTTCGGCGTCGGGCGGTTCCTGCAGGAACTGTCGGCGCGTTACCGCACCTTCGAGTTCCGCCACAGCAACGGGCTGGGCGTGGTCTTCGTGGGCGAGCAGCAACCGGCGCCCTTGGTGGCGTTCGCTGACGCGCTGGAGGCCGACCCGCAGTTGGGTGCGTTCCTGGCTGCGATGGCGCCGCAACCCGGCGCCGTCGGCGACGCGGGCTCGGGCGTGGAGGCGTTCGAGGACGTGCGCGTCTACTTCGGCCAGACCGGCAGCGACTATGCGGAGACGCGGCAGAGCTGCGCCAGCCGCGACCTCGCGGCCGGCCCGGCGGTCTTGCGCCTGTCGTTGGAACAGGCCGGTGCGTTTTCGCGAATCCGCATCGACCCCGCCGAGCGTCCCGGTATCTTCGGCATCGCGCGCTGCGCGCTGCTGGCCGAGGACGGCGCAGTGCTGCGCGAGATCGAAGGGCTGGAGCGCCGCGTGCTGTCGGTGGGTGGTGTCGGGTTGCCGCCGGCTGCGCCCAACTGGGTGCGCTGGGGCGCGCTGGACGCAGACCCGTTCGTCGAGCTCGATCTGGCGGATGCGCTCGCGGACCTGCCGCGTCCTCCCGCAGCGCTGGAAGTGACGCTCGACTACGAGGCCATCGTGACCGACCCCGCAGGCGCGAGCGTACTCAAGGTGGTTCGCGACTCCCTGTCGAAGGGCTTGCAGCGGCGGCAGCACCTCCAGCACATCGAGAACATGCTCGGCACCGCGCTTCACGAACTGCGGGAGATGGCTGCAGCGGCCCGGGACGATTCGGCGACCCTGGTCGCGCTGCGCACCGGACAGGACGAGTCGCTGATCGCGATGGACGCCTTTCATGAACGTCTGTCGGACATCGCGGGCTCCGTACAGGGCATCGGATCGGACACGTCTGCGCTGCGCGACGCCCTCGCGTCGTTGCAGCATGCGGCCAACGGGGCCGCCCAGCATGCCCTGAACCGCGTCGAGCGCGACGAGGCCCTGGCGGCCGAGACCACCGCGCGGCTCGAGGTGTTGCAGCAGGCGGCGCAGGATGCCCTGGCGCGTCTCCAGGCGGCACAGGATGCCTTGACGCATCTCCAGGCGCTGCAGGAGCGGCGATGGTGGAAACCGCGGTGACGCTGGCCGGCTCCGATTCCGAACCAGGCGCATCGATGGTGTCAGGCGCGCGCTGGCCCGACGGCTTCGTCCAGCTCGAGCGTCGCGATGCGGACGAATGGGACAGCCTGGGTGAAGACCCGCAGTTCCTGTACGGCTTGCGACCGCCGCTGCCGGCCGGCTGGTACCGGCTGCGCGCGACGCTGCGCGCCGTGCGAGACTATGTGGTTGACCCCTGCCTCTACGTGGACCTCGGCCGGGGTTTTGGCGAGGATCAGCGCATGCCGCTGCGCTACGACCCGAGGACCGGCCGTCTCGACGCGATCGTGCGCTTCGACGGCGAGGCCTGTCGCCTGCGCTTCGACCCCACCACGACGGCCTGCCGCTTCGTGTTCGGTGGCCTGCGCTGGGACCGGCTCGGCGAGGCGGAGGCGACCTGGCTGATGGCGCGCGCGCTGGTGCGCGGCGGCGCGCCGGACCCCTACCACGCCGCGCGCCTGTGCGAAGGCCTGCGCGCCTCGCGGCGGGAGGACGGACCGGCCGCGGCGCTGGAACTGGCCTGGGCCGAGTACCGCGGCGACGGTGAGGCGCAGGACGACGCGGCCTATCTGGACTGGATCCGGGCGCAGGAGCAGCCCGCGCTCACGCAGAGCGCGCCTCCGCCTGCGAGCGCCGGCGCGCCGACATTCACCGTCGTGCTGCTGCCGTCCGGTAGCCGGGCGGGCCAGGAGGCCTGCCTCGATGCGCTGCTCGGGCAGTCCTATCCGCATTTCGAGATTCTGGTGCCCCGGGGCATGGCCCGGCCCGACGTCGCCGGCGCGCCCGTCGTGCGTGAGCTCGACGACGAGAGCGCCGCCTGTCCGGGCGCGAGGCAGGCGAGCGGCCGCTACCTGACCTGGATCGACGGCAGGCAGCGGATGCCCCCGCACGCGCTGGCCAGCGTGGCACGGGCACTCGAGTCCTGCCCGGACGCGAGGTTGCTCTATACCGACGAGGACTTTCTGGCCACCGATGGTACCCGCCGCCGGCCCTACTTCAAGCCCGCCTGGGACCCCGACCTGCAAGCGCAGCACGACTACGTAGGGCCGTCCTCGTTCCTGTCGCGCGCATGGCTGGTGTGCTGGCTCGATGCCGCGCGACCGTCGCGCGCCTGGCGCTACGCCGCCATCCTGGCGGCTGGTGCCGAGGCGGGTCCGGGCGGCGTCCTGCACCTGCCAGTGGTCGCCCGCCACCATCTCGGTCCGCCGGGCGAACCGGCGGCGCCGCTGGATGCGTTCGCCGCCACCGGCGACATGGACCGCGCGCTGACGATGCATCTCGCGCGGACGGCGCCGGAAGCCGAGGCCGTCGCGCAGGGCGCGGGGCGGTCCACGCGTGTGCGCTATCCGCTGCCAGATGGCGTTCGCTGCGACATCGTCATCCCCACCCGCGACCGCGTGGACCTGTTGGCGGTCTGCGTCGACAGCATCCTGGCGCTCACCGATGGCGCCGACTACCGGGTCACCATCGTCGACAACGGCTCGGTGGAGCCTGCGACCCACGCCTACTTCGAGCGCGCGCAGCAAGATGCGCGCGTGCGGGTGCTGGCCTACGACGCGCCGTTCAACTATTCGGCGATCAACAACTTTGCAGTGTCGCACTGCGAGAGCGACATCGTCGTGCTGCTCAACAACGACATCGAGGTCATCGACGGCGGCTGGCTGCGCGAATTGGCTTCACAGGCCTGCAGGCCCGGCGTCGGTGCGGTGGGCGCCAAGCTGCTGTATCCGGATCGGACGCTGCAGCACGCCGGGGTGATCCTGGGCGTGAAGGGCGTCGCCGCGCATCCGTATGCGCGCCGTGGCCGTGGGCATCCGGGCCAGTTCGGGCGGGCGCTGGCGGTGCAATCGATGTCCGCGGTCACCGCCGCCTGCCTGGCGGTGAGCCGCAGCGTCTTCGACGAGGTCGGTGGGCTCGACGAGTCGCTGGCCGTGGCGTTCAACGACGTGGACTTTTGCCTGCGCATCGTACGTGCGGGCTATCGCAACCTCTGGACGCCGTATGCAGAGCTGCTGCACCACGAATCGGCGAGCCGGGGCTACGAGGACGACCCGGTGAAACAGGCCCGCTTCGCCTCCGAAGTCGAGACGATGCAGCAGCGTTGGGGCGAAGCGCTGGAGCGGGATCCTGCATACAGCCCGAACCTCTCGCTGAGCGGCCGGGCGTTCACCGTCGATCCGCTACGGGAAGCGGATTTCACGCCCAGAACCGCGGCGCTCCCGATGCCGAGCTCCAAGGACGAATCATGAGCGACCCCATGTCCTTCAACCTGCGACCGTTCAACCAGCTCGAGCCCGTCGGACCCGCCGGCGCGCAGCCGCAGCGCTGGCGCGCCGCCGGCAACGACCCGTCGTTCGATGTCGAACTGGCGAACGGCCCGCTAGCTGGCGGGTGGTACGAAGCCCAACTGCGGCTTAAGGTGTTGCGCGGCCGCCTCCACGCGCCCTCGCTGTATCCGGACTACGCGCGCGGCTATGTGGTCGAAGCGGAGCGGCAAGTGCTCCCGCTCTCGGACGCGCGTCCGGGTGCTCATTCGGTCTCGCAACTAGTGCGATTGACTTCAGACGTCACCCGTCTGCGCTTCGATCCCAGCGTACTCCCATGCGAATTCGAGATCGAGGCGTTCACGCTGCGGCGGCTCAGCCGAGTGGAGGCTGGGCGCTACATGTTCGGCCGGGTGCTGGGCTCGCGCGAGGGGCTGGGCAAGTTGCGCTTCTCCGCGGCGACGTTTGCCGATCTGCTGCGGGGCGGGCCGAGGCTGATGGCCGAGCGGCTGTACCACAAGTACGCCACCTACACCGCCGACAGCGACTTGTCCGACTATGCGATTTGGGTCGATTTTTACGACGACTGTTCCCCGGAGGGGATCGCGCAGGCTCTGGCGGCGATGCCGCCGCTGGAGCGCACGCCCAAGTTCTCCATCGTGGTGCCCACCTACAACACCGACGAGCGCTGGCTGCGCGCCTGCATCGATAGCGTGATCGCGCAGGCCTATCCGCACTGGGAGCTGTGCATCGCCGACGACGCTTCGCCGGATTCCACGGTCTGGCGCACGATCGAGCAATACGTCGCGGCCGACAGTCGCATCCGCGCAGTCCGGCGGGAGACCAACGGCCATATCGCGGCGGCCTCCAATAGCGCGTTGGAGCTGGCTACGGGAGACTACGTCGCGCTGCTCGATCACGACGACGCGCTCCATCCGCTCGCGCTGCAGCACTGCGCGCTTGCGCTGCAGCAGAATCCCTCGTGGCGGATGCTGTTCACCGACGAGGACAAGATCGACGAAGCAGGCAGACGCTCCGATCCATATTTCAAGTCGGACTGGAATCCGGACCTGTTCCTGTCGCAGAACTGCGTCTGCCACCTCGGCGTCTATGCGCGCGACCTGGTGACCGAGATCGGTGGGTTCCGTCAGGGCTACGATGGCGCACAGGACTGGGACTTGGCGCTGCGGGCGGCCGAGCGGCTGCGTGCCGACGAGATCGGCCACGTGCCTCGGGTGCTCTATCACTGGCGCATGATCGAGGGCTCGACCGCGCTCGCACCGGGTGAAAAGAACTATGCGCATCTCGCTGCACTACGGGCGATCCAGGACCATTTCGACCGCACCGGAACGCGTGCCACGGTGAAGGAGATTCCGGGCTTTAGCGGCTACTATCGCACTGTGTATGAGATTCCAGATCCCGCGCCACTGGTTAGTATCCTCATTCCTACGCGCGATCGGGCGGATCTGCTGAAGCAGTGCATCGACTCGATCCTGGAACGGACCGATTACCCGGCCTTCGAGATTTTGGTGATCGACAATGGTTCGCGCGAACGGGCGACTTTCGCTTATTTCGCAGCGCTGGAGAAATTGGGCAACATCCGTGTCCTGCGCGACGACAGTCCCTTCAACTACTCCGCACTCAATAACTGCGGCGCGCGTGAAGCCAAGGGTGAGTTGATCGGGTTGCTCAACAACGACGTCGAAGCAATACATCCCGAGTGGTTGTCAGAGATGGTCTCGCACGCGCTCAGGCCCGAGATCGGCGTCGTAGGCTGCATGCTCTACTACCCTAACGACACCATCCAGCACGCCGGTACTTTTCTCGGGATCGGCGGCGTGGCGGGCCATGCCTACGTCGGCATGTCGCGCGGCTATCCCGGCGACAAGCACCGCGCTGGCCTCGTTCAGAACGTCAGCGCGGTGACTGCGGCGTGCGCCGTGGTGCGTCGCGAGGTCTTCGAGCAGGTCGGCGGACTCGACGAACAACTGGTCGTGGCCTTCAACGATGTCGACTTCTGCCTGCGGGTGCGTGAGGCCGGTTACCGCAACCTCTGGACGCCGTTCGCAGAGCTTTACCACCACGAATCGGCATCGCGTGGCTACGAAAATACGCCTGAGAAAATCGAGCGTTTCAAGCGCGAGGAGCGTTTCATGCAGGAGCGGTGGGGCAAGCTCTTGGAGCTCGATCCATACTATAATGTTAATTTTAGCTTGGTGGATGCGCCTTTTACTCTGGCATATCCGCCCAGATAATCATCTGGCTGAGCGCGCCTTTGGAGATGTTGTAATCGGTTCTGCGGCGTGACGCGATGGAAATGCCAGTTCTGTGCCCTGCCAGTACATTGCTGGCCCGCAGTTCGGATTCTAGACGACGCTCAGTAAAGGGCCTGGGGACTGGCCTGCGCGCTTGGTCGTACAAATCGCTCCAACTGACTGGTCTCCAGCTCGTTCGGAAATTCGTCGGGCTCTCGCGGACTAGGTCGATCTTATCTCAAAAAACCGTTAACTGAGGATCTTCCATGCGCTACCGTTGTGCCGTGCTTGCTTCTGTTCTAATCGCGATCTTTGGCATTGGCTGCTCTAGGCATGAAGCGCCAGTCCCCGAAACGCCCGTAAGCGGGGGCGGAGGCGCCCAGGCAAACTCTTACTCCCCCCCGCCCGGCCTCGTCGCCGGAGGGAACTGCGCGTTGGATGCGGTCGGTGGCGTGAGCCCGGCGGAAGCGCGCCCGCGATCAGGCGAGACATTGGTATTCGCGGGGTGGGTCAGTGATGCCGATGGCAAGGCTCCCGATCGCGCGTATCTTGTTCTGGTGGGGGGCGCGAGCTCCTTTCAGTTTAGAATCCGGGTCGGCGATTCCAGGCCGGATGTGGCTGCAGCTTTTGGAAATCCAGCCCTGGGACTCTCTGGTTACAATGCGCTCATCAATCTGGTGAACGTGCCGCCTGGCTCGTATCGCATATCCATTCTCATGACAGATGCGGCGCCGGTCGAATGTTCTCCGGGGGCGGAAATCACTATCGACCCGTAGCCAGTGATCAATCTTTTGCTGCGCTCAACTGCCAGCGGGCGCGTCTTCGGGCTCTGCCGAGGGCGGCGGGAGTGGCGATGTCCAACCAAGCGCCTGCCTGATCGAGTGGTTATCCAGTAACGCTTTCAGGCGTGTGTGGTCAGGGTAGGGGAGGGCGAAGAAGGGTACGTCGAGCGCAGCAGGATCGTTGGAGCGGAGATATCGAAGGGTGTTGGATTGCTGTACTGCCAACGCTTCCGAGCGCGTACGCAATTGTTGGAAGTCAGCCGGGGTGCGGGCCAAGAGACCGCCTATCAGGACGGCGAAGAACGCCACTGATAGTGTCGCTGCCGGAATGCGCGTGCGCCACGGTTCCCTGAAGCATCCGGCGAGCATGGACAAAGCGAACCAGGCATTGGCGAAAAGGCCGGGTATTAGGAGTTCGACATAGCGGGAGGGCACCTCGACAAGGCCTTCGCCGCGGCCCGCGCCGATCGCGAGGGCTTGAACGAGGCTCCAGCCATAAAGTCCCGCCATCACAAGGTCGGTGCGCGTCACCGTCTTGTGCGCCGCCCGCCAGGTCAGGGCCACCGGTGCCGGGAGCCACAGATAGAACATGGCCCAATGATAACCAGTAATTGGCCATCCAAGGAGATGATTGAGCGCATCGAGAACAGCGATCGCAGTTTTCGGACGAAGGATTTGGTGCTGAGGAATCTGCGGTGTCGTGGCATAAGCCGCGATAGCCATAGCGAGGAGGAGGACGCTGGTGACCGCGGCAGGCCATCGCCGGCCCGGTAAGAAGACGCACGCCATCGCGAGAACGCAGGCCGCCACAAGCGGCGTGATCAAGCCAGACGCCATGGTGAGACAGGCGAATGCCGACAATAGAAAAATGCCCCCTGCTGCGAGTACGTTGCTATGGTGCCGTGCCGCTAGGATCACCGCCGCGATGCTGGCCGCGAGCATGAAGTAAAACTGGCTCTGGAACCCCACCAGGGTGTTCTCCCATGAGAAGGGGAGCACGGAAAACAGGAATATGAGCGCGGCTAACGCTTTGTGGACCAAGGTCGGGCGACCGCCGTAAGAGCCAACGGTCGCACTCCAAAGCAGCATTGCTGGAATCAACCCATAGATGCATGCGCTCAAACGCGCCTCGTCCATGTTGCTCCAGCGACCGGTGAGCTCGTACAGCACGATGGTGACCAGTTTGGTCGGGAGGATCCGGTGCTCATTGTGGGCGCGCAACAGGTGTTCCATGCCGAAATGCCCTTCGATCCAAGGACGGAGGACATGGTCTGCCTCGCCATCCCATTGATCCCAGAACGGCATCGGAGAGGAAAATAGTTGTACGTAGACAAGCCGGACGAAGATGGCGCAGAGTGCAACGATTCCGACGAATAGCCAAGGGCGCGCAGTAGTCTCGTGGGCCGGGCCTGGCCCCGTCCTTGCACCAGTGTGCACCGTCATGCCTTCCGACTCCTGAATGTCAGCGCCCTGTGCCCTATGTAGCTGGTGACCACAGGCACCGCGACTCCGAACGCGTGCGCAACGGTCTCCGGATAAAAAGTCATGCCGATGACGGGGAACAGCCAGCGTGCCAGCAGCAGGCTTATCGCGAGTGTCTGCAATACCGCGAGTATATTGACCAAGATGAACCACGTCGCTTGTGAGTGCAGTGAATTGTCCGCGTGTGTAAACACGAAACGGCGATTCAGCGCGAAGGCGGCGGCCATCCCTATGCAATAGGCAACTGCTATCGCCGCGGTGTAGGGAAGTGCCAAGCTGAGAATGATGCGGGAACCGAAGTTCGCGATCGCGGCGACGCCGCCGGCCAAGATGAATAACAGGAATTGACGGGACGCCATCAACGCAGGGCTACCTCGGCAAGACGGCGACCTACGTCGAGGCTTTCGGAAATCGATCGGTCCTCCGGGTAATAGTATCCGGTATCCGCCATGTAGAACCCCGCAATCGGCGACTCCATCGGGGGAAGGGCACCCTGGAAGCCGGGCGGACAGATGGTTTGCGCGAACTCGTAGCGATGGCAGCTCGTCGCCATCACCCAACTGGGATCGAAGGACGAATTGAGCATTGGCAGATAGCTCACCACCTCGTCGATCAGAGCTTGGTCTGTACTCTTCCACTTGGGGTGCGTCTTCGGCATGTAGAAGGGGGCGTAAAGAATATGTTGCTTCCCGTCCAGTGGATTCAAGTTGCTGTACTCAATCACTCCAGGAATTTCAATCCGCGAATCGCTTATGTTCATCCAGAAATTATCGGAAATAGCGTGCCTGAGCTTGAGGATCACACAAGCGACAGGGATATTTTCGATGGACTCGATCTTTCTCCGGTAGTCTTCAGGCAGCGTGGGAACCATGCGCGGCACATACTGAATCGGAGATGTAGAGAGCACGCCGTCATACGCAGCCCAGCCACGGGCCGACAGAATGCCAGTGACTTTCCCGTCCTGGGTGGTCACTTCCTGGACCGGGGCGGCCAGTAGAATGCGCCCTCCGCGCGCCTGGATATCGCCCGCCAGGGCATCCAGTACGAGATCCGAGCCTCCTTCTAAGTAGCCCAGGCTCTCCTTGAAAAGGCTCTCTCGCGACAGCGCGATACGCTTGATCCGGGTGCCGATCCAACTCGCTGACAAGTTATCTGCGTACTCGAAGAACTTCAGCCGGAAGGAGTCTCTCCACATTACTTCGTATGCGCCATCGCCAATCCATTTACGAATCCAGGCCCCTGCTTCTTCCTTGTCGAGCGCACTCCAGTCCCGGATCCCCTTCGTATGCATGACATGCAAGGCGTAGCGTATCTTTTGTATCGGGCTTAGGTGCGGAAACGCCAAGAGGGCGAGCGGCGAGCCCCATTTGTAGAGCTTGCCCCGATAGAAGTAGCCCATTTTTGTGTTCGTCCACTTCAACCGATCGGATAGGCCGTAGCGCTTCAGGAGATCGAACAGGGGGTAATCGGTCCGGCAGACGAAATGATAGTAGCGCTCGATGTCGAGCCCGTTGAAGTCGAAATGCGCGGACATGCCGCCGATGCGGTCGTCACGCTCGTAGACATCGACATTATGGCCGGCATCTATTAGCGCGGTCGCAGCTCGCAGGCCCATAGGGCCGGAGCCGATAACGGCAAAACGTGTCATTCAATTAATCCTTGGGTGCGATCGGGGAGTGTGTATGGTGCTGCTTAGAAAACCACCGAATATCAGGGTGCCAAGAGTAAAAACACCGGCCACGTAAAATCCGTGCAGCACGACTGCGGAATGAGCGCGGTCGAAGGCGAATACATATAAGGCGAGAAGGATGCTGCACAGCGCGAGACTGCGGAATAGGCCGGGCGCCGCATGCCATGTCAACGTCATCACAATCAGCATCGCGAGCATCGGTAATGCATAGGCGCCCTGGTGCACGGAGACCGACCCGGGCTCGAACATCGCCGCGATCCAAACGAGCAATCCGCAGCAGGTCGCCAAAAAAGCCGCCATGAATCCAGGAGGCACGCGGCGACGTCGTGCAAGTAACACAATCAAAGCGAGGGCTGCCACGGCGGGACCGAAGAACCAAAGCGAGTGGGAGAAATGGAAGAAGCTGCCAGCATAGAGCTGTTCCCACGCAGCTCGATGGGCCATGGGATCGCCGAAGCTCTTCATTAGTTCATAGAGAGCGCGGAAAAAGTCCACCGTTCCTGTCGCGATGTGTCCGACGTTCTCTAGCCGGCCTTCCAGCCATGTCCTTGGAGTGAGCTCGGAATACGAGTCAGCGAGCGTTTCGCCGAGAGACCGGTCGTCGACGTCGATCTGTCCAGCGAGATGCCACTTTGCCAGACGATCTCCGGGCGGGTCTATGTATCGCTGATATAGCATCCACGGGGCGTATACGGCCAGCGACAACGGCGCGATGGATAAGAGAGGTCGGAACGCGGTCTTGGGCTGCAGGGCGAGTGCGGCGACTGTCGTGCCCAACAACGCAAAAAGCGCGCCGCCGTGGGACAGCATCGCCAAGCCTGCAGCCAGCGCGGCGGCCAAGTTCAGCCATCGTGAGGACATCTGTGCGTTCCGGCCAGAGAACAGAGCGATGTGATAGATCAGACAGAAAGTCGCGGCGAGGAGCTTTGGCCAAACGAAGAGCGTGTTCACGAGGAAGATGGGGCTGAACACGACCGCGGCGATCGCGAGCACGCTGTCGCGACGGCTGGAGAACCAGGCTGCCAGCATATGCCCCATGGGCACAAGGATGAGACATTGCAACCAAGTTGCAAGGGCTTGGTACCAGACGCCGATAGGCGCGAGCTTGGCTGGCAAAAACATGAGATAGAGGCCGGCCTGCAACGGTGGACGATCACTGCTCAGCCAATCGCCTACCATAGGCGTGATCAGCGAACCCGACTCCAGCATTTGAGCGAGAACAAGCGGTAGCCAATTGTCGACCGGCAGGCCGGCCCAGCGGGTCGCCGGTACCTCCCAGCTGGCGCCATCCCACTCGAAAGGGTACAAGCCGAGCCAGAGAACAAATGCGGCAGCGAACGTCACAGGCATGAAAGCGGTGCTCTCATCAAGCCAGCGAGCCACAGGCCTGCGCCTCACCTTTGCGGCCAGGTAACATGCCGCCGGTGCGACCAATAGTACGCTCGAGGTAGCGAAGCCGGCGGCAGGGGATGCCCACCACGCAAAAAAAGAGACTGCGCCGGCACCGCCAAGGACCAGAATCGCGCAGGCCGCTCTCCAGCCTGGCATGCCGACCCGCCCAGCAACTAGGGTCGACGTGGTGGCACACCATAAATGAGCCAGGGCCAGCGGCAATGCTAGCGCCAGCGCACCGAGCAGGATGGTTTTGGTCGAAGTATGCCTGGCTACGCCTAGTCCAATCCATCCGCCAAAGCCGGCGGCGTTGTCATCCGCCACGATTTTAAACGGATGCGGCTGGAACTCCGGCGGAACCTCCAGCACCGCTGACGTCCACGATTCCTGGCTGTTGGGAAGGGTTATGGGGTGGATGCCGGCGGGACCCTGGAGAGTCAGCTCGATACCTTCCAGAGATGGGTAGCCGGCGTATAGAAGCGGAATGGCGGTCGTGCCCGCTGGAACTTCAGTGGACTGGATGCGGCCCGTCCAGGCGTCGCCATTATCACAGTACGAGATGCGTCCCGATTCGAGTCTGCTATCGTCCGCTAGGTAGGGTGAGCTGGATGTGGCGCAGCCACCCTCGAATTCGACGGCTACGGGTGACGAATGCGCGGGTCCCGCGAAATGCATCGCCACTGCAAGGAACACAAGATAGGCCGACAGGCGAACGAAGACGCCAGCCACGAGCCGGTGGGTCGCCATGGGGGCTATTCCTGTTCTCGGCAGATGCGGGCATGAACCGACATCGATCAACTCCGCGATCGCGCGAAGGCTCCCTGGCTGATCAGGCGTGCACAGTCAGAGGGGCGGATCTTGAAGTGCCAAAGCTGGTCCCGATGTCCGGCGAAGTGGATTGGCAGTAGGTATTCGTCGCCACGTGACGCCGCGCACTCTGCTAGCTCAAGGCGCCAGTCCATGGGGTGATGGCCGCGGGGCGCATGAGCGCCGAATGCCTGCGTGCTCGCGAGAAGTAGAGACAGGAGAACACCAGCAAAGATCCTGTGGGAGATCGATGCCACCTGCAGCAAGGTCCAGCTGAGCAGGATGTAGGGATAAAAGAAGTAGCGTGGTCCGGCGAAGAAGGGGTCGATGATCTCCACCGGCGCGCGGGCGATCGAAATCACCACAGAAACCACGAAAGCGCCGGCAAGGACGACATGCGTCCATTGGATCTCGCGCCATCTGGATGCCGCCCCCGCCAAGAGCGCTGCCAAGACTATTCCAGACAGCGCCAAAGCCACATTGCCGGAGGCGGGCCACCATACGAAATACCCTAGAAATTTCTGAGCCACTGCAAGTATCGATATGTGCTCAGGCAGGCCGGCCCCCGGCGTTCCTGTGGACTTAATAAAATAGTATTGCAGGCCGGCGCCGCCAGCCATGCAGATTAGCAGAATCCACTCACTTGGGCGGCGTCTCCATAACGCATTGATCACGAATAGCGGTAGTAGTGCGATGACCAATGGTGATGAAAGCGCACCAAGTGCTGAAATTGTTAATCTGAGCGGGAGCTTCCCGGCATCGGGGCGCCAAAGCAGGGCGGGAATCAGTAATAGTGACCCCCACCAGAATGCATAATGCGAGGTCCCGAAAACTTCGGAATCAGTGGGGATGACGAGCGGCGCAATGGCGCAGACATACTTCCAGCGCAGCGTGGTCGGTGCATAAGCGATGCAGCATAGGACCAGCCACGTGAACACTATCGTGCCGATCATCGCCAGTTCCGGATAGTAAAGGCCGGAGATCCAGAGCGCGGCGAGCTGGATCAGCTTCGAGGGTAGAATGAGATAGCCCGCGACGGGCTCACCCAAATAGCGCCACCCGTGCTCGAGATACTGCTTGAGGCTGACGGTTCCATCTTCGACCCAAATGTAGGGCGAAAAAAACTGATCGGGTCGGCGAAAGTATAGAACGACAACGACAAGCGCTAGCAGGAGCGCCGCCGATGCCGATTTTCGTGCCCACCACTCCCGCTGATCGGTGGTCGGGCTAGGATCCTTCAAAATATGCATCAGTTGGTTCGGCTCTTGAACGGCGCCCTGGTCATCGCTTCAGCACGATGCTCGAATACGTGGGGTGGGTATAGCTTTCGAGGATGGCGTCTTCGAATGGCGTTTGTTTCACGCCAAAGACGGCCTCCGTATCAACCCCCTTGAAATCGTCTCCCGCGCTTAACGCCTTCAGTTGGTCCGCGGTGAACGGCGGCTTGGTGCTGAATAGGGAATAGGTGCGCAGCAGAAAGGCGAACAGCCCGATAGGAATGTGCACGATTATGGTACGCAGGTTTTTGGCTCGCTTGATGGTGCGGATGATGTCGACATAGTCGATCCTTGTGGCACCGACGATATCGTAGATCTCGCCGTCCGGTTCCCGCTCGATGCACTTGACGATGCAGCGGCAGAAGTCGCGCTCGTACAGCGGCTGCCGCATGAATCGTCCGTCTCCCGGGATCGGGAACACCGGGGTCCGGGCCATGAAGCGCGATAGCCAGCCGAGGTGCTTGGGGTCGAACCAGCCGAACATCAGCGTGGGACGCAGCACGCAATGGCGAAGCCCGCTGGAGACCACCATTTCCTCCTGAGCACGTTTGGTGTTGGTGTAGTCATCGACAGCCACCGAGTTGACGACCGACGAACTGATGTGCACCAGGTAGGGCACGGCAGCCGCTTTCATGGCGTCGAGCACGTGCCGGGTCGCGGTCAGGTTGTTCCTGTTGAATATCTCGGTCGTCTTCCCGGTAATCTGCGCATGCAGTTGCACCACGCAGCTTGCGTCCCGGAACTCTTCCGACCATTCCCCGGGTTCGGCGAGATCGGCCAGGACGGTGCGAACCTGCGGATGCAGGCCCTGGAGGATGCCGAGATTGTGCGCGTGTTTGTCGATCGCGACCAGCCGAGTATAGCCCTGCTGTTCGAGCTCAACGATCAGGTTCTGGCCTACCAGGCCGGCTGCGCCGGTGATGACGATCTTCGCGTGCTTGTCGGTCATGTCAGAGGCGGATCCTGCGGAAGATTGGCTCGGGGATGGCGCGGATGACGTACATGATCGCCCACCAGAACGCGGGCAGATACACCACGGCCTTGCGACGATCGATCGCCCGGACGATGCCCCGTCCCACCCTGTCCGGCGTCGCCCAGAGCGGCCCCTTTTGGAAGGACGCAGTCATGGGCGTATCGACGAAGCCGGGCTTGACGGTCAGCACGTTGATGCCGGACGGGCGCAAGCGTTGCCCCAAACCGCTCAGGTAGGCGCTGACGGCTGCCTTGGCGCTGCCGTAAAGATAGTTGCTGGCACGCCCCCGGTCGCCGGCGACGGACGAGATTGCGGTGAGCGTGCTGCCGGCCCGGAGTCGTTGGGCCAGCGCGGCGCACAGCGCGATCGTCGCCGTGCCGTTGGTCTCGAACTCGCGCAGCGCCAGATCCACCGATGCGTCGCACGCGTCCTGGTCTGGAAGGGTGCCGTGGGCGATCAGGGCCACATCGACGCCGCCCAGCTCGGTCCAGGCGGCGTCGAGCGCTTGGCCGTGCTCGTCGACGTCGTTGACGTCCAGGATGCCAATGCTGACGCGGGCGCCGCGCGTGCCGAGATCGTCGGCGATGGCCTGAAGCCGCGCGTGCTGGCGGCCCAGCAGATGGATGGCGGCGCCGCGGGCGGCGAAGCGCCTCGCTGCGGCCTCCGCGATCGCCGACGTGGCGCCGATGATGAGAACGCGTTGCATCTCTACTCCATGACTCGGCGCCAAAGGCCGGAGGAAAGGCGTGGATCGACGAAATCGCGGAAGTCGGTCCAGCGGGGGTACGCCCGCCTGAACGAAGCGCCCGGCATTCTCGCATCCTTGGCAGGATAGATCGCGCCTCCTGCCTCGTCGACGATGCGATCCAAGCGTCCGAGCAGTTGGAGCACGCTGTCTCCGGTATTCGGGAAATCCAGTGCGAGCGTGGTGCCGGCGCGGGGAAACGACAGCATGCCCGGCGAGGGGCGGCCGCCGAATTCCTTCAGCACCGCGAGGAAGGAGCCGCTGCCGCTCTTGGCGATCTCGGCGAGCAATGCGGCGATCCCTGCGTGCGCCTCCGATGGGGGCAGCACACACTGGTACTGGAGGAAACCGTTCGGTCCGTACATGCGGTTCCAGTCCCGGATGCCGTCCAGCGGGTAGAAGAAGGGCAGCAGGTGGCTCGTCTGCCGCTTGCGCGGCGCGGGCTGCCGCCAGTAGTAGGCGGCGTTGAAGGGCCGCAGCGTCAGCCGGTTGACCATCGAAACAGGCGGGGTCAGCGGGATCGCTAGTCCCTGTCCAGGGGCGGGCGGCCGCTTGGAAAGCAGCTGCGTCGCGTGGTCGGCGCGGGTGAAGTGCCCGCGGCCGCAGGCGTGCCCGCTCGCCAGGCAGTCGATCCAGGCGACACTGTACTCGAAGCGGTCGGCGCTCTCCCGCGAGAGCGCGAAGAATTCGTCCAGATTGCCGAAGCGGACGTTCTCCGTCTCCAGGTAGGGGCCGGGCACACGTCGCAGCTGCAGTTCGGCCCAGGTGACGAGCCCGGTGAGCCCGAGGCCCCCCACGGTCGCCTCGAACCATCCGCCGGACGCCCCGGGAACGAGGTTCCGGCGGCTGCCGTCGCTGCGCAACAGCTCCAGCGAGCGCACATGATGGCCGAAGGTGCCGACGCGATGGTGGTTCTTGCCGTGTACGTCGTTGGCGATGGCCCCGCCGACCGTCACGTAGCGGGTGCCGGGCGTCACCGGCAGGAACCAGCCCAGAGGCAAGACCAGTTCGATGATCTCCGCCAGGGTGACCCCGGCCTCGCAGCGCAGGATGCCCGTGGCCGGGTCGAAGGCGATGAAGCGGTCCAGCCCGCGCGCATGCAGCAGCGTGCCGCCGGGATCGAGGCAGCTGTCGCCGTAGCTCCGGCCGTTCCCGTGGGGCAGTGCGTGTCCGTCGAAAGCGGGCATGGCGGCGTCGCGGTCGACGAGCCGCACCATACGCTGCTCGACGCGGGGATATCTGCCCCAGGACTCGCCTGCTCGCGGCATCAGATAGCGCTCAGCAGGAAGATGCCGCAGAGCGCGACAACCACTTGGCTGACGCGATCGGTAGCGGCGAAGACGATCGGGTCGTCGTGCATCTGGCCGCGATGGGCCACGATCCACACACGGCTCACCCAGTACAGCAGGACTGGACACAGCAGCCACAATGCCTGGGGCCGGGTATACAGCTCCAGACTCTGCGGGCTATTGATATAGAGCGCCATCACCATGACCGCGATGTATCCGGAAGCCGCGCCTAGCGATTGGAGGAGCGGCAGGTCTTCTACGGAATAGCCTCTGCCGCTCGCCTTGTTCTTTCCGCTGGCCAGCATGGCGTGCAATTCGGTATACCGTTTGAGCAGGGCGAGCGAGAGGAACATGAACATCGAGAACGCCAGCAGCCAGAACGACAGCTCCGCGTCGATGGCGACAGCGCCGCCGATGATGCGCACCGTATAGAGCCCAGCGAGCATGACGACGTCGATCATTACGATGCGCTTGAAGCGCAGCGAATATGCCAGGGTGAGGACGTAGTACGTCAACAGCACAAGAGTGAAATTGAGTCCGCACGCGATGGAGAGGGCCAATCCCGCGAGCGTCAGCGCTGGCGCTGCGAATATCCCCTGCAGAAGCGGCAGATGTCCGGCTGCGAATGGGCGTTGCCGCTTGCGGGGGTGCTGCCTATCCGGGACCAGGTCGAGCAGGTCGTTGAGCACATAGACGCCGGATGCGCACAATCCGAAGGACACCACTGCGATCATGGCCTGCCAAAGAGCGTCTGGCTCGAACACTCTATGCGCCATCACCAGGGGCACCAGGACCAGCAGGTTTTTCAGCCACTGGTGCAGGCGCAGTGCCTTGAGCCAAGCCTTTGCTCGGGCAGGCGCTGGCCAGTGGGCATGAACGCGAGTAAGACGCGCAACGGCCTCCGCAAGCGCGGTGTCGTTATTGACGACCCAGGCGCCGGATGCGTGCCGCCAGACTTCGAGGTCGACGCGGCCGTTGGCCACATAATCAAAGTTCTTTTCGCCGAATGCGTCCACAAGCGCTTGCGCTTTGTGTGATCCGGCGAGATTGCGTTGCCCATCGCTTGCGATGACCTGCTCGAAGAGCCCAAGGTGCTTGGCGATCGGCTCCACCAGCAGCATGTCTGACGCAGTGCAGAGCACTCTGGGCCGTTGTGTGGTCGTCCTCAGGAGTTCAAGCACTGCCGGGTTGTAGGGCAGGGCATCGGGTGGGAGCTGTACGCGCCGGGCGAGCTCTCGCTTGAGCGCTGCTTTACCCCGCAACAGCCATAGCGGCAGCATCAGGAGATAAAGCGGGTTGCGCGCGAGCAGCGCGAGCAGCTGGCCTCCTCGCGGTTGTCGGGCGTGGCCGCGGGCGGCCACCGCGGCGCAGGCAGCGGCCGTGACGGTCGATCAGCGGTTAGCGAGCGCGGGCCGCAACTCCAGCCAGGCGAGGCATGCCATCCCCAGCACGATGGACACCCAAAGAGTCGCCAATCTGATCGCGATCGCAACCGTTATCGCGTCGGGAAAATCTATGCCGAGGGTGCCCAGGAGCACTACGATCGCCGCTTCGGTCGTTCCCAGGCCGCCAGGCACGAACGACAAAGCGCCGATCAGCATGGCCGCCGGGTATAGGCCGATCAGGGTCCACCAGGGGAGCGAGATACCCAGGGCCTTGCACAGCACGCCGAACGCGATGCTCGGAAGCAGCCACGCGAGCGCGCCCAGGCCCAGGCTAGGGCGGACGGTCTGCCAAGCGAGCAATGGGCGGACGCCGGCAAGCCCGTCCAGTAGCGCTGCCGCAGCGCGTGCGATCCAGTGCCCTGGTGCCCTGACGTGGATACCGCGTCGGAGGAGGCGCAGCACGAGAGGGGCCCGGGCGCAGAGCACGATCGCGGCCAGAATCGCGGCGATGACGACTGCCAGTAGGGCGAACGCCGGCACCAACACCGCGACCACCGCGGCGAGCCCCAGCACGACAGCCAGATCGCATGCCCGCTCGAAGACGAATGCCGAGATCGTCCGTGCTGCTGGCACGCCTTGCCGGAGGAAATAGCGGATCCGGATCAGCTCACCTGCTTTTCCGGGCGAGGCCGTGAAGGCGAAGCCGGCGAGATAGGCGGAAAAGCTCGACAGGGCGATGGGATGGCCCGACCGCTCCAGCAGGAGCCGCCAGCGGAGAAAACGCAAAGCGAAGCTGCCGAGGGCCAGCGGCAGCGTCGCCAAGAGCGGCCCGGAGATCGAGCGCAACCGGCTCATGATTTCCAGGTCGTGTTCCAGCCAGAGCAGCGCGATGAAATAACACGCCGCTGCGACGCAAAGCCATGCAGCGGACGAGGCCTTGCTGCTTAGACGCAATAATGGGCGCACTCGCTGTCGCGCGTTGTTGGACTGTCAGAGCGTCGCTTCCAGCTCCGGCAGCACCTTGAACAAATCCCCCACTAGCCCGATGTCGGCGATCTCGAAGATCGGCGCGTCGGCATCCTTGTTGATGGCGACGATGGTGCCGGCGTCCTTGATGCCGGTCAGGTGCTGGATCGCACCGGAAATGCCGATGGCGACGTAGAGCTCGGGCGCGATGATCTTGCCGGTCTGGCCGACCTGCAGTTCGTTGGGCACGTAGCCCGCGTCCACGGCCGCGCGCGAGGCGCCCACCGCCGCGCCAAGCTTGTCGGCGAAGTCGAAGATGATGCGGAAGTTCTCCTCCGAGCCGACGCCGCGGCCGCCGGCGACGACGCGGCGCGCGCTCTGCAGATCGGGGCGGTCGCTGCTGCCGGCCGCCAGGCCGACGAAGCGGGTGTGGCTGGGCAGTTGGGCCTCCACCGATACGGCTTCGACCTCCGCGCTGCCGCCGCGGGCGGCTTCCGGCCAGGAGGCGGAGCGCACGGTCGCCACGACCGGCCGGTCGGTGGGCGCCTGGACGGTGACGATCGCGTTGCCGGCGTAGATCGGGCGCTTGAAGGTGTGCGTGCTTTCCACCGCCATCACGTCGGAGACCTGCGCGGTGCCCAGCAGGGCGGCGACGACCGGCATCAGGTCCTTGCCGAACGTGGTGGAGGGGCCGAACACGTGGCTGTAGCCCTGGGCGAGCTTGGCCACCTGCGGCCCCAGCACCTGCGCGATTGGGTGCGCATTGGCCTCGGCGCTGACCGCCAGTACCTTGCGCACGCCTTCGATCTGTGCAGCCTCGGCGGCCACGGGCGCGGCGTCCGCGGCCAGGACGACGATGTCGACGGCCTCGGGCTGCAGCGCGCCGGCGGCGGCGACGCACTTGGCGGTGGCGCCGTTGAGCCGGCCTTCGTGGTGCTCGGCGACGATCAGAACCTTGGACATGACGTTCTCCTGAGAGTGGGGCGGGTCGCGGCGGCGTCGGCCGCGCGCCCCGGCCCCGCGCTTCCCTGCGGAAGCGGCGATGGGACGGGTTACAGCAGGCCCTTTTCCTTGAGCTTGGCGACCAGTTCGGCGGCATCCTTGACCATCACACCGCGGCTGCGGCCGGCGGGCGCGGCATAGTGCGTGGTCTCGAGGAAGTCGCCGGGATCGACGCCGAGATCGGCGAAGGGAATCGTTTCCAGCGGCTTGCTCTTGGCCTTCATGATGTCGGGCAGCTTGATGAAGCGGGGCTCGTTGAGGCGCAGGTCGGTGGTGACCACCGCCGGCAGGTCCACTTCCAGGGTCTCCAGGCCGGCGTCCACCTCGCGGATCACGGTGGCCTTGTCGCCCGCGACCTCCAGCTTCGATGCGAAGGTGGCCTGCGGGCGGCACCACAACGTGGCCAGCATTTGCCCGGTCTGGTTGGCGTCGTCGTCGATGGCCTGTTTGCCCAGCAGGACCAGCCCGGGCTGCTCCCTCTCGATCAGCTTGAGCAGGGTGCGGGCCGCGGTCAGCGGCTGGATGGCCCGGTCGCTGACCACGTGGATGGCGCGGTTGGCGCCCATGGCCAGGCCGTTTCGCAGGTGCGGCTGGGCGTCCGCCGGGGCGATGGTGGCGACCACGACCTCGCTGGCGACGCCCTTGTCGCGCAGGCGCAGGGCTTCTTCCAGCGCGATCTCGTCGAACGGGTTTGGCGAGAGCTTGACGCCGTCGGTGACGACGCCGGAGCCGTCCGGCTTGACCTGGATGCGGACGTTGTAGTCCACCACGCGCTTGTAGGCGACGAGGATCTTCATCAGAGCGGGATTCCTTGAATGCTGGCGGGTCTCTCCCGGCCGCGGCGGCCGGCCCGGGGCGAACCCCGGGATTCTAGCGGCTGGGGGGCGGCCGTGCGACCGGCCCTGAGTTCAGCTTTGGCCGGGCGGCGGACGCCGGGAAGCGTATATCCTGTTTCAGCGGCTTTACCTCGACTCGGCGCGTTGCGCCCCCACAAGGAGATCTACCCAGTGCCAACCTGGCTCGTGACCGGCGGGGCCGGCTTCATCGGCGGCAACTTCGTACTCGAGGCGGTGCGCCAGGGCGCGCGCGTGGTGAACCTCGACGCGCTGACCTATGCGGGCAACCTGCACACGCTGGCCTCGCTCGAGGGCAATCCGGACCACGTGTTCGTGCACGGCGACATCGGCGACCGCGCGCTGGTGGCGCGCCTGCTTTCCGAGTATCGGCCCGATGCGGTGCTCAACTTCGCCGCCGAAAGTCACGTCGATCGGTCCATCGACGGACCGGCGGCGTTCGTGCAGACCAATGTGGTCGGTACCCTGGCCCTGCTGGAGGCCGTGCGCGATTACTGGAAGGCGCTCGACGGGGAGGTCAAGGCGGCGTTCCGCTTCCTGCACGTGTCCACCGACGAGGTCTACGGCTCGCTCGGCGAGACCGGCAAGTTCACCGAGACCACCCCGTACGCGCCGAACTCGCCGTATTCGGCCTCCAAGGCCGCCTCGGACCACCTGGTGCGCGCCTTCCACCACACCTATGGCCTGCCGACGCTCACCACCAACTGTTCCAACAACTACGGGCCCTATCACTTCCCGGAGAAGCTCATTCCGCTGACGATCGCCAAGGCGCTGGCCGGAGAGCCGTTGCCCGTGTACGGCGACGGCCGGCAGGTGCGCGACTGGCTGTTCGTGACCGATCACTGCGAAGCGATCCGCACGGTGCTGGCGAAGGGGCAGGTGGGCGAGACCTACAACGTCGGCGGCGATGCCGAGCGCGAGAACATCGAGGTCGTGCGCACGATCTGCCGCCTGCTCGACGAGCGCCGCCCGCGCGAGGACGGCCGGCCGCGCAGCAGCCAGATCGCCTTCGTCGCCGATCGCCCGGGTCACGACCGGCGCTACGCCATCGACGCTTCCAAGCTGCGCGACGAACTCGGCTGGCGCCCGCGCCACGACTTCGACAGCGGCATCGCCAAGACGGTCGACTGGTACCTGGCCAATCAGGACTGGGTGCAGCGCATCCTCGACGGCAGCTACCGGCTGGAGCGCATGGGGGCCACGGCATGACCGCGCGCAAGGGCATCATCCTCGCCGGCGGCTCCGGGACGCGGCTGTACCCGATCACCAAGGGCGTGAGCAAGCAACTGCTGCCGGTCTACGACAAGCCGATGATCTACTACCCGCTCAGCGTGCTGATGCTGGCGGGCATCCGCGAGGTGCTGATCATCAATACCCCGCACGAACAGGCGCTGTTCCAGGCGCTGCTGGGCGACGGCGCGCAGTGGGGCATGGACATCCAGTATGCCGTGCAGCCGAGTCCGGATGGGTTGGCCCAGGCCTATCTGATCGGGCGCGATTTCGTGGGCGGTCAGCCGAGCTGTCTGGTGCTGGGCGACAACATCTTCCATGGCCACGGCTTTCGCGACATCCTGCACCGTGCCGATGCGCGTACGCACGGTGCGACGGTCTTCGGTTACTGGGTCAACGATCCAGAGCGCTACGGCGTGGCCGAGTTCGACGCGCAAGGCAAGGTGATCGACATCGCCGAGAAGCCGGAACGCCCGCGCTCCAACTACGCGGTGACGGGGCTGTACTTCTACGACGGCCGCGCCAGCGACTACGCCGCCGAGCTGAAGCCCTCGCCGCGCGGCGAGCTGGAGATCACCGACCTCAACCGCCGCTATCTCGACGAGGGCGCCTTGTATCTCGAGCAACTCGGCCGCGGCTATGCCTGGCTCGACACCGGCACCCACCAGTCACTGCACGAGGCGGCCAACTTCATCGAGACCATCCAGACCCGGCAGGGGTTGCAGGTCTGCTGCCCCGAAGAGATCGCATTCGGGCAGGGCTGGATCGACGCCGAGCAGCTGGAGGCGCTGGCCGCCCCGCTGCGCAAGAACGGCTACGGCCAGTACCTGCACACGCTGGCGCAGCGCGGGGTGGTGCCATGAAGATCGAACGCACCGAATTGCCGGGCTGCACGATCATCGAGCCTGCGGTGTTCGGCGATGCGCGCGGCTTTTTCTTCGAGACCTGGAATGCCGAACGCTTCGGCGAGCACGGGCTGCCGACTCGTTTCGTGCAGAGCAACGTCTCGTCCTCGGCCCAGGGCGTGCTGCGCGGCCTGCACTACCAGTGGCCGCGGCCGCAGGGCAAGCTGGTCAGCGTGCTGGAAGGCGAGGTCTTCGACGTTGCCGTGGACATTCGCCGCGGTTCGCCCCACTTTGGTCGCTGGATCGGCGTGGTGCTGAGCGCGGAGAACCGCAGGCAGCTCTGGATTCCGGAGGGCTTTGCGCACGGTTTCGCGGTGCTGTCCGAGCGCGCGGTCTTCAGCTACCTGTGCACCGACGTCTACGTGAAGGAGGCCGACGCCGGCGTGCGCTGGGACGATCCGGACATCGGCATCGACTGGCCGATCGCATCGCCCGTGCTGTCGGACAAGGACGCCGCGGCGCCGCGGCTGGCCGACGTGGCCGAGGAACGGCTGCCGGTCTACGCGCCATGACGATCCTGGTCTTCGGCGCCAACGGGCAGGTCGGGCGCGAGCTGCTGCGCGCGCTGGCCGGCGGCGATCGCCTGGTGGCGGCAACGCGCAGCGGCGCTCTGGCAGATGGCAGCCCTTGCGCTCGCGCCGATTTCGCCGATGCGGGCCAGGCGCTGGCGCTGCTGGACCGCGAGCGCCCGTCCGTGGTGGTGAACGCCGCGGCCTACACCGCCGTCGACCGTGCCGAGAGCGAGCCCGAGGCGGCGTTCGCCGCCAATGCGCGCGCGCCGGGGGCGATCGCCGGCTGGTGCGCCGCGCACGGCGTGCCGCTGGTGCACTACTCGACCGACTACGTATTCGACGGCAGCGCCACGCGCCCGTACCGGCCCGACGATGCCACTGCGCCGCTCGGCGTCTACGGCGCGAGCAAATTGGCCGGCGAGGCGGCGATCCGCGCCGCCGGCGGCCGCCACCTGATCTTCCGCACCGCCTGGGTCTACGCCCCCCACGGCCACAACTTCCTGCGCACCATGCTGCGCCTGGGGGCCGAGCGCCACGTCCTGCGGGTGGTGGCCGACCAGGTCGGCACGCCGACCCCGGCCGCGCTGATCGCCGACGTCACCGCGCGGGCGCTGGCCGCGGGGGGCGAACGCTCCGGCACCTGGCACCTGACCGCGGCCGGCCAGACCAGCTGGCACGGCTTCGCCGAGGCGATCTTCGCCGGTGCGGTGGCGCGCGGCCTGCTGGCGCGCGCGCCACGGGTCGAAGCGATCGCCACGGCGGACTATCCGACGCCTGCGCGCCGCCCGGCCTATTCGTGCCTGGATACCGCCTCGCTGCAGCGCGATTTCGGCGTCGCGCTCCCGGACTGGCGCGACGGCCTGGCGGGCGTGCTGGATGCGCTGGCGGCCGCGGCGGATTGACCGAAGGTCCAAGGGCACGGCGGGCGGCTCGGGCTAGAATGGCGGGCCATCCCCGCGCGAGACCGCCCGATGAGCGAAACGACCTCTCCCGAGCGCGCCGCACACGGCGCCGGCAAGCTCTTTCCCAATGCGCGCGCCGCGCTCGACGGCGTCGTCGCCGACGACCAGACCCTGGCGGTCGGCGGCTTCGGCCTGTGCGGCATCCCCGAGGCGCTGATCGCCGCGCTGCGCGATTCCGGGGTCTCCGGACTGACGGTCATCTCCAACAACGCCGGCGTCGACGGCTTCGGCCTCGGCCAACTGCTGGAGACGCGGCAGATCCGCAAGATGATTTCCTCCTACGTGGGCGAGAACAAGGAATTCGAGCGCCAGTACCTGGGCGGCGAGCTGGAGCTGGAGTTCAATCCGCAGGGCACGCTGGCCGAGCGCCTGCGCGCCGGCGGCGCGGGCATCCCGGCGTTCTTCACCGCCACCGGCTACGGCACCATCGTCGCCGAGGGCAAGGAAACCCGGGAGTTCGACGGCAAGCACTACGTGCTGGAGACCGCGCTGGTGGCCGACGTCGCGCTGGTCAAGGCGTGGAAGGCCGATCGCGCCGGCAATCTGGTGTTCCGCAAGACCGCGCGCAACTTCAACCCGGCCTGCGCGATGGCCGGCAAGATCTGCGTGGCCGAGGTGGAGGAACTGGTGGAAATCGGCGACATCGACCCGGACCACGTGCACCTGCCGGGCATCTATGTCGATCGCATCGTCGTCAACGCAACGCCGGAGAAGCGCATCGAACAGCGCACCGTGCGCCAGACAGGAGAACACTGATGGCCTGGACCCGCGACCAGATGGCCGCGCGCGCCGCGCGCGAGCTGACCGACGGCGCCTACGTCAACCTCGGCATCGGCCTGCCGACGCTGGTGGCCAATCACATCCCCGACGGGGTCGACGTCTGGCTGCAGTCGGAGAACGGCCTGCTCGGCATCGGTCCGTTCCCGACCGAGGACGAGGTGGATGCCGACCTGATCAACGCCGGCAAGCAGACCGTCACCGCGCGCAAGGGCGCCAGCTACTTCGGCAGCCACGACTCGTTCGCGATGATCCGCGGCGGCCACATCGACCTGGCGATCCTGGGCGCGATGCAGGTGACCCATCGCGGCGACCTGGCCAACTGGATGGTGCCCGGCAAGATGGTCAAGGGCATGGGCGGCGCGATGGACCTGGTCGCCGGGGTCAAGCGCGTGGTGGTGCTGATGGAGCACGTGGCGAAGGACGGTAGCCACAAGATCCTGCCCGAGTGCACGCTGCCGCTGACCGGCGTCGGGGTGGTGGATCGCATCATCACCGACCTGGCGGTGTTCGACGTCGCGCCGGACGGACTGGTGCTGGTGGAGACGGCCGACGGCGTGGGCCTGGACGAGCTGCGGGAGAAGACCGGCGTGCCGTTTGTAACAATCGCGCACTAGAGTCCGCCTGTCGCCAGGAGCGGGTGTGCGAATGAAGGTCGCGATCTTCGGCGCGGGCTACGTCGGCCTGGCCACCGGGGCGTGTCTTGCCGAGATCGGCCATGACGTGACCTGCGTCGATATCGACGAAGCCCGGGTCCAGGGGCTCCGCGACGGGATCGTTCCGTTCTACGAGCCGGGCCTGGAGGGCCTCGTCCGCAGCAACCACGCGGCCGGGCGGCTGCGCTTCACCACCGAGCCCGGCCCGGCGATCGAGGCCAACGAACTGCTCTTCATCGCCGTCGGCACGCCGCCCGACGAGGACGGCAGCGCCGACCTGCGGCACGTGCTGGCGGTGGCGCGCACCATCGGCGAGCATCTCGCCGCGCCCGCGATCGTGGTCAACAAGTCCACCGTGCCGGTCGGCACCGCGGCGCTGGTCCGGCGCGAGGTGGCGGCCCAGCTCGAGCGCCGCGGGCTGGAGCTGAAGTTCGAGGTCGTCTCCAATCCGGAGTTCCTGAAGGAGGGCGCGGCGGTCAAGGACTGCATGCATCCCGACCGCATCGTCATCGGCACCGACGACGAGGACGCCGCACTGGCCCTGCAGCGCCTGTACGCGCCGTTCGTGCGCAATCACGATCGTTTCGTGGTGATGGACGTGACGTCCGCGGAGCTGACCAAGTACGCGGCCAACGCGATGCTGGCCACCAAGATCAGCTTCATGAACGAGATGGCGAACATCGCCGAGCGCGTGGGCGCCGACATCGAGCGGGTGCGCCTGGGGATCGGTTCGGATCCGCGCATCGGCTGGCACTTCATCTATCCGGGCGCCGGCTATGGCGGGTCCTGCTTTCCCAAGGACGTGCAGGCGCTGGTGCGCACCGCGCAGAAGCTCGGGGTGGCGCCGCAGCTGCTCGAGGCGGTGGAGGCGGTCAACGCGCGGCAGAAAGAACACCTCTACTCGCTCGTCCGGCGTCACTATGGCGCCGAGCCGGCGGGCAAGACCTTCGCCGTGTGGGGGCTGGCGTTCAAGCCGGACACCGATGACATGCGCGAGGCCTCCAGCCGCCGCCTGCTCGAGCAGCTCTGGGCGGCCGGCGCGACGGTGCAGGCCTACGACCCCGAGGCTGCGGACGAGGCCAGGCGCCTGTATGGCGAGCGGCCGGATCTGCGCCTGTGCCGTTCCGCGGCCGAGGCCGTCGCCGGTGCCGATGCGCTCGCGATCGTGACCGAATGGCGCGAGTTCCGTAGTCCAGATCGCGGGTTGCTGGGCGCGCTCGCCGACCGGGTCGTGTTCGACGGGCGGAACCTGTACGATCCGGCGGAAATCGAATCGTTCGGAGTCGCCTACTATGGCATCGGTCGCGGCCGCTCGATCGTGTCCGCCGCTTAACGGAGCGGTCGTTCATCGGAGTCGCGGGTGAGGGTCCTGGTCTGCGGCGGCGCCGGCTATATCGGCTCGCACATGCTCGCCCACCTGGCGGCCGCCGGCCATGAGGCCGTGGTGTTCGACAACCTCTCCACCGGCCATCGTGCCGCGGTGGACGATGCGCCGCTGGTCGAAGGCGACTTGTTGCGCCCGGGCGATCTGGAAGCGGCTTTCGCCGGCGGACGCTTCGATGCGGTCATGCACTTCGCCGCGCGTTCTTTGGTCGCCGAATCAGTGCGCGCGCCGCTCGCCTACTACGAGAACAACGTCGCCGGCACCCTGCGCCTGCTGCAGGCGATGCGAGGCGCCGGCGTCGAGCGGCTGGTGTTTTCGTCCACCGCCGCGGTCTACGGCGAGCCGCGCAGCGACGCCATCGACGAGACGCACCCGATCGCGCCGATCAACCCTTACGGCGCCAGCAAGGCCATGGTCGAGCGCATGCTCGCCGATGCCGCGGCCGGCTACGGGCTGCGTTCCGTCTCGTTGCGTTACTTCAACGCGGCCGGCGCCGCCCCCACGGGCAGGATCGGCGAGTCGCACGATCCCGAGACCCACCTGATCCCCAACGTGCTGCGCGCGATGCGCGGCGAGGGCCATGGGCTGACCGTCCATGGGGCGGACTATCCCACGCGCGACGGCACCTGCGTGCGCGACTACGTGCACGTGGATGACCTCGCCGCCGCGCACCTGGCTGCGCTGGACTACATGGATGCGGCGCCGGGCGCGCACGCTTTCAACCTCGGTAACGGCGACGGCTTCAGCGTGCTGGAGGTGATCGCGGCCGCCCGCGCGGTCGTCGGGTGCGAAGTGCCCTTCACGGTGGGCGCGCGGCGGCCGGGCGACCCGGCGGTACTGGTGGCCTCCAGCGCGCTCGCACGCGAACGTCTGGGTTGGCGCCCGGCCTATACCGACATTGGCGAGATCATCGCCACCGCCTGGGCCTGGCACCGCGAACCGCGCTATTAAAGCGGCGCCCCGCGGCAATGACCGCGCGGGCCCGCGCTCCTGGCGGCCGCGGTTACGTGGGCCCCCGTGCCGTTCCTGCCGGACGCGGCAGCAGCGCCTCTAGCGTGCGTGCGGCTGCGGCGGGGGAAAAGTGCGCCTCGACGTTCTCCAGGCCGCCGCGCACGAGCCGGTTCCACAGCGCCTCGTCCTCGTGCAAGTCCACGACCGCAGCGGCGAAGGCCGAGGCGTCCTCGACGATCAAGGCGTCGTGCCCGTGCGCCAAGTGCATGCCCTCGGCGCCGATCCGGGTCGTGACCACCGGCAGGCCGTGGCTCATGGCGGTATTAATCTTGCCCTTGACCCCCGCACCCGAGAGAAGCGGTGCCACGCTTACCCGCGCGGCGTCGAGCAGCGGCGCCAGCTCGACGACCCGGCCATGCACGGTCACGCCGGCGCGCTCCAGCGCAGCGGCGTCCTTGGGGGGCACGTCGCCGACCAGGTGCAGCGGCAGGCCCGGCAGCGCTTCGCGCACGCGCGGCAGGATCTCGCCGACCAGCCAGGCGACCGCCTCGCGGTTGGGTGGGTGGCCGAAACCGCCGATGAAGATCATCCCGTGTCGTGCCGTGAAGGCCGGCCCAGGACCCCGCGCCTCGTGCACGTTGCTCAATACCTCGATGCGTGCCTGGGGGCAACGCTCGGCAACGTAGTCTCGCTCGACCGTGCTGACCACCAAGGTGGCGTCGCAGCGTGCGACCAGATCGAGTTCCATGCGCTCGATGCGGCGTACGCGGGCGAGTCCCCGCGCATCTCCTGCGCGCCGTGCCGCGCGGCGCTCGCGCAGGTGGTGCAGGTCGACGGTGTCGAAGACCGCCAGCGCGTCGGGTGCCAGGGCGCGGACCAGCGACAGGTGGCGGCTGGCGACTTCGCAGCGGCACAACAGCACCATGGCGCGGCGTCCGGCTGCGGCCTTCAGCCACGCGGGCAGCGCCGGGGCGCCGGGCAAGCCGATCAGCGCCACGCCTATCGCGCGCAGTCGTGCAGAGGCTTCCGGCACGTCGCGACCGTTGTCGGGCATGAAGGCGACCCGGCGACCACTAGCCTGCAGCAGTCGTAAGATCGCCAGCAGGCGTACCGAACCGGAATCGCGAGTGGGATCGGGCAGCATCTGGTCGATGACGAGCACGTCGGCGACCGTGTCGCCGGCCGGCAACGTACTAGCGGCCATCGGCTCCGCCGACATCGTGGCACGTCGCCGCAGCTCCGCAGCGATCGCCTCGACCGAGCCGCGCAACCCGCGGCGGCGCAGGCCAGCCCAGGTGTTACGCAGGCGGTAGCCGATGCGACCGATGCGCCAGCCCATGGCGACCAGCGCGGCGCGCGCCCCGCTCACAGGTTCTGGTAGTTCGGCCCAGAGCCGCCCTCGGGGGTGACCCAGGTGATGATCTCGTAGGGGTCCTTGATGTCGCAGGTCTTGCAGTGCACGCAGTTGGCGGCGTTGATCTGCAGGCGCTTGCCGTGCTCGGCCTGGGCATCCTCGACGATCTCGTAGACCGCGGCCGGGCAGAAGCGCGTGCAGGGGTTGCCGTACTCCTCCACGCAGCGGGTGACGCAGATCGAGGTGTCGTGCACGTGCAGATGCACCGGCTGGTCCTCGTCGTGCTCGGTGGCGGCGAAGTACACCCCGGCCAGGCGGTCGCGCGGGGGCAGCGTGCGCTGCACGTAGTCGCGCCGGGGCCGCTCCTGCGCGCCGGCGCGGGCGTCGAGGCGGTCGAGCGAGGACCAGTCCGGCGTCACCTTCAGCGTCCATGGCGACTTGCCGGCGGTCGCGGTCTCCCAGGCGCCGTTGGCCAGGCCGAACCACAGGCCGCGCTTGAAGCCGGGCTTGATGTTGCGCACCTTGTGCAGCTCGCGCACGGCCTCGGAGGCACGCAGGGTGGCGTCGAAGCCGGTCGGCGCCAGTGCGTTCTCGACGAGGTGTTCGGCGGCGAGCATGCCGCTGCGCACGGCCTGGTGGGTGCCCTTGATCTTGGGGACGTTGAGCAGCCCGGCGGCGTCGCCGATCAGCAGTGCGCCGGGCATCTCCACCCTGGGCAGCGACTGCCAGCCGCCGGTGACGATGGCGCGCGCGCCGGCGGAGAGAATGTTGCCGCCTTCCAGCAGCGGCTTGATCAGCGGGTGGTGTTTCCACTGCTGGAACGCTTCGTAGGGCGCGTATTCCGGGTCGCGGTAGTCCAGCCCGCTGACGTAGCCGATCGCCACCTGGTCGTGCTCCAGGTGGTAGAGGAAGCTGCCGCCGTAGGTGCGGTTGTCGGCCGGCCAGCCGAGGGTGTGGACGATCTTGCCCGGCTGCGCCCGGCCGGCCGGCAATTGCCACAGTTCCTTGATGCCGATCGAGTAGGCCTGCGGATCGCTGTCGGCGTCGAGCCCGAAGCGGCGCACCAGGCGCTTGGTCAGGTGGCCGCGCGCGCCCTCGGCGAGCACGGTGACCTTGGCGCGGATGTCGATCCCGGGTGTGTAGCCGGGCTTGTGGCTGCCGTCGCGGGCGATGCCCATGTCGCCGATGCGCACGCCCAGTACGGTGCCGTCCTCGTCGTGCAGGGTCTCGGCGGCGGCGAAGCCCGGGTAGATCTCCACGCCCAGCGCCTCGGCCTGCGGCGCGAGCCAGGCGCACAGGGCGCCCAGCGAGACGATGAAGTTGCCGTGGTTGCGCATGCCCGGCGGCACGATCGGCGCCTTGCGCCCGCCGTCCCGGGTCAGCAGCCAGAACTCGTCCTCCTTCGCCGGCACGCAGACCGGCGGCGGCGCCTCGCGCCAGCCGGGCAGCAGCGCGTCCAGCGGGCCGGGCTCGATCACCGCGCCGGAGAGGATGTGGGCGCCGATGGTGCTGGACTTCTCGATCACGCAGACCGACAGCTCCGGGTTCAGCTGCTTCAGGCGGATCGCGAACGACAGGCCCGCGGGCCCGGCGCCCACGGTGACGACGTCGTACTCCATCACGTCGCGTTCGATGGCGTCGGCTGGCTGGTTCATGCTGGCTCCCGGGTCGCAGGCCGCGATTGTCGCGGTTCAGGCGTGAATGCGGCAAATTGAAGGGCTCCATCGCGAAGGACGCCCGCGCCGCCGTGCCGCTCGAACCGCTGCCCCTGCCCGGCGCCGACCTGCGCTTCGACCCCGCCTGGCTGCCGGGCGCCGAGGCCGATGCGCTGCTCGCGATGCTGCAGCGCGACCTGCCGTGGGAGACCCATCGCATCCGCCTGTTCGGCCGCGAGGTCGCCAGCCCGCGGCTGAGCCTGTGGATCGGCGATCCGGGGGCCGTCTACCGCTACTCGGGCGCGCGCTTCGCCCCGCATCCGTGGCCGCCGGCGCTGCAGGCGCTGCGGGCGCGGCTGGAGGCGGCGACCGGCGCCGCGTTCAACAGCGTGCTGGCCAACCTGTACCGCGACGGCCGCGACGGCATGGGCTGGCACAGCGACGACGAGCCGGAGCTGGGGCCGCGGCCGCTGATCGCCTCGCTGAGCCTGGGCGCGCCGCGCCGCTTCGCGCTCAAGGCACGCACGGGCGACGCCCGGCTGGCCCTGGCGTTGCCGCACGGCAGCCTGCTGCTGATGGCCGGCGACACCCAGCGCCGCTACCGCCACGCGCTGCCGAAGACCGCGAAGCCGGTCGGCCCGCGGATCAACCTGACCTTCCGCCTGGTCCGGCCGCCGTAGGCGCATCGCGCGCGCCCGGGCGCGCGGCGCGCTACACCCGCTCCAGCCAGCCGTGGACGTCCGGCGTGCGGCCGTCGAAGAGGCCGAAGAACAGTTCCTGCAGCCGCCGCGTCACCGGCCCGGCGCGGCCCTCGCCGACCTGGCGGCCGTCGACCGAGCGGATCGGGGTGATCTCGGCGGCGGTGCCGCACATGAACAGCTCGTCGCACAGGTACAGGTACTCGCGCGGCATGTCGCGCTCCACCACCTCCAGCCCGGCCTGGCGGGCCAGCACGATCAGGCTGTGGCGGGTGATGCCGTTGAGCAGGGCGGCGCTGACCGGCGGGGTGTGCAGCACGCCGTCGAAGACCAGGAACAGGTTCTCCCCGGCGCCTTCGGACAGCAGCCCGGTGGAGGCCAGGGCGATGCCCTCGCCGAAGCCCAGCCGCCGCGCCTCGCGCGCCACCAGCTGGCCGGACAGGTAGTTGCCGCCGGCCTTGGCGCCGGCGGGGATGGTGTTGGGCGCGAAGCGCTGCCAGCTCGACACGCAGGCGTCGATGCCGCTCTCCAGCACGCCTTCGCCGAGGTAGGTGCCCCAGGGCCAGGCGCCGATGGACACCTCGATCGGGGTCTCGGCGGTCAGGCCGAAGCCGCCCAGGCCGCGGAAGGCCACCGGGCGGATGTAGGCCGCGTCCAGGCGGTTGCGGCGCAGCACCTCGCGGGTGGCGGCGTTGAGCTCGTCCAGCGAATAGGGGATGGCGAAGTCGTGGATCTTGGCCGAGGCGTGGAGCCGACGGTTGTGGTCGCTGAGGCGGAAGATCGCCGGGCCGTCGGGGGTGCGGTAGCAGCGGATGCCCTCGAACACCGAGGAACCGTAGTGCAGCGCGTGCGCCATCACGTGGGTGGTGGCCTCGGCCCAGGGCTTGATCTCGCCGTTGTGCCAGATCCATTCGGGGTATTGCATCGCGCGCGCCTGTGTGCCGGGGAGGCGGCATTCTGCCATTCTCCCGGGCGCTCGGGCACGGCCGCCCCGACGAATGCGGCGAGCCCGTCCCTGGGCCCGCCGGAGGTCGCTCAGCGGAACGCCGCCACCGTGGCGCGGCGCAGGTTGAGCACGCGCGCGTTGTCGTGGGTGGACGCGGTACCCATCGGCACGCCACCGTAGGTGACGCCCGGGTTGGACCAGTAGTTGACCCGCGGGCAGCCGCTCGGGCAGTTGTAGGCCATCACCGTGCGCCAGGTGCGGGCGGGGGCGAGGTAGCCGTGGCCGTAGGGGTAGATGGTGTTGTTGGCCGGCGCCTCGGGGTTGTGGTGCGCGCCGAAGTTGTGGCCGATCTCGTGGGCGAAGGTGTAGTAGCCGGTGGCGCAGCCGTAGTGGGTCACGCTGAAGGCCGTGCTCGCGTTCGAATTGAGGTAGCCGATTCCGCAGGACGAACTGTTGTTGATGATCAGCACGCTGAGATCGGAGGCGGTGCTGTTGCGGGTGGCGTGCCAGGAGTCCATGTTGCCGTCGCTGGTGCCGGCGAAGTGGCTGAGCGCGGTGCTGAAGTTGGTGCCCGAGTAGCTCGTCGTGCCCAGGTAGGACAGCTGCAGGGTGACCTGGATGCCGCTGTTGGCGAAGCCCTGGTTGCTCTCGGCGATGGCGAGGTTGGCGAAGCCGGTCAGGTCGCCGATCGCGCTGGCCGCGGAACTGGAGACCAGCACGCCGACGCGGATCACGGTGTTGGCCTTGTCGGCGGGCTCGGCCAGGGCGTCCAGGTCCAGCGGCTGGACCAGCTGCGTGCGGTAATCGGCCGGGTGGTCGGGCGGCATGCGGCTGAGGTCGAGCCGGCTCAGCACGTGGCCGCCGTCGGCCAGCGGGCGCAGCTGGTAGACGTCCTCGCCGGCGCGGATGGTGCCGGTGAGCTTGTCGCCGTTGCGCACGATCAGCACCGAGGCGTCCGATGCCTCGAGCGCCTCCGCGTCGCCGAAGCGGCGCAGGCGCGCGGCGGGGTCGTCCAGGCCCTCGATCCGGCCCGACCAGACCACGGTGCCGTCGGGGTTGGCGTAGGCGTAGTCCTGGTGCGCGCGGATGCTGCGGCCGGGCGCGAGTTGCAGGTCGAGGGCGGGGGTGGATTCGGTGAGGTGCGCGGCCTGCACCGCGACCGACTCGATGGTGTCGGTGGCAGGCTCCGCGCGGATCGCCGATAGCACGCGGTCGCCGCTGGCCGCCTTGGCCGCTGCGCCGCCCGGGACCAGGGAGACCAGCAGGGGCGGTTGCGCCGCGGTCGCCGCGGCTGCGAATCCGGACAGGAGCAGGGCGGCGAGCAGGCGTCGCCTGAAGACGCGAACGATCATGACGTACTCCTTGAAGGTGGGTGTCCAGCGTCGACGTCGCGGCGACGCCCGCCCAGAGTAGGTCCGGAGCGGGCGACCCCGTGGCCATTCAGAAAGTGCGGCCCAGGCCGATCTCCGGGACTGTGAGCGGCTCGCCGGTGCGTTTGTGACCGTCATGGCGGAACCCGGCGCATCGGGTCCGGCCGGCCGCCGTCAGAGGCTCACCCACCAGCAGCCCATGTGGCGCCGCAGCGAGAGCAGCATGCGCCTGCGGGCGCCGTCCTGGCCGGCCTGCTCGAGGCGCAGGGCGGTGGGCGGGCGCCGGGCGGCCGCCGCGGTGGCCTCCGCGGCGTGCGCCGCGCTGGGCACCGCCGGCCACGATGCCTCGGGCGCGGCGGCGGCCGGGCGCAGCGCGACGATGTCGATCAGCGGCCGCTGCACGATCAGTTCCAGGCGGTCCATGACCGCATAGCCGCCGCGGTGCGACATGCCGGCGAAGTGGTAGACCCCGCCGAGCCGGTTGGCGTCGCGGCCATCGATGGCCGCGGTGACCTCGTGGACGAGGTCGCGCAGGTTGCGCGCGCATCCGCGCGTACCGCGCCGCGCGCCGCCGTCGGCATCGCTCCGGCCGGCCGCCACCGCGCCGACGTCGCTGCAGCGCTTGTCGGTGTACACGGTGACCCCATCGGCGCTGCGGCAGCGGTTGATCTGCGACTGCGCCTGCGCCGGCCCGCAGGCCGCGACGGCGGCGAGCGCCGCCAGCGTCGCGGCGGCGAACGCCAGCAGCGGGGGCGGAGAAACGGTCATGGCCCAAGCCTAGCAGTTCGGCCGGGCGCGCCCGGCGCGGGTCAGCGCAGGCGGGCGAGCACCGCCTGGGTCGGGCGGGCGAGGTTGAGGGTGTAGAAGTGCAGCGCCGGCGCGCCGCCCTCGATCAGGCGACGGCACAGGCCGGCCACCAGGTCGGCGGCGAATTCGCGGATCGCCGCGGCGTCGTCGCCGTAGCCGGCCATGCGCCTGCCGATCCAGCGCGGGATTTCGGCGCCGCAGGCCTCGGAGAAGCGGCGCAGCTGGGAGAAATTGGCGATCGGCATCACGCCGGGGACGATGGGGACCTGCACGCCGAGCCGGCGCGCGTCCTCGACGAAGCGGAAGTACGCGTCGGCGTTGTAGAAGTACTGGGTGATCGCGGCATCGGCGCCGGCATCCACCTTGGCCTTGAAGTGGCGCAGATCGGTCTGCGCGTCCTCGGCCTGCGGGTGGGTCTCGGGATAGGCGGCCACCTCGATGCGGAAGTGGCGGCCGGTCTCGGCGCGGATGAAGGCCACCAGCTCGGCGGCATAGCGCAGGTCGCCGGGGTGGCCCATGCCAGACGGCAGGTCGCCGCGCAGCGCGACCAGGCGGCGGCAGCCGATCGCGCGGTAGAGCTTGAGCAACTCGCGGATCTCCTCGCGCGTGCCGCCGACGCAGGACAGGTGCGGCGCGGCCTCGAAACCGTGCTGCTGGTGCAGCCGGCGCACGGTCTCCGGGGTGTAGCTCAGCGTCGAGCCGCCGGCGCCGAAGGTGCAGGACACGTATTCGGGCGCGTGCGTCTTCAGCCGTCGTGCGGTGCGGTCCAGCTGCGCGCGCTGCTCGTCGGTCTTGGGCGGGTAGAACTCGAAGCTGAGCGGAACCATGGCGAGGGCCTGCTGGGAACCGACGCAGTTTATCGCTTTATCGCGATGGATGTGTGGTCTCGCCCGGGCGCGGGTCCGCGCCGGGGCGGCCGCCGCCCCGGCAGCGCGGCGAGTCCGGAGCCTTGCCCTGGCGCTGCGCCCATTCTTCCGGCGTCCAGGCATGCAGCGCCAGGGCATGGATGTCCTGCATCAGCGCCCCCAGCGCGGCATGGACCTTCCGGTGGCGCTGGACGCGGCCGAGGCCCGCGAACGCTTCGCTGGCGATCACCGCCTTGTAGTGGGTCTGGCGGCCGCGGCTGTGCATGCGGCTTTCGTCGATCAATTCGAGGTGGGTGGGCGCCAGCGGCTGAAGCGCGGCGCGCAGGCGGTCGATGGTCAGGGTCATGGATGCGAATCGCGGGCGCGGGCGGCCGATGATGCCACGCCGTGCGCAGCGGCCCGTCGTGGCGGCTACCCTGAGGCCTTTTCGCCGGAGGTTCCATGTCGATCGTGCTCACCGACTTCGCCCGCGCGCGCCTGTTCCCGTCGCCCCCGCGGGCCAACACGATCCGCGATTGCAGCGCGGAGGCCTTCGAGCGCCGGCTCAACGAGGCGCCGCCGGAGCGCGTCATCGCCGGCTACGCGCCGTTCTGCCGCCTGCACGCGCATCGCAACTGGACCTCGACCCGCTGCCTGACCATCCCGATCACCGACGCCAACCGCCACCTGCTGCGCAGCGCCTACGAGGCGCGCACGCGCGAGGAGCTGCCGGTGCTGGTGCGCTGGTTCGAAGGCCTGGAGGCGCCGGTGGCGCGCTGGCTCATCCCGATCCTCTACAGCCGCGAGCAACTGGCGAAGGAGGGCACGCCGATCGACGCCGAGTGGGGCGTGGTCGGCTGCCTCTACACCCTGGAGCCGGAGGAGATCCCGATGGCCCCGATCACCATGATGCGCAACGCGCTCGGCGTGGAGGAGGGCGGATCGGGCGTGCCGCTGGACCGCGAGGCCTATCGGCGCAGCGTGGCGTTCTGGGAGGCCAACGCCAACTGGCGGTCCTGAGGTTCCTGACTGCGCGATCTCCACGCGACGACGACGCGCCCCACGCGCTGCGTTCACTCGCGACGCGAGAAGGTCGGGGCCGTGCCGGCGCTGCCGGCCGCGTCCGTCCCCACCGGAGAGCCTCATGCTGGCCACCACCTACCGCCGACCGCGCAAGATGCGCATCGAGCGCGTCGCCGAGCCCGAGATCGAGCATCCCAACGACGCGATCGTGCGCGTCACCCGCTCGTGCATCTGCGGCTCCGACATCCACATCTACAACGGCCTGGTGCCCGACACCCGCGTCGGCTCGATCATCGGCCACGAGTTCTGCGGCGTGGTCGAGGAGATCGGCCCGTCGGTGCGCAACCTGAAAGCCGGCGACCGCGTGCTGGTGCCGTTCAACATCTTCTGCGGCAGCTGCTTCTTCTGCCAGAAGGAGCTCTACGGCAACTGCCACAACGTCAACTCGCAAGCCAGCGCGATGGGCGGCTTCTACGGCTATACCCATACCGCAGGCGGCTACGATGGCGGCCAGGCCGAATACGTGCGGGTGCCCTTCGCCGACGTCGGTCCCACCCTCATTCCCGACGACATCCACATCGAGGATGCGGTGCTGCTGACCGACGCCTTCCCGACCGGCTACCAGGCCGCGGAGATGGGCAGCATCCGCGAGGGCGACACCGTGGTGGTGTTCGGCGCGGGCCCGGTCGGGCTGTTCGCGGCCAAGAGCGCGTGGTTCTTCGGCGCCGGCCGCGTGATCGTGGTCGACCGCGAGGACTACCGCCTGGCGTTCGCGAGGAAGTTCGCCCACTGCGAGACGGTGAATTTCACCGAAGTGGACGACATGGCCACGCACCTGAAGAAGATGACCGACTGGCTGGGCGCGGACGTGTGCATCGATGCGGTGGGCTGCGACGCCACCGGCAGCGCCTTCCACAGCTTCACCGGCAAGACGATGATGCTGCAGGCCGGCTCGCCGATCGCGCTGCACTGGGCGATCAACAGCGCGCGCAAGGGCGGCAGGATCTCGATCGTCGGCGTCTACGGCCCGACCTTCAACATGATTCCCATCGGCAACGCGGTCAACAAGGGCCTCACGCTGAGGATGAACCAGGCCAGCGTGAAGCGGCACCTGCCGCGCCTGATCGAACACATCCGCGCCGGGCACATTTCGCCGCGCGAGATCATCACCCATCGCATCCCGCTGGAAGACGTCGCCGACGCCTACGACCTCTTCGTCAACAAGCGCGACCACTGCATCAAGCCGGTGCTCATCCCGCCGTCGGCGCGGGATGCCGCGTGATGGCCGGCACCGAACGGGAGACCCACATGGACAGCGCCAAGCAGTACGCCCACATCCCCGGCTGGGGATCCGACCTGGACCGAGAGAACCGTCCGGCGGTGCCGATGGAGCGCACGCCGCCGCGGCTGGACGTGCCATGGAGCGATCCGCCGCCGCAGCAGCCGATGACCGTCGAGATCCTGCGCTCGGCGGAACGTCCGGAGCACTCGCGCACGTTCGGCACGCGGCTGCCGCCGAAGGGCCTGAGCGGCGCGATCCGCCGGGCGGCGTTCCGTCGCAGCGAGAACGACATCGGGCACTGGCTGCTGCTGATCGCCGCCGACCGCGTCGACGTGGCGGAAGGCCTGGCGGCCGACCTGCGCCGGTCGCCGGGCAAGGCGGCGCTGGCCGGCGCCGGCGCCGCGCTCGCCGCCTGGTGGCTGTTGCGCAGGCGTTAGGCCAACGAAAACGGGCGCCGCGAGGCGCCCGTTTCGTATCCACCGCAGCGCGGATCAGTAGCGGTAGTGCTCCGGCTTGTACGGGCCTTCCACCGGTACGCCCAGGTACTCGGCCTGCTCAGGGGTGAGCTTGGTCAGCTTCACGCCGATCTTCTCCAGGTGCAGCCGCGCCACTTCCTCGTCGAGCTTCTTCGGCAGGATGTAGACCTTCGGCTCGTAGACGTCCTTGTTCGCCCACAGGTCGATCTGCGCCAGCGTCTGGTTGGAGAACGAGTTCGACATCACGAAGCTCGGGTGGCCGGTCGCGCAGCCCAGGTTCACCAGGCGGCCCTCGGCGAGCAGGAAGATGCTGTTGCCGTTGTCGAAGGTGAACTTGTCCACCTGCGGCTTGATGTTGGTCTTCTGCGCGCCCGAGGCGTACAGCGCGTCCACCTGGATCTCGTTGTCGAAGTGGCCGATGTTGCAGACGATGGCCTGGTCCTTCATCGCCTGCATGTGCTCCAGGCGGATGATGTCCTTGTTGCCGGTGGTGGTGACGTAGATGTCGGCCTCGCCCAGGGTGTCCTCGACGGTCTTGACCTCGTAGCCGGCCATCGCCGCCTGCAGCGCGCAGATCGGGTCGATCTCGGTGACGATCACCCGCGCGCCGTAGGCCGACAGGCTCTGCGCGCAGCCCTTGCCGACGTCGCCGAAGCCGCAGACCACGGCGACCTTGCCGGCCAGCATCACGTCCATCGCGCGCTTGAGGCCGTCGGCCAGCGATTCGCGGCAGCCGTAGAGGTTGTCGAACTTGCTCTTGGTGACCGAGTCGTTGACGTTGATCGCCGGCACCAGCAGCTTGCCGGCCTCGGCCAGGTGGTAGAGGCGATGCACGCCGGTGGTGGTCTCCTCGGAGACGCCCTTCCAGTCGCGCACGACGGTGGTCCAGAAGCCGGGGCGCTCCCGGGCCACGCGCTTGAGCAGGTTCTTGATGACCTGCTCCTCGTGGCTGCCGGAGGCGCTGTTCACCCAGCCCTCGTCGCCCTGCTCGAGCTCGTAGCCCTTGTGGATCAGCAGGGTGACGTCGCCGCCGTCGTCCACGACCAGCTGCGGGCCGAGGAAGCCGCCGTTGCCGTCGGGGAACGACAGCGCGTCGAGCGTGCAGTCCCAGTACTCCTCCAGCGTCTCGCCCTTCCAGGCGAACACCGGGGTGCCGCCGGCGGCGATCGCGGCCGCGGCCTGGTCCTGGGTGGAGAAGATGTTGCACGAGGCCCAGCGCACGTCGGCGCCGATGTCCTTCAGGGTCTCGATCAGCACCGCGGTCTGGATCGTCATGTGCAGCGAGCCGGTGACCCGCACGCCCTTGAGCGGCGCTTCGGGCGCGTACTTGCGGCGGATCGACATCAGGCCCGGCATCTCGTGCTCGGCGATGTCGATTTCCTTGCGGCCCCAGTCGGCCAGCGAGATGTCGGCGACCTTGTAGTCGCCTTGGTCGGAGAAGGGTTTGGCCTGTGCGTTCATGCGGATGCTCCGTGAGTGCGGTGGATTGCGGGTTCACGGGCGCCGTTGCGGTTCGCTGCCCGGCGAGCCTGGCCGTGCCGTGCACGGTCGCAGCGCCCCTCGGCGGGACTGCGAATTATATAAGGAAGGGCAGCCTCCAGGCCGCTGCGCCTGCCGTCGGACGACGGGTTGACGGGAGATGCCTGATGCGTGATGATCGATGCACTCCGTAATGCGGCCAACGCCATGCGTACCACCCTGCGACTCGACGAAGACGTGCTCGCCGCCGCGAAGGCGCTGGCCGCGCGGCAGGGGCGCACCCTGGGCGAGGTGGTCTCCGAACTGGCGCGCAAGGGGCTGGCACCGGCGCCGGCGGCGGCGCGCTACCGCAACGGGATTCGCCTGATGCCGGTGCGGCCGGATGCGCGCCCCACCTCGCTGGACGAGATCAACAGGCTCCGCGACGAGGTTCCTGACGCGCCATGACCCGGTCCCGTGCCCTGCGGGTAGAGGACGCCGGCGAGCCGTCGCTTCCCGGGGCCATCACCTGGCTGCTGGACGTGAACGTCCTGCTGGCCCTGCTCGATCCGGTGCATCCGCACCACGCGCTGGCGCACGAGTGGTTCGCCGAGGCCGGCGCCTCGTGGGCCAGTTGCGGTGTCACCCAGAACGGCGCCCTGCGGATCATGTCGCACCCGCGCTACGGCAACGCGGTGGCGTCGACCGCGGTCGCCGCGGAACTGCTGGCCGATCTGTGCGGCCACCCGGGCCACGTCTTCTGGGCTTCGGATCTCAGCCTGCTGGATTCGCCGCTGATCGACCGCGAGCGCCTGCTGGCATCGGAACAGGTGACCGATACCTATCTGCTCGCGCTGGCGGTGAAGCGCGGCGGGCGGCTGGCGACGTTCGACAAGCGGATGGCCACGAGCGCGGTGCGAAACGGCGAGTCGGCGCGCTTCGTGATCGCCTGACCGGCACCTCCAGGCACGGGGCGCGGGCAGCCCGGCCCCGCGGGCTGGGCTCGCCAGTCCGGCGGCGAAGGGACGCGTACGCGAGCGAGATCGTGACCGTCGGCATGGGCCTTTTGCTTGCCTGCTGGCCTAGGCTGTGCCGTTATCCAGACCAGAGCGAGCCCGCGGATGCAACTGTCGGAAAAGATCGCCCGTTTCGCCCTGTCGATGGCGATGGCGGTGTCGCTGCTGCCGTTGCCGGCGGCGGCGCGGGAGCCGGTGAAGGCGGACGTCGCGGCCGAGGCGGGCTACCGATTGCCACCGCCGGCGCTGCAGGCGCTGGTGGATGCGCCGCGCCCGCCGCGGCTGTCGCTGTCACCGCGCCGCGATCTCGCCGCCTACCTGCGCACGCCGGCTCTGCCGGGCATCGAGGCGGTCGCGCAGCCGGAGCTGCGGCTGGGCGGGTTGCGCATCCACCCGCGCACCTACGCGGCCAGCCGATTCTCGTTCGCCGACGACCTGTGGCTGCAGGACATCGACAGCGGGCAGGAGCGCCGCATCGCGGGGCTGCCGCAGCCGCTGGCGATCGATGCGATGGCCTGGTCGCCCGATCAGCGCCATATCGCTTTCACCCAGGTCGATGTGCGGGCCGGGCGGGTCGAGCTGTGGCTGGTGGACGTCGCCGCGCTGCGCGCGCGCCGCCTGCTCGAGCAGGCGCTCAATACCGTGGCCGGCGACGGCTTCGGGTGGCTGCCGGACGGGCAGGGCCTGCTGGTCCAGTTGCGCCCGCAGGGACAGGGCGCGCCGCCCGCGGACGATGGCATCCCGACCGGCCCGAACATCCAGCAGACCGACGGCGGGGGCGGCGTGCAGAGCCTGCGCACCTACCAGGACCTGCTGCGCAACCCGCACGACGAACAGGTCTTCGCGCATTTCCTGACCACCCAGCTGGCGCGCGTGGACCTGGCGGGGCGGACGACGCCGATCGGCGCGCCGGACCTGCACGTCGGCGCTTCGATCTCGCCCGATGGGCGCCACATCCTGCGCCAGCGCATCGAGCGGCCGTTCTCGTATCTGGTGCCGTACGCCCGCTTCCCCCGCCGCATCGATGTCGTCGGCCTCGACGGCGAGGTGCTGCACACCGTGGCCGCGCTGCCGCTGATCGAGGGGCTGCCGACCGGACGCGATGCGGTGCCGACCGGCGTGCGCCGCATCGGCTGGCGCGCCGATGCGCCCGCCACCTTGGTCTGGGCCGAGGCCCAGGACGGCGGCGACCCGGCGCGCGAGGCGGAGGTCCGCGATCGCGTGTTCGCGCAGGCCGCGCCGTTCCGCGCACCGCCGCAGGTGCTGGCCGAGCTGACGATGCGCTACCTGGGGACCCAATGGGGCGACGGCGAGACCGCGCTGCTGACCGAGACCTGGTGGCGCACGCGGCAGGTGCGGGAATGGCGGCTGGCCCCCGACGCCGGTCGCGCGCCGGTGTTGCTGCGCGAAGGTTCGTTCGAGGACCGCTACGCCGACCCCGGCGTCGCCGTGACCCTGCCCGACGAGCGCGGCTTCCCGCGCCTGCTGCTGTCGGCCGACGGCGGCAGCGTGTACCGCATCGGCGAGGGCGCTTCGCCCGAGGGCGACCGGCCGTTCCTGGATCGCCAGCCGCTGGACGGCGGCGCGCCCGAGCGGCTGTTCCGCTCGCAGGCGCCCTGGTACGAGATGCCGCGCGCGGTACTCGACGCCGGCGCCACGCGCATCCTGACCACCCGCGAATCGCCGACCGAACCGCCGAACTTCCAGTTGCGCAGGCTGGGCGCAGGCGCCGGCGAGCCGGTCGCGCTGACCGCGTTCGCGCACCCGACGCCGCAGCTGCGCGACGTGCGCAAGGAGCAGATCCGCTATCGCCGCGCCGATGGCGTGGCGCTGACCGGCACGCTGTACCTGCCGCCCGGCTACGATCCGGCCCGCGACGGCCGGCTGCCGCTGCTGATGTGGGCCTACCCGCAGGAGTTCAAGTCCGCCGACGCGGCCGGCCAGGTCACCGATTCGCCCTACCGCTTCAACGCCATCGGCTACTGGGGACCGCTCGCGTATCTGGCGGCAGGCTACGCCGTGCTCGACGACCCGGCGATGCCGATCGTGGGCGAGGGCGACGCCGAACCCAACGACACCTACGTCGAGCAACTGGTCGCCAGCGCGCAGGCGGCCGTGGACGAGGTGGTGCGTCGCGGCGTGGCCGACCGCGAGCGCATCGCGGTCGGCGGGCATTCCTACGGCGCCTTCATGACCGCCAACCTGCTGGCGCATTCGCGCCTGTTCCGCGCCGGCATCGCCCGCAGCGGCGCGTACAACCGATCGCTGACCCCGTTCGGCTTCCAGGCCGAGGAGCGCAACTACTGGCAGGCGCAATCGACCTACCAGCGGATGTCGCCGTTCAACTACGCCGATCGGATCGAGGCCCCGCTGCTGCTCATCCACGGCGAGGACGACAACAATTCCGGCACCTTCCCGCTGCAGAGCGAGCGCATGTTCGCCGCGATCAAGGGGCTGGGCGGGCAGGCGCGGCTGGTCATGCTGCCGCGCGAATCGCACGGCTATCGCGCGCGCGAATCGATCCTGCACATGCTGTACGAGACCCACGCCTGGCTGGAGACCCACGTGCGCAACGCCGCGCCGCGCGAGGCGGCCGACGCCGCCTCGCCGTAGCGCCGGGGCAGCGAGGGCTACCCGCAGACACTCGGTTCCCGGCCGCCACCGCCTGCAATTCCCCGCAAGCGGGGGAAGGTGCCGAAGGCGGATGGGGGCACGCGCTTGCGGGAGAAGGAACGGCATGCCCCCGCTTGCGGGAGAAGGGACAGCATGCGCCCGCTTGCGGGAGAAGGAACGGCATGCGCCCGCTTGCGGGAGAAGGAGAAAACAAGGTGTGCCCGCTTGCGGGAGCGGACGACAATCTGCCGCTTGCGGAAGCGGGGACCGCCTCGGCGCTGCAGGTCGAGTGTCGATACACCCCAGGAGCGGCTCCGGGCTGCCGGCCGTCGCTCGCCGTCGCCCGCGCGCGGGGGCGCGGTCTTCTGCGGACGGGGTGCCGCTGGCGCCTTGCCGGTCGCGCGCGAGCGCGCTCCGCCGACGAGGACGAAGTTGCGGCCCTACAGCCAGTCCGGCTGCGGCAGCGCCGCGATCGCGGTGCGCAGGCTGTCGTTCCACTGCTTGCGCACGGCGGCGAAGTAGGGGTCGTCCTCCTGCAGGCGTCGTTGCGCGTGCACCTGCAGGCTGTCGCGGCGGTACACCAGCAGGTCGATCGGCGGCCCGACCGAGAGATTGGAGCGGATGGTGGAATCGAACGAGACCACCACGCACTTGGCCGCTTCGACCAGCGAGGTGCCGCGGTCGATCACCCGGTCGAGGATCGGCTTGCCGAACTTGGTCTCGCCGGTCTGGAAGAACGGCGTCTCGTCCGAGTTCTCGATGAAGTTGCCCTCGGAGTAGACCAGGAACAGCCGCGGCGCCTCGCCGCGGATCTGGCCGCCGAGGATGAAGGTGGCGCCGGGATCGACTCCGCTGGCCTTGAGATAGGCCTCGTCGCGGCCGCGGATCTCGCGCATGGCGTCGCCGAGCAGAGTGGCGACCTCGAACATCGAGCGCGCGTTGTGCACGCCCAGCTGCGCGGGCGCGTGGCGGGCGCGCTGCTCCAGCAGGTTGAGCGCGTTCTGGCTGACCGACAGGTTGCCTGCGGACAGGGTCACGATCACCCGCTCGCCGTCCTCGGCGATCACCCGCATCTTGCCGAAACGGCCGATGTCGTCGAGGCCCGCGTTGGTGCGCGAGTCGGAGGCCAGGATCAGGCCTTCCTGGAGATTGAGTCCAACGCAGTAGGTCATCGCGGCGGCGGCATCCGGAAGGCGGGTCGACGGCGTGTGAAGATACTGGCCCCGGCCGCGCGGCGGAAGGGTTGACCTTCAGCCCATGCTCTGCCACTGGCGGCGGCCGCCGACCCGGTCGCGCGACAGGGTCGGCACCATGAACTGCGCGTGGATCGCCTGCCCGAGCGCGGTCAGCCGGTCCAGGGTGTCCTGCAGGTAGGGCTCCAGGCCGCCGGCGATGACCTCGTCGATGCGCGCGTAGCGCGATTGCGCCCACAGCGCGCCGGCCAGCCGCTCGACCTCCATCGCCTCGCCGCCGGAAAGCTTGCGCAGCACCCGGTGCAGGGTGCCGACGCAGGTCAGCAGCGAGCGCGGGTTCTCCTCGCGCAGCAGTATCAGTTCGGTCACGCCGACCGGCGTCACCGATTCGCGGTACAGCCGGCGGTACATCTCGAACGCCGACAGCGACTGCAGCAGCGCGCTCCACTGGAAGTACTCCACCGCGTCGCGCGCCTCGCCGCCCTCGGGCAGATCGGCATCGCTGCCGATCACGTCGAGCAGGCGCACCGCCCAGTCGGCGCGCTCGATGAAGGCGCCCAGCGCCAGGAAGTGGTAGCCCTCGCCGCGGCCGAGGGTGCCCAGGGTCACCCCGCGGAACGAGGCGGAGCGGCTCTTGACCCATTCCAGCACGTTGCTCACGCCCTCGGCGCGGATGCGCGGCCAGCTGCGGGTGCGGAACTCCAGCCACGAGGCGTTGAGGTCCTCGTACATTTCCGAGGTGATGGCCACGCGTTGGGCGCGGGCGTTCTCGCGCGCGTCGCGGAAGCAGCTGTAGATCGACGAGGGGTTGTCGGGCGCCAGCAGCAGGTGCCGCAGCACGTGCTCGGAATCGATCGGGCCGTGCAGCGAGGCGAACGACTCCGCCAGGCCCAGCGCGTCGAGCGCGCGCCGCCAGGGCGCGGCCTCCGACTTCCCGCGGTCCAGCCGCTCCGGCAGCATGGCGATGCGCAGGGTCACGTCGATCAGGCGCGCGGTGTTCTCGGCGCGCTCCATGTTGCGCGAGACCCAGTACAGGTCGTTGGCGGTCCGGCAGAGCATCAGCCCTCCAGCACCCAGGTGTCCTTGGTGCCGCCGCCCTGGGACGAGTTCACCACCAGGGAGCCTTCGCGCAGCGCGACCCGGGTCAGGCCGCCTGGGATCACGTGGATGCGCTGCCCGCTGAGGATGTAGGGACGCAGGTCGACGTGGCGCGGGGCCAGTCCGCTTTCGACGAAGGTCGGGCAGGTCGACAGCGACAAGGTCGGCTGCGCGATGTAGTTGCCGGGATCGGCCAGGATGCGCGCGCGGAACTCCTCGATCTCCGCGCGGCTGGCGGCCGGGCCGACCAGCATGCCGTAGCCGCCGGCGCCGTGGACTTCCTTCACCACCAGCTCGTGCAGGTGCTCCAGCGCGTAGCGCAGATCGTCGGGATCGCGCAGCATGCGGGTGGGCACGTTGTGCAGGATCGGCTCCTCGCTGAGGTAGAAGCGGATCATCTCCGGCACGTAGGGATACACCGACTTGTCGTCGCCGACGCCGGTGCCCGGCGCGTTGGCGAGGGTGACGTTGCCGGCGCGGTAGGCGGCGAACAGGCCGGGCACGCCCAGCAGCGAGTCCGGGCGGAACACCGTCGGGTCGAGGAAGTCGTCGTTGATCCGGCGGTAGATCACGTGCACCCGCTGCGGGCCGCGGGTCGTGCCCATGTAGACCATGTCGTCGCGCACGAACAGGTCCGCGCCCTCCACCAGTTCCACGCCCATCTGCTGGGCGAGGAAGGCGTGTTCGAAGTACGCCGAGTTGGCCGCGCCCGGGGTCAGCACCGCGACCGTGGGGTTGTCGATGTTGGCCGGCGCCGCCTGGCGCAGCACCTCCAGCAGGGCGTCGGGGTAGCGCTCGACCGGCGCGATCTGCTGGCTGGCGAACAGCTCCGGAATGAGCCGGGTCATCATGCGGCGGTTCTCCAGCATGTACGACACGCCCGAGGCCACCCGCAGGTTGTCCTCCAGCACGTAGTACTCGCCGTCGCCGGCGCGTACCAGGTCGATGCCGGAGATGTGCGAGTAGATGCCGCCCGCCACCGGCAGGCCGTGCATCTCGGCGCGGAACTCGCTGTTGTCGAGCACCAGTTCGGGCGGCACCCGGCGCTCGCGCAGGATGCGCTGCTCGCCGTAGATGTCGCCCAGGAACAGGTTGAGCGCGTGCACGCGCTGGCGCAGGCCGGCCTCCAGCATCCGCCACTCGGCCGCTGGCACGATCCGCGGCACGATATCGAACGGGATCAGCCGTTCGTTGCCGGCCTCCTCGCCGTAGACCGAGAACGTGATGCCGACGCGATGGAAGGACACCTCCGCCTCGCGCCGCTTGTGCGCGAGCTGCTCCTCCGGGGTGCTGCGCAGCCAGGCGTCGAGCGCACGGTAATGGGGGCGGACCTCGCCCGTGGCATCGTGCATCTCGTCGTAATGGGCGCTCACCCGGGCTCCATGGCGGACTTCCGCGACAGGGATAGCACGTCGGCGGTGGCTTGCAAAGCGCCCCCCGGGGCCGTGGCGGTCGGGGGGCTTGAAATCCGCCCGCCCGCACCTACCTGCGGCCTTGCCCGGTCCCGCGGGCCGCGCCGCCGCCGTCCGGCGAGCGTGGCGCCGGCCTCCGGGGCGGCCGGGCGCCGAGCCAAACGATTCGAGGAGATACTGTCATGAGCGTGAGTCAGTTGATTCCTTGGAACCGCGGCCGTGGCCGCGATCGCGGAGCCGTCGCGTCCCCGCGCGACATGCGCGATCCCTTCGATGCGCTGCATCGCGAAATGACCCGCCTGTTCGACGACCTGTGGCGCGAGGTGGATGCCGTGCTGCCGCAGGCCGGGTCGTCGGCGGTCGCCGGCTGGCCGCGGGTCGAGGTGGTGGAGCGCGACGACGAATACGCGGTCAGCGCCGAGCTGCCGGGCCTGCGCGAGCAGGACGTCGAGGTGGAGTTCGAGAACGGCGACCTGGTCCTGCGCGGCGAGCACCGCGCCGAGCGCGAGGAGCGCGGGCGGCGGATCAGCGAGCGCTATTACGGGCGCTTCGAGCGCCGGATCGCGCTGGACACCGAGGTCGACGTGGACCGGGCCAGCGCGCAGTTCCGCGACGGCGTGCTGACCGTGGTTCTGCCCAAGACCGAGCAGGCGCGGGCGAAGCCGGTGCGCATTCCGATCGCCAAGGCCGCCTGATCGCCGGCGTTCCGGCCGGCCGCGCGGCGCGACCGCCGTCGCGCGGCCCACCCACGTGCCCCTTCACCGCGTCCCCGGTGCGGTTCGCCGCGCCGGGGCGCCCTCGACCGTATCCCGCCCCCGCCATGCGCATCGCCCACATCGCTCCGCTCTACGAGGCGGTGCCGCCGAAGCTGTACGGCGGCACCGAACGCATCGTCGCCTATCTCGCCGACGCCCAGGTCGAACTGGGCCACCGGGTCGCCGTGTTCGCCAGCGCGGAGACGCGCACGCGCGCCGAACTGTTCCCCATGCGCGACCGCGCCATCCGCCTGGACCCGGCGCCGCTGAAGTCCGATCTCGCCGCCCACCTGTCGATGCTGCAGGAGGTGCGGCGCCAGGCCGGCCGCTTCGACATCCTGCATTTCCACGTCGACCTGCTGCACTTCCCGTTCTTCGAGGACATCGCCTCGCGCACGGTGACGACCTTGCACGGGCGCCTGGACCTGAAGGATCTCGCCGAGGCGTACCGGCGCTGGCCGCAGTACCCGCTGGTTTCCATCTCGCACCAGCAGCGCGGCCCGCTGCCGATGGGCAACTGGGTGGCCACGGTGCCGCACGGCCTGCCCGAGGATCTGTACGCGCCGGTGGCGTCGCCGCGTGGCGACTATCTGGCCTTCCTGGGCCGGATCTCGCCGGAGAAGCGGCCCGACCGCGCGATCGCCATCGCCCGGCGCGCTGGCCTGCCGCTGCGCATCGCCGCCAAGATCGACGCGGCCGATGCCCACTACCACCGGCAATGCATCGAGCCGCTGCTGGCCGGCGGCGGCGCGGAACTGATCGGCGAGGTGGACGACGCCGGCAAGCGCGAACTACTCGGGCACGCGCGCGCGCTGCTGTTCCCCATCGATTGGCCCGAGCCGTTCGGGCTGGTCATGATCGAGGCGATGGCCTGCGGCACGCCGGTGATCGCCTGGGATTGCGGCTCGGTGCGCGAGGTGATCGAGGACGGCATCACCGGCTTCATCGTCGATTCCGAAGAGGCCGCCGCGGCCGCGGTCGAGCGCGCCGCCACGCTGGATCGCGGCGCGATCCGCCGGCGCTTCGAGGCGCGCTTCGGCGCGCGGGTGATGGCCGAGCACTACCTCGACGTCTACCGGCAGCTGCTGGGGTCCGAGCGGGCGAGCCCCGTGGTCGGGCACGCGCTGGACGCCCGGGCCCATGCCTGAGCGCGACGACGCACCCGCGGCCCGCTACGCGCTCAAGGATGGCGACGCGTTCCTGGTCTGCGATGCGCGCGGCGATCTGGTGGACGGCGACGCCGACGGCCTGTACCGGGACGGCACGCGCGTGCTGTCGCGGCTGCGCCTGCGGCTGGGCGAGGAGGCGCCCAGCCTGCTGAGCGCGGGCGTGGGCGCCGACAACGTGTTCCTGACCGTGCACCTCACCAACCGGCCGCTGCCGCCGCTGGGCGACAGCGCATCGCCCGAGGGGGTAATCCACGTCGAGCGCGCGCGCTTCCTGTGGGGCGCGCGCATGTACGAGCGCATCGCCTGCCGCAACTACGGCACCGCGCCCGCGAGGTTCGGCCTGGCCCTGGAGTTCGACGCCGACTTCCGCGACATGTTCGAAGTCCGCGGCGCGCGGCGCAAGGAGCGCGGGCGCCGCCTGCCCGCCGAACTCGATGCGCAGGCCGCGACCCTGGCCTACGTCGGGCTCGATGGCCAGCAGCGGCGGTTGTGCCTGGCGTTCTCCCGCGCGCCGCGTCCGTTGCGCGAAGGCCGCGCCGACTTCGAGTTCGAGCTCGCGCCGGGGCAGGCCGAAACGCTCTACCTGGAGGCCGGCGCGGAGCCCGCCGCCCCCGGGCGCGAGCGCTTCCGCCGCGCCGCCGCCGCCGCCCGCCGCGCGATGCGCGCGCGCCGCCGCACCGGCGCGCGGCTGCGTAGCGGCAACCGCCTGTTCAACGCCTGGCTGGAACGCTCGCGCGCGGACATCGCCCTGCTCACCACCGAATTGCCGACCGGCCCCTATCCCTATGCCGGCATCCCCTGGTTTTCCACGCCGTTCGGCCGCGATGCGGTGATCACCGCCTTGCAGACCCTGTGGCTGGACCCGGCGCTCGCGCGCGGCGTGCTGGCCTACCTGGCCCGCCACCAGGCGCGCGAGGCCTCGTCCTTCCGCGACGCCGCGCCGGGCAAGATCCTGCACGAGGCGCGCAAGGGCGAGATGGTCGCGCTGGAGGAGCTGCCGTTCGCCCGCTACTACGGCGGCGTCGATACCACGCCGCTGTTCCTGCTGCTGGCCTGCGAGTACGCCGCGCGTACCGCCGACGGCGAGTTCATCGACGCGCTGTGGCCCTCACTGGTCGCCGCCGCCGGCTGGATCGAGCGCAGTTGCGATGCCGACCGCGACGGCCTGCTCGCCTACCGGCGCGGCGAGGCCGGCGGGCTGCTCAACCAGGGCTGGAAGGACAGCGGCGATGCGATCTTCCACGACGACGGGCGGATCCCGCCGGGGCCGATCGCGCTGGTGGAGGTGCAGGGCTACGTCTGCGCGGGACTGTCCCGGCTGGCGGTGCTGGCCGCCGCGCGCGGCGAGCAGGAGGCGGCGATCCGCTGGCGCGCCCGCGCGCAGGCGATCCGGGCGCGCATCGAGCGGACCTTCTGGATGCCCGAGCAGGGCTACTACGCGATCGCCCGCGACGGCGAGGGCCGGCCCTGCCGGGTGCGCGGCTCCAACGCCGGGCACCTGCTCTATGCCGGCGCGGTGCCGGCCGAGCGCGCGCGCCAGGTGGCCGCGCAACTCGCGTCGCCCGCCTTCGACAGCGGCTGGGGGATCCGCACCCTGGCCGCTGGACAGGCCCGCTACAACCCGATGTCCTACCACAACGGTTCGGTCTGGCCGCACGACGTGGCGCTGTGCGCGGCCGGCGTCGCCCGCTACGGCGACCGCGCGCACGCGGCGCGGTTGCTGGCCGACCTGTTCGAGGCCGCGACCCGCTTCGGCATGCGGCTGCCGGAGCTGTTCTGCGGCTTCCCGCGCACGCCCGGCCAGCCGCCGGTCGCCTATCCGGTGGCCTGCCTGCCGCAGGCGTGGGCCGCGGGCTCGGTGTTCATGCTGCTGCAGGCCTGCCTGGGGCTGCGCATCGATGCCGCGCGCCACGAAGTGTCGGTGGACCGGCCGCGGCTTCCGGAAGGCGTGGACCGCCTGCACCTGCAGCGCCTGCGGGTGGGCGAGGGCTGGCTGGACCTGCGTTTCGAGCGCGCGGGCGATCGGGTGCTGGTCGCGCGCGATGGCGGCGACGAGGAGGTGCGTCTGAGCGTGCGGCTGTAGCCGGCGGCGGCCGGCGGCCGCCGCCGCGCCGTCATGCAAAGGCAAGGCGAAAAAACGACGGGCCGCGCGAGCGGCCCGTCGGGTCGTGCCTTGCGGGCGGCCTTACTTCAGCCCGGCGTCCGCGCGCAGGGCGGCGGCGCGGTCGGTCCGCTCCCACGAGAACGCGGTCGCTTCCACCCGCTCGCCGGCGCCGTTGGTGTAGGCGAACGCCTTCGGCTTGCGGCCGAAGTGGCCGTAGGAGGCGGTCTGCTGGTACATCGGATGGATCAGGTCGAGCATGCGGATGATGCCGTAGGGGCGCAGGTCGAAGTGCGCGCGGATCAGCTTCTCGATCTTCTCGTCCGGGACCTTGCCGGTGCCGAAGGTGGTGACCGAGATCGAGGTCGGCTCGGCCACGCCGATGGCGTAGCTCACCTGCACCTCGCACTTCTCGGCCAGGCCCGCGGCGACCACGTTCTTGGCCACGTAGCGCGCGGCGTAGGCGGCCGAACGGTCGACCTTGGAGGGGTCCTTGCCGGAGAACGCGCCGCCGCCGTGGCGGGCCATGCCGCCGTAGGTGTCGACGATGATCTTGCGCCCGGTCAGGCCGCAGTCGCCGACCGGCCCGCCGATGACGAACACGCCGGTCGGGTTGATGTGCACCTTGTTCTTCGGCAGCGTCTCCAGCCACTTCTTCGGCAGCACCGGCTTGAGCACGTGCTCGCGCACGGCCTCGATCAGGTCCTTCTGCTTGATGTCCGGATCGTGCTGGGTCGACAGCACCACCGCGTCCAGGCCGACGACTTCGTTGTTGCCGTCGTAGCGCAGGGTGACCTGGCTCTTGGCGTCCGGGCGCAGCCACTTCAGCTTGCCGTTCTTGCGCACCTTGGCCTGCTGCTCGACCAGCCGGTGGCTGTAGTAGATCGGGGCCGGCATGTATTCCGGGGCCTCGTCGCAGGCGTAGCCGAACATCAGGCCCTGGTCGCCCGCGCCCTGTTCCTCGGGCTTCTTCTGCTTCTTCCGGGTGCCGTCCACGCCCGCGGCGATGTCCGGCGACTGCTTGCCGATCAGGTTGAGGATGCCGCAGGTGTGGCCGTCGAAGCCGACGTCGGAATTGGTGTAGCCGATGCCGTTGATGACCTTGCGGGTCAGCTCCTCGATGTCCACCCAGGCGCTGGTGGTCACCTCGCCGGCGACGATCGCCACGCCCGTTTTGACCATGGTCTCGCAGGCCACGCGCGCGCGCGGGTCCTGGGCCAGGATCGCGTCCAGGACCGCATCCGAGATCTGGTCGGCGACCTTGTCCGGATGGCCCTCGGACACCGATTCGGAGGTGAACAGGTAGCTCGACATCGGCAATATCCCTTTATTCGGATGAAAAGATGGTCGCGCATGATACAGGGGCGACCGGTGCTTTGCATGGCGGCGGGGCCGGCATTGAGCGTAGGTTAAACCGGAAGCCGGCGGCGGCCGCGGTCATCAGGCCGACGCGCGGCGGCAACCGCGCTGTCGTCTGCCGGGCGCAGGCTGCCGGCCATCCGGGCCGCCCAGCGACGCCGATGCCACCGCTCGAAGACCGTCTGCAGCAGCGCTACCCGCACTGGTTTCGCGGCCGGCGCGCCGGCATCGCCCGCCCGCTGCTGCGGCAGGTAGGCCGCTGGTCGCGGCTGCAGGCGATCGAGGACTTCCTCGCAGCCCACCCCGGCCTGCGCGGCTTCGCGTTCGTCGCCGCCGCGCTGGCGTACCTGGGCGCGCGCTACCTGGCGATGGACGCATCGCGGATTCCGCCGCGCGGGCGGCTGCTGCTGGTCGCCAACCATCCGTCCGGCGCGCTCGACGCCCTGGCGCTGCTGGATTGCGTGGGCCGGGTCAGGCGCGACGTGCGCATCGTCGCCAACGACCTGCTCGCCGGCCTGGCGCCGCTCGAGGAACTGCTGCTGCCGGTGCGCGTGCTCGGCGGGCGGCCGTGCCCGCGCAGCCTGCAGGCGGTGGAGCGGGCGTTGCGGGAGGAGTGCTGCGTGATCGTGTTCCCCGCCGGCGAGGTCTCGCGGCTGTCGTTGCGCGGCGTGCGCGACGGCCGCTGGCGCCGCGGCTTCGTCCGTTTCGCGCGGCGCACCGGCGCGCCGGTACTGCCGGTGCGCGTGGGCGCGCGCAACTCGGCGCTGTTCTACGGCGCATCGGCGCTGTTCAAGCCGGCCGGCACCGCGCTGCTGGCGCGCGAGATGTTCGCGCGCCGCGGGCGACCGCTGACGCTGTGGGTGGGCGAGCCGCTGCGGTTGCCCGAGGACGAGGACGCCGGCGCGCAGCTGCGCCGGGTGCGCGAGGCGCTGTACGCGCTGGGCCGGCGGACCGCGCCGGCGCAGCGGCCGCTGGCGTCGCCGGTCGATCCGGCGCGGGTGGCGGCGCAGCTGGCGGGCGCGGAACTGCTGGGCCAGACCGCCGACGGCAAGCAGATCCGGCTGGCGCGCTGCGCGGCCGGCTCGCCGCTGTTGCTCGAACTGGGGCGGCTGCGCGAGCTGACCTTCCGCCGGGTCGGCGAGGGCACCGGCCGCGCGCGCGATCTCGACCGCTTCGACCCCGACTACGAGCACATCGTGGTCTGGGATGCGACCGCCGCGCGCATCGCCGGCGCCTATCGCGTCGCGCGCGGCGCACGGCTGCTGGCCGAGCGCGGACTGGGCGGGCTCTACACCGCCTCGCTGTTCCGCTACGCCGACGATGCCATCCCGCGCATCGCCCAGGGGCTGGAGCTGGGGCGCAGCTTCGTCGTGCCGGAGTGCTGGGGCAGCCGCAGCCTCGACTATCTGTGGCAAGGGATCGGCGCCTACCTGCGGCGGCATCCGCGGGTGCGCTACCTGCTCGGCGCGGTCTCGATCAGCGCCGCCATGCCGCGCGAGGCGCGCGAGCAACTGGTGGCCTACTACGCGCGCTACTACGGCGCCGGCGAAGCGATCGCCGAGGCCGCGCGCCCGTTCCGCTACCTGGCCGCGCCGCCGGACTTCCCCGGGCTCGATGCCGAGGCCGCCTTCGAGACCCTGCGCGCCAACCTGGCCGCGCTGGGCGCCACCGTGCCGGTGCTGTACCGGCAGTACACCGAGCTCTGCGAGCCGGGCGGGGCGCGCTTCCTCGCCTTCGGCGTGGACCCGGATTTCAGCGACTCGATCGACGGCCTGATCGAGGTCGATCTGCACCGGCTGCGCGCACGCAAGCGGCAGCGCTACCTTTCCGCCACCGGGATGCCCGCATGAAGACCCTGCAGCCGATCCGACGCGCCGTGTTCCTCTCCGACACCCATCTGGGCTCCCGGCACTGCCATGCCGCGGACCTGGCCCGCTTCCTCGCCGGGTTGCGCTGCCAGCGGCTGTACCTGGTCGGCGACATCTTCGACCTGTGGTGGCTGGCGCAGCGGCGCGCGCACTGGGGGCCCGCGCACCACGAGGCGATCGAGGCGCTGCACGCGCTGCGCCGCGCCGGCACCGAGTTGATCTACATCCCCGGCAACCACGACCGCGCGCTGCGCCGCGCCTGCGGGCTGGCGCTGCCCGCCGCGCGGGTGCGCCGGCGCGCGGTCCACGTCACCGCCGACGGGCGCCGGCTGCTGGTGACCCACGGCGACGACTACGACGGCGCCACCCGCTTCGGCGGGCTGCAGGAGGCGCTCGGCGACTGGCTGCACGACCGCATCCTCACCGGCAACCTGCTGCTCAACGCGCTGCGTCGCCGGCTCGGCCTGCGCTACTGGTCGCTGGCGGAGTTCCTCAAGCGCCGCAGCGGCGCCGCCGAGCGCTACATCGAGCGCTTCGTCCGCGCCGGGCTCGACGACGCCGCGCGGCGAGGGCTGGACGGGATCGTCTGCGGCCACATCCACCGCCCCGCGCTGTGCGAGCGCGACGGCCTGGTCTACGCCAACGACGGCGACTGGGTGGAAAGCCTGACCGCGCTGGTCGAGGACCCGGACGGCCGCCTGCGGCTGCTGGCCCACACCGGCGAGACCCTGGCCGAGTTGCCGCCGCGCACCGGCGAGGCGCCGCAGGCGCCGGCGCTGCCGCGCGCAGCCTGAGCGCCCGGAAGGCGCGTCGGTGCGCGAGGTGCCATTCGCGCGGGCCGGTCGAATCGACATTCGACCGGCAACGTCGAACCGTCCCGTCTCCCGCAAGCGGGGGCCTGCGGTCCCTTCTCCCGCAAGGGGGCGCACATCGTCCCTTCTCCCGCAAGCGGGTGCATGCTGTTCCTTCTCCCGCAAGCGGGTGCATGCTGTCCCTTCTCCCGCAAGCGCAGCGCCGGATGAGGGCGGCTTTTGCACGCCTGCGGCATGCCCCCATCCGCCTTCGGCACCTTCCCCCGCTTGCGGGGACGGAAAAAACAGAATGCCCCCCGCTCGCGGGGGCAGGAAAAAACAGCATGCTCCCCGCTCGCGGGGAAGGGAAAGACAGGATGGTCCCCGCAGGCGGCCGAAGGGATCGCCTACGCGCGCTGGGTGCCGATACGCTCTAGCATGCGCGCATGGATTCGCTGACCCAGATTCTCCTTGGCGCTTCGGTCGCCGCGGCCGTGGTGCCGGCGCGGCACCGCCGCGCGGCGATGGCCGCCGGCGCCGCGCTCGGCACCCTGCCGGACCTCGACACCTTCCCGCTGATGCTGCTGACCGACGATCCGGTCGCGCTGATGACCCTGCACCGCGGGCTGACCCATTCGCTGCTGGTGCTGCCGCTGGCGGCCTGGGCGATCTGGGCCTGGTTCCGGCGCCGCGGCGGACGCGTGACGGAAGCGCCGCGACGCTGGTTCTGGGCCATCCAGCTCGCCCTGGTCACCCATCCGCTGCTCGACGCCTTCACCGTCTACGGCACCCAGTTGCTGTGGCCGCTGCCCACGCCGCCGGTGATGTGGTCCAGCCTCTTCATCGTCGATCCCGCCTACACGGTCTGGCTGCTGGCCGGCGTGCTGGTCGCGCTGTGGGCCGGGTCGCGCCCGCTGTCCGGGCGCGCGCTGGCGGTCGGCCTGGCGTTGAGCACGGCCTATCTCGGCTGGTCGCTGCTGGCCAAGGCCCTGGTCGATCGCGAGGCCGAGCGTGCGCTGGCGGCGATCGGGTTGCAGGACGCGCCGCGCTTCTCGGTGCCGATGCCGTTCAACACCCTGCTGTGGCGGGTGGTGGCGATGACCCCCGACGGCTTCCTCGAGGGCGAGCGCTCGCTGGTGGCCGATCGCGGCCCGATGCGCTTTCGCGCCTACGCCTCGGACACCGCTGCGCTGCGGGCCGCTGCCGACATCCCGGCGGTACGCCGCCTGGCCTGGTTCAACCATGGCTTCATGAAAGCGCAGGTGCAGGACGGCACGCTGGTGCTGAGCGATCTGCGCATGGGCATGGAACCGGCCTACACCTTCAACTTCGCCGTCGCCGAGCGGGACGGCGGCGCTTGGCGCGCGCTGGCGCCGCCGCGGCAGCTGCCCGGCGCGCTGCCGCGCCAGGACCAGCTCGCAGCGGCATGGCGGCGTATCTGGCAGGCGCCGGTGCCGGCGGCGGATGCCGGGGCGCAGCCGGCGCCGGCCACCGATGCCGCCTCGCGCTGAGTACCCAGGCTGCGGGGGCGGGCCTCAGCCCCAGCGCGCCGCGAACTCTCGTCGGTCCGGCGGATGCTCGGCCTGCATCCGGCTACAGCGTCGCGTCGAAGAACTTCGCTGCATCCCGGCCGATGCGGCCATGCAGCTCGTCCCGGTCGATTCCCGCCGCGTCTTTGCACAGCGCGCCCACGAACATCTTGCCGCGCAGGCTGCATGAGGCGAGAAAGGCGTAGTGGCCCGCGCCGGGAATGATGAGCACCTCTGCATCCGGAATGCCCTCATCGACCGCGTCCCGCGTCGCGGACAACAGGATCTGCTCGTCGTTCTCCGCCAGCACGATCCTCGTTGGAACCTCGAGCGAGGAGAAGTCCTGCCTCGTCATCAACGAGACGAAGGCCGGGGCGATCGCATAGACGGCGCGGATGCGAGAGTCGCCAACGGGCTGCGCATCGCGGACGAGCGCTTCCTGGAACGCGGCATCCGAGCCCGCCAGGGCCTGCAGGTCGGCTTCGGTGAATCCGGCTTCGGGAGGCAGGACGCAAACGGGATTGCCGGGTTCGCTTTCGCAACGCACTTGCCTGTCGGCGGCCTTCAGGTGCGCGCCTGCGGACGCCAGCGCGCTGTATCCGCCGATCGAGAAGCCGGCCGCGCCGATGCGGTCGGCGTCGATGCGCGGCCCGATGTCTTCGTCGGCCAGCAGTCGGTCGATCAACGCCGAGATATCGCGCGCGCGTTCCGCCGGGAGCGCGAACCCATGCGGCCAGGACACCTCTTCGGCCGCGGTGTTGCCGTGGTGATTGACGCCGGCGACCAGGTAGCCGGCCTCGACCAGACCTTCCGCCAGCCATGAAAGCTGGGCCGCGCTGCCGCCGGTGCCGTGGGACAGGATGACAAGGGGGCGCTTTCCGGCGTCGGCGAACGGCGCGTCCAGTGCATTGCGACCGAATCGGAACACGCCGACGCGCCAATCCGACTCGGTGCTGTCGTCCGGCGCCCGGTACCAGATCGTGGTCGCGAGCGGGCGCGGGCCGGCGTTGGCCCAGTCCGTTCTGGTGGTGTCGGCGTAGGTGCGATGCAGGCGGCCCACCTTCGCCTCGCGTCCGGCGGGTTCCGCGCAGCCGGCCAGAACGAGGCAGGCCGTCAACGCGCAGATCGAAAGATATCGCATGTCATGCTGCCCATGAGCGGTGGATCCGGTGCGCCCCGGGATCGCCGCCGGCGATCAGCGCATCGAAGTAATCGCGGGTGAGCTCGAGTTGCGCCTGCGCGGTCTCGGCGCGGTTGACCACCGCGCGGAAGGCGTGCTGTTCCGGTCGATCCTTGGCGTACCAGCCCAGGTGCTTGCGCGCGATGCGCACGCCGGCCGGTTCGCCGTAGAAGGCGTGCAGCGCCTCGAGGTGGCCGAGCAGCAGGTCGCGCACCTCGTGCAGCGACGGCGGCGGCAGGTGCGCGCCGGTGGCCAGGTGGTGGGCGATCTCGCGGAAGATCCACGGCCGGCCCTGCGCCGCGCGGCCGATCATCACCGCGTCGGCGCCGGTGCGGCGCAGCACGTCGGCGGCCTTGTCCGGGGAGTCGATGTCGCCGTTGGCGATCACCGGGATCGCGGCGCGGGCCTTGATCGCGGCGATGGTGTCGTACTCGGCGCGGCCGGTGTAGTGCTGGTCGCGGGTGCGCCCGTGCACGGCCAGCGCGGCGATGCCGGCGGCCTCGGCGATGCGGGCGATCTCGGGCGCGTTGCGGTGCGCGGCGTCCCAGCCGGTGCGGATCTTCAGCGTCACCGGCACGTCCACCGCCGCCACCACCGCCTCCAGGATGCGCGCGACCAGCGCCTCGTCGCGCATCAGCGCCGAGCCGGCCCAGGCGTTGCAGACCTTCTTCGCCGGGCAGCCCATGTTGATGTCGATGATCTGCGCGCCGTGGTCGGCGTTGTAGCGCGCGGCCTCGGCCAGCACGGCGGGCTCGGTGCCGGCGATCTGCACCGAGATCGGCGCCGGCTCGCCGGCGTGGTCCATGCGGTGGCGCGACTTGCGGGTGCGCCAGAAGCGCGGGTCGCTGCTGGTCATCTCCGAGACCGCCAGCCCCGCGCCCAGGCGCTTGCACAGCTGCCGGAACGGCTTGTCGGTGACCCCGGCCATCGGGGCCAGGATCACGCGCGGTTCGATGCGGTAGGGGCCGATCTGCATGCGCGCATTGTAGGCCGGCGCCCGCGGCGCCCCCGGGCGTCAGTCCGCGTCCGCGTCGCCGGGCCGCAGCCGCGGCATCGCGACCGCGGCGCCGGCGGCCTCGGTGGAGGCGGCGGCGTAGCGGTTGGCGAACCGCACCTGCGCCGCGAACGGCCGGCCGGGCCGCTGCGCCAGCGCCGCGGCGAGCGCGCCGTTGAAGGCGTCCCCAGCGCCGGTGGTATCGACCACGCGGGCAGGGCGGGCGGGGACGCGGTAGCGGGCGTCGCCGTCGCCGCAGGCGGCCGGATCGGCATGGGAGACGAAGCAGCCGGCGGCGCCCAGGGTGACCACCACGCTGCCGTGCGGGAGCAGGGCGCGGCACAGTGCGTGCAGGGCGTCGTCGTCGAGCGCGGCGACGGCGTCGGGGTCGACGCGCTCGCCGCCGTGCGCGGCCAGCAGCGCGGCGAACTCGCTCTCGTTGGGGGTGACCAGGTCGCAGGCGGCCAGCAGCGCCGCGTCCACCGGCGCGTTGGCCGGCGCCGGGTTGAGCATCGCCAGCGCGCCGCCTTCGCGTGCGGCGGCCAGCGCGGCGCGCACCGCCTCCGGCGGGGATTCCAGTTGCGCCAGCACCACCGCCGCGCCGGCCAGCGCCTGCGCCTGCGCGGCGACGAAGGCGGCGTCGAGCGCGGCGTTGGCGCCGGGGCCGATCACGATGGAGTTGCGGCCCTCGGCGTCGGTATAGATGCCGGCGGTGCCGGTCGGCGCGTGGCTGGCCAGCGCGTGCAGGCCGATGCCGTCGGCCGCGGCCAGCTCGCGCGCCAGCGCGCCGCCGGCATCGTCGCCCAGCGCGCACAGGAAACGCACTTCGGCGCCGGCGCGGCGCGCGGCGATCGCCTGGTTGAAGCCCTTGCCGCCGGGCCCGGTGGCGTATTCGCCGCTGAGCGTCTCGCCCGGCCGCGGCAGCCGCGGCGCGCGCCAGACGTGATCGACGTTGAAGGATCCGACGACGGCAACGTGCGGCATCGCGGCCGGCTCAGGCGAAGTGGGTCAGCACGCCGGCGATGGTGGCGGTCATCATCGTGGCGATGGTGCCGCCCAGCACCGCGCGCAGGCCGAAGCGGGCGAGGTCCTGGCGCCGGTCCGGGGCGAGCCCGCCGATGCCGCCGATCTGGATCGCGATCGAGCTGAAGTTGGCGAAGCCGCACAGCGCGTAGGTGGCGATCAGCCGGCCGTCCTCGGTCAGGCTCACCCCATCGACGCGGCCGTTGACGATCTCGGACAGCTGCAGGTAGGCGACGAACTCGTTGATGACCACCTTCTGCCCGATCAGCGAGCCGACCACGCCGGCATCCTGCCACGGCACGCCGATGACCCAGGCGATCGGCGCCAGCACGAAGCCGAAGATCGTGGCCAGGTCGAGCGGGCGCCCCAGCGAGGCCTCCAGGCCGCTCCATTGTCCGAACCAGGTCAGCGGCGCGTTGATCATCGCGATCAGCGCGATGAAGGCCAGCAGCATCGCGCCGATGTTGAGCGCCAGCCGCAGGCCGTCGCCGGCGCCGGCCGCGGCGGCGTCGATGATGTTGCTGGTGGTCTTCTCGACCTCCATCTTGACCGTGCCGCGGGTCAGCGGATCGCCGGTCTCGGGGATCAGGATCTTGGCGATCACCAGGGTCGCCGGCGCGGCCATGATCGAGGCGGCCAGCAGGTGCTTGGCGTAGAAGGCCTGTTCCTCCGGATCGCCGCCGCCGAGCATGCCCACGTAGGCGGCCAGCACGCCGCCGGCGATGTGCGCCATGCCGCCGATCATCATCGTGATCAGCTCGGACTCGGTCATGCGCGAGATGTAGGGGCGCACCGTCAGCGGCGCCTCGGTCTGGCCGATGAACACGCTCGCGCAGACGCTGGTGGTCTCGGCGCCGGACACGCGCATGACCTTGGTGATCGCCAGCGCCATCATCCGCACCACGAACTGCATGACGCCCAGGTGGTAGAGCACGCCCATCAGCGCGGCGAAGAAGATGATCGTCGGCAGTACCTGGAAGGCGAAGATGAACCCGTAGGTCTCGGCGTCCATCAGGTTGCCGAAGATGAACTTGGAGCCCTCGGTCACGAAGCCCAGGATCCTGACGAAGCCGTGGCCCAGCCAGTCGAACACCTCGCGCCCGCCGGGCACCAGCAGCACCAGCGCCGCGAACGCGATCTGCAGCGCCAGCCCGGTCGCCACCAGGGTCCAGTCCACGCGGCGCTTGTTGTTGGAGAACAGCCAGACGATGCCGACGAGCACCGCCAGACCGAACAGGCCGAACCCGACCCGTGCCAGACCTTCCATCGAACGCCCCTGGACCCTTGCAGACCGCGCAGGTTAGGCGAGCGGCCGGGTGGCGGCAACCGCGGCGCGCCGAGCGCGGGCGAGGGCCGGGCCCGGCGCGGCTAAACTGGCGTCCCGCTCCCAGGATCGCGCGCCATGCAGTACCGCCGCCTCGGCCACTCCGGCCTGCAGCTCTCCGCCCTCTCGCTGGGGGCCTGGGCGACCTTCGGCACCCGGGTCGGCCGCTCGGAGGCCCGCGAGCTGGTGGCCGCGGCGTGGGACCACGGCGTCAACTTCTTCGACAACGCCGAGAGCTACGCCCACGGCGACGCCGAGCGGATGATGGGCGACGTGATCGCCGACCTGCGCCTGCCGCGCGACGGCTACTGCGTGTCGAGCAAGGTCTACTTCGGTGCGGCCGCCTCGCCGCGGCCGACCCAGCGCGGCCTGTCGCGCAAGCACGTGCACGACGCCTGCCACGCCGCGTTGAAGCGGCTGCGCGTGGACTATCTCGACCTGTTCTTCTGCCACCGCCCGGATCCGGACGCGCCCGTGGCCGAGACGGTCTGGGCGATGGACACCCTGATCCGGCAGGGCAAGGTGCTGTACTGGGGGACATCGGAGTGGCCGGCGCCGCAGATCCGCGAGGCCGCCGACCTCGCCCGCAAGCACCGCCTGCACCCGCCGACCATGGAGCAGCCCGAGTACAACCTGCTGCACCGGCGGCGGGTGGAGCTGGAATACGCGCCGCTGTACGGCGAGCTGGGCCTGGGCACGACCACCTGGTCGCCCCTGGCCTCGGGCCTGCTCACCGGCAAGTACAACGCGGGCGTGGGCGACGACAGCCGGCTCGGCCACCCCGCCCACGCCTGGCTGCGGCCGGGCGTGCTGGAAGAGGGGCAGCGGCTGGAGCGCGCGCGGGCCTTCACCGCGCTCGCCGCCGAGCTGGGGCTGGCGCCGGCGCCGCTGGCCATCGCCTGGTGCCTGCGCAACCCGCACGTGTCCACGGTGCTGCTGGGCGCCAGCCGGGTAGCGCAGTTGCTGGAGAACCTGCAGGCGCTCGATCTCGCGCAGCGCCTCGACCAGACCGTCTGGCGCCGGATCGAGGCGGCGACGGACGCCTGACCGCGGCCCGGCCCCCCGCGGGCCCTGGAGCTCGTTCCGAGCCGGACCCGGAATCGGGCCCGCGCTTTGCCCGTTCCCGCGGCGCACCGGCGACCGCGTCGGCGATCGTGCGCGGGTCACGAAGCCGCGAAAAGGGACTTGACTGGCAAATGAGAATCATTAGCATCGTTGGCTCCCATGCACAGGAGTCCCGCCGATGTTCGTCGCACGCCCGCATGAAGCCGCCCCGGTCGAGTCCGCCGGCGTCGCCCACCTGAGCCCGGTCGCCTCGGACCTGGTGATCCTGGACAGCGCCCGCCTGCTGAAGGGCCAGCGCGAGATCCGCATCCGCCACGGCAACGAGACCTATCGCCTGCGCCATACCCGCAACGACAAGCTGATCCTGACCAAGTAGTCCCACGGCGGCGCCGGCGGTTCCGCCGTCGCGTCGCCGTCGCCCCGTCTGTCCGGGGGGCGCCCGCCACGGTCGCCAGTCGATCGTGCCCGCGCCGCCCGGGCTCACCTCACCTGCGAGCCCCCATGCGTTCCCATCCGTTGTCCCTGGCCCTCGGTCTGGCCGTTGCCGCCCTGTCCTGTTCCGTGTCCGCCCAGCCGCTCGCCGGCGCCGATGCCGCGCCCGAGCAGGCGCTGGATCGGGTCGTGGTCACCGCCACCCGCACCGAGCGGACCATCCTCGACGTGGCCAGCACCGTGGACGTGATCGACCGCGCGCGCATGGACGAACGGCTGGTCCGCGACCTCAAGGACCTGTTCCGCTACGAGCCTGGCATCACCGTCACCAACAGTTTCGGCCGCTTCGGCATCGGCGACATCCGCGTGCGCGGGCTGGGCGGCAACCGGGTGCGCATCCTCACCGATGGCGTGCCGGTCTCCGATGCGTTCTCGATCGGAAGCTTCTCCAACGCCAACCGCAACTTCGTCGATCCCGACACGCTCAAGCGCGTCGAGGTGGTGCGCGGGCCGACCAGCTCGCTCTACGGCTCGGATGCGCTCGGCGGCGTGGTCGCCTTCTTCACCAAGGATCCGGCGGACTACCTGTCCGAGGGCGAGCGCGCGCACGTGGGCGCGCGCATCGGCTACGACAGCGCCTGGGACGGCACGAACCTCGGCGCCACCGCCGCCTGGGGCGGCGAGCGCTGGTCGGCGCTGGTCAACGTCGGCCACCGCGACGGCCACGAGACCGAGAACATGGGCGAGGTCGGCGGCGAAGGCGCCGCGCGCACCCGGCCCAATCCGCAGGACCGGCAGGACAGCAGCGTGCTGTCCAAGCTGGTGTTCGCGCCCAGCGCCGACCAGCGCTTCCGGCTGACCGCGGAAGGCAACGAAGGCCGCGCCAGGACCGACATGCTGACCTCGCTCGGGCGCCAGGCGCTGACCGGCGCCGAGAACACGCGGGTGCACGCCGACGACCGCCAGACCCGCGCGCGGGTGACCTTCGGCCACGAGATGGACGCCGTCGGCGCCGCCTTCGCCGACTCGCTGGACTGGCAGGTCTACCGCCAGGACAGCGAGACCACCCAGGACACGCTGGAGGAGCGCGTGACCGCCGCCGGCGTGCCGGAGCGGCGCGAGCGCAGCTTCAACTTCGACCAGCGCACCTACGGCCTGCAGGCCAACTTCTTCAAGGCGTTCGCCACCGGCGGCGCCGAGCACGCGCTGAGCTGGGGCCTGGACCTGGCGCGGACCGACACCCGGCAGAAGCGCGACGGGCGGTTGACCAACCTGCGCACCGGCCAGGTGACCAACAGAATGCTGCCCGACGTGTTCCCGGTGCGCGACTTCCCGGTCAGCCGCACCGACACCGCCGCGCTCTACGTGCAGGACGAGATCGTGTTCGGCGACGGCGCGCTGCGGCTGGTGCCGGCGCTGCGCGTGGACCGCTACGAGCTCAAGCCGGAGATCGACGGCATCTTCGCCGAGGACAACCCCGGGCTGGAGGTCGCCGACCTGACCAAGACCCAGGTCTCGCCCAAGCTCGGCATGGTCTGGCGCTTCCGGCCCGACTGGTCGCTGTTCGCCAGCTACGCGCACGGCTTCCGCGCGCCGCCGTACAACGACGTCAACATCGGCTTCACCAATGCCGCCTTCGGCTACACCGCGATCCCCAACCCGGACCTCAAGCCGGAGACCAGCAAGGGCGTCGAGGCGGGCATCCGCCACAGCGGGCCTGTCGTGCACGCGGCGCTGACCGGCTACCACAACCGCTACGACGACTTCATCGAGTCCACCCGCTTCATCGGCTTCAACGCCGACGGGCTGATGGTCTACCAGTCGCAGAACGTCGCCGAGGCGCGCATCTACGGCGTCGAGCTGAAGGCCGGCGTGGACCTGGGCGGGCTGTCCGACGCCTGGGCCGGCTGGAGCCTGCAGGGCGCGGCCGCGTGGTCGCGCGGCGACGACCGCACCGCCGACGAGCCGCTGGACTCGGTCGACCCGCTCACCGGAACCCTCGGCATCGCCTACGACGCCGAGACCTGGGGCGCCGAGCTGGTCGGGCGCTTCGTCGAGGGCAAGCGCCGGGCCTCCGCCGACGACCTGTACCTCTCGCCGGGCTACGGCGTGCTGGACCTCTACGCGCGCTGGCAGGTCACCCCGCAGCTGCGGGTGAACGCCGGCATCCGCAACCTGACCGACCGCACCTACTGGGCGGCCGGCGACCTGCCGCTCACCGTGGCGACCACCAGCGGCACGCTCGACCGCTACACCTCGCCGGGCCGCAACGTCGCGGTCAGCCTGGCGGTGGACTTCTAGCCATGGCGGCCTCCGCGCGCCGCCACGCCTCTGCGCCGTCCGCCGCCGTGCAGGCGGCGCGGCCCGGCGGGGCGGCGCGCGCGCGGCCGGCGCTGCCGCAGCCGTGGCAGCTCGCGGCGCTGGGCACGGTGCTGTGCCTGTATCGCGCGCGCGGCGGCGAACTGGACGGCTGGCGGCGCGCGGCCCGGGTGGAGGTCTGCAGCGCGCTGCACGCCGACGCGCTGTACGAGAGCCTGCAGTTCCACGACGGCGACGGCCTGGGCTGCTGGCGGCTGTTCCTGCTGCCCGACACGGATTTCCTCGCCTGGGAGGCGCTGGCGCGCAGCTTGCCGGCCGCGCCCGTCGCCGGCGGCGGCATCGCCGAGCGACTGTGGCGCCGGCTGGCCCACGGCGTGTCCGGGGCGGCATGGCGCTGCAGCGTGCTGCGGCTGACGCTGGCGCCGGAGGGCGAGGGCGCCGGCGAACGCCTCAGCGCCAGCCTCGCCACCGTGTCCGCGCTCGGCGCCGAGGTGGCGCAGCGCATCGTCCAGGCCGAGGGCGTCGAGGGCGCGGCGCGGATCGACGAGTGCTGCTGCGAGCGCAGCGCGCGCCTGGCCGCCGCCGCGCCCCGCCGGCTGCGGCCGGGCCCCCTTTGAAGCGCGTCCCGCGCAACCGACAAGACCCGTAGTTCAGACCGAGACGATGCCTGCCATGAAGCCAGCCCGACCGTACCCGTCCTCCCCCCTGCCCCTGGCGGCCCTGATCCTGCCGCTGGTATCCCTGCTGATCGCCGCGCCGGCCGCGGCCGCGCAGCCCGCCGCCGACCCGGCCCGCGACCGTGCCGCCATCCTCGCCATGCAGGGCGAGTACGACGTCGACTTCGCGTTCGACGAGACGGTGGTGTTCGCCCCCGGCTACGAGCGCGCCGAGCCCAAGCGCAGCGGCGGCAGCGAGATCGTGCTGGTGGTGGAGGACACGCCGACCCGCGTCGTGCTGCAGCACATCCTGGTGCACGCCCCGACCGGCCACGTCACCAAGCACTGGCGGCAGGACTGGATCTACGAGGCGCCGCGGCGGTTCGAGTTCAGCGCCGACCAGACCTTCAGCGTCCGCGACATCCCCGTCGAACAGACCCGCGGCGCCTGGACCCAGTGCGTGTACGAGGTCAGCGACGCGCCGCGCTATTGCGGCACCGGGCGCTGGGTCCACGACGGCGGGATCTCGACCTGGACCTCCGACCCGGGCTACCGGCCGCTGCCGCGCCGCGAGTACACCACCCGCGAGGACTACAACGCGCTGCAGGTGGTGAACCGCCATACCATCGTGCCCGGCGGCTGGACCCACGAGCAGGACAACGTCAAGACCGTGCGCGGCGCGGACGGCAGCACCCGCGCGATCGTGCGCGAGTTCGGCTTCAACGACTACCGCAAGGACGACAGCGTGGACTTCACCCCGGCGCTGGACTACTGGAAGGCGACCGCCGACTACTGGGCGCGCGTGCGCTCGCGCTGGGACGCGCTGCTGTCGCGCCCGCCGGGCCTGCGGCTGAAGACCCCGATCGACGGCATGGCGATCATCGAACCGCTGTTCGGCCAGGCGCAGCGCCTGCAGGAAGGCGGGCAGGTGACCGATGCCGAGATCGACGCCGTGTTCGCGCAGTGGGTGGAGCCGGCGCCGGCGCCCTGAGCGTCGGCGCGGTGCGTCGCCGCGCCCGCGCGCGGCATGGCCGCGCTCCCGCGTCGTCCCCCGCGAGCGAGTAGCATCCTGTTCTCCCTTCCCCCGCAAGCGGGGAGCATCCTGTTTTTCCCTTCCCCGCAAGCGGGGAGCGCTCTGTTTTTCCCTTACGCCGCAGGCGTGCAAAAGCGGCCCTCATCCGGCGCTGCGCGCCACCTTCTCCCGCTTGCGGGAGAAGGGACAATGTGGTCCCGCTTGCGGGAGAAGGAACGACATGCGTCCCGCTTGAGGGGGAACGACGTCATGCGTCCCGCTCGCGGAAGAAGGGGCGATGGACTTGCCGCGGGAGCAGGGCGACAGGGCCCTGTTCGGAACGGATAGCGTCGGCGTGGCAGGTCGACTGTCGATTCGGGGGGCAACGGCGGGCGAAACGTTCGCCTCGAGCCTTCCGCCGTCGCGGTCGGGCGCGCGGGCTTGGAAAGCCGGGCGCGGGCGCCCACAATCGGGCGATGGAGATCAAGTCCGACAATCCCGAGCACGGCTTCCAGTTCCCCGGCGAGTTCGAGATCACCGCCATGGGTCCGGCCAATGCCGGACTGGAAGCCGACATCCCGCGCCTGTTGCAGGCCGCTGGCCTGACGGTCCTGGAGGAATCGATCCGCTGGCGCGAATCGAGCGGCGGCCGGTTCGTCTCGGTTCGCCTGAGTTTCCGCGCCGCCTCGCGCGAGGAGTACGAGACCGCGCATACCGCGCTGCGCGAGCATCCCGAGGTCCGCTGGACGCTGTGAGCCCAGCCTCCGGCCCGGACGTTCGCGAGGCGGACGGCAGCGGATCGGGCGGCGGGCGGTGGCACCGGCCGGCTTCTTCGGGCCGCCGTGGCGCGTAGCGCGCGCGATCGCGGCCTGCCCGCAGGGGGCGGACCGGGGCGTAGCCGCTGCCGGTACACGCCGGCCCGGATATGGGAAGGGCCGGCATGGCCGGCCCTTCCGGGGATGCAGCGTCGGACTGCCGCGCGGTTACGAGGCGGGTACGATCTGGATCGAACGGCCCGAGCCGAACACCCGCACGCGCCCGCCCTTGGACAGGTGGGACGCGTTGGGGATCTGGATCGCGGACTCCTGGCCGTCGTCGAACTTGACCAGCACCATGTAGGCGGTCTCGGTCTGCCCGCCCGACGCCGTGGCCCCGGCCGCGACGTCGGCCACGACGTCCTGGGTGGTGGCGTTGGCCACCTGGTAGGCGTCGTAGGAGTAGTCGCCGGTCACGCGGCTGACCGCGCGGCCGGCGGCGCGCCCGAGCATGCGCCCCAGCGCGCCGGTGGTCCTGTTGTTCTGCTGCTGCGGCTGCGCCTGCGCGGGGACCTGGATCGGCGTGATGTCGGTGACGACGCCGCTGCGGAACGAGGTTTCCTGGGCGAAGGACGCTGCCGATGCCCACATCAGCATCAGCATCGTCGCGAATGCGATCGGCCACGAGGCTGGCTTCCTGGCGGTGGATTTCATGGGTTCTCTCCTGAACGGATGGCCGGAAATATCCGCGCGTGAACGCGCGGTGAACGCACTCTAAATGGGTTCCGTGACCGTTACAAGTTCGCCCGGGCCGGGGCAATCCGGCTTGGTATTCCCCCAGGCCGCGCGGATAATCCCGTCGTGGACATCGCACCCCCGCGCAACCCTCCGGACGTGACGTGGCGCCCGTAACGCCGCCGCCGGCCCTCGTCCGCGATCTCGGCCGCCGCGCCTACGAGCCGGTCTGGCGGGCCATGCAGCGCTTCACCGACGCGCGCGATGCCGCCACCGCGGACGAACTCTGGGTGGTCGAGCACGATCCGGTGTTCACCCTCGGCCAGGCCGGCCGCGAGGAGCACGTGCTGGCGCCCGGCGACATCCCGGTGCTGCACGTGGACCGCGGCGGGCAGGTGACCTACCACGGGCCGGGCCAGATCGTGGTCTACCCGCTGCTGGACCTGCGCCGGCTGGGGCTGGGCGTGCGCGAGTACGTGGAACGGCTGGAACAGGCGGTGATCGACACCCTGGCCGAGTGGAACATCGGCGCGGCGCGCCGCGAGGGCGCGCCCGGCGTGTACGTCGGCGGCGCCAAGGTCGCCTCGCTGGGCATCCGCGTGCGTCGCGGCTGCACCTTCCACGGGCTGGCCTTCAACGTGGCGATGGACCTGGAGCCGTTCGGCCGCATCAACCCCTGCGGCTACCAGGGGCTGCAGGTGACCTCGGTGCTAGACTTGGGCGGTCCGTCCGGCATGGAGGCCGTCAAGCCGGTACTGCTCGCCGAGCTGGCGCGGCAGTTCGGGCTGCGGATCGAGACCGCGCCGCCGGCGGCCGCGGCATGAATCCGGCCCGCCGCGTCCCGCGCCGTCCGCGCCCCTTCCTGCACCCCGCGGCTGACCCCACGCCATGACCGAATCCACCGCCACCGCCCGATCCATCCCGCTCGCCGTCGTCGGCGCCGAGGCGCCGTCCTCGCCGCAGCCGGGCGTCAAGCAGGTGGCCAGCGACAAGATCGCGCGCTCGCCGGTGCAGTTCGCCGATGCGCCGGTGCTGCGCAAGCCGTCCTGGATCCGGGTGCGCATCCCCTCCAACGGCGCGGTCGCGGCGCTGAAGTCCAAGCTGCGCGCCAACCGCCTGGTCACCGTGTGCGAGGAAGCGAGCTGCCCGAACATCCACGAGTGCTTCGGCCACGGCACCGCGACCTTCATGATCCTGGGCGAGGTCTGCACCCGCCGCTGCTCGTTCTGCGACGTGGCCCACGGCCGGCCGAAGCCGCCGGACCCGTCCGAACCCTTCAGCCTGGCCGCGACCGTGGCCGACATGGGCCTGAAGTACGTGGTGGTCACCAGCGTCGACCGCGACGACCTGCGCGACGGCGGCGCCCAGCACTTCGTGGACTGCATCGCGGCGATCCGCGCGCGCACCCCGTCGACCCGGATCGAGATCCTGACCCCCGACTTCCGCGGCAAGGGCCGCATGGAGCGCGCGCTGGAGATACTGGCGCAGAATCCGCCGGACGTGTTCAACCACAACGTCGAGACCGTGCCCGACCTGTACCGCAACGTGCGCCCGGGCGCCGACTACCAGTGGTCGCTGACCCTGCTGCAGAAGTTCAAGGCGCAGCACCCCGGCATCCCGACCAAGTCCGGCATCATGCTCGGCCTGGGCGAGACCATGGAGCAGGTGCAGGGCACCCTGCGCGACCTGCGCGCGCACGACGTGGACATGGTCACCATCGGCCAGTACCTGCAGCCCAGCCCGCACCACCACCCGGTGCTGCGCTACTGGACGCCGGAGGAATACAAGGCGCTGGAGGTCTACGGCATGGGCCTGGGCTTCAGCCACGTGGCGTCGGGGCCGCTGGTGCGCTCGTCCTACCATGCCGACCGCCAGGCGATGGAGGCCGGCGTCGCCGCCTGACACGGCGCGCGCCCCGGGGCAGGCGCCGTTCACGCCGGTGCCACCCCGCGCGGTTAGAGTGAATTCGCGCGCTGCCGGGCCGCGCCGTGCAACTTCCGGCGCTGGAAGCCGTCTATGGAACGCCACATACTCCCGCTGAGGCGCCGGCTGCCGTCGGCGATCCAGGAACCCGCCCCCGCATGAAATTCCATCGCCTGCTTTCCGCTTTCGTGATCGCGCTGGCCCTGTCGGTCCCGCTGGCCCTGATGGCCCGCGCCGACGGCGAAGCGGCCATCCCGGCCTCGCCCAGCGTGGATCAGGTGCGCACCGCCCAGCTCGTGCACGGGCTGCTGTCCGACAGCCGCTACGCCTACCGGCCGCGCCAGCTCGACGCGGCGATGGAGCGCGACATCCTCAAGCGTTACCTGGAGTCGCTGGACCCGGGCAAGATGTTCTTCACCGCCGCCGACGTGGCGCGCTTCGAGCCGCTCGCGCCGAAGCTGGGCGATGCGATCCGCAAGGGCCAGCTGGAGCCCTCGATCGCGATGTTCGTGCTCTACAAGGAGCGCGTGGACGAGCGCGTGGCCTACGCGCGCGGGCTCCTCGACCAGGACATCTTCGACTTCACCGCCGACGATCGCTGGGAGTACGACCGCGAGGACGCGCCGTGGCCGGCCGATTCGGCCGCGCTGGACGCGGTCTGGCGGCAGTCGGTGCGCAACGACTGGCTGCGCCTGAAGCTGGCCGGCCGCGAGCCGGAGCAGATCCGCGAGACCCTGGACCGCCGCTACCGCAACCTGGCCACCCGCATCGCCCAGCTCAACGGCGAGGACGCGTTCCAGTCCTTCCTCAACGCCTACACCGGCTCGATCGACCCGCACACGTCCTACTTCAATCCGCGCAGCACGCAGCTGTTCAACCAGAGCATGTCGCTGTCGCTGGAGGGCATCGGCGCGCAGCTGCAGCCGCAGGACGACGTGATCGTGATCCGTGAGCTGATCCCCGGCGGGCCGGCCGCGCTGAGCGGCAAGTTCAAGGTGGGCGACCGCATCGTCGGCGTCGGCCAGGGCGCCGACGGCCCGATCGAGGACGTGGTCGGCTGGCGCATCGACGACGTGGTCGAGAAGATCAAGGGGCCCAAGGACACCCAGGTGCGGCTGGAGGTCATTCCCGCCGGCGCCAGCCTGGACAGCGAGCCGGTGCGGATCGTGCTGACCCGCGCGCGGGTGCGGCTGGAAGAGCAGGCGGCCAAGTCCGAGATCGTCGAGATTCCCGGCGTGGACGGCGACGTCGATCATCGCATCGGCGTCATCAAGCTGCCGGCGTTCTACCAGGACTTCCAGGGCCGCCGCACCCAGTCCGGCGACTACGCCTCGGCCACGCGCGACGTGGCCCGCCTGCTGGAGGGCTTCAAGGCCGACGGCGTCGACGGCGTGGTGCTGGACCTGCGCAACAACGGCGGCGGTTCGCTCAACGAGGCGGTCGAGCTGACCGGGCTGTTCATCGATACCGGCCCGGTGGTGCAGGTGCGCGAGTCGGGCGGGCGCGTCAGCGTCGAGGCTGACCGCAATCCCGGCGTGGCCTGGGAGGGCCCGCTGGCGGTCTTGATCAACCGCGGCTCGGCCTCCGCCTCGGAGATCGTCGCCGGCGCCATCCAGGACTACGGCCGCGGCCTGGTGATCGGCGAGACCACCTTCGGCAAGGGCACCGTGCAGAACCTGGTCGATCTGGACCGCTGGCCGGGCAACGAGCAGAAGCGCTTCGGCTCGGTGAAGCTGACCGTGGCGCAGTTCTTCCTGCCCGGCGGCAGCAGCACCCAGAACCGCGGCGTGGTGCCGGACATCAAGTTCCCGGTCACGGTGGACGCCAGCGAGTTCGGCGAGAGCACCTACGACAACGCGTTGCCGTGGACCCGCATCGCCGCGGTCACCCACACCCGCTACGGCGACTTCGCTCCGCTGCTGCCGCAGCTCGAGGCGCTGCACCAGGCGCGCATCGCCGAGGACCCCGAGTTCCGCTGGTGGATGGAGGACGTGGAGGAGCTGCGCCGCGAGCGCGAGAAGAAGTACGTCTCGCTCAACGAGGCCGAGCGCCGCGCCGAGCGCGAGCGCCAGGAACAGAAGCGCCGCGACCGCCAGGCGCAGCGCCGCGAGCTGGGCCTGCCGCTGGACCCGCTGGCCGAGGACAACGACGACGGCCTGCAGGCCAACGAGCGCGACGTCGCCCTCGACACCGCGCGCGAGAAGGCCGCCGAGGAGCGCCCGGACCCGCTGCTGCACGAGTCGGCGGCGATCCTCGCCGACGCCATGCGCCTGCTCAACCGCGACCAGCGCCTCAACGCGCAGGTGCTGCCGGAATCCACGCGCCCCAACAGCTGGGCGCGCTAGGCGCCGAAGGCCGCCACAACCGCAGTACGCGAACGCCGCCTCCGGGCGGCGTTCGCGTACTGCGGCGATGCGTCCGCGTCGATCCGGGGCCGTGCGCGAGCGCGCTCCCACGGAAGCTGGCCTCGCAAGCGCGCGCTCGCGCCCGCCCACGTGCCACGTCCGCGAACGACCGGCCTGCGGCCCGCAGCGCGGGCAGGATGGCGTGGCGGCCGGGAATCCCCGCGATGGCGGAACACCGTGTCGCTTCGTCGGCGCAGCCGACAGGCGTACCATGGCGGCCTGCGCGCCGTCGCCCCGCGCGCGCCCCTTTCCCCCGGACCTTTCCATGAGTGCCCCGTCGCTCGTGCCGCGCCCCGTTTCACCGCTCGCCGTGCTGTTCGCGCTGGCGCTGCTGTACGTGATCTGGGGCTCGACCTACCTCGCCATCCGCTTCGCGCTCGAGGGCGGCTACCCGCCGCTGCTGCTGGCGGGCATCCGCTTCGTGCTCGCCGGCGGCCTGATGTACGCGGTGCTGCGCTGGCGCGGCGTGCCCGCGCCGACGCGGCCGCAATGGCGCAACTGCGCGGCGATGGGCGCGCTGCTGCTGGGCCTGGGCAACGGGCTGGTGTGCATCGCCGAGCAGTCGGTGTCCTCCGGCCTGGCGGCGGTCGCGGTGGCCTCCGCGCCGCTGTGGATCGGCCTGTTCTCGGCGGTGCGCGGGCAGTACCCGCGCGGGCTGGAATGGCTGGGGTTGGCGATCGGCTTCGCTGGGGTGCTGTGGCTCAACGCCGGCAGCTCGCTGACTGCCTCGCCGGTGGGCCTGGTGGCGCTGCTGATCGCGCCGGCGGCCTGGGCGTTCGGCTCGGTGTGGAGCCGTGGCCGCGACCTGCCGTCGCCGTTCATGACCGCCGCGGCGCAGATGCTGTGCGGCGGCGTCGGCATGCTCGCGGTGGGCGCGCTGCTGGGCGAGCGCTTCGCGGCGCTGCCGAGCCTGCAGGCCACGCTGTCGCTGGCCTACCTGACGACCTTCGGCTCGATCGTCGGTTTCACCGCCTACATCTGGCTGCTGCACCACGTGCGGCCGACCCTGGCCGGCAGCTATGCCTACGTCAACCCGGCCGTCGCGGTGCTGCTGGGCGCGTGGCTGGCGGCCGAGCGTTTCGGGCCGAACGACATCGGCGCGATGGCGGTGATCCTGGCCGGCGTGGTCGCGATCAGCCTGGCGCGCGCGCGGCGGCCCGCGCCGGCGGCGAAGCCGGGATGAGCCAGGCCCTGGATCGCCGCGGCCTGTGGATGGCGGCCGGCGCCTTCGTGCTGTGGGGCGTGATGCCGCTGTACTGGCATCTGCTGGCCGCGGTGCCGGCGCTGCAGATCGTGCTGCATCGCGTGGTCTGGGGCGCGCTGCTGGTGGCCGGCTGGCTGTTCTGGCAGCGCGGCCGCGGCTGGCTGCGGCAGACGCTCGCGCGGCCGCGCGTGGCCGCGATGCTCGCCGCCAGCGGCTGCCTGATCGCCTTCAACTGGGGCCTCTACATCTGGGCGGTCAACAGCGGCCACGTGATCGAGACCAGCCTCGGCTACTTCGTCAATCCGCTGCTCAACGTGGTGATCGGCGTGGCGGTGCTGCGCGAACGGCTGAACCGGGTGCAGTGGGCGTCGGTGGCGATCGCCGCCGGCGGCGTGCTGTGGCTGACCTTCAACTACGGCAGCTTCCCCTGGATCGCGCTGTCGCTGGCGGCCTCGTTCGCGCTGTACGGGCTGATCCGTCGCCAGGCCGCGGTGGACGCGATCCCCGGCCTGGGCGTGGAGAGCCTGTTCCTGCTGCCGGCGGCGCTGGTGGCCCTGACCTGGCTGGAGGCGAGCGGCCAGGGCGGCTTCTTCGGCCACTGGCCGCTGGCGGTGGACGCGCTGCTGGTCGCCGGCGGCGCGCTGACCGCGCTGCCGCTGATCGGCTTCGCCTACGGCGTGAGGCGGATCCCGTTCGTCCTGGTCGGCCTGCTGCAGTACATCGCGCCGACCCTGCAACTGCTGATCGGCGTGTTCTTCTTCAACGAGCCGTTCGGCAGCGACCGCGCGATCGGCTTCGCGATCATCTGGGCGGCGCTGGCGCTGTTCATGGCCGACGGGCTGGCGCGCGCGCGCCGCCGCGCGGCGAGGGGCGGGTAGCATGCAGGGCATGGAGCACGATGTCGCGATCGCCGGCGGCGGCGCCTCGGCGGTGCTGCTGGCGCTGCAGTTGCGCCGGCGCTGGCCGGACTGCCGCATCGCCATCGCCGAGCCCGCGGCGCGGCTGGGCGCGGGCGCGGCCTATTCCACCCGCTGCGACGAGCACCTGCTCAACGTGCCGGCCGGCGGCATGAGCGCCGATCCCGAGACGCCGGACGACTTCGTCGCGTACCTGCGCGCGCAGGGCTTCGACGCCGGCGTGGCCGCGCGCTACGTGCCGCGCCGGCGCTACCACGACTACCTGGCCGCGCGCCTGCGCGCGCTGCCCGGCACCGCGCCGCACCATGCGCGCGCCGAGGCGGTCGGCTACGACGCGCAGGACCGCGCGCTGATCCTGGATTCGGGTGCGCGTCTGCGCGCGCGCGCGCTGGTGCTGGCCACCGGCAACCGCGCGCGCGGGCTGCCGATCCCGGTCCCGGCGCAGGCGGCCGGCCGCGCGATCGGGGCCTGGGACCACGACGCGGTCGCCGCGCTGCCCGCGACCGCCGACGTCGCCATCGTCGGCACCGGGCTGAGCATGGTGGACGCGGCGCTCACCCTGCATGCGCGCGGCCACCGCGGGCGGATCGTCGCGCTGTCGCGGCACGCGCTGCTGCCGCTGCCGCACGCCGCCCCCGGAGAGGCGGCGGTCGATCTCGATGCGCTGCTGGCGCTGCCGCTGCGCGCGCGCTTGCGCGCGCTGCGCGGCGAAGCCGAGGCGCTGCGCCGCGCCGGCCGCCCCTGGCAGTGGCTGATGCAGGCGCTGCGCCCGCACGGGGTGGCGCTGTGGCGCAGCCTGGGCGATGGCGACCGCGCGCGTTTCCTGCGCCATGCGGTGCGCTACTGGGACGTGCATCGCCACCGGATCGCGCCGGAGGCAGCGGCGGTCCTGGACGGGATGATCGCGCGCGGCGATCTGGTCCTGGCGCGCGCGCGCCTGGAGGCGATCGCCTGCGAGGACGGCCGCCTGCGGCTGGATGCGCGCGCGCATGACGGCCGTGCGCTGTGCTGGCGGGTGGATGCGGCGCTCGACGCCACCGGCATCGAGACCCGGCTGGCGCGCAGCGCCGATCCGTTGCTGGCCGCGCTGCGCGACGCCGGCCTCGTGCGCGCCGGGCCTTGCGGGCTCGGCCTGGACGTGGAGGCCGATGGCGCGGTGCGCGACGCCGCCGGCCGCGTCCACGACGATCTGTACGCGATCGGCAGCCTGCGCATCGGCACGGAATGGGAGAGCGTGGCGATCCCGGAGCTGCGCGTGCAGGCGGCGACCATCGCGGCGCGGCTGGCCGCGGCCGCGCGCGGCTGACCGGCGCGCGGCAGGCATCCGGGCGGGCGCTCAGCGCGCGGCGAACCCCGTGCGCGCGCAGGGGCGCTCGAACCAGTCGATCACGGTCGGCGCCAGCCGGTCCAGCCGCATCGGCAGGCTGAGGTGGTCCTCGCCTTCGAGCTCGAGGTAGCGCGCGTGTGGCGCCGCGGCGGCCAGCGCGCGGCCGTGCGCGACCGGGACGTGGCGGTCGGCGGTGCCGTGGACCAGCAGCACGCAGGCCGGCGCGCGCGCCAGCGCCGCGCCGACGTCGACCTCGTCGAGCGACAGGTGCAGCGCGCGGCCGGCCTGCGCGATCGCCGCGTCGAGCGCGGCGGCATCGGTGCGCCAGCGCATCCAGTGCTGCAGCGCACGCTGCCCCCAGCCCTCAGGTTCGGTCGCGAGCATGTGCGGGACCATGTCGCGGATCGCCGCGCCAGCGTTGTCGAACGATTCCAGCGCCACCACCCGCTCGGCCCGCAGCGCCGGATCGGCCGCGGCGAACAGCGCCGTGGCCGCGCCGTAGGACACGCCCATCAGGTGCAGGGGGCCGGCGATCTCGCCGCGCGCGCGCAGCGCCGCGACCGCATCGACGACGTCCGCGGCCTCGCGGGTGCCGTAGCCCGAGGGGCCGTGGCCGGAGCGGCCGTGGTTGCGCAGGTCGATCGCGATCGTGCGGTAGCCGGCCTCGGCCAGCCGCAGCGACCACGGCAGCAGCGAGCCGCCGTCCATCATCCAGCCGTGCAGCAGCACCACGGTGCCGCGCGGGGCCGGTGCCGGTGCGGTCGGCACGTCGAAGTCGAGCGCGAAACGGATGTCTTCCGCGTGCGCGCCGCGCGACCAGGCGTAGCGCAGCCGGTAGTCGCCCGGATCGAAGGCGCTCCAGAACAGTGCCACCCCGTCGCGCGCGGGCACGTGGCCGCTGCGATGGGGCAGGCGCGCGTAAGCGGCCTCGATGCGCTCGCGCGGCAACAGCGGCGAGGCCCCGGACGGCGCGACCAGATGGCCGGCCAGCGCCGCCGGGCGCCCGGGCAGCGAGCCGAAGCCGGCGACCAGCAGGCAGGCGAGGATCAGGCAGGCGAGGCGCATCATCCGGGCGGGGGAGGGCGAACGGGCCGCGCAGACTAGCCGACGGCGGCGCGGCCCTCTATCGCGTTGCGATGACAATGCGGTGACAGTGCGGCGTCCGTTCATCGCGACCGGCCGATCGCATCGGCACCGCGCGGTGCCGGGCGCGGAACGCCGCGCTCAGCCCGGCGCGCGCGCCAGCAGCCAGGCGATGGCCGCGCCGCCGACGGCGAGCGTCGCGCCGGCCGCGATCCACCAGCGGCGCGCGCGCAGGCGCAGCCGGCGCACGCGCTCGGCGTGCAGCGCGCGTGCGCGCTCGATCAGCGGCGCGGCCTGCGCCCCGGCGCGGGCGGTCGCGGCCTCGCGGCCGAGCCGGCCGCTCTCGACGGCCAGGTCGGCGTCCTCGTAGCAGGCGAACACCTGCCGGTGCAGATCGGCGTAGCGGCGCTCCAGTTCCGCGCTGGAGAGCGCGCGCAGCGCCGCCGCGTCCTCGGGCGCGGCCATCAGGTTTCCCGCAGCGCGGTGGTGACCGGCAACTGCGCCGCGCGCAGCGCGGGGAACAGGCCGCCGACCAGGCCGATGCCCAGCGCCCACTTCAGCCCGTTCCACAGCAGCTCGGGGGTCACCCGGAACTGGAACACGACCTGGCTGAAGTTGCTGCCCAGCGTGGACACGCTGTAGTTGTTGAAGACCAGCCAGGCCAGCAGGCCGCCCAGCGCGCCGCCGGCCAGCGCCAGCAGCATCGTCTCCAGCATGATCGCCACCACCACCGGCACGCCGCGGAAGCCGATCGCGCGCATGGTGGCGATCTCGCGCGCGCGGGTGGCCACGGCGGCGTACATGGTGTTGAGCGCGCCGAACACCGCGCCCACCGCCATGATGGTGCCGATCACCTTGCCGAGGATGTCGATCAGCGTGGACAGCCCGCCGGCCTGGCGGCGGTAGTACTCGCGGGTGGTGGCCACGTCCAGCTTCAGCCGCGGGTCGGCCTCCACCGCGGCCTTGAAGCGCGCGTAGCCGTCGGGGCCGCTGGTGCGCACGGTGATCGACTGGTAGATGCTGTGGGAGGCCGCGGCGGCCAGGGTCTCGGCGTCGGTCCACAGCTCGGACTCGTGGGCGTCGCCGGAGGCGAAGGCGCCGACCACGGTCCAGCGCTGCTTGCCCAGCTGCAGGGTGTCGCCGACTTCCAGGTCGCGGAACTGGTTCTGCGCGCCCAGGCCGACCACGATCTCGTTGAGCCCGGGGCGGAAGCGTCGGCCCTGCACGATGCGCACCTTGTCGTGCACCGCCCAGGCCAGCGGGCCGACGCCGCGGAACTGCGCGTTGACGTCCAGGCCTTCCGACTTCGAGACCAGGTTGACCACCTGCGACAGCTCGGCCGACAGCAGCGGCCGGCCCTGCGCATCGCGCGCCACGCCGGGCAGGGTCGCCAGCAGCGGCACCTGTTCGCGGGTGATGACGGAGTTGGTCTCGGCCTGCGAGCCGCCGCGCAGCACGATCGCGGTGCGGTCGTCGCCGGTGCTGGCCAGGGTGGCCTCGAAGCCGCGGCCCATCGCCAGCATCGCCACCAGCACGCCGACCACGCCGGCGATGCCGACCACGATCACCGAGGAGGCGCCCCAGCGCTGCGGCAGGCTGCCCAGGCCGATGCGGGTGGCCGCCAGCGCCAGGCGGCCGCTGCGCGTGCCCCGCAGCCACGCGGCCAGCAGCAGCGCGAGCAGCAGCACGCCGGGCCAGGGCAGGGCGACCCAGACCGCCAGGCCGACGGCCAGCAGCAGCACCGACAGCGCGGTGCGCAGCCAGCCGGGCAGGCCGCGGCGGCGCGAGGCGGGTGCGGTCGCGGCGCTCATGGCCTAGCGCCCCGCCAGCGCATCGACGATGCGCAGCCGGCTCGCGCGCAGCGCCGGCAACAGGCCCACGATCACGCCGATGGCGACCATCAGCGCCAGCCCGGTCAGCCAGGTCTGCGCCGGCACGCCGGGCAGGGCGATCATCCCGCCGCTGGCCGCGCTCACGCCGGGCATGACCCCGGCCGCCAGCGCCAGCCCGGCCAGGCCGCCGATCAGCACCAGCAGCACCGATTCCACCATCACCAGGGCCAGCACCGTGGCGTCGGTGAAGCCCAGCGTCTTCAGCGTGGCCAGCTCCGGGATGCGGTCGCGCACGGCCTGGGCCATGGTGTTGCCGGTGAGCAGCAGCAGGGTGAAGAACACCGCGCCCATGATCGCGGTGACGATCAGGCCGATGTCGCCGAACTGGCGCGCGAAGGACTGCTGGAACGCGGACTCGGTCTGGGTCTTGGTCTCGTGGTCGGAGTTGGCCGACAGCGCGTCGATGGCCTGCGCCACGCGCGAGGCGTCGTCGGGATCGGCGAGCTGCACCGCGAACCAGCTCACCCGGTCGCGGATGTAGTCGTTGGACTCGTTGAAGTACTTCCAGTGCATCATCAGCTGGTTTTCCGCCTGCACCTGGCTGCGGTCGCGCATGCGGAAGATCGCCTTGAGCTCCAGCGGCCAGTCGTTGCTGCCGTTGCGCGGGAAGATCGTGGCCTGCAGCGGGATGGTGTCGCCGATCTTCCAGCCGAACTTGCGCGCCAGCGACTCGCCCACGATCGCGCCGGCCTGGGTGTCCTGGAAGGCGCGCAACTGCTCCGGCGGCACCTCGAACTCGCCATGCACCTCGAAGTAGTTCGGCGAGACGGAGAAGTTGGGAAAGAAGTTGCGCCGGTCCTGGTAGATGCCGCCGAACCACATCGCGTAGGCCACCCGGCGCACGCCGGGCACCGCGGCGATCTCGTTGGCCAGGCGCATCGGCAGCATCTCGGTGATCGACAGCCTGGAGGCGACCACCAGCCGGTTGGCGCCGTCGACGCTGCCGCCGGCGCTGAAGGCCACGCGCACCGAATCGAGCATGCCGAACAGCATGAACGCCGCCACCACCGACAGCAGCGTCAGCAGCGTCCGCGTGCGGCTTCGGAACAGCTGCGCCCACACCAGCGAGAAGTACTTCACCGGCGCCCCCCGGTTGCCGGCGCGCGCGCCGGCGGCTCAGTGCGGTACGGCCGGCGCATCGACCAGTTCGCCCTTGTCGAGGTGGATGGTGCGGGTGGCGTATTCGGCCGCGCGCGGGTCGTGGGTGACCATGACGATGGTCTTGCCGTAGTCGCGGTTGAGTTCCTGCAGCAGGCCCAGGATCTCCTCGGCGGACTGGCGGTCGAGATCGCCGGTGGGCTCGTCGCAGATCAGGAACGTCGGGTCGGAGACGATCGCCCGCGCGATCGCCACGCGCTGCTGCTGCCCGCCCGACAGTTCGTTGGGCTTGTGGGCGCGGCGCTCGGCCAGGCCGACCAGGGTCAGCGCGATCTGCGCGCGGCGGCGGCGCTCGGCGGCCGACAGCGAGGTCAGCAGCAGCGGCAGCTCCACGTTCTTCTGCGCGGTCAGCATCGGCATCAGGTTGTAGAACTGGAACACGAAACCGACGTGGCGGCTGCGCCAGTTGGAGAGCTGGCCGGCCGACATGCGGTCGATGCGTTCGCCCTCGATGGCGATCTCGCCGGAGGTCGGCGAATCCAGCCCGCCGATGAGGTTGAGCAGGGTGGTCTTGCCGGAGCCCGACGGTCCCATCAGCGCGACGAAGTCGCCGCGCGGGATGTCCAGGTCGATGCCGTGCAGCACGTCCACCGTCTCCGGTCCGCGGCGATAGGCCTTGTGCAGGCCGCGGATGGTCACCAGCGGCGCCGCGGCCTGCACGGCTTGCGCGCCGGCGTCGGTCATGGCGCCCGGCCGGCGTCGTCCGCCGCGGCGGCCACGCGCACGCGCGCGCCGTCGGCCAGCGTGGGCGGCGGGTCGAGCACCACCGTCTCGCCGGCGGCCACGCCCGAGAGCACCTGCAGGTCGCCGGCGAGGTCGGCGCCGGTCTCCACCGGGCGCTGCGCGACCCGGCCGTCCTCGACCACGAAGGCCACCTGGGCGTCCTCGCGCTGCACCACCGCATTGGCCGGCAGGCGCACGCCCGCCGGCGCGTCCGCGCCCGCGGTCGACGGCGGCTGCAGGAAGCTGACCCGCGCGCCCATGTCCGGCACGATGCGCGGATCGCGCACCTTGAGCGCGATGCGCACGCGCACCGTGGCCTTGCCGCGGTCGGCGGCGGGGATGATCGCGATCACTTCGGCCGGGATCTTCCAGTCCGGGTAGGCGTTGAGCGTGGCCTCGACCGGCATCTTCGGCGTCACCCGGCCGATGTAGGCCTCGCCGACGTCGACCTCCACCTCCAGCGAATCCATGTCGACGATGGTGCCGATGCCGGTGCGGGTGAAGCCGCCGCCGGCCGACAGCGGCGAGACGATCTCGCCCGGCTGCGCCGCCTTGGCGGTGACGATGCCGGCGAACGGCGCGCGCACCACGGTGTTGTCCACGCCGATGTCGGAGATCGCGAGCTGGTCCTGCGCCACCTGGGCGTTGCGCTGCGCGGTCTCCAGCTCGGCGCGCAGCGCGTCGCGCTGGGCCACCGCCTGGTCGTACTGCGAGCGCGACACCAGTTGCCGGCCGACCAGCGCCTGCAGGCGGGACGCCTCGGCCGTGGCCTGCTCCAGCCGCGCGCGCACCCCGGCCAGCTGGCTGCGCGCCGCGGCCAGCTGCGAGGCCGCCAGCGCGCGCTGGGCGTCGGCATCGACCGGGTCGAGCGTGGCCAGCACTTCGCCTTCCTCCACCCGCTGGCCTTCCTCGATCATCACCTCCAGCACGCGTCCGGTGATCTTGGCCGAGACGGTGGCGGTGCGCCGGGCCACCACGTAGCCGCTGGCGTCGAGCACCGAGGCGCTGGCGCCGCCGGGCTCGATCGCGGCGGCGACCGCGGTGCGCACCTCGGGCGCGGCGCCCAGGCGCGGCAGCAGCAGCGCCGCCAGCAGCGCGAGCACGGCCGCGCCGATCGCATAGGGCAGCCAGCGCCGGCGCCGGGGCGGCGGCGCTGCGCCGCGGTCGATGCGCAGTTCCTTGAGCAGATCCGCTTTCGTGTTCATGTGGGCCCAGATGCGGGAATGGCGCGGAATGTGACCGGGCTGCCGGCGGCTTCGCCGGCCGTCGCGGCCGCAACGGATGGCGCCAGTGTGCCTGCCGCCGGTGCCCGCGGTCACCTGACGCCTGTCATGCGCGATCGCTGACGCCTGCGACTGCCGCCGTACCGGCGCCGCGCCGAGACTGTGGGCGAATCCCGACGAGCGCCGCCATGACCGCATGCTGTTCGCCCCGAACGCCGGAGCCCGAGCCGCTGGCGCTGTTGCGTGGCGTGCGCCGCCGCCGCGGCGCGGTGCAGGCGCTGGACGGTATCGATCTGGAGCTGCCGGGCGGCCGGCTGACCGCGCTGCTCGGGGTCAACGGCGCCGGCAAGAGCACCGCGATCGAGGTGCTGCTGGGGCTGCAGCCGGCCGACGCCGGCGAGGCGGCGCTGTTCGGGCTGCCGCCGCGCGCGCGCGGCGCGCGCGAGCGCACCGGCGCGATGCTGCAGCAGGCACAGCTGCCCGAGCGCCTGACCGCGGGCGAACTGCTGCAACTGGTGCGCAGCTACTACCCGGCGCCGCGCAGCGTGGCCGATTGCGTGGCCCTGGCCGGGCTCGACGGCCTCATGGGGCGCCGCTACGGCCGCCTGTCGGGCGGCCAGCAGCGCCGCGTGCAGTTCGCGCTGGCCTTGTGCGGCCGGCCGCGGCTGCTGTTCCTGGACGAGCCGACCACCGGCCTCGATGCCGGCGCCCGCGCCCAGGTGTGGCGGGCGATCCGGGAACTGGTGGCCGGCGGCGCGGCGGTGCTGCTGACCACGCATTACCTGGAGGAGGCGGAGGCGCTGGCCGACCGTGTCGTCGTGCTCGACCGCGGGCGGTTGATCGCCGCCGGCGAGCTCGCCGCGGTGCGCGGCCGGGTCTCGCGGCGGCGGGTGGCCTGCCGCTGCGCGCTGGCGCCGGAGACGGTGGCCGGCTGGCCCGGCGTGCACCGGGCGGTGCGCGAGGGCGAGCGGCTGGTGGCCGCCTGCGACGACGCCGAATCGCTGGTGCGCCGCCTGCTCGACGCCGACCCCGCGCTGGCCGAGCTGGAAGTGAGCCGCGCCGGCCTCGCGGACGCCTTCGCGGCGATGACCGGCACCGAAGCGGCGCGGGAGGACGCGGCATGAGCCTCGACACGAGACGGCCGCGCGCGCCGGCGCAGCGCCTGCACGCGTTCGCGATGGAACTCCGCTGCGAGGGCATGCGCCTGTGGCGCGAACCCATGTACGTGCTGCCGACGTTGCTGTTGCCGGTGGCGTTCTACGCGATGTTCGGCCTGCTGCTCGGCGGCCGCGGCGACGGCGGCGCGGCGCGCTACCTGCTGGCCACCTACGGCGTGTTCGGCACCATGGCCGCGTCGATGTTCGGCTTCGGCGTCACGGTGGCGATCGACCGCGAGCGCGGCTTCCTCGCCCTGCGGCGCGCGCTGCCGGCATCGCCCGCCGGCTGGATGCTGGCGCGCATGCTGATGGCGATGCTGTTCGCCGCGGCGATCGCGCTGCTGCTGGGGCTGCTGGCGGCGGGTTTCGGCGGCGTGCGGCTGGCCGCCTCGCAGTGGCTGCTGCTGGCCGCGGTGCAGGTGCTGGGCGCGCTGCCGTGCTGCGCGATCGGCCTGTACCTGGGCGCGCTGTGCAGCGCCAACGCGGCGCCGGCGGTGGTGAACCTGCTGTTCCTGCCGATGGCGTTCCTGTCCGGCCTGTGGCTGCCGCTGTCGATGCTGCCGGACGCGCTGGAACGCATCGCGCCGGTGTGGCCGTCGTGGCATCTGGCGCAGCTGGCGCTGGCGGCCATCGACGATGCGCCCGCCGACGGCGTGTGGATGCACCTGCTGGTGCTGGCGGTGGTGGCGGCGTGTTGCTTCGTGCTGGCGATGCGCCGCCTGGCGCGGGTGGGTTGAGCGGCGCGGCGCGCGGGCGCGCGATGGCGAACGACGAACGAGGAGACAGGCAGATGACGAGCAGGAAGATCCGGAGGGCCGGCCGCTGGCTGGACATGGCGGTGGCGGCGGTGCTGATGGCGGTGCTGGGCGGGGCGGTGGCGCGCTGGGCCGGCCCGCTGGCGGATGCGGCGGAGGGCGAGGCGGCGCCGGCCGGCGCGCCGGCGTTCGCGATCCGCGACGTGCGCATCTTCGACGGCGAGCGCGCGATCGAGCGCGGCACGGTGGTGGTGCGCGACGGGACGATCGCGGCGGTCGGCGCCGACGTGGCGGTGCCGGAGGGGCTGCCGACGATCGACGGCGCCGGCGGCACCCTGCTGCCCGGCCTGATCGACGCCCACGTGCACGCCTGGGGCGAGGCCCAGGCCGACGCGCTGCGCTTCGGCATCACCACCGCGCTCGACATGCACGGCATGGCCGAGCGCCTGCCGGCGCTGCGCGCGCAGCGCGAGTCGCGCGCGCCGACCGCGCAGGCCGACCTGTGGGCGGCCGGCTACGCGGTCACCGCGCCGGGCGGCCACGGCACCCAGTACGGGTTCCCGGTGCCCACGGTCGATGCCGCGACCGACATCCCGGCCTTCGTCGCCGAGCGCGTGGCCGAGGGCGCCGACTTCGTCAAGCTGATCGTCGAGGACCTGAGCGGCTACGACGCCGAACGGCGGCTGCCCACGCTGTCGCCGGCGCAGGTGCGCGCGGTCGTCGCCGCCGCGCATGCCCACGACAGGCTCGCGCTGGCGCACGTCTCCACCGCCGCCAGCGCGCGCGAGGCGCTGGCCGCCGGCGTGGACGGCTTCGTGCACGTGTTCGACGATGCCGTCGCCGACGACGCATTCGTGGCCGAGGCCGCCGCGCGCGACGCGTTCGTGGTGCCGACGCTGTCGGTGATCGCGTCGGTCGCCGGCGACGATGCCGGCCGCCGGCTGGCCGCCGACCCGGCGCTGTCGCCGCTGCTGAGCGCGGGCCAGCGCGCCAGCCTGGACGCGACGATGGCGGGGCAGCCGCGCCCGCAGCGCCTGCGCGATGCGCTGGAGAGCGTGCGCCGGCTGCACGCGGCCGGGGTGCCGATCCTGGCCGGCACCGACGCGCCCAACCCCGGCACCGCGCACGGCGCCAGCCTGCACGGCGAACTGGACCTGCTGGTGCGCGCCGGCCTGAGCCCGCGCGAGGCGCTGGCGGCGGCGACCTCGCGGCCGGCCGAGCGCTTCGGGCTGCGCGACCGCGGCCGCATCGCGCCGGGCCTGCGCGCGGACCTGGTGCTGGTGGACGGCGACCCGCTGACCGACATCGCCGCCACCCGCGCGCTCCGCGGGGTGTGGAAGAACGGCCATCGCGTGGCGCGTGCGACGCCGCCCCCGGAGACCGCCGGCGCCGCGCCGCAGGCGACGCGGATCGCCGACTTCGACGGCGAAACGATCGAGGCCGCGTTCGGCAGCTGGCAGCCGACCAGCGACCGCATCGCCGGCGGCGCGTCGGACGTGCGCCTCGCGCTGGCCGAAGGCGGCGCGGCGGGCTCGCGCGGGGCGCTGGAGGTGAGCGGCGAGATCGCGCCGGGCTTTGCCTTCCCGTGGGCGGGCGCGATCTTCTTCCCGGGCGCGCAGCCGATGCGGGCGGTGGACCTGTCCGAACGCAGCGAGCTGGTCTTTCATGCGCGCGGCGACGGGCGCACCTATCAGGTGATGCTGTTCTCCGGCGCCTCCGAGCAGGCCATGCCGAGCATGCAGCCATTCGTCGCCGGCCCCGAGTGGCGCGAGGTGCGCCTGCCGCTGTCCGCGTTCGCCGGCGCCGATCCCTCGCGCCTGCGCGGCATCGCCTTCGCCGCGGGCCTGCCGGAAGGCGCGTTCGCGTTCCGCATCGATGGCGTCGAGCTGCGCCGACCGCCGCCCGCGGACGATGCGCCGTGACATGATCGGCGCGGGCGCTCCCGCCCGCGCGCCAGGACCGCAGGTGCCTCCCCCGACCTTCCCGCGCCGGTTCTCGCCGGCGCCCGATTCCCGGTTCGCCGTCAGCCGCCGCCACGGCCGGCCGCCGTGGGCCGACGCCATCCACCTGCTGTGGTCGGCGTGGGTGTTCGTCGTTCCGATGTTCTCCCCGCACGGCTACGACCTGCGCTGGGCGCTGCTGACGGCGCTGTCCTATCCGCTGTTCCTGGCGCTGTTCGCCGGCAGCCTGCTCGCGTCCCAGACGCGTGTGCGCCGGTACGCCCTGGGGATGATCGCGCTGTGCCTGGCGCTGCTGCCGTGGTACCCCTCGGGCCTGAGCTATTTCGTCTTCGGCTGCGTGCTGCTGGGCGCCGGGGGCTGGCGCTCGGTCTGGGCCTACCTCGGCGCGCTGCTGCTGCTCAACGCGCTGCTGCTGCTGTGGGCGCGCGGCATCGGCTACCCCTGGTCGGCGCTGGCGTGGCTGCCGGTGACCACGCTGGTCATCGGCCTGATCGTGCAGGTGGAGCGGCGGATCGAGGACAAGGACGCCGCGCTGCGGCTGTCGCACGAGGAGGTGCGGCGGCTGGCGGCGCTGGCCGAGCGCGAGCGCATCGGCCGCGACCTGCACGACCTGCTCGGGCACACGCTGTCGATGGTGGCGCTGAAGTCCGACCTGGCCGCGCGCCTGCTGGCGCGCGACCCGGAGGCCGCCCGTCACGAGATCGCCGAGGTCGGCCGCGCGGCGCGCGAGGCGCTGGTGCAGGTGCGCGGCGCGGTGAGCGGCATCCGCGCCGCGGGCCTCGCCGGCGAACTCGCCGCGGCGCGGCTGCTGCTGGAGACCAGCGGGATCGCGTTCGACTACCGGATCGGCGAGCGCTTCGCCGAGCGCGCATTGACCGCGGAGGCGGAGAGCGCGCTCGCGCTGGCGGTGCGCGAGGCGGCCACCAACATCCAGCGCCACGCCGGCGCGCGGCGCGCCGAGGCCGTGCTGGCGGTGGAGGGGGGCGAGGCGGTGCTGCGGATCGCCGACGACGGCCGCGGCGGCGCCATCGTGCCCGGCAACGGGCTGTCGGGCATGCGCGAGCGCCTCGAGGCCCTGCGCGGCAGCCTGCGCATCGAGGCCGGGCCCGGCCGCGGTACCCGGCTGCTGGCGCGGGTGCCGCTGGCCGCTGACGGCGCCTAACCGAGGAGGGACACGTTGAGCCCTTGGACCCGCTGGAACGACGCGTCGCCCGTCAGCAGCACGTGCGCCGGCCCCAGTTGCAGGCAGCTCGCGGCTTGCAGGGCATCGGGCGTGCGCAGCCCGTGCCGGACGCGAATGGCGGTGGCCAGCTCCACCACGTCCCGGCCCAGTTCCACCCACACCAGGTCCGGTCGCGCGAAGAAGGCATCGAACAGCGCCAGGGTCGAGGCGTCGCCTTGCCTGAGTGGCCCCGCCCGACATTCCAGCCAGGACAGGCGGCTGACCGCGGCGCCCAGGCCGGGATGCGCTTGCGACACCGCGGCGAGCTGGCTGCGCACGCGTTGCGCAAAGGGCTCGTTGCCCTCGATCAGATAGATCAGGACGCTGGCGTCGAAGAACGCAATCACCAAGCGCGCTCGTCGGCCAGCGATGCGTCGATGTCCGCCTTGTCGCGGTGGCCGGCGGCGGGTTGCGCCAGCAGCCATTGCAGGGCGGTCATACCGGGGCGGCCGGGCGGCTGCTCGCCGGTGAGACGCAGATAGTCCTCCTCGCTGAGCACGACCGCGGCCGGCTTGTTGCGCTTGACGATCCGCAGCGGACCCCGCTGGAGGCCTTCTTCGATCGCGGCCATGCCGCGGCGTTTGATCTCGGCGACGGTCACGCTGTTCATGGCGCTGTTCCAGTACTTTTATGAGGGCTGATGATACCGATTTCGGTACTGTCTTTCCATCGTGCGCGCTGGCCTTGCCCGTTTCCGGCGCTGCCGCGCGGTCTGGGAGGCCGGCGATGCCGGCGCGCTCTGCTAACGTCGCGCGCATGCCGCCGCGCCGCGACCGCCGATGATCCGCATCCTGCTGGCCGAGGACCAGGCGCTGGTGCGCGGCGCGCTGGCCGCGCTGCTGGGGCTGGAGCCGGACCTGGAAGTGGTGGCGGCGTGCGCCGACGGCGAGCGCGCCTGGGCCGAGCTGCAACGGCTGACGCCCGACGTGCTGGTCGCCGACATCGAGATGCCCGGGATCACCGGCCTGGAGCTGGCGCAGCGGGTACAGCGCCACGGGTTGCCGGTGCGGGTGGTGATCGTCACCACCTTCGCCCGCGCCGGCTACCTGCGGCGCGCGCTGGACGCCGGGGTGGCCGGGTACCTGCTCAAGGACGCGCCGGCCGAGCAACTGGCGCAGGCGCTGCGGCAGGTGCACCGCGGCGGCCGTGCGATCGATCCGCAACTGGCGCTGGAGGCGTGGTCGGAGCCCGACCCGCTCAGCGATCGCGAGCGGCAGGCGCTGCGGCTGGCCGGGGAGGGGCTGTCTGCGGCCGAGATCGCCGCCCGGCTGCGCCTGTCGCACGGCACCGTGCGCAACTACCTGTCCGAGGCGATCGGCAAGCTCGGCGTGGGCAACCGCATCGAGGCGTACCGGCTGGCGCGGCAGAAGGGCTGGCTCTGAGCGCCCGCCCCGGGGGCCCGTATCCGCGCTTGCCGGTAGACTGTAGCCCCCGTTCCGCCCGGCCTCCTGCCATGTCCGCATCCGCCCAGCCCGAACAAGCCAACGCCCAGCAGCGCTACGAGGTCCACCGTAGCGACCTGCCGCTGAGCTGCCCGCTGCCGTCGATGGCGCTGTGGAACTCGCACCCGCGCGTGTACCTGCCGATCGAGGCCGAGAACGGCGAGGCCGATTGCCCCTACTGCGGCGCGCACTTCGTCCTTGTCGACTGAGCGCGCTGCGCCCGTGCGCCGGCTGCGCGTGGTCCAGCTGCTGCCGGCGCTGAACGCCGGCGGCGTGGAGCGTTCGACCCTGGAGATCGCGCGGGCGCTGGTGGCGGCCGGCCACGAGGCGTTGGTGGTGTCCGCCGGCGGCCGTCTGGTCCCCGCGCTGGAGGCGGCCGGCGCCGAGCACGTCGCGATCGACATCGGACGCAAGTCGCTGTTCGCCCTGCGCCACGCGCGCACGCTGCGGCGGCTGTTCGCCGAGCGCGCGCCCGATCTGGTGCATGCCCGCTCGCGGCTGCCGGCCTGGCTCGGCTGGCGGGCGCTGCAGGGCCTGCCGGCCGCGCGCAGGCCGCGCTGGGTCACCACCGTCCACGGGCTCAACTCGCCCTCGCGCTACAGCGCGATCATGACCCGCGGCGAGCGCGTGATCTGCGTGTCGGAGACGGTGCGCGCCTACGTGCTCGCGCACTACCCGGGCACCGATCCGCAGCGGCTGCGGGTGATTCCGCGCGGGATCGACCCGGCCGCGTTCCCGCGCCGGCCCGCGCCCGACCGGGCCGCGCGCGCGGCGGTGGCGGCCGCGCACCCGGCGCTGGGCGGCGACGGCCCGCTGCTGCTGCTGCCCGGCCGCGGCACCCGGCTCAAGGGCCACGGCGACGGCATCGCCCTGCTGCGCGCGTTGCGCGCCGACGGCCTGGATGCGCGGCTGTGGATGCCCGGCGCGCGCGAGCCCGGCCGCGAGCGCTACGTGGCCGAGCTGGAGTCCGAGGCGGCGTCGGCGGGCGTGGCCGGCGCGCTGGCGCTGACCGCGCCCACCGACGCCATCGCCGAGGCCTATGCCGCCGCCGATCTGGTCCTGCAGCTCTCGCGCAAGCCCGAGGCCTTCGGCCGCACCGTACTGGAGGCGCTGTCGGTCGGCCGGCCGGTCCTCGGCTGGGCCCACGGCGGCGTCGGCGACCTGCTGCGCGAGCGCCTGCCGGAGGGCGCGGTGGCGCCGTTCGATACCGACGCGCTGGCCGCGCGCGCGCGCGCGCTGCTCGCCCGCCCGCCGGCGATTGCTACGATGCCCGACACCCTCGCGGCCATGCAGGCCGCCACGCTCGCCGTCTACGCCGAACTCTGCCCATGATTCCGACCCCGCCCCCCGCCGCTTCCGAGGCGCCCGGATGGCGCTGGGCGCCCCACTGGGTGCTCGCCTTCGTGGCCCTGTGGCCGATGCCCGGCTACGCCGAGGGCGTGATGGTGGTCGGCGCGCTGATCGCGATCGTGCGCCTGCTGATGGCGCGCTTCCGCGGCGGCAAGGCACTGCTGAGCCCGCAGGCCTGGGCGCTGACCACGGTGCTGTTCGCCGCCTACTGGCTGCCGGAGGTGTTCTCGGTGATCGGCGCGGTCGATCCGGGCCGCAGCGCCCGCGAGGCGGTGGTGGACATCCGCTACCTGCCGTTCCTGTGGCTGGTCGCCGCCGCGGTGGCCGACGACCGCGGCCTGCGCATCACCCTCGGCGGCATGGCCGTCATCGTCGCGGTGTGGACGCTCGACGCGCTGGTCGAGGGCCTGTTCGGCACCAGCCCGCTGTTCTGGGGCCTGGACGCGGCCAAGCAACTGGTCAGCGGCCGGCCGATGTGCAGCGCCGAGGACGTGGCCGCGCTCGATCGCCTCGGCGGCGTGCTGGGGCCGTGCAACCTCAAGATGGGCGTGGTGCTGGCCAGTCTGTCGCCGTTCCTGCTCTACGCCGCCGGCCGCCGCTTCGGAGCGGCCGGCTGGATCGCGGCGGCCGCCGCGGTGGGCGTGATCGTGCTGCTGGCCGGATCGCGCGCGTCCTGGATCACCTACGCGCTGGTGCTGCTGTTCTCCGGTTGGCGGCTGCTGGGCTGGAAGCGCCTGCTGCTGGTCTTCGCCGCCGGCGCCGCGCTGATGGCCGCGCTGACCGTGTTCTCGCCGCAGGTGCGCGAGCGGGTGGCGCGCACCGCGCAGGCGCTGAGCGCCGACGACTCCGGCGTGGACATGGCGCTGTCCGGCCGCGCGCGGATCTGGGGCTCGGCGGTGTGCATGATCGGCGAGTCGCCGGTCAACGGCGTCGGCGTGCGCGGCTTCCGCAAGGCCTTCGACGGCTGCGACCCGGCCGCCGGCGAGATGCCGGTGTGGGGCGAGGGGCCCGCGCTGCACGCGCACCAGATCGTGCTGGAGGTGGCCTCGGAAACCGGCGTGCTGGGCCTGCTGCTGTGGCTGGCCGGTGCGGCCATGGCCTGGCGCGCCTGGCGCTATGCCGATGCGGCCGCGCGCGAGCGCGCGCGCCCGGCGATGCTGGCGCTGGCGGTCACGGTGTTCCCGCTCAACACCCATCTCGCGTTCTATTCGACCTTCTGGGGCGGGCTGACCCTGCTGCTGGCCGCGCTGTACGCCGGCAGCCTGCTGGGGCGTACGGCGCGCCCGCCGGAAGCCGCGCCCGCGACGGCGTAGCGCAGCGGGCGCGCCGCCGCGCGGTATGCCGTCAGGCGGGGTCGCGGGCCGAGTCGCCGTAGACGTCGCGCCCTTCGGGCTGGCGCTTGAAGCGGCGGTGGATCCACAGGTACTGCGCCGGCGCCGCGCGCGCCATCGCCTCGATGCCGGCGATCACCCGCGCGGTATCGTCGTGCGCGCTGGCGGAAGGGAAGTCCGCCAGCGCCGGCGACAGCCGCAGCGTGTAGCCGCCGTCGGCGCGTCGCTCGTGCTGGAACAGCACCACCGCCGCGCCCGACATCCGCGCCAGCTGGTGGGTGGAGGTCAGGCTGTGCGCGGGCTGGCCGAAGAACGGCACGTAGACCGCGTCGCCGCGGCTCGGGTCCTGGTCGGGCGCGTACCACAGCAGGCCGCCGCGTTTGAGGTGGCGCACGGTGCCGCGCACGTCCTGCTTGGGGAACATCGCCTGCGCGTAGCGCGCCCGTCCGCGCCGCACCGCCCATTCCATCGCGCCCTCGGCGTGCGGGCGGTACATCCCGGCCAGCGGCACGTGGTCGCACATCAGCCGCCCGCAGACCTCCAGGGTGGTGAAGTGCCCGGACACCACGATCACGCCGCGGCCGCCGGCGCGCGCCGCCTCCAGGTGTTCCAGGCCTTCCACGACCAGGCCCCGGCGCATCGGCGCCACCGAGCCCCACCAGGCGCGCGAGAACTCGAAGAAGCCGATGCCCAGCGCGTGGAAATGCGCGCGCAGCAGCGCATCGCGCGCGGCCGCGTCCAGCTCCGGGAAGCACAGCGCCAGGTTCCGCGCGGCCACCTCGCGGCGCTGCCGCAGCGCGCCGCGCAGCGCATCGCCCAGCGCCCGCCCCAGCGCGCGCTGCCAGGACCACGGCAGGCGGGCCAGCGCGGCGGCCAGCCCGATGCCCAGCCATGCCGGCCAGTGGCGCGGGCCGAGCGGGGGAGGCGTCCCGGCGCCGGAGGGGGAGGAGGCGGACATGCGGGCATTTTACCGGCGCCGTCCGCGGGCGCGGTTATCCTTTCGCCCCATGTCGATCCTCCGCACCGAGCGCGTGCTGCGCGCCCTGTACTCCGCGCTGCTGTACGTGCTGGTGCCGGTGACCGTGTATCACCTGATCTGGCGCGGCTTCCGCCAGGCCGAGTACCTGCACCGCTGGAGCGAGCGCTACGCGGTCTACAGCAGCGAGGCGCTGGCCGCCACGGTGTGGGTGCACGCGGTCTCGGTGGGCGAGGTCAACGCCGCCGCGCCGCTGATCGACGCGCTGCTGCGCGAACGCCCCCACCACCGGCTGCTGGTCACCACCATCACCCCGACCGGCTCGGCGCGCGTGCGCGCGCTGTGGGGCGACCGCGTGGAGCACGTCTACCTGCCCTACGACCTCACCGGCGCGGTGCGGCGCTTCCTCGATCACTACCGGCCGCGGCTGGGGCTGATCGTGGAGACCGAGCTGTGGCCGAACCTGCTGTTCTGCTGCCGCGACCACGGGATCCCGGTCTACATCGTCAACGCGCGGCTGTCGGCGCGCTCGCTGCGCGGCTACCGCACCCTGCGCCCGCTGCTGGGGCGCGCCTTGCGCACGTTGCGCGGGGTGGCGGCGCAGTCGGCGGACGATGGTCGCCGCTTCGTGCGGCTGGGCGCGCGCGCGGAGCAGGTCGTGGTCACCGGCAACCTCAAGTTCGACATGTACGTCGATCCGGCCTGGGCCGCCTTCGTCGAGGACTTCCGCGCCCGCGTGGGTCCGCGGCCGGTGTGGATCGCGGCCAGCACCCACCCGGAGGAGGAGGCGGCCGTGGTCGCGCTGCACCGGCGGCTGCGCGCGCGCTGGCCGGATCTGCTGCTGCTGTGGGCGCCGCGTCATCCCGAGCGCTTCCGTGCCGCCGTGCAGGCCGCCATCGACGCGGGCTTCGGCACCGCCACCCGCACCCTCACCCGCTGGCCCGATGCGGGCGACGCGGTGTTCGTGATCGACACCCTCGGCGAGCTGCTGCGCTACTACGGCTGCGCGCAGGCGGCGTTCGTCGGCGGCAGCCTGCAGGACATCGGCGGCCACAACCTGCTCGAGCCCGCCGCCACCCGCACCGCCATCGTCACCGGTCCGCACCTGCACAACTTCGCCGACATCGCCCGCCAGCTGCAGCGCGCCGGCGCGATGCGCATCGGCCAGGACGCCGACGGCGTCGGCGATGCGCTCGAGGCGTTGCTGGCCGATCCCGGCGAGCGCGCGCGCATGACCGAGGCCGCCGCCGCCCTGGTGGAGCAGGGCCGCGGCGCGCTGCGGCGCACCCTGGCGCTGGTGGAGGCGGACCTGGCGGCGATCGACGAGACGCCGGCCGTGGCGGCGCTGGCGCGCGATTGACGGGCCAGGCACCGGGGCCGGGGGCTGGGAGCAGAGGAAAGGTGCTTCTGCCGAGCGACGGACGACCATGCCGCGCACGATGGTCTGGTCGGGGCCGTGGGACATGGTGCCCGGTATCAAGCACCACGAAAAAGCCCCCGCGGACGGGGGCTTCCGGTGCCGGTGCGAACCGCGCCGACGCTACTGCTGCGCGCCGGTCGGCGCGGTCGGGGCGGTGGCCGGGGTGCGGGCATCCACGGTCAGCAGGCGGTTGATCTCCTGCAGGTCAGAGATGTCCAGGGTGCCCACGGCCTGCTCGAGCAGCAGCCGGTTCTGCAGGAAGCTGTAGCGCGCCAGCGCGTACTGCTGTTCGGCGCTGAGCAGGTTCTGCTGGTTGATCAGCACGTCCACCACGGTGCGGGTGCCGACTTCCAGGCCGACCTCGGAGGCCTCGTAGGCGGCGCGGGCGGAGATCACCGCCTGGCGGCGCGCCTCGACCTCGGTCACGCCGGCGACGACGGTCTGGTAGGCGTTGCGGGCGTTGCGCTCCAGCGCGCGACGGGTCTGGATCAGCTGGTCCTCGGCGATGTCGCGGCTGGCGATGGCCTGGCGCACGCCGGACTGGGTGGCGCCGCCGGAGAAGATCGGCACGGTCAGGGTCAGGCCGATGCTGTGGCCCTCGGAGCGGCGCGCGCCGGTCGGGTTCTCGGGGGTGACGTTCAGGTCGCCCCAGTAGGTGTTGTTGTTGTAGCCGGCGCCCAGCGCCAGCCGCGGCAGGTGGCCGGCCTTGGCGCCGGTGACGTTGTGCTCGGCGGCGCGCACGGCGTATTCGGCCGCACGCAGCGAGGGGTTCTGCTCCAGCGCCGCGGCCACCCAGGCATCGGCGTCGCCGCCGGCGGGCAGTTCGGGCTGGAAATCCTCGGGCAGCGCACGCAGGTTGCGCACCGGCACGCCGGTGATCTCGGCCAGGGCCTGGTAGGCGTCCTCCAGCGCGTTGCGGCTGGTGATCACCCGCGCGCGCGCGTCGTCGAACTGGGCGCGGGTCTCGTGCACGTCGGTGATCGGCGCCAGGCCGACCTCGAGGCGCCGGCTGGCGAAGTCGAACTGCTTCTGCAGCGCTTCCTGCGCGGCCTCGGCCGCGGCCAGGGTCTCGATGGCGACCAGCACGTTGAAGTAGGCGGCCGAGGTGCGGGTGATGAGGTTCTGGTTCTCGGCTTCCAGGTCCAGCCCGGCGGCGACGTTGAGCTGGCGCTGGGCGCGGTAGCTGGAGATCAGGCCGAGGTCGAACACGGTCTGGTTGAGGCTGGCGCCGAGCGTGCGCGTGCGGGCGTCGCCGTCCTGGCCGGCCACGTACTGGCGGTTCAGCCCGACGCTGCCGTTGAGCTGCGGCAGCAGCTGCGCGCGCGCCTGCACCTCCGACTCGCGCGAGATGGCGCGGTTGGATTCGGCGATGGACAGTTGCGGGTCGCCGCTGCGGGCCAGTTCGTAGGTCTGCACCAGGTCCTGGGCGAAGGCCGACGCGGGCAGCAGGGCGAGGGTCAGGGCGAATGCGAGGGGGCGGCGCAGCATGGAGGGTCCTTGGCTTCGGTGGAACGACCGCGCCGCACGGGGCGCAGGCGGGGGCGGGGCGCGCCCGCGCGGATCAGAACGCGTGGATCAGAGCTGGAACTCCGCGGCCGGTTCGGCCCCGGCGAGGTAGGCCAGCTCGGTTTCGAACAACGATTCGATGCGCACGGCGTTGACATCCTCGCCGGTGCGATGGATCAGCACCGCCTCCATCGCCGGCGCCCGGCCGCGCACCGCGAACAGGCGTCCACCCGGACGCAGCCACTCGAGGAAACGTGACGGCACCTGGTCCACCGCGGCGTTGACGCAGATCGCGTCGAAGCGGCGCGTGGTCTGCCAGGCCAGCGCATCGGCATGTTCCACGGCGACGTTGAGCACGCCCAGTTCGCGCAGGCGCTCGGCGGCTCCGGCGGCCAGGTCGGCGTGGCGCTCGAGCGAGACCACGTCGCGGCCGAGGCGGCCCAGACAGGCGCTGACGTAGCCGCTGCCGGTGCCGATCTCCAGCACGTCCTCGCCGTCCTGGACCAGCAGCGCCTGCAGCAGGCGCCCGGCCACGACCGGCTTGAGCATGCGCTCGCCGTGGGCCAGCGGGAGCTCGATGTCGCCGTAGGCCATCGCCCGGTAGGGCGCGGCGACGAAGCGCTCGCGCGGCAGTTCGGCCAGCACGTCGAGCACGCGCAGGTCGAGCACGTCCCAGGGTCTGACCTGCTGTTCGACCATGGCTTCGCGGGCGGCGGCGTAATCGATCGTCATCGTGCGGTCTCGTGCGCGGGGAGCGCGATTTTACCGGGCCGGGCCGGTGGGGGCAGCATGGGGCGGGGGGCGGTGGGCGCTGAGTGCCAGAAGTCACCGCGACCGCGGTCATGGGGCGAGTTCATCGCGGCCTGCCGTAGGCGCGCAGGAACATGTCCACGCAGGCGGCGATGTGCGCCTCCTGCGTGTCCGGGTCGAGTTCCGAGCGCTCGCAGCAGCCGAACACCAGGCGCTGGTGGGCCTCGCCCTTGAGCAGGGCGAAGAACTGCGAGGAGGCCAGCGCCACGTCGTCGATCCGCAGCTCGCCGGCGGCGATGCGCCGCTCAAGCATGGCGGAGAACTTGTCCTGCACCCGCTGCGGCCCGCTCTCCCAGAACAGCTGCGCCAGGCGCTTCTCGACCATCTGCGGGGTGCACAGCATGCGGTGGCCGGCGATGGCCTGCGGCGAACTGATCATGCCGAAGAACGCCCTGCCCACCGTCATCAGGCGCTCGCGCAGCGGCACCGCGGGATCGGGGTCGAAGGCCGAGGTCGGCATCTGCTTCTCGCAGTGACCGCGCGCGGCCTCGGCGAACAGGGCCTCCTTGTCGCCGAAATGGCTGTAGACCGTCAGCTTGGAGACGCCCGCCTCGGCGGCGATCTGGTCCATGCTGACGCCCTCGTAGCCGTGCCGCAGGAACATGCGCTCGGCGGCGGCCAGGATGGCCGCGCGCTTGGCCATGTCCTTGGGGCGGCCGGGGCTGGCCGTGGGCCGGACCGCGGGCTTGCTGGAGGCTTGTTGGGGCATCCGACAATACTAGACCAATCAGTTTGATATTTATACTCTACGCCCCGGCTCCTTCATCGCCTTCCGCATGAACGCCCCACGCCTGCTGTTCCGCGCCGCGCTGCTGGCCGCGGCGCTCTTCACGTCCGCCTGCGGGCGGGACGAGGCCGCGCCCGAGGCGGCGCGGCCGGTGCTGGTGGACGCGGCACCGGCGGGCGCCGCGGCCGCGGCGCTGGCCCTGCCGGGCGAGATCCGCGCGCGCGAGGAGAGCCCGCTGTCGTTCCGGGTCGGCGGGCAACTGATACGCCGCCACGTCGATGCCGGCGCCGAAGTCCGCCGCGGGCAGGTGCTGGCGGAACTGGATTCCGGCGACCTGCGGTTGCAGGTGCAGTCGGCGCAGGCGCAATACAGCGCCGCGGAGGCCGAGCTGGTGCGCGCCCGCGCCGAGCAGGCCCGCTATGCGGAGCTGGCGCGGGAGCGGCTGGTCAGCGCCTCGGCGCTGGAGGCGCAGACCACGGCGCTGCGCGCGGCGGAGGGCCAGGCCCGTGCCGCGCGGGCGCAGCTGGACGTGGCCCGCAACCAGTCGGACTATGCCGAACTGCGCGCGCCCGAGGACGGCGTGATCGCCAGCCGCGAGGCCGAGGCCGGGCAGGTGGTCGGCGCGGGCCAGACCGTCTACGTGCTTGCCGCCGACGGCGCCCGCGAGGTCGCCATCGCGCTGCCCGAGACGCGGATCCACGCGTTCTCGCTGGGCCAGCCGGCGGAAGTGGAGCTGTGGAGCGCGCCGGGCCGGCGCCTGCCTGGGCGGATCCGCGAGATCGCGCCGGCGGCGGATCCGCAGGCGCGCACCTACGCCGCGCGGGTGGCGCTGGACGATGCCGCGCTCGACGAAGTAGCGCTCGGCCAGAGCGCGCGGGTCTACCTGCGGCAGGCCGCGGACGCACCGCGCAGCGTGCCGCTGTCGGCGGTACAGCGCGGCGAGGACGGCGCGCCGGTGGTATGGATCGTCGCCGCCGACGGTACCGCGCAGCCGCGACCGGTCGAGCTGGGCGCCTACGGCGAGGAACGGGTGCCGGTACGCTCGGGCCTGCCGGAGGACGCCCTGGTGATCGCCGCCGGCGCGCACCTGTTGCGCCCGGGTCAGCGGGTGACCCCCGTCGACCGCAACAACCGCCCCATCCAACCGAACGTCCCGAAGCCGGATGGCGCGAAGGCCGACTGATGCCGACCGAAGCGGCTCCCGCCTGGCACCGTCGCCCTTCCCCCGCCTGCGGGGGAAGGGATGGGATGGGGGCGACGCATCCAACCGAACGCCCCGAAGCCCCGCCCGGAAACGATTCCGTGACCGCCCCGGAGCGACTCCCGCCCGGCACCCTCGCCCTTCCCCCGCTTGCGGGGGAAGGGATGGGATGGGGGCGATGAGTCCAGCAGAGCCCCCAGAAGCGCCCGCATCAGGCGCTTCGCGCCACCTTCTCCCGCTAGCGGGAGGAGGGGCAGTTGCTCACGTCCTTCCCCTTGACGCCTGCCGCATCCCGCCCGCCTCATGAGCCGCTTCAACCTTTCCGAATGGGCGCTGGGCAACCGCGGGCTGGTGCTCTACGCGATGCTGGTGGTGGCGATCGTCGGCACCTGGTCGTACCTGCGCCTGGGGCAGTCGGAGGATCCGCCCTTCACCTTCAAGGCGATGGTGATCCGCACGGTCTGGCCCGGCGCCACCGCGCAGGAGGTCTCGCGCCAGGTCACCGAGCGCATCGAGAAGAAGCTGATGGAGACCGGCGACTACGAGTTCATCCGCTCGTATTCGCGGCCCGGGGAGTCGCAGATCGTCTTCATGGCGCGCGACTCGATGCGCTCGCGCGACATTCCCGAGCTCTGGTACCAGGTGCGCAAGAAGGTCGGCGACATCCGCGCCACGCTGCCGCAGGACGTGGTGGGGCCGTTCTTCAACGACGAGTTCGGCGATACCTTCGGCAACATCTACGCGCTGACCGGCGCCGGCTTCGACTACGCCGTGCTCAAGGACTACGCCGACCGGCTGCAGCTGCAGCTGCAGCGCGTGCAGGACGTGGGCAAGGTGGAGCTGGTCGGACTGCAGGACGAGAAGATCTGGATCGAGGTCAGCAACACCCGGCTGGCCACGCTGGGGATCCCGCTGGCGACGGTGCAGGAGGCGCTGGCGCAGCAGAACGCGGTGACGCCGGCCGGCTTCTTCGAGACCGGGAGCGAACGCGTGCAGCTGCGCGTGGACGGCGCGTTCGATTCCGTCGAGGCGATCCGCGCGTTCCCGGTGCGCGCCGGCGACCGCACCATCCGCCTGGGCGACATCGCCACCGTCCGCCGCGGCTTCGCCGACCCGGCGGCGCCGCGGATGCGCTTCATGGGCGAGGACGCGATCGGCATCGCGGTGTCGATGCACGACGGCGGCGACATCCTGCGCCTGGGGCGGGCCCTGGAGGCGGAGTTCGCGCGCCTGCAGGAGACCCTGCCGGCCGGCATGCAGCTGCGCAAGGTGGCCGACCAGCCGCGCGCGGTGAAGGATTCGGTGGGCGAGTTCGTGAAGGTGCTGGCCGAGGCGGTGATCATCGTGCTGCTGGTGAGCTTCTTCTCGCTCGGCTTCCGCACCGGCCTGGTGGTGGCGGTGTCGATCCCGCTGGTGCTGGCGATGACCTTCGCCGCCATGCACTACTTCGGCATCGGCCTGCACAAGATCTCGCTGGGTGCGCTGGTGCTGGCGCTGGGCCTGCTGGTGGACGACGCGATCATCGCGGTGGAGATGATGGCGATCAAGATGGAGCAGGGCTACAGCCGGCTGAAGGCGGCCAGCTACGCCTGGGACCACACCGCGTTCCCGATGCTCACCGGCACCCTGGTCACCGCCGCCGGCTTCCTGCCGATCGCCACCGCCGCATCCTCGACCGGCGAGTACACGCGCTCGCTGTTCGAGGTGGTGACGATCGCGCTGGTGGTGTCGTGGATCGCGGCGGTGCTGTTCATTCCCTGGCTGGGCGACCGGATGCTGCCCGATCTCGCCCGCCCGCGCCCGCCGCGGGCCGGCTCGCCGGCCGCGCGCTGGCGGGCCTGGCGCCAGCGCATGGCCGACCGCCACCCGGCGCTGGCCGCCGCGATCGCGCCGCGTCCGCCCGATGCGCACGGCCAAGACCCCTACCAGCGCCCGTTCTACCGCCGCTTCCGGCGCTGGCTGGAATGGTCGCTGGTCCATCGCTGGCTGGTGATCGGACTGACCGCGGCCGCGCTGGTCGCCTCGGCGCTGCTGTTCCGCTTCGTGCCGCAGCAGTTCTTTCCCGACTCCACCCGGCTGGAGCTGATGGTCGACATGGAGCTGGCCGAGGGCAGCTCGCTGCGCGCCACCGAGGCCCAGGCGCTGCGGTTGGAGGCGATGCTGCGCGACCGCCCGGGGGTGGAGAACTACGTCGCCTACGTGGGCACCGGTTCGCCGCGCTTCTACCTGCCGCTCGACCAGCAGCTGCCGGCGGCGAACTTCGCCCAGTTCGTGGTGACGACCGCCGACACCGCCGCGCGCGAGGACGTGCGCGAATGGCTGATCGGGGAGGTCGCGCCGCGCTTCCCGGAGCTGCAGCTGCGCGTGACCCGGCTCGAGACCGGGCCGCCGGTCGGCTACCCGATCCAGCTGCGGGTGTCCGGCGAGCACATCGACCGCGTGCGCGCGATCGCGCGCGAGGTGGCCGAACGGGTGCGCGCGAACCCGCACACGGTCAACGTCAACCTGGACTGGGACGAGCCCAGCAAGGTGGTGCGCCTGCGCATCGACCAGGACCGCGCGCGGGCGCTGGGCGTGAGTTCGCAGCAGGTCGCGCAGTTCCTGTCGGGCTCGCTTTCCGGGCTGCGCGTGAGCGTGTACCGCGAGGACAACGAACTGATCGAGATCCTGATGCGCGGCCCCGCCGACGAGCGGACCGGCCTGGAGATGCTCGGCAGCCTGGCGGTGCCGACGCCGGGCGGCCCGGTGCCGGTGTCGCAGATCGCCGCGCTGGAGTACGCGTTCGAGGACGGCATCATCTGGCACCGCGACCGCCTGCCCACGGTGACCGTGCGCGCCGACATCCGCGACGCCACCACGCCGCCGACGGTGATCGGGCAGATCCTGCCCACGCTCGAGGACATCCGCCAGGCGCTGCCGCAGGGCTACCTGCTGGAGACCGGGGGCACGCTGGAGGACTCGCAGCGCGGCCAGGACTCGATCGCCGCCGGCATGCCGCTGTTCCTGTTCGTGGTGATGACCCTGCTGATGCTGCAGCTGCGCAGCCTTTCGCGCAGCCTGCTGGTGCTGCTGACCGCGCCGCTGGGGCTGATCGGGGTGACCCTGTTCCTGCTGCTGTTCCGGGTGCCGTTCGGCTTCGTCGCCATGCTCGGCACGATCGCGCTGGCCGGCATGATCATGCGCAACTCGATCATCCTGGTCGACCAGATCGAGCAGGACATCCGCGCCGGGCATGCGCGCTGGGACGCGATCGTGGAGGCGACGGTGCGGCGCTTCCGTCCGATCGTGCTGACCGCGCTGGCGGCGATCCTGGCCATGATCCCGCTCTCGCGCAGCGTGTTCTTCGGGCCGATGGCGGTCGCGATCATGGGCGGACTGACCGTCGCCACGGTGCTGACGCTGATCTTCCTGCCCGCGCTGTACGCGGCCTGGTTCCGGGTGAAGCGGGACGAGGCGCCCGCGGCGGGCGGCTGACGCGCATCGGCGCGACGTCCCGGGGCCGCGGCGCGGCCCCGGGTCCGCCTTTCAGTCGCGCAGCTCGCTGACGTGGCAGGCGGTCGCCAGCGCGTCGATCACCGCCGCGGCGACGGCCTCGGTACCGAGCGCGCGGCCGTCGCCGGCCAGGTCGGCGGTGAACGCGCCGGCGTCCAGCGCGGCGCCGACCGCGCGCTCCACGCAGACCGCCTCCGCCTCCAGCCGCAGCGAGTGCCGCAGCAGCAGCGCGGCGCTGAGGATCGCGCCGACCGGGTTGGCGATGCCGCGCCCGGCGATGTCGGGCGCGGAACCGTGGATGGGTTCGTACAGTCCGCGGTCGCCGTCGCCGAGGGACGCCGAGGGCAGCAGGCCCATCGAGCCGGCGAGCATGGACGCCTCGTCGGTGAGGATGTCGCCGAACATGTTCTCGGTGACGATCACGTCGTAGGCGCGCGGCCGCGACAGCAGGTGCATGGCCATCGAGTCCACCAGCTGGTGTTCGAGGGTCACGTCGGGGAATTCCTCGCCCACCACGCGCTCGGCGGTCTCGCGCCAGAGCCGCGAGGTCTCCAGCACGTTGGCCTTGTCCACCGAGGTGACGTGGCGGCGGCGGCCGCGCGCCAGCGTGCAGGCGCGGCGCACCACCCGCTCGATCTCGGCCACGCTGTAGCGGCACAGGTCGCTGGCGCCCTCGGCATCGCGGGTCTTGTCGCCGAAGTAGATGCCGCCGGTCAGCTCGCGCACCACCAGCAGGTCCACCCCGGCCAGCAGGTGCGGCTTGATCGGCGACGCGCCCAGGGTGGCCGGGTGCGGCTGCACCGGGCGCAGGTTGGCGTACAGCCCGAGGCCGCGGCGCAGCGCGAGCAGGCCCTGCTCCGGGCGCACCGGCGCGTTCGGGGCGGACCACTTCGGGCCGCCCACCGCGCCCAGCAGCACCGCGTCGGCGTTGCGGCAGGCGTCGAGCGTGGCCGCCGGCAGCGGGTCGCCGTGGCGGTCGATGGCGATGCCGCCGATGTCGTGCTCGGCGAAGGCGAAGCGGTGTCCGTGGCGGTCGGCGACGGCCTGCAGGACCGCGACCGCGGCGGCGGTGACCTCGGGCCCGATGCCGTCGCCGGGCAGGACGACGATGTCAGCGTGCATGGAAGCGTTCCTCGTACAGTTGGATGCGGTCCTGCCGCGACAGCAGGTAGCCCAGTTCGTCGACGCCTTCGAGCAGGCAGGTGCGGGCGAAGGCGTCGAGCGGGAAACGGAACACGCCGTGGTCGGGCGTGCGCAGCTCGCGGGTGGCGATGTCGATCTCCAGTTCGTCGTCGGGCCGGGCCATCAGCGCCCGCACCGCCGATTCGGGCAGCACCACCGGCAGCAGGCCGTTCTTCAGCGCGTTGTTGCGGAAGATGTCGGCGATCTCGCTGCTGATCACCGCGCGCAGGCCGAGGTCGCGCAGCGCCCAGGGCGCGTGTTCGCGCGAGGAGCCGCAGCCGAAGTTGCGCCCGGCGATCAGGATCGTGCGGCCGGCGTTCTCCGGCCGGTTGAACGGGAAGTCCGGGTCCGGGCTGCCGTCGGCGCGCCGGCGCCAGTCGCTGAAGGCGTGCTGGCCGAGCCCGCTGCGCTCGGTGGTGGAGAGGAAGCGCGCCGGTATGATCTGGTCGGTGTCGATGTTGGGCTGGTCGAGCACCACGCTGCGCGAGCGGATGCGCACGCGCGCGGCGTCGGCGGCCGAGGCGACGGAATCGGGGGAGTGGAGCGCGCTCATCAGGCCACCTCGCGTTGCGGTTCGGGCGTGGGGGATGCGGGGCGCAGGGCCTCACGCGGATCGGCGACGACGCCGCGCACCGCCGCCCACGCCGCCGACAGCGGCGAGGCCAGCACGGTGCGCGCGCCCGGGCCCTGGCGGCCCTCGAAGTTGCGGTTGCTGGTGCTCACCGCGAGCTGGCCGGGCGCGACCAGGTCGCCGTTCATGGCGATGCACATCGAGCAGCCCGGCTCGCGCCATTCGGCGCCGGCCGCGCGCACGATGGCATCGATGCCCTCGGCCTCGGCCTCGCGCTTGACCTGGCCGGAGCCGGGCACGACCAGCATGCGCACGCCTTGGGCGACGCGGCGGCCGGCCAGCACCTGCGCCACCTCGCGCAGGTCGCGCAGGCGGCCGTTGGTGCAGGAGCCGACGAACACCACGTCCACCGGCATCCCGGCCAGCGGGCGGCCGGGCTCGACGCCCATGTAGCGCTGGCCCTTGCGGTCGGCCTCGTCGTGCGCGGCGGGCACTGCGCGGTCGACGGCGATCGCGGTGCCGGGATGGGTGCCCCAGGTGAGCGTCGGGCGGATGTCGCGCGCATCGATGGTCACCTCGGCGTCGAAGCGCGCGCCCGCGTCGCTGCGCAGCTCGCGCCAGCGCGCCTTGGCGGCCTCGAAGGCCTCGCCCTTCGGCGCGCGCGGGGCCTTTTCCAGCCAGGCGAAGGTGACCTCGTCGGGCGCCACCATGCCGGCGCGCGCGCCGGCCTCGATCGACATGTTGCACAGGGTCATGCGCTGCTCCATGTCCATCGCGCGGATGGTGGAGCCGCGGTACTCGATGACGTGGCCGGTGCCGCCGTTGACGCCGATCGCGCCGATCACGTGCAGGATCACGTCCTTGGCGCCGACGCCGGGCGCCAGCTCGCCCTCGACGGTGACCGCCATCGTCTTCGGCCGCCGCTGCAGCAGGCACTGGGTGGCCAGCACGTGGCCGACCTCGCTGGTGCCGATGCCGAAGGCCAGGGCGCCGAACGCGCCGTGGGTGGAGGTGTGGCTGTCGCCGCAGACGATGGTCATGCCGGGCTGGGTGAAGCCCATCTCCGGCGCGAACACGTGGACGATGCCGCGCTGCTCGGAATCGAAGCCGAACAGCTCGATGCCGGTGGCCCGGCAATTGTCGATCAGCCTCTGCACCTGGGCCTGCGCCGCCGGGGTGGAGTACGGCTGGCGGCCGTGGGCGTCGGCGGGCAGGGTGGGCGTGGAATGGTCGAGGGTGGCCTTGGTGCGCTCGGGCCGGCGCGGGGCGAGGCCGCGCGCGCGCAGCTCGGCGAAGGCCTGCGGGGAGGTGACCTCGTGGATCAGGTGCAGGTCGATGTAGAGCACCGCGGGCGCGGCTTCGCTCTCGGGGACGACGACGTGCGCGTCCCACAGCTTGTCGAACAGGGTCTTGGGCGTGGCGGTCATGCGAGTGGTTTCGATCCGGTGTGGGTGGGCGCGCGTTCGCGCGCTGCCTTGCGTTGGAGCAACGCGGTGCGCTCGCGCGTCAGGCGTGGGCGGTGTCGCGGCGCGCGGCGTCCGCGCGCGGGGCGCGCGCGCGCAGCAGGCGGTTGGCGACGTCGAGCCAGGCCAGCGCGCTGGCCTCGATGACGTCGCGGCTGGTGCCGCTGCCCTCGTGGACCGCGTCGCCGTCGCGCACGCTGAGGTTGGCCTCGCCGCGCGCGTCGGCGCCGAGACCGACGCTGTGCACCTGGTAGCTCTCCAGCGCCAGCGCGAGGCCGGTCGCGGCCGACAGCGCCGCGAACAGCGCGTCCACCGGGCCGTCGCCGAGCGCGCTTTCGGTGACCTTGCGGCCGTCGGGATCCGACAGTTCCACCTGCGCGCTGGCGCGCCCGCCGCGGTCGCTGACGGTCATCGCGGCCAGGCGGTAGCCGTCGCCGGCGACCTCGCCGTGCATCAGCGCCTCCAGGTCGCGATCCTCGACCACGCGCTGGCGCTCGCACAGCGCCTTGAACGCGGCGAACACCGTGTCCAGCTCGGCGTCGTCCAGGGCGTAGCCCAGCGCGCGCAGGCGGTGGGAGACCGCGGCGCGCCCGCTGTGGCGGCCGAGGACCATCTTCGAATCGCTCCAGCCCACGTCCTCCGGGCGCATGATCTCGTAGGTGCCGCGGTGGCGCAGCATGCCGTGCTGGTGAATGCCCGACTCGTGGGCGAAGGCGTTCGCGCCGACCACCGCCTTGTTGCGCTGGACCTGCATCCCGGTCAGCCGGGTCAGCAACTGCGAGGTGGCGACCAGGCGGCGGGTGTCGAGGGCGGTGTCGGCGCCGTACCAGGCGCCGCGCACCTTCAGCGCCATCGCCAGTTCCTCGACCGCGCAGTTGCCGGCGCGTTCGCCGATGCCGTTGACGGTGCACTCGACCTGGCGCGCGCCGCCCTCGATCGCGGCCAGCGAATTGGCCACCGCCAGGCCCAGGTCGTCGTGGCAGTGCGCGCTGAAGACCACGTCGCGCGCGCCCGGCACGGTCGCGATCAGGAACCGGAACAGGTCACGGATCTCGTCCGGGGTGGCGTAGCCCAGGGTGTCGGGGACGTTGATGGTGGTCGCGCCGGCGGCGATCGCCGCGCCGACCACCTCGGCCAGGAAGTCGCGTTCGGTGCGGGTGCCGTCCTCGGTGGAGAACTCCACGTCGTCCACGTGCCGCCGCGCCAGCGCCACCGAGGCGGCGGTGGCGTCGACGACCTGCTGCTTCGACATGCGCAGCTTGTGCTCGCGGTGCAGCGGGCTGGTCGACAGGAAGACGTGCAGGCGCGGCCGCGCGGCGCCCTCCAGCGCGCGCACGGAAGCTTCGATGTCGCCCGGCAGGCAGCGCGAGAGCACCGCCAGCGTAGGCCGCCGCACCTCGCGCGCGATCAGCCGCGCCGCCTCGCGGTCGGCCTCGGAACTGGCCGGGAAACCGGTCTCGATCGCGTCCACGCCGAGCGCGTCGAGCGCGCGCGCCATCACCGCCTTCTGTTGCGGGGTCATGCTGCAGCCGGGCGACTGCTCGCCGTCGCGCAGGGTGGTGTCGAAGATGCGGATCGGGGTCGCGACGGCGACGTCCGGGTCGGCGGGCTCGTTCATGCGGGGACTTCCTCGGCTTGGGCGCGGCGGGCTTCGCCGGCGCGTGCGGATGCGGGGGGCATGGGGGATGCGGTGGGTGTGGGGACGACGCGGTGCGGCGCGGCGGTGGAGAACGGGGCGGCCGGCGCCTCGTGCATGGCGGCAACGGTGCGGCGGCGCGGCTTGCGCGGCGGGCGCGGGCGCACGTCGGTGAGCAGCCGCGCCAGCACGCCGGCGTCGAGGTTGCCGCCGGAGACGACCGCGCACTTGCGGCGCGCGGCCACGCGCTTGCCGGCCGCCAGCGCCAGCGCGCCGGCGCCCTCGGCGATCACGTGCTCCTCCAGCGCCAGCCGCACCAGGGTCTCGCGCAGCTCGGCCTCGCGCACGACGACGATGTCGTCGAGCAGCTCGGCCAGCAGGCGCCGGGTCAGGTGGCCGGGATCGGCCACGCGCACGCCGTCGGCGAGGGTCTCGCGCGGCGCGACCGGCGCCTCGCCGCGCAGCACGCGCGCCATCGCGTCCACGCCCTCGACCTGCGCGCCGACCACGCGCACGCGGCGACCGCCGCGCGCGGCCGGCTGGCAGGCGGCGCGCAGCGCCAGCGCCACGCCGGCGGCCAGGCCGCCGCCGCCGATCGGCACCAGCACCACGTCGGGTTCCAGCGCGGCGGCGATCTCCAGGCCGACGGTGCCCTGGCCGGCGATCACGTCGGGATCGTCGAAGGCCGACAGCAGGCGGTAGCCGTTCTGCTCGGCCAGCGCCGCGGCGAAGGCCTTGGCGGCGTCGTAGTTGTCGCCATGCAGGCGTACCGTCGCGCCCCAGTGGGCGACGCCGGCCCTCTTGGTCTGCGGGGCGTTGTCCGGCATCACGGTGATCACCGGCACGCCCAGCCGCCATGCCGCCCAGGCCAGGCCCTGCGCATGGTTGCCGGCCGAGGCGGCGATGACCGGGCGCTCGTCGCCGCGCTCGCGCGCGGCCAGCAGCGCGTTGAGCGCGCCGCGCACCTTGTAGGAGCCGGTGCGCTGCAGGTTCTCCAGCTTCAGCCAGCAGCCGAAGCGCTCGGCGTGGTGCAGCGGCGTGGCCGCCAGGTACGGGCGCAGCCGCGCCTGCGCGGCGAACACCTCGGCCACGGGCACCGTCTGCGCGCGGGCGACATCGGGTTCCATCAGACGACGGTCAGCCAGTGCGAGTACGCCGGCTCGGCGCCGCGGATCACGCGCCCGTACAGCGCGGCCAGCTCCTGCGCCACCGGACCGTCGCCGTAGCGGCGGTCCTCCAGCTGCGCCATCGGCGCGACCTCGGCGGCGGTGCCGCAGGCGAACACCTCGTCGGCATCGAGCAGCTCGTCCAGGGTCACCGCGCGCGAGCGCGCCCCGGTCAGCGCGATCAGGGTCTGGCGGGTGATGCCGGGCAGGGCGTCGCGATGCTCGACGGCGGTCACCTCGCCGTGCTTGACCAGGAACACGTTGGCGCCGGTGCACTCGACCACGAAGCCGTCGCGATCGACGAACAGCGCCTCGTCGAAGCCGCGCGCCTTGGCCTCGCGCTTGGCCAGGATCGAGTTGACGTAGCCGCCGCACAGCTTCAGCGGCGGCAGCGAATCGGCCGGGTTTCGGCGCCAGCGCGAGACCGCCACGCGCGCGCGCTGGCCGTTGAGGTGCACGCGGGTGGCGGTGGTGGAGACCATCAGGTGCTGCGGGTGGCCGTCCACGTCCAGGCCGAAGCCGCCGGCGCCGAACCAGGCCAGCGGGCGCACGTAGGCGTTGCGGTGGCCGTTGGCGCGCAGGGTGGCCAGCACCGCCTCGGTCGCCAGGCCGACGTCGAAGTCCATGCCCAGCAGCTCGGCGCCCTGGCGCATGCGCTCCAGGTGCTCGGGCAGGCGGAACACGGCCGCGCCGCCGTCGGCGGTGGCGTAGGCGCGGATGCCCTCGAACACGCCGCTGCCGTAGTGCATGGCGTGGGTGGTCAGGTCGGCCTGCAGCGATTCGACGTCGGCCAGCGCGCCGTCGAACCACAGCTGCGTGCGCGCGGCCGGCGCCGGCTGCGCGAACGCGGCCGCGTTGGCCGCCGCGGTGGCCGCGGGCGGCACGGCCTCGGTCCCCTCGGATTGCGGGTTCAGTTGCATGGCGACACCTCCACGGCGAGACAGTCGTACAGCTTGTCGAGCTGCTGGCGCAGCGACTCGCCGGGGCGGTCGCCCTCCACGGTCATGCGCAGGTGCCAGCGATCGCCGTCGGGCTGGGCTTCGCCGTCCACCGCCAGCGGGCGGAAACCGCGGCGCTCGGCCGCGCCGACCACGCGGGTCAGCGCGCCCTCGGCGCGGCGCAGGGTCAGGTCAAGCCGGTATCGCATGGGTCGGTTCCTCGGGCGTGGGGGTGGGGGGCGCGGCGGCCGCGTCGGCGTCGGCGTCGTGCCCGCCGTGGAGCATCTGCGCGTTGTTGTGGTTGGGCGGCACCAGCGGCCACACGTTGGCGGCCGGATCGATCGCCACGTGCAGCAGCGCCGGGCCGTCCGCGGCCAGCAGCGCGGCCAGCGCGTCCTCGACGCCGTCGGCGCGGTCCACCGACAGCGCCTGCACGCCGAACGCGCGCGCGACCTCGGCGAAGTCCGGGTTGTCGGACAGGTCGATCTCCGAATAGCGCTTCTCGAAGAACAGCTCCTGCCACTGCCGCACCATGCCCAGCGCCTGGTTGTCCAGCAGCACGATCTTCACCGGCAGCCGGTAGCGGCGCAGGGTGGCCAGCTCCTGCACGTTCATCAGGAACGAGCCGTCGCCGCTCACGCACACCACCTGCGCCGCCGGGTCCTGCAACTGCGCGCCGATCGCCGCGGGCAGGCCGAAGCCCATCGCCCCCAGCGCGCCGCTGGTCAGGTGCCGGCGCGGGTCGCCGAAGCGGCAGTGCTGGGCCACCCACATCTGGTGCTGGCCGACGTCGCAGCTGATCACCGCATCCGGCGCGATCTCCGACAGCCGCTTCAGCAGCGCGGGCGCGTACACGCCGTCGCCCGGCGCGTCGTAGCGGGCGGCGAAGCGCGCCCGCCGCGCCTGGCATTGCTGCAGCCAGTCGCGCCGGGCCGCGGCGTGGCGGCCCTGCCGGGCCTGCATCGCGCAGGGGCCGGTCAGCCGCCGCAGCGCCTGGGCGACGTCGCCCTGCACGCCGACGTCGGCCGCGCGCAGCTTGCCGATCTCGCAGGCGTCGGCGTCCAGGTGCACCACCCGCGCCTCGGGCGCGAACTCGGCCAGCTTGCCGGTGGCGCGGTCGTCGAAGCGCGCGCCGACCACGATCAGCAGGTCGCAGGCCTGCACCGCGTGGTTGGCCGCGCGGCTGCCGTGCATGCCCAGCATGCCCAGGTTGCAGGCGTGGCCGGCGGGCAGCGCACCCAGCCCCTTCAGCGTCAGCACGGTGGGGATGCGGGTCTGCTCGACGAACTCGCCGAAGGCTTCCACCGCGCCGGCCAGCGCGATGCCGCCGCCGCCGTAGACCACCGGCCGTTGCGCCTGCGCGATCAGCGCGGCCGCGGCGTGCAGCGCGGCGTCGCTCGGCGCCGGCACCGGCTCGGCCGGCCGCGGCGCGTGCGGCGGCAGGTGCGAGGCGTCGCCGATCTGCACGTCCTTGGGCAGGTCGATCAGCACCGGTCCGGGCCGGCCGCTGCGCGCGATGCGAAACGCCTCGGCCACCACCTCGGGCAGTTCGTCGACGCTGCGCGGCAGGAAGCTGTGCTTGACGATCGGCAGGGTCATGCCGAACACGTCCAGCTCCTGGAAGGCGTCGGTGCCCAGCAGCGGCGTGGCCACCTGGCCGGTGACGACGACCATCGGCACCGAGTCCAGCATCGCGTCGGCGATGCCGGTCACCAGGTTGGAGGCGCCGGGGCCGGAGGTCGCCACGCACACGCCGACGCGGCCGCTGGCGCGCGCGTAACCGTTGGCGGCGAAGGCCGCGCCCTGCTCGTGGCGCACCAGCACGTGGCGCAGGCCGGCGCCGTGCAGGGCATCGTAGAAGGGCATGATCGCGCCGCCCGGGTAGCCGAACAGCGTGTCCACGCCTTCGGCCTGCAGGGCGCGCACCAGCCAGCGCGCGCCGTTGCAGGGCGCGGCCGCGCCGGCCGCCGCCGTCGTGGGCGCGTCGTCGTCGTCGGCTGGCGCGTGCATCACGCGGCCTCGGTTTGCGCTGTGGCCGGGCTCGCCGCCGGCTTCGCGGCGACGGGGCGCGCGTCCTGCAGCCACTGCATGGCCGCGCGCAGCTTGCGGCCGGTCTCCTCGATCGGGTGGTCCAGGTCGGCCTGGCGGTGGCGCTTGTAGTTCGGCAGCCCGGCTTCGTACTCGGCGATCCAGTTGCGGGCGAAGGTGCCGTCCTGGATGTCGGCCAGGACTTCCTTCATGCGCGCCTTGGTGCCCGCGTCGATGATCCGCGGGCCGCTGACGAAGTCGCCGTACTGCGCGGTCTCGGAGATGAACTCCAGCATGCGGCCGATGCCGCCCTCGTAGAACAGGTCGACGATCAGCTTCAGCTCGTGCAGCACCTCGTAGTAGGCGATCTCGGGCTGGTAGCCGGCTTCCACCAGGGTCTCGTAGCCGGCCTGCACCAGCGCGCTGGCGCCGCCGCACAGCACCGCCTGCTCGCCGAACAGGTCGGTCTCGGTCTCCTCCTTGAAGGTGGTGCGGATGACGTTGGCGCGCGCGCCGCCGATGCCCGCGGCATAGGTGCGGGCCAGCGCCTCGGCGCGGCCGCTGCGGTCCTGCTCGACGGCGAAGATGCAGGGCACGCCGCGGCCGATCTCGTACTCGCGGCGCACCAGCGCGCCCGGGCCCTTCGGCGCGACCAGGATCACGTCCAGGTCTTCGCGCGGGGCGATGCGGCCGTAGTGGACGTTGAAGCCGTGCGCGAACAGCAGGCAGGCGCCTTCGCGCATGTTCGGCGCCAGCACCTCCTCGTACAGCTTCGCCTGCACCATGTCCGGGGTCAGCACCGCGACGATGTCGGCCTTGGCCGCGGCCTCGGCGGGGGTGACGACGGTGAAGCCGTCGGCGGTCGCGCGCTGCTCGGTGGGGCCGCCCGGGCGCAGGCCGACGGTGACGTCGAAGCCGGAGTCGCGCAGGTTGAGGGCGTGGGCGCGGCCCTGGCTGCCGTAGCCGATCACGGCGATGGTGGGCTGGCGGTCGGTGTGCTGCTGGGTCATGGCGGTTTCCGTTGGACGAGGTGCGTGGGAAGGAAGGAAAGGGAGCGCGGTGGTCAGTCGTCGACGAGCGCGGTGTCGATGGGGCGGCGGGGGAGCGGTGGGGCTTCGCTGTTCGCCCCCTCCCCGCTTGCGGGGGAGCGGGCGGGGGGCGTTGGGGTGTCGATGGGGCTGCGGGTCTGGGTCTGGCCCTCACCCCATCCCTCTCCCGCGTTGCGGGAGAGGGGGCGTCGGTTGTCGGCGGGAGCGGCGCCCGGGGCGTGCGGGGCGGTGGAGCGGTCGCGGATTTCGGGGCCGACTGATGTCACGGCGCCCTTCGAGGCGGAGCCGACCAGGCGCGCGAACTTGGCCAGCGCGCCGGTGGTCGCCCGCGGCGCGATGCGCACCGGCTCGCGCGCGTCCAGCGCGGCGTCGGTGGCCAGGGTGCGGGTGGCGGTGTCGATGGTGACGATGTCGCCCTCGCGCAGCCGCGCCAGCGGCCCGCCCGCGGCGGCTTCCGGCGCGATGTGGCCGACCATGAAGCCGCGGGTGGCGCCGGAGAAGCGGCCGTCGGTGATCAGCGCCACGTCGTCGCCCAGGCCCTGGCCGACCAGCGCGGCGGTGACCGCCAGCATCTCGCGCATGCCCGGTCCGCCGGCGGGGCCCTCGAAGCGGATCACCACCACGTCGCCGGGGCGGATCGCGCGCGCCTGCACGGCGGCGAAGCAGGCTTCCTCGGAGTCGAACACGCGCGCCGGCCCGCTGTGGCGGCTGCGGCCGTGCCCGGCCAGCTTCAGGATGCAGCCCTCGGGGGCTAGGTTGCCGTACAGGATCGCGTAGCCGCCCTGCGGCTTGATCGGGTCGGCCACCGGGCGCACCACGTCCTGCGGCACCGCGGCGCGTTCCAGCGATGCGCAGGCGTCGTCCAGTTCCGCGAACAGCGAACGCCCGGCGACGGTGGGGATGTCCTCGATCAGGCCGGCGGCGCGCAGCTCGCGCGCGACCAGCGCGGTGCCGCCCTGCTCGTACATCTCGGCGGCGCTGTAGCGCCCGCCGGGCTTGAGGTCGGCGATGACCGGCGTGGCCGCGGCGGCGTGGAAGTCCTCCAGGTCGAAGGGCAGGCCGGCCTCGTGCGCGATCGCCAGCAGGTGCAGCGCGGCGTTGGTGGAGCCGGCGGTGGCCGACACCGCGCGTGCTGCATTGCGCAGCGCGATCGGAGAGAGGATCTCGCGCGGTGTCGGGCCGCCGGAAAGCAAGGCCCGCATCACCAGCTCGCCGCAGCGGCGCGCGGCGGCCGCCTTGTCGGGATCGGTGGCGGGGATGTCGTTGAGCCCCAGCGGCGACAGCCCCAGGAAGGTGAGCACCATCGCCATGGTGTTGGCGGTGAACTGGCCGCCGCAGGCGCCGGCGCCGGGACAGGCCGCGGCCTCCACTTCGCGCAGGCCGGCCTCGTCGAGGGTGCCGGCGGCATGCTGGCCGACCGCCTCGAACACGTCCTGGATGGTGACCGGGCGGCCCTGACAGCGGCCGTGGCGGATGGTGCCGCCGTAGAGGATCACGGTGGGGATGTCCAGGCGCGCGGCCGCCATCGCCGCGGCGGGGATGGTCTTGTCGCAGCCGCACAGCAGCACCATCGCGTCCAGGCAATGGCCGTCGACCGCCAGCTCGATGGAGTCGGCGATCAGCTCGCGCGAGGCCAGCGAGGCGCGCATGCCGGAGGAGCCCATCGCGATGCCGTCGGTGACGGCGATGGTGTTGAACTCGATCGGGGTGCCGCCGGCGTCGCGGATGCCGGTGGCGGCGTGCTCGGCCAGGTCGCGCAGGCCCAGGTTGCAGGGCGAGACGTTCGACCAGGTGTGCACCACCGCCACCAGCGGCCGCGCGATGGCGTCGTCGTCGAGGCCTGTGGCGCGCAGCATCGCGCGCGCGGGGGCGTGGTCGGGGCCTTGCTTGATGGCATCGCTGCGCACTTGCGGTTCCTTCGGTTGGGAACCCGGGTCCGGAAACGAAAAACCCCGCGCCTTTCGGGCGCGGGGTCTTGGTTCTTTCGACCTGGGTTTGTTTTCTACCTACGCAAACCCGATTCCCGCGCTTGTCGAGCAGGTAATAAGGAGGACGACGACGAGGACGAGGACCGCCGGGACGCGCGGACCCGCCGCGCCCGGGAGGGCGGCGTTGCGGGGCTGCGGCTGGCTGTTGCGCTGCGTCATGGGGTCGAGATAAACACGCCGTGGAGGCCGTGTCAACAGTTTCGTCGACAACTTCATCCATCCCGGGATGCGGCAGGGCGAACCACGCTTGCTTCCGGCGCGCGCGCCGTGTTACCAAGACCGCCATGCAGCGCTCCGCCCTCCGCCTCGATGCGTGCCTCCGCTCCTATGGGTGGTACTTCGGCTTTCCGATGCCGGCGGCGGACGGGGTGCGCACGATCTGACGGATCGCACGATTTCCCGAAAAGCCGCCAGCGACCCTGGCGGCTTTTTTCATGCCGCCGGCCGCCCCCACCGGAGCATGAGCTTGAACACCCGTACCGACGACCTGCGCATCCGCGACATCCAGCCCCTGGCCACGCCCGGGCAGGTGATCCACGGCTGCCCGCTGCCCGAGTCCGTGGCCCGCCACGTCGCCCGCGCCCGCCGCGCCGCGCAGGACATCCTGCACGGGCGCGACGACCGCCTGCTGGTGGTGATCGGCCCGTGCTCGATCCACGACCCCGAGGCCGCGCGCGAGTACGCGCAGCGCCTGGCCGGCGAGCGCGCGCGGCTGGGCGGCGCGCTGGAGATCGTGATGCGCGTGTACTTCGAGAAGCCGCGCACCACCGTGGGCTGGAAGGGCCTGATCAACGATCCGCGCCTGGACGGCAGCTACCGCATCGACGAGGGCCTGCGCCTGGCGCGGCAGCTGTTGCTCGACGTCAACGCCGCGGGCGTGCCGGCCGGCTGCGAGTTCCTGGACATGATCACCCCGCAGTACCTCGCCGACCTGGTGAGCTGGGGCGCGATCGGCGCGCGCACCACCGAGAGCCAGGTGCATCGCGAGCTGGCCTCCGGCCTGTCGTGCCCGGTCGGCTTCAAGAACGGCACCGACGGCAACGTGCGCATCGCCGCCGACGCGGTGCAGGCCGCCTCGCACCCGCACCGCTTCCTCTCGGTGACCAAGCAGGGCGTCAGCGCGATCGTCACCACCGCCGGCAACGAGGACGGCCACGTGATCCTGCGCGGCGGGCGCGCGCCCAACTACGACGCCGCCAGCGTGGACGAGGCCGCGCGGGTGCTGCAGGCCGCCGGCCTGCCGCCGCGGCTGATGATCGACGCCAGCCACGCCAACAGCGGCAAGCGGCCGGAGCGCCAGCCGCAGGTCGTCGAGGACATCGCCGCGCAACTGGAGGCCGGCGAGCGGCGGATCGTCGGCGCCATGATCGAGAGCCATCTGGTCGGCGGCCGCCAGGATCTCGTCGACGGCCGCGCCCTGGTCTACGGCCAGAGCATCACCGACGGCTGCCTGGGCTGGGAGGATTCGGTGCGCGTGCTGGAGCGCCTGGCGCGCGCGGTGGAAGCGCGTCGCGCGAGCGCGCCGGCGGAAAGCGCCGCGGCCTGAGGAACGCCGGCGCGGAGCCGCCGCGCGCGGGGCGGACGGCGAGCGCGGCAGGTTCTCGGCGCGACCGATGCCGGCGCGCTTCGATCAACCCGGCGCGTCCGCGAGCAGGCGGCGCAAGGCGTCGTCGTCGGCCGGCAGGTCGTCGCCTCTGGCCGGGCGCGCCAGGCACTCGGCCAGCGCCGGCGGCGGTGGGACCGCATGGCCGACCAGCGGTTCGACGATGGTCTCGAACTTGGCCGGGTGCGCGGTGGCCACGACCGCCCAGGGGCGCGCGTCGCCGCGGGCGCGCAGGGCCTCCAGCGCGTGCAGCGCGGTGGCGGTGTGCGGACAGGGCACGATGCCGTGCCGCGCCGGCGCGCTGCGGATCGTCTCGCGGATGGTGGCGTCGTCCACCGACACCGCGCCGATCGCCGCGCGCAGCGCCGCGTCGTTGCCGCCGAACAGGTGGCGCAGGCGCTCGAAGTTGCTCGGCGCGCCGACGTCCATCGCGTTGGCCAGCGTCGCGCGGGTGGGTTGCGCGGCGTAGTCCTCGCCGCCGAAGTAGCGCGGCAGCGCGTCGTTGGCGTTGCAGGCCAGCAGGATCGGACCGATCGGCGCGCCCATGCGCTGCGCGAGCGCCGCCGCGCAGGCGTTGCCGAGGTTGCCGGTGGGCACGATGAAGCCGAGCCGCGCGCCGGTCTCGGCGTGGAAGCGGGCGCTGGCGTGGGCGTAGTAGGCCATCTGCGGCAGCAGCCGGCCCAGGCTGATGCTGTTGGCCGAGGTCAGCCGGCGCCGCGCGCGCAGGCCGGCATCGGCCAGCACCGCCTTCGCCATGCGCTGGCAATCGTCGAAGCTGCCGGCCACCCGGAACGCGCGCACGTTGTCGCCCCAGCACTCCAGCCCGTGCGCCTGGCGCGGCGAGACCCGGCCCTCGGGGTAGAGGATCGTGACCCGGAAGCCCGGCCGGCCGTGGAACGCGGCCGCCACCGCGGCGCCGGTGTCGCCGGAGGTGGCGACGACGATTTCCGTGTCCTCGTCGTCGCCGTCGTGCAGCCGGGCGAGCGCGGTTGCGAGGAAGCGCGCCGCGTAGTCTTTGAACGCCGCGGTCGGGCCGTGGAACAGCTCCAGCGCGTGGTCGCCGTCGCCGGCCAGCGGCCGCAGCGGGGCATCGAAGGCGTAGGCCTCGGCGCACATCGCGGCGAGCGCGTCGCGCAGGCGCGAGCCTGCGAAGTATGGCGCGAGCAGGCGCTGCGCGGTGGCGGCGAGCGTGGGCAGCGGCGCGACGTCTTCCAGCGTCGGGATCGCTGCCGGCACGTACAGGCCGCCGTCCGGCGCGAGGCCGGCGGCCAGCGCGTCGTCGAGGGAGGAGGCGGGGGCGTGGCCGCGGGTGCTGACGAAGTTCATGGGGGGCTGTCCCTTCTCCCGCGGGCGGGAGGTGTGCTTGTTCCTTCTCCCGCAAGCGGGAGGCGTGATTGTTCCTTCTCCCGCAAGCGGGAGCATGATTGTTCCTTCTCCCGCAAGCGGGAGAAGGTGCCCCGAAGGGGCGGATGAGGGGCTCTTGGAAGAACGCCGCGCGTCGGCCCTCACCCCATCCCCTCTCCCGTGGACGGGAGAGGGGCGTGGGTGCCATGCGGGAGCCGCTCCGATCGGCCGTGCGGAGGGTGTCCGAGCGTGGGCGCCGGGGAGGATGGGATCAGGGTCGCGGCCTGGGCCGCGACGGGGCTCACGTAGGCGCGGGCATCGAAGCCTGCGTCGCGAAAGCCTTGCCGCATCGCCGGCGCGGCGGCCTGCGCCCTGGCGCGCGATTCGAACCAGGCGAACGCGCTGGGGCCGCCGCCGGAGATGCTGGCGCCCAGCGCGCCGTGGTCGAGCGCGGCCTGCTTCACCTGGGCGAAGCCGGGGATCAGCCCGGCCCGCCGCGGCTCCACCAGGATGTCGCGCAGGCCGGCGCGCAGCAGCTCCGGATTGCCGCGCTCCAGGCCGAGCACGAACTGGGCGAGGTGCGCGCCGTGCGCGACGATGTCGTGCAGCGGGTAGGGCTCGGCCAGCACCGCGCGCGAGCGCCGCGTCTCCAGGACCTGATCCGGGTGGACGACGACGGCGTGCAGCCAGTCGGGCACGCGCAGCGGCAGCAGCCGGGACGGCGTCGCCAGCACCGCGCCGCCCAGCAGCATCGGCGCGACGTTGTCGCCGTGCCGGCTGCCGCTGGAGACCGATTCGCCGTCGAGCGCGTACGGGTACAGCGCCTCGCGCGGCAGCGGCGCGTCGAGCAGCGCGTTCGCCGCCACCAGCGCCGCCACGCAGGAGGCGGCCGAGCCGCCGAGGCCGGAACCCAGCGGGATGCCCTTGTCGATGCGCAGCGCGAAGCCGAAGGGAAGCCGCAGCGCCTCGCGCAGCGCCAGCAGCGCTGCGCCGGCGGTATTGCGCGCGGCCTCCAGCGGGATCGCACGGGCGCCGGCGACCTCGCCGCCGATGGCCTCGATCCGCACCTCGCGCGCCTCGATGCGGCGCACGTGGGCGACGTCGCGCGGACCCTCGATGGCGTGGCCGAGCAGGTCGAAGCCGACGCCGATGTTGCCCACGCTGGCCGGCGCGAACGCGCTCGCTTCCATCGCCGGCGCGCTCATGCCGCGGCCTCGCCGTGGCGCAGGAACGGCAGCCCGGCCTGCCGGCCCAGCGCGTTGGCGATGGCCAGCACGTCGCCGAACACGCCGGCGGCGGTGACCTCCGGGCCCGCGCCGGGCCCCTGCACGACCAGCGGATTCTCGGCGTAGCGCGCGCTGCGGAACTGCACCAGGTTGTCGGTGAGCCGGGTGTGGCAGCAGGCGTGGTCGGCCGGCAGCGCGACCACGCCCACGCTGGCGCGGCCGTCGGCGTGCAGCCGCGCCAGATGCCGCAGCGCGTGGCCCTGCGCGCGCGCGGCGTCCAGGCGCGCGCGCATCGGCGCGTCCAGTTCGGGCAGGCGCTCGAGGAAGGTCTCCAGCGGCACGTCGCGCAGGGATTCGGGCACCAGGCTCTCCACGTCCACGTCGTCGATCGACAGCTCGCGTCCGGCCTCGCGGGCCAGGATCACCAGCTTGCGGGCCACGTCCAGCCCGGACAGATCATCGCGCGGATCGGGCTCGGTGTAACCCAGCGCGCGCGCCTCGCGCACCAGCGCGGAGAACGGGCGCGCGCCGTCGTAGGCGTTGAATAGCCAGGCCAGGGTGCCGGACAGCATGCCGTCGATGCCGTGCAGCGCGTCGCCGGTGTCGAGCAGGCTGCGCAGAGTCTGGATCACCGGCAGGCCCGCGCCCACCGTGGCCTCGTAGAGGAAGCGGCCGCCGCCCTCGCGCTGCGCGGCGCGGATGGCCGCGTAGCGCGCCCAGTCGCCGCTGCCGGCGTGCTTGTTCGGGGTCACCACGTGGATGCCGGCGGCGAGCCACGCGGGGTACTTCGCCGCCACCGCATCGCTGGCGCTGCAGTCCACGATCAGCGCGTGCGGCAGGTGGGCGGCGCGCACGTGGGCGGCGAACGCGTCCAGGTCGGCCGCGGGGGCGGAGTCGGCGAGCAGACGTTCCTGCGCCTCGGCCGGCGTCATCGACGCCGCGTCCAGCACCATGCGCCGGCTGTCGGCCAGCGCGCGCAGGCGCAGGTCCACGCCGGAGCGCGCGCGCAGCGCCGGCGCCACCTCCGCCAGCTGCGCCAGCAGCGCGCGGCCGACGTGGCCCGGGCCGATGACGCCGACCGACAGCGTCTGCGGCGAGAGCCAGAACGCCGAGTGCGCCGCGCGCAGTCCGCGCGCGGCCTCGGCCTGGGCGACGACCACCGACAGGTTGCGTTCGCTGGCGCCCTGCGCGATCGCGCGCACGTTGACCCGCGCCTGCGCCAGCCCGCCGAGCAGCCGCGCGGCGACGCCCGGGGTGCCGACCATCCCGTCGCCGACCGCAGCGAGCACGCACAGACCGTCCTCCACGCGCACGCCCTCGACCTGGCCGGCGGCGACCGCGTCCGCGAACGCCGCTTCGATCGCCGCGCGGCCCAGCGCGGCCTGCGCCTGCTGCACCACGCAGCAGATCGAGTGTTCGGACGAGCCCTGCGAGATCATCGTCACCGACACCCCGGCGCCGTGCAGTGCGGCGAACAGCTTCTCCGCCACCCCGGGCACGCCGGTCATGCCGCTGCCGGCGAGCTCCAGCACCGCCATGCCGTCGACCAGGCTCAGGCCCTTGACCGGCGAGCGCGCCGGTTCGCCGCGCGCGGCGATCAGGGTGCCGGGCGCGGACGGGTCCAGGGTGTTGCGGATCGACAGCGGGATGCCGCGCGCCTGCAGCGGGGCGAGGGTGCGCGGGTGCAGCACCTTGGCGCCGAAGTAGGCCAGCTCGCAGGCCTCGGCGTAGGACATCGAGGCCAGGCGCACGGCATCGGGCACCAGCCGCGGGTCGGCCGAGAGCACGCCGTCGACGTCGGTCCAGATGGTCACCGCCGCCGCATCGAACAGGTCGGCGAGCAGGGCGGCGGAATGGTCGCTGCCGTTGCGGCCGAGGGTGGTGGCGTGGCCGTCGGGCGTGCGGGCGACGAAGCCGGTGGCGACCACGTGCGGCTGCGGGTGGCGCGCGCGCCAGGCGCGCAGCCGCGCCAGGCTGGCGTCGCGATCCAGGGCGATGCCGATCTCGCCCGCGCGCACCACCAGCGCCTCGCGCGCGTCCAGCCGCGCCCAGCCCGCCGCGTGGCCGCCGAGCGCGGCGTGCATCAGCCAGGCGCTGCACAGTTCGCCGTGCCCCCAGGCGCGCTCGCTCAGGCGATCGGCGTCGCCGGCGCCGGCAGCGAGCGCGTCGAGGTCGGCCCGCAGCGCGTCGCTCTCGGCGTCGAGCGCGGCCAGCAGCGGCTCGGGCTCGGCCGGTGCCAGCGCCAGTGCGGTGTCGCGATGGCGCTGGCGCAGCGCCTGCCAGCCTTCGCGCCAGTCCTCGCCGTTGCGGGCGCGTGCGGTCAGCGCCACCAGGGCGTCGGTAACGCCGCGCATCGCCGAGACCACCACCACGCGCGGGCCCGCGTCCGCAGCGACCAGGCCGGCGGCGGCGCGGATGCGCTGGGCATCGGCGAGGCTGCTGCCGCCGAACTTGTGCAGCCGGCACCCGGCGGAAGCGGGGGACGGCGGGGCGGCGGGCGCGTGGGGCGGATCGGAGAGGGCGGCGGACGACGACATCGGGAAGCTCCGGTAGGGGCGTCCGCGTTCTCGTTCGGGCGTGGACCTCGTGCGTCCGCGTTCCCGGGTTCGGGAAGCGGAGCGGCAGGGGTCAGATCAATTGCGTGCGCGCGTCCGCATCCCGGGGCCGGTGGTACCGGTGCCGGTGGTGGTGGTAATCGCGATCGACGCGGCCGTCGCCCGGCCCGCGGCGTGCGGGATGCGGGGGGCGGTGACGGCAGCGGCGTGCGGATGCGGCATGGGCGACAGCAATACCCGACCTTGCTGCGCCGCGTCAAGCGCCGCGCGCGGGGCGCCACGGCTATCATCGCCGGGAGGCGGGACGAGGAAAGCGGCATGGCGGGACCGGACAGGGCGGGACGATTGCGGCTGCGGGTGCTGTTCGCCCCCGACATCGTGCTCGGCCCCGGCAAGGCCGACCTGCTGGAAGGCATCCGCGAGACCGGCTCGATCTCCGCGGCCGGGCGCCGCATGGCGATGAGCTACAAGCGCGCCTGGGACCTGATCGATGCGATGAACCGCTACTTCAGCGAGCCGGTCGTGCAGACCAGCAAGGGCGGCAGCGGCGGCGGCGGCGCCAGCCTGACGCCGATGGGCGAGGAGGTGCTGGCGCTGTACCGCAGGATCGAAGCGCGCAGCGCCGAGGCCGTGGCCGCCGAGCTCGCGCAGTTGCGGCAGAGACTGAAGTAGCGCCGTCGCCGGGGCGAGCGAGTCCTGGGTGTATCGACCTTCCTGCAGCGCCTGCCGCTTCTCCTGCAAGCGGATGCATAGCCTTCCTTCTCCCGCAAGCGGGAGAAGGTGGCGCGCAGCGCCGGATGAGGGCGGCTTTTGCACGCCTGCGGCGTACCCCCCCCATCCGCCTTCGGCACCTTCCCCCGCTTGCGGGGGAAGGGAAAAAGAGAATGCTCCCCGCTTGCGGGGGAAGGAAAAAAGACTGCTCCCCGCCTGCGGGGGAAGGGCAAAGCAGGATGTTCCCCGCAGGCGGGGGAAGGGAAGCGCAGGATGGCCGCCGCAGGTGGGGGAAGCCTGGCGCGCCGAATGCCGATCCGGCTTAGAAGCCGACCTGCATCTTGGCGTAGAAGGCGCGCCCTTCCTCGGGGAAGCCCCAGGCCAGTGCGTAGGTCTCGTCGAGCAGGTTGCGGCCGCCCACGGCGAAGCGCAGGTCGGGCCGCGCCTGCCATTCGATCTGCAGGCCGGCCAGGGTGTAGCGGCCGGTGCGCAGGTAGCCGCCGCCGGGGCCGTCGCTCCAGCGGTCGCCGGCGTATTCCAGACTCGGGGTGAACGTCCACGCTGCCCACGGCGTCCAGCTCGCGTAGAGCAGCGCCTGGTGCGAGGGCGTGCCGATGGGCCGGTAGCCGGGCTGCAGCGGATCGCGGATGACGCGGCGCAGCCAGGTGACGTGGCCGCCGACGACGAGCGTCTCGGCCACGGGGGCCTGGCCGCCAAGCTCGACGCCGTAGGATTTGCCAGCGCCGACGTTGCGGGTCTGCGTGGTCTGCGGGTCGGGATCGACGATGACGGTCTGGATCATGTCGGCGATGTCGGCATGGAATACCGCCGCCTCGAGGCGCGCATCGGTCGAGAATTCGCGCCGCCAGGACAGCTCCAACTGGGTGGCGCGTTCGCTGGACAGGTCGGGGTTGGGGAGCGCGGTGCCGAAGCGGGTGCTGAAGCGCTCGAAGCTGGTCGGGAAGCGGGTGCGCGAGGACAGGCTCAGGCCGAACCGCGAGCCGTCCTCCGGCGTCCAGTACGCCGCGGCTTGCCCGTTCCAGGCGTCGCTGCCGCCGGTCGGGTAGGCGTACACGCCGCGCGCGGCGTCGTAGTCCTGGGCGAGCTTGATCTCGTTGCGGTCATAGCTGGCGCCGGCCACCAGCTCAACCGCCTCGCCGGCGCGCCAGGCGTGCTCGGCGGCCAGCGACCAGGTGTCCTCGCGGCTGCGCTGGGTCGGCTCGCGGCTGCTCAGCGTGGGGTGGGTCGGGCGATTGAGGCTGTACTCGGCATGGCGGTCGCTGCGCCAGTGCGCGGCCAGCCGGGTCCGGGCGCCGGACGCCGGGCTGAAGCCGAACTCGACGCTGCCGCCATAGCCTTCGTCGTCGTAGACGCTGCGGAAGCGGCCGTTGTTGGACTGGGTGGTGTAGGTGTCGTCGTCGTAGGCGTCGAGGACGTTGTCGAAGGTGTTGTGGAACAGCCGGGTCTTCAGGAACGACGTTTCGCCCAGTTGCGTGTGGGACAGGAAGTACAGGTTGCCGATGTCCCAGGTCGGCCAGTCCCAGTAGCTGTTGCGCGGGTTCGGCGGATCGTTGTGGACGTTGAGCGGTGCGCCCTTGCTGCCGTCCTGGCGGGTATAGCTGAGGGTGTACTCGTCGGTCGCGTTGGGCACGAAGCCGAGCTTGAGGTTGATCCGCGAGTCGCGGCTGGCCGAGCGGTCGCGCGCGCCGGCGGCCTGGATCGAGGTCGGCGTGTAGGCGCCCGGCAGCCGCCACCGCTTGCGATCCTGGTAGCCGACGCTGGCGTGAGCGTAGAAGCGCTCGCGCCGGGTGCCGACCGAGGCGTAGCCGTTCCAGGCATCGTGGCGCCCGTCGCGGCCCAGGTCCACGCCGGCCTGGAACTGCGATTCGAACGCGCGGGTCGGCTTGCGCGTGACCAGGTTGATCGCGCCGCCCATCGCGCCGGGGCCGTCGACGACCGACACGTAGCCCTTGCGCACCTGGATCTCGGCCAGGTCGGCGGTGAGGAAGCGGCGGAAGTCGAGGCGGTTGTCGGCGGGCAGATAGATGCGCACGCCGTCGATCGACAGCGGCACCTGCCAGCGGCCGAAGCCGCGGATCAGGATGTCGTGCTCGTTGCGGCGGCCGTTGGTGTCCTGGGTGGCGGTCACGCCGGGCACCAGCTTGACCGCATCGACGAGGGTGGGCGTATCGAAGCGCCACAGTTCCTCGCGCTCGATTACGTCGTCGCCCACCACGGGCGAGACGAGGCGCTCGCCGGTGACGGTGAGGCGGCCGAGGGTGAACGCATCGTCCGCGCCGGCGGCCTGGGCCAGGCACGGCGGCGCAGCCAGCGCGCAGGCGACGGCGGCGGCGAGGCCGCGGTGGAACGGCATGGTCATCCGGAAGTCCCCTTGCCGCGTCCGGGCGTGGCCGCGGTCGATATATTTGAAGAAATATATCGAATCCGCCCACGGTTTCACAATGCCTTCACGAGGATCGGCGAGGGCGGGCCGGCGGCGGCGTGATGGCGTCTCTGCGTGCTGGCGTCCTCCCGGGTTTCCCGGTCTAATGGCGCCCGAAGCGGGGGTACCGGCGTCGCCGGTTGAGACAGTCCCTTCGAACCTGACGCGGTTGATACCGCCGTAGGGAAGCTTCGCGACGGTGGCGCGCAGGCGCCGCCGGTGCGCCTTCGCTTCGTCCAGCCGCCCGGAACTCCCTCCCGGCAGCCAACGACAGGACGATGCCGATGAACGCGATCCCGAACGACGCCTCCGCCCGCCTGCTGCAGCGCACCGGCGAGCTTTCCGAGTCCGTGACCCGGCCGATCCCCGGTTCGCGCAAGATCTTCGTCCAGGGCTCGCGCGCGGACCTGCGCGTGCCGATGCGCGAGATCGCGCTCGCCCGCACGCCGACCCTGTTCGGCGGCGAGGACAATCCGCCGGTCACCGTCTACGACACGTCCGGCCCCTACACCGATCCCGAGGCGACGATCGATCTCGCCCGCGGGCTGCCGCCGCTGCGCGCGCGCTGGATCGCCGAGCGCGGCGACACCGAAGCGCTCGACGGCCTCAGCTCCGACTTCGGCCGCGCGCGCGAGGCCGACCGTCGGCTGGATGCGGTGCGCTTTCCGGCGCGCGCGCTGCCGCGGCGCGCGCGCGCCGGCGCCAACGTCACCCAGATGCACTACGCGCGGCGCGGCATCGTCACCCCGGAGATGGAGTTCGTGGCGATCCGCGAGAACCAGCGCCTGGACGCGATGCGCGACGCCGGCCTGCTGGCCCAGCACCCGGGGCAGTCCTTCGGCGCCAGCATCCCGCGGGTCATCACCCCGGAGTTCGTGCGCGACGAGATCGCGCGCGGCCGCGCGATCCTGCCGGCCAACATCAACCACCCCGAGAGCGAGCCGATGATCATCGGCCGCAACTTCCTGACCAAGATCAACGCCAACATCGGCAATTCCGCGGTGAGTTCGGGGATCGCGGAGGAAGTGGAGAAGCTGGTCTGGGCAATCCGCTGGGGCGGCGACACGGTGATGGACCTGTCCACCGGCAAGCACATCCACGAGACCCGCGAGTGGATCGTGCGCAACGCACCGGTGCCGATCGGCACGGTCCCGATCTACCAGGCGCTGGAGAAGGTCGACGGCCGCGCCGAGGAGCTGACCTGGGAGATCTTCCGCGACACCCTGATCGAGCAGGCCGAGCAGGGGGTGGACTACTTCACCATCCATGCCGGGGTGCTGCTGCGCTATGTGCCGCTCACGGCCAGGCGCGTGACCGGCATCGTCTCCCGGGGCGGCTCGATCATGGCCAAGTGGTGCCTGGCGCACCACCGCGAGAGCTTCCTCTACGAACGCTTCGAGGACATCTGCGAGATCATGAAGGCGTACGACGTGGCGTTCTCGCTGGGCGACGGCCTGCGCCCCGGCTGCATCGCCGACGCCAACGACGCCGCCCAGTTCGCCGAGCTGGAGACGCTGGGCGAGCTGACGAAGATCGCCTGGAAGCACGACGTGCAGACCATGATCGAGGGCCCCGGCCACGTGCCGATGCAGCTGATCAAGGAGAACATGGACAAGCAGCTGCGCGAGTGCGGCGAGGCGCCGTTCTACACGCTGGGGCCGCTGACCACCGACATCGCGCCCGGCTACGACCACATCACCAGCGCGATCGGCGCGGCGATGATTGGCTGGTACGGCACCGCGATGCTCTGCTACGTCACCCCCAAGGAGCACCTGGGCCTGCCGGACCGCGAGGACGTGCGCGAGGGCATCATGGCCTACAAGATCGCCGCCCATGCCGCCGATCTCGCCAAGGGCCATCCCGGCGCGCAGGTGCGCGACAACGCGCTGTCCAAGGCGCGCTTCGAGTTCCGCTGGCAGGACCAGTTCCATCTCGGCCTGGACCCGGAGCGCGCGCAGTCGATGCACGACGAGACCCTGCCCAAGGACGCCCACAAGCTGGCCCACTTCTGCTCGATGTGCGGGCCGCACTTCTGCTCGATGAAGATCACCCAGGACGTACGCGAGTACGCCGCCGGGCAGGGCCTGGATGCGGTCGAGGCGCTGTCGGCCGGGATGGCGGAGAAGGCCGCGGAATTCCGCGCGCAGGGGGCGGACGTGTACCGGCCGGAGTAGGATGGGTGCGGGCCGGATGAATCCGTTCAGCCGCCGTCGCGGCCGGACCACGGCCGGGCGGGTACTGTGCGCGCGAGGGCGGGCGCCGGCCCGGCCCCGTACTGGAGAGACGATCATGAGCACGTTCCGCCGCTTCGCCGTCTGCTTCGCGGCCGCCTGTGCGCTCGCCTTGCTGGCCGGCTGCGCCACCGGCCCGCGGGTGACCACCGAGGCCGACCCCCGCGCCGACTTCTCCGCCTACCGCACCTGGGCGTTCTACTCCCCCCTGGCCATCGAGCGCGACGGCTACGAGACCGCCGCCAGCGAGGTCGCCAAGGCGGCGGTGCGCGCGCAGATGGAGAGCCGCGGCTACCGCTACGACGAACGCAATCCGGATCTGAAGGTCAACATCAACGCCTACCTGGAGCGCCGGACCGACGTGAGCAGCGTGCCGACCGTCGATTACGCCTATTACTACAGCTATCGCGCCCGCGGCTACGTGGCGGTGCCGTACTGGAACGACCGCACCCAGGTCTACCGCTACACCGAGGGCACGATGAACATCGACATCATCGACGTGCGCCAGAACCGCCTGGTCTGGGAGGGCATCGCCGTGGGGCGCGTGGGCAGCAGCCGCGACCCGGCGGAGCGGTCCGCGCGCATCAACAGTGCGGTGGCGGAAATCTTCGCCCGCTACCCGCACCGCGCCGGCGCGAGCGGCGCGGCCCAGTAAGAGCGCGCGCGGTGCGGCCGGTGCGGCCCGGTCAGGGCGGCGCCAGCCGCCGCCGCAGCGAATCCAGCCAGTCCTGCCAGCTGCGGCCGTCGCGGGTCGGGTCGTACTCCGATCCCAGCCTGCGCGCCAGCTGCGCCAGCGCGTGTTCGTCGTAGCCCTGGGCCAACAGCCGGTCGAGTTCTTCGCGCGCGGCCGCCAGCTGGTCGGCGGATTCGGCGCCGCGGTAGTAGTCGATCACCGCGTCCGCGGTGGCGTGTTCGGCGGCCCAGTCCTGATGGAAGTAGGCGGCGAAGAAGTTCTCAAGCGCGGGATAGTCGCTCATGCGGTCGCGGCGGCTCAGGGCGGGGTCGGGTAGCCGGTCACGATTCTATAGCCGATGTCCAGCGCGTTCGAACGCTCCAGCACGAGGCGGACGGAGAACACGTCCTCGGCCCGGGTGTCGCCGCGCTGCACCGAGATGCCGGTGCTGGCGTCGAAGCGGGCATCGACCACGAGGCGGTTGCCGCCCTGGCCGTCGAGCCAGGCGTCGATGCGGTCCCGGTGCTCGGCGAGGGTCTCGGCCACGAAGTGCTCGGCGGCCGGCAGGTCGCGGAAGCTCGACGCCGCGCTGATGTTCTCGCTGGCGACGCGATCGGCCAGCCATTGCTCGCTCTTGCCGACGTGACGCTCGATCAGGTGGCCGCCGACGTCCTCGTGCGCCTCGAGCCCTCCGCCCGGCACCTCGGCCGCGGGCGCCTCCGGCGGCTCGGGCAGGTAGGCATCCAGGCGCGAGAGCGTCTGCTCGACGCGCTCGCGATCGGCGGCGTCCAGGCGTTCGGTGGCCAGCGCGCCGAGCCCATCGCGAATGCGGCCGAGCAGGGAATCCAGCTGCTGGGCGAAGATCGGCGATTGCGCGGCCAGGTCCAGCGCCTCATCGGTCTGCGACAGGAACCCGGACAGTTCGCCCGATTCGGCGAGTTCGGCGATGTGCGCGTCGAGGTCGAGGCCGGCGGCCGCGGCGGCGTCCAGCGCGCGCAGGCCCTGGCCAGGAAGTTGCAGCGGCGCTGGGGCCGGAAGCGGCGAGGCGGCGATCTCTGGCACGGCAAGGGATCCGAGCGGAACTGCCGGCAGATTAGGCGTGGTGGCGCGGGGCCGGACACTAGGTCGTGCCCCAGGTGGCGCGCCGGCTGGACGCCGACTTTGCCGAATCCGCGCGTTGCCTTGCCAGGCGTTCAGCGTTGGGTTGGCATCATGCAGGGCTCATCTTGTTGACCGCGATCTGAATTGGAGACCGTTCGGGCCATCGAAGGCGACCGCTGGCGGGTGGGGCAGGCGCTCGTCGATGCGCCCACGCGCGAGATCACCATGGAGGGCGGGCGCGGGAGCGTCCGCATCACGCCGAAGGCATTGGCCGTGCTGCGGGTACTCGCCGCGCAGCCGCACCAGGTCGTTTCGCGCCAGGACCTGCTCGCTGCGGTCTGGCCGGAGACGCTGCCGACCGACGACGTCCTCAATCAGGCGATCGCCCAACTGCGCAAGGCGTTCGGCAGCGGCCCCGGCGGGGCGGCGGAGGGACGTGCGTACATCGAGACCATCGCCAAGAGCGGCTATCGCCTGATGCGCGACGTGGAGCCGGCGATCGAAGAAACCGGGCCGGCCGTCGAAGAAACCGGGCCGGCCGTGCCGGAACCGCCCGACGACGCGCCTCGTGCGCTGCGGCCGCAGGCCGCGGACGGCGGCGCGGACCGGTCCGGCGAATCCGCGGAGGCCGATCCCGTCGCGACGACGTCGGCGGTCGATTCCGGCGGGCGCCGCGTCCGGCCGGCGGCCTGGCTGGCGCTGTCGGCGCTGATCGGCCTGCTGGCGATCGGTGCCGCCGCCCTGTGGTGGTGGGGGCAGGGCACGGGCGAGGCTTCGGTCCTGCTGGGCGAGGGGACGGACCAGGGTTACCGGCTCATCACCTCCTCGCTCGGCCTGCGCGCCTCGCCGACGCTGTCTCCCGACGGGCGGCAGGTCGCCTACGTGTCCGCGGACGGCGAGCGCCTCCAGGGCACGATCATGGTCCAGCCCACGCGCAGCGCGCCGCCGCGGCGCCTGACCCGCGGCGCGTCCGGGATGAGCGAGAGCGAGCCGAGATGGTCCCGCGACGGGCGCGATATCGCCTTCCTGCGCCGGGGCGACGACGGCGCCTGCAGCGTGATGATCGCGCCGGCCGACGGCAGCGGCGCCGCGCGCGAAGTACTGCGATGCACCGGGGCGCAGACGGTGAGCTTCGACTGGACGGCGGACGGGCGCGGCCTGGTGTTCGGCACGATGGACGGCCCGGTTCCGGCACCGGGCCTGCGCGTGCTCGATCTCGCCAGCGGCCGATGGCGCGCCATCGACTACGACCACGAGCCGGGCGTCATCGACCATGCCCCGCGCTACTCGCCCGACGGCCGCTGGATCCTGTTCGCGCGCAACCCCCAGCTCGGCGACCTGTGGCGGGTGCCGGCCGCCGGCGGCAAGGCGGAGCGCCTGACCGACCTGCAGGGCGATCTGCGCGGCTGGGCCTGGCTCTCCGACGAAACGGTGATCTTCGGTCGCCGGGTGGACGCGCAGGTCCGGCTGTTCAGCCTGGATCTGCCGGGCGGCGACGTGCGCGACCTCGGCGTCGACGATGCGCAGAATCCCACCGCCTCGCTGGCCAACGGCGCCCTCGCGTTCGTGAGGCGCCGCCCGCAATTCGGCCTGTTCCGCGTCCACATCGGACAGGACGGAACGCCGCGCAAGGAACGCCTCTTCGCGTCGTCGGGCCGCGACAACCTGCCGGTCGTGTCCCCGGATGGGCGGCGACTCCTGTTCGCCTCGGACCGGGCCGGCCCGTACGAGCTCTGGCTGGCGGACCTGCTGGAGCCCGAGGCGACGCCGATCCCGGTGGCGGGCCTCAATCCGGAGGGCAACCATCCGCCCATCTGGTCGGCGGACGGCCGCAGCTTCGTGGCCGCGGGGCTCGATCCCGGGGCGGACGGCGATACGGCGCTGTTCGAGGTGGACGCCGCCCGCGCGACCGCGACCAGGCTTGCAGTGCCCGAACGCCGGCCGCTGCAGGGCGCAAGGCTCGACGACGGCCGGCTGCTGGTCGGCACCGAGGCGGCGGCCGGCGCCATGCGGCTGGTCCTGTACGAACGCGGGCCGGACGGGGGATGGCGCGCGGTCCGGACCGTCCCCGACGTCTCGCAGTTCCGCTACCAGCCCGAGCAGCGGCGCGTTCTGTTCACGCGCCTGTCCTCGGACGGGCTCTGGGAGGCGGACGCGAGCCTGGCTCCGGACAGCATCCGCTTGCGCGACCGGGCGCGGCCGACCCGGCGCGACTATCGGTCCTGGTCGCCCTCGGTGCGCGATGGCGTGGACCATGTCGTGTCCACGCCCGCCTGCCTGAGCGAGCTGCACAGGACGGGGCCGGTTGCCCGCGTTGCCTGCCTGGCGCGGGATCGACACAGCGCGACCACGGGCTTCAGCGTGGATCGGCGCACCGGAACCCTCTACGTGGCGATGGTGGTCGACGAGAGCTCCGACATCGGCTTCGCGCAACTGCGCCCGCGGCCGAGGAAAGACCTGATCGCGCTGGTCAAGTCATTGATCCAGAAGAACATCCTGGCGTCGTAACAATTTCGTACGGATTTCCGATCGATTTCGCACAAGATTCGCCGGGAATTCGCAAAGGGCCGGGCGAGGCGGGGTATCAAACGCCCCTCCCTCTCCAGATACGACGCCACGATGCGAGATCCTGCCTGGGCCGACCGCGGCCAGATGCTCCAGTTCGACCTCGACGACGCGCCGAGGCCGCCGGCCTGCGTGGCGCTGTCCAGGATGGGAAGCGTCCGCGTGACCGGCGGGGCCTGCTCGGTCTGGATGGCGGTCAGGGGGCACCTGTGGATCGATTGCAAGGAAGGCCGGTTCCGCTTGCGCCGGGGCGAGTGGATGGTGTTCGAGCGCGACTCGCACCCCGTCCTGCAGAGCAGCGAGCAGGGCCTGGGCCTCGGGCTGCTGCTGACCGCGCACGATCTCCAGGCGCTTGAGCAACTGTCGGACGAGATCCTCTATCCCGGCAGGGGGCGCTTCGGCAGCCGCGACCGGCGCGTGGCGATGCGCCTCTGGCGCACCGCCAAGGAGAGCGGCGAGTCCGAGGCGCTGCGTCCGATCCTGCTGCACATGGCGCGGGCGCAGCGCGACCTGGCCGAGCGGGTGCAGCTCTGCCCCGGGCGATCGCGCAGCCGCAAGCGCCAGGTCTTCGGCCGCATGCAGCGCGCACGGCTCTACCTCGAGGGACATAGCGATCGCGTGGTCCGGATCGGCGAACTCGCCGACATGACCAACTTCTCCAGCTGGTACTTTTCCAAGGCGTTCCAGAGCCTGTACGACGAGAGCCCGCAGGCGCTGTCTGCGCGGCTGCGGCTGGAGCGCGCGGCCGACCTGCTGCGGACCACCCAGATGACGGTGAGCGAGGTCGCGGCCTCGTGCGGCTTCGACAACTGCTGCAGCTTCGCGCGCGCGTTCCGTGCCCGGTTCGGAACCTCGGCCACCCGGTATCGCGCGATCGGGCCACGGAGCGCTGCGTAGGCAGCGCCCGCCGCGCGGTCCATTTCTCGCCTCCTGGAACTGCGCACACCCCCGTTGCGGGCCCGCCCGCGTCGGGCCGCGCCTCGTGCGCGGTCGCCACTGGAGGCGGCGCGGGCGGGGGGGGGGGCGTTCAGATTGCTGGCCGCGCGTCGGGACGCAATGGACGCTGAGACGAGAACGTTCGGACAGGATCGGCAAAGTCAGAGGGCCGTGCCTGCAAAGCATGTAACGTTGTGGAAACGTTAACGTGCGAAGGCGTCTTAACGCGTCACTAACGCAATTCTGGAGAGAGAATTAATGAAAGCTCGCATTCCAGCGATGCGGCGGGGCTTGCTCCCGGCCGCCATCCTGACGGCGCTCGTCCCCGCGTCGGCCGCCTTCGCCCAAGACGGCGCAGCTAGCGGCGCGACCACGCTCGACCGCATTGAGGTCACCGGCTCGCGCATCCGCAAGGTCGACGTCGAGACCGCGCAGCCGATTCTGTCGATCTCGCGCGCCGACATCGAGAACCAGGGCTTCCAGTCCGTCGGCGACATCCTGCAGAACATCGCGGTCACCGGCTCCCCGGCGCTCAGCCGCAGCTCGCCGCTCAACGCCGGCGAGAGCCCCGGCGGCACCTACGTCGACCTGCGCAACCTCGGCCCCGAGCGCACCCTGGTGCTGCTGAACGGCCGCCGCCTGGGCGTCAACAACGACGGCCTGCAGGACCTGGCGACGATCCCGTCGTCGATGGTCGAGCGCATCGAGGTGCTGAAGGATGGCGCGTCGGCCCTGTACGGCTCCGACGCCGTGGCCGGCGTGATCAACGTGATCACCCGTCGCAACTTCGACGGCGCCGAAGCCAATGCCTACATCGGCCAGTACGGCGAAGGCGACGGCCAGACCCAGTCGTTCGACTTCACCATCGGCTCGGTCGGCGAGCGCAGCGCGATTACCTTCGGCGTCCAGTACGACGAAGAAAAGCCGGTCTGGGCGCGCGACCGCTGGTGGGCGCTCGACACCTATCCGGGCCCGGCTGCGCTGGAGCCCTACAGCTGGACGATGGTGGGTGCGCGCGGCAACATCCGCAATCCCGACCAGCCGAACGCCAGGGCGCCCGACGCATGGCTTGTCCTGCGCGACGGCGGCGACCCGACCAATCTGGGCGACTACCGTGCCCAGCTCGATCCGTTCGATGGTGAGTACGGCGACTCCAGCCGCGCTGCCGAGCAGATGATGGTCAAGACGGGAATGGAGCGGTTGTCGCTCTTTACCAGCGCCTCTTTCGATCTGACCGACAATACCCGCTTCGTCACCGACGCCAGCTTCAACCGTCGTGAGACCAGCGTGCAGGTCGCCGGCTATCCGTACCAGAGCGCTAACGTCGACGTGCAGACGCCGATCAGCGCGGACAGCTACTTCAACCCGACCGGTGAGGTGCTGAACTTCCGCCGCCGTGGCTGGGAGGTGCCGCGTACCACCGACCGCAAGCTCGATACCTATCGCTTCAGCGGCATCTTCGAGGGCACCTTCGACTTCGGCGACCGCTTCCTCGATTGGAATGCCGGCTATCTGTACACCCGCGGCGATGCCACCATCCGTGCCCGCGGTGACTTCAACAAGCTGGCCGTCGCCCAGGCGGTCGGACCGTCGTTCCTGAACGCCGACGGCGTCGTGCAGTGTGGTACGCCGGATGCGCCGATTTCGCTGGGCGATTGCATCCCGTGGAGCCCGGTGCTGAGCGAAGGTCCGAACTCGCTGGCCAACCCGGATATCCAGAACAAGTTCTTCCTTTGGGAAAACGCGACCTCCGAGACGACCACGCACAATTACTTCGCCGACGTCAGCGGCGTGATCGCCGCACTGCCGGCCGGCGAACTCGGCTTCGCAGCCGGTGTGGAGCACCGGAAGGTCGAAGGTCGCTACTCGCCCGACGCCTTCGCCCAGACCGGCAACTCGACCAACCTGGCGGCCCAGGAGACCTCGGGCGGCTACTCGGTCGATGAGTTCTTCCTCGAACTCGACGTCCCGTTGCTGGCGGACCTGCCGGGTGCTCAGGAGCTTTCGCTCAACGTCGCCAGCCGCTATTCCGACTACGATGTCTTTGGCGATACCACTAACAGCAAGGCGAGCTTCCGCTGGCGCCCGATCGAAGACCTGCTGGTCCGCGGAACCTGGGCCCAAGGTTTCCGCGCTCCGTCGGTGTCCGATCTGTACGGCGGCGTCGGCCAGACGTTCGACTACTATTCCGATCCGTGCGACACGGTGAACGGAGTTGCGGCGAGCAATGCCGATGTCTATGCGCGTTGCGCGGGCGACATCGCTAACTACGCCGGCTTCGTTCAACTCGGTCAGGGCGGCAGCCCCGCCTATGGCGGCCAGACCGGTACGCCGTTCCTCAGCGGTTCGAACCCCAACCTGACCCCGGAAACCACGACCAGCCGTTCGCTGGGCGTCGTCTACAGCCCGAGCTACGTTGAAGGCCTGGGCGTGTCGCTGGACTGGTGGCGCACCAAGATCGACAACGTGATCACCGCGTTTACCGCCAACGGCATCCTCAGGGACTGCTATGTCTACGACATCGCCTCGCAGTGCCAGTACTTCACTCGTGGTGAGGATGGCGTCGTCGATTCGCTGACCCGGATCGGGCGCAACGCCGGCTACTGGGACGTGGAGGGCTTCGATTTCGAGGTCAACTACCGGCTTCCCGAGACGCGCTTCGGCGATTTCTCGGTTAACTGGCAGAGCACCTACTACTCGAACTTCGAGACCAAGGCGGACAACACCGAAAACACCACCCCGCAGCCCAACGTCGGCTGGGCGGGTTCGGGCATCGTCTTCCGTATCCGCTCGGTAGCCAATCTGAACTGGGAGTACGGCGACTTCGGTGCGACCTGGACGGCGCGTTATTTTTCGGGCTTCCGGGAAAGCTGCCTGATCGAATCGCTCGCGGAGATTTGCAACAACCCGGGCTATATCGATCACGATGGGATCGCGTACGGCGTCAATGAGATGGGTTCCAACACGTTCAACGACGTCCAGATTCGTTGGCGCGCGCCGTGGAACGCCACGGTCTCGTTTGGCGTGAACAACGTGTTCGATCGCGAAGGGCAGGTGGTCTACGCGGGGCCGAGTAGCGGCTTCTCGTACTATGGTGGCTTCGACTTCGGTCGTTTCACCTACATGAAGTACCAGCAGCGCTTCTGATCGGTAGAAAGAGGAGGCGGGCCGTAAGGCCCGCCTCTTTTTTTAAGAGTCCGCGATAAATCTGTATTTTGCATCAGTCTCGCAATTGAAAGTGTTTTGCCTTCAGTTTAACCATATGTTAGCTTCAGTCTCCCCTTTTCCTTGGATGGAATGAATTGATGGATGTCAAGGGCATTTTATTGGCGGGTGTTTTTGCTGCGTCTATGCTGGCTGCTTCTCGAGCCGAGGCCCAGTTTTATAAACCCCTCAGATGCGATAGCTGCGCGACTAGCGACCAGTTCCGTGGGCGGGCTATATCTGCTGGTCAGGGCCACCATTTGGTGTACAGCCTAACGAACAATCGAATTGAATACTGGCACGTTACTTCCGGGGGGAGCGGTCCGGGCGGCCCGCCTGGTACTCCCATGAATGTGGAGGGCGCCACCGCTGCAGTTGCAAGTTCGACTGCTTTAGAACGTATCCCGCCTGTGGAGGCTGTTAATGAGCTGAATAAAGCTCACACGCTTCATGCAATTGGCGGTGATCTGCGTCCCATGTTCAACGTTCCAGTTCACATGTTGGGTCTTCCTGCTAGTCACCGGACTAAAACCGCATATGAATTCGTCAAGGATTACAATATGCGGTCTATGGTTTCTTCGGCAGTTGGTGACGCTGGCGTTATATCGCAAGTCACATCTTCCAACTTGATAGGCGCATTGCAAGATCTCAAATCATTGGTGACTTCCTACCTGGGCTTGCGTGATCAAGCGGGGCTGATTTTCAAGGTTGTGTTCACAGATGGAAGTTATGTTCAATTCACCGTCGATATAGATAGCCCTCTCGGAACCTATATTGAAGATTCTGCTAGGACTGCAGCAGGGCAGGCCATTCCATCAAGCATTGATGATGTGAGGGGTACTTGGACGAATGGGGGTGGGGATAATCTTGGTCCCATGGCTGATCATTTTGGCCGTCTGGGCGCTACGATGACGTTTGTGGGGGCGGCAGGTGGCGCGATTACTTCGATCGTATGTAGTGGGGTCGGCGCCGAAAAAGTGTGCAGAGTGACAAGAGTTATTTATTGATTGCTTGCTGAGGAGTTACGTTTTGAAGCCCCATTGGAGTGGGGCTTTTTTATTTTCTCCTGAGCTGGTGATCCCGATCAGCTGCGCCTCACACCGCCTCAGCCCCCGCGCGCGACGACCGCGCGCTCAGCTCATCGACCAGCCCGCGCCAGGCCGGCAGGCGCTCCAGCACGCCCGCACGCTGCAGATAGTCCTCGTCCACCGCGGCGCCGGCGGCCAGCGCGGTGGCGACGTGCACGGCGCCGGTGACCCAGAAGCTGCGGGTGCTCGAGCGCGCCGGCGTGCGCTGGAAGGCGACGGCCTCGATGATCGGCATCGGCAGGCCCCACAGGCCGAGCAGGTAGGCCCCGGCCTCGGTATGGCCCGGCGCGTCGGGCGGGGCCGGCGATGTCGTCTCGCGTTCGTCGCGCACGCCAGGCAGCAGCAGGCCGATGTCGGCGAGCAGGGCGGCGGTGGCGCCGAGTTCGGCGCTGGCCTCGGGCAGCATGCGCCGGGCCAGCTGCGAGGCCAGCAGCGCGCGCTGCTGCAGCGCATGGCGATCGGCGCCGGCCGCGGCCGGCTGCGCGAACACTTCGCTGGCCAGCACCAGGTCGCGCAGCGTGGCCAGGCCGAGGCGAGTCACGGCGGTGCGCAGGTCGGCAATGGTGCGGCCGGCGGCGAAATAGGCGGAATTGCACAGCTGCAGCACCTTGGCCGCGATCGCGGGATCGCCGGCCACGAGCCTGGCGATGTCGGCGGCACCGGTGTCCTCGTCGGCCTCCAGCGCCTGCATCAGCGCAAGATAGGTCTGCGGCGGCGAGGGCAGGCGGTCGATGCGGCCGATGTGCTCGCGCAGGCGCGGATCGCCGAGCAGGTCGCGCAGCTCCTCCAGGCTGCCGACCGCCTCCAGCAGCAGTTCCTCGCCCAGCGGCAGCGGCAGGAAGCGGTGCGCCAGCGACAGCACGCGCACCGGCGGCGGCTGGCCGGCGGCGATCAGGGCGATGCGCGAGGTCTCCGGGCGCAGGGTGCGGATCTGGCCCAGCAGCGTCGCGGCCGGCATGTCCGGCAGCGTCGGCGCCACCACCACCACGTCGAGCGCCGCGGCGGCGGCCTGCGCGCTGGCGGCGCCGCCGTCGCCGACCCGATGGACTTGCCAGCTCGCGTCGAGATCGGCGACCAGATCGACGAATCCGGGCGGGAAGCTGTCGTCTCCGCCCACGAACAGAATGCGCACGCGATGTTTCCCCCTGTCGGCCGGGCCCGATCCGCCCGGTCCCGGCCGGGGCGGATGTTAGCACCGGCGTCGGGCGCGGCCGGCCGCGGCTTGCGCGAACTGCGACACGTGCCCGTCGCCGCCGTCAGGACTCGGCGCGATAGGCGGCGATCGCCGCTTCCAGGATGGCGCGCGCTTCGGCGGCGTCGCCCCAGCCGTCGACCTTGACCCACTTGCCCTTCTCGAGATCCTTGTAGTGCTCGAAGAAGTGGCCGATGCGCTCGAGCCAGTGCGCCGAGACCTTGTCCAGGTCGTCGACGTGGGCGTAACCGGCGAACACCTTCTCCACCGGCACCGCCAGCAGCTTCTCGTCGTTGCCGGCCTCGTCGGACATCTTGAGCACGCCCACCGGGCGGCAGCGGATGACCGAGCCCGGCACCAGCGGCAGCGGCAGGATCACCAGCACGTCGGCCGGGTCGCCGTCGCCGCAGACGGTGTTGGGCACGTAGCCGTAGTTGCACGGGTAGCGCATCGGCGTGGACAGCACGCGGTCGACGAAGATCGCGCCGCTGGCCTTGTCGACCTCGTACTTCACCGGCTCGGCGTCCTTCGGGATCTCGATGACGACGTTGATTTCGTGCGGCGGGTTCTTGCCGGTGGTGACGAGGTCCAGGCCCATGCGATGACGACTCCGGTAGGCGGGCGCGGCGGGCGCGTCCGGGAAAGGGGAAAGCCGCTCATTCTACCGAGCGCGCTGCTGCGGTGCAGCGAGCGAGGACCGGGCCTGGGATCCGCCCGCGTGCTGGGGTCGCCCCCAACTTGGGGTACGCCCTAGCTTTCGCCGCGCCCATACCATCCCGTATCTGTACACCACCGTACCGATTCCAGGGCCCGTCCATGTCCAGCTTCGACAGCAGCCTCCAGACCTCCGCCCCACTGGCTCCCCAGGGCTACTGGGACAACCAGCGCGCGGCCGAGACCGATCGCTTCGCCGAAGCGCCGCTGAGCCCCGGAGAGTCCGCGCCGGTCGAGCGGGCGATGCGCAACGTCGCCGACACCGCGATCCCGATCAGCGGCAACGACCGCGGCACCAGCCTGCCGTCCACCCGCACCCCCGACGGCAAGCCGGTCGCCCACGCCCAGCTCCACGAGGGCCAGCAGGCGACGGTCACCCGCGAGCGCACCGACGCGGGCGGCTACGTCAGCAGCGACCAGGTGGTCTTCACCACCAAGGGCGGCGGCGACGATCACATCCAGATCAGCCAGCGCGACGACGGCACGCTCGACATCGACGTCAACGGCGAGCAGTACGCGGTGCGCCTGAATACCCAGCAGGAGCTGACCCTGCGCACCGGCGACGGCAACGACACCATCGTCGCCGCCCCCAACGTCACCGTGAACCTGGTCGTCGATGCCGGCGCCGGCGACGACACCATCCGCACCGGCATGGGCGACGACCGCATCTTCGGCGGCGACGGCAACGACACCATCGAGACCATCGGCGGCCGCAACGACATCGACGGCGGCAACGGCGACGACGTGATCACCGCCACCGACGGCGAGAACATCATCTTCGGCGGCGACGGCGACGACGTCATCCAGGGCGGCAACGGCTTCAACTTCATCGAGGGCGGCCGCGGCAACGACGAGATCCGCGGCGGCACCGGCCACAACGTGCTCTCCGGCGGCCGCGGCGACGATGCCATCCACGCCGACGCCTCCGGCGAGAACTACATCTACACCGGCCTCGGGCAGGACACCGTCGAGGGCGCCGGCGACCGGGGCGCCGTGTACGCCGAGGTCGGCGACCTGATCAACGCCGCCACCAACGCACGGCCGACCGTGGTCAACGTCGAGATCGACGCCAACGCCGGCAATACCGTGACGGTGCAGGGCTCCGAGCAGTTCCGCCAGCGCATCGAGGCCGAGCTGGACTTCCTGCGCGCCTCGCCGAACGGCACCCAGATGCTGAGCGAGTTCGATGCCGCGGCCGCCAGCAAGGGCAACCGGGTGACCATCCAGGAGCTGGCCAACGAGCAGAACGGCTACGCCCAGACCCACGGCCGCGGTAGCGCCGAGATCGTCAACGGCCGCCCCGGCGCGGGCGGCGACGTGACGATCAGCTACAACCCGTCCTTCCACATGGACGCGTTCCCGGCCCCGACCGTGGTGCTGTACCACGAGATGTCGCATGCCTACAACGGCGTGAACGGCACCTTCCTGCCGGGCACCTACCGTGGCGAGGGTCCGGATGACGGCCGCGTGCCGAACGCCGAGCGCCAGGCCGTGGGGCTGGAGACCTCCGCCCCCGCCTACGATTTCGACGGCGACCCGCGCACGCCCCCCACCACCCACAACCCGATCCACCTGACCGAGAACGGCCTGCGCCGCGAGCTCGGCCTGCCGGATCGTCCCAGCTACGCGCTGTAGGCGCCGACGGCCCGCGCCCGGGTCGTATGGAACCCGCGATCAGGGGATGGTGCGACGGGCGGCCTGCGCGCATGCAGGTCGCCCGTCGTCCGTTAGGCTAGCCTGCGGATCCACGGATCGCCGCGCCCACGCCTTTCCCGAGGCCCGTCCATGTCCAACCGCCCCTCGTTTCCCGTACCGTTGCGACTGACCGCACTGTTGGCGTCCGTGCTCTGCGCGGGCTGCGCGCAGTCGGCCGACCGCGCCCCGTCAGGAACCCCGCCCATGTCCGAGCCCAGCACCACCACCGTCGAGGCCGCCGGCGGCCGGCTGACCGCGAGCTTCGCCTACACGCCCAGGACCGGGGCCGTGGAGGTGCGCTACCGGTTCGACAACCTCGGCCAGGCGCCGCTGGCGGTCTTCGATCGCGGCGACCGCCACGCCGTGCTGGTCGGCCGGCAGCACGGCGGTGCAGTGGGCGCACCGCACTTCCAGGAGGAGGTGCCCGGCGATGTCGTCCTGCGCCATGCCGCGCGTCCGCTGCCCGAGCCGTCGCCCACGGTCCCGCCGACGCCGCTGGCGGCGCGGGTCGAGCCCGGCGGTTCGCTGACGGGCGAGTTCGCGTTCGCGCCCCCGACCGAGCGCGAACCGCGGCGGATCCGCTGGTGCCTGGGCGTCGCGCCCTTCGACACCGAGGCATTCGCCCAGCCCGAAGAAATCGATGGCGTGGAGGTCTGGCGCGGCGGCTTCGACCTGGCCGCACGGCAGACCCTGCTGTGCACGCCGTGGTTCGACGTGGCCGCGCAGCGCTTCGAGGCCGCCTGAGCCGGCAGGAGCGCGCTCCTGCCGGAGCTAGTGCGCGGCGACCGCGTCCGCCGTCGCGCCGTGGCTCGCGAGCCGGGCGCCGGCGCAGTCCTCGAGCAGCAGCTCCGAGGTCCGCAGCCATTCCGGGTCCGGGTAGTAGGCCACCAGCAGCGAACCGCCGCGGATGGTGTCGATCAGCTCGCGCGCGATCGCCGGCCGTACCGCGGGGCAGCCGAGGCTGCGGCCGAGACGGCCCTGGCCGGCGGCCGCCTGCGGGTTCACATAGGGCGCACCGTGGACGACGATCGCCCGTTCCCGCGCCAGGTCGTTGAAGCCGGGCTCCAGCCCGCGCAGGCGCAGCGAGTAACCGTTCCGGCCGACGTAGCTCTCCTCGGTGAGGAAGGCGCCGATGCTGGACTGGAAGCTGCCTTCGACGTTGGAGAAGCGGGTGGCGAGGTTCTCGCCGGTGTTGCGGCCGTGCGCCACCCATTCCTCGAACAGCAGCGCGCCGTCGCGGAGGTCGAACACCCACAGGCGGCGCTGGGTCGAGGGCAGCGAGTAGTCGATGACGCCCAGGGTCCGCGGCGCGGTCGCGCCCGGCTGGCGCATCGCGCAGCCGAGCGCGCGGGTGGCGATCCGCAATACGTCGCGATCCAGCGCCGGCGCGTTGCGGGCCAGGCGTTCCAGCAGCGGGTCCGGGGCGGGCACGGCCTTGGCCAGGCGCGCCGCGGCGTGCGGCGGGACCGGGTTCGCGGCAGGCGGCGCGTCGGGTGCGGAGGTTGCCGGCGCGGCGGAAGTGGCCATCGCCGGCAGCAGGGCGGCGAACAGGCAGGTCGGGAGCAGGCGGCGCATGGGCGCGAGGATAGCAGCGCGCGGCGCGCGCGGCCGGTTCAGCTGCCGTCGCCGGGGTCGGATTCCAGCACCGGCGCCCGCGGCTGCGCCGAGGGATCCGGCCGCACCGCGGGCAGGTCGGTGAGCAGCACGGTCGCGCCCGGGGCCAGTGCCGCATAGAGACGCTGCGCGAAGGCCGGATCCACCCGCAGCGGGCGCTGCTGCAGGCGCAACTGCAGCACCGCCAGCGATTCGGCATCCACGCCCAGCAGCGGATAGGCGGTCCAGCGGTGCCGCGGCCGGTCCGGATCGATCAGGCTCGGCACGGCTTCGGTCTCGCTGCCGACGACCATCAGCACCGAGCCGCCGACCTCGAAGCCCGGCTCCACCTCCAGCGCCGCCTCGCCGACCGGCACGCCGTCGCGCAGCGCGTACACGCGGCGCTGGGCCAGGCTGACCAGCACGCTCAGCGGCCCGTCGACATCGGCGTCGTCGTTCCACGCGGCCGCGGCGGCGGGCAGGGGCGCGAGCGGGCGGCCGGCGGCATCGACCGGCGCCAGCACCGCCGGATGCACCAGGCTCGCCGGCGCGGCCGGACCGCCGGCCACCACCACGGTGTCGCCGTTGCGGGTGACGGCGAACAGCTTTTCGGCGAAGGCTTGCGGCAGGCGCACGCAGCCGTGCGAAGCCGGATAGCCGGGCAGGGGGCCGCCGTGCAGGGCGATGCCGTCCCAGGTCAGCCGCTGCATGTAGGGCATCGGCGCATCGTTGTAGAGATTGGAGCGGTGGTCGCGGCGCTTCTGCAGGATGGTGAACACCCCGGTGGGCGTTTCCTTGCCTTCGCGGCCGGAGCTGATCGTCGATACCCCGATCGCGATGCCGTTGCGGTAGGCGTAGGCGCGCTGTTCGTCGAGACTCACGACCAGGACTACCGGCCCCTCGGGCGCGGCCTCGGGGTACCAGAGGTAGTCGCCGGGGCGCAGGGGGCGCAGGAACTTGTGCATGGGCGGGCCGGCCGGGGAACGGGCCCCGATGATCGCACGCGCCCGGCGCGGGGGCGACCGCGCGTTGCGGCGCAGCGATCCCCGGCGTACCATCCGCGCCGCCAGCGAGTGCGTGCACGCCAGCGACGTACCGTCACTCACTCCTGGGGATCGATCATGAAACACACCGCGCTTTCCGCGGCGCTCGCGCTGGCCGGCTGCCCGGCGCTCGCGTTTGCCGCCGGCGGCTGCGACGCCGCTCTCGCGTCCTCCCGCGCCTCGTGCGCCGCCCATGCCGAACCGGACGCCTGCGTCGCCGCCGCGCTGCCGCCTGCCTGCCGTGCGCACGCCGCGCCGTCCGACGCGCCGACGCAGGAGCTCGACCGCATCACCGTGGTCGGTACGCGCTTCGGCATCGACGTGCTGAAGTATCCGGGCTCGGCGTCGGTGCTGGTGCCGGAGGACCTCGACGACACGCCCGATCTGATCCAGTCGCTGAAGAAGATCCCGGGCGTGGACACCGGCAACGATGCCGGCCGCGCGATCGGCCAGCACTTCACCATCCGCGGCTTCGGCCACGGCTCGGAGAGCCGCGTGATCGTCATGCAGGACGGCGTGCGGCGTTCGGCCAACCTGTTCGCCAACCAGGTTTCGGGGTTCAGCATGGACAGCGATCTGCTCAAGCAGGTGGACGTGGTCCGAGGGTCGTCGGGCATCTCCTACGGCGGCGGCGCCATCGGCGGCGTGATCGGCGGCACCACCAAGGACGCCGCCGATTTCCTGCGCCCGGGCCGCGATGCCGGCGTGGCGGCGAGCTACCGGTTCGACTCCAACAACCAGGTCCAGGGCTATGGCGCGTTCGCGATCGCCCCGCAAGGCTCGCCGTTCGAGCTGCTGGCGTTCGTCAAGCGCGCCGAGCGCGGCGACATGGCCCAGGTCGGCCGGCTGCAGGACGACGAGGGCCGGACCCGCCGCAACGTCGCCGACAACGACGAGGAGATCGGCACTGCGTTCCTCAAGGCGGGCTGGACCTTCGCCGAGGGTCACCGGCTCACGCTGAGCCACTACGACCAGTCCATCGACGCCCGCACCGGCTGGAACAGCCTGTACCACGCCACCTTCAGTCCCGCCAACGGCGCGGTGATCGGCGAGCGCCGGCAGCGCGACAGCGTGCTCGGCTACGCGCTGAATCCGGCCGGCAACCCCTGGCTCGACCTGTCGCTGTCGGCCTACCGCACGCGCGCCCACTACGAGCGCGGCTACGAGCGCGGCGTGGACCTCTACTACCGCAACCAGGACGATCGCTGGGGCTTCAGCGCGCAGAACCTGATGCGGTTCGCCACCGGCGCGGTCGGCCACCGGCTGCTGCTCGGGCTGGATTACGAGCACCGCGAGGAGGACGGCCTGTACGTGCTCGACGGCGAGATCACCAGCTTCAACTCGATGCCCAACGAGTACCGCGACCTGGGCGTGTTCGTGCAGCACGAATCGCGCTGGCTGGACGATCGCCTCGCGCTGCAGCTGGGCGGGCGCTACGACCGCTTCGAGCGCGAGGTGCAGGGCGTCGCCGAGGACTACGACAACAGCCGCTTCTCGCCGCGCGTGGGCGTGAGCTACGCGCTGGCCGATGGCCTCCATCTGCTCGCCAACTACTCCGAGGCCTTCCGTGCGCCGACCCCGCACGAGACCTCGTCCTCGGGCCCGCTCAACATCCACTACTGGTACCAGCCCAACCCGGACCTGCGCGCGGAGACCTCGTCGGAGTACGAGGCGGGCTTCTCCTGGGCCAGGAGCGGCCTGTTCGCCGCCGACGACCGTTTCCGCGCCAAGGCGATGTACTTCAGGGGCCGCATCGATGACATGATCCGGCTGGTGGTCGACTATGGCTCGCAGTCGCCGGCCGACAGCGAGTACGTGCGCTACGAGAACGTCGACGGCGTGGATCGCGAGGGCCTGGAGATCGAGGCCGCCTACGACCGCGAGCGCTGGGGCCTGTTCGCGACCTTCGAGACGCTGGACATGCGCGACGTGGAGACCGGCCACAAGACGCCCTCGGCGTTCGCCGATCGCGCAAGGCTGGGCGTGCAGTGGCGGCCGTTCCGCGACGATTTCACCGTCTCGGCGGACTACACCCACTGGTTCGCGCCCGACCAGAATCCGGAGACGCTGCTCTCCGGCGGCAAGGTCTACCACTACGTGCGCGAGTCGTTCGGCCAGACCAACCTGCAGCTGCGCTGGCGGCCGATGGCCTCGTCGGTTGGCTTCCTCGACGGCAGCACGCAGTTCCTGTTCGGCATCAACAACGTCTTCAACGACCGCCGGCTGATCGCCTCGGGCGTGGAGACCAGCTCGCGCACCGGCCTGGCCCGCAACGTGTACCTGAGCGTCGGCAAGCAGTTCTGAGGCCGGAGGCCCCGACCCGGGGCCTGGTTCCGCCCCTCCCGCCGGCGGGAGGGGCGCGGCGGCCGCCCGGCGCTACAGCAGCGGCACCATCAACAATGCGACGATGTTGATGATCTTGATGGGCGCCGTCGGCGCGCCCCCATCCCATCCCTTCCCCCGCAAGCGGGGGAAGGGCGAAGGCGGGACGCGGGACCGCTTCGCGCTACAGCAGCGGCACCATCAACAATGCGACGATGTTGATGATCTTGATCAGGGGGTTGATCGCCGGGCCGGCGGTGTCCTTGTAGGGATCGCCCACGGTGTCGCCGGTGACCGCGGCCTTGTGCGCCTCCGAGCCCTTGCCGCCGAAGTGGCCGTCCTCGATGTACTTCTTGGCGTTGTCCCAGGCGCCGCCGCCGGTGGTCATCGAGATCGCCACGAACAGGCCGGTGACGATGGTGCCGATCAGCAGGCCGCCCAGCGCGCGCGGGCCCAGCAGCAGGCCGACTACGATCGGCACCGCCACCGGCAGCAGCGAGGGCAGGATCATCTCCTTGATCGCCGAGCGCGTCAGCATGTCCACCGCGCGGTCGTACTGCGGCTTGCCGGTGCCGTCCATGATCCCGGGGATCTCGCGGAACTGCCGCCGCACCTCCTCGACCACCGCGCCGGCGGCGCGGCCCACCGCCTCCATCGCCATCGCGCCGAACAGGTAGGGGATCAGGCCGCCGATCAGCAGGCCGATGATGACGTAGTGGTCGGACAGGTCGAAGGCGAAGGCGGTGCCCGGGTGCTTGGCCTGCAGGTTGTGGGTGTAGTCGGCGAACAGCACCAGCGCGGCGAGCGCGGCGGAGCCGATCGCGTAGCCCTTGGTCACCGCCTTGGTGGTGTTGCCCACCGCGTCCAGCGGGTCGGTGATCTCGCGCACCTCCGGCGGCAGCTCGGCCATCTCGGCGATGCCGCCGGCGTTGTCGGTGATCGGGCCGTAGGCGTCGAGCGCGACGATCATGCCTGCCATCGACAGCATCGAGGTCGCGGCGATGGCGATGCCGTACAGGCCGCCGAGCGCATGGCAGGCCCAGATCGCCGCGCACACCGCCACCACCGGCAGCGCGGTGGACTTCATCGACACGCCCAGTCCCGCGATGATGTTGGTGCCGTGGCCGGTGGTGGAGGCCTGCGCCACGTGCTGCACCGGCTTGTACTGGGTGCCGGTGTAGTACTCGGTGATCCAGACGATCGCGCCGGTCAGCACCAGGCCGATCAGCGCGCAGACGTAGAGGTTGGTCGCGCCGTGGCGGTTGTCGGCCATCAGCTCGGCGGTGATCGGGTAGTAGAGGATCGCGGCGATGACGCCGGAGACGATCACGCCGCGGTAGAGCGCGCCCATGATCGAGCCGCCAGGCTTCACCTTGACGAACAGCGCGCCCACGATCGAGGCCAGGATCGAGGCGCCGCCCAGCACCAGCGGGTACAGCGGCCCGTTGCTGCCGACCTCGAGTACCATCAGGTAGCCCAGCAGCATCGTCGCGATCACGGTGACCGCGTAGGTCTCGAACAGGTCGGCGGCCATGCCCGCGCAATCGCCGACGTTGTCGCCGACGTTGTCGGCGATCACCGCCGGGTTGCGCGGATCGTCCTCGGGGATGCCGGCCTCGACCTTGCCCACCAGATCGGCGCCGACGTCGGCGCCCTTGGTGAAGATGCCGCCGCCCAGGCGCGCGAAGATCGAGATCAGCGAGGAACCGAAGGCGAGCCCGACCAGCGCGTGCAGCGCCTGCTCGCCGGTCAGCCCGAGCACCTGGTTGAGCAGCACCCAGTAGCCGGCCACGCCCAGCAGGCCCAGGCCGACCACCAGCATCCCGGTGATCGCGCCGCCGCGGAAGGCGACGTCCATCGCCGGGCCCATGCCGCGGCGCGCGGCCTCGGCGGTGCGCACGTTGGCGCGCACCGAGACGTTCATGCCGATGTAGCCGGCCGCGCCCGACAGCACCGCGCCGATCAGGAAGCCGATCGCGGTCGCCCAGTCGAGCGCGAAGCCGATCGCGGCCAGCAGCACGACGCCGGCGATCGAGATCGTCAGGTATTGCCGGTTGAGGTAGGCGCGCGCGCCTTCCTGGATCGCGCCGGCGATCTGCTGCATGCGTTCGTTGCCGGCGGGCTGCCGGCCGATCCAGCGCGCGGAGACCACGCCGTACAGAATCGCGACGACGGCGCAGGCGAGCGCCATCCACAGACCGTGTTGCTCGAGCATACGACCCCTCCCGGAATGAGATGCCAGGGGGCGCCCGCCAAGACGAGGGCGACCCTCTCCTGCACAGCGGTGATGCCCGGCGACTATGGCACAGGGCCGCGAGGCCGCGCCAACCGCAGTGCGGCAAACGCGTGCCGGGGGCGCGTGGAAGCGGGATTCAGCGATGGCGTGACAGCCTGTGCGCCCCTTCCCGACCGGCGTCGCCGCCATGCCCTGGAACCGATGCGTCCCGCTCCTCGCCGCCGCGCTGCTTTCGGGCGCGGCCGTCTCCGCCCCGGCGCAGGAGCACCCGGAGGTCGCCCGCGAGCCGGCGCCCCCGCAGGCGGTCGGCGCGGCGCATACGCTGCGCCAGATCCCCGAGGCCTGCGCCCGCATCGAGGGCGTCTTCACCGGGCAGGCGGAGCCGCCGTACCGCTTCTCGGTCAAGGAGAGCTACCCCGGCTGCCAGCCGCGCGCGCGCCTGGTCAACGCCGACGAGGTACGTCCCGACCCTGCCCAGGGCTGGATCTACCACGACGAGATCCGCATCCCCAGCGCCGCCTGCCCGGGCCAGGCCGCGGTCGCCCGCATCTGGCGCAAGCCCGGCGCCGGCGGGCTTGCGCTCGACGCGCAGGGGCGCGCGCGCATCTATCTGGATCAGGCCAAGGCCGACGCGGATGCGGGCAAGCGGCCGGAGCCGGCGCTGTATGCCGCGCAATTGCGGGTGGAAGGCGAGAACTGCGGCGGCTGAAGCGCGGCCGGCGGGGGGCGCTCCCGGCCTCCACCCTCCGGTCCGGCGAGCGAGGCATCGATCCCGATGGAGGGGCCGGCGGCGAGATTGCCGCGGGCGTCGCTGCCGCTGCGGTATAACGTCGCGTCCCCTGCACCCGCTGCCCCATGAAGCTCGCCATCCTCTCGCGCAACACGCGCCTGTATTCCACCCGGCGGCTGGTCGAGGCGGCGCGCCGGCGCGGCCACACCGTGCGGGTGCTCGACCCGCTGCGGTGCTACCTGCGGATTGCGTCGGACGGGTTTTCCATGCACTACAAGGGCCGCCCGATCGCGGACTTCGACGCGGTGATTCCCCGTATCGGCGCCTCGGTGACGCGCTACGGCAACGCCGTGCTGCACCAGTTCGAGCTGATGGGCGTCTACACGCCCAATCCCTCGGCGGCCATCGCCCGCGCCCGCGACAAGCTGCGCAGCCACCAGATCCTCGCTGCGCAGGGGATCGGCCTGCCGGTGACGGTGTTCGGCGACAATCCGGACGACACCCAGGATCTGCTGTCGATGCTCGGGCCGCCGCCGCACATCATCAAGCTCAACGAGGGTGCGCAGGGCGCCGGGGTCATGCTCACCGAGAAGCCGTCGGCCTCGCGCAGCGTGATCGAAGCGTTGCGGGGCCTGTATGCGACCTTCCTGGTGCAGGAGTTCATCGGCGAGGCGGAAGGCTGCGACCTGCGCTGTTTCGTGGTGGGCGACCGGGTGGTCTGCGCGATGCGGCGCGAGGCCCCGGTCGGGGACTTCCGCTCCAACCTGCATCGCGGCGGTACCGGGTCGCCGGCCGAGGCCAGCACCGAGGAGCAGGCGGCCGCGGTGCGCGCCGCGCAGGCGCTGGGCCTGGGCGTGGCCGGGGTGGACCTGATCCGCTCGGCGCGCGGGCCGCTGGTGCTCGAGGTCAACGCCTCGCCCGGGCTGGAGGGCATCGAGGGCGCGACCGGCCTGGACGTGGCGGGCCTGATCGTGGAACACGTGGTCGCCGAGGCCGGGCGCGCGCCGCAGCGCCCCCGCCGGGTCCGCGGCCGCGCGCGTAACGCGCGGCTACCGCGCGTTTAACGCCTGCTTAATCGCCCGGCCGGTAGGGTGAGGCTCCGTGGTCCAAGGCCGGTTGCGCCGGCCCGGAAGACGGTCATCGGGGCGGTACCTTTTCTCACCCAGGCGGCGTGTCCGCCTGGGTTTTTTGTGGCCCCTGCGCGGCGACGCGGGGCCGGGCGCGCGCGTTTGTGCCAGAATCGGGGCGGGCGCGGACGAGGCTGGATCCCGCGGCCCGTTATGTCTAGGGATAAACGTCAGGTTCCGCTCCTCGAATCAGGAGCGTCCAAAGCGAGGGGGCAGATGAGAAAGATGAAGACGAGCCGTATCGCGGCGATGGCGATGGGGGTGGTTGCGATTCTGGCGTGCGGCGGCGCTTTCGCGCAGCCGGAGCGCTTCGATGCGCTCGGTGGCGGGTTCGACGAACAAGCGCAGCGGATCCGCAGCGAGTTGGCGACCGGCCAGCGCTATTCCGAGATTTCGCCCGAGCAGCGCAGCGAGGTGCTGGGGCTGCTCGATTCGATCGAGAGCCAACTCGGCAGTGTCGATACCGTCGACCGGCTGACGCCGCGGGCGAAGGCGGAGGTTTTCAGTCAACAGGAGCGGGTCCGGGCGCTGCTCGGACAGGCCGCCGCGGACAGCCGCCTGGTCTGCCAGCGCGAACGGCCTTCCGGGACGCGCCGTTCGATCACGGTGTGCAGAACGGTTGCCGAGTTGCGTGGCCAACGCAACGAGGCCGAGACCTGGATGCGGGGACTCCAGCGCAATCCTGAAGCTACGAAGTAACGCCGCCGGCGGAGTGCTTCCGCCGGTTTCACACTTCGGTACAGTGTGCGCAGACAGCATTCCCACCTTTGGCCATTGCAAGACACCCCGATGCGCATACTCGTGATTGAAGACAACCAGGACATCGCCGCCAATCTCGGCGATTACCTGGAAGACCGTGGCCACACCGTGGACTTCGCCGCCGACGGCGTCACCGGCCTGCACCTGGCGGTGGTGCACGACTTCGACGCCATCGTCCTCGACCTCAACCTGCCCGGCATGGACGGGCTCGAGGTCTGCCGCAAGCTGCGCAACGACGCGCGCAAGCAGACTCCGGTGCTGATGCTCACCGCCCGCGACTCGCTCGACAACAAGCTGGCCGGCTTCGACTCGGGCGCCGACGACTACCTGATCAAGCCCTTCGCGCTGCAGGAGGTGGAGGTGAGGCTCAACGCGCTGTCGCGGCGCGGGCGCGGGGTGCAGACGCGGGTGCTGGAGGTCGCCGATCTGGAGTACAACCTCGACACGCTCGAGGTGCGGCGCCAGGGCAAGCTGCTGCAGCTCAATCCCACCGCGCTGAAGGTCCTGCAGGCGCTGATGGAGGCGGCGCCGGCGGTCGTCACGCGGCAGGAGCTGGAGACCCGGGTCTGGGGCGAGGAGCTGCCGGATTCCGATTCCCTGCGCGTGCACATCCACGGCTTGCGCGCGGTCGTGGACAAGCCCTTCGAGGTTCCGCTGATCCAGACCCGTCACGGCATCGGCTACCGCATCGCGGCGCCCGATGGCGGCAGCTGACCGGCACGGTGCCCCGGCGCCGTTGCGCGGCGCGCGGCGCTACCGCCGCCGCCTGCGCAGCCGCATCATCCTCTCGTTCCTGCTGCTCGGCCTCGGCCTGACCCTGCTGTTCGCGTTCGCCACGCAGTACGCCCGCAACCGGGTGGAGAACGCGCTGGTCGAGGACGTGATGAACCGCAACATCGACGAGTACGCGCGGCTGTACTACAGCGATCCCACGCGCAGCCCGGACCTGCCGGTCCAGCAGATGCGCGCGTACGTGTTCACCCCGGACCGGATCGACCGATTGCGGCGCGACTTCCCGGAGTGGGTGGAGCTGGGCAACGGCAACCACAGCCTGACCGGGACCGACGAGGACGGCACCTTCTCCTATCGGCTGGCGGTGCGCAAGACCGACAGCGAGTGGTTCTTCCTGGCCTACGACATGACCGAGTCGATCCGCGGCGAGGCGCAGTTCCAGCGCGCGATCTACGGCTCGGTGGTGGTGTTCTCGCTGCTGTCGCTGCTGGTGGGGTGGTGGGCCGCCTCGCGGGTGATGAGCCCGGTGTCGGAGCTCGCCAACCGCCTGCGTCGCTCCGGCCCCGGCCAGCCCGAGCCGCTGGCCGCGCATTTCCCCGACGACGAGGTCGGCCAGCTGGCCAGCGCGCTGGACGACTACGCCGCGCGCCTGACCGAGGTGGTGCAGCGCGACCGCGAGTTCAATGCCGACGTCAGCCACGAGCTGCGCACGCCGCTGGCGGTGATCAAGGGCGCCGTGGAACTGCTGCTCGCGCGGCCGGACCTGGACGAGAAGATCCGCACCCGGCTGCTGCGCATCCAGCGCGCGGAGCAGCAGTGCACCGACCTGATCAGCGCGCTGCTGCTGCTTTCGCGCAACGAGCGCGGGCATGGCGCCACCGACGTCGTGCGCGTGGCCGAGCAGCTGCTGGACGCGCACCGCGCCCAGGTCGGCGTCAAGGCGCTGGAGCTGCGGCTCGAAAGCGGGCAGGGCAGCCTGGTGGTGGATGCGCCGGAGGCCGCGGTCGCGGTGGCGCTGGGCAACCTGATCGGCAACGCGGTGAAGTACACCCAGGCCGGCGAAGTGGTGGTGCGGGTGCTCGACCAGGCGGTGGAGGTCATCGACAGCGGCCCCGGCCTCAGCGCCGAGGACGCGGCACGGCTGTTCGAGCGCGGCTACCGCGGCTCGCACGCCGAGCATTCGCAGGGTGGCGGCATCGGGCTGTCGATCGTGCGCCGCCTGTGCGCGCTCTACGGCTGGAGCGTGCGCGTGGTGCCCGGCCCCGTCCGCGGCGTGATCGCGACCTTGTCGTTCCGGCCCGAGGCCGACGGCGCCGCCGCGTAGGATCGCGCTGGCACGCGAGCGGTCGCCCCGTCTTGGCGCGCGACCTGCAACCGCCTCAGCGCGCGGGCCCCGTGGGCTCGAAGCGGGGGCCGGCCGGCGCGGCCGGTCGCGGACGCTGCGCGTCGGCCTGGCCGCTGGCCAGCGTCCAGCCGACCACCTCGCCGCCGATGCGCGCCAGCGCCTGCTCGAAGGCGGCCACCACCGCCCCGACCTCGGTGCCGGCGGCCGGCACGGCCTGGAGGAAGGTCCGCGAGGCGACCACGCGCTGGTCGCGGTTGTACAGCAGCTTGGCGTTGAGCTCGATGGTGGCGCTGGGCGTCGCCTGGCCGGCGTAATCGGCCTCGAACCGGCGCAGGTCCAGTACCAGCCGGTAATCCGGGCGGAGCCCGGTGCCGGCGGACGCCACCGCGGCGATCCGCCCGGAGTCCTCGAAGGTGCGCAGGATCGCGCCTTCCACCATGTCCGTGGCCGGCTGCGCCCAGGTGGCGCCGGCGTAGACCTGCAGCTCGGCAGGCGTGGGCCGCACCGCGATCCGCGGGCTGTCCACCATCCGCGGCGCGGTGGTCCGGGCCAGCGCGAGCTGCCACTCGACCTGGGGCCACGCCGGGTCGGCGGGCACCCGCACCTGCGGCGAATAGATCGTCGCGCGCTCGTCGGAGCCGCCTCCGCCGAGCAGGCTGCCGCAGCCGGCGAGCACGGCTGCGAGGGTCAGGACGAGGGCGATGGAGAGGGCGCGGGGGCGGGGGGCGCCCTCACGGGGCGTGCCCTCGCCCCAACCCCTCTCCCGCGGGCGGGAGAGGGGCGATGGTGCCGGGCAGGCGTCACGATGCCGAGCGTCCGGGGCGCGTTCCGGAGCGCGCGGAACAGGTCGAGGATGGGTTGGGGGGCTCATTCGGGCTCGAACTCCTTGGGCGCGTCGCGGCCCAGCAGGTAACGGGCGGGGTTGCCTTCCAGGCGGTCGCTGATGCGGCGCAGGTCGCGCACCAGCGCGCGCAGCTCCGACAGCGTCGGACCGAGCTGGGACAGGCCGTCGTTGGCGAAGCTGCTGATCGCCGCGCGGTTCTCGTTGAGGATGGCGTCGGCGCCGTCCGCGGCGGAGTCGAACTTGGCCAGGGTGGAATCCAGCCGGGCGACCAGGCGCGGCAGCTCCTGCACCAGTTCGCGGTCGATGTTGGAGACGGTGCGCTGGGTGGTCTCCAGGGTCTGCTCCAGGCGCTGGCTGGCCGAGCGCGCCGAGGCCAGCAGGCCCTGGATGTCCTCGCGGCTGTCGGCCAGCGAACCGGTCGCGCGCTCGATGTTGGCCATCGTCTGCGAGATGCTGGCGACGTTCTCCTCGCTCAGCACGTCGTCCAGGCGTTCCACCAGCCGGTTGGCGGTATCGGCGATGTTCTGCAGCGCCGACGGCTCGGTGAGGATGATCGGCACCTCGCGGTCGGACACGTCCACCAGCCGCGGCAGATCGGGGCTGCCGCCGGTGAGCTGGATGATCGGCGAGCCGGTGAGGCTGGTCATGGACATGCGCGCGCGGGTGTCGGTGCGCACCGGCGCGCGCGCGTCCAGCCGCAGCTGCGCCACCACCTGGCGCGGGTCGTCGGGCGCCAGCTGCAGGCTCTGCACGGTGCCCACGGCGATGCCGTTGTACTGCACGCTGCTGCCCTCCGACAGGCCGGTCACCGGTTCGGTGAAGACCACCGCATAGTCCTGCCAGCTGCGGTCGGAGGCGTACTTGGCCGCCCACAGCGCGAACAGCAGGCCGAACACCGTCACCGCGATGGTGAAGGCGCCGATGAGGACGTAGTTGGCTTTGGTTTCCATGGTCAGGCTTCCAGCGCGCGTGCATCGTTGGAGGCGGCGCCGTCGCGCGCGGCGCGCGCGCGAGGGCCGTGGAAGTAGGACTGCACCCAGGGGTGATCCACGCGCTCGATCTCCGCCAGCGGGCCGACCGCGAGCACCCGCCGGTCGGCCAGCACCGCCACGCGGTCGCAGATGGCGTACAGCGTGTCGAGGTCGTGGGTGATCAGGAACACGGTCAGTCCCAGCGCCTCCTGCAGGGTCCGCACGAGTTCGTCGAACGCGGCGGCGCCGATCGGGTCGAGGCCGGCGGTGGGCTCGTCGAGGAACAGCAGCGGCGGATCGAGCGCGAGCGCGCGGGCGATGCCGGCGCGCTTGCGCATGCCGCCGGAAAGCTGCGCCGGCAGCTTGTCGATCGCGTCCGCCGGCAGGCCGGCCAGCTTCACCTTCAGCAGCGCCAGCTCGTAGCGCAGCTTGGCGTCGATGCCGGGGTAGTGTTCCTTCAGCGGCACCTCCACGTTCTCGCCCACGGTGAGCGACGAGAACAGGGCGCCGTCCTGGAACAGCACGCCGGTGTGGCGGTCGATGTAGGCGCGCTGCTCGTCGTCGGCGTCGGCGGTATCGATCCCGAACACCTCGATGCGGCCGGCGTCGGGGTGACGCAGGCCCAGCACGGAGCGCATCAGCACCGACTTGCCGGTGCCCGAACCGCCGACCACGCCCAGGATCTCGCCGCGACGCACGTCCAGGTCCAGGCCCTCGTGCACCACCTGACGGCCGAAACGGTTCTCCAGGCCGCGCACGCGCACCACGATGTCCTCGCCGCCGGCGTCGGCGCGGGCGGCGTCGTCGCGAGTCCCGGTGCCCGGCGCGCTCACCAGCCCATCTCCATGAACCAGATCGCGGCCAGGGCGTCGAGCACGATCACCAGCGAGATCGCCTGCACCACGCTCGAGGTGGTGCGCTCGCCGACCGACTGCGCGGTGCCTTCCACCTGCAGCCCTTCCAGGCAGCCGATCAGCGCGATCAGCAGCGCGAACACCGGCGCCTTGGCCAGGCCCACCAGCATGTGCCGCAGCTCGAAGGTGTCCTGGAACCGCGCCAGGTACGCCTGTGGCGGGATCTCCAGGCTGAAGGCGCCGACGGTCAGGCCGCCGGCCAGGCCGGCCATCATCGCCAGGAAGGTCAGCAGCGGCAGCATGATCATCAGCGCGATCACCCGCGGCAGCACCAGCAGGTCGATCGGATCCAGGCCCAGGGTGCGGATCGCGTCCACCTCCTCGCGGCTGACCATCGCGCCGATCTGCGCGGTGAACGCGCTGGCGGTGCGGCCGGCCAGGATGATCGCCGTCAGCAGCACGCCGAACTCGCGCAGGAAGGCGATGCTGACCAGCTCCACCACGAAGATCTGCGCGCCGAACTCGGCCAGGATCGTCGAGCCCAGGAAGGCGATCACCGCGCCGACCAGGAACGACAGCAGCACCACCAGCGGCACCGCGTCCAGGCCGACCTGCTCCATGTGGCTGACGGTGGGGGTCAGGCGGAAGCGCGAGGGTTCCCTGACCAGGCGCAGCAGCTTGGCCAGGTTCTCGCCCAGGAAGCTGATCAGCGTCATGATCTCGCGGCCGTTGTCGACCACGGCGTAGCCGAGCCGGCCCAGCGCAGCGGCGAAGCCGTATTCGCGCTTGCGCCCCGGGCGGTCGTCGTGCACGTCCTCGATCGCAGCCACCAGCGCGCGATGGTCCTCGCGGAAGCGGAAGCCGTCGAAGTCCAGCTCGCGCTTCTGCGCGAAGCGCAGCAGCTGCAGCACGCCGACCGAGTCCAGCCGCTCGACCCCGGTGGCGTCGACCTCGCGCGTGCCCTCGGGCGCTTCGCGCAGGCAGTCGCCGATCGCCCCGGCATGGCTGAGCGTCCAGCGGCCGCGCAGGCTGATCCGGCCGCTCTTCGGATCGGCGTCGAGACTGGGCGCGGAGGCGGGCATGCGGCGGGGCGGCTCCTGGGCGGATGCGATGGCGCATAGAGTACGCAATCCCGTGATCGGGCTGTGCATGCGCGCGCAGGGTGGCGGGTGCGGCGGTGGGGGCGGCGTGCGATCCTGTGCGGATGGACCGCCCGCTCCCGCGCACCTACGGCTATGCCGCCCGGATCGCCTTCGTGGTCGAACTGGCCGAGCACCTGCATGCCTACGGCACCACCGCCCAGCGCCTGGAGGCGGCGGTCATGGAGGTCTCCGAGCAGCTGGAGCTGGACTGCGAACCCTGGGTCAACCCGACCGGGATGATCCTGTCCTTCAGCGACCCGCACCGGCCGCCCGGCGAGAGCGACACCACCCGGGTGATCCGCATGGCGCCGGGCGATACCGACCTCTACAAATTGTGCGAGGCCGACCGCATCACCGAGGAAGTGGTGGCCGGCCGCATCGATCTGGCCGAAGGACACGCGGCGCTGCGCGCGCTGGACCGGGTCAAGCCGGACTGGCGCGCCAAGACCGTGCACGTGCTGGCCTACGGCATGGTGGCCGCCGGCGTGGCTGGGCTGTGGCGGTTGCCCTGGCTGGACATCGCCACCGCGGCCGCCATCGGCCTGCTGATCGGGCAGCTCGACCTCGCCACCCGCCGCAGCGCGCGCATGCGCGAATCCTCCGATGCGGTGGCCGGCATGATCGCCGGCCTGGTCGCCATCGGCGTGGCGGGCTACGTGGCGCCGCTCAATCTCAATACCGTCGTCATCGCCTCGCTGATCGTGATGCTGCCCGGCATGGCGCTCACCAACGCGGTCAACGAGCTGACCAGCCAGCACCTGGTCTCGGGCACGGCGCGGCTGGCGGGGGCGCTGACCACCGTCATGAAGCTCACGGTGGGCACCATCATCGCGCTCACCGTGGCCCGGCTGGCCGGCGTGGAGCCGCAGGTGCGCGCGCTGCGGCCGCAGCCGGACTGGGTGGAGTGGGGCGCGCTGCTGCTGACCGCGCTGTCGTTCGCGGTGCTGTTCCGCGCCGGTCGCCGCGACTACCCGCTGGTGATGCTGGCCGCGATCTCGGGCTATCTGGTCTCGCGCTACGTCGGGCTGGCGCTCGGCGCCTCGATCGGCCTGTTCGCCTCGGCGCTGCTGGTGACCGCGGCCGGCAACGGCTACGCGCGCTGGGCCAACCGCCCCGGGGCGATCATCCGCGTGCCCGGCATCATCATGCTGGTGCCCGGCAGCGCCAGCCTGCGCGGACTGATGACGCTGTTCCAGCAGCAGGACATCGCAGTCGGGCAGCAGGCGATGCTCGGCGTGCTCAACATCGTGCTGGCGCTGGTGGCCGGGCTGATGTTCGGCAGCCTGCTGCTGCCGGCGCGCAAGAGCCTCTGACCCGGCGCCGGCAACGAAAAACGCCGGCCCGGGGGCCGGCGTTCCGGTTCGGCCGCGTGGCGCGGATCAGGCCTTGATGAGGAAATCCTCGATCTTCTTGCCCTTGGCGAGTTCCGCGGCCAGCCAGCGCGGGTGCTTGCCGCGACCGGTCCAGGTCTCGGCCTTGTTGGCCGGGTTGCGGTACTTCGGCGGAACCTTGCCCAGCTTGCGCGCGGTCTTGGCCGGCGCCGCGGCCTTGCGCACGCGCCCGGTGCCCGCGCTGCCGAACAGTTCGGCCACGGTATAGCCCTCGGTGCGGGCCAGGGCTTCGATCTTGCGCCGGACCACCGCCGCGGACTTGCGCTTCTTCAGCGTGGTCTTGCGCTTCTTCGCCTGGTTGATCAGCGAATCGAGCTCGCGTGCGGACAGGGTGTTCAGGTCGATGGCCATGCTTGCTCCAGAAATGGATGGAAGGAAAGGCGCCGTCCTGGGCAGATCGGGGATGATAATGGAACGAAATCGGCAGGGATATACCCGATTCGGTAATCGCACCGAATCAGGGCCGTCAGGCGCCGATTCCACGAGGCGCCCGGCGGGCCGCCGCGCACGCTGCGGCGGGCGCGGATTTTTAGGGGATTTCGCCCGGATTCCAGGCCGGAATCCCCGCCGCGCGCGGCGGGGATAATCGGATCCGCGGCCGCGATTATGGGGCGGGGTCGGCCTTTTGGTCGGCGCCCTCGCCCGGCGCCGGGATTCAGCTGGCGTCCAGCCCCAGGCGCACGCGCAGGCTGCCGCGGTCCAGATTCTCGGATTCGCCGCCGGCGCGGGCGCGGTATTCGAAAGTGCCCGCCGCCAGGCCGCGTTCGGAGACCACCACCCGGTGCGGGATCCCGATCAGTTCGATGTCGGCGAACATCGGCCCCGGGCGCAGGCCGCGGTCGTCCAGCAGCGCGTCCACGCCGGCCTCGCCGAGCTCGCGGTACAGCGCCTCGGCCGCCTCGGTCACGTCCGGGTTCTGCTTGGGATTGATCGGGCACACCGCCACCCGCCACGGCGCCATCGGTTCCGGCCAGACGATGCCGGCCGGGTCGTGGTTCTGCTCGATCGCCGCGGCGACGATGCGCGATACCCCGATGCCGTAGCAGCCCATCGCCGGCACCACCGCCTTGCCGTGCTCGTCGAGCACGCTGAACCCCATCGCCTCGGCGTAGCGGCGCCCGAGCTGGAACACGTGGCCGACCTCGATGCCGCGGGCGATGCGGATCTCGCCGCCGTCGGCCGCGCGGTCGCCGTCGACCACGTCGCGCAGGTCCGCGACCCGCTCCGGCTCCGGCAGGTCGCGGCCCCAGTTGACCCCGGCCAGGTGGAAGCCCGTGGCGTTGGCGCCGACCACGAAGTCCGCCATCGCCGCGACCTCGCGGTCGGCGATCACGCGGACCGCGGTCTTCGGCGCGACCGGGCCGAGGAACCCGGGCTCGCTGCCCAGGTGCTCGGCGATCTCGGCCTCGGTGGCCAGCCGGTAGTCCCCCAGGCCGGGCTGCTTGGCCAGCTTGATCGGGTTCGCGGCGTGGTCGCCGCGCAGCAGCGCGACGACGAAGCGCCCGTCCTCGCCGACCAGCGCCAGCGTGCGCACCGTGCGCGCCAGCGGGATGCCCAGCAGCGCGGCGACGTCATCGCAGGTCCGCTGCGTCGGCGTGTCCACCCGGCGCATGGGCTCGGCCGGCGCCGGGCGCGGGCCCGGCTCGGCGGCCTGCGCGAGTTCCACGTTGGCCGCGTAATCGGAGCCGGTGGAAAACGCGATCGCATCCTCGCCGGAATCGGCCAGCACGTGGAACTCGTGCGAGGCGCTGCCGCCGATCGCGCCGGTATCGGCCTCCACCGCGCGGAAGCGCAGCCCCAGGCGGGTGAAGATGCGCGCGTAGGCGTCGTACATGGTCTGGTACTGGCGCGCCATGCCGGCATCGTCGAGATCGAACGAGTAGGCGTCCTTCATCAGGAACTCGCGCGCGCGCATGACCCCGAAACGCGGGCGGATCTCGTCGCGGAACTTGGTCTGGATCTGGAAGAAGGTGACCGGCAACTGGCGGTAGCTCGACAGCTCGCCGCGGGCGAAATCGGTGATCACTTCCTCGTGGGTCGGGCCGTAGCAGTACCAGGCGTCCTTGCGGTCCTGGAAGGTCAGCAACTGGTCGCCGAACTTGGTCCAGCGCCCGCTCTCCTCCCACAGTTCGCGCGGCTGCACCGACGGCATCAGCAATTCGATCGCGCCGGCGCGGTTCATTTCCTCGCGGACCACCGCCTCGACCTTGCGCAGCACGCGCAGGCCCAGCGGCGACCAGGTGTACAGGCCCGCGCCGAGGCGGCGGATCATGCCGGCCTTGAGCATCAGCTGGTGGCTGACGATCTCGGCGTCGGCCGGGGTTTCCTTGCTGGTATGGAGATGGAACTGCGACAGGCGCATCGGGGCGGTCGGGTGGCGGCGGAGCCGGGCATTGTGCCACCGGAACGCGGGCGAATCCCGGCGCAGCGGCGATACCGGCGGCGAAGACGCGGAGTTTCTGCGCGAAAACCTTCCGCCGGCGGCCGACGCCGCCCGCGCTCAGTCGCAGTAGGCGCGCGCGGCGGCCTGCGCGAATTCCAGTTGCGCGGCGCGCTCGGCGTCGGTCAGCGTGCGCGGCGCGCCGCTGCCGTCGTCCTGCTGCACGGGCGCGTCGCCGCTCAGGATCTCGATATTGCCGCGCGCGGTCTCGCATTGCGCCGCGCGCGGGTCCGCGGGCGCGGCAGCGGCGGTCCTGGCCTGCGCGGGCGCGGCGGCCGCCGCCGCGGGCTGCGCGGGTGCCGGCTGCGCGATCCGGCGCCGGGTGTAGTCGCCGCGCTCGGGCGGGCTTTCGGAATAGTGGGTGACGCCGCTGGCGTCCTTCCACTGGTAGATCTCCTGCGCCGCGGCGCTGCCGGCCGGCAACGCGAGGGCGAGCCCGAGGGCGAAACCGGTGACCGGGTGGCGCATGGCGAAGCTCTCCTGGCGGGCCGTGGCGTGCGCCGATTGCAGCATCGCGCCGACGGGGGCGCAAGTCGGCGGCGCGGCCGTCGCCGCCGCACGGTCGGCGCGCGGCGGCCTGCTAGACTCGCGCGATGGATCGGGACGCACCGGAACGGGACGATACGCAGCAGGGCACGACGGGGCGGGCGCCGCCGCCGCCCGCGGCGCCGCGATTGCGCGGGCGCGGCATCTACCTGCTGCCCAACCTGTTCACCACCGGCGGCCTGTTCGCCGGCTTCTTCGCCATCATCGCCGCTTCGCAGGGCCGCTTCGGCGCCGCCTGCGTGGCGATCTTCGTCGCCGCGGTGCTGGACGGCATTGACGGCCGCGTGGCCCGGCTCACCAACACCCAGAGCGAGTTCGGCGTGCAATACGACTCGCTCGCCGACCTGATCAGCTTCGGCATGGCGCCGGCGCTGGTGATGTACCACTGGTCGCTGGTGGCGCTGCGCCTGGACGGGCCGACGCTGGGCAAGATCGGCTGGCTGGCGGCGTTCCTGTACGCGGCCTGCGCCGCGCTGCGGCTGGCGCGCTTCAACAGCCAGGTCGACGTCGTCGACAAGCGCTGGTTCATCGGCCTGGCCAGTCCGGCCGCGGCCGGGCTGATGGCGAGCTTCGTGTGGACCTGCGACGAGCTCGGCCTGCGCGGCGCCGACCTGCGCTACGCCGCGCTGGCGGTGACGGTCGTGGCCGGCCTCGCCATGGTCAGCCGCATCCGCTACACCAGCTTCAAGGGCAGCGGCACCGGCCCGCGCTCGGACCGGGTGCCGTTCGTGGCGCTGCCGATCGCGGTGGCGGTGCTGATCGCGCTGTGGATCGATCCGCCGCGGACGCTGCTGGCCGCTTCCGCGCTGTATCTGCTGTCGGGTCCGGCGCAGTGGATCTGGCGCCGCCGCGCGCGGCAGAGGGCGGCGTGAACTGGGACGGCGTCCAGCGCGGCGCGCTCGAGGCGCTGGGCTATCGGCTCTATCGCCGCGCCGGTCCGGCAGCGCCGCCGGCGCCCGACGACCCGCTGTCGCGGGCGTTGCTGCGCGCCGCCGGCGTCGATCCCGACGATCCCGAGGCCGGGCGCCTGTGCGGCGAGTGGCCGGCGCCGGCGCAGTTGCGCACCGCGGCCGCCAAGCGCGCCCTGTGGCCGCGCCTGCGCGCGCTGCGGGCCCGCCGCGGATGAGCGCCCGGGCGGCGGACGAGGGCGCGGCGCCGCAACTGCGGCCGATGCGCGAGGCCGACCTCGACGCGGTGATGGTCGTGGAGCGGCAGGCCTATCCGTTCCCCTGGACCGCGGGCATCTTCCGCGACTGCCTGCGCGCCGGCTACCCGGCCTGGCTGCTGCAGGAGGGCGACGCGGTGATCGGCTACGGCGTGCTCAGCGTCGCCGCCGACGAGGCGCACGTGCTCAACGTCTGCGTGGCGCCGGCGGCGCAGGGCCGCGGCCACGGCCGCCGTCTGCTGCGTGCGCTGCTGCGCATCGCGCGCGGGCACGGCGCGGCGCGGGTGTTCCTCGAGGTGCGCCCGTCCAATCCCGGCGCGATCGCGCTCTACCATGCCGAGGGCTTCAACGAGATCGGTCGCCGCCCGCGCTACTACCCGGCCGTGGGCGGTCGCGAGGACGCGATCGTGATGGCGCTCGAACTGCTGCCCGACGAGACCTGACCGGCTAGCCGCTGCGGCGACGGAACAGCGCGAACGAGATCGCCATCATCAGCAGCGGCGGGATCAGGTAGGCGATGCGGAAATCGAAGCGGTACACGCCGGCCAGGCGCACGAACTGGTTCTGCAGCAGCCAGAAGCCCAGCGCGAACACCACGCCGATGAACAGCCGCCGGCCCAGGCCGCCGCTGCGCAGGCTGCCGAAGGCGAACGGGATCGCCGCCAGGCACAGCGCCAGCACGTTGAACGGGTAGAACCAGCGGCCCCAGTAATGCTCCTCGTACTCGGCGGCGTCGAGGCCGTTGCGCTCGCGGTACTCGATGCCGCGCTTGAGGTCGGCCGCGGTCTGGTAGCGCGGCCGCCACAGGTTGCCGGCGGTGGCCAGCGAGGCGGCGTCGAGCTGCGAGGCCCAGGTCTCCTCCATCGCCTCCGTGCGCGTGACCGCGCGCTCCTCGAACCAGGTGCGGTGCACGCCGCGCAGCAGCCAGCCCGAGCCGGTGTGCTCGGCCAGTTCGGCGCGCGCCACCGAGACCAGGCGGCCGTCGTCGTCGAACTCGAACAGGCGCACGTCGCCTAGTTCCAGCCACTGGCGGTCGCCCTCGCTGCGCTGCTGGCCGACCTGGGCGTTGAGGAAGGTGTTGCCTTCGCGCGCCCACAGGCCCGAGTAGCGCGCGACCACCATGTCGTTGGAGCGGGCCGCGGCCTTCAGGGTATCGCCGGCGCGCTGCGCCCACGGGCCCAGGGTCTCGCCGTTGACGATCATCAGCGCGGTCAGCGCCACCAGCGGCACCGCGGCGGCCAGGCTGATGCGCCGGCGCGAGAGGCCCAGCGCGCGCAGCGCGGTGAGTTCCGAGGTGGCCGCGAGCTGGCCCAGGCCCATCAGCGCGCCGATCACCGCGGCGGTGGGGAACATCATGTAGGCGCGCCGAGGCACGGTGTAGAGCACGTAGGTCAGCGCGGTCGCGGCGGTGTAGTTGCCCTCGCCGATGTTGTCGATCTCCGACAGCAGGCCGCTGACCACCAGGTCCACGCCCACCAGCACCGCCCAGGTCAGCAGCACCGTGACCAGCACCGTGCGCGCCACGTAGACGGTATGGATGCGCGGCAGCAGCCTCATCGCGCGGCCCTCCTGCGGCGGCCGAGCCGGCCGTCGCGCACGTAGCTCCAGATGGCGAAGGCCAGCAGCGGCAGCAGCAGCCACCATAGCCCGAGGCCCGGCGAAAGCTTGCCGTCGGCGATCCAGTCCTGCCCCAGCAGCACCAGGTTCACCGAGACGAAATAGCCGAGGAAGGCGAGCATGGTGCGGCCGTAGCGCGACTGCCGCGGCGGGCTGCGCGCCAGCGGTACCGCCAGCAGGCCGAAGGCCAACGCCAGCAACGGGGGCGCGATGCGGAAATGCAGCTCGGCGCGGGCCTCGGTCCGGTCGTCGCCGAGCAGCGCGAGGGTGGGCGCGGTCTCGGGGTCGTCTTCGTCGCGCCGGCCCTCGGCATCGGGCAGCTGCAGCTCGTTGCTGGCGAAGCGCATCATGCGGAAGTCGAGCCCCTCGCGCAGCGGTCCCTCCACGCGGAAGCCGTCACCGAGCTCCAGGAAGCGGTCGCCGCTGCCCTCGACCTTCAGTACGCCGGTGGCCGCGGTGGTCACGTCCATGCGCGCCTCGTCCTGCTGGTAGACGAACACGCGCGCCATGTGGCTGCCGTCGTCGGACATCCCGCCCACGTAGACCACGCCGCGCCCGCCCGGCAGCTCGACGAAGCGGCCGGCCTCCAGGCCGGCCAGCAGCAGGCTGCGGTTGCCGGCCTCGATCATCCGCTGCGAGTAGTCGCGCGCCCACGGGCCCAGCCACAGCGAGCACAGCGCCACGAACGCCACCACCGGCACCATCAGCATCATCACCGGCCGCAGCAGCCGGCCGGGACCGACGCCGGCCGCGGTGAGCACCGGCATCTCGGAATCGCGGTAGAGCCGGCCCACCGAAAGCAGCAGCCCGAGCATCAGCCCCAGCGGCAGGACCAGCGGCAGATAGTTCAGCACCTGCAGGCCGAGCTGGGACAGCATCATGCCGGCGGGGACCCGGCCGCGGGCGATGTCGCCGAGCACGTCGGCGAACACGCCGCCGAGGCTGACGACCATCAGCACCACCAGCACCGCGAAGGTGGCCTGGGCGAATTCGCGGAACAGGTAGGTATCGAGTTTCGGCATCGTCCGGCGGGTTGCTTTAGACTAGCGGGTCCATTCCCGGCGCTTCGCGGTGCCGGCCCAGGTTCGGGCCCGCGCGGCCGCGACCGCAAGCGGGCCATTGTAGGGAATGGTTGTAAAGAAAGCGCCGAGCGCACCGCGCGCCCCTCACCCGCTGATGGAATCTGGTCGATGACCCTCGAATTCACCCTGAACCGCGAAGACCCCGCCACCGTCGACGCCGGCTGCGTCGTGGTCGGTGTATTCGCCGACGGGCGCCTGTCGCCCGCCGCGCAGGCGATCGACGCCGCCTCCGGCGGCCGCCTCGGCCGCCTGGTCCAGCGCGGCGATCTCGCCGGCAAGTCCGGCCAGACCGCGCTGCTGCACGATCTCGACGGCGTGACCGCGCCGCGGGTGCTGGCGGTCGGGCTGGGCGAGGCGGGCAAGTTCGGGGTGGCGCAGTACCTCAAGGCGGTCGCCGACGCGGTGCGCGCGCTGCGCACCGGGCCGGTGACGGACGCCCTGCTGACCCTGAGCGAACTCGACGTGCCCGGGCGCGATGCGGCCTGGCGCGTGCGCCAGGCGGTGGTCGCCGCCGACCACGCCGCCTACCGCTACACCGCCACCTTCGGCGCCAAGAACCGCAAGCGCGACGAGTCGGGCCTGCGCGCGCTGGCCGTCGCCGGCGAGGACGCCGCGGCGCTGGCCCAGGGCGTGGCGATCGCCAACGGCGTCGAGTTCGCCCGCGAGCTGGGCAACCTGCCGCCCAACATCTGCACCCCGGCCTACCTGGCCGAGCAGGCGCAGGCCTTCGCCGCGCGCTTCGACAAGGCCGCCTGCACCGTGCTCGAGCGCGAGCAGATGGAGGAACTGGGCATGGGCGCGCTGCTGGCGGTGGCCCGCGGCTCGGCCAACCCGCCGCGGCTGATCGTGCTGGAGTGGAACAACGGCGGCGACGCCAGGCCCTACGTGCTGGTCGGCAAGGGCATCACCTTCGACACCGGCGGCGTGAACCTCAAGACCCAGGGCGGCATCGAGGAAATGAAGTTCGACATGTGCGGCGCGGCGACGGTGATGGGCGCCTTCGTCTCCGCGGTCGGGCTCGGCCTGCCGATCAACCTGCGGGTGGTGGTGCCGGCGGTGGAGAACGCCATCGACGGCAACAGCTACCGGCCGTCCGACATCCTGACCAGCCTGTCCGGCAAGACCATCGAGGTCGGCAACACCGACGCCGAGGGCCGGCTGATCCTGTGCGACGCGCTGACCTACGCCGCCCGCTTCGAGCCCGAGGCGCTGGTCGACGTGGCCACCCTGACCGGCGCCTGCATGGTCGCGCTGGGCACCCACGCCAGCGGCCTGATGAGCCAGCACGACGACCTCGCCGGCGAACTGCTGAGCGCGGGCGAAGCGGTCTTCGACCGCGCCTGGCGCCTGCCGCTGTGGGACGAATACCAGGGGCTGCTGGATTCGGCGTTCGCCGACGTCTACAACATCGGCGGCCGCTGGGGCGGCGCGATCACCGCCGGCTGCTTCCTGTCGCGCTTCGCCGAAGGCCAGCGCTGGGCGCACCTGGACATCGCCGGCAGCGCCAGCGGCAGCGGCAAGCTGGGCATGGCCACCGGCCGCCCGGTGGGGCTGCTGTCGCAGTGGCTCATCGACAGGGCCGGGCCTCGGGACTCGGGACTGGCGACTCGCTAAGAGTCCCGGCTCCCCATGCGCGCCGATTTCTACCTGATCGCCAAGCCGCGCTTTCGCGACGAGCCGCTGCGGCTGGTCGCGGAGCTGGCGCGCAAGGCCTACGACGCCGACCTCTGGACGCTGGTGCTGGCGCGCGACCGCGCCCAGGCCGAGGCGCTGGACGACCTGCTGTGGGACATGGGCGACGAGGTCTACATCCCGCACCAGATCGCCGGCACCGACGACGAGGACGACGCCTGCCCGGTGCTGATCGCCAGCCCTGAGTTCGATCCGCCGCAGCGGCCGGTGGTGATCAACCTGCGCGACGCGCCCGTGCCGGACGGCTTCGAGCGCGTGCTGGAGGTGGTGCCCGCCGACGAATCCGCCCGCGGCCCGCTGCGCGAACGCTGGAAGCACTACAAGGCGCGCGGCATCGAGCCGACCAAATACGATATGTAGCAGTCGAAGGCGGGGAGCGCACTCGGCATTCGGCGGCCGCCGGAACGAAGTACGGCGAACGCAACGGCCTCCGTGGATTCCGCGGCTTCCGGTCCCCGCTCTCCGGTCCCAACCCCGAATCCCCCATCTCCGGCGCCCGCCCATGACCCTCGCCCCCAGCTACGACCCCCAGTCCTTCGAGTCCCGGCTGTACGCGCGCTGGGAGGCGTCGGGCGTGTTCGCCCCGCAGGGCGACGGGCCGGCCTACAGCATCCTGCTGCCGCCGCCCAACGTCACCGGCACCCTGCACATGGGGCATGCGTTCCAGCACACGCTGCAGGACGCGCTGGTGCGCTACCACCGCATGCGCGGCTACCGCACCCTGTGGCAGGTCGGCAGCGACCACGCCGGCATCGCCACCGAGATGGTGGTGGCGCGCAACCTCGGCCGCGAGGGCCGCGGCGAGACCCGCGATTCGCTGGGCCGCGAGGGCTTCGTCGCCAAGGTGTGGGAGTGGAAGGCGGAATCCGGCGGCACCATCGAGCGGCAGATGCGCCGGCTGGGCGCGTCCGGGGACTGGAGCCGCAGCGTCTTCACCATGGACGAGGGCCCCTCGCGCGCGGTCGCCGAGGCGTTCGTGCGCCTGTACGACGAGGGCCTGATCTACCGCGGCCAGCGCCTGGTCAACTGGGACCCGGTGCTGAAGACCGCGATCTCCGACCTCGAAGTGGTCAGCGAGGAAGAGGACGGCCACCTGTGGTCGATCCGCTATCCGCTGGCCGACGGCAGCGGCGAGGTGGTGGTGGCGACCACGCGCCCGGAGACCATGCTCGGCGACACCGCGGTGATGGTGCACCCGGACGACGAACGCTACGCGCACCTGGTCGGCAAGACGGTCAGGCTGCCGCTGACCGGGCGCGAGATCCCGGTGATCGCCGACGCCTACGTGGACCGCGAGTTCGGCACCGGCGTGGTCAAGGTGACCCCGGCGCACGATTTCAACGACTACGCGGTCGGCCAGCGCCACGGCCTGCCGCTGATCAACGTCTTCACCCCCGAGGCGAAGGTGACCGGCGACGTGCCGGAGGCCTACCGCGGCCTGGACCGCTTCGAGGCGCGCCAGGCGGTGCTGGCCGACCTGGAAGCCGGCGGCTTCCTGGTCGAGACGAAGGCGCACAAGCTGCAGGTGCCGCGCGGCGACCGCACCGGCCAGGTGATCGAGCCCTACCTGACCGACCAGTGGTTCGTGCGCATGGACGAGCTGGCGCGGCGCGGGCTGGCGCGGGTCGAGAACGGCGACGTGCGCTTCGTGCCGCCGAACTGGCTCGGCACCTACCGCCACTGGCTGGAGAACATCCAGGACTGGTGCATCAGCCGCCAGCTCTGGTGGGGGCACCGGATCCCGGCCTGGTTCGGCGACGACGGCTCGGTCTACGTGGGCCGCGACCTCGACGAGGCGCGCGCGCGCGCGGCCGAGGCCGGCTATCGCGGCGAGCTGCGCCAGGATGCGGACGTGCTGGAGACCTGGTTCTCCTCGGCGCTGTGGCCGTTCAGCACCATGGGCTGGCCCGATGCCGATGCGATGGCCGAGCGCGGCTTCGACGCCTTCGTGCCCTCGAGCGTGCTGGTGACCGGCTTCGACATCATCTTCTTCTGGGTCGCCCGGATGATCATGATGACCGACAAGCTGGTCGGCGAAGTGCCGTTCCGCGACGTCTACATCACCGGCCTGGTCCGCGACAAGGACGGGCAGAAGATGTCCAAGTCGAAGGGCAACATCCTCGATCCGATCGACATCATCGACGGCATCGCGCTGGAGGATCTGGTCGCCAAGCGCACCACCGGGCTGATGAAGCCCAAGGACGCGCCGAAGATCGAGAAGGCCACGCGCAAGGAATTCCCCGACGGCATCGCCGCGCACGGCGCCGACCCGCTGCGTTTCACGATGGCCGCGCTGGCCGGTCCCGGGCGCGACATCAAGTTCGACCTCGGCCGCGCCGAGGGCTACAAGAACTTCTGCAACAAGCTGTGGAACGCCGCCCGCTTCGTGCTGATGAACACCGACGGCGCGCGCTTCGCCGGCGCGCCGCAGCCGCGCACCGACGCCGAGCGCTGGATCCTGGCGCGGCTCGACCGCGCCGCCGCCGAGGCCGCCGAGCATTTCGCCGCGTACCGCTTCGACCTGCTCGCGCAGGGGCTGTACGAGTTCGCCTGGAACGCGTTCTGCGACTGGTTCGTGGAGCTGGCTAAACCTGCCCTCAACGGCGAGGACGCGGCCGCGGCCGAGAGCACCCGCCACACCCTGCTGTACGTGCTGGAGGCGCTGCTGCGGCTACTGCACCCGCTGGTGCCCTTCGTCACAGAGGAACTGTGGGGGCACGTCGCGCCGCGGCTGGGCGTGGACGCGCAGACCATCTCGCTGCAGCGCTACCCGCAGGCGGGCGACATCGACGTCGCCGGTTTCGCCGCCGCCGAGGCGGACGTGGAATGGCTGCGGCAGATGGTCTCGGCGGTGCGCCGGGTCCGCAGCGAGCTGGGCGTGTCGCCCGCGCGGCAGGTGGAGCTGCTGGTGCAGGGCGCCGCCGCCCAGGACGCCGCGCGCATCGCGCGCTTCGCCTCGCAGCTCGCGTTCCTGCTGCGCCTGTCGGGCATCCGCGAGCTCGCCGGCGATCCGCCGCCCTCGGCCGCCGCCGTGGTCGGCGAGCTGCGCCTGTTCGTGCCGCTGGAGGGCCTGGTCGATCTGGACGCGGAGCGCGCGCGGCTGGACAAGGAACTCAAGCGCGTGGATGCCGAGATCGCCAAGTGCAACGCCAAGCTCGGCAACGCCACCTTCGTCGCCAACGCACCCGCCGCGGTGGTGGAGCAGGAGCGCGCGCGCTTGGCCGACTGGACCGCGCAGCGCGAGGGCCTGGCCGCGCAGCGGGGCAGGCTGTGAGGGTCGGGGGGCGGGGGCCAGAGGCCAGAGGCCAGAGGCCAGGGAAAAGCGGCTAAAGGCTAAGGCTCATCGCGACGCGCGCGTGCCTTCAGCTTTTCCCTGACCCCTGACCCCTGACCTCGGCTCCCGCACGATCCGGGTGCCGCTGGCGCGGTCGTGCCAGGTCAGCCGGTCGCGGTCGAACCAGGCCCACCAGAAGCCGAGCCCGCCGGCCAGCAGGGAGACCGTGCCCACGGCGTAGCGCACCCAGGCCGCGCGCGCGCCGACCGCGTCGCCGTCGGCGGCGACCGCGCGCAGCCGCCAGGGGCGCATGCCCAGGGTCTGGCCGCCCCGGCGCCAGCTGGCCGTGGCGTAGAGGCCGGTCACGATCCAGCAGCAGGCCCAGAGCAGCCACTGCAGGCCGCTGAACGGCGCGATGTTCTCGTGCGGGTCGTGGTGGCCGAGGAAGGTGTAGCCCAGCGCGAAGACGAATCCCAGCACGAACCACAGCGCCACCGCCGGCCACAGGTCGTAGAACAGCGCCGCCAGGCGCCAGCCGATCCACGGGCGCGGGCGTGCGGGTGGGGCGGAGCGGTCGGCGGTCGCGGTCATCGCCGCCAAGGATAACGGCCCCGCCGCGCGCCCGGGCTGTCGTGCGCGCGGCCGAGCGCCTACGCTGTGCGCATGCTCGCCACGCCCGCCGATCGCCGCGCCGCTTCGATGGCCCTGCCGCCGCTGCGCGGCGAGGACGAGGCCGCCATCGACGCCTGGCTCGACGCCGCCTGGGCCGAGCGCGGGCTGGCGCGGCAGACGCTGGACAGCTATCGCCGCGATCTCGTCCTGCTCGCGCGCTGGCTCGATGGCCGCGCCGGTGGCGTGGGCGGGGCGACGCGCGCCGATCTGCTCGATTACCTGGCCTGGCGCGCGCGCCAGGGCTATACCGCGCGCAGCAATGCGCGCCTGCTGTCGGCGTTGCGCGCGTTCTACCGGTACCAGGCCGCGCGCGGCGCCCGGGCCGACGACCCGACCGCGCTGCTGGAAGCGCCGAAGCAAGGCCGTCCGCTGCCCAAGGCGCTGACCGAGCGGCAGGTCGAGGCATTGCTGTCGGCGCCCGACCTGTCCACGCCGGAGGGCCTGCGCGATCGCGCCATGCTGGAACTGATGTACGCCTGCGGGCTGCGCGTGAGCGAGCTGGTGGGCCTGGCGGCCAACGGCGTCAACCTGCGCCAGGGCGCGCTGCGGGTGACCGGCAAGGGCAGCCGCGAGCGCCTGGTGCCGCTGGGCGAGGAGGCGCAGCACTGGCTGCAGCGCTACCTGGCCGAAGCCCGGCCGCTGCTGGCCGGCCGTGGTGGCGCGCAGGTCGCCGGTACCGAGCCGCTGTTCCTCGGCGCCGGCCGCGTCGCGCTGTCGCGGCAGGCGTTCTGGGCCACGGTGAAGCGCTGCGCGGCGATCGCCGGCCTCGATCCGGCGCGGGTCAGCCCGCATGGCCTGCGCCACAGCTTCGCCACCCACCTGCTCAACCACGGCGCCGACCTGCGTGCGCTGCAGATGCTGCTCGGACACAGCTCGCTGTCGACCACGCAGATCTACACCCTGGTCGCGCGCGAGCAGCTCAAGCGCCTGCATGCGCGGCACCACCCGCGGGGCTGACCGCGGGCCGGCATCGCGCGCCGGGCATGCGACAATCCGGCTTTCGCCAAGACGCGCCGCCTGGATCCGCCTATGCTCGCCCGCACGAAGTCGCTGCTGTCTCCCCCGGCCGTCCTGGCCCTGCTGGTCGCCTCCTTCAGCCTGAGCGCCTGCGCGCAGGCGCCGGCGCCCGGCGCGACGGACGGGCAGGCCGCCGATGCCCCGGCGGACGCGCCCGCGCCGGCCGGCCCGGAGGTCGCCCCGGGCAGCGCCGAGGCGCGCGCGGTCGAGGCCATCCGCGCCATCAACCCGCGCATCGAGGTGGAGGCGGTGGGGCCGGCGCCGATCGACGGTTTCCGCGAGGTGATCGTGAGCGGGCAGGTGGTCTACGTCAGCGACGACGGCCGCTACCTGCTGCAGGGCAGCCTGTTCGACGTGCCCGCGCGCCGCGACCTCAGCGAGGAGGCGGTGGCCAAGATCCGCCGCGCGCTGCTGGCCGAGGTGCCCAAGAGCGAACGCATCGTGTTCGCGCCGGCCTCGCCGAAGTACACGGTCAGCGTGTTCACCGACGTCGAATGCGGCTACTGCCGCAAGCTGCACCAGGAGATCGCCGAGTACAACCGCCTGGGCATCGCGGTGGAGTACCTGGCCTTCCCGCGCATGGGGCCGGCCAGCGAGGACTTCGCGAAGATGGAGGCGGTGTGGTGCGCGCCCGACCGCGCCGCCGCGCTGACCGCGGCCAAGGCCGACCAGGACGTGCCGCGCCGCGCCTGCACCAGCCCGGTCGCGCGCCACTACGCGCTGGGCCAGCGCATCGGCTTGGCCGGCACGCCGCTGATCGTCGCCGAGGACGGGACCCAGCTGCCGGGCTACATGCCGCCGGCGGCGCTGCTCGAGGCGCTGGAGAACCTGCAGAAGAACGCCGCCGGCGGTTGACCGGCGCGCGCGCCGGCCGGGCCCGGGGCGGTCCGCTACAATACCGCCCCCGCCTTACCCAGCCGCCGGACATGATCGTCCTCGAGGGCCTGCCGGCCCTGTCCGCGTTCCGCCTGGAACGCCTCGAAGCCCGCCTGCAATCCCGCGTTCCAGGCCTGCGCCTGCTCGGCGCCCGGTACGTGTACTGGATCCGGCCCGAGGACGGCGCCACGCCCGATCTCGCCGCCCTGCGCCGCATCCTGGACGCCGACGGCGATCTCGCGCCCACGCCGGAGGGCGCGGTCTCGCGTTTCGTTTCCCCGCGCCTGGGCACGATCTCGCCGTGGGCCAGCAAGGCCACCGAGCTGCTGCGCGGCGCCGGGCTGGCGGTGCGGCGGGTCGAGCGCGGCACCCGCTTCGATCTGGCCGGCTGGCCCGACGGCGAGGGCGCGGCGGCCGTCGAGCGGCTGCTGCACGACCCGATGACGCAATCCCTGCTCGCCGCAGCCGACGAGGCCGAGGGCCTGTTCGCGGCGCCGCCGCGCGGCGCGCTCGAGCGGATCCCGCTGGAGGCGCTGGAGGCCGCCAACGAGCGGCTCGGGCTGGCCCTGGCCGAGGACGAGATCGCCTACCTGCGGCTGCGCTTCGGCGAGCTGGGGCGCGCGCCCTCGGACGTCGAGCTGATGATGTTCGCGCAGGCCAATTCCGAGCACTGCCGGCACAAGATCTTCAACGCCAGCTGGACCCTCGACGGCGAAGCGCAGCCGCTGTCGCTGTTCCGGATGATCCGCAACACCCACGCGCACACGCCGCAGTACACGCTGTCGGCCTACAGCGACAACGCGGCGGTGGTGGAAGGCTATCCGGCGCGCCGCTTCCGGCCGGACCCCGCGACCGGCGAGTACGCCGCCGGCCCGCTGGTCGACAGCGCGTTCTGCATCAAGGTGGAGACCCACAACCACCCGACCGGCATCTCGCCGTTCCCCGGCGCGGCGACCGGCGCCGGCGGCGAGATCCGCGACGAGGGCGCGACCGGGCGCGGCGGCCGGCCCAAGGCCGGGCTGTGCGGCTTCTCGGTCTCGCACCTGCGCATTCCCACGCTGCCGCAGCCCTGGGAGCGCCCGCGCGCGCTGAACCCGCGGCTGGCCCCGGCGCTGGAGATCATGCTCGACGGCCCGATCGGCGCGGCCGCCTTCAACAACGAGTTCGGGCGCCCGAACCTGGCCGGCTACTTCCGCAGCTTCGAGCTGCCGCACGGCGAGGGCGGCTTCGCGTACGCCTACGACAAGCCGATCATGCTCGCCGGCGGTCTCGGCGCGGTGGACCGCGAACAGGTCGCCAAGCGGCGGCTGGCGCCGGGCTCGGCGGTGGTGGTGCTGGGCGGGCCGGCGATGCTGATCGGCCTGGGCGGCGGCGCGGCCAGCTCGGTGGCCGGCGGCAGCAGCGACGAGGCGCTGGACTTCGCCAGCGTGCAGCGCGAGAACCCGGAAATGCAGCGCCGCTGCCAGGAGGTCATCGACCGCTGCGTGGCGCTGGGCGAGGACAATCCCATCCTCTCCATCCACGACGTCGGCGCCGGCGGCCTGTCCAACGCGATCCCCGAGCTGCTGCACGATTCCGGCGTGGGCGGGGTGATCGACCTCGACCGCGTGCCCAGCGACGACCCTTCGCTCTCGCCCATGCAGCTGTGGTGCAACGAGTCGCAGGAGCGCTACGTGCTCGGCATCGCGCCCGAACGGGTCGATGAATTCGCCGCGCTGTGCGCGCGCGAGCGCTGCCCGTTCGCGGTGGTCGGCTACGCGACCGCCGAGGAACACCTGCGGGTGGGGCATGGGGTGCTGCAAGAGGCCGGGACTCGGGACCCGGGACCCGGGACTCGGGGCGATGCCCCCGTGGATGCCGAGGGCGCGTCGTCCGCCATTCCTTCCCCGGCGACCGTAGGATCTCCCCGCACCGCCGACACCGCTTTTCCCGAGTCCCGAGTCCCGGGTCCCGAGTCCCGGCTCGAGCCCCAGCCCCACCCCATCGACCTGCCGATGGACGTGCTGTTCGGCAAGCCGCCGAAGGTGCACCGCGACGCCGAGCGCCCGGCGCCGGTGCGCTGGCCCACGCTGTCGGGCCAGGCGATCGACCTGCACGATGCCGCGCTGCGCGTGCTCGCGCACCCGGCGGTGGCGGCCAAGCAGTTCCTGATCACCATCGGCGACCGCACCGTGGGCGGCCTGACCGCGCGCGATCAATTGGTCGGGCCCTGGCAGATGCCGGTGGCCGATTGCGCGATCACGCTGGCCGGCTTCGACGGCACCGCCGGCGAGGCGATGGCGATCGGCGAGCGCGCGCCGCTGGCGCTGATCGATGCCGCCGCCGCGGCGCGCATGGCCGTGGGCGAGGCGATCACCAACCTGTGCGCCGCGCCGGTGGACTCGCTGGAGCGGATCAAGCTGTCGGCGAACTGGATGGCCGCCGCCGGCCACGCGCACGAGGACGCGCGCCTGTTCGAGGCGGTCCAGGCGGTGGGCATGCAGCTGTGCCCCGAGCTCGACCTCAGCATCCCGGTGGGCAAGGACTCGCTGTCGATGCAGGCGCAGTGGCGCGACGGCGGCGAGGCGCACAAGTCGGTCTCGCCGGTCTCGCTGGTGGTCAGCGCGTTCGCGCCGGTGGCCGACGTGCGCGGCCAGCTCACGCCGCTGCTGTCGCGCCGCCGCGACAGCGAACTGTGGCTGATCGGCCTGGGCGGCGGGCGCCGCCGCCTGGGCGGCTCCATCCTCGCCCAGTGCCACGACGCCTTCGGCGGCGCATGCCCCGATCTCGACGACCCCGCGCGCCTGCGCGCGTTCTTCGAGCTGATCCGCGACGCGCGCGCGCAGGGCCTGTTGCTCGCCTACCACGACCGGTCCGACGGCGGCGCCTTCGCCGCGCTGTGCGAGATGGCCTTCTGCTCGCACGTGGGCCTCGACATCGACCTCGACGGCTGGGGCGCGGAGCGCAGCGAGGACGTGTTCCGCATGCTGTTCGCCGAGGAATTGGGCGCGGTGGTGGAGATCGCCGCCGAGGACCGCGTCGCCTTCGCCGACCTGGTCGAGCGCCACGGCCTGGTCGAGTGCGCGCAGCGCATCGCCCGTCCGGTCTCCGCGCCCGCCATCCGCGTGCTGCACGGCGACACCGTGCGCGCGGAGTGGAGCTGGGAATCGCTGTTCGATGCGTGGTGGTCGGTCAGCCACGCGATGCAGCGCCTGCGCGACAACCCGGCGTGCGCCGACGAGGAGTTCGCCCGCGCGCGCCGTTTCCACGATCCCGGCCTGCAACCGCGGTTGAGCTTCGATCCCGCCAAGGCCCCGGCCGCTCCCGCGGTGATCGGCACGGCGCGGCCGCGGGTGGCGATCCTGCGCGAGCAGGGCGTCAACAGCCAGACCGAGATGGCGGCGGGCTTCGACCGCGCCGGTTTCGCCGCGGTGGACGTGCACATGAGCGACCTGATCGCCGGCCGCGCGCGGCTGGCCGATTTCCAGGGCCTCGTCGCCTGCGGCGGCTTCAGCTACGGCGACGTGCTCGGCGCCGGTCGCGGCTGGGCGACCTCCATCCTCGAGCGCGCCGAGCTGCGCGACGCCTTCGCCGCCTTCTTCGCGCGCGCCGACACGTTCTCGCTGGGCGTGTGCAACGGCTGCCAGATGCTCTCGCAGCTGCGCGAGATCGTGCCGGGCGCGGAGCACTGGCCGCGTTTCCTGCGCAACCGCAGCGAGCAGTACGAGGCGCGCCTGGGCCTGCTGGGCGTGGCCGAATCGCCTTCGCTGTTCCTGGCCGGCATGGCCGGCTCGCGCCTGCCGGTGGCGATCGCCCACGGCGAAGGGCGCGCGAGCTTCGACGGCGGCGACCCCGCGCAGGCGATCGTCGCCCTGCGCTACCTCGACCACGACGGCGAACCGACCATGGCCTACCCGGCCAACCCCAACGGCTCCGTCGACGCCATCGCCGGCCTGACCAGCCGCGACGGCCGCGCCACCATCCTGATGCCGCATCCCGAGCGCACCCTGCGCAGCCTCAACTTCAGCTGGCATCCCGCGGACTGGCCGGACGAATCGCCGTGGATGCGGATGTTCCGCAACGCCCGGCGGGCGGTGGGCTAGGGCCTTTTCCCTACCCCCCGCAAGCGGGGGGGGGGGCGCTCTGTTTTTCCTTCCCCCCGCAAAGCGGGGAGCACTCTGTTCTTCCCTCCCGCAAAGCGGGGAGCACCCTGTTTTTCCCTTCCCCCGCAAGCGGGGACCCTCCTGTTTTTTCCTTCCCCCGCAAGCGGGGAGCATCCTGTTTTTTCCTTCCCCCGCAAGCGGGGGAAGGTGCCGAAGGCGGATGGGGGCACGCCGCAGGCGTGCGAACGCGCCCTGAGCCGGCGCTGCGCGCCACCTTCGTCGCTGTCGCGCTGCGCCTGGGCGCGTGGGCGGGCGACACATTCGCCCGGCATCGTCTGGCCGACGGACCCGTGCAATGGGCAGCCGGTGCATGCATCGTCTGGGGCAACTCAATAGTTAAAAACTATCAATAGCCGGGCCGGCCGAAACGCCGGACCGTGCCTGCCCTCGGCCCCTGCAACGACCTCCTGGAAGAGGACGCGTTGCGTCCCGTCTGTCAAGCAAAACGGATGCTGAATCAATCGCTTGGCGACGTTTTTTCGTCTCCTGCAGGCCCATTCAGTGACGCATGGCGTCACTTTGGCTGGCGTGTTCTGCCGTCAACGTCGAGTGCGCGGGGTATTGACTGACGCAGAGAGTCAGTAGGAGTATCGGGTCACGCTTTGACCTGTTAGGGGAAGATTCAGTTGTCCAGGTCGTTCCGCGACGCCGCGCGCGTCGCTCCCGAGGATTTTCTGTCGTCGTCCCTGGCGCGCCGCGCCTGAAGCAGACCCTTCGCCGCTTCTCCATTCAGCGAGAGGCCCGAGGGATGCACTCCCGAAACTCCGGCTCACAACATAGGAAGGGCAGTCTCGATGAACCGCATCTATCGAAAAGTGTGGAACAGCTCGCTGGGTCAGCTGGTCGTGGCATCGGAACTGGCCTCGGGCGACAGCGCCGGGATGCGGACGGACGACGGCACGACGAAGACGGTGACCGGGCACGCCCTGGCGGCGCTGGCGCTGGCGATCGCGATGGGCCTGGCGACGGCCGCGGTGCCGGGCGAGGCGCTGGCGCAGGCCGTGTGCTACGACGCCGACGGCAACCCGGTCGGAACCGCCGATGCCGCCGGCGCGGTCGCCTGCGGCGAGGGCGCGTTCGCCACGGGCAGCGACGCGACCGCGCTCGGCGCCAGCGCGGCCGCGGAAGCCGACTACGCGACCGCGGTGGGCGCGGCGGCGCAGGCGACGGCGGAAGGCGGGTCGGCCTTCGGCAGCGGCGCGTTCGCGCTGGAGCAAGCCGCGACCGCGATCGGCTACAACGCGCTGGGCGCCGGCGAGGGCGCGGTGGCGCTGGGGGCCGGCGCCGAAGCGTGGGGCGATGCGGGCATCGCCATCGGTGCCGGGGCGCGCGCCGACGCGCAGGGCGCGACCGCCACCGGCGCCGGCGCGGTCGCCGAGGCCGACGACGCCACCGCGACCGGCAGCGATGCGCTGGCCTCGGGGACCCATGCCACCGCCACCGGCGTCCTCAGCGAGGCGACCGCCGACGCGACCTCGGCCTACGGCGGCTACGCCGCGGCGAGCGGCTATGCGGCGACCGCCGTGGGTTACGACGCGGCCGCGCAAGGCGACTACGGCACCGCCGTCGGCGCCGGCGCGCTCGCCAGCGGCCACGACGCCAGCGCGTTCGGCGCGGGCGCGGTCGCCGCCGGCGAGAACAGCGTCGCCCTGGGCCGCGATTCGCTGGCCGATCGCGACCATACCGTGTCGGTCGGTGCGGCCGGGGAAGAGCGGCAGATCGCCAACGTGGCGGCCGGCACCGAGGCCACCGACGCGGTGAACCTGGAACAGCTGCAGGCGGCGACCGCCGACAGTCGCTACTTCACCGCCACCGGCGAGGGCGAGGCCTTCGCCACCGGCGAGGAATCCACCGCCGCCGGTTCCGGCGCCTACGCCGAGGCCGACTACGCCACGGCCGTCGGCGCGGGCGCCACCGCCTACGGCGTGGGGGCGTCCGCGCTCGGCACCGGCGCCCTGGCCGGCGGCCAGTACGCGCTGGCCTCGGGCTATGGCGCGGTCGCCGAGGCCGATTCCAGCACCGCGATCGGCGGCACGCTGTATGCGGTGGGCGAAGACGGCGCCATCGTGCTCGACCAGGTCACCACGGCATCCGCCGAGGGCGCCTCGGCGCTGGGCGCGGGCGCGCAGGCCACCGGTGCCTACGCCAGCGCCACCGGCGCGGCCGCCACGGCGAGCAACACCCAGGCCACGGCCACCGGCTACCGCAGCATCGCCAGCGGTCTGGCTTCGACCGCCAACGGCGGCTTCAGCGAGGCGACCGGCGATTTCGCCACCGCGCTGGGCTACGGCACCGAGGCGAGCGGCGCGCGAGCCACTGCGGTGGGCATCAGCGCCACCGCGAGCGGGGCGACCAGCGTCGCGCTGGGCTCGTCGTCGAGCGCGACCGGCCTGAACGGCGTCGCGGTCGGCGGTTCGGCCTGGGCCACCGCCGACCACACCACCGCCGTCGGCCAGTTCGCCTGGGCGACCGCGGCGGGCGCCACCGCCATCGGTCGCGATGCCTATGCCTATGGCGCCAACGCCACCGCCCTCGGCCTGAGCGCCTGGGCCAACGGCGCCAGCAGCGTCGCGTTGGGCGCGGGTTCCCGCGCCACCCAGGAGAACGTGGTCTCGGTCGGCAACGGCACCGGCGCCGGCGGGCATCCGGCCACGCGGCGGATCGTCAACGTGTCCGACGGCGTCGACGCCCACGACGCGGTCAACGTCGCCCAGCTGGAAGAAGTCGCGGACCTCGCCGAGGGCACCCAGCGCTACTTCAAGGCCAGCGGCGAGGGCGAGGCTTTCGTGACCGGCGAGCAAGCGCTGGCGGCCGGCGCCAACGCCGCCGCCGACGGCGACTACTCCAGCGCCGTGGGCTCGAGCGCGGTGGCGCTCGCCGAGGGCGCGTCCGCGTTCGGCAGCGGCGCCTTCGCGCTGGAGGCCAACGCCACCGCCATCGGCTTCAACGCCTCGGCGATGGCGGCCAACGCGCTCGCGCTGGGTGCGGCGTCGAGCGCCAGCGGCGAGTACGCGATCGCGCTGGGCGCCGAGAGCGAGGCGTCCGGCGAACTGGCCACGGCCACCGGCGCCGGCGCCGTCGCCAGCGGCGACGGCAGCCTCGCCTCGGGCGCGCTCGCCAGTGCCTCCGGCATCGAGGCCACCGCGGTCGGCTTCTACGCCGACGCCTCGGGCGAGGGCGCCACCGCGGTCGGCGCCGAAAGCATCGCCAGCGGCGAGTCGGCGGCCGCGTTCGGCCTGCTGGCCGAGGCGGGCAACGACTACGCCACCGCGATCGGCGGCTATGCCGCGGCGACCGGCCTCAACGCCACCGCGCTGGGCAACTTCAGCACCGCATCGGGCTCGAGCAGCGTGGCGCTCGGCTCCGACAGCGTCGCTTCCGGCAGCTACAGCACGGCGGTCGGCCAGGCGGCGCTCGCCAGCGGCATCAACAGCGTCGCCGTCGGCGGCTCCCTGGCCGGCCTGCTGCCGACCGAGGCCGCGGGCGACTTCTCCACCGCCATCGGCGGCGCCGCCTACGCCGGCGGCGACAACAGCACCGTGGTCGGCAACTTCGGCGAGGCCTACGGCGAGAACACCGTGGTCCTGGGCGCCGACGCGGTCGCCAGCGCCGACGGCAGCGTGGCCCTGGGCCAGGGGTCGCGGGCCGACCGCGCGAACACGGTGGTACTTCCGCGCCACCGGCGAGGGCGAGGCCTTCGTGACCGGCGAGGAAGCGCTGGCCGCCGGTTCCAACGCCACGGCCGACGGCGACTATGCCACCGCGGTGGGCTCGGGCAGCAACGCCTCCGCGGAAGCGTCTTCGGCCTTCGGCAGCGGCGCGTTCGCGCTGGAGCAGGCGGCGACGGCGGTGGGCTTCAACTCGGTCGCCGGCGGCGCGAGCGCGGTGGCGCTGGGCGCCTACGCCGAAGCCTGGGGCGAATCGAGCACGGCGCTGGGCACGGGGGCGCAGGCGCAGGAGATCGGCGCCACCGCCAGCGGCGCCGGCGCGATCGCCGACGGCGCCTATGCCACCGCCACCGGCAGCGAGGCGCAGGCCTCCGGTACCCAGGCCACGGCCACCGGCTTCCGCAGCGAGGCCAGCGCCGACGCCGCGTCGGCCTATGGCGGCTACGCGACCGCGAGCGGCTTCGGCGCGACCGCGCTGGGCTACGGCGCCGAGGCGCAGTCCGACAACAGCACCGCCGTCGGCTTCGGCGCGGTGGCGGGCAACTACGACGCGACCGCCGTCGGCGCCAACGCCATCGCCAGCGGCGACAACAGCGTGGCGGTGGGCGGTGCGTTCTGGGGCTTGCTCCCGACCGAGGCCTCCGGCGACTACGCGACGGCGATCGGCGGCGCCGCGAGCGCCAGCGGCTTCAACAGCACCGCGCTGGGCAACTCCAGCCAGGCCCACGGGGACCACTCGCTGGCGCTGGGTTCCGACAGCGAGGCCGGCGGCGAAGGCAGCGTGGCCCTGGGCCGGGGCTCGGTGGCCGACCGCGACCACACGGTGTCGGTCGGCGCGGCCGGGGAAGAGCGGCAGATCGCCAACGTGGCGGCC